>JAJZED010000003.1:145936-169344 GCA_021805775.1 bacterium | reverse complement strand
TGCACCCGACGAGCGCTTAAGCGAGCGCGGTTCGCCCCTCGATACGATCGCTTCGCGATCTACTCGGGGTGACACAACGGATCGCCCCTCGATACGATCGCTTCGCGATCTACTCGGGGTGACGGCGGGGCGTACTCGGGGTGGCAACAGCGCGCGACGGCGCCGCGGTGCACCCGACGAGCGCTTAAGCGAGCGGCGAGGACCCTGACCTTGCTTGTCCGAGCCGCGAGCGTCTAGCGAGGAGCGGTGCGCCGCCGGCGCCCAGGGAGCGCGGTGCGCCCCTCGATACGATCGCTTTGCGATCTACTCGGGGTGACACAGCGGTTCGCCCCTCGATACGGTGGCTGCGCCACCTACTCGGGGTGACACAACGGATCGCCCCTCGATACGATCGCTTTGCGATCTACTCGGGGTGACACAGCGCTGCGCCCCTCGATACGATCGCTTTGCGATCAACTCGGGGTGACACAGCGGTGCGCCCCTCGATACGGTGGCTGCGCCACCTACTCGGGGTGACAGCAGTGGTGCGCCCCTCGATACGGTGGCTACGCCACCTACTCGGGGTGACAACGGGGCCTACTCGGGGCGACACAGATGTTTCTCGTGAAACACCCGCCCTCGCAGGCAGCCGTGCTCGCAGAGCGCGAGCACTAGCCGCAGAGCGCGAGCACTAGCCGCAGAGCGCGAGCACTAGCCGCAGAGCGCGAGCACTAGCCGCAGAGCGGCTTGCTCTCCGGGATCCCGGTGCGGCGAGGAAAACGGCTCGGGGTCGGACGTCGCTTGACCAGGCGGACGATCCGGCGCTCCCCTTCGAGCAACAGATCCTCGAGCGGCTCCGCACCGAGAACCATTGCCGCGTCGGCGATCGCCGCCGCCTCTCCCTCCTCGGCACGCCCACGAGGCATCAAGGCGACGCCCCCGACCCGCAGGAACGGAACCAGATACTCCGCGACGGTCGTCGCCGAGGAGACCGCGCGGGCGACAGCCCGGTCGTACTGCTCGCGCAAGCCGGGGTCGCGCCCGAGCGCCTCCGCCCGGCCGCAGAAAACCTCGGCGTGCGCGCCGAACGCCGTAATTTGATCGCGCAGAAAGCCGCATTTCTTCGCGTTCGACTCGAGAAAATCGACCCGAGCACCGGCGAGCAGAAGCGGGATTCCCGGAAAACCGCCGCCGGAGCCAATGTCGATCGTTCGCCCCTCGATCTCCGGAAGCAACGTCAACGCATCGAGGAGATGCGGGAGCAATGCCGCCGGATTCTTCGCACCGGTGAGATTGAAGCGCCGATTCGTCTCCAGCAACGAGGCCCCGAAGGTGCTGAGCGAGTCGCGCAGCGCTTCGTCGATCGCGGAGCCGGCCAGGAGTTCGTAGAGCTCGTCGCGATCGCTCATCGCGCCGCCCTCGCGGAAGGCTCTTCACGGCGCTGCAAATGCAGCGAAAGAATCGCTACGTCGGCGGGGGCGACCCCGGGGATCCGCGCCGCCGCACCGAGCGTCCGCGGCCGCTGCCGCTGCAGCTTCTCCCGAGCCTCGGTCGAGAGCGCCCCGACGCGGTCGTAGGCAAAATCGAGTGGAATGAGGAGCCGCTCCCGTCGAGCCGCCTGCGTAACGGCCTGCTCCTCCCGCTTCACATAGCCTTCGAGCTTGATCTCGATCTCGAGCCGCTCGGAAAGCTCCGGGGCGAACCCTTCGGGAAGCCATCGGCGCAGATCTTCGATGTGGATCTGCGGGCGCCGTAAAGCCTCGGCGAGGGTCGGGGCACCCTGAAAACGCTCCTCGCCGATCTCGCGCACCGGCAGACGCTGCCGCTCGACATCGAGGAGAGCACGATCCAAAAGCGCGATTTCCTCTGAAAAACCAGTCCATTGGTCGTCATCAACCAATCCAATGGCGCGACCCTGTGGTGTGAGGCGCCGGTCGGCGTTATCGTGCCGCAGCAGCACGCGGTGCTCGGCACGCGAGGTCATCATCCGGTAGGGCTCGTCGACGCCTTTCCCAACGAGATCGTCGACGAGCACTCCGATATAGCCCTCGGAGCGCGCGATGCGAAGCGCCTCGCGCCCGCGCGCGGCGAGCGCCGCATTCGCCCCGGCGAGCAAGCCCTGCGCGGCGGCCTCTTCGTAGCCGGAGGTGCCATTGAGTTGCCCGCAATGGTAGAGCCCGGTTATCCGGCGCGTCTGCAGCGTGTCGTCCAACTCCGTCGGCGCAACCATGTCGTATTCAACGGCGTATCCCGCGCGCAGCATCTCGCAGCGTTCCATCCCCGGTAGCGTCTGCAGCATTGCAACTTGCACCTCGGCGGGAAGCGAGGTCGAGAAACCGCCGACGTAGAGCGTCGGTTCCTCCCAGCCCTCGGGTTCGATGAAGAGTTGATGCGTCGGGTTATGCGCGAACTTCACCACTTTGTCTTCGATCGACGGGCAATAACGCGGGCCGATGCCACGAATCAAATCGAGCCCGTAGAGCGGCGAACGATGCAAGTTCTCGCGCACGAGTGCGTGCGTGCGTTCGTTGGTGTCGAGAAGATAACACGGCAGTTGCGGGCCGACGAAGCGCGCTTCGCTCCGTCGCGAAAACAACAACGGCATCGCGCTCGGTTCTTGCACGCGCATCGCCGCGTAATCGACGCTCGTGCGAGCGACGCGCGGCGGCGTTCCCGTTTTAAGGCGTTGCATCGAGAAACCGATCTCGCGCAAAGCATGCGAGAGACCGATCGAAGGCGCTTCGGCATGTCGTCCGCCGGGCTGCACGTCCTCGCCGCGAAAAAGTTTGCCGCCCAAAAACGTACCGGTCGCCAAAACGACGCGACGCGCGTAGAACGCTCGCCCGTCGGCACAACGAACGCCGCGCATCTCACCGGCAACAACGATCAACGCTTCGACCATCGCCGCTTCGATCTGCAACGCCGGCAAACTCCGAAGCAATCGCAACGCCGCCCGATTGTACGATGGTTTGTCCATCAGTTGCCGCAACGCGCGCACCGCCGGCCCCTTACTCTCGTTCAAAAATCGCGCGTGGAGGCTGCAAGAATCGGCGAGCACGCCCATCGCGCCGCCGAGTGCGTCGATCTCGCGAACGATCTGTCCCTTCGCGCTTCCGCCGATCGAAGGATTGCAGGGCAGCGTACAGATACGCTCCGGATCCCCCGTGAGCAGCAGCGTCGGCACGCCGATTTTTGCGGCGGCATGCGCCGCTTCGACGCCGGCGTGTCCGCCGCCGACCACGATGACGCCCGCGTCGTCGCTCCGCATCGCTTCCATCGCTATTTTCCGATACAGAAGCGCGCGAAGATGCTCTCCAGCATCTCCTCGCTCGCCTCCGCGTGCGAGAGCCGTGCGAGTGCCGCATCGACGAGTCGCAGATCGTTGCCGACCAAATCCAGCGGCTCGCCCGCAGCGATTGCCGAACGCGCCGAAGCGAGCGCCTCGAGCGCCCGCGCGATCGCGTCGAACTCTCCGCCGAAGGCGAGATGCGCCCGCTCCAGATCGGGCCGCTCCGACCCCCAGCCGACGCGCGCGATCGCCGCCCGTAGTTCGTCGAGCGTCTGCGGCAAAAACGTGCTGCCGACCACCGAGATTCCCGCAACCGCGCGCACTGCCGACGTGCCGAGATCGGCCTTGTTGAAGAAGACGATGCGATCGCGCCCTTCGCTACGCGCGAGCAACGCTTCGGCCTGTTCGGAGAGCGGCGTCGATGCGTCGAGCACCAAGAGGAGGATGCGCGCGCTCTCGAACGCACGGTGCGAACGCTCGATGCCCATCGCCTCGAGGCGATCGGCGTGCGCGCGAATGCCGGCGGTATCGACGGCGCGCACCGCGACCCCGTCGACGACAAAACGCTCTTCGATGCTGTCGCGCGTGGTGCCGGGAAGCTCCGAGACGATCGCCCGCTGCTCGCCGAGCAATCCATTGAGCAACGACGATTTGCCGGCGTTCGGCGGGCCGACGATGGCGAGGCTCACTCCCTCGCGCAGCAAGCGGCCGACCTCGCCATCGCGCTGCAGCTGCGCGAGCTCGCGCTGAAGTTCGTCGAGCGCCTCGGCGAGCGGTGCGCGGGCCGGCTCCTCGACTTCGTCGGGAAAATCGATCGACGCGGCGAGCCGTTCGAGCGGCCCGCGCAACGATGCGCGCAGCGCTTTCACCCGCGCTTGAAGGGCGCCGCCGAGATTGGCGAGCGCGGCGCGCGCCGCCGATGCCGTCTCGGCCGCGATGAGATCGCCGACCGCGCCGACGCCGTCGAGATCGAGTTTTCCGGCGAGAAACGCGCGGCGCGTAAACTCCCCCGCCTCCGCTTGCCGCGCCCCGCATGCAATCGCGGCGCGCAGCAACTCGCGCGCGAGCACCGGCGATCCGTGCAGATGAAATTCGACGACATCGTCGCCGGTCGCCGAGTGCGGAGCCGGAAAATAGAGCGCGAGCGCGTCGTCGAGCGGGCGCCCGGCTTCATCGACGAGCGCGACGCGCGTCGCGTGGCGCGGGGCGAGCGCGGCGCCGTCGGTGAGTTTCGCCGCGATGGCGCGTGCATCGGCGCCGCTCGTGCGCACGATCGCGATCGCGCCGTGCCCCGGAGGCGTCGACACCGCAACGATGGTTGCTTCACCCGTTTTATCGACGGTCGCCGCGCGCGGTGCATCATCGATCAGTTCGATGCGATTGCCGAACGGGTCGGCAACGTAACAATGCGCCCGCCCCTCGAATGGAAGCTCGTCGGCACGAATCGCTACCGCCGCCGCGCGCAGACGCGCGATCAGCGCTTCGTACTCCGCGCTCGCGAGTGCGACGTGGGCTTTCGTTGCGGGGCGAAAATCGGGGTCGATGCCGAGATGCAGTGCCACCGAACCGCTGCGAAACCAGAGCCCGCCGCGCGCGCGCAGGTCCGGCGGTTTGGGCACCTCGCGCAGAGCGAGGAGCGCACCATAAAAGGCGCGCGCCGCTTCTTCACCCCCCGCGGGGATCGCGATCTGTAGATGGTCGACCCGGGCCGATGCGTAGCGCTTCATGGCAGCGTGCTTCTCGAAACGAAGCGCTATGCAGAGATCAAGCCGGGAAGACGACGACGCAGCGCTCGGGCTCCACGCCCTCGGATTCGGTGCGAATGCGAGCGTCTTCGGAGATCGTCATGTGCACGATCTTGCGCTCCGAGGGGAGCATCGGTTCGAGTTTGCTCGGCTTGCCGCTGCGAACGACTTCCTCGACGGCATCGAGTGCGATCTCTTTCAAGCGCTCCGCACGGCGGGCGCGATAGCCCTCAGCATCGATCGTGAAATAACGACGGTTGCCGCGATTTCCCGCATTGATGATGTTATTGAAGACCAAATTGATCGCTTCGAGCGTGTTGCCGTGTCGCCCGATCAGCATCGCGAGGTCGGGGCCGTTGACCTCGAAATATTCGCCTTCCTGTCGCGGAATATACGAAATATCCGAAGCGCCGACGCCCATCTTCGCGAGCATTTCGGCGAGGAGCGCGTGCGCGGGCTTCGCATCTTCAGGAACGGGTTGCGCCTGGCCCGACGGAGCGTTCGAACGCGGGCGTCCGCCGCCGCGAAATGGTCGGCGCCCGCGGCCGCCTCCGCCGCCGCTACCGGGAATCGCACGGTCGCGAATGTGCGCCGGCTGTTCTTCAAACTCGTAATCGTCTTCGTAGAGCATTAGGGCTTCGCGCCTTTCTTTTTAACCGAGCCGTTATCGAGCGCGGGCGATGAGGCCGCGCGCTTTTTCTTTGAGGATTTTGCGACGCGTTCGTCGATCTCGCGAACCGCAGCCGAGACGCTATCGTCGGCGGTGATCGCGCGATCGCTATCGATCGCGCCGAGCGGTTCGTGATATTGCCGCAGCATGTAGAACTGCTGCGCCATCGTCAGCACGTTATACGAGAGCCAGTAGAGCACCATCGCCGACGGCCACTGCGCGCGGAATCCGAAGAAACCGATCATCAGCGGCGAGACGATCTGCATGATCTTGTTCGTATTGGCCTGCTGCGGGTCGGCCGCCGGCATCGTCGTAAAGCGCAGGCTGACGTACTGCGAGATCATGTAGAGCACGATGAGCAGCAGGTCGGGCTGCGCGAGACTCTGCGCGAAGATCGCCGGAAAATGTGCCGAGAGCGCGGTGCCGATCCACCAGAATTTCGTCTGCGCGTAGAGATCGCGATGCAAGATGACGACCCAAAAGACGCTGAAGAGAATCGGCAATTGAACCAGCATCGGCAAGCAACCGGCGAGCGGGTTGACGTTGTGCTCCTTATAGAGACGCATCGTCTCTTCTTGAAGCTTCTTGGAGTCGTCCTTATAGCGCGCCTGAAGCTTCTTCATCTCCGGTGCGACCTTTTGCATCGAGATCATCGCTTTGAACTGCGCGACGTTGAGCTTCCAGAAGACGAGCCGAATCAGCAAAGCGAGAACGACTAAGCTCACGCCGAGGTTGTGCGTGTAGCGGTCGATCCCCAGAACCAACCACGAAAGCGAATTCACGATCGGGTCGAGTATCGAGGCGGCGAAGATTGGCGTCACCGGGGTCCTTTCAACGAAATGGTCGGGGGAACGGGATCGTACCCCGAGGCGTGCCACGGATGGCAGCGCAAAAGCCGGAGCAGCCCGAGCCGCGCGCCGTGAAGTACGCCGAAGCGAGCGATCGCTTCGCTTGCATACTGCGAACAGGTCGGCTCGTACCGGCAGGCCGGCGGAAAGAGCGGCGAGAGCAGGCGCCGATAGAGCGCGATCGCCGCGATCGCGGCGCGCTGCGAGCGCGTCATCGGATCGCCTCGAAGACGGCCCGCTCGAGGTCGGCGTAGCTCATGCCCGCGCTGGCGGGCTTGGCGACCAGCAGCAGCCGCCCTGGGGCGGGCGCAGCGAGCCGGGCCTGAACGGCGGCGCCGAGGCGGCGCTTGATGAGGTTGCGAACGACCGCCCCCCCAACGCCGCCGGAGACCGAGATCCCGACGACCGGGTAGGCTCCCTCGCGGCCGCGATCGGAGAAAAGCGAAAAGGCCGACGTTTCGACACGTCGGCCGCTGCGGCGCAAACGATGGAAATCGGCTCGCCGCTTCAGGGTTTCGTAGCGGCGCATCGGCACGGGGTGCTTCTACCGCCTAGACGCTGAGGCGGTGACGCCCCTTCTTGCGCCGACGTGCGAGCACGTTGCGGCCGTTCTTCGTGCGCATGCGCTCGAGGAACCCGTGGACGCGCTTACGGCGCCGATTGTGCGGCTGGTACGTCCGCTTCATAATGTGTGTAGCTCCTAGGTGGACATTGAAAAGGCCGCCGATGGGCGGCAGACGGCTTAGGGAGTATAGGCAGGGGAAGGCCCGCACGTCAAGCGGGGGCGCTCTCCACACCTGTTGAGAAAGCTGTGCATAGGGAGGGCTTTTTCGAACGTTCGAAGCGAAGTTTCGCCTGTAATGGCGGGCTTTTCCGCCCCTTCGGGTCGCGCGTTCGATTGTGGGCAAAAGGCGGCAAAAAGACCGAAAAAGCGTCGGAACACGTCTTGTGGATAAGTGCACAACTCCGTGGATACTTTCGCAGGGAGATGCCCTCATTAAGCCAAGCCGAGAGACCCACCCCGCTGCGCGAAGGCTCCGGCCTTGGTGCATCGATAACGTTCTTAATCAGGCTTTATGTAAGGAGCAACGGCATGGCGCTGACGGTCGGCACCTCGGAGTTTTCAACGGAGCTTTGGGAGAGCGCTTTAGTTGCGTTGCGCGATGCGTTTTCGAAGCCGGTTTTCGAGATGTGGATCAAGCCGATGCACTTGCTTGCAATCGACGGAAGCGAGCTTTCGTTAGGCGTCCATACCGGCTTCGCGCGCGAATGGGTGGAAACGCGCCTGAAGTCGCAGATCGTCGAAACCCTCAGCGGCGTTTTCGGCGAAGCGGTCACGTTGCGCATTCGCGTTCTCGAGCCCGAGGAGATCGCGCGGCTCGCGCAAGCCGCCGCGCCGACCCGCGAAGAGCGTACGCCGAACGCCTCAGTAGAGCCCAGCCCCGTCGCGGCGATATCGCAAGTGCGAAACCTCGATACGTTACGCAGCGCCAACCTCAACGTCCGGTACACCTTCGAAGAGTTCGTCGTCGGAAACTCTAACCGGTTCGCGCACGCCGCCGCACAGGCGGTCGCGTCGGCGCCGGCCCGCGCCTACAATCCCCTCTTCCTCTACGGCGGCGTCGGGTTGGGGAAAACCCATCTCATGCATGCGATCGGCCACCGCGTGCTCGTCGATCATCCCGGCGCCAACCTCGTCTACGTCACCTGCGAGAAATTCACCAACGAATTCATCATTGCGTTACAAAATAACAAAACGCCGGAATTCCGAAACAAGTATCGTCAGGTCGACGTGTTATTGATCGACGATATCCAGTTCCTCGCCGGGAAAGAGACCACGCAAGAGGAGTTCTTCCATACATTCAACGCGCTCCACGAATCGGGGCGCCAGCTGATCATTTCCTCCGACCGGCCGCCGAAGGAGATCCAGACGCTCGAATCGCGGCTCCGTTCGCGCTTTGAATGGGGCCTGCTCACCGATATACAGAACCCCGACATCGAGACCCGGGAAGCGATCTTGCGCAAGAAGGCACAGACCGACCGGATCCCCGTTCCCGACGAGGTCACCTCGTTTATCGCCCGCGTGATCCCGTCGAACATCCGCGAACTCGAGGGGGCGTTGATCCGCGTCGTTGCCTTTGCCTCGCTCTCGAAATCCCCGATCACCACCGAACTCGCCGGCGAGGCGCTGAAGAGCCTTATCGCCGATGCCTCGGTCAGCCGAGTCACCATTCCCAAGATCAAAGAGGTCGTCGCCGCGGCCAACGGCCTCACCTTGAAAGAACTCGACCATCCGCGTCGCGACGCTCGCGTCGCCGGGCCCCGTCAGATCGCGATGTACGTCGCCACCCAACTCACCAATTGTTCGCTCCCCCAGATCGCACGCGAATTCGGGAAAAAAGATCACACCACGATTATTTACGCGCGCAACAAAATCAAAGAACAGATGATGCGCGACGAAGCGTTCCGCAACCGGGTCGAGCGCCTGATCGACGCATGTCGGCGCTGATCGCTTCCTTCTCCGTGCCGGGCTCTCCACCACGCCCCGTACAGGGGCGGTGCACGAAGGTGGATAACAAAACCGCCGCTACGAGCGCCCGAAACTGCGAAAAACCGCTCGCAGCCTTACCCACACGGTCGATGCGGTCGAAAGCCGCATTCCCGTAGGCTAAAAGCGAACTTGTTCGCACGCCCCACCGCTCTACTGGTACGACGACTACTTATATACTCAATAAAGAACGACGGCTTACATGCAAGAGGACGTGAGTAACTGTGAAGCTATCCTGTGAGACCAAGGAGATCGCCGCCGCCGTTAGTGCGGCAAGTAAAGTCGTAAACGCGCATACGACGGTGCCGATTCTTTCCAACGTGCTCATTGCTGCCGAGAACGGTTCGGTCTCCGTTCGTGCAACCGACCTCGAACTGACCCTCGAGCAGCGTCTGAAAGCGGAGATCGAAGAGCCCGGTAGCATCACGGTGCCGGCGAAGCTGTTTGCCGGCTATCTCGCGAATTTACCGTCGACCTCGACGATCGATCTCAGCGGAACGCCGAATCGCGTCAGCGTGAAGTGCGAACGCACGAACTACGATTTCAACGCCCTTCCGGGCGAAGAGTACCCGCCCTTGCCCGCGGCCGTCAAAGGCGCTCAATTTGCGCTCTCCGGTAAACGCCTACGTGAAGGAATCGAAGCCGTTATCTTTGCCGCGGCGACCGAAGAAGCGCGCGGTGCGGTGATGATGGGGACGCTGCTCGAGATCGAGGGCGATAAACTCACGATGGTCGCAACCGATGGCTATCGGCTCGCACGCTACGAAACCACGCTCGACGAATCGCCGGGTGGGCACGAGCGCTTTATCGTTCCTTCGCGAGCTCTCGCGGAGACGGCGCGTAACCTCGCCGGTGCGGAGCGCGTCAACGTCAATGTGTTGGGCGCGCAGAACAATCAACTACAGTTCTCGGCCGAACATGCCGCCGTGACGGTGCGCTTAGTCGACGGACAGTATCCGAATTACCAACAAGTGATTCCCGCGAAGTTCGACCGTAAAGTCACCGCGAGCGTTCCGGCGCTCGTCGGCGCCTTACGCCGCGCCGAACTCGTCGCCGGCGACCGTGCTTCGATGGTGAAGATGAACCTTTCCAACCACACGTTGATCGTCACCGCGAACTCCGAGCGTTCGGGAAATGCCTACGAAGAGATCGAGATCGAACAAGAAGGCGACGATCTCACGATCGCCTTTAACGCGCGCTACATGATCGAAGTTCTCAACCACGTGAAGAGCGCACAGTGCCGGATCGAATTCGTCGGCCCGCTCTCGCCGGCGGCATTGACTCCCGTAGAGTCCACCGAAGGCGCGTCGCAGCTCTACGTGCTGATGCCGTTGCGTCAATAGCGCGATGCGCATCACGCGCATTACGTTGGCGAATTGTCGTAATTACGGCGAGGCGACGATCGAGCCGCAAGCGGGGCTGAACGTCTTTCTCGGGCGAAACGCGCAAGGGAAAAGCAATCTGCTCGAGGCGATCGGCCTGCTGGGAACCGGGAAATCTTTTCGTACCTCGCGCGAGGCGGAGATCGTTCGCGAGGGCTACGGCCTAGCGGCCGTAAGCGCCGATGCGGTGGTTCGTTCGGGAAACGTCACCCTCGGCTTCACCATCGCACGCGGCGAACGGACGACGCGAAAGACCCTCACAATTAACGGGCGCGCCGTGCGGTACGCCCATTTTCTCGGGAAACTTCGCGTCGTAAGCTTCGCCCCGGCCGATCTGGCCGTCATCGTGGGAGCGCCCGGTTTGCGGCGCGCGTTTTTAAATCTCGCGTTGGCGCAAGAGCAGCCGAATTACTACACGGCCTTAGCGATGTACGCGCGCACGTTGCGGCAAAAAAATGCGTTACTGCGCTCCGGCCCGCCCTACGACGAGGAGCTCTTCGCGATCTACGATCGCACGATGGTCGAACGCGGTGCGCGCATGACGTTGGCGCGCGCGCAGTACGTGCAGACGCTCGGCCCGCACGCTCGCGCCGAACACCTGCGTTGGAGCGCGGGCGAAGAGCTCGTACTGGGCTACAACAGCGCGATCGGCTACGAAATCGGCGACGACGAAGCGATGCTGCGCGAACGCTTCGAGCGGGCGCTCGAAACCGGGCGAACCCGCGAGCGCGCACGCGGCGCCGCGCTCGTCGGCCCGCACCGCGACGATCTAACGCTCGCGCTCGACGGGCGCTCGCTGGCCGAATACGGCTCGCAGGGACAGCACCGCACCGCGCTGCTGGCGTTGAAGGTCGCCGAATACCGAGCGATGGCTGCGGCGACCGGAGAGGCCCCGCTCTTACTGCTCGACGACGTGCTCTCCGAACTCGATCCCGACCGAGCCGCTCGCTTCCTCGACGGACTCGGCGGCTTCGAACAGGCCTTCGTAACCGCGACGCATCTCGAGCATGCGTTGCCCGGCGCGACTGCGTTCTCGATCGAGGGCGCGCGAATCGCTCGCGTCGCATGAAGTTCACTCCGCTCGGTGAGGCGTTGCGCGGCATCGATCTCGGCACGCCGATCGGCGACCCGCTCGCTGTTCTGCAGACGCACTGGGGGGAGATCGTCGGCATCGCACTCGCCGGGCACACCTATCCGCGCGCATTCGTCGGCGGCGAGCTCACGATCGTGGCCAGCTCGAACGGCTGGATCGCGAACTTGGCCTGGCTCGAAGAGGCGATTCTCAAGCAACTCGGCGTGCACGGCTACGAGGTCGAACGTCTGATCTACCGCGTCGGCCGCATCCCCGGCCGGAAGGCGCGCGGCGAGCGCTCGCACGCGGGGGAGCAGAGCGCGCAACCGATGCCGCGCGAACCACGCACCCCAAGCAAAGACGCCAAAGAAGCGCTCGCTCGCCTGCGCGCTGAAATCGAGGCCGACCGGCGGGCAAAAGCCGCCCTCGGGTGGAACCTATGCAGTCGATGTGGAGCGCCGATCGCGCCCCACGCCGGGACGACCTGCGTCCTCTGCACGCTCGCGGCAAGCGAGCAGCGCACCCGAACGCTCGCACGCCTGCTCTTCGATGAGCCGTGGATGAGTTTCGAGCGCGCGCATGTCGCGGTAACCGGGCTAACGCGTGAGGATTTTTCCGGCGTGCGCCGTGAGTTATTGCGCCGCTGGGGGGATATCGTCAATCGGCTCACGCGGGGGCGCGGTGCTCCCATCGCGGATCGGGAGCGGGCGGTCGCACTAGCGTTCGTCGCCCTCAAGACCGGCCGCGTGCCCGCCGAACTCGCTCCCGCGACGTTGCGAAACGAGTTCGGGGACGAATTGTACGCTCGACTCTTTGGAACTGAAACGACAAGATAGGTTATGGCAACAGATTATACCGGCGAACAGATCGAGGTATTGCGCGGGCTTGAAGCCGTGCGCAAGCGCCCGGGCATGTATATCGGCAACACGAACGAACGCGGGTTGCACCAGCTCGTTTACGAAGCGGTCGACAATTCCGTCGACGAAGCGCTCGCGGGCTATGCGAAAAATGTCGCCGTAACGCTCTATCGCGACGGCTCGTGCTCGGTGGAAGACGACGGGCGCGGCATACCGGTCGATATCCACGCCGAAGAGGGTCTACCGGCCGCCGAAGTGGTGATGACGGTGCTGCACGCCGGCGGCAAGTTCGGCAAAGGCGGCTATAAAGTCTCGGGCGGTCTCCACGGCGTCGGCATCTCGGTCGTGAATGCGCTGTCGGAGTGGATGCTCACGCGCGTCTATCGCGATGGCCACATCTACGAATTGCGGTTCGAACGCGGCATCACGTCGCAGAAGATGAAGAAGGTCGGCAAGACCGATCGCACCGGTACGTTTCAGCAATTCAAACCCGATATGGAAATCTTCGAAACGGGGGATTTCCATTGGGACGTTCTGCAAAAACGTTTGCGCGAACTCGCATTCCTCAATCGCGGCTTGCAAATCACCCTGCGCGACGAGCGCGGCGAACAGGTGCGCGAACGGACGTATAAATACGATGGCGGTATCGTTGAGTTCATCAAGTACCTCAACGAGAAAAAAGACGCGCTGCACGATATCATCGCAACGCATCACGAACGCGACGGCGTCGATATCGAAGTCGCGCTGCAATACACCGACAGTTACAGCGAGCAGATATTTTCTTACGCGAACAATATCAACACCATCGAAGGCGGCATGCATCTGCTTGGCTTCCGCACTGCAATTACCAATGCGGTGAATTCGTCGGCGCGCAAACGCGGAATTCTCAAGGAATCCGACGGCAATCTTTCCACCGACGATTGCATGGAAGGGCTCACCGCGGTCGTTTCCGTGAAACTCGCAGAGCCGCAGTTCGAAGGGCAAACGAAAACGAAGCTCGGCAACGCCAAGGTTCGCAGCATCGTCTACGGGCTTCTCAACGAACGGCTCGAGTTTTTCTTCGAAGAGAATCCGAAGGCGGCCCGCGCGATCATCGACAAGTGCATGCAGGCATCGCGCGCGCGCGAAGCGGCCAAAAAGGCCCGCGATCTCTCGCGTCGCAAGAACGCCCTCGAAGGCTCGGGGCTTCCCGGGAAGCTCGTCGATTGCAAAAATCAAGATCCGCGCGAAAGCGAGATCTTCTTAGTCGAAGGCGATTCCGCCGGCGGCACGGCGAAGGGCGGGCGCGACCCCGACAAACAAGCGATCCTTCCGCTGCGCGGCAAGATCATCAACGTCGAAAAGGCGCGCTTGGATAAAGTGCTCTCCAACGAAGAAATTCGGACGATGATCACGGCGTTGGGCACCGGGTTCGGCGATGAGTTCGATGTCGGTAAACTGCGCTATCACAAAGTTATCATCATGACCGACGCCGATGTCGACGGTTCGCATATCCGCACGCTGCTGTTGACGTTCTTCTATCGGCAGATGAAACCGTTGATCGAACAAGGCTACGTTTATATCGCACAACCGCCGCTCTACGGCGTTCGCAAAGGCAAGAAACAGTGGTGGGCGTTTAACGAAGCCGAACTACGCGATATCTTCGCCGGTGCCGACCCCAAAGATTTCACCGTCCAGCAATACAAAGGCTTGGGTGAAATGGATGCCGAGCAGCTCGCCGAGACGACGATGGAGCCCGAACACCGGCGGTTGGTGCGCATTGCGGTCGAAGATGCCGTTGAAGCCGAACAGATTTTCGTCGATCTCATGGGCGATAAGGTCGAGTCGCGCAAGCAATATATCTTCGAGTACGCGAAAAACGTGAAGGCGCTCGACCTCTAAGAACGGCTCCGGCGGCGGGGGGGATGCCTCGTTGAGGCGCATAGTGCAGGGAACAATGCGCACGCGACTCGCCGTGTCCGCGGCGGCCCTCGTCCTCCTCATCGCTCTCGCCGTCGCGCGCGGCGCGATGCTGGCGCGCATGGGGATCGAAGCGATCGGTTCGCTCGCGCTCGGCGGGAGCCTCCGCATCGCCTCGGTCGAGCGGGTGGGGAACGCGTTCGATCTCCACGATCTCCGCCTCACCCGCGACGGAAAGCTCGTCGTGCAGATCGCCGATCTGCAGGTGGGCTTTCGTTTCCGCGATCTATTGCCGGGGAGCCGCCATCGCTTCGGCATTCGCAGCCTCGAACTCAGAGGCGCGAAGTTCTCCCTCATCCGGCTTCCCGACGGCAGCTTCGCGCTCCCGAACCTTCCGCTCGCGGGGCCGAGCTATCCGCAGCCAGCGAACCGGGTGCCGCTGGCGCTGCAAGTGCGCGTGCGCGATGCCTCGCTGCGCTTCGCCGATACACTCGGCGATGCGGTGCGCGTCGGTGGGATCGATGCGGTCGGAGCCTTCGATTCTGCGGGGCGCAGCACGCTGCGAGCGAGCGGGCGAATTCTCGGCCCCGGTGGTTCGCCGTTCGCGCTGAACGGCGGCGCCGATGCCGGGCTCCACCTCGCCCGCTATCGGCTCGTTGCGCGCTCGCTGCCGCTGGTCGCGGCGCTGCGCGTCTTACTCGGGCCGGCTTCGAGCGTGCGGCTGCGGGCCGGGAGCGCGCGCGATCTTCGGGCGACTCTCTACGAAATCGGCGCGCGCGGCCGCTACCATCTCGATCTCCAAGCGCAGCTTCGCGGCGGCTCGCTCCAGGTTCCCGGGCTCGCCGTGCCGATCGATCGGCTCGCGGGCCCGGTCGCGCTGCGCGCGGGCGGGCTCTATATCGGGCAGCTCGCCGGTGAGCTCGCGGGCATTCCGGTCGCTGCGACCGGCAGCATCTTTAACTGGGGAGCGCCGCAACTACAGATCGCTGCTTCGGGGCGCGGCCGCACCGAAGCGCTCGCGAAGGCGCTTCCCTGGCTGCGCGGCCAACCGCTCCACGGCGCGCTCGATTTCGGCGCGCTCGCCGAGGGCCCGGTGTGGTCGCCGCTGCTCCGGCTCCGGCTACGCGCGGCGAGGATGCGCTACGGCGCGTATGTCGGCGAGAAGCTGGCAGCGCGCGCGATCTATGCCGATGGACGGCTTGCGATCGCCGCGGCGCACGCGAGTTACGGTCACGCGCGGCTCTCGCTGCACGGCATCATCCGTACCGGCGGCCTGGTGCGCAGCGATCTCCTCGTGCACGGCTCCGGTGACGCCGCCGATCTCCCGCTCGTCGGCGAGCTCCTCGGCCGCGAGCCGCTTCGCCTCGATCTCGTCCTCCGTGGGCGCGGCGGGGCGTTCGGTGCCTGGGGCAGCCTGCTCGCGCGGAACGCTGCGCGGCGCGCGGGGGCGCTGATCGCGCTCGATAGCAGCGGCGCGGGCTCGATCGCCCCGGTCTGGCTCCGGCGCGGCGCCGCCTCGCTCGCCGGGGCGTACGTTCGCCCGTCGCGTGGCGCGGGCGCGCTCTGGCTGCGCGCTCGCTCGCTCGATCTGCAACTCCCCGTGCTGCCCGCACCGCCGGGTGCGCCGCTCCTCCCGCCCTTCTCCGGGCGGCTCGAGCGGCTCGATCTCCTCGGCGGCGGGGCGGGGCACGTGCTGGTCGGCAGCGTCGCCGCGCGCGGGCTGACGCTCGCCGGGGTTCCCTTCACGCGCCTCACGCTCTCGGCATCGGGAGCGTTGCCGGAGATCGCGCTCCGCGAGCTCCGGGCGAACGGCTCGTGGGGAAGCTTTACCGGGCGCGGGGCGCTCGAACCGACGCGGGTCGTCGTCGCCGGCTCGGCGCGGATCGAGCCGGGGCGGCTTCCCTTTCCGTCCGGGCTCGCCTTACAGGGCTCGCTGAGCGGGCCGATATCGCTCGCGCTCGCGCCGGATTCGTTGGAGCTCGGCAGTGCCGGAATGCGCGGCACGGCTCTGCTCGTCGACGGGGTGCCGGTCTCGCGGCTGGCGGGCTCGGTGGCGTACAACGGCAGCGAGCTCGCGGTGCACGGCCTCGCCGCCGAATTCGCCGGCGGGCGCGCGTTCGGCTCGGGAACGCTCGCGCTCGGGCCCGGGAGCGATGCGCTCTCGGTCGTCGCCTCGCAGATCGCCGCCGGGGCGTTCCGGCGCTTCGGGCTTCCGCTCGAGTCCGGGCGCATCGGGGCGCATGGACAGCTCGCCTTCGACGGCAAAGCCTTGAGCTATACCGGCGGCGTGGTGCTCTCGGGGGCGCGAAGCGGACGCTTCACCATCGGTGCGGTCGGCGACGTGCGCTACGGACACGGCGAGCTCCAGGTCTCCCAGGCGACCGGAGAGCTCTCCGGTGCGGTCGGCTCGATCGCCGGCTCGTTGCGCGGGCTCGGCGGAAGCGATCCCCGCATCGCAGCGCGCGGCAGCATCGCGGCGGCGCCGATCGCGCCGATGCTCGACGCCTTCGCGATCGCCCATCCACCGGTCGGCGGAGTGGTCGCGGGGGCGTTCACACTCGGGGGTTCGTTCAAAGCGCCGCAGGCAGAGGCCGACCTCACCGGGCTCGGGCTCCATCTCAACGGGCAGGGAATCCGCCGCGCGAGCGGCAGCGTCGCCCTCTCGACGCGGCGCGTCTCGCTCTTGCGTGGGCGCCTGCTGGTCGGCTCGACGGCGGCGCACGCCGAGGCCGCCTACGGCGATGCGGGGGCGCGGATCGCGCTGAGCGCCCGGAACGCCGATCTCGAGGACTTCGACGATCTCTTCGATACCGGCGATACCCTTGCCGGGCGCGGAAGCATCGCCTTCGATCTCCGAAGCGACGCCCATGCGCTGAGCTCGCAGGGGCGCTTTCAGGTTCTCGGGCTGCGCATACGCAACCTGACGCTCGGGGCGGCGACCGGCCACTGGACGAGCACGCACAACGTCGTCACCGGGATAGCGAGCGATGCCGGGCCCTACGGTGCGCTCGCCGCAACCGGGAGCGTCACCGCGCGTCCCGGGCCGAATTGGCGCTCGAGCTTACTGCGCGCGCGTTACGACCTGCACGCGACGCTGAGCGGGCTCGACCTGGCGACCTGGATCGCGGTGCTCGATCTACCGCGGATTCCCGCGACCGGGCAGGTCGACGCGACGCTCGCGCTTCAAGGATCCTATCCGCACGCGCGCGCGCAGGGAAGTGCCGCGCTGCGCGACGGCACGCTCTTCGGGGTGCCGATCGATAAGCTGACCCTCGCCGGGCGGAGCGACGGCAGTAATGTCGATCTGCTGGGGATCGATCTCGCCACTCCGGGGCTCGACGCACGCGCGAGCGGGCACTTCGGTTTCGCGCCGGATGCACCGATCGCACTGCGGGGCTCGGCGAGCTCGACCGATATCGCGGGCATCATTTCGCGTCTCGCGCATCTCAGCATTCCGGTAACCGGGCGCTTCGAGAGCACCTTCGCCGTCGCGGGCACCGAGCGCCACCTGCAACTGCGCGCCGGCTTCGACGGTCGCGCCGTCACCCTTGACGGGGTGCAGGTGAGCAGCCTCTTCGGAGCGTTTGCCTACGCAAACGGGCGGCTCGATCTCCAGAACGCGGGCGCTCGCTTCACCCGCGGTCGGGTCGATCTCTCCGGAGAACTGCCGATCCGCCTCCGGCCGCTCGGCATCGGTCCCGGGAGCGCTCCGGTCGATGCCTCGCTGACGGTGAGCGACCTCGACCCCGGCATCGCCGCGCGCTTTCTCGGGAATACCAGCGAGCTCGCCGGGCAGATCGACGGCGTCGGCCAGCTCGCGGGGCGGCTCGACGACCCGACGCTCGCCGGGCGGTTTACCGTTCGCAACGGAAGCTACCGGAGCGACCTCGAGCGCATCCCGCTCACCGGAATCACCGGCACGCTGCTCTTCGGGCGCAAACACGCGCAACTCCTCGGCCTGAGCGCTTTCGCGGGGCCGGGGCGCCTTCTCGGCTCGGGGACCCTGAGGATCGGCGCGGGCGGGGCGTTGAGCTACCGGGCGCAGATGCAAGCGGTCGGCGCGACGCTCGCCTCCCCGGTCTTCGGCGGCGGCACGCTCGACGCCGACCTCACGCTCGCCGGGCAGAGCGGATCGCTCGCCAAGGTCAGCGGCAAGGCGACGCTGCGCGACGGCGTGCTGCCGTTCATGGCCTTCGCCGGAGCATCGGCGTTGGGCACCGGGCACCTGCCGTTCGATCTCGCCTTCGACGTCGGCATCGCGCTCGGCCCGGGGGTGCGCGTCCGCGGCAGCGGATATGGTGCCGGGCTCGATATCGGCGCGACGGGAAGCGCGCAGCTCGCCGGCACGCTGCGTTCGCCGACGTTGCAAGGGCGCTTCATCTCCACCGGCGGTTCGCTCGTTTATTTCGATCGCTCGTTCCGCGTCGACGATGCAACGTTGCGTTTTCAAGCGCGCAACGGCGTGATGCCGACGCTTGCAGCGACGGCATCGGCGCAAGTCAGTAACCCCGACCCGAATCGCGCGCGCAACCCGTTCGGAAGCGCGAAAGTCAGCATCGTGGTGCGCGGCCCGCTCGATGCACTCGACGTCCATCTCACCTCGGATCCGAGTTATCCGCGCGAACAAATTCTCGCGTTAATCGCACCCTTCGGCGGCGTCGTCGGCTCCGCGCAATCGTTCGGCGTGAGCTCCGGCGCGCCGTCGGTCGGCGAAGAAGCGTTCAATCTGCTCAACGCGCAATTTTCGTCGGCGTTGTTGGGACCGATCGAGAGCGCGCTCGGGCGCGGGCTCGGCTTGAGCGATCTCAGTCTCAATCTCAGTTACACCGGCGGCGTCGCGGTGACCGCGCAACGCATTCTCGGCAAAAAATTCAGCGTCGCTTATTCGACGAGTTTCGGAACGATCACCCGGCAATCGGTCTCGCTGCAATTCGTACCGACCCGTCGCACCGTTGCGAGCCTCACGTTCTTCACCGTGATCGGCTCGCCGCAGTTGCTCAACACGACATTCGGTACCGGCACGAATCTGCTCTATTACGGATCGGCGTTGCCCGCGGGCGTCGCGCTCAACGGCACCAACGGGTTTAGTTTCACGCTCGAATTACGCCCGTAAGGGCGGTCGCGAACACGGCGCGCAGCGGCTGCTCCCGATCGACGGTGCCTTCGTCAGCTCGCGGCATCGCATGCGCTCGTCGCCGCGACGCGAGGAGCCCGCTCGATGGATTCCTCTGCGCGCCAAAAGAAGGCATGCGCGTCGACTTCGCCTTGCAGGAGCGCTCGTGATGGGAAGACGGTTTATGTAGAACAGGGAACGAGAATTTCTCTCCGCGCCGGCGAGCGTTGCTACGGGAGAGCAGACCCAGAGATGCACCGACGTTCCTCACTTATTTCCGTCGCGGGGGCCGCCCTCTTCGTGCTCTCGGACTCGCTCGTAACGACGAAGAGCGGCGCAACCGCTTTCGGCGTGCGCACCGCGCACTCGCGAGAGGCGCCGGCGGGCCGCACCTGCTTAACGCGACGTTCGGTGCCGGTTCGAACCGGTTGTTTTACGGATCCGCGTTGCCCACCGAACTTACGGCAATAAAGCGACAAACGCGCCGACGAACGCCGTTCTAGCGGCATGGCGCCGCCGCGCGCACTCCAACGAACTTGACGTACATACCCCGACAAACCAAGCCTAACCTACCGTTGCGGTGTTCGAAAAATGAGCGACCGGAAACGCTTCAGCAACAGTAATTCCCGACGAAGGAGCGCTCGCCAACCGAGCGTAAGATCCGTAAGAGCGACGGGACTTGTGTGCTGGGGGGCCACGCGTAATTGTCGCGTACCCGCGCACCTCGCGGTTACGAAAGATTTCTTCGAAAGGCTCCTTATTTTTGCCGTGACAAACAAAACTCGCGATCTCTGCCTGCGTCTCGCTTAGCCATTCGATCCGAAAGCGCTTTCGAAGATAAAGCGTTTATTGTGATTGCAAGCGCTCTCCACTCGCTCCTTCGTTTACCGGCGAATATCGCTACGCGCCTGTCGTTCTTTCGGCTTATTTCTAAACGGCGTGTGGTTATGGTTTTTCATACCCTTGCAAACCCACAACGGGCGCAGGTAATTAGCCCAGCCTTGGGGAGCGGTGTACGCCGCTCTCCAAGTTCCACTACTCGCAACTCGCATCGATGATGACTGGAAAAAAATGATCGTCCTTACACCTACTACCCTCGTGCGTGAATACGCCGAACCCGCCGTTCGTTCTCTAGCAATCAGTACGTATGCAGGGCTCGTGAAAATACAACGAGGGCGTTCAACGCGTATTATCATTACGATGACGAAACGCGTCGAAGGGAAAGGCAGCGCCCAGGATAAAGTCGCGGCAGAAAATCAAGTGCGCCTGGATGCCAGCATATCGCGCTCCGAAGTAACTGTCGTCGCTCGCAGCATGCGGTCGGAATCGGGGCATATCAGGACCTCTGTTGATATCGACATCTCGCTTCCAAAACGGCTTGATGTAACGATACGAGACATCTCCAGCAAAATTGTTATCACCGCACCGTTGGATCGCTTAGCGGTCCATACAATAAGCGGCACGGCTTCCATTCGCGGCGCCGTTCGGTCAATCCGCGGTTGGACTGCATCCGGGCTTTTCTCGGTACATCAGACGGGGCAAGCCGACCATCTCTTCCGGCGCGCAATCTTGCGCTCCGCATCGGGAGCGATTGCGTTCACCGCTAACGCATTGCCGCCTCACGCGAAAGTCGACGTTGAATCTACGAGCGGCATCGTACGAATCAATATAGAGGGCGGCCCCGTTCCGAATGCATCGGCGAGTTCCGTTAGCGGAAGCTCTAAAATAATTTACCCCGCGCATTTTAGAATGCAGAACACTATTTTCCAGAACGACGCAAAAATTTTCGCCCACACCGTTAGCGGGTCGGTCCTCGTCGATTTGTCAAAATGCGGTGGCCGGTAAATGTTGCGTTTCCGGATCGTTCATGCATTGTTGCTAATAGGCGTATTCTTGAGTTTCAGTTCAGGCGCTTTGCTAGCAAACACTCTTCCAAGTATACACGTCCCGATACGTAACTCTTCGCCGAAGACGGAGGCACAACGCCTAAGCCGAGCTTCGTGGGCTCATGCGGTCGTAGTAACTCTAGCGAACGACTTTACGAATCGGCGCGCCGCCAAGCGCCCGACGCTCGTCTATGTCGAACAAGATGCCACGGGTCTCGATATCGCGTTTAATGTTATACAAAAGTCCCGAGTTGTCGCATCGACGCGCAGCAATGGTCCGGGCGTATTTGGAGACGACTACGTTCTCGTCGCGCTTGAACCACAAGGGGTGGAGGGCTTTTCTTACCAGTTTGTGGCGAATGCGCGCGGAGCGCGCTTCCAAACCTCTTCCGAAAACAGCGCATACACCCCACATTGGACAGCCGCCGGCCGACGTACGAAGACCGGTTATTTTGTAACGATGCATATACCGTTTGCGATCATCCGAAGCAATGGGTCGCATGTGTGGAAGGCACAATTCGAGCGATTTTCCGTTCGTAGTAATTCCATCGACGTTTGGAGTTACGATCGAAATGCAACGAACCCGGCCGATCCGCTCTATTCGGGAAAGCTTTACGGCGTCGAAGCCGCTGTCGCCGCTCGTCGTACTTCTGCCGCTCGCCCCGCCGCGCGCTTCCAGCCCTACTTACTTGGAATCGCACGCTCCACGGCATCGGGTGGAGCGACTTCACAGGTTGGGCTTGACATGGCCGTTCCAATTACACCTACCGCATCTTTTGTTGGGTCGTTTCATCCGGATTATTCAAATGTCGAGATAGACCAGCAAACTATTTCGCCAACGGCGTTTCCTCGCCAATATCAAGAAGTTCGTCCGTTTTTTACGCAGCTCGATAACGCATTTAACGACACGGCGGGTTGTGCGGCATGCCCGCAAACACTTTACACTCCGGGGATCCCCACCTTCCGGCAAGGATACGGCGTCGAGGGAACGCAAGGGCCGGTCACGTTTGCCGGCTTCGATGCCGTCGGTACGCAGCGAACCGATATCGCCGATGCGGTGGACGTGACGCGAACGACGAAACGCTGGTCCGGACAGGTGGATCTCCAACGTGTTGCGGTAAATTCCCCGAATTTTCTCGATACGACGAGTTCGATCAACGGAGGCTACTCAAGCACGCGCGGCCATTGGCTTGTCTATGGAAACTATGCGCGTGAAAACGGCACCTTTGTGAGCGATCCCAGCCAGGCGCGCTACGGCGAGCTCGGGGCTGCATTACAAACGGCAACGACGGAGTTCCTCGTTGCGCGTCAGTTCGTAGGCGCACAGTTTAATCCCATCGATGGATACGAGGCGCAATCCGATATCGGGGGCTATTTCGCGCTTGGTCAGCAGATATTTCATTTCTCAAAAAAATCACCACTGCTCGATATTTTTCTTTTTGGAACGGCCGCTCGTTTTTGGAATCACAACGCCCTGCCGGCACAATCGAATGCGTCATACCAAATCAATATCGATTGGAAGAACCTTTGGTCGGTTCATCTATTCCAGCAAAGCCAGTTCGTCTTAGCGAGCAACGGGGAGTATCTTCCGTTTACCGTCGGAAACGGTGTGGACGTCGGGTACAATTTAAATTCCAACTTCGCAAAAAGTTTAATGTTCGCCGACGGACCATATTATCACGGACATGCGTCCGCGTGGCAATTTTCAGATACGGTGCCGGTGCGGAAAAAAATCAGTCTATCGATAAACATGTACGAAAACAGCTACCAGTCTAGCGAAGTTTCCGAACCATCTTTTAATGAATGGCTAAATGATGCGAGCTTAAATTGGCAATTTTCTCGCGACGCATCTCTTTCGCTTGGAGCGCGCCGTATTAACGGAATTAATCTACCGACGTACTACGCCGCTCCGAATTTCGCGCCGATGTTTGCCGATAACCTTAGCGCGGCGTTTCATTATCTTCATGGCCATAACGAATTTTATCTGGTTTACGGCGACCCAAATGCGTTCACCACGACGCCGGCGGTATTCTTTAAATGGATCTTCTATGCCGGGGCGGGCAAAGGGACGTAGAGCCCCCTGCGCCGAGTATGGACGACGGTTTGGGTGATGCGGGCGA
>JAJZED010000003.1:0-145836 GCA_021805775.1 bacterium | reverse complement strand
TGCGGGCGAGCAGGTTGCCCCTTCGTCAGTGGAGCCGCGAGCATTGCCGCTCCCGCCGAAAGCCGCGGAGCGATCGACGCCCTCTCCCCTAGCCGAATCGGCCGCTCCGGGGGTCGCTTGGCAAGGAGCGAGGGGGGCTTGGGCGAATCGAGCGCTCTTAGCCCTGGGTTCGGCGATTTGCCGTTCCCCGTTGGCCGGGCTCTGCCGGCCACACTCAAGATCGAGGGATTGCGCTTTCTATGAATGTCCGTTTTCGGCGTGCGCACCGCGCACTCTGGAGAGCCGCTAGCGCGCTGGTCGCGCTTGCGGCAATCGTTGCGATGCTCGCACCGCCGAACGCTTCCTCCGCCGTCACGCCGAAGATCGTTTCGGTCGACGTCACGGGGAATCTCCACGTTCCAACCTCGGAGATTATGGCGGTCGTGCAGGCGCGCCCCGGCGAGACCTACGATCCGAAGATCGTACAGAGCGATCTCGCACGCATCAATGCGCTCGGCTATTTTTCGGCGATCGCACCGCCGCTCATTCGGCTGCGCCCCGGCGGCGTCGCGATTACCTACCGCGTCGTCGAGAACCCGGTCATCTCGAAAATTTCGTTCGTCGGCAACAAGAACGTTCCGACCGATACGCTGCTGGCGTTGATGGATAGCGCACCGGGACAGGTCTTTAACGGTAATACCCTGCGCTCCGACTTACTCAAAATCAACAGCTATTACGAACGCATCGGCTACGGGGGCCAGTTGCCGACGCATATCAAAGACGTCAACCTCGATCCTAAGACCGGCGCGCTCACGCTGACGGTGCAGGAAGGCCTGACGATTCGCAAGGTAATTATCGGCGGAGACCCGGTCCTTCCCCCGCCGTTGATTCTCTCGAAACTTAACGTGAAGCCGGGGGTCGTTTACTCCGACGCGCTGCGCGAAAAGGATTACAAAGCGATCTCCGCGCTCTACAAAAAATTCTCGCTTTTCGTCGGAAACTTCGTCGGCGGCATCGAGCCGTCGTCGATCGACTTGAAGAACGACACCGCCGATGTGAAGTACGACGTCTACGTCGCGCGCGTTGCGGCGGTCGAAATTACCGGGAACACGAAGACGAAGGACCAAGTGATCCGTCGTCAATTGCGTTTGCGCCCCGGCATGCTGCTCACGCGCGCGGCGATTAAATACGATCTCCAGCGCTTGCAGAACACGCAGTTTTTCTCGAACGTCACCCCCGACGTCAAGCCCGGCCCCGACCCGAAACATCCCGAAGACGTCACCGTCGTCTGGAAAGTCACCGAACAGAAGACCGCGCAAGCGCAGATCGGCTTCGGTTACTCCGGCGGCATCACCGGCCAGGGTCTTTACGGCGATCTCGGTTACCAGGATAACAACTTGCACGGCACCGGCAACGGCGTCGGCGTTCAATTCCAGCGCAGCATTCGCACCTCGTCGGTCCAGGCGTCGGTGACGATTCCCTACGTCGGCAACACGACGAAGTCGCAGAAGTATAGTCTCTCCGGATCGCTTTTCAGCAACTCCTCGACCTATTATTACCCCGTGTACGCCGTCTCGCAGAGCTCGTTCTCGGCGATCACGCCGACGGTCGGCGCAACCCCGCCGCCGATTCCGGTAACGCTCTACCCCTCGCTCGGCGTCTCCTCGATCTCCGGCGTCGCTGCGACGAACACCAACAGCGCGCTCGGCGGCGCCCTTCAAGTCGGGCGTCGTCTCAACGACTTCACGCAGATCACCGCCGGCGTCGGCGCGCAAACGATACGCTACAGCACGACGGTTGGATCGCCCTATTACTTCCAATCCAACGTGCAGCCCAACGTCTTCGTCGGCGCGACCCCAAGCCCGTTGAGCAACCTCAACCTTAATGCCACCAATACCCTCGGCGTCTCGGCAACCTCGATCGCCAACGTCAACACCGGCGCGCCGTATCGTCTCAACACGCTCTCGCTCGGGGCGTCGACCCTCACGCTCGACGATTACATCGAGCCGCGTCGAGGCGTCAATGCGAATTTCACCGAGACGTTCTCATCTCCGTCGATCGGCTCGAGCTTTACCTTCACTCAGAGCGTGCTCGACATTGCGAAGTTTATTCCGGTTCGCCGCACGGCGACGATCGGTTTGCATTTCCTCGGCGAACTTTCGACCGGAGCAATTCCTCCGAGCAATCTCTTCAGTTTCACCGACCAAACATTACGCGGTTACAACCAGATCTTCTACGGCACCGACGCAGGACTCTTTCAAGCCGAATTCCGGCAACCGTTGAGCATCGACCGCAATCTCATTCTCGCTGCGTTCGTGGACCAAGGAGCGTTCCGCATTCGCGGCGCGTCACCGATCCTCGACCCCTATACCAATCGGATTACGAGTTATCCCGGAAATTGGACGCTTCGTTCCGACTACGGGCTCGGCGTCCGCTTCAACGTCCCGCAACTCGGTAACCGCGTTGTACGCATCGACTTTGCGAAGGGCGTCAACGGTTTCCACACCAGCTTCGGCCTCGGCGAAGCTTTCTAGCACCGCTCGTCTTTAGGACTTCGAGAAGGACATCATGAAACACCGCATACTCGCAATCGTCGCACTTCTTTGCGCGGTCGGCGTCTTCATCGCCCCGTCGGCGATCGCCGACGATCTGACCGACGTCGGGACGGTCGCCCAATCGGCCATCGCTTCGTTGCCGGCGTTCGTCAGTGCGAATAGGCAGCTCAGTGCCATCGCCTCGCAGATGCAGCAACAGGAAGCCGCACAGATGAAGGGCGCGAAGAACGACGCGCAACGGCAGCAAATCCAGCTCCAATTCTCGCAACGCTTCAACGACAAGCAAAACGAGATTCTCGGGCCGCTACTCCAGCGCGTGCAACTTGCGCTTGCCGCCGTCAGCGCAAAACGAAAGCTCTCCGTCGTCGTCGACCGGCACATCGTCGTGTACGGCGGCCAAGATATTACGACCGACGTCCTCAACCTTGTGACCGGCTCGCAGGCGATTCCGCCGGTAACGGCGACCCCGCCGCCGTCGTCAATCGGCTACGTGGACCAGACCGTGCTCGATAGCGGTTTGCCGAAAGTGAAAGCCGCCAACGACGCTTTTGCGAAATTCGCCCAACAGCAGCGAACCATTTTTGCCGCGAAGATGCAGAAGGCGACGACGAGCGCAGAGAAGCAGCAAATCTCGGTCGACTTTAATAAAGTTCTCGCCGACGAACAGAACACGCTGCTCAAACCGCTGGTCGCCAAAGTACGTGCGATTACCGCTAACATTGCCGAGAAGAAGCATTTGCTCGTCGTCATCGATAAAGGCGACATCGTTTTCGGCGGCACGGACATCACGCAAGATGTGAGGAATGGCCTCAATCACTAGGCTACTTGCGGGCTTGCTTCTGGTCGGCGTGGTTGCCTGCAGCCACGTCGATGTTTCTTCGCCCAACATTCGCGGCATCGCCTACGTCAACACCAACAAGGCGACGAAGGCGCACCCGCTCTATTCGCAGCTTCAAGATCTCGACGCAGCGATCGCCGCACTCGATCTCTCTGCCGCCGTGCCCATGGTGCCGAAATCCCCTGAAGAGATGAAGGCCGATGTCGCGAGCATCAAAGCGCAACTCGCGCAAGCGGAAGAGCAAAGCTCGCAGGCGGTCGGGGCACTGCAAGGCAGCTTAGCAAAGGAAGAACGCACCGAGGTTGCGGCGGCGCTTCGCTCGGCGGGGCTCGATGCCGCCGCGCAAGCCTACGAATCGGCGCCGATGATCTCGTCGGCGGCACAGGCGCAAGCGATCGAAAAATCGGCGGCGAACGATCTGCAAAGTTATCAGAAATCGGTCGTCGAGCAAGGCCAAGCGACGATAGGCGCGCTAGAAAAGCGCCTACACGAGCAAGCGCAGGGGCGCTTTCAGACGCGAGTTGCGCAGTACGCTCGTAAGGAGTCGGATCTTTCGTTGCGGCTCTCGCAACAAGATGCCAACCAACGCCTGGCGTTGCAGACGAAACTCAACAATCTCGCCCTCAACGACGCGCAACGAAAATCGTTGACCGCAGCGCTCAAGGCGCTCGACCAAAACGAAAAATCGCAGGTCGATGCAATGCGTGCGCGGCATCAAAAAGAACTCCAGGCCTATCAGAACGAGCTGCAGGCCGGAATTATGAAACAGGTCCAAGCGCATGCGACGGCGCTACAGGCGCAGACGCAGACCCAGCTGCAAGCGCGTCAACAGCAAGTCTCGCAGCAATTGGCGGCGCTCTCCGGCCCACGCTTACCGGCGAATCTGCCGGCGGCGACCAAAGCTCAGCTCGAACAGATCGCTTCGAGTTTACAGCAGCGTTATCAAACCGAGATCGCGAAAATCTCCGACCGCTTCAACCAAACGCGAAGCGATCTGGAAGCGCAGTACGAGGCGCTCAACGGCGTCGATGTCGGCGCGGTCGGCGCTGCAAAGCAGCAGCGGGATAAGCTGGCAAAAGAACGCAGCGATCTCTACAAGAAAATCCAAGATCAAATAGCGGCCGCAGCACGGCGAATCGCCAAACGTGACGGTTTTTCCGTCGTCCTCCTCGACCCCATCGCACACCCGGGTGGCTACGACCTCACCGGAGATGTTATCTCCTCTCTCAAGAGCACAGGAACGTGAAGAAGAGCATTATCGCAATTGCCGGACTCATCACCATCGTCGGATGCGCTTCATCGAGCCCCGTCGGGCTCGTCGATGTCAACCGCATAACCGCGAATTGGAAGGTGTTTCAAACCGACCAGAGCCATCTCTACGCCGACGAACGGCGCATTGCCACAAGTACAGCGAGCAACGCGCAAAAGGCAAGCCAGGTCGCCGCGCTGCAGAAAAAATACGGCGCGTTGACCGTGCAACTCACCGATCAGATTCGCAAAGCTGCTGCGCAAGTTGCGGCAAAGAAGAATTTGAAACTCGTGTTGACGCGCGAAGGCGTCGGTTACGGCGGAACCGATATTACCACCGAGGTTGAAAAAATTCTCGGCATCACCGAGACGGCCTCGCCGAAACCCTCAGGCTCGTAAGCGCGGTGCTCGGGAAGCTCGGCGAGATCGCCCGGCGCCTGGGCGGTACGGTTATCGGTGACGCGGAGGTAGATATCCTCACCGTCAGCGCCGTCGACGAAGCGGGGCCGGGTGCCTTGACCTTTGCCGTCGATGCTCGCTATTTGCAGGCCGCGCTGCGCAGTAACGCCGCAGCGGTGCTCGCCGACGCTCGCGCGCTTCCCGAGCCCGCTCCGACCGGGAAGCCGATCGTCGTCGTCGACGACGCGCGCATCGCGTTGGTCGGCTTGCTTGCAGCACTGCGCGCGCCGCGTCCGGCGGGGCCCTATCGCGACCCCTCCGCCGCGATCGATCCAAGCGCGATCGTGGCAAGCAATGCGTATATCGGGCCGCACGTCAGCGTCGGGCCCGGCAGCGAGATCGCGGCCGATTGCGCGCTCGAAGCGGGCTCCTACGTCGGTGCCGGCGTGAAGATCGGCGTCGGCAGTTGGCTGCATCCGCATGCACGCGTCCTCGATCGCTGCGTGTTGGGTGCGGGGGTGGTGCTCTACCCCGGTGCGACGATCGGTAGCGAGGGCTTCGGCTGGGCGTTCGTCGACGGCCGGCTCGAACGCATTCCCCAGGTCGGAAACGTCGAACTCGGCGACCGCGTCGAAATCGGTGCGAATAGCTGCGTCGATCGCGCCCAGACCGGCAGCACGCGCGTCGGCGAAGGAACGAAGATCGATAATCTCGTGCAGATCGGCCACAACTGCCGGCTCGGCAAGCACGATGCGTTCGCCGCGCTTAGCGGGCTCGCCGGCTCCACGGTGGTCGGAGATTACGTGCGCGTCGGCGGGCAGACCGGCTTCAAAGGGCACATCACCGTTGGGTCGCGCGTCACGATCGGCGGACAGAGCCAGATTTGGAGCGATATTCCCGACGATGCGTTCGTCTCCGGCGCTCCCGCGCGCAACCATCGCGATCGCCTGCGACTCGATGTTGCGATTAAGAACCTGCCGAAGTTGATCGCTCGCGTCGACGCGCTCGAACGAGCGGCGCGCGAGCGCGACGAACGGTAAGCGCGCACGATGAACCAAAAGACGCTTGCATCGCCGTTTCGCTTCTCGGGAGTCGCGCTTCATACGGGCGCGCAGGTTGACGTCGAGGTTGCGCCTGCGGCAGTTGGTTCGGGCATTACGTTCGTACGCGACGGCATCGAGATTCCCGCCGTTGCGGAGAACGTCGTCGAAACTTCGCGCGCGACGGTGCTCGGCGTGCGTGGCGCGACGGTATCGACGGTCGAGCATTTACTCTCGGCGCTCTTCGGAATGCAAATCGACAATGCGCGGATCGCGATATCGGGCCCGGAGGTTCCGGTCGTCGACGGGAGCTCCCAGTGGTTCGTCGGGCAGATCGAACGCGTCGGCGTGCGCGATCTCGGCGTGCGGCGCGCGACCGTTTCACTCGACGCACCGATACTCGAACGCGACGGCGACCGTTTGATTATCGCCCTTCCCGCCGAGCGTTTTTCGTTGCGCTGCATCGTCGATTTCCCGCATCCCGTCGGCTCGGAGTACCTCGCGCTAACGATCGATGAAGCGACCTACGCGCGCGAAGTCGCGGGCGCGCGGACCTTCGGTTACCTGCACGAAGTCGAAGCGCTCCGCGCGCGTGGGCTCGCGCAGGGCGGCTCGCTGGAAAATGCGGTGGTCTTCGGCCCCGATGGTCCGCTGCAAACGCTGCGTTGGTCCAACGAAGTCGTCCGCCACAAAATGCTCGATCTCATCGGCGATCTCGCATTGGTCGGCGCGTTGCCGCTGTGCGAAATCGTCGCCGTGAAGAGCGGGCACGCATTGCACGCTCGCATGTCGTCGCGCTTGCGCGAACGGTTGCTCTCAAATCCGCTCTCGGAGGTCTCTCTATCGTGAAAAACGAGATGGACATTCGGCAGATTCTCGAGATCTTGCCGCACCGCTTCCCGTTGCTCCTGATCGATCGCATCCTCGAACTCGAACCGATGGTGCGCGCTCGGGGCTACAAAAACGTCACGTTTAACGAACCCGTCTTTACCGGGCATTTTCCGAGCAATCCGTTGCTGCCCGGGGTCTATATGCTCGAGGCGATGGCGCAGCTCGGCGGTTGCGTGGTAATGGAGCCCGGCGAGTTTGCCAGGAAGACGCCGTATCTTGCCGGGATCGATCATGCAAAATTCCGCCGTCCGGTCATTCCCGGAGATCGGCTGATGATGGAAGTTCGCTTGACGCGCCATCGGCGCAATATCGGATGGGTGGAAGCAGAGGCTAGCGTTGACGGCGAGTACGTCTGTTCGGCGGAGCTGATGTTCTCCATCGCGCCCGATCCCCGCGTGTACGGTGCGGAAGCATCGGTCCTGACGGCGTAAAAACGATGATTCATCCAACCGCTATCGTCCATCCCGAAGCGCGCATCGGCAGAAGCGCGGAGATCGGCCCCTACTGTGTGGTCGGGAAAAATGTCACCATCGGCGAACGCTCGCTGCTGCAAGCACACGTCGTTATCAATGGTTGGACGACGATCGGCGACGACTGCACGATCTATCCGTTCACGACCATTGGAGCCGCTTCGCAAGATCGAAAATACCACGGCGAGCGCGCGTACACGCGCATCGGGCATCGCACGACGATACGCGAATACGTCAGCATTCAGCGAGCGACCGGAAGCGACGAAGTTACGGCGGTCGGCGACGACTGCCTGCTGCTCGCCTACGTGCATATCGCGCATAATTGCATCGTCGGAAATCACGTAACGATGAGTAACCTCGCGCAGCTCGCAGGGCACGTGGTCGTGCGCGACCACGTTACCATCGGGGGCATGGCTGGCATCCACCAATTTACGCGAATCGGCGATTACGCAATGCTCGGCGGAGCGAGCAAAGTTACGAAGGACGTCCCGCCGTTTCTTTTAGTCGAGGGCAACCCGGCAGAGGTGTACGGGCTCAATAGCGTCGGTCTGCGCCGCGCACAATTTTCCGTAGAGGATCGCAACGAACTCCGCGCTTTCCACGATCTGCTCTACAAAGCGAACCTCAACGTTTCACAAGCCGTCGAGAAAATGAAGGAGCGGGTTTCGACCGATGCGGGGCGCACCTTCGTTGCTTTCTTGGAGGAGCCGCCAAACGATTCGAGCCGCGGCATCCTCAAGTAAGAGCGGTCGGTGAGCACGCCGCGCCGGATATTTTTCTCGACCGGCGAGCCATCGGGGGAGCTGGCGGCGCTCGCATTAGGCGAGGCGATGCGCGCGCAAGATCCGGGACTTCGGTTCTTCGGCATCGGTGCCGACGGCATGCGCGCCGCAGGCTGGGAGCTCTACGCCGACCACACGGGCTGGGCGAGCCTCGGGCCGCTCGCGGCGATTCCGCGCATTCCGAAGTTGCTGCGCGAGATGTGGAAGTGCGCGCGCGATCTTGCCGCCGCGCCCCCCGACCTCGTCGTGCTCGTCGATTTCGGCGCCTTTAACGTTCGATTGGCAAAAGAATTGCGCGATAAATATCGCTACGTCGGGCCGATTCTCTATCTCTTTCCTCCGGGTGCCTGGCTCGACCATCCAGGCCCCGCGCGGGCGGTTGCCTCGCGAGCGCTTCCGCTCACCGGTTTCGCGCATCAGGCGGAGTTCTATCGCTCCCTACAGTTACCGATAGCGTTCTTCGGCCATCCGCTCGCGCCGCGGATCGCGTCTCGCCCGCCCCGGGTCGCGCCGCCGGGCGACGCCGGCACGCTCGCGTTACTGCCTGGGAGCCGACGCGACGAGATCGCGCGGCTCGCTCCACGATTACGAGAGGCGCTCGCGTTGCTGCGGGGTTCGCGGCCGCGCTTGCGGGCTCGCGTCGGCGCCGCCGACGCGGCGGCACGCGCGCATTTGGAGCGCGCTTTTCGCGGAGTCGCCGATATCGAGATCTGCGAAGGCTTGCAAACGGCGATCCGCGATGCCGACGCGGCGTGGGTGGCATCGGGCACCGCCGTTCTCGAGAGCACGTTGAGTAACGTACCGACGATTGCTCTCTACGCGATAACGCCGTTGCTTGCAAAGCACGCGCGTAGCCTCATGCGGCGCCCGTACATCACATTGCCGAATCTCATACTCGACCGCGAAGCGATTCCGGAATTGCTGCAAGAGCGAGCGACCCCGCCCGAACTCGCCGCGGCAATGGAACGCATTTTGCGCGCTCCCGAAGAGTGGTACCGTTCGGTCGAAGGGCTGCGCGAGGCACTTGGTCCCGCCGATGCGCTCGATCGTTGCGCGAGCTATGCACTCGCTGCGGCGAGGCCGCGATGATGCGTATCTATCACACCTCCGACATGCACGACCGGCGCGGCTTTGCCGCTCGGCTCGAAGAACTGCGCGAACGTGCGCCGGGGCTGCTGCTCGATTGCGGCGATTCGCTACGCGGTAGCCAGACGATCTACCATCGCAGCGAACCGATCGTCGCCGAGATCGATGCGGCACGATACGATCTGCAAGCGATGGGAAATCGCGAGTTTCACTACCTCTTCGGAGCCGTCCGGGCGCGCGCCGCGATGATGAAGCACCCGCTCCTCTGCAGCAATCTCGTCGATACGAAGGGACGCGATCTCCCCTTCCGCACCGAGTACGTCCTGCCGCTCGAGCGACCGACGCATTTTCTCGGCTTGCTGGTAACGCAGTATCCGGCGGGGAGCCCTTGGGAGCGTATCTTCGGCTGGCGTTTTCTCGACCCGATCGAGGTCGTTCGTCGGTACGCGCAACGCATGCCCGAAGGCGAGCCGCTCGTCGTGCTCTCGCACCTCGGGCTGAAGATGGATCGCCGTTTGGCCGCCGAGGTGGGGCGCATCGATCTGATTCTCGGCGGGCACAGCCACGACACGCTGTTCGCGCCGGAGTACGTCGGCGAGGTGCCGATCGTTCATGCGGGCCCTTACGCCGCCTACGTTTCGCGAACCGAACTCGATTTCGATCCGGGAGCCAAGCGTTGGCGCATACGCGATTTTGAATTAATGCCGCTCTTGGGCGAGGCGGCTTAACGTGCGCGTCTTGTTGGTAAGTAACGGCAATGGCGAGGTCGCGATCGCGCAACGCCTTGCCGTTGCATTGCACGAACGCATTCCCGGGATCGAGCTCGACCATCTGCCGTTGGTCGGCGAACCGCAATCGACGGCGGAGGCGAGGGTTGTCGGGCCGCTCGCGGCACTGCCGAGCGGCGGACTCATTGCGATGTTTAACGTCCGAAATATCGTCAACGATATCGCCGGCGGTTTGCTCGGCCTTACGATCCGCCAATTTCGTTTTTTACGCGCGGCACGCGGAACGTACGATCTTGTAATCGCCGTCGGCGATACCTTTGCGCTCTTTATGGCGCTGCAGATGCGCGCGCGCACGATCTTCGTCGGCACGGCAAAGAGCGTACACGTGGCGCAATATGGCCCGATGGAGCTGCGAACGATGCAGAAGGCGGCGTACGTCTTCGTGCGCGATCGCGCGACGGCGGAGGATTGCCGCGCGCGCGGGCTCGAGGCGGTCGAAGCGGCGAACGCCATCGTCGATCTCCACGATCGCGATACCGTCGTCGATCTCCATCTCGCCGCCGACGACGAGCTCGTGCTGATCCTTCCCGGTAGCCGCGAAGGTGCGTACGAAGAGGCGAGCATACTTGCAGCGGTATTTGCCGACGCGCGCGCACACGGGGCGCGCGCTCTCGGCGCGCTCTCGGTTGCGCCGCGCCTCGATGCACGACGCTTTATCGCGCGGCTTGCCGCCGACGGATGGCGCTTCACCGAGCATACGCTAAGTGGAGCGGTGCCGTTTTTCGAACGCGATGGAGCGCGCGTACTTCTCTGGCGCAGCGGAATCGGCGCGCTGCTCGCGCAGACCTCGCTCGTCCTCGGGCAAGCGGGCACCGCAAACGAAGCCGCTGCGGCTGCGGGTATTGCGGTTGCGGCGATCGACGATGGGCGCACGCGCGCGGAGCGTTGGTATCGCATGCGGCAACGCGCGCTGCTCGGTGAAGCGATGCTGATGTTACCGAGCGATCCCGAAGCGGCGGGCGAGCGGCTCGCCGCACTGCTCGCCGATAAAGAGCGGCGCAAAACGATGGGCGATATCGGGCGCGAGCGCATGGGCGAACCCGGCGCGGTGCGGCGGATCGCCGAGAGGGCGGCGGCATGTCTCGGACTGCAGTAACGCAGCGCGCGCTCGCGCTCGAGGTCGCGGTGGCATTTGCGTGCCTGCCGCTCTTTCCGACCTTTATTCTGCTGACGCCGGCGAGCGTGCCGGGCATATCGTTGCTGCCGCAGGCTTTCGCGCCGGTGTTGTTGGCCTCGATGGGCGCGCTCGGCGTACTCTGGGGAGCGCTGATGCTCTTCGCGGAGCGGGTCGAGCAACCGATGCTGCTGCCGCTCTCGCTCTGGCTCGCCTCTGCATTGCTGGCGGCGGCGCTTGGCTTCGCTCCGCTCTACGGCTTCATCTTCCTCGGCATATTTCTGCTGGGAATCATGTGGCACGCCGGTATCAATGCAAGTTACGCTGGCCCCGGGAACGCGAACGCGATCTTCGGTGCGTTCTTGGGCTCGGCGACGCTTGCTTTTCTCGTCGCAATTGCAACGGTGCTGCTCCACCGGCCGGCGGCGATCTATGCCGCCCAACATGGGCGCGCGGTGGGGAGCTTCATCCTTCCGGGCGAACTCGCCGGATACGTGCTGATCGTCGTGCCGCTCGCTCTCGCCCTCGCCTCGCTCGCGCGCCAACGATGGTTGCGTGCGCTCGCAGCATGCACCGCGCTCTCCGGCGCGATCGCGCTGGCTCTGAGCTTCTCTCGAACCGGTTGGGTGGCGGCAGGCTGTGCCGGCGTCGCATACCTCTTGCTCGTCGTGCGCGACCGACGCAAACAACTTTCGTTCGGGCTCGCCATCGCGGCGCTTACCGCGATCGCCGTTACCATCGCGTTTAACGCGCATCACGACCCCAGCGAGAATTACACGCGCCTCTCGATCTGGCAAACGGCGCTGGGAATGGTGCGTCGTTTTCCGCTCACCGGATCGGGGCCGTTTACGTTCGGCATACTCTACGCGCACCTCCGTCTTCCCGACGGCGATGCATTTGCCTATCACGCGCACGATCTCTATCTTACGGTGCTCGCCGAAACCGGTATCGTCGGGCTGCTGGCAATGGTTGCGGCCTGGCTGCGCTTCGGCAGGGAATGGGCGCGCCGCTTTGCCGCCGCGGACGCGCGCGCGCGCATCCTCTCCGGCGCAATCGTCGCCGGGCTCGTCGGCACGTTGGTGCAGGGACTCATCGATACCTCGACGCTCGTTCTTTTCGGGCTTTGGCTGCCGACAATGGCGCTCGCTTTAGCGAGCGCTCGCTACGGCTTGGGAGACTCGGCGTGAAACGGCGATGGCTTTTGCTCGCCGCGCTCGCACTCGCGGCGTGCTCCTCGCCGCAGCCGCCGCGCGGCGTTCCGAGCCCGAGCCCGACGCATTCGCCGGGGCTGCCCTCGCTCACCGTGCGAGCGGTCGGTAGCGCGAAGCGGCCGATTCGTATCGTCCAAACGCGCCGGAACAACACTCGCGAATACGAGCTGCTCGCGCGGACGATTCACAGTTTGGGCGCGGCGAGCGACGCGCGCGTCGGGCTCACCGATGTCCGCGTCACCTTCACCGCTCGCGACGGCTCGACGTTGGTCGCTCGCTCGCCGCGTGCGATCGTCGACGAGCGCGACGGATCGATCGAGATGACCGGCGGCGTCCGTGCCGAGAACAAGGCGGGGGTGCGCTTGACCTGCCGGACCTTGATCTACCGCCGCGGCGCGCAATCGTTGCACGGGAGCGGTGCGGTTCATCTCTACGGCGAACGCGGTATGAACGCGGTCGGCCGGACCGTCGATGCCGATATCGCGCTCTCCAAGGTGAGAATAGAATGAACGACCGAAAGATCGAACTACGCGGCCTTGTTAAACGCTACGGCGATCGCACGGTCGTTGATAACGTGAGCGCCGACGTCGGCACCGGCGAGGTGGTCGGCTTGCTCGGCCCCAACGGCGCGGGAAAAACGACGACGTTCTATATGGTGGTCGGCCTGGTGAAGCCCGATAGCGGCAGCGTCGTGCTCGACACCGAGGATGGAACGATCGATCTTACGCATTCGCCGATGTACCAACGCGCGCGCAGCGGCATCGGCTACCTCGCACAAGAAAACTCGATTTTTCGCAAACTCTCGGTTGGCGATAACATTCGGCTCATCTGGCAGCAGCGCGGCGTAAGTCACGAAGAGCGCGAACGGCGCCTGATGCCGCTGCTCGAAGAATTCGGCTTGCAACATTTCGTCGATGCGCGCGGCGAGTCGCTCTCCGGCGGCGAGCGTCGTCGCGTTGAAATCGCGCGCGCGCTCGCGACCGACCCGGCATTTTTGTTACTCGACGAACCGTTTACCGGCATCGATCCAATCGCCGTCGCCGATATTCAAGTGATGATTCGCCAGCTTCGCGATCGCGGCATTGGGATTCTTATCACCGACCATCAGGTGCGCGAGACGCTCGCTATCGTCGACCGTGCATACATTCTCAATAACGGGAAGATCGAGGTCGAAGGGAGCGCGCAAGACGTTCTCAATTCGCCGACCGCACGCAAGTTTTATCTTGGTGAAAGTTTTCGCTTGTGATTCGCGCGCTTGCCTGTCGTACGATTCTCGACCGATACGTTTTGCTCGAACTCGCCGGCCCGTTCGGCTTCGGCTTATCGGCGTTCACGCTCATCTTCGCGGCAACGCAAATTCTCGCGCTCGGTCGGCTCGTCAGTAACGACCACGCACCGCTGGGAGCGGCGATCGAAATTTTTATCTGGCAGCTTCCCGGCATGGTCGTATTGGTCATTCCGATGGCCCTTCTCCTAGGAACGTTGCTGGCGATTCAACGGCTCTCCGCCGACAGCGAAATTACTGCGATGAAAGCCGGCGGCATTTCGTTCGTGCGCATCGTGAGCGCGTTGTTAATAGCCGGGCTTGTCGTCTCGTTGGTCGATTACATCGTTCAGGAGAACGTCGTGCCGTTTGCGGCATCACAAGTGAACGCGATTGAAGATAGTGCGATCAGTCACACGAGCGCGTTCAACCAAGATCTTACCGTCTCGGCCCCACTTCCCGGCGGCGGACGCCAGGTGACCATAGCGACGGGGTACGAACCCCATTCGCAAGCGTTGCTCAACGTTACGCTCGTGCAATACGACGCCTCGAATACGCCGGTGCAAATCGTATTTGCAAAACGGGCCGATTTTCAGGCGAGTAGCTGGTTGCTCGACGACGTCAGCGCCTACCGCTTCGATGCAAACGGCGTGACGATCTCCGAGCCGCACGTGGCGCAGCAGGAAATCGCGATCGGCGAACAGCCGGCCGATATCGTCGAGCGTTTGACCCACAACGACCCCGATGCGATGAGCCGGCAGCAGATCGCCGACCTCATCCGGACGGGGCAGCTCTCCGGCAACGGCCTGCGGAAATACTTGGTCGCATTCCACGAAAAATTAGCGCGGCCGTTCGCCTGCTTCGTCTTCGTGCTGATGGCGATCCCGTTCGGCATCCGCGCGCTGCGCGGCGGCGGCGGGGGAGCGAGCCTCGGCTTCGGCCTCGCCGTGGCGATCGCATTTATCTATTACGTCGTACTCACGATCTTCTCGTATTTGGCGGAAAATTTTATCGCTATCGCGCCGTTGCTGGTGTGGATGCCTAATGCGATCTTTACGGCAATCGGTCTGCGGCGGCTGTTGCGGATGGCGGCGGTGTGAAGCGATGAATTTTCTCGACGATCTGCGCGGCTCGCTGCTCATTTTCGGGATCGTGCTGTTGGCCGGCGGCATCTCCTACGTCGGCGACCGCGTCGGGCACCAGGTCGGGCGCAAACGCCTGACGCTCTTTAATATTCGGCCGCGCTACACGTCGACGATCGTCGCCGTCGCGACCGGCATGCTGATCGCCCTTGCGGTCGTCAGCGTCGCGTTGCTCGCCTCGCGCGATGTCCAGACCGCGTTCTTTAAGTTGGCATCGGTGAATCGCGAGATTTCGACGTTGCAACAGCGGGAGCGCGAGCTCGGCAAGAAGGTGAACACCGGGCGCCTCGTGGTCGGCGTCGATAGCCTGATGACCGATTTCTACGCCACGATCCCGCAAGGTTCGAACGTCGCGCGCCGTAAGGAAATCATGCGCGCGTTCTTCGACGACACCGTGAAATTCGTGAATCAGACCTACGTTCCGTTCGGCTTGAAGCCGGCGCGCGTGCCGAAGGGAACCTACGGGCGCCTGAACGCCACTGCGAGCAGTCCGCAGCTCGGTTTTTTGAACGGCCGGGCGAACGTGCTGTTGATCGCCGTCGCCCATCATAATCTCTTCGTGAACGATCGTATCGATCTCAGCCTCGATTCGGTTCCCGATACGCTGATCTACCCCGCGAAGACGCAGATCGTCGAATTCAAGATCGATGCCGGCCGTAACGTAAACGTCAATTTAAGTATCCGACAACTCAGCAACGCCGTGGCGCAGGTATTGCAAAACCGCGGCCTTTCCTCGGCGTTGGTCGCCAACATTACGCCGGTGAGCGTCTACCCTTCGCTATCGCGCATGCAGGCGATGCTCAAGAGCGGGACGGGGAGTTATCTGCTCGTTGCGTGGGCGGCGACCGATATCTACCCACATACCTACTTGCAAGAAGGGCGGATCCCCATCGTCGTCACGCTGTTACAGCCGGGGCAGAGTTCGATTCCATGACCGTGCTCGGCGTCGATCCCGGTTCGCGAAAAGTCGGTGTGGCGGTCCTCACTGCGAGCGGTGAGGTGCCCTTTCGCGCAATTCTCCAACCGGAAACGTTATTCGAAGATCTCCGCCCGCTGATCGAACGCTATCGCATCGACGCCATCGCCGTCGGCGGTGGGACGCGCGGCAGCGAGATTCTCCACCAACTCGCCGACTTCGGGCTTCCCTGCGAGCGGGTCGACGAAACCGGCACCACCCTCGACGCGCGAAAGCTCTATTTTGAGGCCAATCCTCCGCGCGGCTGGCGCCGATTCGTTCCGCGCGGCATGCTCACGCCGCCGCGGCCGATCGACGATTTTGCCGCCGAGCTCATCGCGCGCCGCTTTCTAGCCGCTCGCTAGGCCAAAAGCCTCCGCGGAGCGGCAACTTTCCGGTGGGTTGCGACCGTTAAGGATGTAGGGTGTCGCCCGAACGACCGATAATAGAAGTCCACGGGCGCCTTTTGCCCGCATCATCGGAGGCTTGCTAGAAGTGAAGGGCCTACAAGGGATCTTCGCGGGGGTGCTCGCAGGGCTACTCTGCTTTGCTTCTGCCTCCGCCTCCGCGCACGGACTGCACCTCGGCGCCCAGGTCTTCCACCTTGGCGGCGCGGGAGCGAACCGGAGCGTCCCGGGCGCGCTGCGCGGCCTAAGCCTGATTCCCAAGGTCCCCGTCGGAGCGCTCGCCGAGGCCCCCGGCTCACCGTCGATCGTCCCCGATCTGCTGACCTCCCTCTCGTTTGCGGTTGAGGCTCCGAAGATCGCCGTCGGCGTTCAATTCGGAGCCGCCGTTGCGCCGGTTCGGATCGTCAGTCTCGGGGCGGCGCGCTTTCAGACCCCGCAGCCCGAAACGGTCGGCGAGAGCTTCGACCAAGCATCGCCGCAGCCGCTGCACTTCGATTTTGGCGATCCTTCGCAGCAGCCCGCGTTCCGGGCACCGGTGCCGCGGAGCAATATCCTCGGGCGTCTCCTCGGCGCGATCCGCGGTGCGAAGACGACGGTGCAGTTACAGACGACGCGGCAGTCGCACGACGGCCTCTTGATGCCGTTGCCGCCCGCGAACGAGCAAGTACTCGGCGGAAAAACGAATATCTCGTTTCGTACCGGTGGACGCACGCTAACGCTCGGTCTGTCGAGCCGCTTCGAACACCTCTCGCGCGGCTTGATCTCCTCGGAGAATCCCGCGCCGACGCTCGACCCGGTGCTCGGCTTCGACGCGGCGAGCCGGCTCGTGCTGCCGCCGGCGGCATTCAACGATCTCACGCATTCGAGCATCGGCGCGAGCCTTGCCGTCCCGGTTGCATCGCACGTTACCGTGGGCTTAGGCTATCGCAGCGGAACGTTGGTCGGCACCTACGGTTCGTTATCGCCGACGACGCTTTCGGGCACCGATAGTCGGTACTTCGGAAAATTAACGTACACGTTGCCGCATGCCCCGGCGACGCTGACGTTCCAAGCACGGCAATACCGTTTCAACGACAATCTGCAATTGACGCCGAACCAAACGCAATTACGCGCCGGCGTCGATCTCACGATTAAATTCTGATCGCGCGAACGTTGCTCGCCGTCGCCATCGTCGCGGCGGCGTTGCTGGGAATCGTGCAGATCGGCTCCGACGCGCTCTTCGCCCGCGCCGCCGTTCCGGCATCGCTACCGCGTATGCTGCCGCCGCGCTTGGGGCGCGAGATCTATCGCGCGATCGATCGCGTCGCGCCCGCACCCTTCGTTGCGCGCGAGCTCGGACGCGAAGCTTTGCGTCACGGCGACCTTGCGAGCGCGGAGAAATACGCGGTGGCGCTGCCCGCGGGCGGCCAGCGCGATGCGTTATTCGCCTCGATCGAACGCGCGCGTGGCGAGGAAGCGCTCGCGATCGAGTACGAACTCGCCGGGCTCGATCTTCCGCGTTTGCTCGCGCGGATCGATAAGCTCGAGGCGAAGCATCCGCGCTCCGCTTATGCACTTGCGGTGAGACTGCGCGCTCGTCTGGCGAGAACGACGACGCATCCCAATGCGTTGGCAAATATCTTCTGGCGCTGTGGAACGATAGCGACGACGGCTCTCTATCAAGGGCATCGCCCGGGGATCTGGAACCCGCGCGCCCGCTACGCCCTTCTCGCTGCAGCGCGCATGGCACCCTACAATAACAAATACGCACTCGCCGTCGCCGCCTATTATTATCGCATGCAAGAGTACGCGCGGGCGCGAGAGTCGTACCGGCGCGTAACCACGATCAATCCATCGAGCGCCGATGGTTGGTCGGGCTTAGGAAGCGTCGCTCTGCGCGACGGCGACCTCGCCGCCGCGCGCCGCTATCTCGCCACCGCGCGTCGCTACGACCCCAACGCGGGCAGCGTGCTGACCCTCGCGCGCAAACTCGCCGCGAGTAAACGACCGTGAGGGTAGCGTTCGACGCGCAGCCGACCGTCGGCAGCGCGACCGGCATCGGCGAATATGCACGAGAACTCGCGCGCGCGCTCGGCGAGACTCCGGGGATCGAGCTCGCGCCGCTGAGCGCACCGACGATAGATCCGTGGCGCTTCGACCGGCGCGCGTACTGGGAACAGGTGCTGCTGCCGATCGCGGCGGCGCGGTCGAAGGCGAGCCTACTGCATTGCACGTCGGGAACGATGCCGGCGCTTCCGACGCTGCCGATCGTGCTGACGCTGTACGACGCGGCATGGCTGCGCGTGCAGGGGCACACGCGCTTCTACGCACGCGCCTATTTCGGCACGCTGATGAAACATTTGACGACGCGCGCGCGCGCAATCGTTACGGTCTCGGCGTTCTCGGCGGGCGAGATTCTCGCGCTGCACCCCGGGATCGACGAACGCAACGTACACGTTATTCCGCTCGGCGTCGCCGAAGAGTTTGCAAAACTGGAGGCGCGTCCGAACGAGCGCGCGACGATTCTCGTTGTGGGAACGGTGGAGGCGCGCAAGAACCTCGAGGTGGTAATCCGCGCGCTTCCCGCATTACCGGGGGTACGCGCGATCTCGGTCGGGCCGATCACCCCCTATCGCGACCGCTGCTCGGAGCTCGCGCACGAACTCGGGGTCGCGGATCGGCTCGAATTTCGCGGCTATATCGAACGCGCGGAGCTGCTCGAACTCTATGCGAGCTGCACGGTGCTCGCGATGCCCTCGCGCTATGAAGGCTTCGGTTTGCCGCTCGCGCAGGCGCGCTGCGCCGGGATGCCTGTGGTGACGGCGCGCGGCTCGTCGCTCGACGAGATCGCGGGGGATATGGTGCCGCGCGTCGATCCCGACGATGTCGCCGGGTGGAGCGAGGCGCTTGCGGCGATTCTCGCCGATCCCGAGCGCGCGCGCCGCGTTGCGGCAAACGATCGCGCCGCCGCCGTCGAGCGCTTTTCGTGGCGTCGCGCGGCGAACGCGACCGCCGAGGTTTACCGAATCGCTTCGACGTAGACCGGCGAGCCCGGCGCGCCGGCGGGGACGCTGCCGTCGTCGGGGGCGAGAATCAGGCGCACCGGAAAGCTCGAACCGGCATCGGGAATCGTCGTGATGTGCAGGCGCAGAAAACCGCGCGCGGGGACGACGTAACTGCGCAGTTTATAGCGCGTGAACGCACGCACTTGATGCGACTGCACCAAGACGCGATCGATGAGATAGGTTCCCGTCGCACTGCCGCCGCGCGGATTTTCGTAGAGCGCGATCGTCTGCGCCTGGTGCGTCGGGTTCACGACGTTGATCTCGAAATTCTGCAAGACGCCGTAGTCGCCGGAGAGTGCCTGGCCGACGAGATCGTTGGGAAGCGGCACTTGCCCGACCGCAAGTTCGAGATAGGGATCTTCGACGCTCCACTGCGTCGAATAGGTGAATTCGGGGATCGAATAGATGCCGCGCGCGTGCGCGTGATGCCCCTGCAAGAGCGTGTCGCTCTTGGGTGGAGAGTTCGGCGAATCGGTCGCTTTTTGCGCGAAGAGCATCAGATGAATCAGCCCGCCGTTGAGCACGCGCAACTGCAGCAGATCGCTGACGATGGAATCGGCGGGTAGCTCTTGTGCCGCAAGATTCACGCTGCCGTACCCGGGAATCTGTACGATCTTGCCTTCGTTGGTGACGAGATGGACGAGGAAGCGTTTCGTCGAGAGGTGCCCGGCCTCCATTTCGTTGGGGCTCGGCCCGCCGTGCCCGTCGATGAATTGCAGCAGCGCGGGTTCGGGCGAGGTGTTCGTCGCGCGTAGAACGATGCGGCGTGCGATCGAATGCGGCGGATTGTAGTGGAAGTAGAGAAAGCGCGAAGGCGCTTGTCGGTGGAGATCGGCGGTGAAGAGGACGCCGTCGGTGGTGAGACGTTCGGGGAAATCGCTCACCATCAACGATGACGGCGAGATACGCGGGGCGGCGATATTTTCGACGGTAAGATTGACGGTGGAATCGACCTCGATGTAGTTGTTGCCCTGCAGCGTTACCGGAACGCTGAGGCGGAGCACGTCGTCGACGCCGAGCGGCGCATCGATGCCGATCTGCGAGCGGCTAAAGACGAGTTGCGCGCCGGGGCGCAGCGCGACGCTCGCGGCGATGGCGTCGGCGATGCGTTCGAGCACGAACGATGCGCTCGCGGGTTCGCCGGTAACGCGCACCAACAGCGTGTGCTGCGGCACGCTGCCGGCGGGATAGGCGACGAGGATCGGCAGGGTCGCGGAGATGCCGCGGCTATCGGTGAGCGTGACGCTCGTCGAACCCGGCGCGAGCCCGGCGATGCTGAGCATCTCGGTGCTCGTGTTGTAGCTGAGCGCGGCGACCTGCGGATCTCCGCCGGCGAGCGTAACGGCGCCGAGCGTGTTGCCGACCGCGACCTGCACCGAGGAGCCGACCGCGACGAGCGCCGAGGCGGGCGAGAAGAGGATCGGCACCGGGGTCGGGGTTGGGGTCGGCGTCGGCACCGGCGTCGGCGAGGCGAGCGGCGTCGCGAGCGGAGCGCCCGAGGGAAGCGGGCTCGGCGAGGCGAGCGGCGCCCCGGAGGGAAGCGGGCTCGGCGAGAGCGTCGGCGCGGGCGAGATCTGCGGCGTCGGCGTGGGGGGCGCGCTCGGCGCGACCTGCGGCTGCAGCGCGGCGAGACCGAGCGTAACCGGCAGCAGGACGAGCGCGAGCAGTGAGGGGCGACGCATCGAGTGGGTGTTAGGAGACCGCGGCGGGCGTTCGCCGAACCGCGCTTGCCAGCAGCGTCTTATAACCGACGCTGGGGAAGAGCACGGTTACGTAATCGCGCTCCGCGCGTTCGATGGTGCCGATGCCGAACTTCGGATGCTCGACGACCTCGGAGATGCCGTAGCCGTCGCCCTGAATGTTCGCGACCTTCGGCAGCGTCGCCGCGCGCAAGCAGTTATCGCACGCGCCGCAGTTTTCGGTGGTGAAGATCTCGCCGAAATAATTGAGGATGAAGCGTCGCCGGCACGAGGTCGCTTCGGCATACTGCAGCATCATCGCGAGTTTGCTCTGGTCGTAGGAACGCTTGGTTTCGTAATTGGCGAGATTGAGCACCAATTCGCGATTCTTCCGCGCCGCCTCGGAGACGGTGTAAGTGCTGCGCCCGACGGTGTCGATGTAGCCCGCTTTGCGCAGCAGCGCGAGAATGACTTTCAGTTTCGTCAGCGGCAGCTGCAGAATCTTGCGCAGATCGACCATCGCGACGCCGCTCTCTTGCGTGCCGAAGACTTCGATCGTGCCGAAGACGCGCTGCACGTCTTCGATATCGGGATACTTCCCGGTGAGGAAATAGGTTTGCACGCGGGTATCGCTCATGCGATAGATGAGGATGCAACGCGAGGGGAGGCCGTCGCGCCCGGCGCGCCCCGCTTCTTGCGTGTAGGCTTCGATCGATCCGGGGAGATCGTAGTGAATGACGAAGCGAATATTCGGCTTATCGATGCCGAGCCCGAAGGCGTTGGTGGCGACGACCGCGCGAATTTTCTCGCCCATGAAGAGTTCGTGCACGCGGGTGCGATCTTCTTTGTGCAGTTTCGAATGATAGACTTCTGCCGGCATACCGAGGCGCTCGGTGAGAAATTCGCAGACGGCGAGCGCGTTTTTAATCGTCGCGGTATAGATGATGCCGGTGCCTTCGATCGCATCGTCGCCGGTGAAGAGCCGTTCGATGGTTTTGAGTTTATCGGGCTCTTTTTCAGCCTTTCGTGCTTCGTAAATTAAATTCGGCCGGTCGAAGCCGCGCACGATCGGCTGCACGTTCTCGATACCGAGTTGGTGCAGGATATCTTCGCGGACGGCGGGGGTTGCGGTGGCGGTCAGTGCGAGAATCGGCGGGCGCCCCAGTTTGCGCACGACCGAACCGAGCGCAAGGTAGGCGGGGCGGAAATCGTGCCCCCATTGGCTGATGCAATGCGCTTCATCGACGACGAAGAGCGGCACGTGGACCGATTGTAAAACTTTGATGAAACGATCGTCTTCGAGCTTCTCAGGTGTCGTGTAGACGATTTTAATCTCGCCGGCGCCGATGCGGTGCATCGCGCGCGCTTCTTGTTCTTCCGAGAGCGTCGAGTTGATGGCGACGACGGCGGTGATGCCGCGCACCTTGAGCATGTCGAGCTGATCTTTCATCAGCGCGATGAGCGGGCTGACGACGACGGTAGTGCCTTCGAGCATCAACGCGGGGAGCTGATAGGTGAGACTTTTGCCACCGCCGGTCGCGAGAATCGCGAGCGTGTCGTTTCCGGCGAGTACGCGCTCAACGACCGCTTCCTGGCCTTGGAAGAAGTTTTCAAAGCCAAACCATTTGTGCAGGGCGACCTGCAGATTCACGCGGTGGGGTTCCTCTCCTCGAACAGGGATGCAGCCCTCGTCGCTTAGCGACGTGGGCCCAAAGCTGCCTCTTTACGCTCCCTTCTCAACCTGGCGAGCGTGGCACGCTTCACTCGTAGTATACCCCATGCAGGCGAGAAGATACAGGGCCGCAAAGCCAAGTTTAATGTCTCTCTATCGCAGGTGGCGGCCGAAGAGCTTCTCCGAGCTCGTCGGTCAAGATTCCGTTATTCGAACCCTTCGCAGCGCGATCGAGGGTGGGAAGGTAGCCCACGCCTACCTGTTCTCGGGGCCGCGCGGCAGCGGCAAAACTTCGGCGGCAAAAATCTTCGCCCGCTGCATGAATTGCGAGCGCGGCCCGACCGCCGAGCCCGATAATACCTGCGCGGCGTGCGTTGCGATGCTTGAAGGCACCGCGCTTGACGTGCTGGAGATCGATGCGGCGAGCAATCGCGGCATCGACGAGATTCGTTCGCTGCGCGATGCGGTGAAGTTTCCGCCCTCGGTGATGCGCAAAAAAATCTATATCATCGATGAAGCGCACATGCTCACGAAAGAGGGCGCGAACGCGTTTTTGAAAACGCTCGAAGAGCCGCCCGAACACGCGCTCTTTATTCTCGCGACGACCGAACCGGAGCGCTTGCCGGTAACGATTCTTTCGCGCTGCCAACGCTATGCGTTTCGACGCATCGCAATTCCGGTGATGATCGAACGGATGCGCGAGATCGCCGCGGCGGAGAATATCGCCGTCGAAGAGAGTGCGCTCGCCGCGATCGCCTATCGCGCCGATGGCGGCCTGCGCGACGCGCTGACGATGCTCGAACAGGCGGCGGCGTACGGAGACGGACGCGTTGACGGCGCGGCGATTGAATCGGCGTTCGGCTCGAACGGCCGCGAGATGGCGCTGCGCCTGCGCGATGACGTGCTGCGCCGCGATGCCGGCGCGATGCTGCGGACGATCGAAGAAGCGAGCGATTCGGGGATAGAGCCGGCGACCTTGCTGCGCGCGTTGTTGGGCGCGATGCGGAATTTGCTGGTCGCGCGGATCGACCCGGCGCTGCTCGCACGCGATAGCGCGCCGGAGGATGCCGCCGAGGCGACCGCGCGCGCCGCGGATATCGAGAGCACGACGGTGCTGCCGCTGCTGCGCGTGCTCACCGACGCCGCAACGCTGGCGCGCGGAGGCGACGCGCGCTTGGAGCTGGAGGCGGCGCTGCTGCGCTTCGTTCTCGCCGGCGAGAGCGTCGGCACGGCGACACGCCCGGCCGCTGCACCGCAGCGCCCGGCCGCCGCACCGCCGCGCGCCGCCGCACCGCCGCGCGCCACTGCACCGCCGCGCGCAGCCGCACCGCCGCGCGCTGCCGCAGCGCGCCCCGAGGAGCCGCCGAGCCCGGCAGCGCCGCCGGAGCCGCCGCCCAAGCGCAGCGGGCCGCTGACGCAGAAGGCGGTCGAGGCGGCCTGGCCCGCGATCCGCCAACGGCTCGTCGCCGCGGAGCGCCCGCTGCAGGCGGCGCTCGAGGATACGCGCGTGCTTGCGTTCGACGGCAAGACGGTGGTGATCGCGGTGCCGGGGCAGACCGCGCTCGCCCGCTTCAACGAGCGTGCCTCGGCGAAAGTGAAGGCCGCGGTCGCGGAGTTTCTGGAGGCCGATCTCAACGTTCGCGCCGAGATCGCCGCGCTACCGGACGAACCCGAACCGATGACGAATGACGACGCCGATTCCCTACTCGACTACGCGATAGAGAGAACGAGAGAACCGTGAACCAAGCGCAATTGATGGCCCAAGTCAAGAAGATGCAGAGCGAGATGCTCAAGGCGCAAGAGGAGCTTGCGACGACGAGCGTCACCGGCGTTGCCGCCGGCGGTGCGGTGAGCGTGGAGATGACCTGCGATCAGCGCGTCACGCGCGTGCATATCGGGAAAGAAGCGGTCGATCCCGAGGATATCGAGACGCTTGAAGATCTGGTAACGGTCGCGGTGAACGATGCATTGGGGAAAGCGAATGAGACCTCGCAGAAGCGTATGTCCGCGTTTACCGGAGGCATGCGCATTCCGGGCCTGATGTGACGCGCTCCGAGCCGCCGGCCGAGCCGGTCGTCGCGCTCATCAACGAGTTTACGAAACTCCCGACGATCGGCCCGAAGACCGCAGCACGACTGGTCTTTCATATTCTCAATCGCCCGCGCAACGAAGCGCAATCGCTCTCCGAAGCGATTCTCGCGGTGAAGGATCGGGTGGGGTTCTGTTCGGTCTGCGCTTCGATTACCGAGAGCGATCCCTGCGCGTTCTGCCGCGACGAACGGCGCGACGCGACGTTGCTCTGCGTCGTCGCCGACGCAAAAGATCTTTACGCGATCGAACGTTCGGGGGCGTTTCACGGGCGCTACCACGTGCTCGGCGGCGTGATTTCGCCGATGGACGGCATCGGGCCCGGGCAACTGCGCGTGCGCGAACTCGTCGAACGCGTCGGCAGCGAAGCGACGCACGAAGTGATTATCGCGACGAATCCCAACGCCGAAGGCGAAGCGACCGCGCTCTATCTCTCGCGCTTGCTCGCGCCGTTAGTTGCGACGGTATCGCGGCTCGCGTACGGGCTGCCGATCGGCAGCGACCTCGATTACGCCGACGAAGCGACGCTCGCGCGCGCGCTCGAAGGCCGACGATTGATGTGAGCACCGAACGCGAGTGCGGCTGCCCGCCGGATTATTGACTCGTCACCTGCCCGCTCTGTAGAGCGGAATCAACGGACTCAAACGAAGCCGCCGCCGACGACGATGTCAACGGCGGCGAGAGCGAGTGTCACCCCGAGTAGGTTGCGAAGCAACCGTATCGAGGGGCCGCAGCGACGGCGAGTAAATCGTTGTCACCCCGAGTAGCGCGGGCCACAATGTCACCCCGAGTAGCCCCGAAGGGGCGTACCGAGGGGCGCGCCGAGGAAGGCTTGGCGTCACTCCGAGTTGGGGCGGTAGTGGTTTGACAAATGGGGCGAGGGCGAAACAACGCCATCTTGCTAACGATATGTGGGTCGTAGTGGCCGCTAACGATAAAAGCCCCCAGGCCTTCGGTGAGTGACCTCAAGAGCGTGAAGAGTGGCGGGGGAACGGGGCACGGCCGCGGCTGATCGACGGGAGGAGAACGTGAATGCGAGCCGGCTATGGGCGGCGAGCTCCGGCGGCCTGAAGAGATGTCCGCAGGGCAAGGGGGTAAACCGCAAGCGATGACGGCGGCTCAAAATAGCAAAGCCGTGCCTCGGCTCGCGCCCTCGTTCCGAAGATTGAGTGGGGTGCAAATCAAGATATAAGGCCGTCGAGAATGAAGGCGTTGATGGTCACGTTATTCTATAGTAAAATGTGACATATCGTGGCTACTCTGACAACGGCAGATGCGATCCGGAGATACGTGCACAGACTAGAGCTGGGCACAGTCTTCACGCCTGCCGAACTTGTTCGGGCGCGGCTAGGTTCCGAGGATACCGTTCGGCAGACTCTACACCGTATGGTGAAGGTTGGGGCGGTTCGGCGGTTGTCTAAGGGCTACTATGACATCCCCGCAACCAGCCCGCGCATCGGTGTTCTCGGTCCCGCACCGGAAGCGATTATCGCCGCCCACGCTCGGAAGACCGGCGCCACGATCGAACGCCCCGAACTCGATGCCGCCAACAAGCTCGGTCTCACCACGCAGGTCATGGAGCAACCCGTGTACCGCACTGACCTGTTCCCACGAGACCTAAAGATTGGCGGGCAGACGATCCGCCTGAAAACGGCCGGCCCACGGTCGCTCGCACGCGATGGCAACCCCGCCGAGTTGGTCATCGACGCGCTTCGGGCAGTTGGCAAGTCGCACATCACCGATAAGGACATCGCGAAGGTGCGCGAGTTCGTGCGCGAGCACCGGCTGGAGAAGAAACTCCGGCAGCGCGGGCGTCGTGTTCCGTCGTGGATGCTCCCAGTTATCGATGCGATCCTGGACGAGAAGCAGGCGACGCGTGGATAGCTTCACGCGCCGCCCCGCTCTTGACCGGCGACAAGTCATCCAAGAGCGCGCGGCGCAAATAAATGTCGATTTCACGATCGTGGAAAAGGACTTCTGGGTTTGCCGGACCTTGAAGTTTCTTTTCGCTCTTCCGCCCGGAAATGCAACGATGACGTTTAGAGGCGGAACGTCACTCTCCAAAGCTTACGGCCTAATCCAACGGTTCTCCGGAGATATTGACGTTGTCACTAATTCCGTATTTTTCATTACGCAAGGCTTGCCCGACCCTGAAGAGCCTGGCATCAACAAGGCGAAGCGCGAAGAACGCATGCGCCTGCTCTATGATGCTTGTGCAGCCTACGTTGGCGATCAGCATCTCTCAACACTCCGTTCGCGGACCGCGGCACTACTTGGCATTTTCGACGGCTGGAAAATAGGGATCGATTCAAGTGATCGGGATGCGCTGCTCTTCGAGTACCCCAAAAGCGACCCTGATCGAGTCCAACCCTATATCAGGGGCGTCGTAACAATCGAGTTAGGCTGGCGTGCCAAAACTGCGCCTTCAGAGTTGAAGGCGGTAGTGCCGTATTTTGCTGAAACCCCGATGATACTGCAGGAACCGCAGATCTCATGCAATGTTCTCGCGCCGGACAGGACGTTCTGGGAGAAGGTCACGGCGCTTCACGCGGAGAGCTTCCGTGAAAATCCGCGGCGATTCCTTTCGAGGCACTATTCCGATGTTACTGCGATGTTGCAAACGCAAGTGGGAAAGTTCGCAGCTCGCGATCTTGCAATGCTCGACGATGTACGCGCCTTCAAGGACGTGTACGACCCTGCGGCATGGGCGCGGTACGACCTCGCGAAGCCGGGAACGCTGACTGTTGTTCCTGGTTCGGGGTGCTTCGTGACCTGGCGAACGATTATCGTAATATGAGGCAGATGTTTCTAAGCGATCCGCCCTTTTTCGATCGAGTGATCGAGCAGCTCCGAGTTTTCGAAAGCGCCGTGAGTGCTTAGTATGGGAATTCGTCACAAGTCCCACCATGAGGAGGCCGTGTGAACGCGGTTGAGATTGAAGAGGCGATAACAGCTTTAGCTGAACGGCCGTTCGATCCACTCGAATTTCCGTACCAATTCCTTGAAGCATTCGGAAACAAAGAGACAACGATCAAACGCCTTCGTGCGGGCACGACAAACAAATCCGATCTCGGTGGCGTTCTTCAACACAACAACATACATATTGCAGTCGCGACCAGCGGTGATGTTACGAAGACGCTTGCCGCACTTAAGGCCAGTCCGGCTACCGCTAGGGCAAAGGCGCAGTTTGTGCTGGCGACCGATGGCGAGGCCTTTGAGTCAGAGGACCTTGATTCTGGCGAGACTGTAGCTTGCGCCTACGCGGATTTCCCGAACCATTTCGGGTTTTTTCTGCAGCTTGCAGGCATCTCGACCGTCAAACAAATTCGCGACAGTTCAATCGACATCCGCGCGACGGGGCGCCTCAATCGGCTCTACGTCGAACTACTGAAAGATAACTCCGAGTGGGGTACGGCAGAGCGTCGTCACGACATGAATCATTTCATGGCGCGACTAATTTTTTGCTTCTTTGCAGAGGATACCGATATCTTCAGTGGGTCTGGGCTGTTTACTAGCACGGTCGAACTGATGAGCGCCAAGGATTCGTCTAACACCCACGAGGTGATTGGCGAAGTGTTTCGCGCGATGAATGTCAAGATCGAGGAGCGCGCAAAAGAGAAAACGCCACGCTGGGCCGACGTGTTTCCCTACGTGAACGGAGGGCTCTTCGCCGGCGATCCTGGCGTGCCGCACTTCAGTAAAATCGCGCGATCGTATTTTTTGCACATCGGAAACCTTGATTGGACCAAGATCAACCCCGACATCTTTGGGTCGATGATTCAGGCGGTCGCAGACGATGAGGAGCGCGGCGCATTGGGGATGCACTACACTAGTCGACCGAATATCCTAAAAGTCCTCAATCCACTGTTCCTAGATGCGATTCGAGCGCAGTTGGAAGACGCGGGCGAGAGCTCTCGAAAGCTATTAAATCTGCGCAATCGTATGGCGCGCATCCGCGTCTTTGATCCGGCGTGCGGCAGCGGTAACTTTCTCGTTATCGCTTACAAAGAGATGCGCGAGATCGAGGCGGGGATCAATCGTCGCCGAGGTGAACCGGAACGCCCGACCGACATTCCACTTACTAACTTCCGTGGTATTGAGATTCGAGACTTTGCTGCTGAAGTCGCGCGCCTAGCGCTGATAATCGCGGAATTCCAATGCGATGTCTTGTACCGAGGTAAGCAACTTGCTTTGACTGAATTCTTGCCGCTCAAGGCAGATAACTGGATTACCTGCGGTAACGCTCTGCGATTGGATTGGCTTAGCATCTGCCCACCGACAGGTATAGGCGTAGAGTTACATGGCGATGACCTTTTTAGCACACCATTAAATCAAGCAGAAATCGACTTCGAGAATGAAGGCGGGGATACTTACATTTGTGGAAATCCGCCATATCGTGGTAGCCAGTGGCAAACCGCCGAACAAAAATTCGACCTTAAGGCGATTTTCGATGGACGTACGGGCAACTGGAAATCTCTCGACTATGTAACTGGCTGGTTTATGAAGGCCGCAGACTACGGAACAAAAACGACCGCGGTATCTGCCTTTGTGGCGACCAATTCGGTCTGCCAAGGCCGACAGGTCGAAACTCTCTGGTCGCTAATTTTCGCCACAGGGCACGAAATTGCATTCGCGCACTCTTCATTTAAGTGGGCAAACCTGGCGAGCTACAACGCAGGCGTAACCGTGGTGATCGTCGGAATGTCGAATCATTCAGGCCGAACACGATTCCTTTTCTCTGATACAGGCGACAACGGTGCGACGGTCAAGGTTGTCGAAAACATCAACGCCTACTTAGTGCCGGGTCCGAATATCATCGTCGGTCCCCTGTCACGTCCACTCAGTGACTTGCATGAAATGAGCTTTGGTAACATGCCCAACGACGGCGGGCACTTATTGCTTGGCGCAGGTGAGGCTTCGGTCGCCTTGAGAGAGCACGGTGTCCCGCCGCCCTTTATTCGCCCATTCGTTGGCTCGCAGGAGTTCATTCGCGGGATCGAGCGCAGATGTATTTGGGTTCGGGACGAAGAGTACGAGGAGGCTAGTGAAAACGCCTGGTTGGCGGATCGCTTCGCCGGCGTTCGCGCGCAGCGCCTAGCATCGGGCCGCGCAACAACCAAAGCGCTCGCGTCTATTCCTTATCGATTCGGCGAAGTACGGCAGTCAGGAAAGGAGACAGTTATCGCCGTTGCAGCAATCAGTTCTGAGAATCGCGAATATCTCCCATGCGGACTTCTCGCTCCGGGCTGTATCATCTCCAATAAATGCTACGCGCTGCTCGATACCCCGCTCTGGTACATGGCGCTGGTGGCCTCCCGGCTTCATTGGGTTTGGATTGGCACCGTATGCGTCAGGCTGGAAATGCGGTTTTCCTATTCGAATACACTCGGCTGGAATACGTTCCCCGTTCCTACTCTCACCAAGAAGAACAAGGCCGACCTAGCTCACTGCGCTGAGGTAATATTACTGGCGCGCGAAGCGCATTTCCCGGCAACCATTTCTGACTTATACGATCCCGATGCGATGCCTGCAGACTTGCGCGAGGCACACGAGCATAATGATGAAGTGCTGGAGCGCATTTACATTGGGCGTAGATTCCGCAACGATACAGAACGCTTAGAGAAGCTCTTCGATTTTTACACAACGATGATTTCGGAACCAAGTGAAGCCAAGCGACGCACAACGAGGGAGAGCGCGTGACTGAAGAACAAAACTCGATCCCTTCCGTTTCGGTGACGTATGGACGGAACGGGAGTTCAACCAAATCTAATGCACTTGGCATGAGACCGATGCAAGAACGTGTCTACGAGCGGCGCGGCGAGCGGTATCTGCTAATTAAGTCGCCTCCGGCATCCGGCAAGAGCCGCGCGCTTATGTACATTGCACTCGATAAACTTGTAAACCAAGGCGTAAAGCAAGCCATTGTCGTCGTGCCGGAAAAAACGATCGGTTCAAGTTTTTCTGATGAGCCGCTGAGTAAGTACGGTTTCTGGACCGATTGGACGGTTAGCCCGAAATGGAATCTCTGTAATGCACCAGGCGAGAACGGCGGGACGGTGAACTTGCTCGGTGCGTTCCTTGCAAGCGATGACAAGGTACTTGTCTGCACTCACCAGACGTTTCGCTTTGCCGTGGATAAGTTCGGGATAGAGGCCTTTGATAATCGTCTGATCGCCGTTGACGAGTTTCATCACGCTTCATCCAATCCTGACAATCGTCTCGGTGCCCAGCTCGGGCAGTTTATCGCCCGGGATAAGGTCCACATCGTCGCTATGACGGGCTCGTACTTCCGCGGCGACGCGGAGGCAGTGCTCGCGCCGCGTGATGAGGCGAAGTTCGAGACAGTCACATACACCTATTACGAGCAGCTTAATGGATACCAATATCTAAAGAGACTCGATATTGGCTACTATTTCTATTCGGGGTCGTACGCCGACGAAATTCTAAGCGTCCTCAATGCCTCTGAGAAAACGATCGTTCACATTCCTAGCGTTAATTCGCGTGAGAGCACGAAAGATAAGATCAAAGAGGTTGAACACATCATCGGCGCATTGGGAACGTGGGAGGGGACCGATCCTCCGACCGGCTTCCACCTGATAAAAACGCCCGAAGGGCGGGTTCTACGTATAGCTGATCTTGTGGAAGACGACCAGGCGAAGCGCGATCGTGTTTCCTCAGCGTTGAAGGATCCTAGTCAGAAGAATAACCGAGATCACGTCGACATTATCATAGCCCTCGGGATGGCTAAAGAGGGCTTTGATTGGATTTGGTGCGAGCATGCACTCACGATCGGTTATCGGGCGAGCCTCACGGAGATCGTGCAAATCATTGGTCGTGCCACGCGCGATGCTCCAGGTAAAACCAGTGCGCGCTTTACCAATCTAATCGCTGAGCCGGATGCTTCCGCAGAGGCGGTTACGGAGGCTGTAAACGACACGCTGAAGGCGATCGCGGCGAGCCTATTGATGGAACAAGTGCTTGCTCCGCGTTTCGAATTCAAGCCGAAGAATCCGCAAAACGGCCCTACGCCGGGGTTCGACTATTGCGAGGGCGGCTACGATCCGGCAAAGCCGAACGTGGGGTTCAACCCTGAGACTGGGCAGTTCCAGATAGAAATCAAGGGGCTCACAGAACCAAAATCAGCGGAAGCAGCGCGTATCTGCCGTGAGGACTTAAACGAAGTGATTGCTGCCTTCGTGCAAGACAAACCATCCATCGAGCGAGGATTGTTCGATGAGGAACTGGTGCCGGAAGAACTGACAGAGATGCGCCTCGGCAAGATTATCAAGGCCAAATATCCTGAACTAGACGAGGCCGATCAGGAAGCCGTGCGCCAACATGCCATCGCCGCGCTCGTAATAACGCAGCAGGCAAAAAAACTCGCCCTGGGCGATCTCGACGAAAACGAACCTAGTGCGAACACGGCTTTGATAGACGGCGTGCGTAAGTTTGCCATGGATGTACGGGAACTCGACATCGACCTCATCGATCGTATCAATCCTTTCGGCGAGGCTTACGCGATCCTGGCTAAAGCAATGAGCGAGGAGAGCCTGAAGCACGTTGCAGCGGCGATTTCAGCGAAGCGAACCGCGTTAACACCGGAGGAAGCAAAAGAACTCGCTGTGCGCGCCGTTCGCTTTAAGCAAGAGCGCGGTCGGGTTCCAGCCATCACCTCGGCCGATGCTTGGGAGAAACGCATGGCTGAAGGCGCCGCCGCGTTCATGCTCTTCAAGCGAGAAGGTCGCTATGAGTGACGTCGACCTTGAGGAGCTCGCGGAAGCACTCAGTGAGTTCGCTCCGCCCGAGAAAAAGACCGGACGATCTCCACGTGAAGAGCGCGTAATCGCCGGCTTCGAAGAAATCCAGGGTTTTTTCGACCAGCACGGCCATGCACCGCTACATGGCGAAGGGAACGATATTTTCGAGCGTCTCTATGCGGTGCGCCTCGATCGTTTGAGACGGCTTCCCGACTGCCGCGCCTTGCTTGAGCCGCTCGATCGCCAAGGCTTATTGGCGGGAGCTGTAAGTCTGTTGCTTGAGAGTGTCGACGAGATCGACGACGACGCGCTCCTCGCCGAACTTGAGGGGACGGGCGGCGCGGGCGAGATCGGAGAGTTGCGCCACGTTCGAAGTGTTGCGGAGAAACGTACGGCAGAGGAGATTGCAAACCGGGCTCCGTGCGTGGATTTCGATAGGTTCAAACCGCTATTCGAACAGGTGAAGCGTGAGCTTGATGCTGGAATACGTCAGGCGAAGCCTTTTCAGAAAAAGCAAGCCGAAATCAAAAAAGGCGAGTGGTTCGTCGTCGGCGGGCAGATCGCGTATGTCACGGATGCTGGCGAGGAATTCGTTACAGAGTACGACCGGCGCGATAGCCGACTCCGCGTGATTTATGACAACCGCACCGAGAGCAATGTACTCTCTCGTTCTCTTCAGCGCGCACTACATCGCGATGCTGCGGGGCGGCGCATCACTAACCCAAGCGCCGGTCCGCTGTTTGCGGGTGAGACCGAAGAGGGTGATTTGGCAAGTGGCACGATTTACGTGCTGCGAAGCAAGTCTAACCTCCCTTTCGTTGCGGAAAATCGCGAAGTTTTGCACAAAATTGGTGTGACAGGCAACGATGTGAATCGCCGTATCGCCGATGCCAAGAACGACCCAACCTTTCTGCTAGCGGACGTCGAGATAGTGGCCACTTACGAACTCTACAACATCAACCGCATTAAGCTAGAAAACCTAATCCATCGAGTATTCGAGTTGGCGCAGTTAAACGTGGAAATTAAAGGTCGCTTTGGGAAGCCCGTGACCCCACGCGAATGGTTCCTTGTCCCCTTGTTTATCGTCAATGAAGCCGTGGATCGGATCAAGGACGGAACGATTACGCAATACACCTATGATCCACAAGCAGCCCGCCTTGTGCAAAGATGATGAGAACGCCGCACGACATTGGCCTTGGCCCGTCGCTCAGCGGATGGCGCGCGCGCGGGGCGTTCAGCCCGCGTCGTCACCCGCTTTTGATTGTGACGCATCATCGAGCGTTGCAGGTGCGTCGTCGGGAGGCGCGTCCTTGCGATCGGGAAGCCTGACGTACTGGACAAACAGCTCCCTGGCATAGTTGTTCGCGAATCGAGTCATGCGAACGAAAGACAAGAGGCACGCGACCGCAGTAAATGCGGCGGGAATCAGTCCGCTCCAGTTCGACCACGGCGCGGCCTTCAGATTCACGAGGAACCAGATTGTCAGCAGAGAAAAGGCGGAACCAACTCCACGCAGCAGCCCATATTGCCGATTGAAAGAATCAACGCGCGACGACGTCTTCGCAGCCGCAACTTCAGCGTAGATTTCCCTGGTGATCGCGTACCAGTCGCCCTTCGAGACTGTTGAGAGGTCGAACGCATCGCCTTGCGCATTTCGCGCTTTCTCGTTCAAGCGTAAGCGTTGGCTGCTAGAAATCAGCGTTTGGTTTTCGGAGCGGACTTTGTCGCTCGGCAAACCTCCGCTTATTTTTAAAACAGGTCCCTCGATGGCATTTCCGATTGCTGCCACCAGATGACCGATCGCGAATGAAATGATGAGGAAGATGCCGAGGGATCCCAGGGAGAAGTCTTTCGAGAGTAACTCGGCGCGGGCAGCCGGGAATTCGAGAAAAATGCCTATCGTCACGATGGCACCGGGAGCGATCAGGCCGACGTATTCGTACGCGTCGAAGTTCTTCATGCGCTACTCCTTAACCGTAGAACTGATGTCGGAAATGATAGCGGACAGTTCGTTCTCGGCCACGACCAGGTACGTTTCCGGATATCCCGCGCGCTTCATTCGTTCGGTCAATTCAGCGAACGCACTGCGGTCGGTGTTGCTGGCCGCCGACGAATGACCGTCAGGGTGCGTATGCCACTCGCCGACGTAGCGAAGCTGGCCGTCTACGCGCGCAGCGAGCTTCTCAAGCTTCTGCTCCACGCCCGCCGAGCCGCGAACGAACGAAGTCGGCGAAGATTCGCTGTCCGGCGGTTCGGGAAGAAAGCCAGCGATATATATCCTCTTCGCGACGAGATCGAAGCTCCCAATTAGTATCCCGCCCGTCTCGTTAGGCATCGATGCGCGTCGCAATTCACGGGCGTACGCAAGAGATGAGCACGAGACGAAACACGACCACTCTCCGCATTGTTTGAGAATCATCGCCGAAACCCGGATATCGATGCGTTGGATTTGCAGATCGTTCGTCAGTCGCCAAACCGTGGCAACGGCTTCTTCTTGCCGGCTTGTGCGTAGTGACGCCTCCGCTCCGATCCCTGCGAGCGTAGCGACCGTGTTTTGCGAAATGATCGACGAGCGATCACGGCACCCAGTCGAATAGCGCCGGTACTCTGGCGCGCCAAAGTGCTCTGCTAGTTCCTCCCGTTGCACGATCTCCCAAAGGTACTGGGCTTCTAGCTGATCGAGCGTTATGCTTCGGTGCCTGTCCTCAGCGAGAAGAACGAGGTCCGTGCCCAAAGGGTTCAAGAAGAGCGAAAGCGTCCTAGGAAAGCGCGCGTCCGTCGCGATTGACCGCGCGACAGCGACCGACGCGCTCATATCGAGCGCGAAGTCGAATTCTGCCTCGGTGGCGTCGATCTGCTCACGGCATTCAGGTATGGTGACGTCTCGTGGGATCGCCTGGATGGCGATGTCGTCGTCAATCAAGCCGTTGATAACATCTGCGAGCGCGCTAGCCTTGTGATAACCGAGCCGCTCGCCGGCCAACGCATGCCGAGCGAGATTATGCGGGGCAAGGTAGTCTTCATCCACGATCGCGACGGGGCGAACCGCGCGGCGGGCGAGGTTCATAAGTACCTGTGAACCGAGCGCCCCCGCTCCGATGGCGATGAAACGGTCGTCGTACTTCACGTCGCCGTTAAACGCCGCGGCCTCCTTCGCTTCGAGTTCGCGCTCGACGTTGAGCGCGTCGATGGCTACTGCCCCCGGCTGAGGATTCGCACCGAGGAGAACTCCGCGCGAGCCGTTCGATAAGGCCTCCCAAAGCGCGAGGTTTCGAGCAAGATCGCCTAGGTTGCCTAGCCAGAACACACGAACATCCTCCGCTTCCGCAGGGCTCCCTGGCCCGCGGGCGACAGGGACGCGCAGAAGTAGCGACACGCCGTACTCAGGGCCACACTGCGCCGCCGGAAGTCGCATCAGTGCGTGACGAAGAGATTCGATGAGATGGAACTGCTCGTCCGATACGAGCTCGTCGAGCTGCTCAAGCGTCTGGGGCAGATGACAAATACGACCATGTACGTGCACAGGTGTTCTCAGCGCCACGACGTGAATGCGCTTCCCTTGTTGCGCTCCGTCGCCAGCGACGACGCGAAAATTGTCGCCGCAGACGTGCATGGAGTAGTTCGAGACTATGCCGTCGTCCATGTTGTGAAGCGCAACCGGAACGATAACCGCGCCGCCAGCGCCATTGAAGAATGGCTCGACTTGCTGGTCAGTCTGATGCAATGTGCCCGTTGCCGTTCGCTCGAGCCAACGGCGGATTCGCGCGACGAGTTCCTCGGCGGTGAGGGTCCTGCGAAGTTCGCGAAACGGTTCGATCGCGATGCAGAGGCAAGGAGGCGCGCCTGGCTCGACGATGTTCGTATGCGGAAGGCCTTGCGGAAAATCTTGCCGTAACGCGGACACGCGAGGCCAGCGCGCCTCGTCATCGTCGAATTCGACGATGACCCGCTCTTCCTCTCGAATGTCGGCGCGCGGAACTTGACCCACCTCCGAATGGATGACCAGCTCGACGAGGTCGTGGACTTTGCGTCGCGCGTCGACGAGCGTGGCGCCGATGGGACCACCATTCGAGAGATAGAAAACCAATTCTCTCGCGCGTGGAGTCAGCAGATTCTCGATTGCTATCGGGCGCCTCCCTGGTTTTGCCCTGCGCGCGGCGCGCTCTGGGAGACGGTGCCCGTGACGGCGCTTACCGTGGTCCCGGTGATGCGGGCCCGCGTGCCGTCGATAAGAATGACGAGGGGCTTTGGAAGGTTCTGGTCAGGGTGTTCCATGGTAACTACGAACTTACCACTCCTTGATGACGCGACGCTCTTGTAGTAACGGGCTGCTTGATAGTGCGGTGGTTGGACCGTATCTTCGAACGAGATCGGATTGCTTGGCGAAACCAAGATGGGCTTTTCGCGACACTGTTCTTCAAGAAGCCAGGCGACGTTCGGGACGGGCGCTGTTTCGAGGTCCCCCTTTTCGGGACCGAGTGCCGTATACGAGCAATGATGCGGCAGGTGGAAGACGTCCCATTCCAAGCGCTCGTCGTTTCCATGCGCACGCGTGACGTGAACGATATCCGAGAGCATCGCGTGCTTGGAATCGGCGCCGAAGAGAACCTTCGTATCCGTGCCGTCCACGACGAACATCATCTGCACAACGATGGCTTCCGCATTGCGCTCTATTACCTTACCGTTTTCGAGGTCGGCGAAAGGCGAGTGCACGAATACCTCAAGGCCATCTTCTTGTAAATTAAACGTGGGAACGTACGTACCGGCATCAACAAAGCAGCTGCGGCGTTCATCAGTCGTCAAGTTATTTTCTTCAAGCCAATCCTTCAATGCCTCCGGTTTCGAGAAGACCTTGATCCCCTTTCCCTCTCTGAGGCGGTGGCGTGCCTCTTCACGGATGATGCGTGAGTCATCTGTCGCGCCGATCTCGACGATTGCAGCAGCAGGCACCCACAGCTCTTTTACTTCGTATCCACCGCTATACTTTTCGGCGTGCTCGAAGTGAAAGAATTCATGAGACCCTTTGACATGATCGCTGTCGATATGCGTGAATGCGAGTACGTCGACGCGGCTTCGCTTTTGTTCCTTGAGCAGATGATCGAGCGCGGCTGCCAGATCGATCCGCGTGTCGCCGTCCTCCCCGGTCCTCATGTTCCCATAATCGAAAATGATCGTCTTTCCCGAGGGTAACTGATCGATCAGCGTGCAGTCTGCGTTTCCGATGGGGAAGCAGGTCAACCGTGCCATTACACATCCTCCTAAGAAGTCGCGCCGACGTTCTGGCCGCGCGTAAAGTTGAAGTTGGTATCGTTCCGCGTCGCGAGTCAACCTCGCTAAGCCATGCTCGTTAGGCCGCTTGCTGTTTCCAGGTTAGCGTTTCATCATCGCGGCCGTTACTGGCGGTCATGCGCCCCGAGGCATCGATGTCGATCGTGATGTCGGATTTCCAGCGCGTTGACCAAACGTATTGCGATGCGGCACGATACGAAGCGCTTGCGTCGTGATCCGGATTTTTCTTGCCAACTGAAACGACGGTCAATCCGGGATTCATCGCCCTCAGCGCGGCGCCGTGATAGCCGGACTTCCGGCCATGGTGGCTCGCTTTAAGGATGTCGCATTTCAGGTTCGCAGCATAAGTTGCGAGGATGCGCGCCCAAGCTTCAGACTCGGCGTCACCGCCAAAGATCAGCGAACGCCCATGTTCCTTCAGCATCAGGACGTAGGAAAGTTCGTTCCACTTGCCGTCGCGCTCGTTTACCCACTGCACCAACTCAGGAGTAGGTGATAGCACGTGCAAACCGTCGCCGAGGTCGGCGTTGCCGCCGCGATTATAGTACTGCGACGCGGCGCCGGCGTGGAGGCTCAATACGGTAAGCCCTTCGCGAGGGACACTGCGCATGGACTGGTAGCGGAGCCAGTCGGCCTTCTCATCATCGCTCCTGAATCGGTCGATTTGTTTCACGTGCTTCGCGTCCCACAAATTGACAATCTCAAAGGCGTTGTCGAGTGCGCAGATGCCGCGCATGTGATCCATGTCGGGATGCGTTTGGATGTAACGGTGAATCGCACGACCGCGATAGCGGTCGGTCAGAAATCGCACCGGATTTGTGAGCGGCACATTGTAGCCGACCTTTTCCAATGCCGCGGTTTCAGAAATTCCGGTCGCGCGCCAGAGTGCGAACGATGCCGCGCTACCTGGTGGTAACTCGCCGAGGATCTCCGCTTCGGAGTCCGCGTCCAGGTCGTCCCCGTTGTTGCAATCGATGACGGTGATTCGGCCGCTGTTGTGCTCGATGACCGTGCAGTCGCCGTGGCCAACGTTGAGGAAATGAATTTTCGACATGAGACTCCTTCGCCGCCCGCGGCGGCTCGACGCGCGATGTCAACCGGAGCCCGGTGGTCGGGAGGGTATCTTCCAAATGCGAATTTGGGGAAAGTACTTGCCGGGCCACCAGGTCCTTGAGGCGATGCCGCTGGAACGGCTTCGCCTCATCCATTTTCCGAGGCATCGGGGGTGCGGGGAGGATCGCTCGGAGATCAAACGGCTGTGCGGCCTTCGATCTGCTTGACGGATCCACGGCGCGCTCGCCGGGTCTGCGGGGATTCCCCAGATACGACACAGGTCGCACCACCCCCTGCCTACTGTGGAGAGCGCACGTTCGCGCACAAGATAGCGCGCGATAGCAGGAGGATTGCCCTTCGTGCGACGACAGATTTCGCATCAAGCGCGTTCCTTGACTCTCATGAATGCGGTCACCGGGCTAGAGCGGCGAGTATAACGATGACAATCATGAGCAAGATGACGGCGGGAAGGCAGCCGGGACCTCTCCGAGGTGACGGCGTTTCGTCTTCATCAAGGGAAGTCTAATAGAACGCGAAGATCTTTGAATCTTGAGGATCATACTTCATCGGCACCACTACGATATGATTCGTATCTGCCGTATGGGTGGCATAGTGGGCGGTGGATCCACTTATCCGCGCGGTGGCGATCCGTGTGGAGTGGCCGAGGCCTACGGCCCGTGCGAGCAGCTCACGCTGAATAATATGGTTGCGACGGCGGTGTCGGTCGCCATGAAGATGAGAACCTGCGCGGCGGCCGATATCAAAACGAGGATCGCCTCGAATCGGCTCCTGGGAACGGATGCCCGTTTCGGCTGCGACGAGTGAGTAAACTGCCGAATAAAATAAATTGATGAACAAGCTCTAACTTGCAACGAGCAAGGCATCGCGCCGACGTTGACTCTGGCCGATATTGACCCGGAGATTCGTCTAACAATTGTCTAACAGACCGCCCGGAAATAGCCGGAATCGCTCGAACTCGACCGGGAGCAAGACGGGCGGAGTCCCCCGAACCGAGGTTTTTGCTAACGGCCGGGACCTGCCGGGACCCCACTTAGAGAGTTCGATTCCCATTGGCATTACCACCTAAAGCCCGTAACTTTCGTGCCCATCATTCATCGACGGGCCTGAACGGCGGATCGTAGGCGGGCGGCGGATTCCTGGAGAGACGCGGCGATGCATTCGATCGCAACAAATACGCGCGAAAAGATCGATCGCCGTGGCGCGATTGAAAGAGCGCGCACGAGCTATTCGTGCGAATGCACCCAATAGCACGACGCGGAGCCGCATCTGGCATCCGCAAACCCGCCGGCTCTCGCTCATTCCCAGGCGGTAAGCCCCCGGGAGGGAAGCCGAAGCTCGGCTGTCCGCACGGAAGCGCATGCGAAGAGCGCCCCTGGTCGCCTTATGCGCAGCGCTTTCGATCGCGCTGCTCGTTGCGATTGTTGGGAATTTCGGGCTTGGATCGAAGACGCTGCTCGGCTTCTGGGACTGCGTCTTCACTCCAGGCCCCGCCCCGTACACGCTTCGCTCGTCGGGGGTGGTACCAGGCGGAGCCTCCGCCCTCGGCAGCTTGCATGACGGCGACACCATCGATCTTCGAAAGCTGGATATGAGTGCGCACGCCGCGTTGCCATTGCCGGCCGTACCTACGACCTACCGGTCGAGCGGGGTGGAGGCACGGTGCTCGCCCGCGTTCGGCCCACGACCACCTACGAAATCAACGCGACCGAAAAAACCGCGGGAACGCTCCTGTTTCTGTTTGCTTCTGCGCTCGGCATCATCTGCGTGTGGCTCGTAATGTTTCGCGCGAGACGGCAAGCGGTGTTGACGCCGGAGACGCACGTCGGCGATTTGATGTTGATCCAGAGATCGGCGCGAGCCACGAGCGGCCCTAAAGCGACAATGCGTGCGCCGGTAACGGCGATAGCGCCGGCGACGCGGACGAACGGTATCGAAACGTGCATGGCACCTCCATCTATTTCGAAGCCTGCGATGGCCCCAGTCTAGCGAATCGTCGCCAAGGCCGGTAGACGCCCCGACCCCGGCATTCCTGCAGAAAGTGAGGTTTATATGCTACAATGGCGCTGTTATGGAGCATAAAAGCAGCATTTCTGAGATCGGCCCCGTGCTCAGAGAGCGGCGACGCGAGCTTGGAAAGAGTGCGGCGGGGCTCGCCGCGCTCGCCGGGATCGAGCGCTCGACACTCGCGCGAATCGAGGCCGGCAAGACGAGCCCATCCTGGGAGACGGTTTTGGCGTTGGGACAGGCGCTCGATCTGCAGCCGGTTCTCGTGCCTCGCCAGCGCGTTCGGGCCGTTGAGGCGGTGGTGCGAATGACCGAATCCTCCGAAGCGCCACCCTCGACCGGGGATGAGTGGTAGCGATGGCAGACGAGTCGCCCGAGACGGTCCCCGCAATAAAAGGCATCGGTGCGGTAATCGAAGCGCCGAAACGGGCGAAGGCGACGGGATATGTCGGTGAGGTGCTGGAGGTATTTCTTGGCGATGTGTTTGTGGGTACGATCGTCGAGTTGCATGGACGGAACTCGGTGTTTACCTTCGATGAGTCGTATATCGCCAACGACGAGCGACCGCTTCTCTCGCGTGGGTTCATCGACGCATTCGACCGACTGCGCGTTCGGCCCGGCGCACTTGGGCGCGTCGTTCCATTCTTTGCAAACCTGTTGCCGGAGGGCGAGCTGCGCGAGTACATCGCAGAGCACGCGGGGATCGACGCACGCGATGATGTGGCGTTGTTATGGGTGACCGGTAGGGATTTGCCGGGAGCGGTTATCGTTCGTTCGGCCGATGGTCGAGAGGTTCCACCGGTCGCAAACGGCGCTTCGCACGTCATCGCAGATGGCGGCCGATTGTTGCGTTTTTCTTTGGCGGGCGTTCAGCTCAAATTCAGCGCTGTCAACAACGCTGCCGGCGGATTAACGATTCCGGTAAGCGGGCGGGACGGCGGCTTTATTGTGAAACTGCCGTCGACACGGTTCAAAGACGTTCCCATAAACGAGTACATGATGATGGAGTTTGCGGCCGAACTCGGCCTCGATGTGCCGGAGTGCCGGCTCGTCGATCTGGATCGGTTGGAAGGATTGCCGAACGATATCGACGACATGCCGGAGCGCTCGGCGTTTGTGATTCGCCGTTTCGATCGCGCGGACGGGAAGCGGATTCACATGGAAGATTTTAATCAGATCTACCGCCAGTACCCGCGGCTCAAATACGATAACCACGACTACAACGAGATGGCGCGCGATATCTACCGCTTGACGGGGGTGAACGGACTTCGCGACTTCGTCCATCGTCTCGTTTTTACGATAGCTATCGGCAACACCGATATGCATCTAAAGAACTGGTCGTTGATTTATCGGGATGGCCGCACTGCGGAGCTGGCTCCGGTTTACGACTTTCTCTGCACGAGCGCGTATCGTATTTCCGGACGTCATGCTCTCGCCCTCAAAATTGGTGGCGCTAAAGCGTTCGCCGCGATTGACGCCGGAACGTTCGAGGTATTCGCGCAGCGTGCCGGCGTTGCCCGAAGGATCGTGCTGGCGGCTGCTCGCGAAATGCGCGATCGGATTTGCGAGACGTGGCCGAAGAAGCGTCCGGCCGTCCGGGAGCGGTTACCGTCGGTGGCCGATCGGATCGATAAACTGCTCGGGAGTGTTCCCTTCTTCAGCGGAAAGCCCGAGCCGAGAACGGAGCCCTCTGACTCCGGAAAGGAGCACGAGGAATTAACGTAGCCTACGGCGCGGGCGTGTACGGCAACACGTACGTGAAGTGCGTAGGTGCGGCGAGGTTCGCTAACCGCACCGTGCGCAATGCGTGCGCGGTTGCAATCGTGACGGCGAGCAACGCGTTGCCCGCGCTTGCGCCGTCGCCGAGATCGACCGTGACATCGTACAGCGTCGCACCGGCGAAGAGCGCGTCGCCCTCGCTTCCGCCGCCGGCGAGCGCGGAGAGCGCAACGCTCCGCGCGGTTAGCGCGGTAATTCCCGCATAGCGTTGCGCGAGCACCGGCGCGGCTACGCCGCTCGGGTCGAGCTCGCTGCGCAGGACGCTCGCGGGCAGCGATGCCCCGGCAGCGACCCAGCGATACTCCACGATGCGTTCGCCGAATCCGGCATCGCGCGTGCGCAGATCGAACGCGTGCGCGTCGAGATTCGGAGCGCCCGCGCTATCGGTCGCCGGAATCGCAAAGCCGGTCGCCGTTTCGTTATCGCTGCGAATCGCAGCGATCAGCGCCGCGATCGCCGCACGGTCGTTCAAACGCGCGGCTGCAATCGTGCGGGCGTGCAGCAGCCCGATGGTCGCGTCGGCGGCACCGAGCAGCACCAGCGTCCCGATCCCCAACGCAACGAGCACCTCGAGCAGCGAGAAGCCGCGTTCGCTCTCCACGATCGCGCTGGTTCCCCGTTCCGGCGCGTTTACGACCGAAGCGCTCCGCGTTCGGCTGCGAAAAGCGACGAAGCCGCGTCAATCGCGGTCGATGAGTCTGTGCGAAAGCGTCGAGATCGCTCTCTTCCGTGCGTTTGGGTCGCGCGGGACCAAAAGGGTAATGACGTCGCAGCCGATGGCATCGGCCAACCTTCGAACGCGACCGAGTTTTGCAGCACTCAACCCGCCGGCGAGATCGCGCGAAATGGAGGCCGGCTTCGCTTTCGTGCGTCGCGCGAGCTCGGCACCGGTAATGTGCTGGGCATGCATGGCATCGAGAAATTGCTGTTCTAGGCGAAGCTCTTCACGCCGAGCATCGATTTCGCGTGCCATCGCCGCGTCGGCGCGGAGACGTTGCGAGAGCGATCGTTGCTTGGCGGCCTGTCTTTGTTTTCGCGCTTCAGCTGCGTCCATAATATTCCCCAGCGCTCACGCGCCCTAAATAGTCCTTTCGGTCCTCGATGGTGAGCTTTATTGTTATCTTCCCGTTCCGGTCAAGTTTTTGTTTTCGTTTTTGATAATAGCGGCAAACGATCCAGAGATTTTCACCAGCGTGAAACATCGTGAATCGGTGTTTGCCGGCCTTTGCTGCAAGAATCTTCGGCTCTACGTGCTCCTCGCTTATCCGCGTCTCCGAGACATGCTTACCAAGATTTAGCTCGCCCCAGTGTTCGAACGTGGCGATAACCGTCGCTTGGTCTTTGCTACTGAGCGCTTCAAAAGCATCGAGCCCAGGCATCTCGCTATTGCTCGCCCAGAACCACTCAAAGGATCGAACGGCGCCCAATACGATGTCGAGGTCGGCGCTAGTCCTGTTGCGCCGCACGATTAGATATTAACACCAGTGTTTATGTTCGTCAAGGTGGCGCAGCGCGAGTCTCCAAGCACCAGCGTCCCGATCCCCAACGCAACGAGCACCTCGAGCAGCGAGAAACCGCGTTCGCTCTCCACGATCGCGCTGGTTCCCCGTTCCGGCGCGCGTTAGACGCGAAGCAGCGCGTCTCCCAGCACGACCGTTCCCGGCTGCAGCACTTCGCAGTAGACACCAAACGTCGCCTCACGCTCCTGCGCGAGCGCGCGCAGTATTCCCGGATCGACCGCATCGCTCTCGGGATCGTACGTTACCGCAACGCAGCGGCGGATCGCTTTCGTAACCCGCAAGCGCACCCGCGCACCGATCTGCAACTCCGCGCCAAGCAGATCGCGCTCGCACTCCGCTCCAGGAATCGCATCGGCGACGAGATTCGGGCGAAAGCGTCGCACGTCGAGCGAGCGCCCGCAGAGCCGTTGCGCGTCGGCCAACCAGGGCGCGAGCACCAGCGAGATCGGCGAATCGTCGAAGTAATGCGGCGCCGCGCTCTCGCACCGCACGGTAACCCCGCGCTGCGCGGCGATAGCAGCGGCCGTCGCATCGTCGGCGAGCCGATGGAGCCGCTCGTCCTCTTTACCGCGATAGGTTTTACCGGTGCGCGCGTGTCCGTCGGCGATGACGAGCGCGGCAGCGCGATCGCCGACGATGCCGCCGGAATCGATCTCGACCCGCGCGAGCGATTCCCCGCGCAGGCTCTTCACCGGGTAGCGATAGATCGCGCGAAGCAGCGTTACGACTCGCGCGAACGAAAGCGCCCGAGCAGATTCCGCCCCGCTTGCAGGGCATCGTTCTTCGTGCGCGCGTAGAGTTGCGCGGCCTGCTCCTTGCTCATCGGGCGCCCGTGCGCGATGAGAAAACTAATGCCCTCGCCGACGACGATCGTGCCGGCATAGGCGATCGCGCCTTTAATCGGCACGCCAGCGACCGGCATGAAGCCCGAGAGTTCGCGCGCGAGCGTGCGCCAGCCCAAGCCGCCGCCGATAATCGGCAGCAGCTCCCAGAGCCGTCGAAAATCCGGGTCGCGGCCGTAGGTCGCTTCGATCTGCATCATCAGCGCGATCTGCAGCCCGGTAATCGCGACCGTGTCGCCCGCCGATGCAACCGCGCCCAGCGCGATACCGAGAATCGGCACGTGGTCGACGAGCCCGCTTGCAACCGCGATCTTCACCGCATTTTTCGCTGTATCTTGCGTGATCTTCGTGGCAACGATGTCGCGCAGCGCGGGGAAGCGCCGCCCGAGCGCGACCTCGACACCCTTCGCCGCGCGAACCAACTGCGGGAAGACGTGCACGCGTAGCGACTCTTCGCTGAGTTCGGTAATCCCGTAATTCCCGACCTCGCCCGCAGCGGGAATCCGTTCGGGGGCGCGCTCGGTCACCGCACCGATGCCGATCGAGAAAATCGGCACGCGCAGCGCGCGCAGTTCCAGTGAGTTCGCGCCGTCGACTTGGTCGACCGCGCCGATGAAGAGCACCGCCTTGAGTTCGCGCGTCGGGGCGCAGGTTGCGCTGTAGGTCTCCAGGCAACGCGCCGCATCGGTGAGCCGCTCGCCTTCGTTGCCCGCGAGCAATATCGCGCGCAACCGCGAGATCGCCGCCGGGTCGCCCGCCAACACGATGCGAAACGGCAGTTGCGCGTGCGCGCGAACGCCGTGCATATCGACACCCTTACGCACCATTTTCACCACGTCGGCGCCGAGCGCCGAGCCGAAATTAGCCGCCACTGATCTCTCGCTGCGGGTTATCGGTGTAATCGAGATAGGTCAGCCCCATAAAAATCTCCAGCGGCCATGCGTGCATATCCTGTGCGTTCGCTTCGTCGACGAGCGTCAGCCCCTTCGCCTTCGCATCGGCGATGACGTCGCGAATCGCTTCGCCCTTATCGGCGGCAAGAATCGAGGCGGTCGTCACTTGGCCGGGGGTGAGGTGCTCTGCGATCATTTTGCTATAGGAGATACCCGTGTTGCCGAAGCGTTGTTTCAACGCATAGCGCAACGATGCGTACCGCTGCGGCGAGGTGCCCAGGCCCAGCATCGTGATCCGCGCCGAGAGCTGCCGCGAGCGCGCCATGTTAAAGAGCTGGTCGGCCTTCGAACTGGCGATCGCCGCGGCGTTGACGGCGGCGAGCGATGTCTTGAGGTAGGGAAGCAGCGCTTCGTAATCTTGCTTGTTGAGATCGCCGTTGAAATTGAGCCGGATGCCGACGAATTGCCGGAAGAACTCATCGAGTTTGCCGATCGCGCCATCGAGAAGCAACGCCGAGGCGCGCGAGGCGTCGACCGCTCCGAGCATATCGGATTGCGCGCGCGAAAGTTCGCCGAGCATCGTCGGGTAATCGGAGAAGATCGCCGCCGAGGTGCTGGGAATCGGCGACTCCTTCAACGGAGCGGCGAGATCGCGCAGAATCAGCTGTTGGTCTTCGAGCACGCCGAAGGTTTTCGTCGGCTCGAGCGAGCCGACGCCTTGGTTGCCGACGACGGCCTGAATGTTCGCGAGCGCCAAGTTCAGCGCCGCGCCCATCGCCTCGATATTATTACTGATTGCCGCGAGCCGCGAGCCCGGCTGCACGTTAACGTTGCCGATATTTGGGACGTCGTAATTGAGCGCGGACATGCGCGATTGCAACGCCTTGAGCTGGCTGCGCCCTTCTGCGGCACGCGTCGAGATATTCGTCGCCGAGGATTCAAGTTGCGATTTTGCCGTGGCGAGCGCCTCGCGCAGCGGCGTTAAATGCGGATGTAAAAGATCGACGCTCTGCACTTGGATCTGTTGCACGGTGGCGAGCCGAGCGAGCGCGAGTTGCTTCGCCTGCGGGTCGCCGACCGAGGCGGCCTCCTCAAGCGTCTGCTCGCTCTTCGAGGTGAGGCCGAGCGCGAGTTGCATCTGTCCGAGTTTGAGTAACGCTTCCTGATTGTTGGGCAGCAGCGGCAGCAGCGCGGAGAGTTCGCTCGCGGCGATGTTGTAGCGCGCGCGGTCGGCATCGCTGAGCGCCTGCACCAGGCGTTGCTGCGGCGTCACTTTCGTGGGGTCGAGTTCGGGATACCCGACGAGGTGCTCCACGCGCACGTTTGCCGGCGGATGGTCGGCGAGATACTTGGTAATAAGATCGCTGTGCTGCGCTTCGAGCGTTCCGAGGTGGCGCATCATCGAAAGCATCGCTTGCGGATCGTATCCGGCGCGCGCCATCAACTGTAAACCGTAGCGGTCGGCCTGCAATTCGTCATCGCGCGAAAGTTTCGCGACGATTCCGGCCTCGGCGAGATTGCCGAATTGATAGACCAGCGGCGAGAAGAGCGAAGCGATCGTAAAGAGCGCGTTGAGGACCGTCTGCTTCGACTGCATCGAAATGACGTGGTTGCGTTCGATATGCCCGGTTTCGTGGCCGAGCACGCCCGCGAGCTCGTCGCTCGATTGCACGAAATCGAGCAGCCCTTCGTCGACGTAGACGTAGCCGCCCATCGTCGAAAAGGCGTTGATATCGGGAGCATTGATGATCTTGACGTTGTAGGGCAGTTCCTTGCGCGCGACTTGCTGCCAGAGTTTCTGCGCGACGTGGTTCACCCAGCGGTTGAGCAGCGGATCGGTTTCGATGATGCTGCTGCGAACGATCTGTTCGTCTTCTTGGCGCCCCATCTGTACCTCTTGCTGCGCGGTCATCGCTTGCGCGGGTGCCGGCATGCAGGTCAGCAGGAGCGAGAACATCGTGACGATGGGGAGCAGGCGGCGAAGAAACATGGCGCGGACCTCTATCGGGCTAAGGGCTTGCTTGGCGGTACGGATATTCTAACGCTTAAAACGCGGGAAGAGTGGCTTGACGTTACGCTGGAATTCTGTGAGTGAGATGGGGATGGAGGCGGGAGAACCGCGAGCTTCTTGCGAGCGAGCTGTGGATGGGGAAGGGGTTCGCGGGAGGCCGACGGGAACCCGCCGTCGATGACGGGACAAACGAGGGCGTGAGCGCGTTGCTGCGCGGGCGGAGTTGGGGGATCGAGATCGCGCTGGAGGGCGGGAATCTCGCCGAGGCGCTCGGCGAACTGGAGGGCAAGCTCGGCGCCGCCGAGGCCTTCTACCGCGATTGCGAGGCGACGCTCCGCTTCGGCGAGACTGCGCCGAGCGAGACCGAACTCGCGCGTCTGCAGGCGCTCCTCTCCGGTCGCAATATCTCGATCCGGCGCGTGCTCGGGGCCGCAGCGATCGCGGCGACCGCTGCGGCGCTCGCCGCGCCCTTCGAAGAGAGCGTAGCGGCGAGCGCGGCGCCGAACCCGCGGCGCGAGCCGCGGCGCAGCCGGGTCGTCGAACTCTCCGAGTCGGCGCGTTCGCTAAAAGCCGATTTCGACGGCGCGCGCGCCGATATTGCGTCGCGCCGTCGCGCCGGTGAAACGAGCGTCCGTCGGCTCGATCTCAAGCGCGCCGCCGGCGACGAGCCGCCCGCGCTGCGCCTGGTCGAGGCCGCGCCGGGCACGCTCTATCACGTCGGCACCTTGCGCGGCGGGCAATCGTTGCAGCAGATCGGCAATATCGTCGTCGTCGGCGACGTCAACCCCGGCGCCGAACTCATCGCCAGCGGCGATATTCTCGTCTTCGGTCGGCTTGCCGGGGTCGCGCACGCGGGCGCGCAGGGCGACGTCTCGGCGCGCGTGCGCGCGCTTGAATTGGTGCCGACGCAGTTACGCATCGCGACCGCCATCGCAGCGGAGAGTTCGGCGCGACGCGGAAAGAATGCCGAGCCGGAAACGGCGTGCGTGCGCGATGGAAAGATCGTCGTCGTTCCTTTCAGTAAAGAAGAAAGTTGGTAATGTGAGCACGCGACGAATCGTCGTAACCTCCGGTAAAGGCGGAGTCGGAAAAACGACGACGACCGCCAACCTCGGTGCCGCGTTAGCAAAACGGGGGCACCGCGTCGTGCTCGTCGACGCGGATATCGGCTTGCGCAATCTCGATCTGGTCCTCGGCCTTGAAAAGCGCATCGTTTTCGATATCGTCGAGGTTGCGGAGGGGCGTTGCCAACTGCGCCAAGCGCTCATCAAAGATAAGCGCTTCGAATCGCTCGCGATTCTTCCCGCCGCGCAGACGCGCGAAAAAGAAGCGATCACCGCCGAACAGTTTGCCAAAGTCATCGCCGGGCTCGACGAATTCGCCGACTTCGTGCTTATCGATTGCCCCGCCGGCATCGAGACGGGTTTTCGCAACGCCGTCGCCGGGGCGAAAGAAGCGCTCGTCGTAACGACGCCCGAGGTGAGCGCGATTCGCGACGCCGACCGCGTCATCGGCAAGCTGCTCGAAGTACCGATGCCGATCTCGCTTGTCATCAATCGCTTGCGCCCCGAGATGGTGCGCACCGGCGATATGCTCGGTGTCGAGGACGTCTGCGAAGTTCTCAACGCAACGCTCATCGGCGTCATCCCCGACGATGAGGAAATCATCGATACCACCAATCGCGGCGAGCCGATCGTGCTCGATGAAAGCAATCGTCTGCGGACGATCTACGATAAGATCGCTCGTCGCCTCGAAGGCGAGGATATTCCGATCACCAGTTTCGAGAAGCCAACCTTCTTCAAGCGCCTCATCGGCGCGATTACGACGGGGTAAACCATGCACGAACGGCAACCTGAGATCGAAGAGGCCGCAGTTCCTGCGGTGCGCGGCCGAGCGATCGTTATCACCTCCGGTAAAGGCGGCGTCGGCAAGACGACGACCACCGCCAATCTCGGCACGGCGCTTGCGATGCGCGGCGCGCGCGTTGCGTTGGTCGATGCCGATATCGGCCTGCGCAACCTCGATATCGTTCTCGGCCTCGAAAGCCGCGTGAAGCATCACCTGCTCGATGTCATCGAAGGCGGAGCGACGCTCGACGAAGCGCTGGTGCCCTCGAAATATACCGAATCGTTAATGCTGCTTGCCGCCGCGCAACATCGCGAGAAAGATGAAGTGCCGACCGAAGCGATGACCGCGTTGATCGAACGTCTGCGCGAGCGCTTCGATTACGTGCTCGTCGATTGTCCGGCCGGCATCGAACACGGTTTCCGCAACGCCGTCGCCGGCGCGCAAGAAGCGATCGTCGTCTGCACGCCGGAGGTTTCGGCGGTGCGCGATGTCGACCGCGTGATCGGCTTGTTGGGCAACCGTTTCAAACCGCAACTCATCGTCAATCGACTGCGCCCGCAACTGGTGAAGCGCGGCAAAATGCTCTCGGTCGAAGACGTCAACGCGATCCTGCGGCTGCCGTTGCTCGGCGTGATCGCCGACGAACCCGAGATCATCATCACCACCAATAAAGGCGAGCCGCTCGCGTTGCGGCGCGACGGAGCGACCGGCGCTGCATATCACGCGATGGCCGCGAAGATCGCCGGCGAAGATGTCGCCGCGCCGACCGTCGAAGCGCGCGAATCGTTTTTCGGACGCGTCGGCGCGTTTTTCGGAGGCAAAGCATGATCGAGTTTCTCAAACGGCTCTTCGGGCCATCCGATTCCGGAGCGACCGCGAAACAGCGCCTGCAACTGGTGCTGATGACCGATCACCTCGCGCTTGCACCCGAGATGATCGAAGCGATGAAGCGCGAGCTCGTCGAAGTAATTTCGCGCTACGTCGAAGTCGATCGCGAGAAAGTGGAGGTCGATTTCGAACGTCACGACCATGCGCTTGCGATGATGGCGAACGTGCCGATTCTCGGCGTCGCGCGCCCGAGCGAACGCGCCCCGGAGCGAGCGCCCGAGGCACCCGCACCGGTGCTTGCCGCCGAGCCGGTCGCCGCCGGGCCGCAGCCGCTGCAGCAACGGAAGCGACGCAAGAAAGCGCAACGCGCACCGGCGTGAGCTCCGCGCTCGCAGCGAAGATCGACGGCTTCGCATTCGAGCCTCATTTTCTCAGCGAGAGCGAGGCGCGCGATCTTTTCGCGCGTCTCCTTCACGATTTGGCTTGGACGCAGCCGACGATCTCGCTCTTTGGCGTGCGTCGCCCGATTCCGCGCCTCGAAGCGTGGTACGGCGATCTCGACGCACGCTATAGCTACTCGGGAATCGCACACGAGCCGCTGCCGTGGACGCCGGAGCTCGCAGCGCTTCGGGATCGGCTCCGCGCCCGTGCAGGCGCGCCCTTTAACAGCGTGTTGGCGAATCTCTATCGCGACGGGCGCGATTCCAACGGCTGGCACAGCGACGACGAGCGCGAACTAGGGCCGACGCCGACGATCGCCTCACTCTCCCTCGGCGCGACGCGCCGCTTTTACATCAAGGGCAAGGAGAGCGGCGAGCGGCACGCCTTCGATCTAAGCAACGGGAGTTTGCTGCTGATGAGCGGGGCGAGCCAGCAGTTATGGCGGCATACCGTTCCGAAAGAGCCCCACGTGCAGCACGCGCGCATCAATCTCACCTTTCGTACCATTCTCGCAGCATGAGCGCGATCGTCACGCGCCTCGGCCGCGATTCGTCGTATCGCATTGCATGGCCGCTCATCGTGGGCGCGATCGGGGCGAGCCTGCTTGGGGTGGTGTTGATTCGTTCGGCCGACCTGCACAATCCGCAGGCGGGGCCGGAGTATCTCAAACAACTACTCTACATCGCGGTCGGCGTTCCCGTGATGCTGCTCTGCGCGCGCATCGATTATCGCGTCTGGCGGCGTTTCGCACCGGCGATCTACATCCTCAATCTACTCTTACTGCTGGCGATCGTCGCGATCGGCCACCGCGCGCTCGGCGCGCAGCGCTGGATCTCGCTCGGGCCGCTCGGCACCTTTCAGCCCTCGGAATTCGCGAAACTCTTTCTCGCGATCTCGGGCGCCGCGGTGCTCGCACGCGGCGATTACACGCGCCTCCGCGACATGTGGAAACCGTTACTCACCTTTGCGGTGCCGGCGCTGCTCGTGCTCAAGCAGCCGGATTTCGGCACCTCGCTCGTGCTCTTGGCGATTCTGACGACGCAACTCTTTTTCGGCTTGCCGCGCCTGGGCGGTTTCGCGCTCTATTGCGCGGGGCTTTTCATCGCGGGAGCGATCACCGCGGGGACCAATTTGGTGCTCAAGCCCTTTCAGAAAGCGCGGCTGTTGGTCTTTCTCAATCCCAAAGCCGATCCGCAGGGCGCCGGATACAACTTGAATCAGGCGAAAATTGCCGTCGGGAACGGAGAATTTTTCGGGCGCGGGCTCTTCCACGGAACGCAGACGCAGCTCTCGTTCGTCCCCGAACATTCGCGCGACTTTATCTTCACCGTTCTCGCCGAAGAGCTCGGGTTACTCGGCGTGCTCGGTCTCTTCGCGCTCTACGGTGCGATCATTTACGGCGGCATACGCGCGATGTACGGCGCGCAAGATCGCTTCGGGCTCTTGCTCGCCGCCGGAATAACCGCGATGCTGCTCTTTCACATGCTGGTAAATATCGGCATGACGGTGGGCATCATGCCGATCACCGGCATCCCGCTGCCCTTTCTTTCCTACGGCGGTTCGGCGATGTTGACGAACTTCGCCGCCGTCGGCGTGCTGATGAATATCTACGCCCAGAAGGATCGTGGCGTTCTCGGAAACGCGTGAGCGGCGCGGGGCCGGTTCGTTGCGTCGAACTCCACGATGCAACGCCGCCGCAATCGATTCGGGATGCCGCGGAGGGAACGCGTTTTGCCGCCGCCTGTTACCCCGCTGCGGAGGTGCGCGCCGCGCTCGCCGATTTCGCCGAGCGGCGGAGCTTCGCGCTCCAACTCTCCTTCGGTGGCTTGGCTCTGTTACGCGACGAGCGCATCGCCGCGCGGGTGGAATCGCTCGCGCTCGGCGGCGCCGAGCTCGACAGCATCGCGTTGCCGCCGCGCCTGCGCGCGCTTCGCTTGAGCGGCGGCGGCGGTTCGCTCGATGCGCTGCTTTCGCTGCCGCTGGAGATCCTCGCGATCGACCGCGGCGCCTTCGATACCGCGCCGCTCGTCGCGCACCCAACGCTCGCCGTGCTTTCCGTCGCGAACCTTCCCGCCGCGGCACTCGCCGTCGGGGCGCGTCTTCGAGCGATCCGCACGAGCGGCGTTCCGCTGCGTACGCTTGAAAGCTTGCGCTCCGGCAGCGCGTTGGAACGCGTCGAATGCTCGCGCTGCGATGCGCTCGAATCGATCGACGCGTTGGCGGCGTTGCCGATGCTGCGCGAACTCGCACTCGAAGGCTGCTGGCGCCTCGATCTTCAGGCGACGATCGCCTTTCTGCAGCAGCTCCCGCTGCAGGCGTTGCGTATCGATATCGGCGGGCGCCGGAAAAACGTCGAGGTCGATAAGCGTCTCCAGCTCGCGCGCCTCGCGCCCTTCCCCACGCCGGAGGCGCAACGCATGTTACTTACAACCGGAGACGAGCCCGCGTAGTAAGATTTTCGCCGTTTGCAGCGGCATGTGGTAAAGATCGACGAGGTCGCGCGGACAGGCGCTTCCGCCGCCGCCCGATATCTCGACCCAGCGCGCGTGCTTGCGTTCGTAGATCGCGTCCCCGCCTCCGGCGCCATACCACGATGCAAGTCCCCAGTTGCCGACCGCGCGAACGGATTGAACCGCGCCTTGATAAGTGATCTTACGAATTGCAAGAACGCTCGTCGGAGCACCGCGATCGGCATACGTCCCCGGCGACGGGCAATGATGCGCGTTCCCTGCAAAAGCGATCCCTATGCGTTCGCTCAGAAGACGCACGGTCGGGGGCGAGATATCGTGCGCGGTGAGATCGCAAACATTTAGCGTCAAGAAATGGTACGCCGCAATCTCCAGCGTCTGCCAGCCGAAGGGAAAGCGTTCTAAAAGGAACTCCCCATGATAAGGAGCGCCCTCGATCTCGATCCGCACCATCGCGACGGCAAAGTGGCCGGCGATGCCGACGCGCGAGATCCTCGGAGGCGGTATCCGCGGGTCCCCTTTAAAATACCAATGGTGGAGGATCGTGTTCACGATCGCTGCTCGCTCCGTTGCCGCCCCATAAGAGGCGGCAAGAGCCCGGACGGGGGCTGTCGCGAAGAGTGTAGCGATCGCCGCGCCGAACGCCGCGTTCACGGCAAAGTTTTTGTATGCTTTCATGATGAGGGCCCAACGATACCCCTGGATTGTGCAGGATTCCTCTGCGCTGCAGGAGTCCTCTAACGAATCCTTCTCGAACGAGAGGTAAAGCATCGCCGCAGCGTGAAGACCCGGCACAAGCCGACGAAGCGAGTCGTATCTTTGCGATCCGCCGCCGAGCGAAAAGTATTTTACGCGCGTCGCGCGCATGGCCCGTCACAGGCGAGCTCGCCGAAGTCGCGATCCCGGGTAGCACCCGCAGGGTCGCGCGTTTGAGCGGTAGCCGGGCGGCCGGTGCGCCCGCCAGAAGGACAATTTATACGTGCGCAACGAGATTCTGATCTCGAGCGACCCGTGGGAAAACCGGGTTGCTATTATGGAGGACGGCGAGCTCGCCGAACTCTACATCGAGCGTGAAGAGAAAGTTATCGGCTCGATCTACAAAGGCAAAGTTCACAACGTGCTCCCGGGTATGGGCGCGGCGTTCGTCGATATCGGCCTCGGCCGCAATGCCTTCCTTTACGTCGACGATATCAATAAACAGCCGCTCAACATCGGTGACGTCGAAATCACCCAAGGGCATAGCGGCTTCACCATCGGTGAAAAAGTCAAACGCAACGACGAAATTCTCGTGCAGATCGTCAAGGAACCGCGCGGCCTTAAAGGCGCGCGCATCAGCACGAATATCTCGTTGCCCGGGCGTTATCTCATTCTCATGCCGACCGGAAAATATTCCGGCGTATCTCGCAAAATCGAATCGGCGACCGAACGCGAACGCCTGAAAAAAGTCATGCAACGCATTCGCCCCGAAGGCATGGCGACCGTCGTGCGCACCGCTGCCGCGGGCGTGAGCGACGCGGAGTTAATGGCCGATCTCGGCGTGCTCATTCGCATGTGGCACGGCATTCTCGAAGTCTTCAAGCGCGCGCAAGCGCCTTCGTTGTTGCATAAAGATATGAATCTCGTGTTCAAAGCGGCGCGCGATTTCGTCACCGCCGACGTCGACAAAGTGTATATCGACAACGAAGAAGAGCACCGTAAAGTACGCGAGTTCTTACAACTGCTCGGCCCGCAATATCTCGATCGCATCGAACATTATAACGGCGGCCGCTCGTTGTTTCACGATTACGGCATCGATCTCGAAATCGAACGCCTGATGAACCCGAAGATCAATCTGCCTTCGGGCGGCTCGATCGTCATCGAAACCACCGAAGCGCTCACGGTTATCGACGTCAACTCCGGGAAATTCACCGGCGGTAAAAACCTCGAAGACACCATCGGTAAAACCAACATCGAAGCCGCCGCGGAGATCGCGCGACAGGTTCGCCTGCGCGATATCGGCGGCATCATCGTCGTCGATTTCATCGATATGGGCTCCGAGTCCGCGCGCAACAAAGTGTTGAAGACGCTCGAAGATGGTTTGCGCCGCGATCGCACGCGCGCGACCATTCAATCGTTCTCCAATCTCGGCTTGCTCGAATTCACGCGCAAGCGCGTCGGAAAAGATCTCGCCGGCCAATTACGCGGAACCTGCCCGACCTGTGCGGGGCTGGGAACGGTCATGTCGTCGCAGTCGGTCGCCATCGAGGCGTTACGTCACTTGCGCGCGCACGCCGTCGACGACCGACATCGCCACGCCGTCATCGAAGCGGCGCCGAGCGTCGCCGCGCAACTCGAGTTTTGGTACGAAGAAGAGTGCGCGCAGCTTGCGAAGGATCTCGGCATTACGGTGCACGTGCGCGCGAGCGCGGCGATTCACCCCGAACGGACGCGCACGGAATTCCGCGCGGCGGCGCCTGCCGGCGACGGCCGCGTTCGCGTCGGCGATGAAGTCGAAGTGCAGTTGCTGCCCGGGCGTTTGCCCAACGCAACCTCGGCGGCAGCACTCGTCGGCGACCGGATCGTCGAAGTTGAAAATGCCGCCAACCATTCCGGAAACGCCGCAAAGATTCGCATTCTCGATATCGACGACGCCGACGATTATGTGGTCGCCGATCTGATCTCCGCCGGAGCGGCGGTCGCCGACGAGAGCGGAAAGCGCCGCCGCGCCGGTGGGGCCGGGCGTGCCAAGAAGCGCCGCGGTCCGCTCACCGCAGCCGAACAGACCGCGCAACTCAAAGAGCTCGCCGCCGAGGCGGCATCGAGCGCGCAAGCGCGCCCACCGATCGGCATTACGACGATCACCGAGGAGGAAGAGGCCGCCGATACGGCGCTCGCCGCCGAGGTCAAGGGCGAACACAGTGCAGCGGCGATCGTGATCGCCGAAGACGGCGCGATCGCCGCCGGAGCGCCGGAATCGCACGAGAAACGCCGCCGTCGTCGCCGCGGGCGCCGCGGCCGCGGGCGCGCGCAGGGCGGCGTCGAGAGCATCGTGCCGCAGGCGCGGCCGGTCGCGGCCGCCGCGCAGAACCTCGTCGACGAGGACGAAGACGAGGACGAAGAGATTCAGTCCGAGAGCATTCCGCCGATCGGCGGGGTGGGGCATGTCGCCGGTGCTCCGAGCGCGGAGGGCGGCGGCCGCCGCCGCCGCCGCCGCCGTGGGCGTCGCGGACGCGGGGGCGTCGGCGCGGGTGCTCCCGGTGTGGGAGCTCCGGTTCCCGACCGTTCGCTCTTCAGCGTTGGAAGCGACGGCGCTGCCCATCCGACGGGGCGCATCGTTCCGCCCGAGCCCTCACGAGCGATCGCGCGCTACTCCGCACCGACCCCACCGGCGGTCGAGCCGCCGCCGCCGCACCTGCGCGCTCCGCACGAGGAACCGCAACCGACCAAACCTGCGCGCGCTCGCCGTCCGCGGGCAACCAAGGTGACCGCGGAGATTCCGGCGGTTCAGCGAGCGGCACTTCCGGCTCCGGCAGCGGAGAAGCCCGCCGCGAAACCGGCGGCGAAACGCAGCCCGGCAAAGAAGGCGACCGCGCCGAAAGCCGCCGCCGCAAAAACCACGACGACCGCGGCGAAGAAAGCCCCGGCCAAAAAGGCGACCAGCACCGCCAAAAAAACTCCGGCGAAAAAGGCCGGAGCGAAGAAAAGCCCCGCAGCGAGCGGGGCCAAGAAGAAGACGAGCGCGACGGCAGGGCGCAAGAAGAGCTCGTAGCGCTCCGGCCGGAGCGCTAGAGGTTCGTCGTTACCCCGGAGTTTTGGGCGGTGATTTCACCGTCCAAAATTTCTGCACGGATCGCTGCGCGTTGCCGAGCATCTACATGCAACTCAGTCGCCGAACTGCAGGCAGCATCGGAAGTGGTAGAAGCGGTGCAATGTTCGGCGGGTATCCGCCCATTCGCCGCATATCGAGCGCCCAATAATCGTCTCCTCCTCGGTTGGCGGCCAAGGTGACTCGCGCGAACGCGGGGCATCGCCGAAAACTACGGAAGCGGAAATTCAGAGAGGTCGTCTGGTCGCTATCGACTCTGGCGCCGAGCGCATACGCATTGGAAGTGCCGCGCTTTTCAACCGAGATCGAGTATGCGTCGGGTGGCAGTGACAAGAAGACGAAAAAACCATGCTGATCGGTATAGGTCTTCTCCCTCTCGCTGGGCGAGACAACCCTGACAAGCGCGTTTGCGGCGGGCTTGCCGTCGGCATCACGGACGTAGCCATTGAGGACGCCGGTCGTGCCGGCAATGCGTCGAATACAAGCGGCGAGTGCGACGAGCAGCGCGAGCGCACTCACCTTCACCCGGAGCGCTAGAGTTTCGTGGTCACACCGGAGTTTTGGGCGGTGATTTCACCGTTCAAAACTTCGATTGCGCGTTTGAGTTGGGTGTCGTGCTTGGGGCGCCCAAATTGTGCGTCCTTATTTTCCGCGACGACGATGTTCGGAATGATTCCCTTGTGGTTGATATAGTGGTACTCCGGCGTGAGATAGCGCGCGGTCGTAATCTTCACGGCGCCGCCGTCGCGCAACGGATAGAGCGTCTGCACGACGCCTTTCCCGAACGTTTTCGTGCCGATCACCACCGCAGCTCCGCTCTCCTTGAGCGCAGCGGTCGTAATCTCCGATGCCGAGGCCGTATAGCCGTTGACTAGCACGACCAGCGGCACCGGCGCGATCGCCGAGCCGTCTGCTTCGAGCGTGTCGATATGCTTGCCGCTGGTTTCAATCGAAACGATCGGGCCTTCGGCGATAAACTTCGAACTTACCGAAACCGCAGCTTGCAAATACCCGCCGCCGTTATTACGCAAGTCGAGGACGAACGCGCGCGCTCCCTCTTTATGAAGGCGCGAGAGTGCCGTCGCTAATTCGGCTCCGGTGGTCTCGCCGAAGACCGTCAATGCGACGTACCCGATCTTGCCGGGAAGCATTTTATCGAAAACGGTAATCTGGTGGATCTTCGCGCGGGTCAGTAAGATCGGTTTTGGTAATACCGCGCCGTTGCGTTCGACGGTGAGCGTTACTTGCGTGCCGATCTTCCCGCGTAATTCCTTACTCGCTTGGACGGTGGTGATGCCGTAGGTCGATTTTCCATTGACGGCGGTGATGAGATCGTCTTGTTGGATACCGGCTTTATCGGCGGGTCCCCCGGGAACGACCTGGTAGACGGAGATGAACTTCGTTTTATTATCGGGTTGAATGACGATTCCCGTACCGCCGAAATTGGTGCCGTCGAGGCCGTTATTGAGCGCCTTGTAGTCTTTGGGGTCGAGAAAGACGGTCCAACGATCGTGCGCCGAGTACATCATTCCCCAGAGTGCGGCGAAGACGTAGGGTTTGAGCGGGCGATTTTTTCCGCCGAGCATTCGCGCCCGTTCGATTTCATATTCGATCGCGTGAAGGTTACCCGCAGTACTCCCGGTGGCCAGCAGCGGCGGCAACGCGCGCTTCGCAACGTGTTCGTGCGCGAGTTCGAGTACGAGCCCATAGCGAACGCCGTTGAGTACGCGCTCGATGGGAAGTTTTTTATAGAACGTCGTCGTGAGGCGCGTGTACGCCGTCGAGAGGTCGGCACGATCTCCGGCGGGGAGAGCCGCCGTGGCGGCGCCGGCGACGCGGAGCAGCGGTGAGGTCAGCGCGGCGATCGTCAGGGCGGCGAGCGCGGTAAGGATCCGTCGTTTCATCGCTTTGTAGAACGCGTTAGCGCCTTCAAACGTGCCAGTGCAACCGCTAATTGCTTGTCCTGCGGGCTGCCGAAGGGGATATCTAGCGGCTGATCGACCGTGATATCGGGTTGGAGCCCCTTATGGTTGATATCCCTGTCGAGGGGCGTGACGTAACGGGCCACCGTGATTTTCAAGGCTCCTCCTTGGGGCAGCAGATAGAGTTGTTGAACGACGCCTTTACCGTAGGTTCGCGTGCCGATCGCCGTGGCAAGGTGGTAATCTTGGAGGGCGCCGGTGGTAATCTCGGCGGCGCTGGCGGTGAACTTGTTCACGAGCACGACTAACGGCGTCAGGCCGCCGATGGCATCTCCGGTCGCTTCGCTCTCCACTTTCGTGCCGTTGCGATCGATCGTCGAGACGATCGGCCCGCGCGGAACGAAATTGCTCACGATTTTTACGGCCTGTTCGACGAGTCCGCCGCCGTTATCGCGAAGATCGAGAATGTAACCTTTGACGTGTTTGGCTTTGAGCGCAAGCAACGCCTTGCGCATTTCGTGCGCCGAGTTGGCACCGAATTCGCTCAAGTGAATGTAGCCGAATCCGTCGATCGTTTGGGAGTAGACCGTCGGCACGATCACGATATTGCGGACGATCGAGAGGTTGCGCTTCTGCGTCGGTTTATTAAACGGCGCGACTTGCAGGCGCACCGTACTGCCTTTCGGGCCGCGAATCCAACGTTGCACGATATCGGTTGCCACGTGGGCGACGGATTTCCCATCGACCGAATTAAGGATTGCCGGATAGGTGAGCCCCGCTTTCGATGCGGCGAGCCCGGGAAGCGGCTGCAACAAAATGCGGCCGTCGCGCAACTGAAAGATGTAGACGCCGATGCCGCCGAAATCCCCGCCGGAGAGGCTTTCATCGAGTTGCTTCCATTGACGCGGCGGTAAATACACGGTGTAGGGATCGTGCGGAGCGGCGAGGATACCGCCTAAAGCGGCATCGACCAAGCCGCGTTGCGTCGCTTTCTTGAGGTGCGGCGCATCGAGACGGTATGCCGCATCGAGCGCGTCGGCGAGATGCTCGCCGTCGAGCACGGCGTGCCCACTCGGCACGATGGCGATCGGTTTGGGTTTCGCGATGCCGTGCTCGTGCAGGTAGAGCGTCGCCGCTTTCTCTCCGCCGACGAGGAGCGTCGCCGCCGTTATCGGTTCGTAATAAAATTTTTCGACATCACCGAAGCCGGTTGCAAGCGTCTGCGCGCCGGGCAGCGCGGCGAGCCGCTGCGCTTCTTTCGCGGCCTTCAGGCGCGCGAGCCCAACCCAAGCTACGGCGATAACGGCGATGACGGCAATAGCGATGACGAGAAAGGAATTGGAGCGAGGTTTTGGCGCGTCGTTCAAGCGGAGATCTCGGTTTCTACAAGTGAGGGGGAAGAAAAGCCTTACGGAAGGCGGGGGGCGGGATCGACGGGTTTGCCGTTGATACGGATCTCGAAGTGAAGGTGCGGTCCGGTCGAATAGCCGGTCGTTCCGACCGCGCCGATCGCTTGCCCTTGCTTCACGTGTTGGCCCGCCGTGACGTAAAAGGCCGAGAGGTGTCCGTACGCCGTGGAGTAGCCGTCGCCGTTATCGATCAGAATAAATTTACCATATCCGCCGTACCATTGCGCCATCATCACCGTCCCGGACGCGGCGGCGGTGATCGTCGTGCCCATCGGGGCGGCGATATCGAGCCCGGTGTGAAACTCGGGCGCGCTCCCAAACGGGTTCTTGCGCCAGCCGAACGGCGAGGTAATGATGCCCGTAACCGGCCAGGTAAAATGGATCGGGCCGTGGGGCGCGACGGCATTTCCCGCGATCCCCTCGGCGCGACGCCGTGCCGCCTCTTCGGCGGCGATCTCCGCTTGGCGGCGGCGAATCAGCGCTTCGAGCCGTGCCTCTTCGGCGGCGGTTAATTCTTCGTAGGTCGCCACTTCGACCGCAGCGCTGCGCCGCTGCCGGTCGGCGAAGGCAACGAGATTGCTGCGCTCGGCGGCGAGCGCAGCAAGGCGATTCTGCGCTTGCTGCTGCGCTTGCTGTTGGGCTTGCAAAGAGATTTGCATCTGCTGCAAGCTGCGCTGCACGATAGCAACCTTGCGCTCGGCCTTTTGGCGGGCGATTACGGCCTTTTCGTTCGCTTTGATGAGCAGTTGTAAATCTTGCCAGCGTTCGACGAAATCGCTAAACGACGTTGCGGAGAGAAGGACGCTCAAGTAGTCGGGTTCGCCGTATTCGTAGATGCCGACGAGGCGCTTGCGCAAGAGCCCGTCTTGGAAGGCGAGCGATCTCTGCGCGGCCGCAAGCTGAATCGAGTTCCAGGATATGCGCGCCTGTAGGGAGCGTTCTTGCTGCGAGAGCGCACCGAGTTGCGAGCGCACAACCGACATCGCGGCGTTCGTCTGTGCGAGCTGCGATTTGAGGCTCTGCACGCGTGCCGAAACCGCATTAAGGCGCGCGCGCTTTTCTCGCAATTGTTTCGCTAAGCCGCCGGCTTTGGTGCGTTCCTGTTGGATACGTTTCTGAATTTGCGTGTGGCCCGCACCGACAAACGAGAACAACATCGCCGCCGCCAACGCAAGAGTGGAGAACCGTCTCACGTGCGTCGCTTATCTTTCACGTATGCCGAGCCTTCAATCGATTTCGCGTACGACTTCAATTCTGCTGCGATAAGACCGATCTGTCCGTAATCGGTGAGCTTGCGGAGTTCGTTGGAGAGCGCCGCGATCGAGACCGACATCAATGGGACGCGCACGGGCGCGCCGCGTCGGTCGTGCGTTTCGACGAAGCCCGAACGGCGATCGATCTCGGAGTAGAGCGAGCCGACGCGCTCGTCGAACTCTTCGAGAATAACCTGGGCGATCTCGTCGCAACGCTCGGCGGTGGTGAGAATAACGAAATCGTCGCCGCCGATATGGCCGAGAAGATCGCCCGGGTTTCCCCGCCGCCGCACGGCGTCGAGCGAGATCGAGGCGAGCATAACGATCGCATCGTCTCCGCGGCCGAAACCGTAGACGTCATTGAACGCCTTGAAGTTATCGAGATCGAGATAGAGCACCGCAAAGGGTCGTTCGTCGGCGATGCGACGCCGGAGCTCCGCTTCGATCGAGATGTTTCCCGGCAGTCGCGTCAACGGCGAGAGCGAGGAATCGGACTCGTGTCGAACGATGCGTGCGCGTACGCGGGCGAGCAACTCCGCCGGCCCGAAGGGCTTGGTGATATAGTCGTCCGCACCGGCTTCGAACCCGAGAATTTTATCCTCGGGTTCTCCGCGAGCGGTGAGCATAACGATCGGCACCGAAGCGACCGTCGGGTTCGGGTGAGCGCGCAACCGACGCGCGGTCGCAAAACCGTCGAGCAGCGGCATACGCACGTCGAGCAAGATGAGGTCGGGCAGCGCATCCTCAACGCGTGCGAGTGCGTCCTCGCCGTCGGTCGAAATCTCGACGTTATAGCCCGCGAGCTCGAGATTCGTAGAAATCACGCGACGAAGCTGCTCGTCGTCGTCGACGACGAGAATGGTATGTCCGGTTACTCCCGTCGATCGGCTCATGTACGCAGGTAGCGCCCGATCGAAAACCAGGAAGAGAGCGCGCCGATGGCGACGCCGACGAGCAGTAACTGCAGGGCGATCGGCAGGAGCGCGACGTGGGTGCCGTTGAGCTCCAACCACGGGAGCGCGAGTGCCAGTTTCGACCAAAGCGCTGCTTTTCCGATACCGAGGATTAGCAGCGCAACGAGCGAGCCGAGTAGACCGTGCAGCACGCCCTCGCAAACGAAGGGCATGCGCACGTAAGTCGCGGTCGCACCGACGAGTTGCATGATGGCGATCTCGCGGCGGCGCGCGTACACCGTTAACCGGATCGTATTTGAGATGATGATCGCCGCAACGCAGAGCAACGCAACGATAAGCGCGATGCTCACCCTTCGCAGCACCACTCCGAGTTGAAGCAATCGCCCGACGATGGTTTTTCCGTAAACTACGTTGGCGACGCCGGGCTCACCGCGCAGCGCATCGGCAACCGCCGAAACCTCCGACGGGTCGCCGACGCGCACGCGAAATTTATCCGGGAGCGGGTTTTGCGTGAGCATCGAAACGTCGATCGAACCCTGCGTCTGACGGCGAAGTTGCTTGAGCCCCTCCGCCTTCGGCACGAAGGTGAACGAAGTAACGCGTTGGTCGGCCCGCAACACGTCGCGAAGGTGGTTTTCCTGCGCGGGCGTTGCGTCGGTGTGGAAATACACCGATATCTCGATTTGCTTGAGCAGCCGATCCCCTACTCCGGTGAGCGTCAAACGCACGAAGAGAAAGAGACCCAATAAAACAACGGTCACCGCGACGGTTCCGATCGCGGTGGCTTGCATGCCGGCGTTGCGCGTGAAATTGCGCCCCACCTCACCCAGAAAGAACTTGACCTTGCCCCAGTCCAAGATAATAAAATCCCCGCTCTTCGTCGGTGAAAATACGCCCGTCTTCGAGGCGGACGACGCGCTTACGCATCCGATCGACGACGGACTGATTGTGCGTCGCTACCACGACGGTGGTGCCCTTGGTGTTGATACGCATCAACAGATCCATAATCTCGGCCGTGTTTTCAGGGTCGAGGTTGCCGGTCGGTTCGTCGCAGAGGAGGAGCTTCGGGTTGTTGACGATCGCCCGCGCGATGGCGGTGCGTTGCTGTTCGCCCCCGGAGAGCTCGCTTGGAAACATGCGGCTCTTGTGCGCGAGCCCGACTAAATCGAGGGTGCGTGGGACTTGCCGTTCGATCTCGCGCGTGTGCGCCCCGGTGACGTGCATCGCAAAAGCAACGTTTTCCCAGACCGTTTTGTCGTTAAGAAGCTTGAAATCTTGAAAGATGACGCCGAGATGGCGCCGTAACGATGCGACGCGCGCGCCGCGGAGCTTGTCGACGCGGATGCCGTCGACGACGATCTCGCCGTGGCTGGGAATAGCGTCGTGATAGAGCAACTTCAACAGACTCGATTTTCCCGTTCCCGAGCTGCCGACGAGAAAGAGGAAGTCCCCTTTCGCGATTTCGAGCGTCACGTTGTCGAGCGCTCGTACCCCGTTGGGATAGGTGAGGGAGACGTTGCGAATCGAGATCATTGCTGGTAGAGGGGTTTTCCGGCGTCGGCAGCCTATACCTCCGGCATGAACTTCGATTTAACCGACGAGCAGCTTGCTATTTCGCGCCTTGCCCGCGAGTTCGCCACCGACGAGGTACGCCCGCGTGCCGAGGAGATGGACCGCGAGGAGGCCTTCCCCTACGACCTTGTCGCCAAGATGGCCGAGCTCGGTTTCCTAGGGCTTCCCTTTCCCGAGGCTTACGGCGGCGCCGGGGCCGATACCGTCAGCTATGCGCTGGCGATCATGGAGATCGCACGCGCCGACGCCTCGACGGCGATCACGATGGCCGCGCACGTCTCGCTCGGCGCGACGCCGTTCTACCTCTTCGGCACCGAGGAGCAGAAGCAGCGCTATCTCGTGCCGCTCGCACAGGGCAAGATGCTCTGGGGCTTCGGCCTCACCGAGCCCGAGGCCGGTAGCGACGCGGGCAATTGTCGCACCACCGCGCAACTCGAAAACGGGCAGTGGCGGATTAACGGGACGAAGGCCTTCATCACCAACTCCGGCACCGATCTCAGCGGCGGCACCACGATTACCGCCGTCACCGATAAGCGGGCCGACGGCCGCTCGGAGATTTCGAATATTATCGTGCCGCAAACGACGCCGGGATTTACGCGTAGCAAGAAGTACCGCAAGATGGGTTGGCGCGCGTCGGACACTCGCGAGCTCTCGTTCGTGGACGCGAGCGTTCCCGAGGAGAATTTGCTCGGCAAACGCGGTGAAGGGCTCAAGCAGTTCTTGACCATTCTCGACGGCGGACGCATCTCGGTCGCCGCGCTAAGCGTCGGCCTCGCGATGGGTGCCTACGACGAAGCGCTCGCCTATGCAAAAGAACGGCGCGCATTCGGGCAGACGATTTCGAAATTCCAGGCGATTCAATTTAAGCTCGTCGATATGCTCTGCGAGATCGAGCACTCCAAACTCATGGTGCTCAAGGCGGCATGGGAGAAAGACAACAAACGCGACTTCCTCCAAACCGCGAGCTTGGCAAAACTCTACGCCGGCGAAGTTTCGCGGCGTGTGGTCAACGAGGCCGTGCAGATCCACGGCGGCTACGGCTTCATGGACGAGTACCCGGTTTCGCGAATGTATCGCGACCAGAAGATCAACGAAATCGGCGAAGGGACGAACGAAGTTCAACGCGTGGTGATCGCGCGACGAATGGGGCTCTAAGCAAGCTGCCTCCGGCTTCTACTCCGTGCCGTGCAACCTCGTGGGCTCGCGCCCCGTTGAACGGCACGGAGGTAGTGACTATGCGTTCAACGTTTTTCCGTTCGCTCGCGCTCGGCGCGGGGCTCCTGGGGATGCTCACGCCGGCGGCCCAAGCGGCATTGCCGGTCGGTGCGAAAGCGCCGATGTTTACTTTGCAGGCGACCAAGGGCGGCAAGGTGTTTCCGTTCTCGCTCGCTGCGGCCCTCAAGAAGGGGCCGGTCGTGCTCTATTTTTATCCCGCCGCATTTACCCCGGGCTGCACGATAGAAGCGCACGATTTTGCCGACGCGATCGGCAAATACAAAGCGCTTCATGCGACGGTGATCGGCGTCTCGCACGATCCGCTTGCAAAACTGCAAAAATTTTCCGTTAGCGTCTGTCGCCGTAAGTTCGCCGTCGCCGCAGATACCAATCAGACAGTTATGAAAGAGTACGATGCCGTGCTTTCCGCCGCGCCGCAGTACGCCAACCGCACGTCGTACGTGATCTCACCGCAGGGGCGAATTATTTATACTTATACGAATTTGCAGCCTGGAAAACACGTCGCGAACACGCTTGCCGCGCTCAAGCGCTGGGAAGCGACCCACAAGATCTAAAGCGTACCTTCTTCTGTCTCGGCTTCGTCGTCGTCGGTAGTTGCGGAGATCGATTCGATCGCAGCAACTGCCGTTTTCGACGCGATTTTTCTCGCCGCAGTGGTGATTGGGGGCACCTCACCCCCGTCGTTGACGTTCGAGAGGGCGGCGAGATCGGCCATTTCTCGCCCCTTCGGTATAACATTTCGTTCGTAGGAACCGATCGCATCGTTGAAGACTCTGACGATGGCGTCGAGATTGTTGCCGAGTTTTTTGAGGTGTCCGGCAAAGACGAGAAACCGCTTGTAGAACTCGGCCGCAGTATCGGCGATTTCTTTCGCGCGTTCTTCTTGTTTGACGTTTTGCCATACCATGCCGTAGGAGCGCAGAAGCGTCATCAACGTTAACGGACCGACGATAAAGATGGAACGAGCGGCTGCGTACTCGACGAGATCGGGACTCTTTGCGAAAGCCGCCGCTAAAAAACTCTCGCCGGGAACGAACATCACCACGAAATCGGCGCTGCCGTCGATGTTTTGGTACTTGACCGAAGCCAAAGCGTTGACGCGTGATTTTAGTGCTTTGCCGTAATCTTCTAAAAACGCCGAACGGCGCGTTTCATCCTTTTCTTCCACGGCGTTCAAGTAGGCATCGAGCGGTACTTTTGCATCGACGAAAATATAACGATCGTTTGGAATTTTTATCGTCATATCGGGGCGCATCGAACGGTCGAGATCTCGGAAGAACTCTTGCTCGTCGAAATCGCAGTGTTCGAGCATGCCGGCCAGCTCGCAGACCTTCTTGAGTTGAATCTCTCCCCAACGGCCGCGCATTTGCGGGTTCCGTAATGCCGTCGCCAGCTGCGTGGTTTTGTCGGCGAGGGCAGTCGCGACGTTGCGGAGGTCGCTTCCGTTGGCAGTAAGAGTGGCAACTTGAGCGCGCAATTCGGTGTAGGCTTCGGTGCGTTTCTGTTCGAGTTCGCGAACGAACGCATCGACCTGGGTGAGTTTTTCGCCGACCGGAGCGACGAGCTCGGTGAGTTTCGCGGCGATGCCGGCCTGCGTGGTGTCCAAGCGTTGCCCGGCAAGAGCGAGGAATTCCGTCCGCGACGACTCGACCAGTTCGCGCTGAGTTGCGGTTAAATCGTTCTTCGCGCGCTCCAGCAGCAGTTCGAAGCGCGCGGTTGCGTCGTTTTTATCGCCACCGGTCCCGCGCAGGAAGAAGGCCGTCGCGGCCGCCGTCAGGACGACGGCCGCGATGAGAACGAGAGGGAAGATCGTCGCACTCATCGGTTAGCGATTCGGAATGAGGTGGCTTTTGAAGAACTCCAACGTCCGTTTCCACGCATCGCTCGCTGCGGCCGGCGCAAACGCGCTCCGGCGGTCGTCGAAGAAATCGTGTCCGGCGGTTTGGTAGACGCGCAGATCGTTCGGCACCGTTAGGAGCGTGCGAAAAAGCCGCACGTCCTCGGCAGAGATGATGGAATCGTGCTCGCCGTAGCTTCCGCAGACTGGAACGTGAATTTGGTCGGGTGTAATACGGTCGACCGATCCGTAGAAGGGCGCGACGCAGTTGAAGATATCGTTGTTATCGGAGGCTTGAAGCAACGCGTAGTGCCCGCCGACGGAGAGCCCGGTGATACCGATGAGCCCCTGCGGAGAACGCGCTTGCAACCAAAGTGCCGCAGCGCGAATATCGCCGTCGGCTTGCCGGCGGTCGATGCGTTTGGCAAACGGTTCGAAAAGTTTTCGGTCGCACGAATCATCGCCTGACGGGGCCTCGAAGCGTGCGTAAAGATCGGGTGCGACCGTCGAGAAGCCGGCCTTCGCGAAGCGGCGAACGATATCGCGAATCGTCGCATCGATTCCCCAAAGGTGCGGCACGACGACGATTCCGGGCGTATTTGCGCGCACCGCGCGCGGACCCGCCGTATAGACACGCATCGACGTATCGAGGCGACGGAGTTCGACGATTTCGACGGCGATCCCAGGATCGTTCTCTGCAACGAAGGGAAGATGCGCCGGTGCGAGGCGCAGATCGCTATCGTTCGCGCTCGGCATACGGCGAGGTGCGACGGCGTCGATAGCTTTGGCAAGCGCGGCTAAATCATCATCCTTCTTCAACGCCCACTCCTTCGTCGGCGATCTTTCCGCGCCGTGCTGCGCGAACCTTTGCTCTGCTCGGTCGCGGGTTCGCCGAGAAGCGAGGAGATGAATGCCTGTGCGAGCGGTGCGAGCGGACGCTCGCGGCGCGAGAGTACGAAAAAATCACGTTCGAGGACGAGGTCATCGATCGGCACCGGCACGACGCGATGTAAAGATATCGCACGCTCGACGACGAGCTCGGAGAGGATCGCGATGCCGAGCCCGGCCTCGACGGCGCGCACGATCCCTTCGCCGCTGGGAAGCTCGAGCGCGATCGGTGGTTCGAGCCCCGCCGCGCGCAACGCGTCGTAACCGTGATCGCGCGTGCCGGAGCCGGGTTCGCGGCTCACGAAGCGCTCGCGTGCGAGGTCGGCGGCGAAGATACCGGTTCGCAGCGCAAAAGGATGTTGTGGAGCGACGATGAGGCGCAGGCGGTCGTGGGCGAAAGGGCGCGCCTCGAGCCGCAGGTCGTCGATCGCCCCTTCGATGAGCCCGAAGAGCAAGTCGCCGCTGAGAACGAGGCGCGCGACCTCGAGGGTATTCGCGATGCGAACGCGCGGCTCGACCTCGGGGCGGTCGCGGAGAAAGTCGGCGAGCATCATCGGAACGAGATGGGTCCCGATGGTTCGCGTTGCGGCGAAATCGAGCCGACCGCTCCGCCCGGCAACGTATCCCTCGGCCTCGCGGAGCAGCGCCTCGGCGTCGGCGATGAGCGTTCGAGCCCGCTCGGCGACCATCCGACCGGCTTCGGTCAACCCGGGGCGCCCCGCTTCGCGTGAGAAAAGCGTGAGGCCGAGCGCTGAGGCGAGCGTGGCGAGCTGCTGGCTCACCGCCGGCTGCGAGATGCCCAGGGCACGGGCCGCCTTCGAGAAGGAGCCGCGTTTGGCGACTTCGGCGAGCGTTTCAAGCTGCGAGAGCGATATTTTCATAAGTAAAACCAATGAGAACGCATCAAAAATGTTATTTGACTTATGATTTAACGGCTCCTATCCTTGGAGCATGATTCGTTCATTCCGTTTTCGCGCTATCGCAACGGCGGCTCTCGCCGCTGTTTTGCTCGGCGCCTCACCCTACAACTTCACCGTTCCGAACGTCGATGTCGTTCCCGATCTTCACGGCAACCCAGCGAACGCTCAGTTGGTCGTCTTTGCGGCCGGCAATCAATACATGGCGATGCACGCACTCGTGGCCGCATTCCAGAAGGAACATCCCGATATCAAGCGCGTCTTCTACGAAACGCTGCCGCCGGGAATTCTCGCCAAACAGATCGCTGCCGGTGCGCTGCAAGTCGGCAATCTCGTCATCGATCCCAAGCCCGACGTCTTTCTCTCGGGCAAGAAACGAATGGCGATCGAGCGCAGGCGCGGCATCGTCGGCCCGGCGCATACCTATGCGACCAACACGCTGGCGATACTCGTTCGAAAGGGAAACCCGAAACACGTAACGAGTTTACGCGATCTCGGCCGCGCCGACGTTCGCGTGGCAATGCCGAACCCTGCGTGGGAAGGCGTTTCGGGGCAGATTCAGGCGGCGTACCGAAAAGCCGGCGGCGCGGCGTTGGTTTCAACGATCATGGTGACCAAGCGCAAAGCGGGAACGACGCTGTTAACGAAGATCCATCATCGGCAGAGCCCGCGCTGGATTCTTTCCGGACGCGCCGATGCCGGCGTCGTTTGGATCTCCGAAGCGCTCTATCAAGCGAAGCTCACCGGGCGTCTCGCCGTGGTTAAAATTCCAGCCTCGGAGAATGCGACGGCAATTTACCAAGCAGCAGTAATAACGAAGGCGCCGCACCCGGCGGCGGCTAAAGCGTTCGTTACGTTTCTCACCGGCGCGCGAGCGCGCGCGATCTATGCTTCTTACGGCTTCACAACTGGAGGAACCCACCCATGAAACGCACAGCTTTTCTCGCAACCTCAGCTTCGTTAGTCGCCCTCGCCCCGACCCTCGCCGAGGCGGCGACGAAGGTTCCCGGCGGCACGGCGTTAGTCGAACGGAAGGCGAATTTCGACGCAGCGCATTTCGATAAAGTTCTGGGCCGACCGGCGGAGATTCGCCAGATGTGGGAGATTCTCAATCCCAATCCGGTCGTTTGGAACAATATTAAAAACGCGCTCAACGGCTTGCATTTCGGGTACGGGTATCCGGCCGAAAAAATCGCGATGGCCTTCGCCGCGCACGGCCCGGCGTCGAGTTATAATTTCAGCGATTACGTTTGGGCGAAATATCGCATCGGGGAGTTCTTCAACATCAAAGGTCCCGACGGTGCCTTCGCGACAAAGAACTATCACTATCCGTCGCACACCCCGTTCAATCTTTCGGAAAACCCCGACAACGAAAAATCGACCTACCAAGATCGGTCGATTCAAACGTTGCAACGGCGAGGATTGGTGATGCTAACCTGTCACACGGCGGTCGAAGAGCAGTCGCGGGCGATCGTCAAACGCGGCTTCGCCCCGGCGGGGATGGATGGTTCGCAAGTCGCAGCCGATATTCTCACGCATCTCATACCGGGAACGATCGTGGTGCCCTCGATGGTCGCGACGGTGGCGGTGTTGCAGAAGCGCTTCGGCTACGCCTACACGGCGCTGGCGTTCTAAGGAGCGCGGCGTGCGAGCTCTCTATGCGATAGCGAGTGCGGTCGTCGCACTCGCGCTCGCCGGGTGCGCCGGGGGCGCTGGAAACGCAACCGGCGGTACGGCCGCGGGTCGCCCGCTCGCGGGCGCCGCGCTTTACGACCCCGCGCACCTGCCGGCGGGGAAGATGGGCGCGTTGGTGCGCGAGGGATATAATATCATCACGCAGACGCACAAGTTCGCGAAACCATACGTGGTTGCGCAGATGCAATGTTCGTCGTGCCACATCGCCGGCGGCACCATTCCGCGCGGCGGATATCTGCGGATCGCCGGGCATTTTCCACAATGGAACAAACGTTCGCACCGAGCGATCGCGCTGCAAGATCGCGTGGCGGAGTGCTTTCTTTACAGCATGAATGGAAAGCCGCCGGCCTACGATAGCCGCACCATGATCGCGGTCGTTGCCTATATTAATTGGATATCGCGCGGGCAAAAGACGTTCTCTCCCATCGATCCGGCGGTGCGCATCGCGCGCATCAAGCCGCCGGCTCCGCCGAGCATTTCACGCGGCGCAAAAATATATGCCGCGCAATGTTCGATCTGTCACCAGGCAACCGGTGCGGGTATTCCGGGGCAGTTCCCGGCGCTCTGGGGCGCAACGTCTTTTAACAAGGGCGCGGGCATGGCGAAGCTCGCCATGATGGCAGGTTTTGTCCGCTACAATATGCCGCTAGGGAAAGCTGGTACCTTGAGCAACCAGCAGGCCTACGATGTTGCGGCGTTCGTGGAGAGCCATAAACGACCGGCGTTCGATAAAAAGGCCTCCATCGTGTTTCCCCCGGAACCGGCGAGTTTCTTTTAGAGCATCGTGAAAGTACTTCCCGGGCTCCTTTTGGCGATCGCAATTGCGGCCGTCGCGACCCTCGTCGGGCATTTGCTGCCCGTCGTCGGCTCGCCGGTGGTCGCCATTGCGCTCGGCCTGCTGATAACGGCGGTGCGCGCACCGGGTGCGCGCTTGCATCCGGGAATTGTTTTTAGCACCAAACAAGTACTGGCGTGGTCGATCGTCTTACTCGGAACGCAATTGCGTTTTACCGATATCATTGCCGGCGGTTTGAAATCGCTGCCGGTGATGTTGGGGACGCTCGTGGTAGTGTTGGCGCTTGCGTATATCTTCGGGAAATTACTCGGAATCGATCGGGACCTACGCCGCCTTCTCGGCGTCGGCACGGCGATCTGCGGCGGCTCGGCGATTGCGGCGTTGGCAAGTGCGGTCGAATCGGATCGCGCCGATGTAGCGTACGCTTTATCGACGATTTTTTTCTTTAACGTAGCGGCGGTTCTGACGTTTCCGACGATCGGTCATCTCATGCACCTTTCGCAACATGCGTTCGGACTGTGGGCAGGTACGGCGATCAACGATACGTCATCGGTCGTCGCCGCGGCCTTCGTGTTCGGCCATGCAGCCGGACAGCACGCGGTCATCGTCAAACTGACGCGAACGACGCTCATCATTCCGTTGGTTGCGTTCTACGCCGGGAAGCGCGCGTTTGCGATGCGTGGCGGCGACGCGGTCCCGTGGCGCTCGATTATTCCGTGGTTCGTTCTTTGGTTCGTCGTCGCTGCAGGAATCAATAGCTTCGGGTATATTCCTGCGGCGTGGCACGCTCCGCTCGATCAGCTCGCGCTCTTCGCGATTACCATCGCGCTGGCGGCGGTCGGCCTAAGCGCCGATTACGCGCGAATCCGCTCGGCGGGGATTCGCCCGCTCGTGCTCGGTGCGATTCTTTGGGTGGGAATATCGCTCACGAGCCTCGGCATCGCGCACGCAATGCACCTCAACTAGCGCAGCGCCGTCATCCCGAGTAGCGCATCCCTGTCATCCCGAGTAGCGCATCCCTGTCATCCCGAGTAGCGCATCCCTGTCATCCCGAGTAGCGCATCCCTGTCATCCCGAGTAGCGCGAAGCGCGTATCGAGGGACCGCGCAAACGCGCCTCGATACGATTGCTTCGCAATCTACTCGGCGTGACAACGCAATCTACTCGGCGTGACAGGTTAAACGGAGAGCAAAAAGCAGACGCGCCCCGTTCCGTGCGCCCAGTTTCGGTTCGGCGTACCGTCGGAGTATGCATCGGCGAACACGCGCATGATGCGCCCGTCGCGGTCCTTCATTACCGTTATATCCGGCAACATCGTTGGTTCGTTATCCTTGGAATAAAACGTCGCACAAAGACGATATTGAGACTCACCGATCCGCTGGTACTCGTAGGGCGCTCGCGAGATCGGGTCGACTATTTGACCCGGAGCAAGGCCTTCTACCTCGTTCAATCGGGAAGGCAAAACAAAGCCACGTTTAAGAGCCTTATCGCTCTTCGCTTTTGCATGAATGGCGTGCTCGATCTCCCGCAGATCCGTAATACGCCGTCCATCTGCGGAAAGTTCCCGCTGGTTATTTGGCGATCCCATCGCAATAAATCCGACTGCTAGTGTTACGATGACGGCAACCGTCGAAATCAAAGCATAAAGTCGTTCCCGCCGTGGTGCGACGGACATACTTCGAACGGCAACAAGATAGTATGAAAATATTCCACCGGCGATAAACAGCAACACGAGTGCGTCGAGGATGAATCGCGTGGTTAGCGTGCCCAGAAGAAAAGACTCCAGGAACGATACTGCGTCAAATACGAGCGTGCCCATCGCTCCGACGAGTGCAATATAGGTTAGCCACTTGCGAACGCCGGTTGAAAAACCTTCAGGGCGTTGCGCGAGATCTCGCTGTAGCGTTGCATTTACAAACATAAATATCGGAAACGCAACAATAAGCATGGCGATCGGCCAGGCGAGAAAGTGCGGCAACATTCGAGTCGAAATCGTCCAGGTAGCCGTTGGGTCGGGTATCCAGTAATGAATCATCGTGTAGAAGATATTTCCGAGCGAATACGACCACAAGGCGAGGGTTATGAACGAAACGAGATACAAATATGCATCGCGCGCATATTCTTGAGCGCTGCCGCGAGCGGGAATTTCGAGACCCACCGCTGTTTCGACAGCGGCTGAGAGCGCACGATAGACACGTCGCTCCGACCAGCCCCGTTGCTTGAGAACCTCAACCATCGTGGCATCGGAAATACCGGAAGCCTGCGCTTTTTCAATAAATGCAGCGAGAAGATCGTCCTCTGTACGCTCCATGCCGGCCGCCTTATTCGCTGAGATAAGAGGTTCCTTTTCGAGCGATAAAGCGGGGCAATTTCCAGGGCTTTGTTAGGGGGCCATTAAAATGGGCCGCTCGTGATCTTTTACCGAGAGCTTTCAAAGCGATTGCCGGGTGTTGTCGGGATCTTGTTCCTGGTGTATCTCGGGGCGTTGTTCTACGCGCCGCATCCGTCGGGCTGGGAAATAGTATTCCGCGAAAGTGTGACGGTCGTCGGTGTGTTACTTGTCCTTGCCGTTATCGGCGGCATGCTAGCGGTCGTCATTAAACTAACGACGAAGCGCATACGATCCGCCATTAACGGATATACACCCACTGCTGCAAATCCAAGCGTTGGTGATGAAATTTGGTTGCGTTGCAAACCTAGTGTACTTTCAAAACTCCTAACCGGACTCGACCAGTACGTCATCACTTTTTGGGATGGCTCGTTCATGGTGTATTGGTATGCGGTGGTATCTGCCTACGAGACCTACTCCATGTTTCGCGTACACAGTTACTTGTACGCAGCGTATTCTTTCATCGTATTCGTAATTTTCGCAATAGATGCCATGCTTAAACTCGAAAAACAGGCGGGTTTTATCACGCGCTTGTGGTGCGGCTATGTGACTCTCGGGTGGCTCGTGTTAACCGCATGCATCGATGGATCGAAACCCGATAGCCGTCCGAACGTCGTTTTCGACGTGTTGGTATTTGGGGCGCTCGCTTTCGCCGGATTCTACGGCCATTTTCGTTCAGGTGCGGAATCCGAGGGTCGCGTCGGCGACGTTATTCCGTTCGAGCGGTAACCAACGGCGGCGCCTCGATACGATTGCTTCGCAATCTACTCGGCGTGAGAGCGCAATCGACTCGGCGTGAGAGCGCAATCGACTCGGCGTGAGAGCGCAATCGACGCGGCGTGAGAGCGCAATCGACTCGGCGTGAGAGCGCAATCGACGCGGCGTGAGAGCGCAATCGACTCGGCGTGAGAGCGCAATCGACGCGGCGTGAGAGCGCGTTTATTCGGCGGCGTTGGTCGCTTCGAGTTGTGCGTGGAACTCCTCCCAGCGCACGAGCGCACTATCGTGACGGACGGCGATGCTTTCGACCTCCGCCTGTAAGGCCTTGACGCGTTCGCGATCTTCGTAGAGATCGGGTTGCGCGAAGAGCTCATCGATCTGCGCCTTGCGCGCTTCGAGCGATTCGATTTCCCGTTCGACCGAGGCGATCTGCGTCGTGAGCTTCGACCGTACTTTGAGCGGCGTCAGGCGCGTTGCCTTCGGGCGCTCCGGCTCGGTCGCGGCATTCGTCGGGCGATCTCCGCGCTCGCCGACGAAGCGTTCGTAGGCGTCGTAGCTTTCGAGAACGCCCCATCGCCCGTTCTCGATCCAGAGCACGCGTTCGGCGAGGCGGGCGAGTAAGTAACGGTCGTGCGAAACGACGACCAACGTGCCGGGATACTCGTCGAGCACCGATTCGAGCGCTTCGCGGCTGGCGATATCGAGATCGTTCGTCGGTTCGTCGAGGAGCAGCACGTCGGCATTTTGCGCCATCAAACGCGCGAGCATGATACGCCGGCGTTCGCCGCCGGAGAACGAGCGCACCGGGCGTTCTTGCATCTCGCCGGAGATGCCGATGCGGCCGAGCAATCCGCGCGCGCGTTCGGGAGGAACGCTGCCGACCGAGAGTACCGCGTCGATCGCGCTTGCATCGGGGTCGAGTTGTTCCTGTGCGTTCTGCGCGAAATAGGCGATGCGCGCCGCGGGATTGTAACGCAGCGTTCCGGCATCGGGAGTACGTTCGCCGGCGAGTATCGAGAGCAAGGTCGATTTCCCGGCGCCGTTGGGGCCGACGATAGCGATACGTTCGCCTTGTTGCACGTCGATCGCGAGTTCGCTAAAAAGCGGCGCGGCATAACCTTTCGTGAGCCCGCTGAGTTCGAACGCGAAGCCTCCGGTAACGCGGCGGTGCGCCGCGAGCGCTACGTTAATGCGTGCGGCTTCGGGCGGCGGCTCCGGCGCTGCGATTTCGGCTTCGGTCCGCGCGAGCTGGCGTTCGCGGCTGCGCACCTGTTTGTAATCCGACGACGTATGCGTTGCGCGTAGGCCGGCAATCGTCGCGCGCCGCTTATCGCGTTCGGCAATATAGGTTTCGTAGGCGCGGCGTTCGTTCTCGCGCCGCACCTCGCGCGCCTCGAGAAAGGACGTATATGCGCGGGATGCCGGGGGATAAACGTACAGGGTGCCGCGGTCGAGCTCCCAAATTTGCGTTGCAACGCGATCGATGAAATAGCGATCGTGCGAAACGATGATATAGGCCCGCTTATCGGCCGAGATGGTATTCTCCAACCAGCGTACCGTTCCGATATCGAGATGGTTCGTCGGTTCGTCGAGAATCAGGTAATCGGGCTCGTCGATGAGCAGATGCGCGAGCGCTCCTTTCGAGCGTTGCCCGCCGGAAAACTCGCGCAACGGGCGCGCGTATTCTTCGGGTGCGAAGCCGAACGCGGCGAGCATCGTGCGCAGCAGCTTACGCTTGCGATCGTATTCGTCGTCGGCGACGCGCGCGAGTGCGGCATCGACGAGCTCTTGCAGCGTCGCCTCGGTTTCGTCGGCGACGGATTGCGCGAGATAGCCCATGCGCGCATTGCGGGCGCGCACGATCCGGCCGCCGTCGGGCGCGTCGACCCCGGCAAGCATGCGGAGCAGCGAGGATTTCCCGGCCCCGTTCGGGCCGACCAAGGCGATGCGCTCGCCGTCGCGCAGCACGCCGCCGAGCCCCGCGAACACGTCGCGCGCCCCGTAGCGACACTCGAGATCCTCGAAGCGCAGCAATTCCATCGTTCCCGCGGTTGCGGGGGAACGGGCGAGCGCTCCTTCCCGCGCTCCCCGTGGCTTGGGTCGTAGGCTTCCGCCTCGCCGAGCGGTAGAATCGAGGGGTTCGCGCGACGCGGGCCCGTATAACTACGGTTCATCGCTTTAATACGCAGGAAAGACGGAGAATCGACAACGTGGCTGACACCTTGGTGCAGGTGACCCTCCCGGAGATGGGCGAGTCGGTCGCCGAGGGTTCCATCGTCGAGTGGCGCAAGCGCGTCGGCGATTTCATTGCTCAGGGCGAACCGCTCGTGGACGTCACCACCGATAAGGTGGACGTCGAAGTGCCGGCGCCCGCCTCCGGGGTCATCACGAGCCTCCACGGGGACGAGGGGGAGAGCATCGCCGTCGGCGCCCTGCTCGCCGAGATCGATACCTCCGCGAAGGCCGCCGCCGGTAATGGCGCTGCGAAGGCCGCTGCGCCCGCTGCCCCCGTCGGCCCACCAAAGATCGTTGACGTCACGTTGCCGGAGATGGGCGAATCGGTGACCGAGGGCTCGGTTGTCGAGGTGCGCGTAAAAGTCGGCGATGCCGTCGCCGCAGGCGACCCACTCGTCGATGTCACGACCGACAAGGTCGATGTCGAAGTGCCCGCACCCGCCGCCGGAGTCGTCACCGAGATTCTGGTCGCCGAGGGGCAAACGCTCGCCGTCGGCGCGGTGCTGATGCAACTCGATGAGAACGCCGCCGTATCGTCAGCTCCCGCGAAATCCGCGCCCGCTGCAAAACCCGCGGCAAGCGCCGTACCCGTTGCTGCGCCCGCGCGCAGTGGCGCGCTCGTCGCTTCGCACCAAGCGCAACGCATCGCGCGCAAACTCGAACTCGATCTCCACTCCGTTCCCGGCACCGGCCCCGACGGCATGGTGTTGCGCAACGATATCGCCGCCGCGATTCGCAACGGCAGCGCGCGTAGCGCCGCCGCGAGCAAAGGCGCCCCGCAGCCGCCGCTCGCCGCCGATGTCAAGCGCACGCCGCTGCAAGGGCCGGCCGCCGCGCTCGTCGGTTACATGGAGCAGAGCCTCAGCATTCCGACCGCAACTTCATTCCGCACACTCGGCGTCGACGTGCTCGACGCGCGCCGTCGCGAACTCAATGCCGCAATCAAAGCCGCGAAACGCAACGAGAAAATCTCGTTCACGCATCTCATCGCGTTTGCGATCGTGCAGGCGGCAAGCGAGATGCCCTTCGTTACCTACAGTTTCCGCAGCGAGAACGGGAAGCCGACGCGCGTCGAACCGGGCGTCCACCTCGGGCTCGCCGTCGACAGCGAACGCAAAGACGGCACGCGTTTCCTCGTCGTGCCGGTCATCAAGAACGCTGATAAACTCGATTTCGCCGGCTTCGTCTCGGCGTACGATGCGCTCGTCGCGAAAGCGCGCGAAAATAAACTCGTCGCCGACGATCTAACCGGCGCGAGCCTTACGCTTACCAACCCCGGCGGCATCGGCACCGTCGCCTCGATTCCGCGTTTGATGGCGGGGCAAGGCTCGATTCTCGCTACCGGAGCGATCGGCTACCCGGCCGGCTTCACCAACGTTGACGAAACGACGTTGCGCAGCCTCGGGATCGGTAAAGTCATGCAGATGACGAACACCTACGATCACCGCGTCATTCAAGGCGCGCAGTCCGGTGAATTCTTGCGCCGCATCGATCGCTTGCTGCAAGGCGAGAGCGAGTTCTACGAACGCGCGTTTGCGACGCTCGCGCTCGTCGCGGGCCCGGCGCCGCAGCTCGGTGCCAAGGCGCCGGTGCCGATTGCAAGTGCTTCTTCGGGAGCTCCCTCGGACGAAATGATGCGCGGTGTCGCCGCCGCTGCGGCGATCGTCGCGGCATACCGCACGCACGGCCACCTCGCTGCGAATCTCGATCCGCTCGGCTCGACTCCGCCCGGCGACGAATCGCTCGATCCCGCGACCTACGGGCTCACGCATGCGATGCAGAACGCAATTCCGGCAAGCGTGTTGCGCGTGAAGGTGCCCGGGAACACGCTCGCCGAGGTGCTGCCGCACCTGCGCGAAACCTACAGCTCCTCGCTTGCCTACGAGTTCGAACACATCTCCAATCGCGAACAGCGCCGTTGGATGCGCGACGCGATCGAGACCGGTTCGCACCGCACGCCGCTTTCGCGCGAGCATCAACAGCAATTGTTGGAGCGCTTGACGCGCGGTGAAACCTTCGAACGCTACTTGCGCAAAACGTACCTCGGACAGAAGACCTTCTCGGGCGAAGGGCTCGACGCGATGGTCCCGATGCTCGAAGAGATGCTCGAACGCTTCGCAGCCGAAGGCGTCGGCAACGCCGTGCTCGGCATGGCGCATCGCGGTCGCCTCAACGTGATCGCGCACGTCGTCAATCTTCCTTACGACGAATTGCTCGGCGAGTTCGAAGCGGCGCACCTACGCGGTGAGGTCGGCGACGACGATGTCACCGGCGACGTGAAGTACCACCAAGGCGCGACCGGCATCTACCGCGCGCACGATGGGCGCGAGATAACCGTCATCCTCGCTCACAACCCGAGCCACCTCGAAGCGGTCGATCCGGTCGTTGAAGGCTCGGCGCGTGCGCTTCAGAGCGATCACGCCGCCGGTGCCCCGGGTCGCGACGGCAATCGCGCGGTGCCGATTCTCATTCACGGCGACGCCGCCTTTACCGGGCAAGGCATCATCTCCGAAGTCTTCAATCTGCAGTCGCTCGCCGGGTACACCACCGACGGCACGGTTCATATCATCGCCAACAACCAGGTCGGTTTCACCACCGATCCGCACGACGATCGTTCGACGCGTTACGCCTCCGATCTCGCGAAGGGCTTCGACGTCCCGATCGTTCACGTCAATGCCGACGACGTCGATGCCTGCATCGACGCGGTGCGCTTAGCGGTCGATTTCCGACGCCAGTTCAAACGCGACGTCATTATCGATCTCATCGGTTACCGCCGTTTCGGCCACAACGAACAGGACGAGCCGGCGTACACGCAGCCGCTGCTCTACGACAAAATTAAGAGCCATCCCACCGCGCGCGAACTCTTCGCCAATAAACTTGTCGCGCAGGGAATCATTACGGCCGAACGCGCTAATGAAATGATCGAACAGGCGACGGCGGCGTTGCAAAGCGCGAACGCGCGCGTCAAGGCCGACGGCGGCAAGAGCCTTATCGAAAAAATCGGCCAGGCGACGCCGATCGAGACGGTTACCTTGCAGCCGATCGATCGCAAAAAGCTGCTCGCGTGGAGCGAAGAGGTCGTCCGCGTCCCCGCCGACTTCACGGTCAACAAAAAACTCATCGCGCAATTCCAGCGCCGCCGCGCGCTCATTGCCGAGAAAGGCCTCGTCGATTGGGGCATGGCCGAGGCGCTGGCGTTCGCGTCATTGGTAACCTCGGGCGTGCCGATCCGCATTACCGGGCAGGATACCGGGCGCGGCACGTTCAGCCACCGTCATGCGGCGCTACACGATGTTGCGACGAATGCAACGTTCGTTCCGCTCGCGCACCTCGCCGATGCGAAGGCTTCATTCGAGATTCACAATAGCCCGCTCTCGGAGTACGCCTGCCTCGGTTTCGAATACGGCTACGCGGTGACGTTGCCGAAAGCGCTCGTGTTGTGGGAAGCGCAATTCGGCGATTTCGTCAACGGTGCCGAGATCATCATCGATCAATTTATTGCCGCCGGCCAGGCGAAGTGGGGGCAGACCTCGCGCCTCACGATGCTCTTACCGCACGGTTACGAAGGCATGGGCCCCGAACATTCCAGCGCGCGCTTGGAGCGTTTCTTGCAACTCGCCGCCGAAGGAAATCTCCGCGTCGCCTATCCATCGACGGCCGGAAATCACTTCCATCTACTGCGCTTGCAGGCGGGTTCGCCGAATCCGGTGCCGCTGGTCGTAATGACGCCGAAATCGTTGCTCCGTCTCGAAGCCGCGTACGGCGAGATCGACCAGATGGCGACCAGCTCGTTCCAACCGGTGATCGACGATCCCAGCGTCACCGATAAATCGAAGATCGAGCGCATCGTGCTCTGCACCGGTAAAATCTATCACGATCTCGTCGCGGCACCGCAGTACGCCGACCGCAGCAAGACGGCGATCGTGCGCATCGAGTTGCTCTCGCCGATGCCGGGCGCGGAGATGAACGCGCTGCTTGCGACCTATCCCAAACTCAAACGCTTGGTCTGGGTGCAAGAAGAGCCGAAAAACATGGGCGCGCGTGCGTACGTGCGGCGGCGTCTCCTCGAACGGCTCGAACGTCCGCTGGAGATCGATTACGTCGGGCGCCCGTACCGCGCGAGCCCGTCGGAGGGTTACCCCGGCGCGCACGCCGTCGAACAGGAACGCGTTATCGCCGAGGCGCTCCAGGGGTAGGCATCCCCGAGGAGCGCCTCGCCTTCACAGCTTCGCGAGGCGTCCGCCGTCGACGACGAGCGTCGTGCCGTTAACGAATGCCGCATCGCTCGATGCGAGAAAACAGATCGCGGCGGCGAGATCTTCGGGCTTGCCGATTGCGCCGGTGACCTTCTCGGCGCCGCTCTTCACGTTCGGGTTATTCCAGAGCATCGGCGTATCGACCGCTCCCGGAGCGACTGCATTCACGCGAATCTTGCGCGCGGTGAGTTCGATGCTGAGCCCGCGCGTAAACGCCTCGATGGCACCTTTCGACGATGCATACGGAACGACGTTTGCGGTAGTCGCGTGCGCGTGCACCGAACTTAAATTGACGATCGCGCCGCCGTCGTTCATGTGCGGTATGCCGTACTTACAGAAGTAAAAGACCGATCCTAAATTCGTCGTAATGACGTGAAAGAAATCCGCTTCGGCGATATCGACGATCGGCGTGAACGTCATCATCGCGGCGTCGTTGACGATGGCGTCGATCGGTCCATAGGCGGCAACCGTCTTCGCGATTACATCTTGCACTTGCGCGGAGTTGCCGACATCGACGGCGAGTGCGAGCGCCGTTCCGCCCGCGGCGACGATCGTGGCGACGGTCTGCTGCGCCGCTTCGACGTGCAGATCGGCGACCGCAACGCGCGCGCCCTCGCGGGCGAATTGCAAGCAAGCGGCCAGTCCGATTCCCGAGCCGCCACCGGTGACGATGCAGGTTTTATTGGTGAATCTCATGCCGGGCTCGCTTCGGCTCGACGCATCCTCGCGCCTACGGCGGCGGAGCTCTCCCGCCTGCGGCGAAGGTGCGCGCATGAGCGAGATCATGCACTTCGGCGTTGCGACGGCCGACCATCAATGTGAGGCCTACGACGGCAACGACGATATTCGCGATCTCTGGGAGCGCTCGCGCGGGCTCACCGAGCGCGGAAAAGCGACCGATTTCTGGAATCGCTATCGCGAAGATATCGATCTCGCCAAAGGGCTCGGTTGCACGATCTTCCGCCTCTCGCTCTCCTGGGCGCGCCTCGAGCCCGAACCCGGAGTGTGGAGCGAGGAGGCATTCGCGCACTATCGCGAGTTGCTGGAGTATCTGCGCGCAGCCGGCATGCAAGCGGTCGTTACGATCCATCACAACACCTGGCCGCTGCACGTGCAGGCGGCCGGCGGCGGCGCGGGATTGCTCGACAAAGGCTTCCCCGATCGTATGGCGCGCTACGCAGAGCAGGTGGCGCGACGGCTTGGCGATCTCATCGATTACTACGTAAGCGTCAACGAGCCGAATCAACTCGTCTATGGATTTATCAAGGGCTTTTGGATGCGTGCTTACCCAATGCCGCCGGGGCAGCCGCCCGATACGATTCCCGAGGAGCAGATGGACGCGGTGTTGCGCCTCATTCCCAACCTGTTGCTCGCGCATTCCCGCACGCGCGCGGCGATTCGCGCGATCGTCCCCACCGCAAAAGTCGGCGCGAACCCGCTGGTTCTCGGGCTTCCGCGTTGGTTACAGAAACTGGTCGATCGCAGCGCGACGCACGCCAAATCACCCGAAGAGATACGCAAGCATGCATCGCGCATCGTGCAGGCCGGAATCGTCGAAAACGGACGCGTCGATTGTTCGGTCGCGCAAATTGCGATCACGCACGCACGTATGGAGCGGGTGCTTTTCTCGGAGCCGTATTTCGCGACGCACGCTGCCGCGCTGCACGTGAAAACCACGACGATTCCCGCGTCGCTTGCGAATTGGAAGGTAACGGTCGGTGTGTTGAAGAGCTCCGAGGCCTCGGAGAGCGTCGGCGCGCGCTTCCCCGACGCGACCGTGCTGTATTTCGCCGATATGAACGCGGCGCTCGCAGCGCTTCGAGCGGGGACTATCGCGCTGCTTTACAGCGACCAAGCCTTGGTCGCTCCGCATGCAAACGGTGAGCTTACGGTGACGCTGCTTCCGGGATACGCACGCCATTACGCCGTCGCCGTGCCGCCCGGGCATCACGCACTCCTCGACGCGGTCGACCGCGCCGTGGCGACGCTGCGTTCGCAGCACCCGGATTTGCCGCACGCGCATGGGCGCGCGACCCTGAGCCATGTCGGGCGGAACGCTACCGTGGCGCCGCCCGACCCGAAGCGCGAAGTCGGAGCCTCCGTCGTGCAGATCCGAAAACGCGGGCGGATGCGCATCGGTATTCATCCCGGCGTGCCGGGGCTCTGCGAAGCCGACGGCCGCGGGGGATATAGCGGCCTCGAGATCGATCTCGCAAAAGCGATCGCACGTGAAGTGTTGCAAAGCGATTCCCCGAATATCGAGTTCGTCGTGCTCGGTCAGAGCGATCGCCTTACGGCAACGCGTTCCTGGCTGCAAATTTTCGATAAGTGGCGTCGCACGCTCGCGATGTTCGGCACGCTCGTCGGTACGAATTGGTGGAACCTCGCGATGCTCGGGCAACTCCCTGAGTTTCTCTGTCCGCGCGAATGCATCGGCACGCTCGATTTTGTCGGCCTCGATTATTATTGGGGCGTTCCGTCGATCTGGCCCGGAGAATTGCAGCGGCTCGGCGCCGCAGCGGAGTGCCGCTACGCGCAGGCGCCGGTTTGGCCGGGTGAGCTCGAACGTATCTTACGTCAAGCGCACGAACAGTTTCCCGATAAGCCGATCGTCGTTATCGAGAACGGCTGCGTCACCAGCGCCGATGGCTTCTCTCGCGCCGCGTACCTTGCCGCTCATATCGCCGAGGTCGACCGTGCGATCGGCGCCGGAGTACCGGTCGAAGCGTACCTCTGCTGGAGCATTACCTCGAATCGCGAATGGGGATTACCATTCGACGATAACAGCGATTTCGGGCTCTATCACATCGACCTCGATAACGACCCTGCGTTGAAGCGCATACCCACCGAAGCGAGTGCGCGGTATGCAGAGATTATTGCCCGCCATCGCGTGACGATGTAAGCGCGCGCGCCATCGCCGGGTCGGCGAGGGCGTCGGCGAGCGAGGCGGCGAGCCGGACGCGCCCGTAGCTTTCAATCGTCAGGAGATCGTCGTCGAGCATGCGCTGGAGCAGGCCCAACAGCGGCGCGAAAAACTCACCGTTATCGAGTAACGCGATGGGCTTTTCGTGATACCCGAGTTGTTGCCACGTCAGGGCTTCAAAGAGTTCGTCCATCGTGCCGAAGCCGCCGGGAAGAGCGAGGAATGCATCGCTGAGATTTCCCATCATGGCCTTGCGCTCGTGCATCGAGATGACGACATGCAGCGCCGTTAGCCCCTGATGCGCGATCTCCGCTCGCTCGAGTGCGTGGGGAATGACGCCGATCACTTCGCCGCCTGCTTCAAGGGCAGCGTCGGCGAGCGCTCCCATCAAGCCCACGCGTCCGCCGCCGTACACGATGCCGATACCACGTTGGGCCAGTTCGGTGCCGACACTACGGGCGAGAGCAAGGAAGGTGTCGCCGCGCCCGGAGCGCGAGCCGCAAAAGACGCATATTCGTTTCATCGCAGAACGACGAGTTGTACGTTCGAGAACGCGGGGCCTGGCAAGCGCGAACGACTAGACGCCGTATACCACTTGGTTTTCGACCGATGCGCCATTGGGTGAGACCGAAGTCAGAATGACTCGGATCTGGCCGCCTCCGAGCACGCTGAGGGAGATCGGAACGTTGAAGTATCCATTTGAATCGGCCGTAACATCGGATTGGAACGTTCCCGTTCCGACCTGAAAGAGACCGCCGATCGTACTGGTCCCGGTCGCCACGATGTGTATTTTCGAGTTCGGTAACGTGCGGCCGCTGAGCGTAAACGAACTGCCGGTGCGAGTGTTCGGCGCCGGCGAGACGTTCACGATATAGTTTTGTGCGGCCCCCGACGCTGTATTTGAGGTATAGAAGGACCATCCGGTGTTGAAAGGGGAGCCGTTCGAGGTGGTTCCGCTTACGGTAACGTTGTGGTTACCTGGATCGAGCGCGAAGCCCGGTGTCACGTCGAAACCGCTTGCATTGGTATAAACGAGAGAGGTCACGTCGTTTCCATCGACGCTTACATGTAAGGAATTGAGATCGACCGGTTGGCTAAAAGTCGCGTGAATTTTCGGGTGCGTCGTATTCACCGTGCCACCGTTCACCGGATGCTCGTTATTTAGATAGAACGATTGATAACTCGGTGTTTGGGTTGCGTACGGTTGTGGTGTTGAGGCGTTGCCGCTTCCCGAGGTTCCAATATAAACAGTTGAAGTGTTGCCGTTCCAGGTTACGTTCGCGCCGAGGGCTTGGGCGACGAAACGAAGCGGTACCTCCGTTCGTCCGTTCACCAAGAACGGTGCGACGTCCATCGTCAACGGATTCCCGTTTACCGAAGCATCGAGCGAGCCGATCGCAAGATGCACCGACCTTCCGTTGCCCTGAGCGTTGATATTCCCATTGGAATATGAAACGGTCGATCCAAGGCGTTCGAATATCGCGCGCATAGGCACGAAGACTCGATTGTTTACCATAACGGGGGCCTGGTCGAAGGACATCACTTGGCCATTCACCACCACGGTAACATTTTGAGCGGCAGCGGGGACGAGAGCGAGCGATCCGACGAGCAGTGCGGTAGCAAAGGCAATACGAGCAGGGAACTTCATGATAGGACAATCCTCCGAACCTCGATCGTACCAGTTCTCTGAAAATGGGACTGTGTAAAAATGACCGTTCTAGCTATCGCTCCTCGGTGGGGGGGAGCGCCGGTAGCGCTTTTGGAACCCTTCGTCCGGTGAGCGACCAAAACCGGCGGCTGGTCTATTCAAGCGAGGGCGGGGCTATCGATCCCCCGGTGAGCGAGCGCCCGAGCCGCGCAAAGCCCCGGCCTGCGCTGCTCCCCGAAGATGGGGTCATTCGCATCACGCGAGAGCGGCGGCGCGCGAGTAGCGCGAGCGTCATTTACGGGCTCCCCGAAGCCGAGCTCGTGCCCACTGCGAAGGCGCTCAAGCAACTCTGCGGTAGCGGCGGCACGGTGAAAAACGGCACCATCGAAATTCAGGGCGATCACCGCGAACGTATCGTCGCGTGGTTCGCCGCGCGAGGGACACGCGCGAAGCTTGCCGGCGGGTAAACGAGAGCCGGCGTTGCCTTTTGAGAGATAAATGATGCAAGTCGCTCGTGGATTTTGAAACTTCGCCGAGACGCGCTCCGTATAAGCCGCATGCTCTTCTCGAAAGCCACGCCCATCGCAATACTCTCGAGCCTCATTCTCCTCGGGAGTATCGCCGGCGTTCGGGCTGCAGGCTTACCCACGCTACGCGTACCGACGCTCGCCCACGAACCGGCGATCGCCGGACGGGTTGACGAATCGTGGCGCGGGGCGGCGCGGATTAAACTTCGTTACGACTTCACCAACCGGCGGCGCGCCGCACATCCAGCGCTTGTATATGTGGGCCAAGATGCTCGTGGACTCGACGTAGCATTTGTCGTCACACAGCGGTCGCCGGTCGTCGCATCGACGCTCAGCAACGGCCCCGGGGTATTTGGAGACGATAACGTACAACTTTCGCTCAATCCACAGGGCCTACAGGGCTTTTCCTATCAATTTATTGCCAACGCGCGCGGGGCACGCTTTCAAAACTCATCGGAGAACAGCGCCTACGCGCCGCATTGGAAGGCTGCGGGCCGAATTACAAAAACCGGTTACGTCATTACCATGCACGTCCCGTTTTCCGTTCTGCGCTCTGGGGGCTCGCACGAATGGAAAGCGCAATTCCAGCGATTCTCCGTTCGTACGAACGCTACCGACCTTTGGAGTTACGACCCCAATGCAACGAGTCCGTTCGATACTCTCTACGACGGTACGCTCGATGATGTGAACCCTTCCGGAACTCAGGGAAAAGGATCGAGCCGCCCGGCGCCGCGCTTTCAGCCCTATTTGCTTGGCGTCGGGCGTTCCGCTGCCGCCGGCGGATCGACGTCCCAAATCGGTCTGGATATGGCGGTGCCGATTACGCCGACCGCCTCGTTCGTCGGCTCGTTTCATCCCGATTATTCCAACGTCGAAACGGATCAGCAGACGATCTCGCCGACGGCGTTCCCGCGGCAATACCAAGAGGTACGCCCATTTTTCACGCAGGTCGGAAATGCGTTCAACGAGACGCTGGGCTGCCAGAACTGCCCGCAAACGCTCTACACCCCGGCGATTCCCACTTTTCGCCAGGGATACGGCGTCGAAGGAACGCAAGGGCCGCTCACGTTTGCCGGCTTCGATGCCGTCGGTACGCAACGAACCGATCTCGCCGATGCCGTGAATTACGCACACTCTTCCAGCGGTGGAATCGAACAGATCGATATGCAACGCGTCACCGTGAATACGCCGAACCTCATCGACAATACGAGTTCGTTCAACGGAGGCTATTTTAGCACGCACGGCCACTGGTTTGCCTACGGAAATTACGCGCGGGAAGACGGCACGTTCGTTACCGACCCGAGCCAGGCGCATTATGGCGAGCTCGGAGCCGGCCTTAAAACGGCAAATACCGTGTTTGTTTTGGCGCATCAGTTCGTCGGATCGCAATTCAATCCGGTCGACGGTTACCAACAGCAGAACGATATCGGTGGATATCTATCGTTTTTCCAACAGACCTTCCATTTCTCTCCGAAGTCGAAGTTGCTCGATCTCTCGGTCATGCTCAACGATGCGCGCTTCTGGAACCACCTATCGCAGCCGGCGCAGAGTAACGCCGGGGATCAGATCAATATCGATTTCAAAAATCTCTGGATGGTGCACGTCTACCAACAAAGCTCGTTCGTTCTAGCTTCCGATGGCGAGTATCTTCCATTTAACGTCGGGAACGGCGCGTTCGTCGGCTACAATTTGAATTCGAACTACGGCAAGGGGATCGTGTACGGGGAGGGCCCGTACTATCACGGCCATGCTGCGAATTGGCAGTTTTTCGATACCATGCCGATTCGGCGGAACCTGAGCTTTTCGCTCAACTTCAACGAAAATAGCTATGCTTCGAATCGCGCGACGGAGCCGTCGTTCAAGCAATGGCTGGATTCGGCGAGCGTGAATTGGCAGTTCTCGCGCGATGCATCGTTGTCGTTGGGCGCCCGGCGCATTAACGGCACGAGTCTTCCAACTTCGTACTTCGCACCGAGCTTCACGCCGATCTTTGCCGACAACCTCAGCGCGGCGTTCCACTATCTCCACGGGCATAACGAGTTCTATCTCGTGTACGGCGATCCGAATGCGCTGACGACGACGCCCGCCGTTTTCTTCAAGTGGATCTTCTATGCCGGAGCCGAAAAAGGAACGTAATAGTTGAAAATGAAGCATACGCGCATGCGGCGTATTCTTATCGCTTGTTTTGCGAGCGTATTATATGTTTCCATCGGTATATTTGTAGCCTCGGCTGCCGACGCCGCCGAATTGCCGCATTCGAACGTACCGATGCTTGCAAAGATGCCGTCGATGCAAGGGCGGATTGACGAAACTTGGAAGGGATCTGCCCGCGTAGTTTTGGAGTACGATTTCACAAATCGCCGTCGCGTCGTACATCCAACCGTCGTTTATGTCGCTCAAGACCCAATGGGCCTCGATTTTGCATTCGTCGTCCGCGAACGCGGGAGCGTCGCGGCGTCAACGGTGAGTAACGGGTCGGCGATTTTCGGTGACGATAACGTTCAGGTTTCCCTCGAGCCGCAGGGAGTGCAAGGCTTCAGCTATCAGTTCACCGCAAATCCACGCGGCGCGCATTACCAAAGTTCTACCGAAAACAGCGCCTATACTCCGCATTGGATATCTCGGGGGCGTATAACCAGTAGGGGTTATACGATTACGATGCACATTCCATTTAGCATTATTCGCTCCGGTGGCTCGCATGCGTGGAAGGCGCAACTCGTGCGCTTCGACCTCAAAACAAATAGCCTTCAGGTTTGGAGCTACGATCCCGCTGCCCCGTCGCCGACCGAGGCGCTCTATTCGGGCACCCTCTCGGGTGTGGCGATCGGGGGTAGTGAGAAGAAAAAGGCGACGCGACCAAAGGCACGCTTCCAGCCCTATCTTCTCGGAGTTCGGAGCGCCGGTGGTTCAACCTCGCAGATGGGTTTGGATATGGCGGTGCCGATCACGCCGACTGCATCCTTCGTCGGCTCCTTTCACCCCGATTATTCGAATGTCGAAACGGATCAGCAAACGATATCGCCGACGGCATTTCCGCGACAATATCAGGAAGTTCGTCCGTTCTTTACGCAAGTCGCAAATACGTTTGGAACCTCTGGCTGCGCACTGTCGTGCCCGTCCGTGCTTTACACACCTGCCATCCCAACTTTTCGGCAGGGATACGGCGTCGAAGGAACCCAAGGGCCACTATCCTTTTCCGGCTTCGATGCCGTCGGAGCACGGCGGACCGATGCCGCCGAAGCCGTGGACTTCGGAGTACAAAATCTTCGAGAGACGTATGGCGTAAACGCGCAAGGTGTAACGGTTGCCACGCCGAGTTTTGTCGATTCGACAGACTGGTTAAGCGGTGCTTTTAGCGATAATCGGAATCATTTAGGGGTTTATGGAAATTTTGCTCGTGAGAGTGGAACGTTCGTGACCGATTCATCTGCGGCGCGATATGGCGAGATCGGAGCGTTCTATCAGACCGCAAATAGCTTTGCCGGGATAGCGCGCCAGTTCATAGGATCGCAATTCAATCCGGTCGATGCATACGTAGCGCAAAATAACACCGCCGGTTACGAGGCCGGCGGCCAACATGTTTTTCACATGTCACCGAAATCGAGGCTGCTCGACGTACAGATCAGTGCTTTCGATACGCGTTTTTGGAACGACGCTTCGAAGCCCGCCCAAAACATGATTAACTGGCAAGCCAGTTTCAACTTTCGGAATCTTTGGTCGTTTAATGTTTTCCAAAATTCAACATTTGTAAGCACGTTCGACGGTAACTTTTTGCCGTTCAGCACCGGCAATGGTGCCTTTCTCGGATACAAGTTAAGTTCGAATTTTCCAATCGGCTTCTTATTTTCTACCGGCGCGTACTATCACGGACATGCTGCGTACATGCAAATGTTCGATACCATGCCGATTCGGCGGAACCTGAGCTTCTCGCTTAACTTCAACGAGAATAGCTATGCATCGAATCGCGCGACGGAGCCGTCGTTCAAGCAATGGTTGAATTCGGCGAGCGTGAATTGGCAGTTCTCGCGCGATGCATCGTTGTCGCTCGGCGCCCGGCGCATTAACGGCACGAGCCTGCCGACCTCGTACTTCGCACCGACCTTCACGCCGATCTTCGCCGACAACCTCAGCGCGGCGTTCCATTACCTCCACGGGCACAACGAGTTCTATCTCGTTTACGGCGATCCGAATGCGCTGACGACGACGCCGGCGCTCTTCTTCAAGTGGATCTTCTATGCCGGAGCTGAAAAGGGAACGTAGCGCGTCACGCGTTGTTAAGTGCCGATCGCTAGTGCAACCTGCTCTCGAATTGTCTGAAGCTGCCGCTCGTCGATCTTCGATGAGGTCGTGGTAATGCGTTGTTTTGCGACGCTCGTAATATGGTGAGCGAGCGTCCACGAGACGCGGGTCGCGCCATTGCTCGACGTCGGATCGATGCGCTGCGAGAACGTAGGGTGAGCGATATTTTGGTCCGAGGTTAGCGGCACGACGATAATATTCGGGTAGCTCTCGGGAAATAATTCCGCATTACTGACGACGACGGCTGGACGTAGCTTATTGGGCTCTTGGGCCAGGGCGCCGCTTCGCCAATCGACGAGAACGATCGAGCCGGCGGCGGGAGTCAGGACGGCTCTCCCGCTGGGACGCCGTAGGATTCGAGTTCTTCGCGCGCCTTTGGATGCGTGGCAAGATATTCGGCGATTCGCTCGCCCTCCGTGCGAATCGCAGCACGCCGTGCGCGTAGCGCTTCGGCCTCCGCAAGTTCGCGAACCAGCGCGCTTACACCCAGCCCGCGGGCCCGCGCGAGCTCTTGGAGGGTCGCACGGTCCTTCGGATCGAGCCTGATCGTCAGCGTGTCCGCCATGGTGACCCCATCGTAACACAAAAGCGTACTACATTCAAGCAGTACGCCTCTGTGTGTTATTGACTACGCGAGGACGAGTTGCTCGTTCTGAGCTCCGGCTTTCCGCAGCGCTTCGGCGATCATCTGCTCTTGAAGCTCCGGCACGATCCAGCGGGCTTGTGCATCGGGCGAGAGCTTGTCGATCGGGTCGAAGTAGAGGAACGCTTTGCCCGGTTTGACGCTCGGAGCGGCGTAAACGGCGATACCGTTCTCCCGATCGTAATACTCGTACGAGTGCACGTCGCGTTTACCGCCGCCGCCGGGAGCGTCGCAAACGAAGGTCGGCGTGTTGAAACCGGCGGTGCTGCCGCGGACGAATTTTTCCGTCTCGGTCGCAGTTTGGATCGTCGTGCGGAGTTCCTCGACGCCCTTCACCATGTCGTGCATATACACGTAGTACGGGTGGACGTTGACGTGGCCCAGGCGCTTCACCAACAGCGCCATCCGTTCGGGCGTGTCGTTGACGCCGCGGATCAACACCGACTGGTTGCGCGTAAAGATGCCGCGCTCGAAGAGCATACCCATCGCCTTTTGCGTGATCCACGTGATCTCTTCGGGTGCGTTAAAGTGCGTGTGCAACACGACATCCTTCCCGAGTTTACGGCCGCGTTCGACGATTGCAGCGATCGCGTCGAGCCACTCGGTATGGCTGATGATTTTCATCGGCATAATCGCCGGGCCTTTGGTGGCAAAACGCATCCGACGCACGTGCGGGATATCGAGCAACGCATTGCCGATCAGTTCGATGTTTTTCGGCGGCAATTGATAGGTGTCGCCGCCGGAGATCACGATATCTTCGAGCTCCGGGCGCTCGCTAATATACTGAAATGCCTGCTGCCACTGCGCCGGGGTTTTTGCCAGTGAAACTTTGTCGACTTCCTCGGTATCGGGGCCGATGGCGTAGCTGCGCGTGCAAAAGCGGCAGTAGACCGGGCAAACGTTGAGCGGAAGAAAGAGTGCCTTATCGGTATAACGGTGCACGAGCCCCGGAACCGGAGAATCGTCCTGTTCGTGCAGCGAATCGAGCGTGAGGCGCGGATGGTCGGGAAGCAGCGAGCTTGCCATCGGAATGAACTGGCGGCGGATCGGATCGTTATGCGGATCGTTCCAGTCGATGAGCGAGAGCGCATACGGAGAGACGCGCACGGCCATCGGCGCATGGGCGAAGCCCGCTTCGATGTCGGAGACGAATTCCGGCGGTGCGAGATCGCGGATCGTGCCGACGAGCTCTTCGGGCGTCTTAATCGAATGCTTCTGTTGCCAGAGGTGATCGAGAAACGTCGCTTCGTCGACCTCGCGATAGGCGGGGACGTGACGCCAGAACTCCCCCTGTTTGAGGTTTTTATATGCAAACTGCGATGCTTCCGCCGCCGGTTTCTTATGGACGATCTCGCTCATGGTCGCTGCCTCCGATAGATGGGTGGATTACGAACGCGCGTATTTCGCGTCGAAATAGGAACGTATGGCCGGAAAATCGCGCAGCGTCTGCAACGCGATCTCGGCATGGTTACGGGCGTACCCGTTGCCGACGATCATGGTGATGTCTTTCGCTGCACCTTCGGCGCCGAGCGCCGCCGCCGTAAACGAGGTGGACATCGAAAAAAAGTAAAGCGTCCCGTCGTCCTTCGTGCAGAGAATCGACGCGAGTTCGGTACCCGGGACATTCACGCAATTAATAACGACGTCGGCGAGCTCGGGTAGGAGCCGCTCGACCTGAGCGCTGACGCCGAGCGTATCGCGAGCGTCGGCGACGATGAATGCATCGACGAACCCCTCGCGTTGCAAGAGACGCGCGGCTTCGGTCTCCGCACTCGGAGCGACGCCGATGACGCGCCCCTCGGCGCCGACTGCGCGTTTGGCGCGAGCGCACGACAGCATGCCGCTCTTGCCGTCGGCGCCGATGACCACGACGCTCTGCCCGGGTTTGCAGAGGCGCGCGACCTGCGCCGGAGCGCCGGCGACATCGAGCACCGCGAGCGCGACGTTTTCATCGATATCTTCGGGAAGCTTCGACCAAAGACTGCGCTCGAAAAGAATGGCGCTGCCCTCGATCCAGATGCGCCCGGTCTTGGTGCAGACGCGCGTGATGCGGCGAAGGTGCAGCGGCGTGAGCGTGAGCGAAACGAGCGAAGCGATGCGGTCGCCGACGTGCAGCGAAATTGAATCGCGGAGCCGTTCGCCGATCTCGGCAACGCGGCCGATAAACATGCCGCCGCTGCCGGTGACGGGGTTGTGCTGCTTCCCGCGCGTGGCGACGATGTTTGCAACGTGCGCGGCGATGCGTTCTTCGTCGCCGCCTTCGGCGTCGGAGATCTGCTTGAACGAGGCGGAATCGATGTTGAGCACCTCGACCTCGCAGAGAATTTCGTTCGCTCGCGCAACCGGCGTATTATCGACGCGCAGCGCGCTCTGCGGCATCGCGCCCGCGGGTTCGAGGACGCGGTGCGTGCCGAGGGGATGCAGGGTGTTATCGACAGTGGTCGTCATGGTAAGAGCGAGATGCCTCCGCGTTCGAATGGTGTCGAGAGTACGATCGTCGTGCGCGTGCGCGCCATGCCGGGCATGGTTTTCAAGCGCGTGAGTAGATCGTCGAGGTGATCGGTCGAGCGCGTCATCGCTTTGCAAAGGAATGACTCTTCGCCCGCGACGCTGTGCACTTCGACGATCTCGGGAATCGCACCGAGCGCGTCGGTGAAGGCGGCATAATTACAATCTTGCGTGGTGTAGCAGCTGATGAACGCGACCAAGCCGAGGCCGACGCGCTTGGAATCGAGCTGCGCGGCATAACGGCGCACGAAGCCGCGCCCCTCGAGGCGCTTAACGCGTTCGTGGGCTGCGGGCGCGCTTAACCCGACGAGCGCCCCCAGCTCGGCGTAGGTCGAGCGGGCGTTCTCCTGGAGGGCATCGAGGAGGCGGGCGTCGAGTTCGTCGAGCTCACCCTGGGCTATTGAAAGAGATACGGTCATATAGGTGGTTGGGCCGAACATTATTCGGCTCAATCACTATAACACCGCCGATTCATTCAGCGCAAGGGGCGAGTGACGTCCTCCAGAGCGCGCTGGGCGAGCACGCGCAACATCCGCTTGCGGTAGAGAAGGCCGGCATTGGCGTTCTCGAGCGGCTTACCGGCTTTGAAGACCTCTTCCGCGGCGTCGGCAGTTATCTCCCCGCCGAGGTGGGTGCCAAGCAACAGCGATCCCGCAGCATCGACCACCAATGGAGAGGAGCCGACGGCATTGAGAACGACCCGGGCCTGCGTGCAGAGACCGTCGGCGTCGGTCGCTACCGTGACGGCGACCCCCACGAGCGGGAAATCGAATGCATTCCGTAGTCGGAGTTTGCGGTAGGTGCTGCGCGTCCCGTTCGCTGGCGCGGGGAGAGCGATCTCCGTCAGAATCTCATCGGCGCGCTTGACGTTCGCCCGCGCGCCGTCGTTGTTGTAGAAATCACGAACGGCGACGCTTCGTTCGCCTTGCGGGCCGACGAGCGCGATGCGAGCATCGTAGGCGTGCATCACGGGCGCGGTATCCGATGCATTGATCGCCTTGCAGGTGGGGCTATGCACCGCGACGCGGCAGATATCGCCATCGCGCTTGAGACAGTGCCCCATCGCCTTACGCCATTCGGCGCTTTGATTGTAGTAATTGCAGCGCGTCTCCAAGCAAAGGTTGCCGCCGATCGTGCCCATGTTGCGAATCTCCGGCGTACCGACCATTTCGGCCGCGCGTGCAAGCGCGGGGTAGTGCGACATAACCGCGGAGTCGCGCGCGACCGCATCGAGCGAACAGAGCGCGCCGATGCGTAGGCCGTGCTGCGAGTCGAAACTGATGCGTCGCAGTTCTGCAAGCGAACGCAACCCGACGACGAGACGTGGGGCGAAGAGCCCGAGTTTCATGTTGGCATAGAGATCGGTTCCGCCGGCTACGGGTAGAGCGTCGTTGCCGTGCACGGCGAGCAACGCGACCGCATGTTCGACCGAACGAGCGGGCTGAAAATCAAACGCAGGGAGACGTAACACGATGAAGTTCCCTACGCCGTTCTCGTCGCGATCGGAGCGCGCAGACGCAACTTGCCGGTGGTTCCGTCGAGCGCTTGCAGCACGCGTTCGGGCGTTATCGGGGTTGCATAGATGCGCGCCCCGATCGCATCGGCGACCGCATTGGCGATTGCGGGAATGACGGGGTTGAGCGGACCTTCGCCGGCCTCTTTCGCGCCGTACGGGCCTTCGAGTTCCTCGGTTTCAATGACGATTGCCTCGATCCGTGGTGTATCGAGAATCGTCGGGGTTTTGTAGTCGAGCAAATTCGGAATGCGGTGGAGATCGTCGCGGAACGCCGACTCCTCCATCAGCGCCTCCCCCATTCCCATGTATGCACTACCTTCGATCTGCCCTTCGACAATCGCAGGGTTCAGCGCGCGTCCGCAATCATGCGCGAGGACGATGCGCTCGACGCGCACCTCACCGGTCTCGAAATCGACCTCTACCTCTGCAACGCAGGCGCTATACGAATATGCAGGCGACGGGCCGACGCCCGATCCCTTGAAATCACCGTGCAAGTCTTCGGGCGGCGTATAGGAGCCGACCCCGGCGAGCGTCCCGAAGCGCGCCTCTGCAGCGCGTGCAGCATCGACGAACGAGAGCGCGCGTTCGGGCTCGTCTCGGTCGAAAACGCGTCCGCCTTCGAATACGCAGCGTTCGGCGGCGATGTCGAGCTCCGCGCCGGCGGCAGAGGCGATACGTTCGCGCACGTCGAGCGCGGCGCTGCGTGCCGCGTTGCCGGCCATAAACGTGACGCGGCTGGAATAAGAACCGAGATCGACCGGCGTCAGGTCGGTATCGCCGGCGCAGACGCTGACGTCGAGTATGTCGATGCCGAGCGTCTCGGCAACGATGACCGCGAGCATATTTTGCGAACCTTGCCCGCAATCGCTCGTGCCGCAGAATACGGTGACGCCGCCGCCGCGATCGACCTTCACGATCGCGCCGGAATGGGGCATGGGGTTCCAGTAGATCGGCAGCCCGGCGCCGCAGAGATACGCGCTCGCGGCAAGGCCGATGCCGCGACCGGGCGCAAGCTTTCCGTGCTTTTCGCTGTAGCCGGTGCGTTCGGAGACGGCGCTCAGTGCTTCGCGCATCCCGCAACTCGTTACGCGAAGGTGATTGATCGTACGCGAATAGGGATCGACGGCGATTGCCGTACGATAGGCTCCCGCATCGACTCCGAGCTCTTTCGCAATTTCATCGAGTTGCGATTCGAATGCATAACGTGGTTGCGTCGTCCCGTGGCCTCGCTTGGGGCCGCAGGGGGGTTTATTCGTATAGACGCGACAGCCGTCGAAGGCATACGCTCCCATTTTATAGGTGACGGGAAGCAGCGCTCCGGTGTAGTACGTCGTCGCGACTCCGTACGAGCCGTAGGCTCCGCCGTCGAGCCATGTCTGCAAACGACATGCGGCGATGCTGCCGTCGCTTCTAATACCGGTCTGAAGATGCATGCGAACCGGGTGGCGGCCGCGATGGGTGTAAAAAACTTCCTCGCGCGATAACGTGAATTTTACCGGACGCCCGGTCTTCCGTGAAAAATGAGCGGCGGCGAGTTCGTGTGCGACGGGCTCGGTCTTCCCGCCGAAACCTCCGCCGACCGGAGGCGCAATAATGCGGATGCGACTTGCCGGTAGATCGAGCACCGCAGAGGCGACGCGATGTAGGTAATGCGGCGTCTGGGTCGACGACCAGAGCGTAAGCTTTCCATCGGCGCCAAAACTCGCGACCGCCGAATGTTCCTCCAACGCCGCGTGCGTATTCCCTTCGAAGAAGTACTCGTCATCAAAAATACGCTCGGCGTCGGCGAAGCCGGCATCGAGATCGCCGAACGTCAGATGAACCTCTTTATGAACGTTGTTGGCCTTACGCGAGTCGAGGTGAATTTTCTCGCCGCTACCATCGATTTCGAGCAGCGCCTCGTCGATCGACATCACCGAAGGAAGAGCGTCGTACCGAACCTCGATGAGCGCTGCGGCCCTCTGCGCGGTGAGTTCGTCCTCTGCGACGATTCCCGCGACCGGTTCGCCGACGTAGCGCACCTTGTCGATGGCGAAGACCGTTTCGTCTTGTGCCGAAGGCAATATTCCGTAGCGAACCGGGAGATCGCCGCCGACGGCGATCGCGACGACGCCGGGGATGCGGAGCGCGCGGTCGTAATTGATCGAGATGATGCGTGCGTGCGCGTGCGGGCTACGCAACAACTTTCCGAAGAGCATCCGCGGCAGCGCGATATCGTCGGCGAAGATCGCGGCACCGGTTACTTTCGCGTAGCCGTCGATGCGTGGCAATGGTGCGCCGACGACGTGCGCTTGGGAGGGTGCAGCGCCGTTTTTACCCATTGGCAGCAGCCCGCATGCGCCGGCCGGCGAGAGCGACGGCTTCAACGATCTTCGTGTAGCCGGTGCATCGGCAGAGATGTCCGGCGAGCGATTCGCGAATCTCGGCTTCGCTCGGCTCCGGATTGTGCTCGAGCAAATGAGCGGCGGCGTTGAGGAAGCCGGGAGTACAGTATCCGCATTGCGCGGCGCCGAGTTCGAGAAATGCGCGCTGTACCGGGTGCAGCGTGCCTGCGGTCGCAAGGCCCTCAACCGTCTCGATGGGACGATCGATCGCATCGGCGGCGAGCGTCAGGCACGAAAGGACGGGAGTTCCATCGACGATGACGGTGCAGGCGCCGCATTGTCCGAGCTCGCAACCGTGTTTGGTGCCGGTCAGGCGTAACTCTTCGCGCAAGACCTCAAGCAATGTTGCGTTGGGGGGAAACGCCAACGTTACGTCGCGTCCATTCACATGGAGGGTCGCTAACATTTTCGTTGGAGAAGTCGACACGGGCGTCCCTCACCTCATGCGCGATCTGCGCGACGCAAAAACACGCGTTGGAAAATATAAGGAAGGGTTGCTACCGGAACCGAGTAACTCCTTTCCACGCAGAATGCGAAAAATATTAGTTACACCTCATTACAAAATATCGACGAGCATAAAGCAAATCCATGCTTGATATTCTTTCTCGCATCGTGAACCTGCAAGGCAAAGGGCGCGAGATCGCGATCGCGACCCTGGTAGAAGTGCGCGGCTCCTCCGCGCGCGACCCGGGCGCGACCTTCGCCGTCAGTGGTAATGGCGAGCTCCTCGGCGCAATCGGGGGCGGATGCGTGGAGGCGGCGATCGTCGATGAGGCGCGCGAGGTCATGCGCGATCGAAAAGCGCGAAGTGTTTCCTACGGACTCTCGGAGCGCGAGGCGGAAGATGTGGGGCTCGCATGCGGAGGTGCGTTAACGATTTTTCTCGATCGCCTAGACCCGAACTACTGCGCGGAGTTAGAACGAACGTGCGATGAGCTCGTCGCCCATGTGGTTCGGCTCGACGGTGACGGGGCCGGAGCGCGAATGGCGATCTATCCGGATAGCCGGTTTGGAACGTTAGGTGGAGGCGGAATCGACGCCGCGGTAGCGAGATACGTGCACGATCGTCCGTTGCGTGAAGCGGTGCGGACCGATCTTGAAGGAGCGAGCGTATTTATCGCGCCGAAGCGCATCGCTCCGCACATGTACGTGTTCGGCGCTCTTGAGTTTGCCGCAGCGACGATCGAGGTTGCGCACACGCTTGGTTATGTGGTGACGCTCTGCGACGCCCGTTCGGCTTTTGCAACGAAGGAACGCTTTCCGAATGCAGATCGCATCGTCGTCGCGTGGCCGCACGAATTTCTAGCTGCAGCGCCGATCGACGAACGAACCGCGATTGTCTCGTTCGCGCACGACGAGAAATTCGACGTACCGTTGCTTCTTGCGGCGGTGCGCTCTCGCGCCGGATACGTCGGAGCGGTCGGCAGCCGCGCGACGCACGCTCGCCGTACCGAGTCGCTCCGCGAAGCCGGAATGACCGAGGCGGAGCTCTCGCGGATTTGCGCGCCGATCGGGCTCGATATCGGAGCGCGAACGCCCGAAGAAACCGCACTTGCGGTGCTCGCCGAAATCGTCGCGGTCGAACGCGGACGCTCGGGCGGAAGGCTCTCGCGCGCAACCGGCGCGATTCGCGGAAGAGTCGGAGCGTGAAGGCGAATGCCGTCGTCCTCGCCGCGGGTGAGGCGCGACGCATGGGCGAGCAAAAGTTGTTGCTCGAAATCGGCGGCGTTCCGATGCTCGCGCGCGTGCTCGCTGCATGCGCGCACCTCCCGACGCTCGTGGTCGGAGCGGCGAGCCTGCGCTCGTTCGTGGAGCGCAGCGGCGTTCGTTTTATCGGGAACGACGAGCCGGAATTGGGAATGTCGCACTCGCTCGCTCTCGGCAACGTTGAGGCCGAGCCCGGTGCTCCGCTCTTGGTGTTCCTCGGCGATAAGCCACTTGTGACGCGCGAGCTGGTCGACCGGGTCCTCGCGGAGGCGGGTGGAAGCGATATTTGTTTTCCGCAGGGCGAAGGCGTCGGCGGCCACCCGGTCTATCTCTCGCCCCACGCGCGCGAACGAATCGCAAGCCTCCCGCGCGGTGACTCGATTCAACGTTTGCGCGACGACCCCACGTTGCGACGCCGAGCGCTGGATATCGCCGAGATCGGCGCCTATGCAGATGTCGATGATTTCGAAGCGCTGGAACGCTTCCGAATCTGCACCGGGATTCAAGAGCCATAAGTCCACAGCGCTCTGAAGGTAGCCGTGCGCGCGCATCTAAAGGCGCCGGGTACGAGCGACGAGCGAGGAACGGTATGGCCGATACGACGCATCACTATCGCGTGCAGATGACCTGGAAGGGAAGCAACGGTGTTGGAACCACCTCCTATCGAAGCTACGGGCGCGAATACGAATTAACGGTAAACGGAAAGGCGACGATGCGAGGCTCCGCCGACGCACAGTACCGCGGCGATCCAACCTTGTGGAATCCCGAAGAACTTTTTCTTGCTTCGCTGAGCGCATGCCATCAACTATGGTATCTCCATCTCTGCGCGAACGCCGGAGTCGTCGTCCAGACGTACGAAGATCGGGCGGAAAGCAGCATGGTCGTTCGCGACGATGGAAGCGGTGAGTTCGTCTCGGTGCTCCTGCGCCCGGCGGTCACCATCGCCCGTGGCTCGAGCCGCGAGCGTGCAATCGCGATGCACGATGAGGCGGCGAAAATGTGCTTCATCGCGCGCTCGGTCAACTTCCCGGTCGCGCACGAACCGGCGGTCGAATTCGAACCGAGCGCATCGTGATGCGACGATATGCCGCGGTAGCGCTTCTGCTCTTCGTTGCAGCGTGCTCGCACGGGGCGCGAGTAAACGCACCGCCGGGCACCGTACGCTTTGCAATCGCCGCCGACCCGACGACGCTCGATCCGCTCTTTCTTACCCCCGATGCAGCTTCGGTCGATCAACAGATCGCACGTCTGCTCTTCGAACCCTTTGTCGATCTCGATGCGCGCGGAAAGCTGGTCCCGGTGTTGCTACGCGAGGTTCCCACGCTGAGCAACGGCGGCATCTCCGCCGACGGGCGCACGATCGTCTATCACCTGCGTCGCGGAGTTCGCTGGAGCGATGGGCGGCCGGTAACGAGTGCCGACGTGCTCTTCACCTTACACGCGATTCTCGACCCGAAAAACCCGGTTCGAACGCGCGAAGGATATAAACTCATCGACCGCGCCGTAGCGCCGAACGCACATACCGTCGTCCTGCACTTGAAAAAGGCGTGGGCCCCCGCCGTCGCGACATTCTTTTCTTATGGAATCGAACCGTATGCGGTCGTTCCCGCTCACGTGCTCGCCCGCGTGCGTTCCTTGCGAACCGCACGCTTCAACGGCGACCCAACCGTCAGCGACGGCCCGTATCGCTTCGTTTCCTGGCGGCGCGGCGACCGGTTGACCTTCCGTGCCAATCCGCTCTATTGGCGCGGAGCGCCGAAAATACGGCGTATCGTCGCGCGCATCGTCACCGACCCCGGAACGAACCTCACCTTGCTGCGAACCGGCGAGCTCGATTGGAACCTCATCGCTCCCGCGCAACAGGCGGCGCTTCGCGGCGCGGGATCGATTCGAATTATGCGCGTCCCGACGAGCGTGATCGCCGGCATCGCAATGAATCTCGGGCACGGCCCGCTTCGCGACGTACGGGTGCGACGAGCGATCGCCGAAAGCATCGACCGCCGCGCGATATCGCGCAAAATTACGCTCGGCGTCTATCCCGTCGCCGAAACGCTACAACCGAGCTATTCGTGGGCGCTCGATCGGAAGGTGCGCGCTCCCGGGTACCATCCGAAGCGCGCCGATGCATTGCTGCGAGCCGCAGGTTGGCGGCGCGGCCCCAACGGCATGCGCGCGAAAAACGGCAAAGCGCTGCACCTCCTCTACGTACAATTCCCCGAATCGACGACCGGCGTTCTCGTCGCAACGTTCGTTCAGCAGGCGCTCGAAGCGCGCGGAATAGCCGTAACGTTGAAGAGCGTGAGCAACGCGCAACTCTTTCTGCCGAAAGACGGCACCTTGGCGCGCGGGCAATTCGACCTCGCATATATTCCTTGGACGATGGGGATCGATCCCGACGACTCGTCGATCCTTCGGTGCGGCGCTTCGGAGAATTACATGCACTGGTGCGACCCGGTTGTCGATCGTCTCGAGCGTCGGGTGCTCGAAACGAGCTCGCGCCGCGTGCGCCGGAGGCTCTACGGGCGCATCGAAGCGCGCGTCGCCTCCCAGGTGCCGCTCCTCGTGCTCTTCGACGCAACGTATCTCTATGCGTACGATGAAAGGCTTGAGGGATTTGCGCCGAATCCCGTCCTTCCGACCGCTACTGCTTGGGCCTGGCGCGTACGTTCGGCCCTCTCTCGGAGGTAATGCATGTCCGTTGCTGCCGTCGTCGGCGCCGCCCTCTCGCACATCTATCTCCTGTTTTACGCGCTCGCCGTTATCGTTTGGTGGAGAACGATGCGGAGGGCGCGCTCGGAGCACCGTGCGCTCGACAGTGCATTCGTATTTTTGGGAGAGCTGCTTTTCTGGTACGGGGGGCTCACCCTCATTTGGGCGGGCTTCTTTCACGGGTACGAACAGAGCATTGCTGCGCGCAGCATCGGCTGGCAGCCGAGCCCCTTTGAATACGAACTCGGTTGGTTCGAAATCGGCATCGGCCTTGCGGCGCTCTTTGCCCGGCGGCAGAACTACGGTTATCGGCTCGCGTTAACGATTCCGATCGTGGTCTTCTCGTTTGCAGCCGCCGCGCAACACATCGCGCTGATGCTGACGAAACATAATTTTGCGCCGAACAACGCCGGGATGATGCTGTGGCTCAACGATATCATCATGCCGCTGATTCTCGCCTGGGTTGCTTTTGCCGCTCGAGATGCCGGCCGCTGAACGCCGGACGGCGTTCCCCCGTGAAATCAGGGTAGGGGAAGAAGCGCCGATGATTCGTGCGGCATCGCAATCGTAATGATGCCGGGAACGTAGAGGAGCGGATCGCCGGCGGTGGCGCTCGCAACGTCGATGCGCACCAACGCATTATCGCGCATGTCGATAACGTACGCACTCGCTCCGCCGGGTGTAAAGGCAGCCTCGAACGGGGCGCCTCCGACCACGATGTCGGGAAGCGTGCGACGCGCCGGGAGATCGATCGGCGTTACCGAGATACCGTCGAGATTCGGAACGTATGCGAGCTTGCCGTTCGGTGCTATCGCCACCATCTGTGCCTGCGCGCCTGCGGGAAGAACCGCAAGCGTTTGCAACGTTGCGGCGTCCAGCACCGTAACGTCGTCGCTGCGATTATTTGCGACGTAGAGCGTGCGTCCGTCGGGTGAGAGCGCGATCCCCGTCGGTTCGCGGCCGACGGCGACCGCCGGTAGCGCGCGCTGCGTCTTTAGATCGACGGGAGTAACGGTATCGGCACCCTGGTCGGTGACGTAGATACGCGAAGCATCGGGAGCGACCGCGATCCAGCGCGGTGCTTTGCCCACCGCGATCGGCGCCCCGACCGCGAACGTTGCGACCTCGATGCGCTCCACCGTCTCAGCACGATAGTTCGCAACCCATATTCCCTTTCCGTGCGCCGAGAGCGCGAGTCCGTCGGGGCTCTTCACCGGAATCGTTGCGACGACGCGGCGAGTTTGCGTGTCGATGACGCTAACGCTATCGCCGCCACGGTTGCCGACGAAGAGCAGACGATTATTGCGCGAGAGCACGGCGTCGAGCGGATGCCTGCCGACAGCGATCGCCGCTCCGCGTGCCTTCGTGCGAAGGTCGTAGGGAATCACCGTTCCTTTCGCGCGATCGACAATCCACGCAAGGGTATCGGGATCGACACCGTTCGCGGCGGTGCGATAGAGCTGCAACGTGGGAAAGCGAGCGCCGTTGCCCGCGCGTGCCATGATGCGCATAGCGTAGAGCCCCGCCGGCGCACCGGTGCTAGCGAGCGTCAGCGCGACGGCGGCGCGGCCCTTTGCGGGGACGAGAAGCGAACCGGTCGCCGGCGAGACGCTTGCGGGGGCGGCGACCGCGCTGCTCCAGGTAACGCGATGCGCGCGCGAATCGGGATTGATGACCGCGAATCCATCGGGAGTGCGGAGAATCGTCATCGTCGTCGATGCGGGGAAATGGACTCGCGCAGGTGCGTAAGAAGGCGGGGCGTCGGCGCGAGCGCTTCCCCACGAGCGGTTCGGCTGCGCTGCGAGCGTAAACGCGAGATGCAACGCGCCGCTCTGCGGCAGTGCGATCCAGGGGCGACGCCACGGATGCCCGTTGACCGCGAGTCTCCGAACGTAGGGCATATTCGGTGCGGCCTGCGGTGCGTCGATGGTGATAACGGGGCCGTGCGAGGGCGCGATGACCGCACGCGTAAAGAGCGGCGCACCGAGATCGAGATAGCGTTCGGCCGGGTTCTGCGGATAGAGCCCGAGTGCGCTCCACACATACCACGCACTCATCGTTCCGAGATCGTCGTTACCCGGGAGACCATCGGGGCGATCGCCCCATAAACGCGTCATCGCCGCGCGGGTGACGCGCTCTTCGCGCCACGGCGCGCCTGCAGAAAGATACGCCCACGGACTGCCGATGCTCGGTTCGTTTCCGAGCCACGCGTATGGTTCGCTCTGCCCGGCATTGAGATGGGTAAAGAACGTATCGAGGCGTTTCCGCGCCGCGGCGCGACCGCCCATACCTCGGACGAGGTCGCGGAGATCTTGCGGCACCATCCAGGTATATTGTGCGGCGTTCCCTTCCTGAAAGCCGCTCTGCCCGTTCTCTCCGATCTTCGTGCGTTCGAATGCGCCACCGGGGCCACGCGGCGCGATCTCTCCGAGCGAACGATCGAAGAGGTGCGACCAATTCGCGCTCTTCTTGAGGAATGCACCGGCGATGGCGCGTTCGTCGAGCGCGCGCGCAAATGCGGAGATCGCAAAATCATCGAGACTATATTCCAGCGTCTCCGACGCGCCGTTTGGAACCGGAGAGACGGAGGTCGTATAGACGTTGGGGATATAGCCGAGGCGATTGAAGTCGCCGCCGGCGGGCCGTTCTTGGTACCAGCCGAATGCCGGAGGAGCGTTCGTATCGTTCGCGCCCTTCACCATCGCGGTTAACGCGCGGTGGAGCGAAAAATCTCTCGCGCCGAAGGCGTATGCACCGGCGATGACCGGATCGACCGAATCGCCACCCATCACGCTCGTCGGCGCGTTGGCAAGCGCCCAACGCGGCAGCCAGCCATCCTGGCCTGCAGCATCGACAAGCGACTGCATCATATCGCTCGTGCGATGCGGAAAGAGCAACGCGAGCAACGGAATTTCGGTGCGATAAATATCCCAGTCCGAAAAATTCGCATAAAACGCATGCCCCGCCGCGACGCGATGCACCTTCCCGTCGAAACCCCGATAGCGGCCGTCGGCATCGCTAAAAAGATTGGGGTGCAGCATCGTGTGATAGAGCGCGCTATAAAACGTGCGCAGGTTCTCGGTGCTGCCACCGGAGACGCGGACGCGGACGAGGACGCGATTCCAGCGTTCGAGCGCGCGATCGCGAACCGCAACGATACTCCAAGAACGTGCCGAGTCGCGAAGGTTTCGCCAGGCGCCGCGCTCGCTGACGAACGAGATCGCTACTTGCATGCGAACGCTGCGATGCGTCGTCGTGTCAAAACGGAGCCACGCGCCGGCGGTACGCCCGGCGCCGTTATCGTAGAGCCCCGATGCGGCGAAGGGGCGGTTGAAACGTGCCGCCATATAGATCGTAAAGCGATCCGGCATGCCGCAAAAATGTCCGCTCTGCGCGCTCGCTTCCAGCGCATTCGTTCCGATGATGCGAATGGTCGCATTGCCGACGCCGGCTTGGTCGGAGGCGGGATTGACGGCGAGCAGTGCATCGTGCGAACGAGGGAAGGTAAAGCGGCCCAACCCACTGCGAGAGCGCACGGTCAGTTCGCTACGAATTCCCGGTTTTCCGAGCGTTACCGCGTAATAACCCGGCACCGCGATTTCGTTGACATGAGAGAACGGCTGCGAAATACCCTGCAACTTCGTCGGCGGCGCACCGAGCAGCGGCAGCACCGCGAAATCCCCGAAGACGTTGCAACCGGGGCCGCTCAGATGCGTCACGCTAAATCCCGTGATCGTCGAATCGTTAAATTCGTATCCGCCGCCGGCATTTTGTGACGGCGTGTCGGGGCTCCACTGGAGCATGCCGAACGGAACGTCGGCGCCGGGAAAATCGTCGATGGGGCCGCCGAGCGGCGTTCCCGATGTTCCGACGAACGGATCGACATACGAGACCGGCGTCGTGGTCGCGCGCGCCCCGGCGGCGACGGATGTACCGAAGAGTGCGAGTGCTACGAATGCTCGCAAAACGTTCCGTAGCACTCGCTTCTCCTAAAGCGCCTTCACCGCAGAGGTGAGTGCGTCGACGCTTGCCTTTGCGTCACCGAAGAGCATCGAGGTGTTCGGCATTTCGTAAAGCGGGTTGTCGATTCCGGCAAAACCCGAGCGCATCGAGCGTTTAAGCACGATAACGTTCGCCGCTTTATCGACGTCGAGAATCGGCATGCCGTAGATCGGGGAGCTCTTTACGTTGCGCGCCGCGGGATTCGTGACGTCGTTCGCACCGATAACCAGGGCGACATCGGTCGTTGGGAACTCCGGGTTTGCGTCTTCCATGTCGAGCAACTGTTCGTACGGAACGTTCGATTCGGCAAGCAAGACATTCATGTGCCCCGGCATGCGGCCGGCGACGGGATGGATCGCGTAGAGAACCTGAACGCCGCGTTTTTCAAGTTGGTCGGCGAGGGCTTTCACGGAGTGCTGTGCCTGCGCTACGGCCATGCCGTAACCCGGCACGAAGATCACCTTCGATGCATACGCCAACATGATCGCGACGTCGTCGGCACCGGCGCTGCGAATCTGCTGCGGCCCACCGCTCCCCGCTTCGGGCTCGCTACCGCCGCCCGAACCGAAGGCGCCGAAGAGCACGTTGGTGAGTGGGCGATTCATCGCCTTCCCCATCATTACGGTCAACAGCGTTCCGCTCGCACCGACAAGGGCGCCGCAGATGATCAACAGGGTCGAATTAATTTCAAAGCCGGTCACGGCGACCGCCAAACCCGTAAACGAGTTGAGCAGCGAGATGACGACGGGCATATCGGCGCCGCCGATCGGGAGGACGAAGAGCACGCCGAGTAAGAGCGCGCAGATCAGCAGCCCGACGAACGCAAGCACCGGCATCGTTCCCAGCGTGACGACGAACCACCCCGCGAGCCCAAGAATCGCCAAGAGGATTAGGCCGTTGACGACCTGCTGGCCGGGGTAGGTGATCGGTCGACCGGTCATGAGTTCTTGGAGTTTAAGGAACGCGATGATGGAGCCGGCGAAGCTCAGGCAGCCGATGATCGCCGAAAGCACAAGCGATACCGAAACGACGGCGTTCTCGCCGTTGCCGTTTGCAAGGACGAAGAATTCAAGCGTCGAGATCGCCGCCGCAGCGGCGCCGCCGGCACCGTTGTAGAGCGCGACCATCTGCGGCATCGCCGTCATCTTCACGCGCAATGCTGCGACGATACCGATCGTACCGCCGAGAATAACGCCGACGAGAATCGCCCACCAGCCGACGCCTTGCGTCTGTAGGAGCGAGGAAACTAACGCAATCGCCATGCCGACCATTGCGAGTTGATTGCCGGCGCGCGCGGTCGGCGGCGAATTGAGTTGATGGAGACCGTAAATGAAGAGCGCGACCGCGACGAGGTTTGCGAGGCTAAGAGCGACGGTCATGAACGCGGCCCCTCTTTCTTCTTAAACATTTGTAACATGCGTTCGGTCACCGCGAACCCGCCGAAGACGTTAATCGCTCCAAGCGTGAGGGCGGCCACACTAATGATGGTCAGCATCGGGGATGTGGGGCCCGCGAAGAGCGTTCCGACGACGACGATCGCACCGATAAACACGATACCGTGAATCGCGTTCGTCGCCGACATCAAAGGCGTGTGCAGCGTCGTCGGCACCTTTGAAATTACCTCGAACCCGACGAAGACCGCCAACAAAAGGACGGTCAATAGTTGTATGAGGTGGGCGATATCGTTCACTGTGTCGCTCCAATCAAAGATTTACCGTCGTGAACGATACATGCACCCGCGATGACGTCGTCTTGATAATCGAGGGCGAGCGTACCGTCTTTCGCAAACGGCGAGAGTAAGGCGAAAAGATTACGCGAGTAGAGTTGGCTCGCGTTGTAGGGCATCGTCGCAGGTAGGTTTGTCGTACCGACGATCTGCACGCCGTTCTCACTGATGATGGTTTCGTCGGGTTTTGTGAGAGCGCAGTTGCCGCCGGCTTCGGCGGCGAGATCGACGATGACGCTGCCCGGCGCCATCGCGGCGACGGCCGCCTCGGTAATGAGTATGGGCGCTCGGCGCCCCGGAACCAGAGCGGTTGTGACGATCACATCGTTTTTACCGATCTGTTCGACCATCCATTCGCGTTGTCGCTGTTGCTGTTCGGGCGTGAGCTCTTTTGCGTAGCCGCCGGAGCCCTCGGCGCTCTCGCCGAGATCGAATTCGAGGAACTTCGCACCGAGCGACTGCACCTGTTCGCGAACGACGGCGCGAACGTCGTAGCCGCTCACGACCGCGCCGAGACGACGCGCCGTCGCGATCGCCTGTAGCCCGGCTACTCCGGCACCGAGAACGAGCGCTTTCGCCGGAGGGATCGTCCCTGCAGCGGTGGTGAGCATCGGGAAGAATTTCGGCAGCGCACTCGCCGCGAGCAAGACCGCCTTGTAGCCGGCGATATTGCTTTGCGATGAAAGCGCATCCATGCTTTGCGCGCGCGTTATGCGCGGTATTTTCTCTACCGCGAGCGCTTCGATTCCCGCCGAGGCGAGACGTTCGGCATACGACGGGTCGCCGAGAGGATCGAGAAAACCTACGAGAAGCGCGCCCTTTTTGAGGCGCGCTAGGTGATTTTCGGTCGGACGACCGACACAGAGCAAGGCATCGGCGGAAGAAAGGAGTTCTGTTTCATCGGCGACGATGCGAGCCCCGGCCGATTCGTAAGCGGAGTCCGGAAAAGAAGCGGCGCGACCTGCATCGCGCTGTATGTGAATTTCCAGCCCGAGTTTCTTAAATTTGGAGACGCTTTCGGGAACGAGCGCGACACGGCGTTCGCGCTCGGCGCTCTCACGCGGTACGGCAAGTATCATCTGCGGGGCATACGGCTCCCGTGCAGCGACTCCTATCGCAATTCGAGCATTAGAACAATAAGGATCGCCGAAAAGCCGATGATGCCCCCGACATGTGCGAGCAACTCGCGGCGTAGACGGCGCCGATGCGCGTATGCGATTGCAAGATCGAAGGTGGAGAGCAGGAGACCGAGCGCGGCGAAGATCGCAAGCTCGACGCGGTCGTGCCGCAGGGCCGTGGCAACGATTGCCGCTGCGAGGATCGCGTCACGCGCTCCCGTCGCTCGGACAAAACCGAGCGCAGGTCCACCGCTGACCGGCAGCCCGTAGGCCGCCGCGAGCCGCGCCGGGTCGAGCAGCGCCAGCACGCCGATTCCCAGCAGCACGAACGCCGCGACCAGTGAGAGCGAGATGCCGAGGGATGGGGCGATCACGTCAACGCGATGCGCGTTCGCAGCGAACCGATGCGTTCGATTCGGACTTCGAGCAGGTCGCCGTTGCGCAAAAACTCGGGCGGCGTTCGGGCGAAGCCCACGCCTTCGGGCGTCCCGGTAGCGATGACATCGCCCGGAAGCAAGGTCATGCCGCGCGAAAGCTCGGCGATGATTCGCGGAATCGAAAAAATCATCTTGGCCGTCGTACTATGTTGTTTTTCAACGTCGTTGACGTACATCGCAATATCGAGTGCTTGAGGATCGCCGATTTCATCGGGGGTGAGAATAGCGGGGCCGAGCGGACAACTTTCGTCGAGGCTCTTGCCTTTCATCCATTGAACGTGCGAGCGCTGGAGATCGCGCGCGGTGAGATCGTTGCAACACGTATAGCCGAAGATCGTTTCGAAGGCGCGGCTTTCGTCGACGTCGCGACAGCGCGTTCCGATGACGACCGCGAGTTCGGCTTCGAAATCGTACTCGCGCGAGATCGAGCCATCGAAATGCGCGACGGCGTCGGGGCCGAGAAGCGCCGTGGTCGCCTTGGTGAAAAACGTCGGGACGTCAGGCAATTTGAGCTCGCGTCCGGTCGCACGAGCGCCTTCCAGCGCATGCTCGAGGTAATTACGACCGACGCAGAAGACGTTGCGCGGCGGAATCACCGGCGGGCCGTAGACGAGTGCCGCGGCCTCGAGCCGAGGTACGCCGACCCGTTCTTTGCGTTTCTCCGGCGACAGCTCGATGAACGCACGCATATCGGGGGCGTCGATCGGGGCGACGAGCGCGCCTTGCACGAGGCCGGGCCGCAGCATTCCATCGTCGTCAAAATAGGAAATCAGCCGCATGGATTACTCCTTACGGCTGGTGAGATGGAGAAAACCGCAGTAGCGGCATTCGTACGTACGTAGCATTGCCGCGGTACCGTTCATCAGCATGTGCGCGCGAGCCTCCGCCTCGCTGTGAAAGGTATCTTTCGTGCCGCAACTTCGCTCGCGGTCGGCTTCGCTGCGCGGTCGATCCATGCGGCGTCAGCCGGCGGGGTGGTGCGTCGGCTTCGGGGTGGGTACGAGCAATTTCTTTAAACTCGGAAGATTGGGGTGCGCGTGCTCCTGTTCGAGACGTTTCGCATCGTCGACAATCTGATTGGCGGCACCGGGATTGTTGGCCCAATTACCGCCCGCGCGAAGGAGCGTGGCATGGCGGTAGATTCCATACGTGCGTGGGTTGTAATCGTAGGTGACGCGATAGAGACCGACGATTGCTTTTCCATTGGGGAGACGGATCGTCGCTTGGAGGACGTTCCCCAGCGTATGCGCGTTAAAGTTGAGATCTTTACAACCGTGCTTCTGCGTGACGCGCACCACTTGGCCGAGCCGATTCACCTCGACGACGAACTCGGTATGCAAGGGCACCGAGGGCGGGCGGGGCGTCATCAGCGGATGCGCGGTCGCCGCGCGAGCGATCGGCGCGAGGGAGGGCAGGCCGAGGATCGCGGCGGCAAGCAGGGCGGCGAACGGATAGCAAAGTTTTCTCATGAGCGTGGGGTTAACGATTCGTAGGGGCTGGGGGTTCCGCCTCCGAAGCGCGCTCTGCTCATGGTACGTCGTTTTCGCGCGCTCGGGCTCGCCTGCGCTCTCCTCGTCCTTTCGCTCGCCCCCGTGGGGGCGGCCCGCCCCATCGTCGATCTCCATCGGCTCGATGGATATTTCGCACTCTTTGCCCACGATAGCGACGTGCCGTGGCAACCGACGGTGGTGCGGCTCGACACCTATTCCAGCGCGCCGGTGAGCTTTGCCGCCTACGCCGTCGACCCCGGTGACGTGCTGACCGCCGGGAGCAACTCGCGTCCGCGCGCGATCGATGTGAGTCGGCGAAAAGCGGTCGTCCGCTGGAACTTTACCCCGCCCGGTGGCTATCGTTTTCAAGCCAACGTCGTGCAGGTGCCGCTCGGATCGCGCGCGGGGTTCTTCGTCGTCGAAGCTCGGCGCGGCGGCGTCGGCGAACAGGTCTGGATCGATCGCACCGATGTCGGTATGATCGCCAAACAGACGCCTGGCGGGCTGATGATCTACGCCGCCGATCTGCGCACCGGAAAACCGCGGCCGCACATGCGCGTGATGTTCGTGGTGAATAGCCGTTTCGTCGTGCGCTACACCGATGCGCGCGGAATCGTGCGTTGGGATCGTGCGCCGTGGCCGGTTTTTGCGCTCGGGCAGTGGGGCGGCAGCTATGCATTCGTTTCGCTCTTGCCGCAGGCACCGCTTCCACCGGAGATACTCGGCGTGCGATTGGAGAGTGCGGTCGTGCATGCCGGCGAGAGCGTGCGCATCGTCGGATTCGCGCGCACGCGCGACGGCGAACTCCTCCGCCCGGCTCGCGGCGACGTCACGTTGAGCGTGCGTAATGGGCCGATCTCGATTGCAGACGTGCGCGTGCCGCTCGATCGCGCCGGTGCATTTTCCACGACGGTTGCGATTCCCGCCGATGCACGCAGCGGCGATTACGCGGTGCTCGCGCAGGGCCTCTCGGGAATTGCGGGCGCGACCTTGCACGTCGACGCCGATGCCGACGGCATCGCGCTCAACGTGCGCTCGGCTTGCAACGGGCGTTGCCCCGCAAACGCCGATATTCCGTTGCGTATCGAAGCTCGTCGTGACGGCCGCGCGGTCGGCGATCTTCCGATTACGGTGACGATCGTTCGCTCGCCGCACGTCGTCGTCGGTTTCGAAGAAAAACGGCGGCCGTGGGCGATCTCTAAGTGGTTGAAAACGACGGTGCGTACCGATGCAAACGGCGCGGCCGACCTCTCCATCCCGATGCCGACCGATGGGCTCGCCTCGACCTACGGCGTGACGATCTCCTCCGGTGGGGCAAGCGCCGAGACGCGCGTCACGGTGCCCACCGCACCCTTTACCATTCGCGTGCGGCCGTTTCATCGCCGACAATCGTTGGGTACGCCGTTGGGCTTCGATATCTACGCGAACGATGTCGACACGCTCGCGCCTCTTGGCGGGGCGAAGGTCGTCGTCACGCTCTCGCACGGTGCATCGGTGCAACGCCAAGTGCTGACGCTCGGCAGCAACGGCTTCGTTCGCGGAGCATTTAGCACGCCCGATCTCGGCACCAATCTCATTATCGCCGAGATCGATCGCGACGGCCAAAAAGCGAAAGACGCCGACCAAATCGACGTCGTTCCACAAGCGCAAGATACCGGCGAGATCGGTAGCGCGGCGGTCTCGCTCGCACTCTCCGCCTCTCGTTACACGCAGGGAGAGCGCATCGGCGTTACCGCGCGTTCGCCCGGCGCGCGCGGCAACACGCTCTTTACGTTGGAGAGCGCGTTGGGCGTGGAATCCGATGTCGCCGACGACGGGAACGGAATCGCGCATGGAGCGTTCACCGCGCGTACGGCGTTGGGAACGGTTTCGATCGGTGCGGCGATGGTGCGCGCCGGTGCGATCGCTTGGAACACGATCGCGCTTCCGCTCGATACGCCGGGGCGCCCCGCGCAGGCAAGATTGCGAACGATCGGCGACGACGGGCGCCCCGGATCGCTTGCAAAACTCGCGATGGGCCCCTTTGCCGACGGCGCCGGCACCGTCGTGTTGCGCATCAGTCGCGGCGTTCCGTCGGGGAGCGCGCTCTTCGACGATGCACCGGGCCTGCTCGCCGTCGGCGCAACGCTCACGCTCAACAGCGCTCCTCCCGAAACGACGTGGCACCCGTGGGTCGACTCGACCGGCAAACATCCGGAGGTTCTCGGCTTCGAGCGCGTCGCGTTGCCGCCGAGCAACCTCACCATCGCGCAATCGGATACATCGACGGTGGCGTGGAGCGTCGAACCGTCGGCGAGCGACATACTTCCGTTCCATCTTCCTGAAGATGCCGGGCGGTACACGCTCTCGGTATTAAAAATCTGCGACGACGGGCGGGTCGTCGCCGGGTCGATGCGGCTCGAGGTGCATTGATGCCCGACGATCGGCGTCTGCTCTTACTCGATACCTACGGCCTCGTGTATCGCGCGTTTTTCGCGCTGCCGCCGTTGACGACCGTCGGCGGCGTCCCGATCAACGCGGCGTACGGTTTTACGACGACGTTAGTGAAAATTCTCGAAAACGAACGCCCGACCCACGCGATTGCAGCGTTCGATCGCGGCTTGCCGGCGCATCGGATGGAGATGATGCCGCAATATAAGGCGCAGCGCGAAGCGATGCCCGATGAGTTGCGCTCCCAGTTCGCCTTGGTGCGGCGCGTGCTTGAGGTGTTCGGAATTCCGATCGCCGAACTCGACGGAAACGAAGCGGATGACATCATCGCAACGCTTGCCGCGCAAGCAGAGCGTGCCGGAGCGCAAACGTTGGTGGTGACGGGAGATAACGATCTCCTCCAGATCGTCGACGACGCAACGTTGGTGCTCGCTACGCGGCGCAGCGTCACCGATCTCGTGCGCTACGATCGTGCTGCCGTTCGCGAACGATACGGGCTCGACCCCGAGCAGCTCGCCGATTACCGCGGCCTCAAGGGCGACCCGTCGGATAATCTTCCCGGCATTCCAGGCATCGGTGAAAAAACCGCAATCGCGCTCATGCAGGCGGCCGGTACGCTCGATGCGTTGCTCGCCGATCCCGCACTCGCCGGCAAACCGCGCTGGGAGGCCCTCGTTCGCGAGCACGGCGAGCAAGCGCGACTCTGTCGCGATGTTTCGCGCGTCGATCGCAACCTACCGGTCGTGCTGGACTGGGAGGCGGCCCGCGTGCGCCCGCCCGACCCGGCGCGTCAATACGCACTCTATCGCGAGCTGGAATTTCGCACGCTGCTGCGCAAGTTGGAGCCGCCGCCGACCGACGACTTGCCGCTCATGGCGTCGCTGCGCGCGCCCGGCGGCGCATTTCGTTCTTATGTCGCCGCAGTCGATCCGCCGGATTTCGTGCAATTGGGAGAAGAATTGCAACGGATGGCGAGCGCGCCGTACGTCGCGCTCGCGATCGAAGGCGACGCGATCGGCGTGAGCGCTGCGCCGCATGCAGGGCTCTCGTTCCGACTCGACGCTCTGCGAGGCGAGGCGATTCGTTCGGCGCTCGAACGCGCGCTGACCGGTGCCGGATCCGTCGTGGGATACGATACGAAGCGGCTGGTTCGCGCGCTCGACGAACGCGGAGTCGCTCTCCCAACCTTCGCCGACGATGCGATGCTGGCGGCGCATTTGCTGGAGCCTTCGCGCAGTTGCACCGACCCCGCCGAGGCCGCCCTCGCGGTACTCGACGAAGAGCCGGTGCGCGATGCCGCCGTCTTCGCCGATATCGCCGCACGCGTCGCGCAGCGCGGAACCGCATTGCTTGCCGAGCGCGAACAGCTCGCTCTCTATCGCGACGTCGAGTTACCGTTGCCGCCGATTCTTGCGCGGATGGAAGAGGCGGGCATCGCCATCGACGCGCAAGCGTTGCAAGAGTTTTCGGTCGAATTAACCGCCAGCATCGCCAGCATCGCCGAACGCATCGTCGAAGCGGCCGGAGAACCATTTAATATCGGCTCGCCGCAACAACTCGGGCGCATTCTCTTCGAAAAACTGGCGCTTCCCGGCGGCAAAAAAAATAAAACGGGCTGGGCGACCGGAGTCGAAGTGTTGCAACCGCTCGCGCGCGATCACCGAATTTGCGCCGATATTCTGGAATGGCGGGAGCTCACGAAGCTCAAAAACACCTACGTGGACGTGCTGCCGGGGCTGCGCGACCCTCAGGACGGACGCATTCATACGGTCTTCAACCAAACGGTTACGGCGACCGGACGGCTCTCTTCGACCAATCCCAACTTGCAAAATATTCCGGTGCGTGCGGGGATCGGGCGGCGTATTCGGCGCGCCTTCGTTGCAAGCGCGCCGGGAAGACTCTTGCTAAGCGCCGACTACAGCCAGATCGAACTGCGCTTGATGGCGCACCTCTCCGGAGACGAGGCGATGCGGCGCGCTTTTCGCGAAGGAATCGACATCCACGATTTCACGGCGCGTGAGATCTTCGGCCTCGCGCCCGGCGCGCAGATCGAAAGCGAGCAGCGACGCATGGCCAAGGTCGTAAATTTCGGGCTGCTCTACGGCATGTCGGATTTCGGGCTCGCCGCACGCCTGGAGATCGATCGTACGCTCGCGCGCAGCATTACCGAACGCTACTTTGCGCGCTTTCCCAGCGTCCGCGCCTATATCGCGAAGACGCTCGAACGGGGGCGGGAAGATGGGTACGTCAGCACGATTCTCGGGCGTCGCCGCTACATGCCGGCGCTGAGCTCGAGCAATACCATGCTTCGGAACGCCGCCGAACGAGAGGCGACCAATGCGCCACTTCAAGGCAGCGCCGCCGATCTGATGAAGTTGGCGATGATTCGCGTCGACCGCGCGTTGCGCGAGTACGGGGAGGATGCAGTCATGCTGTTGCAGATTCACGACGAACTTCTCATCGATGTGGCAGCTTCGGCGCGCGACCGCGTGGCCGCGGTCGTTCGCGACGCGATGGAGCATGCAATGGAACTCTCCGTGCCGCTCGATGTGAGCGTCAAAGCGGGCGCGAACTGGGCTGAAACGGAGCGATTCGATGCTTAAACTTCTCGCCGCGGCGCTCTTGATCGCCGGGCAATCCTCGCTGCCGATAGTAACGATGAATGCGCCGCGAGCCGCGATGCATCTGTGGGTTGCGCGCAGCGAGCGCTCGCACGAACTCGGCCTCATGGAACGGACGCGCCTCGATCCGGCGCAGGGAATGATCTTCGTGTTCGGGCGCAACAGCGAGCGCGATTTTTGGATGAAGGATACGCTGATGCCGCTCGATATGGTTTTTATCGAGCACGATGGTTTGGTGCGCGCCGTGTTTTCGCGCGTGCCGGTGCTTCCGCCGGGGACCCCCGATAACGCGATTCCGCTGATCCATGCGCGCGCGCAATACGTTCTGGAACTCGGCGCCGGGGAGGCTCGGCGCCTCGGCATCGTCGCCGGCGAGAAATTGACGATTCCGTCGCTGCCGAAGTAGGGGTAGCGCCGCGCGATGCCCGAGCTCCCTGAAGTCGAGACGATCGCGCGCGGCCTGCGCGGCGCCGTCGTCGGAGCGCAGATCCGCGCCGTCGAAGTCCGCAAACAGAAGATGGTGCAGGCCCCGGCAGGGATAGATTTCGCTGCGGCGTTGCAAGGCGAGCGGATCGAGGCTGTCGAGCGGCGCGCGAAGTACGTCGTCATCGAGCTGGGCTCGGGTCGGCGCCTGCTTACCTCGCTGCGTATGACCGGGCGACTGGTCGTCCAGGCCCCAAGCGAGCGCGATTTTCCTGCGACTTACGTCGTTCTCGCGCTTGCCGACGGGCGGCGCCTCGCCTTCGCCGACACCCGTACCTTCGGCCGGATGCGCTTGATCGAGCCGAACGAGGCATGGGATGCCGATATTGGCCCCGAGCCGCTCGATGGCGCCTTTACAGGCGAGCGCTTTGGCGCTATCCTGGCGAAGCGAAGAACGCCGATCAAGGCTTTGCTTCTCGATCAGCGGCGAGTCGCAGGCATAGGGAATATCTATGCATGCGAGTCGCTTTGGCTCGCCGGAATTCGGCCGAGTCGCCCCGCAGGGTCGCTGCGGGGGCCTGCGCGCGAGCGCTTGCGCCGCTCCATTATCGATGTGCTCGAACGAGCGATCGAGATGCGCGGAACGACCGTCGACGATTATGTCGACGCCGAGGGTCTCAAAGGCGGCTTTCAAAACGCCCTTGCGGTCTACGGACGACTCGGGGAAGGCTGCCTGCGCTGCGGGACGCCGATCCGGAGAACGGTTATCGCAGGTCGAGGCACCTGGTGGTGCGGGCAATGTCAACGGTAGTCTTCGCGAAAATAAAAAATTAAAGGCAGGACAACAATCATCTCTACCACCGAACTCGCCCATCCGCAGGGCGAAGAAGAAGATCAGCTCGCGCTCGAGCAGCGTCTCTACGAAGAATCGCTGCGCGTTCTCGACGAAGGCCAAGTTCTCAACGGCATGATCGTGCAGAAAGACAAAGACGAGTTTCTCGTCGATGTCGGCGGCAAATCGGAGGGCGTATTGCCCTTCCGCGAATTGTCGCTCGCGATCGATCCCAAGAGCCTCAAGGTCGGGGACTCGCTCGAAGTGATGATCCATCGCATCGACGAGCTCGACGGTACCCTCTTCCTTTCCGAACGTCGCGCGCGCGCGCTCAAGACGTGGGAGAAAGTTATCGAATCGCACGAACGCGACGAAGTGATCGAAGCGACGGTCACGCAGGTCGTGAAGGGCGGCGTTCTCGTCGACCTCGGCATGCGCGGATTCGTTCCGGCATCGCAGATTCGTCGTCAGCCGGTCGGCAATTTGGAAGAAACGATCGGTCAGCAATTGCGGCTGAAGGTCATCGACCTCGACCACAAGCGCCATCGCGTCGTTCTCTCGCAGCGCCTCGTTCTTGAAGAAGAGATGCAGGCCAAGAAGCAAGAGTTGCTCGGCATGCTCGAAGTCGGGCAGATCCGCGAAGGCGTCGTCGTGCGGCTCGCCGATTTCGGCGCGTTCGTCGATCTCGGCGGCATCGACGGGTTGATCCACAACAGCGAGCTCTCATACGCTCGCATCAAGCACCCTTCGGAAGTCGTGAAGATCGGCGATGTCGTCAGCGTCGAGATCATGAAGTTCGATCAAGATGCCAAGAAGGTGAGTCTCTCGCTCAAGCACGCGCTGCCCGATCCCTGGGATCAGCACGCGGACAAGATCTACGAGACCAACCAACTCACCGCACAGATCGTCAAAGTTACGCCGAATTATCTCCTCGTGGAGATCGTTCCCGGAATTCTGGCGATGGTGCCCAAAGGCGAGTTCGACGGCGCTGCCAACTACGCGCAGGGCCAGGATGTCAGCGTCACGCTGCTCACGGTCAACCACGCAACGCGTCGTATCACGGCCTCGATCCAGCACGTCGCCGACGTTCCGTTGGAAGAGATCGAAGCGATCGCTATCGACGAAGATGTCGACGTCGCTCTCCCGGTCGCCGAGGCGGCGATGCCCGAAGCCGAGATCGCCGAGGGCGAAACACCGTAGTCGACAGCTCCGGTCACCGGTAAAAAGAGAGGGGAACGCGGGAACGCGTTCCCCTCTCTGCGTATGAAGCGCCTATGCGATTAGGATTGACCGGCGGAATCGGCAGCGGAAAGAGCGAGGTGGCTGCCGAGTTGGAAAGATGCGGCGCATTCGTTATCGATACCGACGATGTAGCGCGCGAGGCGGTCGCGCCGGGAAGCAGCGCGTTAGCTTCGATCGGCCGACACTGGCCCGGCAGCGTCGTCGATGGTAAACTCGATCGCTCCGCGCTCGCCGAAGCGGTATTCGACGACGACGCCGAGCGCCTCAAACTCAACGGAATTCTGCACCCGGAGATTCGACGGATCGCCTTCGCACGGGAGCGCGAAGCCGCGCCGGGGCAACTGATCGTACACGTCGTACCGTTGCTCTTCGAAACCGACTACGCAAAGCTCGTCGACCGCACGGTGCTGGTCGTCGCACCGCCGGAGCGAAGGATCGAACGCGTAATGACTCGCGACGGAGCCCAACGGGATGCAGTGCGCGCACGTATGCGCGCGCAGATCGAGCCCGAACGCGCGCGCGCGCTCGCCGACGAAATTATCGAAAACGATGGTGATATCGAGCAACTACGGAATCGCAGTCGTGAACTCTACCATCGTTTTGTAGTAGGGCCGAACGGCTAACGGCGAAACCGCGCACGCCGCGCAGCGCGGTAACCTGTCCGCGAACGACGATGCAACGCCCGGCCACCACACCGCGCACGATTCGCGAAAGGCGCAAGGAATATCCGGCGGAGCTAATGGAATCGCGGTCGGGGTCGAGCCTCCCGGCTATCGTTGCCACGCTACCGACGGGAAGGCGTGCGACGGAGTTTGGTTGTAGGGGCGCGATGAATCGCAGCATGCGCGTCGCCCGCAAGTGGGTGCCGACGCCGGCGAACGTTGCGACAACGCGGTAGCGCCCTTGTGCGGGGCTCGTGTTGCGAGCGTCGAGCGCGTTCCAAACGTAGGTAACGAAGACCGATGCTCCCGGAGGGATATTGCGCACGTGGGTTTTCCCGAGCGGTGGGGAGCTTTCGGTTGAAACGGCGGCGGAATGCCAAATTTCGCTCCTACCGCGATAGATCGCAAGTGCGTATTCATTCGGCGTCGCAAAGGCGACGACGCGTCGACGATCGCCCGGGTTATCGACGATGAGTTGAATGCCGACCGGATCGAGAAGATCGAAACTCGTGCGCGCGAAACGTAACGAGAGCTCAAGAGGCGGCTGCGGTGCCGCTGCGACGAGCGCGAGCAGGGCGACTGGGGCGAGAAATTTGCGAATCACTGCCGTTCCAGAATGCGCCCCGGATAGGCAATTTCCCCCATCGGCGCGCCGTAAACCGCGGCGCCGTTAACGAAAACGGCACGAATACCGACCGGCGCCCGAACCGGGCTTTCGTAGGTGGCGGTGTCGGCGATCGTTCGTTCGTCGAAAAGCACGAGATCCGCGAACGCTCCTTCGCGAATCTCTCCTCGGTCGCGAAGGCCGAAAATGCGCGCCGGCAACGCGCTGCAGCGACGGACCGCTTCTTCGAGCGCGAGTGCGTGCAGCACGCGCACGAAGCGCGAAAAGAGGCGCGGGAAGCTTCCGTACGCTCGCGGATGCCGCAAACGGAAGGGATCTTCATCGAAGCTATAACTCGCGTCGGCGGTACCGATGCAGGCAAACTCCGCCGAGAGTATCGTCGCGAGATCTTCTTCGTTTAGAGAGCGATGTAAAAGCGGTGTCTCGGCACCGAGTTCGTCGAGCAAGGCGAGTGCGGTTCGTTCGCACGAGAGGCGTCGACGCGCCGCGATCGCTTCGATGCTCGCACCTAAGTCGGCAAGAGCTCGCTCGTCGCGAACGGCGCGCAGCGAAATGCGCCCCCAGCGATCGCCGTAATGAAGGCGCGCGTGGAGCATCGCCGCCAATGCCGTATCGTCGTTTCGCACGCGTGAGAGGGTTGTCGACGGGAAGAGCGCTCCCAGTGCCGACTCGTCGGCGATGTACGGAAAGAGATCGCAACTCACCGGCAACCCACGAGCGCGGTGCGCATCGAGCCGCTCGAGCGCGACGTGAACGAGCGCGCGATCCTCGCCGTATGCATAGGAAAAACGCGCGATATGCAACGGCATTTCGTAGGTGCGGGCGAGGGCGAGCGCCTCATCGAGCGACGCGAGTAACTCGCGCTCGCGATTGCGAAGATGCACGACGAGCGGAATACCTGCATCTTTGGCAACGCGCAGCGCATCCTCCGAGGGCGGGGCGTCGCCGAAGCGGACGCTGAGGCCGCATGCACCGCGTTCGATCTCCTCGCGTCTGGGCGATGCAACGAACGCGAGGTTCAGCCGTAACGAGCCGCGCAGGTCGCCTGCTTGCTCGGCGGTCAGGCTGGAATTGCGGGCACCTTCGATCGCCGTTGTGATCCCTGCGGCGAGGAATCCGGCGGAACTTCGCGGCTCGAACCATCGTTGCTCTGAATGTGCGTGCACGTCGATGAAACCCGGCGCTAGAACGAGCGCCCGTGCGTCGATCCGCTGTCGCGCTTCGAGACTCGAGCAGTCGCCGATCCTCGCGATCCGCTCTCCGAGGAGGGCGAGATCGGTGGAAAAGCGCTTCCCCCCACTCCCATCGACAATGCTCGCCTTCTCGAAAATCACTTTGAGCAATTTTGAGGGCTTTCTGAATGACGAAAGAAGCGAAATGGGATTAGCATCGACGGAGACCTACATTCGAGTAAAGGAGACCAGCATCATGGCTGAGTCGGATAGACCGCGAGAAGATTCCGGCGGTATGAGCGTTCGCGAAGCGGGTCGCCGTGGCGGCGAGCGCGTGAAGGCAAAATACGGCCCGGAGTTCTACGAGGCAATCGGTCGCAAAGGCGGCCAATCGACCAAGAAAAAATACGGCGCCGCGTTTTACGAAAGTATCGGACAGAAGGGCGGACAGACTCCAAAGGCGCGCCGAGATGCGGTGGAAACCGCTACGGTAGCGCGCGAGAGCAAGCCCGAATAGGGCGCTCCGGCCTCTAACGAGTGCAGGCGCCGCGTGCGAGAAGCCGCCGCGCCTCGCGCTCGATGGCCCCTCGCGAAGCAGAACCATCGGCGATCAGCGTCATTATCGCCCCCCGCTTGCTCGTCCAAGCGACATTTTCGTGCATAAATATCACCGGTACGCATGGGGTCGTACTGAGATCTTTGCTGATGAAATTCAATTGATAGTTCTGCTTCGGCCATTCCGAGAGAATCATCCGCGTTCCCGACGGCGCGACATATTCGATGCCGACGCCGCGGTTTGCAGGGGTATCGGGGCCGCCGAGGCCGGGTAACGCCGCATAGGCGAGCGGGTTCGGAACGGGTATGAAGGGGCGAAGATCGACGTTACGCCGCAATTTTGCCGGCGACATGATGGTCCCGCGCTCGTCAAGAAGCATCGGCGGCCCGCTGGACGTTGCAGAAGGCGAAGGCGCATGCCGATCGGAGCAGCCCGCAGCCGCCACGGCAATCGCCAGTCCAAGCGAGAGGTGCAGCAAACGACGCGGCAATGTGTTCACGCGCGCGCCTTCAATGGGCGACGACGATGTTCCCGCTGATTCCCTCCAGGTGCACCGCGCCGGTTTTAAAGTCGATGGTGATATTTTGAACCTTCAGCGTTGCAGTGCCGGTATGAAAATAACTCGGGTGCGGCATCGTGAGGGTCTGCATGGAGTTAATCCAATTTGCAAAATCGGTATCGAAAGAACGTTTTTGCGGATCGTTTAAGCGAACGATATGCACTTTTCCGATAGCGGTAAAATCGAGAGTCTGCGTGTTGACCTGGATATCCTCAGCCGAGAGTTCGGCGTAGGGCTTTCCTTTACGCATGATGATGCCGTGGCGAACGCCCTGAATGTTTCCGTTCGTGCCGTCGGGTGAGAGCCGAGCCCGCTTGTAATCGAAACTCCATGATTTCGTTGCGATGCGATTGCCGCGAACCTTGCCGCCTTTGAGAACGATAGGCGCAAGGCCGGGAGGTTCGGGAACCGGAGCAAGCCCAGCGATAATAAATCCACCGACGAGCCAAATCCCCAACGCGATTCCGATGGCGATAGCAATCTCGCGCCTCCCGATGCGTTTCCCGCGAAATTTCATCGCGCTCGCTCGCCCCGGAAACGTTGCGTTCTGTCACCCCGAGTAGGTTGTGCTCTGTCACCCCGAGTAGGTTGCGCTCGCTCGCCCCGAGTAGGTTGCGAAGCAACCGTATCGAGGGGCTCCGCTTTCTCGCGCCTCGATACGCTGCCTTCGGCAGCTACTCGGCGTGACAACGCTACTCGGCGTGACAACGCTACTCGGCGCGACAACGCTACTCGGCGCGACAACGCAATGCGGTTTACCGTCGGCGCGCTCATGCACCACCACGGCGAAGCCGCTGCAAGCGTAGGAAGGCGCCCAGCCCGATAGCCGCGACATAAAGGGCGGCGAGCAACATCGCGATGCGCGTCGGTCCGATGCGCGCAAAGATCGACCCGACCGGCGGCCCGACGCGGCCGATAACGATGGCTTCGCGATCGAGATCGGTGCGATGAGTGTAGTGCCCGTCTGGTGCGATGATGCCGCTCACCCCGGTCGACGCAGCACGTAACACCCAGCTTCCCTCTTCAATCGCGCGCATTTGCGCGATCTGTGCGTGCTGGTAGGGCCCCGCACTCGTGCCGAACCAGGCGTCGTCCGTGCTAATAATAAGCAGTTGCGCGCCGCCACGAACCTGCGCGTCGACCAGATCGGCGAACGCGGATTCCCAACAAATAATCGGCGCGAACGAAAGCGAGGGCGTTGGAATGACCGCATTAACGTGCCCGTGGGAAAAATGGCTCGCAAGTTCGTCGAGCTTTGGAACCCAGTGGAGAAAGGCATCGCCGGGAATCGCCTCGGCGAACGGGACCAGTTGGCGCTTTTGATAGACGGCCTGAAGCCCGCCTTCGGGCGAAAAAACATAGAGTGCGTTATAGGCGCGCGTTCCGAGCGCTTCGAGGCTGCCGACGATGATGGTGCTGTGCGCGTTTTTGGAGATGTGGGCGAACGTCGAAATGATATCGGGCGCCTCATTGAGTGCCGTTGCGATCGCCGTTTCCGGCAACGCGATGATCGCGGGGTGCGCGGTGGTCGCTTCTTGGGTTAATTTTACGTAGCGATCGAGCGAATATGTAAACGCTTGTGGCGTCCATTTTAACGATTGCGCGATATTTCCCTGAATCGCAGCGACGCGAACGCTCGGCGCGGGATAGCTGCGCGCGGGCCAAAACCACCATGCCGGTGCGAGCGCTACGACCAGTATTCCAAGAAAGCCGAGCAAGCGTTTCGTCGTGCGTGCGATGAAGGCGTCGGCGAGATAGGCACCGAGCGCGCAAACGACCCAGGTTAATCCGTAACTCCCGATATACGCGCCGAGCGAGCGCAGCGGAGTATCGACTTGGGTGTAGCCGATCTGTCCGAACGGAGCCCCCATGACGCCGACGCTGCGCCCCCACTCGGCGAGCGCGAACCCGGCCGCAGCAGCAAGCGGCGCGAGCGCCGGAGGAGCGAAGCGATAGGCGGTGACGGCGAGCAGCGCGGCGGCTACAAATGCCAGCGCCTCGAGCGCGGCGGGCAGCACGATGACCGCCGAGGCAAAGTTACCGAGATAGGCGCCGACGGTCGTGCCGAACCACGAGAAAGAGATTGCAAAAAAAATGAAACCGGCGAGAAAGCCGAGCGCGGCCGCACGGCGATAGGAGGCGTGGCTCTGCCATATCCAGAAAATCGCAGCCGCACCAAACGGCGCGAGCCACGTAGCGCCGACTTTCGGAAAGGCGAGCGCGAGCGCCGATCCGGCAATCACTGCGACGCATAGGTCGCGCCACCGCTCTGCTGAGAGAAGTATGATCCGTCGTTCGAGTTTTTTGCTGGCAGGAACAGCGTTCATGGTCTCATCGTGTGGGCGGCAAGTAACGCCGAACCCCAGCTCGGGTGGGGGAGGTTCGGGCATTCCCTCGGGGTACTTGCAGGTAAGATTTCGCGTAACGACAGGCTTTGACTTCACGAACTATCGCTACGTGATGATCTTTAATACGGCCGGCGACGGAAAAACCCCGTATCCGAACGGCACGACGACGAATTTTCAGGGCTACTCCTTCGCCGTCATCGTCGGCGGCGGCGCCGGCAGCGCCGGCGGCGGAATGCCGCAGTTGCAGTTCGTACAGTACTACCGGCAGCCCGGCACGACGTTGCCGCCGCAGCCGCTGCAGATCATCTTCACACCGCAGCAGTTGCTGTTTATCCCCGACAGTAACGGCCTCAATACGGAATTTACCGTACAGTTCCAGCGCTTGCTTGCCGGCGGATACTCCGGCGCGACCCCGACACCCGCCTCTTCGACCTCGCCGAGCGCGAGCCCGAGTGCCTCGCCGAGCGCGAGCCCGAGTGCCTCGCCGAGTGCGAGCCCGAGTGCCTCGCCGAGTGCGAGCCCAAGTGCCTCGCCGAGTGCGAGCCCGAGTGCCTCGCCGAGTGCGAGCCCGAGCCCGGGGAACGTGAGCCCCACCTGGCTCTTCAATTTCTTCACCACCGATCCGTCGCTCAATCCGCTCGATTCGTTGGGATTGGGGGGCGCGCAAGATATATCGTTCTCCTCGCCGGTCCTCGACACGACGACGGCCTTCGATATCACCGTCAACGTACCGGCCGGTGCGACGCAGGCGAGCAATCCGCTCGCGCAGATCTACGGCGGCGAACTCACCAACTCGCCGTAACGGTTCCTCCTCGCTCGGAGAAACGGCTTAAAGCGACGAGATGGCGTTAAAACTCGTCGGAAGGATCGGCCCGTTCTGCCCGATACCGAAGGTTGCCGCTTGGCTCGGGAACGCGAGTAGATCGATCGAAACGTTGACCGAACGAGACGGCTCTAGATACTGCACGCGCAGCTCGTAGCAGTTGCCGATGATGTGGCTGTAGTAGATGCTTTTGTCCTCGATGCGGGCGTGGTTTTTCCAATCGAGCAAACCGCTGAATTGCAGGCTCGAACCGCGCCCGAATGGGGTTGAAAATTGTACTTGAGTCGGGGTGAAGCCTTGCCCGATTCCAGGAACGAACGAACCGCCGAGCTGCAGGTACGAACGCGGCGACGGCTGCGATGTGAACTGGTAGCTCACCGGCTGCGCGAGCGCGTTGAAGTTCGTCGAGAATCCTAACTGCAACGTATAGACATTGCCGTTGAACAATCGCAGAACGTCCTGCGCGCCTTTGCTGTTATAAGGTGAAAACTGGTCGAGAAACTGGAACGGGACGTTGCCGGGGCCGTTAAAATTTGACTCGTTGTAGGTAATTGCGTTGACGATATGCTTGCCGATCGGTGACGTCAAGCTCATGTTCTGCTGAATTTGTGCTTTAAGGTCCCCGGTGCCATACGCGTATTGTTGCACGTTCACCGTAGCCGAAAACGTACTGCCGAAAATGTTATATAGTGCGGGCCCCGCAATGAACGACATATCGGCACGTTGGGTGGCGAAGTGATTGGTGGGCTCGGAGTATTCGCCGAGATAAAATTGCGCCGAGAGCGGTACCAAAAAATGCGGGAAAAACCGATTCGGGCGAATCTGAATTTCCGGCAATTTGTAGTATCCCGACGGCTGCTGCGTGTACGAACGGTCGAAGGTGATCGTCGAATTATAAGAATTTTCGTTAACGGTCGTGATATTGGTGACGTGTCCGTTGACGTTCGAAGAACTCGACCCGGAAAATGAAGTTTGCGTCGAGGATTGAGTAAAGCTGAACATGTTGCTTAGGTGCGCGTCGATTTGCCGCGTATCGTTAAAAGTAAGGCCATTGCTGGATGACTGCGAGCCGACCGCCGTACGTGAAAACGAATAATTTTGCTGCGCATGCGTGCCTTGGTGGGCAAAAGCTATTTGCATGGATGTGCTCGGTGGAGCATTCACGAGCGGCCCGAACGCGCTCTGATAGCTATAGCCGAGGTTCGCGTGCAGTCGCTGTGAAAAATTTTCGGTGTCCTGCATCTGTAAGTTGTAAGTTGATGTCTGCGAACGGCGGTCTCGAATTTCATAAAAAGCAACGGTGCCATTGCGTCGGCCGTTCCTTTTGGCGAATGTTGCGTTGTAGCCTAAACCCAGGCCGACCTTCGTATAATAATTGAGCGTATAATATCCATAGTAATAGCGGTTTTTCCCAAAACCAAGCTGCGTCTTCACCCACGCGCCTTCGTACTGATCGTACCCGACCTGCGGAAAATAGCTCGGGCGTTGCGTCTGGTTTACGACCTGGCGTAACGGAATGACGATGCGTGGCAGAAAGAACACCGCGGCAGCACCGAGCCATAGAATGGCATCGGCAATAACGAGTTTATTGCCCGGATAATACGTGATGGTCTTGCCGGTGATATGGTAGCCGGCGCGCGGGTTATCGCAGGTCGTAACGAACGCTTTCGTTCCGTGCCCGATGCCTTTGGAATCGGTGTGAAGATCGGGCGAACGGAAGTAGACGAGGCCATGCTGAACGCCTTCGGAGCTTTCTCCGCTACCGCCGATCAGCTTTGCCGTTTGGTCGATCGTATCGAAGACGATTGTTTTCGCGTTGAGAATCGAGTCGTGAGCGTGGTTGATGATATACGGTTTTCCGGTAACGGTGATCGTGCGGATGCCGTCGTAGTGGGCGTGCTCGCCGACGAGCTCGTCCTCGCCGAAGAAAATGTGGACGTTCCCGGTCGCGTCCCCGGGATTGCCGAGGTTCGTGTTTCCGCTCACTTTGTCGGCGAGGATCGCGATTTGATTTGGAGCGAGCGTCGGCGCACCCGTGGGTATCGGCTGGGGCGTCGGAGGCGCGTGCCCGGCGCGGGGAATCGGCGGCGGCGTCTCGCCGCCGCGGACGAGAAAGACCGGCGCGCCGAGGGAGGAGGGATTCGGAGTAGGGGTCGGCACCGCCGGCGGGGTCGGAATCGTCGAGGGCAAGTGAAAAGGGGGCGGCGTCGTGCGTGCTGCGGGCGAACTGCTCGGCGCGGGCGATGCCGCCGCTTGGGCGAGCAGGTTGCGCGGCGGCGCGTAGCGTGCGGCGACGATCTGTGCGCAGCTCTGGGCGTTGAGCAACTGAAGCGCGCGCGTTTCGTCGATGCGGCCGATATCCGCCGCGCGCGCGGGGACGAGACTCGCCGCATACGCAAGGATCCAGGCAACCGTCGTGACGGTGCGGAGCGATTGTTTTCGCATGGCTGCTAACGCTCTTCCAGAATGAAGAGGACGAGGCCGACGCCGCCCATGATAATGTTTGGAATCCACGCCGCCAGCGTCGGGTTCATAGCGCCGTTTCGCCCGAATGCCGCGGCCGCCGACATCAGCAAGAAGTAGATAAAGAACGAAAAAATTGCCATCGCAATTCCAAGCGTTCGCCCGCGCTTGCCGTAGCGAATCGCCAGCGGAACCGCCAGCACCATACCGATCACGCAGGCGAACGGCCAGGCAAGTTTGTTGGCGAGGCTTATTTCAAGCGATCCAAGCGTACTGCCGCCGATGCCCTGCGATTTGAGCGCATTGATCTGCGTGCTCAGCGCTTTGCTGTTCATGGTCCAGGAATCGCTGTTGATATTGGAGAGAAACTGTGCCGCAGTCTCGCCCAGGGGTAAACCGATCTCGATACTTTTGACGTGCTGCTGGCTCGTTACGTCGCCTTGGAGGTTGTAACGGGTATCGATAACGTCGTGGAGGATCAGGAGCGAACCGTCGACCGTCGCGGTTTTTGCTTGCAGCGTCTCGTTCCAGGGGCCAAAGTGCGCCGGCTTAAAAATTTGCACGTCGAGCATGGTTTTGTTATCGGGTTCGACCTGAGTGACGTAAAAAACGTTTCCGGTATCGGGATCTTTGCGGAAGAACTGCGGTTCGACCGGAAGAGAGTTGGTGTGATAGATGATCTGATAGAACGTTCTTGTCGAAAGATCGACCGCTTTCGGCGATACGTATTCATTCGTTAGATAGGCAATCGCGAACATCGCAATTCCAAAGAGCATCGGCATCGCCGCGATGCGCGGGAGCGAAATCCCCGACGTCCTCATCGCAACAACTTCGTTGTCTCCCATCAAGCGGCCCATCGCAAGCAAGCCTGCGAAGAGCGTTGCGAATGGGAATGCCATCGGCACGGCCTGCGGGATGCGAAAGACCACGAAGCGGAGCACCAAAAAAAACGGTGCGTGTTCGTTGATGATGTAATCCGCTGCGAGAAAAAAGATGTTGAGCGCCCAGAAAATGAGATACGCGGAGAGCGCGAACGCAAACGGCCCTAAAATTTCCCGCAGCACGTAGCTGTCGAGGATGGGAAGGCGCGGAAGCGCTAGGTGTCGAGGCAGCGGGCGTTGTGCGGTTAGCGAAGCCATCGCGCGCCCAGCCGGATAACGGAGCTAATTGTTGCGATACGCGGCGAGGACGCGCGCGACGTACTCTTGCGTTTCGGCGTAGGGCGGAATGCCGTGGTAGCGGTCGACGGCGCCCGGGCCGGCGTTATATGCGGCAAGGGCGAGCTCGGTATCGCCGCGGTAGCGCGCGAGCATGGCATGCAAATAATGCGCCCCGCACGAAACATTTTGCTGCGGGTCGAACGCATCGGTGATGCCGCAATCTTCGGCGGTTCCGGGCATGAGCTGCATGAGCCCTTCGGCCCCCACTCGGCTGATCGCCCCCGGGTCGCCGGCGGATTCCGTGAGGATGACCGCCCGAATCAGTCGCGCCGAGATGCCTTCGCGGCTTGCTGCTGCGACCGCGAGCTGGTCGATCTTCGACGGCGGCAACGACTGCGGCGCATACGGCAAGTAGCCTCCCCCGCCGCACCCGGCGAGGAAGACGACCGCGAGCGTCGCCCGGAGCCAAAATTGCATCGTGAAAGGGTTCGCCGGGCCTCTGCCCCGGCCTTCCCCGCGTGCCGCCGGATCGAGTAGGGTTCTCTGTCAGCCCGAGTAGGGCGCTTTAGCGCCCGTATCGAGCGCCGGCTCCGCGGCTATCGCTTCTGCGCCGAGTCTTGCCCCCCACTCGGTGACGCGTCTCTCGATTGCGTCGCGGATCTTCCGCGTCTGCGCGAGCCGCTCGTCGTGCGTACCGACGAGCGAAGCGGGGTCGGGGAGACTCCAGTGGAGCCGTTTGGTGACGCCGGGGAAGACCGGGCAGCGCTCCGCGTTGCTTTCGTCGCAGACGGTGATGACGTAATCGAAGAGCCTGCCTGCGGTAAAAAGATCGAAGACGCGGCGCGTTTCCTTCTGCGAGATATCGATACCCCGTTTGCGCATCGCTTCGACGGCGAGCGGGCTGAGCGTGCCGGCTTCTAGCCCGGCGCTCTCTGCGACCAGACGGTCGGAGAAACGTGCGTTCGCGAAGGCTTCGGCCATCTGGCTGCGCGCGCTGTTATGCACGCAGAGAAAGAGCACGCGGGCGCGATCGGCGGCTGGAACATTCACGGTTAGACGCTCTCCTGAAACGGGGAATAGGTGTGCTTCATGCGCAGCGCGACGTTAACGAGCGCAAGCATGACGGGAACTTCGACGAGCGGGCCGATGACGGCGGCAAACGCTTCGCCCGAGGTAATACCGAAAAGTGCGATGCAGACGGCGATCGCCAACTCGAAATTATTGCTTGCAGCGGTCAGCGAAAGCGCGGTATTCGCACCATAGCTCGCACCCATGCGCTTGCTCGTCGCAAACGAGATGAAGAACATCGCGACGAAATAGAGGACGAGCGGAACGGCGATCTGCACGACGTCGACGGGACGTTCGACGATGCGGTGCCCCTGTAACGCGAACATCGCGACGATCGTGACGAGCAACGCAACTAATGTCAGCGGTGCGATTCGCGGCACGAAGCGCTCGTCGTAGCGTTCGATGCCGATGCACGGGCGCACGAACGCGCGTGTGAGCGCACCGGCGGCAAACGGCAGCCCCAGATAGAGTGCGACGTTCTTCACGACATCGACGAACGATAGATGCACCGCGAGGGAAGGCATGCCGATTAGCGGCGGCAGCACGGTGATGAAGAGCCACGCATACGCGGCGTATCCGAATATTTGAAAGAGCGAATTAAACGCGACCAGTGCTGCGGCATATTCGCGGTCGCCGCCTGCGAGATCGTTCCAAACGATGACCATCGCAATGCAGCGTGCGAGCCCGACCATAACGAGTCCGGCGAAAAACGCGGGCTTATCGTGTAAGAAAAGCGCCGCTAGCCCGAACATAAGCACCGGGCCGATCGCCCAGTTCTGCACGAGCGAGAGCGCGAAAAGGCGCAAGTTGCGCAAGACGGCAGGGAGCGCTTCGTAGCGCACGCGCGCGAACGGCGGATACATCATGACGATGAGGCCGATGGGAACGACGACCGCAGGGAGGTGCGCGCCGAAGGCGCCGAGCGCAACCCCGGCCGCCATCGCCGCGAGGATCCAGAGCGTCAGATAGCGGTCGAGAAAAGCGAGCCGTTTCATACGTGCAGCGCGAGCGGAAGCACGGTTGAAAGCGCGCCGTCGATCCGTTCGCGCGCGCCCGGCGCGAGCCGGTAGAAGCCCCAGGTTCCGCGGCGTTCCCCGCTCACGAGCGCAGCATCTTTGAGGATCTTCAAGTGGTGGGAGATCGTCGATTGGTTGAGGTCGAACCCGGCGGTAAGATCGCAGACGCAGACCTCGGCGCTCGAGCGAGCGAGCGTCGCGAGAATGCGCAGGCGTGCCGGGTCGGCGAGGGCGTGAAAGAGCGCGCATTCCGCGCTCAGGTCGCCCTCGAAGCGCATCGGTTCGGGGGCGCAGCGTTGCATCGACATCGATCGATGCTACGCCCTGAATCGAAACTTGTCAATGCAAACCGGGAGAGCGGGGTGCCCTCGATACGCGCTGCGGCGCTACTCGGGCTGACACGGCGGCTGCGGCGCTACTGTCACCCCGAGTAGGCTGCGAAGCAGCCGTATCGAGGGGCGGCGGCGGCCGACAAGGCGGCTGCGGCGCTACTGTCACCCCGAGTAGGCTGCGAAGCAGCCGTATCGAGGGGCGCGGCGGCCGACACGGCGGCTGCGGCGCAGCTGTCACCCCGAGTAGGCTGCGAAGCAGCCGTATCGAGGGGCGCGGCGGCCGACAAGGCGGCTTCGGCGCCACTCGGGCTGACACGGCGGCTGCGGCGCTACTGTCACCCCGAGTAGGCTGCGAAGCAGCCGTATCGAGGGGCGCGGCGGCCGACAAGGCGGCTGCGGCGCTACTGTCACCCCGAGTAGGCTGCGAAGCAGCCGTATCGAGGGGCGCGGCGGCCGACACGGCGGCTGCGGCGCCACTCGGGCTGACACGGCGGCTGCGGCGCTACTGTCACCCCGAGTAGGCTGCGAAGCAGCCGTATCGAGGGGCGTATCCCCGGCAAACCTTTTAGACGTTTGGGTGTCTCGCTATTCGGATATATAAAAAGGACGACGTGCGTGTTCGCACGACGTACGATTGAGGAAAGCAGAGCATGAACAACCGTCTATTTAATCTACTCGCGACGTTCGCGCTCGCATTCACCGCCATCACCGTTCCGTCGATTGCCTCGGCGAAGACTTCGACGTTCTACGGGATCACGTTGCACGTTTCGACTACGAACATCAAGGTGCGCAATCCGCACACCGGGCAGATACTCAGTTTCGAGATATTGCCGAAATTCGATCAAATCTTCTCCGACGACGGAAAAACGACGTACCAAATGAAAGCTGTAAAGCCCGGTCGCTACGTCGCCATAATCTACGATCAGCGCGCGCTCGGCATACGTCACGCCGACCGTATCTACTTGCTCAATAGCGAAAACGAGCGCATCGGTAAGCAATAGCCACCGGCACACCGCCGTCACGCCGAGTACGGAGCGGTCACGCCGAGTACGGAGCGGTCACGCCGAGTACGGAGCTGTCACGCCGAGTAGGCTGCGAAGCAGCCGTATCGAGGCACCGTTGCCGCCGCTGCCCTCGATACGGGCGCTAACGCGCCCTACTCGGGCTGACATTGCAGCGCCCTACTCGGGCTGACATTGTAGCGCCCTACTCGGGCTGACATTGCAGCGCCCTACTCGGGCTGACACTGGGGCCCCTACTCGGGCTGACACTGGGGCCCCTACTCGGGCTGACATTGCAGCGCCCTACTCGGGCTGACGTGAGGGGCGTTGCGTTGTTTCGCGCGAAGAGCCCTACGATGCTTCGTCCTGCAATTGTCGTCGCGCTCCTCTTCGCGCTAGCGCTGCCTGGCGGCGCGCTTTCGGCGCGCTCCTACCACCACTACGAACGCTTTAAGCCGATTCGTTGCGGCACCGAACTTTGGGCGATGAAGACGCTGCGCGACCGCGATGCGTCGCACGTCGATTTTGCTCCCCACGGAACCAGCATCGCGTGGCTCGCCGCACAGCCGGCTCCGCGCGATCCCGATCTCGTCACTCGTCGCCTCAAGCCGGTCGAGACGACGGTGTGGAGCGTGCGCGCGCAACTCGTCGGTTATCGTATTGAAGCCGACGGCGATTACCACTTGGTTCTGCGCGATCCGCGCAACGGAGCGACGATGATCGGCGAGATACCGATGCCGTCGTGCGTTGCCACGCGCGGCGCGCAGTATGCCGCGTTGCGAGCGGAGGTCGATCGGATCGGGCACCATCGCGCGACGCGCTTTTGGTGGTGGCTCGATTACCACGGTGCTACGCCGCCAACCGTGACGGTCTCCGGCGTCGGTTTCTTCGATCGCATTCACCAGCAGGACGGCGTCGCGCGCAACGGCGTCGAGCTACACCCGGTACTCGGCGTCAGCCCGTAGCTTCCGCCGAGTACCGAATCCGAACGAAGGCTAGAGCCCGAGCGGGTATGCCTCTTCGCCGTGCAGTGCGATATCGAGCCCCTGCTCCTCACCCTCCGGCGGTACTTTTACCGGCGTGATGAGGTTGATAAGCCAGAGCATCGCAAACGTAAATACGAACGCATAGGCGCTGCAAAGCACCGCTGCGGTCACCTGTTTGCCGAAGAAGGCAACGCCGCCGAACAACAATCCGTTAGCGCCGCTGGGGTTCCATTGCGTCGATGCGAAAACGCCGAGCAATACGATGCCGAGGAATCCCCCGACGCCGTGGACGCCCCAGACATCGAGCGCATCGTCCCAACCGAGACGGTTCTTGAGTGCTACCGCGTAGTAGCAAACAAATCCGGCCGCAAGCCCGATGATGACTGCCGTGACCGGCGATACATAGCCCGCAGCGGGTGTAATGGTCGCGAGCCCGGCAACCGCGCCGGTGAGCAGACCGACAAACTTCGGTTGTCTTCCGTACGCCCACTCGATGAGCAGCCAGGCCACGGCGGCGAAAGATGCGGCGACGTCGGTGTTGAGGAACGCCGTCGCGGTAACGGAATCGACGCGCAACTCGGAGCCGGCGTTGAAGCCGTACCAGCCAAACCACAACAAGCCGGTACCGAGGGCGATAAGCGGCACGTTATGCGGCTTGTTTTCGATGACCGTGCGCCGACCGACATAGAGCACCGATGCGAGCGCGGCGAATCCCGCCGACGCGTGGACGACGATGCCACCGGCGAAATCGAGAACGCCCCATTGCGCGAGCAACCCTTGCGGGCTCCAGATCATATGCACGAACGGGAAATAGACGAAAATGAGCCAGGCGGTGAGAAACCAGAAGTACGCTTTGAACGTCACGCGATTGGCGAATGCGCCGGTAATAAGCGCCGGCGTGATAATCGCGAACATCATCTGATAGGCGACATGCACGACGAGCGGAATGCCGGCGTTATTGCCGGTGTACATCGTCTGCAGCGTTACTCCGTGCAGAAAAGCATAGGTGAATGGGTTGCCGATAATGCCGTGCCAATCGGGGCCGAAGCTCATCGAATAACCGAAGGCGAACCACAAAACGGTCGTCCACCCCAACGACATGAAGCTTTGAATCATAATGCTCAACACGTTTTTGCGCGCGACGAGCCCGCCATAAAAAAACGCGAGCCCCGGTGTCATTAACATGACGAGACTCGCGCAAAGGAGCATGAAACCGGTATTGCCGATGTTCACCGGCATCGTTGCTGTAGGCATAGGCACCTCCAAAAAAATAGCAGCGATGGTTGCTACGCCTGGAGGCGGCCCACTCCTTCGCTCTGCCGATTATTTCAACGGTGTCGCCGAGCGGACGTTGGGATTGAAGCGGCCGAAGACCGTCGGGTTCTCGCGGAACAGGTTCTCAAGCGCGGTGATGCGCTCGGCGTCGCCTGGGTGATCGGAGAGAAACTCGGGCGGGCTGGCCATATTCGTGTTTTCGAAACGGCGGAAGAGCCAGACCATGCCCCACGGATTCATTCCGGCGGCAGCGCAGGTAAACGCGCCTTTTCGATCGGCGTTCTGTTCCACTTCGCGCGAAAAACGCAAACTCTCGAGCTGCGTTCCGATTCCAAGTACGGTGTTGACAACGCGATTGTTCCCTCCGCCAAACAATAGATCGGCGAGCGTCGCCATAACGTTCAGGCGTTGATTTTTTTGCATGAGGTTATAAACGTCGTGGTGGATATCGTGCGACGTTTCATGGCAAAGCACGCCGGCGAGTTCTTGTTGGTTCTGCACGAATGTCATTAACGAATCCGTAACGTACACGTTTCCGCCCGGCACGGCGAAGGCGTTGGGCTGCTTCATGTGAACGAGATAAAAATGAAACGGGAAATCGTATTGCCGGTCGGCTACCTTCGCAATTCGTGCGGCAATAGGGTTGAGAATGCGATAGTATGGTGAGGAGTGGAGGATGACTCCCTGTTTTTGCAGCGTCTGGTATTCCTGTTGGCCGGCCTGCGCCTCCCATTGATGTTCGGTCAGCGCGGCGGCAGGCAAAGCGGCGCACAACGCGATGGCCGCAGCGAGCAACGAAGATCCTATCCAACGTTTCATCGTGCAACCTTCGGCTCGCTCTCTCAGGAAAGCTTTTTGGGCTAACATATTGACATATTCTGACTAACTGATATGATACGAGCGATGGCAGGCGCTCAGGTTCCACCGCAGCGAGTCTCCCCCGCGCCTCCTCCGGCCGACGAGCTCGGCTCCGCACTCCATGCGCGCTTCTTCTCCGGCCTCGCCGACCAGACGCGGCTACGCATCGTGCGACTGCTTCTCGAAGGGCCAAGGAGCGTCGGCGAACTGGTCGCCGCGTTGGGGATATCGCAGAGCCGGGTGAGCAATCACCTCTCGTGCCTGAAGTGGTGTGGCTACGTCCGCACGCAGCGCAGCGGTAAATACGTCATCTACGAACTCGGGGATCCACGGATCGCCGAGATCGTCGCACTCGCTGCGGGTATCGTCGCGCGAGCCGCCGCGCACGTTGAATTTTGCACGCGAATAGGTTAGCGGTGGAATTCGCCGCGATCGGCGCTGACGAGACCCGCTTCCTAGCGCAGCGCTCCGAGCGAACGAACTCGGTGCAAGCGCTGCAGCGAGCATAACGGTCCGCCAACTTAGAGGAGCGATTGTAGCAAAGCGCTAAGCCCAAAGCGTTCGCTGCCAGGAACCCGGTGTAAATCCGAGACGGTCGCGCCACTGTAAGCGGGGAGCTTCCATCGTCACTGCACCAGCGGGAAGGCGTTTGGAGCGAAAGCAACGATCCGCGAGTCAGGATACTGCAACGAACGCATTCTACTGTACACCTCGCGCAAAGGTGGTGCGTTTGTTCTCCCTCGTTTTAAGATCGATGTCGAGATCGTGAGTTCGATCTCGACCCGAAAAGGCGACGCCGGCGTGACGCGCGTGGGCGGCGGCGAAAAGATATCGAAAGCCGATGCGCGCGTCGAAGCCTACGGTGCGATCGACGAACTCAATACCATAATTGGTCTTGCGCGCTCGCTCTGTAGCGACGAAGAAATTCGTGGGATCGTCCGCGCGATTCAACGCGAACTTTTCCCAATCGGCTCCGCCATCTCGACCAAGCCGACCGCTAAAAAAACGCTACCCGCTATCGGCAAGGAGATGGTGCATCGCCTCGATGCATTGGTGGAGCGATTCGAGGCCGAACCGAACGTCCTGCGCGATTGGTCTCTTCCCGGCGAATATAGAGAATCTGCGGCCTTTGACGCCGCGCGAGCGATCTGCCGACGTGCGGAGCGCGCAACGGTGCGCTACGTTTCAAACGGCGGCGTGGTGCAGCCCACGGTTCTCGAATATCTCAATCGGTTGAGCGACGTTTTGTGGCTCTGCGCCCGTGTGGTTGAAGCGCGCAACGGCATCGATGCGCGTTTACGCGACGACGCGCATCCCGGGCCGCCGTGGTCGCGTGCGTGGTGATTCGCACCAACGTTCTTGCTACGGCGCTCGCCCTCGATTTCGCAATCGGCGATCCGTTATGGCTGCCGCACCCGGTCCGAGCGATCGGAGCGGCCGTTACGGCTTGCGATCGCATCTCGAGAGACTGCAACATTCGCGAAGATCCCGTATGGGGGCGCATCGCAGGGGTCGTGACGACAGTCACCATCGTTGGTGCGAGCTACGGTATTACTCGAGCGCTCGTACAAAAAACGGGAAGAGTAGGGACGGCGCTGGAGACGATCCTTGCGGCGAGTGCTTTGGCGTGGCGGAGCCTTATCGACGAAGCGGCATCGGTGGAGCTTTCGCTCGTCGTCGGCGATGTGCCGCGAGCGCGCGAACGGCTCGCGCGAATCGTCGGGCGCGATACCCAAAACTTGAACGAATCGGAGATCGCGCGCGCAACGATCGAGACACTCGCGGAGAGCTTTTGCGACGGCATCGTTGCGCCGCTCTGTTACCTGATCGTAGGCGGCGCTCCGCTAGCGTTGGCATACAAATCGACGAACACGCTCGATTCAATGATCGGGCACAAGGAAGCGCCCTATCGAGCCTTCGGTTGGTTCGCCGCGCGTTTCGACGACGCAGCGAACTTCGTCCCCGCGCGCTTGAGCGCGCTTGCGATTATTGCTGCCTCGAGCCTCGCCCTCGGCAGGTCGTCCCAGAGTCTACAAATCTGCATGCGCGATTCGCGCCTGCATCGCAGCCCGAACGCCGGGTGGCCCGAGGCGGCGATAGCGGGCGCGTTAGGCGTGCGGCTCGGAGGCAGCAACACCTACGGCGGCGAGAAGGTGACGGCTCCGTTCCTCGGCCCCGAATTTCGCGTACCGAATTCACAGGACGTGCGGCGTGCGCGCAACCTCATCTGTCTCGCTGCCGCCCTGATTGCCGGCACTGCGCTGGCACTTTTGAAAGCGCGCGATGCCTTCCATTGAGTTTTCTTTTCCCGCGCACGGCGGCGATATCGAGCGCATTGCGATGCGTTATGGCGTGAATGCGATGGAACTGCTGGATTTCAGCGTCAATGTGAACCCATGCGGGGCTCCCCCGGCGGTGCTCGAATTGCTCGCCGACCGCGACGCGCTCGCACGCGCGCTCGCGTCGTACCCCGATCGGGATGCCGCGCCTCTCAAACGTGCCCTCAGCGAGCGGTATAACGTACCGCGCGGAGCGATCGTCGTCGCCAACGGGAGCGCAGCATTGATCGATGCCGCGTTGCGCTCCCTTGCGCCCACCTGTTGCCTCGTTCCAGTGCCGGCATTTAGTGAGTACCGCCGCGCTATCGTTGCGAGCGGGCATACGTGGAAGCCGATCGCACTTGCAAGCGCGGAGGATTTCCGCCTCGACGTGCGGCGAACGATCGACGAGTTACTTCGCGTACGCCCCGGCGTGCTGATCCTCACCAACCCACACAACCCATCGGGCGCGCTTTGCAAGCGCGAGCCGCTGCTCGAAATCGTCCGTGCCGCGTCGGCCGTGCAATGTATGCTTCTGCTCGACGAAGCGTTTATAGACTACGCTCCGCGAGAGTCGCTTGCCGCCGAAGCCGTAAACTTCGATAACCTCATCGTGTTGCGCTCGCTGACGAAATTTTATGGAATGCCGGCGATGCGCGTCGGCTATGCGGTGGCGACGCCGCAGATAGTACGGAACGTCGAAGCGTTGTTGCCATCGTGGCCCGTTAGCACCATCGCACTCAACGCAGCCGTTCTGGCGATATCCGATCCGTTATTTGAAAAAAAAAGCTTAGCGGGTAATGCCGCATCGAAAAATGACTTCGTACGGAGCCTTCGAGAGATTGGGGTGCGCGTGGTGCCGTCGGCGGCGAATTTTTTATTGCTCGAATTACCCGACTCATGGGGTGCGCGGGAACTCGTTTGCGAGCGCCTGGTGCGATCGTGGGGGATAGTCGTGCGCGATTGTGGAGACTACGACGGTTTAGCCGATCGTAACTTCGTGCGCGTCGGCATTAAAACAAGCAAAAACAACGAACGTATCGTGCAAGCGTTTCGTTCGATATCGAAAAAGGGAGAATAACACATGAACGTACCCGATGTCTTTGACGAATCGTTTCAACTGCAATTCCACGAGCTTCTCGAATCGCGCCGCGACGTACGCCATTTTAAGACCGATCCGGTGCCCGATACCGTCGTAACGGAGTTGGTGGCGCTAACGCGCTTGAGCCCTTCGGTCGGCTTTTCGCAGCCGTGGCGCTTCGTTCGGGTGGATTCTGCCGAGCGACGCGAAGCGATACATGGTTCGTTTCAGCGCGCTAGTGCCGACGCATTAGCGAGTTACGAAGGCGAACGTGCCGCCCTCTACGCGCAGTTGAAACTCGCCGGTTTCCGCGAGGCGCCGGTGCATCTTGCGGTGTTTTGCGATGCCGCCACCGATACCGGAAAGGGACTGGGCTCCAAAACGATGCCCGAGACGCTCGCCTATTCGACCACGATGGCGATCTATACGCTGTGGCTCGCGGCGCGCGCGCGCGGTATCGGCCTTGGCTGGGTATCGATTCTCGATCCGCGCGAGGTCGAACGCGCGCTCGACGTTCCCGATGGTTGGCGCTTTATCGCATATCTCTGCTTGGGGTATCCGGCCGGATACGAAAAAACGCCCGAACTGTTGCGTGCGGGTTGGGAAAAATTCGATGCTCGCTCCACCGAACTCACGATTCGTTAAGAAAGGCCTGATATGTCTCAGTTATATTCCGTCGCTTCAGTCGATGCGCGAGCCGCGAAGTTGGCACGCGAGCGGATCGATAATCTCACGAAACCGTTGCACAGTTTGGGGCGTATCGAAGAACTTGCAGAGCAGCTCGCTGCCATCGCCGGAGATCCCATGCTCTCGGGGACCTACGAGCGCCGCGTGGTACTTATCGGGGCGGGCGACCACGGCGTCACGGCGGAGGGCGTCAGTGCGTATCCAAGCGAGGTGACGCCGCAGATGGTTGGCGCTTTCCTTGCAGAGATGGCCGCGATCAATGCCTTCGCGCGTGCCGTCGATGCCGAACTTTTCGTGGCAAACTTCGGCGTTGCTTCGTCGCTACCGACGCACGAGCGGCTCTTCGATCTCTGCGTAGCAAAGGGTACGCGGAACTTTGTCCGCGAACCGGCGATGAGCGATAAACAAGCAGATGCCGCGCTCGAAGCCGGCGTAACGGCGTTTATGCGCGTGCGCGAACGCGGATCCGTCGATGCGCTCGCGCTCGGCGAGATGGGAATTGGAAACACGACGAGTGCGGCCGCGTTGATCTGCGCGCTTACCGGTGCCGATGCCGAGGATATCGTCGGGCGCGGTACCGGCATCGACGATGCAACCTACGCGCGCAAACTCGCAGCCGTTCGGACCGGCGCGGCGCGTTGCGATCGAAACGACTGGCGCGCCTGCGCGCGCGAAGTCGGCGGTTTCGAGATTCTCGGGTTGGCGGGGGCGATGCTCGCCGCTGCCGAGGCGCGAATACCGGTGGTGTTAGACGGATTTATCGTCGCGGCGGCGGCACTGCTCGCCGCGCGCATCGCGCCCAACGTTACCGGCTACTTTGTCGCCGCGCATCGCTCGCGAGAGCGCGGACATGCCGTCGCGCTGGAGGTGCTCGGTTTGCGGCCGCTGCTCGATTTAGATTTGCGGTTAGGCGAAGGAAGCGGTGCGGCGTTGGCGCTACCGTTGATCGAGGCTGCGGCGCGCATGATTCGCGAGATGAAGACCTTCGCCGAAGCGGGGGTTGCAACGGCGCACGAGGAGGCCGCGCTATCCTAAAACGTAGCGCTCGGGCGACGGCGAGCGCGTTCCGTTACTTCAGCGTGATTCCGTTCGGCCGCGCCGATGCTGCACCGCCCGATGGATTCGCGATCGTCATGCTACCGCTCGTGGGTGCCGGCATCGGTGCGGCGAGCGGAGTAGCCGGGTCGATCGTTGCGCGATGGACGGCAGAGCCCTGGCCCGCGCTCGTCGCTTTTGCGGCGATGGTGCTGTTGAGCGGCGCGATTCATATCGACGGTTTTCTCGATTGCTGCGACGGCGTGTTGGCGAGCGTTCCGGCGCGGCGACGTCTCGAAATTCTCAAAGACCCACGGCACGGAACCTTCGCGGTAGTGGGGATGGTGCTGCTCGCGCTCCTTTGGGTTGCCGCGCTGCAGAGCATCGCCCCCGGGAAACTCCTTTTAGCGCTGGCGTTGAGCGGTTCGCTCGCACGCCTGGCAGCGGTGCCGTTGTTGAGGCTCTTTCGTTACGCCTACGCCGACTCGACTTCACGCAGCTTCGATTCGCCGGCCGAGATGGCGGCCTTTATCGCTCTTGCGATCGGCGCCGTATCGCTCGCGGCGATGCTCTCGCCGTGGGCGCTGTTGCTGCTACCCGCGGCGTTCGTCTTATCGGCGGCAATTGCGTGGGCGTGCTCGCGCCGACTCGATGGTCTCGTTACCGGCGACGTGTACGGTGCAGCGATCGTGCTGGTGGAGGTCGCGTTGCTGATGGCGATCGCGTTGCTGCCGTGGCGCTAACGTTTATTACCGGCCCGGTGCGATCGGGAAAATCGCGCCTTGCACTACAATTCGCAAAAGCATCGGGGAAACGCGTGACGTTTGTTGCCACCGCAGCGCTCTATCCCGACGATATGGAGTGGTGCGACCGGATCGCGCGCCACCGCTGCGAACGCCCGGCGGAGTGGCCGACCATCGAAACGGCCTGCGAACCGCGACGAGCGCTCGCCGATGTATTGGCGGCGTACGAAGAAGGCGATCTGCTGCTCGTCGATTCGCTCGGCACGTGGCTTGCCGACGAACTGCAACGTTCGAGCGGCGACGAAATCGACGAACGCGGACGCGCGTTGGTTGCTGCGTTTGCAGGGGCTCGCTGTTCGACGATCGTCGTGAGCGAAGAGACGGGGTGGGGTATCGTGCCGGAGTATGCATCGGCGCGTACGTTTCGCGACGCGCTCGGGAGACTCAACGCGGAAATCGCTCGCGCCGCCGACGCCGCCTATCTCGCCGTCTCCGGCTACGCACTCGATCTGAAACGCGGCATTCCGATAGGGCCGAACCCTCCGTAAACGCCGGTTGCGGTCGCTCGCGGGGGAGGCTTTCGCGCTATGAGAGCGCAGAGATGGCGGGATGGAAGCACGCATAGCTCTGGGGACGGTCGGGCACTTCGGGCTCGCGGTGCGAGATCCGCAAACGAGCGCACGTTGGTGGGAGCGCATCTTCGATCTGCAGCGTATTTTCGAGGGCGCCGATTACGTCGGCCTTACCAACGCGAACGTCACCATCGTATTGAGCGAGGGCGTGCCGCATCCGGGAACGATCGGGCATATCTCGTTTCATCTACCCTCGATGGCGGCGTTGCGCCGCGCGCTTGCATGGCTCAAAGAAAACAACGTGCGCGTTGAAGATCCAGGCGATGAGATCGGCCCCGAAGCGCCGGGCTCGCCGAATATGGGGCTCTGGTTTCACGATCCCGACGGATATCGTTGGGAGCTCTCCGTGTTGGCGAAGCGGCGGTAGGCGCGCGGCAAACGGCCGCGCGAGTACGGGCGGCAGGCGACGGTAGGGGGGCAACACCGTTGCCGGCATGGCGGCGACGATCGTTAGGGTGCCGCAAAAACTTCGTCGAGGCGCGCTGTGCCTGTGGCTTGGGAGGCGAGCGAGCGAGGTCGGCTACGCGCCGATGTCGCCGACGATCTGCGCCATGGTCGCCTGCATGATGTAGAGGCTACGTTGACGTTCAGGAAAGTGCATGAAACCACGTTGTTCGTAGTATTTCACGAGCTCGTCGGTTTTGGCATCAACAAGTAATGCGACGAAACCGATGGACGCACGCAGCCTGACACAAATCCTGAATGCCTCTTCAATAAGAATCGTACCGAAATCGTGCCCGCGAAAATCGTCGGAGACGGCCATGCGCCCAAGCTTTAGCGCAGGCATCGGCCGATAGCGCGGCAGAGTGCGCCGAACGGTTTTCGGGAGCTCCTCGAGTTCCAGTGTGGCACTGGCGAGTGTGAAGTAGCCGCAAATTCGGCCTGGATTGGAAGCGCGAACCATGACGTGAACGGCTGCAACGTGCCTGCGATGTTCGCGTAAAGCCCGCGCGTCGTCCCGGAGGTAGGTTTGTAATAGTATTCCATCGCCACCGGAGCAGGTGAAATCCGCTCGCACGTGAGATTCGCCGAGCGGTTCGAAGATTAAATCATCGATCACCGAGCGCGGTGTTTTCTCGCTTTGCTAAAGCGTTTCACCACGTCTGCTCGTGCGGTCGGCGGATTCTCTAAAGCAAGGAGAAACGCAACGCCGTCACGCCGTGAAAGCCGAACGATCTCGTGAGCTTCGATGACGCGAAGAGCTTCATCCTGGGCCGTCCCAAGGATGAAATCGGAGAGTGATATCCCTTTGAGATCGGCGGCTCTCTGGAGAAGAGCCTTCTGCTTCTCAGACAAACGAGCGTTAAACCGCACCTCTTTGCTACCCGGGGCCGCACGCGCTATGGCCATCGATGAACCTCCCTGCTTAGGGTATAGTGTACTCACGGTGTACTTACATGTCAAACCTCTCGCCCGTGGCACCTTTTTCGGGTGTGCTCGGTTCCCAGAGGGAGAACGCGCTTACGAAGGATGGGAGAGACGATGTTATCGATGCGTACGCTAGGGAAACAGGGGCTGACGGTTTCGGCGATCGGCCTTGGCTGCATGGGCATGAGCCAATCGTACGGAACGGCGGAGGAGCGCGACGAAACCGAATCGATTGCGACGGTGCATCGCGCGATAGAACTCGGCGTGACGTTCTTCGATACCGCCGAAGCGTACGGTCCGTTTGCGAACGAAGAGCTGTTGGCGCGCGCGTTGCAGGGCCGGCGCGACCGGGTGACGATCGCAACGAAATTCGGCTTCCGATTCGGCGAGAGCGGTATTAACGGCGTCGATAGTCGCCCCGCGCACGTGCGCGAAGCGGTCGAAGGTTCGCTGCGGCGACTCGCGACCGACCGCATCGACGTGCTCTACCAGCACCGCGTCGACCCGGCGGTGCCGATCGAAGAGACGGTCGGTGCGATGGCGGAGTTGGTGCGCGAAGGGAAAGTGCGCTATCTCGGGCTCTCCGAGGCCGGCGCGCAGACGATTCGCCGCGCGCATGCGGTGCACCCGATTGCGGTGTTGCAGAGCGAGTATTCGCTCTGGGAGCGCAACCTCGAAGCGGAGATCATTCCGTTGTTGCGCGAGTTAGGGATCGGGCTCGTGCCGTTCTCGCCGTTGGGGCGCGGCTTTCTCACCGGTGCGGTGAAGCGCGCCGAGGACTATCCCGAAGGCGATTTCCGGCGCAACGATCCGCGCTACCAAGGCGCAAATTTCGATGCGAACGTGCGCGCGGCGGAAGCGGTGCGCGACCTCGCAGCGCGTAAGGGCGCAACGCCGGGGCAGATTGCGCTGGCGTGGTTGCTGCACAAAGGCCCCGATATCGTGCCGATTCCGGGAACGAAGCGGCGCCGCTATCTCGAGGAGAACGTCGCCGCCGCCGCGATCGTACTCAACGCCGGCGAAATGGCGGCACTCGACGCCGCGCTTGCACCCGAGAAGATCGCGGGGCCGCGCTATAGCGCCCCGCAGATGGCGATGATCGACCGATAGGGCGGCGGGCGGGGGGTTGCGAGCATCGCGTAGTTCGAAATTTGGTTTAGCGAGGTTCCCATCGCCTACGTCCAGGCAATCGGTGACTGCTTTGGAAGCCGCTTGAAATATTCGATTTCGCCAGAATTCCCGCGAGCGTATATCGCGTATTACCGCGAGAGGCGCGCTGCACGCCATAGGCCCTCCATCGCGATCGTGCAGAATAACTCCCTAGAATATAAAAACTCCATGAATCGAATTCATAATATTGTTGGGAATTGCCTGTAATAAAAAGCGTAAGTTATGGAAAGCCACTGCGGTAAATAGCGAAACGATATAGCGCTGGCTCGGGATGCGAAGGCCGCCCACGATAACGTACGCTTCATGCAATTATCGCAAATCATCGCTGCCCGGATGCGAAATGTTCCGAAACCTAGCGAACCCCGAACTGGGAAACCGAGTGCGAGGTTAGGCGGTGCGTTTATAATGGTCCGTGAGCGAACGACTAGCCGCACTATTGCGGGACAGTTACGGAGCTATGCTCCCGGTGTCCAGAAGCCGGGCCACTCAACTGAGATCGCCGCGTTATAGAAGCGGTCTATATCGGGTTCCGTAACGAGTAGACTTGCATTTCCGGAGATCATCTTAAAAGCGTGGTTTCGACGTTTGAGTTTCTCAATATACTCATAGGCGGGAAGCCAATCGGACTTTCGGGCATTACAAACCCGGCAGGCAAGAACGAGATCCCAGCTTGGGTCTTCAAGAAGGAAGCTCCAAGGGATCACGTGGTCAACCTGTATGCCGCGCTCGTCGCGGTCGCGTCGCCCGCAATAAAAGCACTCAAATTCACCGTCGCGCATCAACAACGCCATATACCGAGCGAGTGACGATCTGCGGACGGCCTCTCGGCTTACTTTTTGGATGATTCGGGGTGCCAGTCGGTTGCAGCCTTCCAGGTATGCCGCCCAATGGTAATTTGCAATAAGTTCGACGGCGAGCACGTTGTCGCGAAGGAATGCATGCGATCCCGGCGAGAACACGACGCGCTTTTCTGCTTTATCCCAGGTGTAGAGGGCGCTCATCGTGCTGGGTTTACTTGAATGAAAAGCGGCTAGCACACTCACAGTGAGAAGTTTGGCCATCTTCGTAATAAGGTGCTCTCGGTCGCTCGTCGGCAAATCTCCGAGTTTTCGCACGCCTTTCGCGATTGCCGTCTCACGAATCAATTTGACCACAGTCGCTTCTTTGCTTAAAACGGCGGCCTGCCGAAGGTGATAGACCACCGTCTGATCCCAGTAGAGCCGTACGAACTCTTCACCGAGGTTTGTGAGCGGTACGCTCAGTCCACTGTCGCGATGTGCGAGCCGCGCCATAGCTTTCAGCAGGGCTGGCTTATATGTCGTCGACTTTGATGCATCTTGAGCCTGTACCGATTTTCCGGACATGTGACTATACTGCAATCGGCAGCTGCGACTCGTATCGTTCGGGGCTCAGATAACCGAGCGCCGAGTGGGTCCGTAAACGATTGTACCAGATGGCGATGT
>JAJZED010000012.1 GCA_021805775.1 bacterium | reverse complement strand
CGTGGCCGACAGGTACTTCACCCCAGATTCGAGGCAAAGCCGCCGGATCTCCCGGCCAACCCCAACATATCAGGCGCACGCAGTTTGTCACGCCGAGTAGGTTGCGAAGCAACCGTATCGAGGCGCAGAAGAGGTCCCTCGATACGCGCTGCGCGCTACTCGGGATGACGGGGCGCTACTCGGGATGACCCTGCGGGTTCTATCGCAGCGCGAAAAGTTGGGTGGCGACGATCGCGCCGATCCCCACCAGCATCGCCGTTCCGATGACCGCCCACGCGACCGGCAACGCGAGCGCCTCGCCGCGACGCAGAGCGCGGTCGGTGAGGGCGTAGCGCAGCGCCCCCGCGATGCCGAAGAGCACGCCGACGAGCGCCATGAGCACCCCGAACCACGAGGCCATGCCTTCGTTGACCGTACTTTTCAGGTGAAGCACTCCTGAGAATTCGCGCAAAACGAGGGAGAAGCGCGCGATAACGAAGCCGAATGCGATAAACGAGAGCGAGGTGCGGACGTAGGAGAGAAAGGTGCGCTCGTTTGCGAGAACGTCGTTGGGCTTGATATCGGAGGGTTGAAACATGTCGCGCGGTTAGGCTCCGCGAGCGGACGTTCCTAGGAAGAACGCGAAGAAACCCCCATGAGCGAGCTTCAAGAACGCGCGAGTCACGACCCCGATAACCCGCAGGCGCTGATCGATTTCATGTCGTCGGGCTGGCTGCACCAAGCGCCGGTTCGCAAGGCGCATCCCGAGATCGCCCGCTTCCAGGCACGGCGCTGCGAGCTTGCCGCTCGTTTCCCGGGCGAGTACCTCGTCCTCGCGGCCGGAAGCGAGCACGTGCGGGCAAACGACACGCAGTTTCGGTTCCGCCCCGATAGCGATTTTGCATACCTCATGGGCGACGGCGAGGTCGACGAGTTGCTCGTTCTCGAGCCCGATGGCAGCAGCTATCGAGCGCAGCTCTTCACCGCAGAGCACAATCGCGGCACGGCGGCGTTTTTCACCGATCGCGTGCGCGGCGAGCTTTGGGTCGGCCGTCATCGCGGCCTCGACGAGAGCCAGGCCTACTACGCCGTCGATTCCGTCGCCGATCTCTCCGCCAAAGATGAATATTTACGCGACATTCGCGCCTCCGGTAAACGCGTGCGCGTCCTCGGTGAAGACGAAGAACTCGGACAGGTGCTCGGCGAGATGCGCCTCATTAAAGACGAGTACGAGATCGCCGAGTTGCGGAAGGCCGTGGAGATCACCAAACGCGGTTTCGAGGATGCGATTCGCGTCATGCGCGCCGGGCGTGGCGAGCGCTCGATCGAAGCTGCCTTTTGGGCGCGCGCCCGCATCGAAGCCAACGATGTCGGCTATCTCACGATCGCCGCGGCCGGGCATCATGCATGTACGCTCCATTGGAATCGCAACACCGGATTGCTCGAATCGGGAGCGCTACTGCTGCTCGATGCAGGCGTCGAGTGCGACTCACTCTACACCGCCGACGTCACGCGCACGCTGCCGGTCGGTGGCCGTTTCAACCGTCAACAACGGGTCGTCTACGAATTGGTTTGGGAGGCGCAACGCGCGGCGATGGCCGCTGTGGTTCCCGGAAACGAATTTCGGGAACCGCATCGCCGCGCGATGCGCGTACTCGCCGAAGGCTTGATCGATCTCGGAATTCTAACGTGTTCGCTCGACGAAGCGCTCGACCCGGAGAAACAACTCTACCGCCGCTACTCGCTTCACGGTGTCAGCCACATGCTCGGCATCGACGTTCACGATTGCGCGCGCGCTCGCATGGAGACCTATCGCTACGGAACGCTGCGCGAAGGTATGGTGCTCACGGTCGAGCCCGGTCTCTACTTCCAACCCGACGACGCGACGGTTCCCGAAGAGTATCGTGGCATCGGCGTGCGGATCGAAGATGACCTCGTCGTCACCGCGACCGGCAGCGAGAATCTTTCGGAGATTTTGCCGTCGCGCATCGATGACGTAGAACGCTGGATAGCAACGCTCCACGCGTGAACGACGCCTCGCCGACGTACGGCGAGCGCATCGCCGCGATCGAGCCGCTGGGAACGCAGACCGTTCCCGAAGGCGAACGGCACGGGCGCGCGCGCGATCTCTTCGCGCTCTGGTATTCGGCGAACGCCGAGATTGCGACGTGGATGGTCGGCGTCTATATCGTCGCGCTCTACGGCACCGATCTGCGTTCGGCGGCGATCGGCATCGTCGTCGGCAATCTCGCGGGATATGCGTTGCTGGGGTGGCTCAGCACGCGCGCTCCGAGCGACGGCGTTCCGCAGATGCTCGCTTCGCAGCGAGCATTCGGGAGGCTCGGTAATCGTGCGCCGGCGGCGCTGGCTTTTCTCGCGGGCGTCGGATGGTTCGCCGTCAACAGCGTATTCGGCGCCTACGCGCTCATGACGCTGACCCATTGGCACTTTTTCGCGAGCCTCGCCGCGTTGGTCTGCGGGCAGGTCGCGCTCGCCGCTTACGGCCACAATCTGATTCATGCGTTCCAACGCATCGCGGTCGCTTTGCTGACGGCGGGCTTTGTGGCGATCGCCGTTGCGACGCTATTCCTGCACCCGGCAGCGAGCGGATTTCATGCCGACGCACCGCTCGCAATCGGCGGGGCGGTCGCCGGCTTTTCGTTCGCTATCGCGCTTTCGTTCTCGTACGCCACCGGGTGGCTTCCCTGCGCTGCCGACTACGCACGTTACCTACCGCGCGAGACATCGCAGCGCTCGCTTTTCTGGTATAGTTTTTTAGGAAGCGCGCTGCCCTGCATCGCGATCGAACTCCTCGGTGCGCTCGCAGCAACCGCGCTGGGCCGACATGCCGCTGCGGCACAATCGCCGACCGATGCGATTGCCGCGCTCTTGGGGCATGCGTTCGTCGCGCGCGTCGCGCTGGCGACCATCGTGCTGGGCACGCTCACGGCGAACAGCATGAACCTTTATTCCGGGGCACTCGCGGCGCTCGTTGCCACCCGCATCGCGATTCCGCGCTTCGCCGCGGCGCTCGTGGTCGGTGGGATCGGCGCGGCGATCGCTTTTTTCGGAAGCGACCCTCGCGTTGCAGCCGAGGGCTATTCGAATTTTCTTCTGTTGCTCTCCTATTGGACCGCACCGTGGGCCGCGGTCGTGCTCTTTGCGCGCGAGCGCGACGATCCGCAGCGGGCTACGGGCCTGCGCGCCGGTACGGCGGCATGGCTGCTCGGCATTCTCGCTTCGCTTCCGTTCTGGAACCAAGCCTGGTATGTCGGCCCGGTCCCGCACGCGTTTCCGGTTCTCGGCGATCTATCGTACGAGGTCGGCTTCATCGTCGCGGCAGCGGCGATGTTCTTCCTGCAGCGAAACTTTTCGAAGGTTCCTGGGTAAAGAGCCGCAACACCCTCGCTGCAAGGGAGATTTTTGTGTTATCCGTCGAGCATATTCGAAAGAATTTCGGTAACGTGCAAGCGTTACGCGATGTTTCGTTCGCCGTCGATGCCGGCTCGGTCTTCGGCCTTCTCGGCCCGAACGGCTCGGGCAAGACGACGACGATGCGCACGATCCTCAACATCCTCAATCCCGACGGCGGGCAGGTGACCTGGAACGGGAAGCCGATCGACCGTGCGGTACGCAGACGCTTCGGTTACCTCCCCGAGGAACGGGGGCTCTACGGGAAGATGGCGGTGCGCGAACAGATCGTCTATTTCGGACGGTTGCACGGCCTGCACGAACCCGACGCGCTCAAGCGCGCTAACGCGTGGATCGAACGCCTGGAGATCGGCGATTACGCGCTGCGCCCCGCCGCGGAACTCTCGAAGGGAAATCAGCAGAAGGTGCAGATCGCGTGCGCGGCACTCCACGAACCCGAACTGCTCATTCTCGACGAACCGTTCTCCGGGCTCGACCCCGTTAACGCCGATATCTTGCTCGCGGTGTTGCTCGATCTCAAAACGAAGGGCGCCACGCTCGTACTCTCGAGCCACCAGATGTGGCAGCTCGAACAACTCTGCACCGCTTTTTGCGTCATCAATAAAGGCGAAACACGCGTCTCCGGAACGCTTGCCGAGTTGCGCTCCGCCTGGCCGACGCGCATCGTTCGCGTCGGCCCCGATAGCCCGGCGCTGCGCGGCGCTGCGGAGCGACTCGGCGCGACGGTCGCCGGCAGCGAGAACGGCGATCTCGATCTCAACGTTTCGGCAACGAGCGATTTTGCCGAGATGTTGCGCAGTTTCGTCGGCGCGGATTCGATCGTTAAATTCGAAGTCGTCGAACCCTCGTTGCACGATATCTATCTACGCGCGATCGGAGTTGCAGCATGAACGATTTTATAACGGTCTACTCCGGCGACCTCATGCGCCGTATCAAATCGCGCCCGTTCCTGATCGGGCTCGTGTTGGGCACGGTCGCCATCGTGGCGATGTTCAAGCTGCCGACGATGCTCGCTCCGACGATCGTCAACCAAGGCACCCGGCTCGTTCTCGTCGCCGATGCGCCGCTTGCCGCACAAGCGCGTCCGCTGCTCGCAAAAAAACTCACGGTCAAAGGAGTGGTACCTGCGGGAACGAGGATCGATCGGGCGCTCTTGCAGCGTTTCCACGCCGATAGCGCGGTCTCGATCGCAGAGCTCAAGAGCGGCATCCGCGTGACGATCTTCGCCAAGAATCCCACCAGCGTGCCGAGCGGGCGCATTCGCACCGCGCTGCTCCCGCTGCAAGTGCAGCATGCCACCCATCTCACGAGCGCTCAGATCGCCGCGGCGCTCGACGCGAATATCGAAGTGCGTTCGCTCAGCACGAAATTCCATTCGGTGCATCAGGCGGTTGCGGCCCAAGGGCTGGCGATGACGCTCGTCGTGTTTCTTTATTTCTTGGTCATTATAAATAGCAACTTCGTCATGTCGGCGGTCGCCGAAGAAAAGACCAGCCGCATCGCCGAGTTGCTGATCGCAAGCGTCGACCCGATGGTCTTGCTCGCGGCAAAGGTCCTCGTCGGTGCGACGCTCAGCGTGCTGCAACTGCTGGTCTGGGTCGGCGTCGGTATCGCGCTCGGTTCGGGCGGCGGAACGGCAAGCGCCGGAGCGGCGAATGCTAACCCGTTCTCGCTTGCGGGGCTGCTTGGCAACACGCTCTCGCCGGAGGTCATCCTGGCATTCGGCATCTTCTTTATCCTCGGTTTCTTGCAAATTTCGACGGTCTTCGCGGGAATCGCATCGCTGATCAACCGCACGGAGGATCTCGGAAGCATCTCCGGGCCGATGGTCATCCCGACGATCGCGGGGTATTTTATCGCCCTCCTCGCGATCAATGCGCCCGCGCTTCCGGTCGTCACGGTCACGAGCTTCGTGCCGTTGCTCTCACCCTTCGTGATGTTTGCGCGGATGGCGGTCTCGCACGTTCCGCTCTGGCAGATCGGCACTTCGATCGCGTTGAACGTGCTCGCGCTCTGGGGCTTTGTGTGGTTTGCCGGCAAGCTCTACCGCGTCGGAATGATGCTCTACGGACGCCCGCCGAAGATCGCCCAGGTTTGGGAGATCTTGCGTTCGCCGTCGTAGCGCCGTCGCAGGTGTGACGGGCGCGGCTCGGGGCGGCATTTCCCTCGCGGGCGAAAACCCGGTATAGTAGGGAGCGCTATGCCCCGTACCGTCGAGCCGCTTCAGATCGGCTCCCATGCTATCTGGCCGCCCATCGTCCTCGCGCCCATGTCGGGGGTGACGAACCGGACGATGCGCGCGCTCTACAAACCGTTCGGCCTGGGGCTCACCGTGACGGAGTTTGTCTCCTCGAACGCGTTGAAATTCGGCAGCAAGCGGACGATGGAGATGATCGACCAAGCCGGCATCGAGAAGCCCGTCTCCACGCAACTCTGGGGCGACGACCCGGCGACGATGGCGGCGGCGGCGCGGGTGGTGGTGGAATGCGGTGCCGATATCGTCGATATCAATTTCGGTTGCCCCGCGCCGAAGGTGACGAAGACCAACGGCGGCTCGGCCTGTTTGCGCGATCCGCAGCGCTGCGAAGAGATCGTGCGCGCGGTCGTCGATGCCGTCGAAGTTCCGGTCACCGTCAAGATGCGCTTGGGTTGGAGCGAGAGCGATCTCGTCTATATCGATGTCGCGCGGCGCGCCGAAGCGGTCGGTGCCAAAGCGATCACGCTGCACGCGCGAACCGCGCGGCAATTCTATCGCGGAAGCGCCGATTGGGCGCATATCGCGCGCTTGAAAGAAGCGTTGACGATTCCCGTCATCGGAAACGGCGATCTCGCCGACGCGCAGGTTGCGATGCAACGCATGCGCGAGAGCGGCGTCGATGCGGTAATGTTGGGGCGTGCGACGCTGGGGAACCCCTGGCTTATTTCGCAAGTGCGCGATGCGATGGAGGGGCGCACTCCCGCAGCGACCCCCGGTGCGGCCGACCGATTGCGTTTTTGCATCGAGCATTATCGCGCGATGCTCGCCGATCTCGGCGAACGGCGCGCCGTTCCGCAGATGCGCAAACACGTCGCGCTCTATCTCAAGGGAATTCCGGGCGCCGCACAGTTGCGCGAACGCATCATGCGTATCGATAGCAGCGATGAGGCGATCGCTACGATCGAAGCGCGCATCGAGAGCCTCGAAGCCGAACCGGTAGCGGCGTAACGATGATCGAAAATCGCGACGATCTCTACGGCGCGCCGACGCCTGCGGCACTCGCCGACGAAGTTTTCGAAAACTATCGTCGATACGTCAACCCGCCGCTCGCGCGCGTGATGAAGCTCTCCGGTTCGCCGATCGAAGTGCGCGCGGAAGGTTCGACGATCTGGGATCAAAACGGGAAAGCCTATCTCGATTTCGCCGGCGGTTACGGCGTCTTCACGTTGGGGCATCGCCACCCGCGCGTGCTCGCTGCCGTTCGCGAACAGCTCGATCGCTTTGCGCTCTCGGGCAAGACGATGTTTAACGTGCTGCTGGGGCGCGCCTCGAAACGGCTCGCCGAACTGAGCCCCGGCGATTTGGAGATTTCGTTCTGGTGCAACAGCGGCACCGAGGCGGTCGAAGGCGCACTCAAACTCGCGCGCGTGGCGACCGGGCGCAAGAAAATCGTCGCCACGCACGATGCCTATCACGGCAAAACGATCGGCGCGCTCAGCGCGAGCGGTCGCGAGGCTTTTCAAACGCCGTTTCGCCCGCTGCTCGCCGATGTCGCGCACGTTGCCTTCGGGGATGCCGAGGTACTCGATGCCGCGCTCGTCGATGCGGCGGCCTTCATCGTCGAGCCCGTTCAAGGCGAGGGCGGCGTCAACGTCCCCCCGGAGGGCTACCTGCGGGCGGTGCGCGACGCGTGCGACCGTGCCGGCGCGCTCTTCATCGCCGACGAGGTGCAAACGGGCTTCGGGCGCTGCGGCTATCGCTTCGGCTGCGAGCGCGACGGCGTCGTTCCCGACGTAATGACGCTCGCGAAGGGGCTCTCGGGCGGGGTCGTTCCGGTCGGAGCCTATATCGCACGTGCCCCAATCTGGATGCGCGCGTACGGGAAAGCGCCGCTCATTCATACCTCCACCTTTGGGGGAAGCGAACTCGCCTGTGCTGCCGCCCTCGCCGCGATGGAGGTGCTCGAAGATGAAGGGCTCGCGGAGAATGCGCGCGCGCGCGGCGCGCAATTGCTCGCCGGGTGCGCGCAGATCGCCGCCGAGTTTCCGCAGGTCGTCACGCAGGTGCGCGGCCTCGGGCTGCTCGTCGGGGTCGAGCTCCGCTCGGAGGGGTACGGCGGCTGGATTATTCCCGAGATGCTCAAGCACGGCGTGACCGCCGCCTGGACGCTCAACCAGCAGCGGGTGATCCGTCTCGAACCGCCTTTGGTGGTCCGTCCCGAGCAAATAGAGCAAGCGCTTGCCGCCCTGCGCGCAGGGGTCGCGGCGGCGTTGGGCAACCTGGGCTCGTTGGAGTAATATCCACCCCCCCATCGCCTCCGGAAGAGAAAGCACGACAGCCTTCGATGCCCTACGTCGAGACTTCTATCGAAATTGCGGCGCCCGCGCGCACGGTCTACGAACTCGCGAAAGACCAGGAGCGCTTTCCGCAATTTATGCCCGACGTGGAGAGCGTCGTCATCGTCGAACGGCGCCCGAGCAGCGTGCTCGCGCGATGGAAAACCCTGGTCGAGGGCGCACCGATCGAGTGGCTCGAAGAGGATCGTTTTCTCGACGACGCATTGCGCATCGAGTACGCGCTTCTCGAGGGCGATCTCGACCGCTTCGAGGGTGCCTGGAGCTTCGACGAGCGCGGCGGAGTAACGCGCGTGGTACTCGGCGTAGAGTATGATTTCGGCGTGCCGACGCTCGCCGAACTCATCGGGCCGACCTTGCACAAGAAAGTGAAGGAAAATAGCGAGATGATGCTCGCGGCATTGAAAGAAGAAGCGGAGCGCGCGCGATGAACGTCGTGCAAGCGCCGAAGTTTTGCTTTGTCGTGCACCCGCTCTCGCTTGAAGATGTCGCTCGTTACGAGCCTGGAGCCAAAGGCAAAGGCGAGGCGATCGTCAAGAAAATTCTCGAATGGATGCCGGCCTACGCCGCCGTGCACGTCACCGGCGTTCGCACCCCCGACGGCCGCGAGACCGAAGGTTGGTTCGTCGGCTCGCCGTTGCTGCCGCAGCAAATTCTCGATCTTCCGCGCGAAGATATCTACAAGCGTATCGTCCGTTCCATCGAGATCGGCGCCGAGCTCGGCGCGCAGATCGCGGGGCTCGGCGCATTTACCGGCGTCGTCGGCGACGGCGGCATTACGGTCGCCGAGCGCTCGCCGATTCCGGTGACGACCGGCAACTCGCTAACGATTGCCGCGGGGCTGCAATCGTTTTTCCGCGGCGCGCGCGAGATGGAGGTCGATCTCGCCTCGGCGACCGTCGCGGTCATCGGCGCAACCGGTTCCATCGGCTCGGCCTGCGCGCGGTTGATCGCGCCGAAAGTCCGCGAAGTCATTCTCGTGGCGCGCAACGAAACGCGCCTGAAGGCCTTTTACGACAAGACCGCGCCGGATCTGCCCTGCATCGTTTCCTACACCACCGATATCGCCTCGGCGGTGCGTCGTTCGCAATTGGTACTTACCGCGACTTCGTCGACGCAAGATATCATCGAGCCTGAAGATTTGCAGCCGGGTGCGGTGGTCTGCGAACTTTCGTTACCGCACGATGTGAGCCGTCGCGTCGCCGTCGAACGCCCCGACGTTCTCGTGACCGAAGGCGGGAATATGGTCGTCCCCGGCGAGCCGCGTTTCGAACGCGTCCGCGAGCCGGGAAGCGAATTCGATCTCAATTTACCGCCGCGTACCGCCCTTGCCTGCATGAGCGAAACGATGGTGCTGGCGTTGGAGAATCGACTGGAAAATTACACGCTCGGGCGCGGAATCGAACTCGAACGCGTGGTCGAAATCGAGGCGATGGCGCAGCGCTGTGGTTTTACGCTCGCCGATATGCGCGCGTTCGATACCGCGATCACGCCGGAAAAAATCGCCGCGACGCGAGAGGCCGCCGCTCGTCGACGGGCGCTTGCAGCGCATTAAGGCGCGTTACGAATGATCGACGACGATCGCGACGTTGCCCTTGCCGCTGTAGAGCCACACGAACGGCGCTGCGGCGTGGCGCGCGCTCGGCAGAAGCGGGTCGCTCGTGGTTCCCGCCGCGGCGCCAAGCACGACGTGGCCGCGGAAATTCGCCGGCACGTGCAGCACGACGTTGCCTTCGCCGGTCTCCAAGCGAACCGTACTCGGCCGCCATCCCGAAGCGAGCGTCGCGCGAACGTTGCCGCTCTCGGCAGCGAGGTCGACGCCGGCACGGGCGCCGGTCACCACGATCGCGCCGGTTCCATTGTCGACGGCGACGTTCGCCCCGGGATCGGCGACGGAAATCTTGCCGGTAAAACCGTGAATCTGCATCGGCAGCGCGGCCGGAACGGCAACGTCGAGGTGCGTCGGGTTCGCGCTGACGAACGGAATAACGGAATTTCCGGCGGCGATCGCGGTGAGATCGAGCCACCCGCCGTGGTGGTAGCTCTCGATGCTCGGCGAACGCGCCGAGGTGTAGAGCAGGCGCAGCCGCACGCTTCCGGAACGCGCTCCGTGCGAGCTTACGAAGAGTGGAAGCCCGGAGACTTCGATGCGAACGCGTCGTGCGCCGCGCAGCGGGATGCTCCGCAATGCGACGGGATCGGCAGCCACGGCGCCGACCAGTGCGAGGGCGGCGATCGATCCGAGGACCGTACGTCGAGTCAATGTTGGTGCCATCGTGTTCATTAAGTATACTCCGAACCGGAGGGCTGCGCGAGAGCGGCGGAAAGCAAGTCTATGAAACATGTCGTTTCGGTCTCCCTCGGCGCGAGTTCGCGCGATCACCGTGCCGAAGTTGAATTACTCGGCGAGCAATTCACGATCGAACGGATCGGCACCGACGGAAAACTCGATCTCGCCCTGGCGAAGATCGAGGAGATCGACGGCAGCGTCGACGCCATCGGGCTCGGCGGCATCGACGTCTATCTCTACGCGGGGAGTAAACGCTTCGCACTTCGCGACGGCTTGCGCCTGCTTGCGGCGGCGAAGAAAACCCCGGCGGTCGACGGCAGCGGGCTAAAAAACACGCTCGAACGTAGCGCGGTTGCTTTTCTGCAGGACGATCTCGGCATTTCGTTGCGCGGCAAAAAAATCTTAATGGTGAGCGCACTCGACCGTTTCGGTATGGCGCAAGCGCTCGTTGAAGCGGGGGCCGACGTCCTGTTCGGGGATTTCATTTTTGCGCTCGATCTCGATAAGCCGGTACGCGGCCTTCGCGAATTCGAAGAATTAGCCGAAAAATATCTCCCCGATGCTTGCAAGTTACCGTTTCAGTTCTTCTATCCGACCGGGAAAAAACAAGAACAAGCCCCGGAGCCCAAATACCCGCAATACTATCACGACGCCGAGATCATCGCCGGTGATTTTCATTTTATGCGCCGCTTTATGCCCGATCGGCTCGAAGGGAAAACCATTCTTACCAATACGGTGACGGCGCAGAACATCGAAGAACTCCGCGAACGCGGGGTGCGCCGATTGGTCACCACCACCCCCGATTTCGGAGGGAGATCGTTCGGCACCAACGTGTTGGAAGCGGCGCTTTTGGCGCTCCTGGGAAAACGCTGGGAGGAGGTCGTTCCCAGCGATTACGAGGGGTTGATGACCGCTCTAAAACTTCGTCCGCGCGTCATCGAACTCGGGGGCAGGGGATGACTCCCTCCTCCCGAAGCAGGCGCGCCAGCCCCCTTTCTCGGGGCCTTTCTCCTGTAACGAGGGCTTATCGTTGAACGACAAAGAAATCGTCCTTACCCGCGAAGGACTCGAAAAGCTCGAACACGAGCTTGACGACCTCAAGACCGTCCACCGTAAAGAGGTGAACGATCGTATTCGTCAGGCCAAAGAGTACGGCGATTTAAGCGAAAATGCGGAGTATGAAGACGCCAAACAAGAACAGGCGTTTATCGAAGGGCGCATTATCAAAATCGAGCAGATGATTCGCAATGCGAAGCTCATCGACGAAACCGATTACGCCGCCGATGAAGTGCATTTAGGCTGTACCGTCAAGGTCAAGGAGATGGGGTCGGGCGACGTCTACGAATTCTCCATCGTCGGCTCCGCCGAGGCAGACCCGGTCAATCGACGTCTCAGCAACGAGTCGCCGCTGGGACGCGCGTTAATGGGGCACAAGAAAGGCGCGACCGTCGACGTTTCGACGCCGCGCGGTTTGACGAAATACAAAATCGAACAGATCAGCCATAACGGCGGGGTGCCGGCGCAGAAAAAGACCGCGAAGAAAGCCTCCTGATTGCACGACGATATCGGTAAGACCGAAGCATCGCTCGTCGCGGCCAGGAGAGAACACCTGGCCGCGCTGCGTTCTTCCGGTCGCGATCCATTTTCGCAGACGCGTTTCGAGCGCAGCTCGGTGCGCGACGCACTTGCGTCGGTCGAGCCCGCGCTCGCGGCGCCGGTCGATTGCGATGATGCCGCGCTCGCGCTACCGATTGCGTTCGATCGCCTCGCCGAACTCTTCGCATTCGTCGTCGCGGAGCAACCCCTCGCCGCGCAACGCTTGCGCCTCGCCGGGCGCGTCTTGACGCGCCGCGGTATGGGGAAAACTTCGTTCTTCGATCTCGCCGACGCGACGGCGAGCAAACTCCAGGTCTACGCGCGGCGGGACGATCTCGGGGAAGAACCATTTACGGCGCTCTCTCACGTCGAGCGTGGCGATATCGTCGGCGTCGAAGGCTACCTCTTCCGTTCGAAGATGGGGGAGTTGACGCTGCACGCGACGGCGCTGGAAGTGCTCGGCAAGGCACTCACCCCGCTGCCCGATAAATGGCATGGGCTGCAAGATGTCGAGAAACGCTATCGTCAGCGCTACGTCGATCTCGTCGTCAACCCCGAGGTGCGCGCGACATTTTTGGCGCGTAGCCGTATTCTCTCGGAGATGCGCCGCTTCATCGATGCCCAGGGCTTTCACGAAGTCGAAACCGCGACGCTCTTGCACGTCGCCGGTGGCGCCGCGGCGCGCCCCTTTCTCACGCACGTCAACGCGCTCGACGCGCAGATGCAATTGCGAATCGCGACCGAGCTTAACCTCAAACGCCTCATCGTCGGCGGCATGGAGCGCGTCTACGAAATCGGCCGCATCTTCCGGAACGAGGGCATCGATACCAGCCATAACCCCGAGTTCACGATGCTCGAGCTCTACGCCGCGTATTGGGACGTCAACGACATGCTTGCATTCAACGAAGCGTTGATGGAGCATCTCGCGCGCGTAGTGACCGGCGGAACCACGCTGCGCGTCGGCGAGCACGAGATATCCTTCGCGCGCCCATTCGACCGTATCGGATATCTCGATGGAATCGCTCGCTACTCCCACGGTCGTTTCACGCGCGAACGTCTGCTCGACCCGGCCGGAGCCGCAACGATTCTCGATGAGCTCGGCATGCCGCCCTCGCCGACCCACGGCCACGCGCTCGATAAAATTTTCGAACGCGTTTTGGAGCCGCATTTGATCGCTCCGACCTTCGTTACCGAATATCCGCTCGCTATCTCGCCGCTCGCCAAACGCGTTCCCGGCGACCCGGAGATGACGCAGCGCTACGAACTCTTCTGCGCGCAGATGGAGATTAGCAACGCCTTCTCGGAATTAAACGATCCCGACGATCAACGGACGCGCTTCGAATCGCAGATCGCGCAGCGCGCGCAGGGCGACGAGGAGATTCCCGAACCCGATTGGGACTTCGTGCGGGCGCTCGAAACCGGGATGCCGCCGACCGCGGGTATCGGCATCGGGGTCGATCGCCTCGTCATGCTTCTCACCGGAGCGAGCAGTATTCGCGACGTCATCTTGTTCCCGCTCCAGCGGCAGCACGGGTAGCTGCGGCGCAACCCGGGCGGGGCGGGCGGTGTTCACGCGAGCATGGATCTTACAAAAACCTATCCCCGTAGCGTGCACGATAAGGTGCACGGACTCGTGCAGATCGGGCGCGCGATCGACAAAGGCTACGCGCTCGCATTCGGCAATATCGGCGAGTATAACTATGATTGCCCGATGGACCAAGCCGTCTTCGGCTTTCTCGGAATCGACCACGCAAAGTTGCTCGAGCGCATCAAGCAATCGAAGAACGTTGCCGAGGTCGAGAAGTACGTCTCCGACGAGTTCATCTCCAAGAAGAGCGCCGCTGAGATCGAGCAGTGGAATCACCAATGGCTGAGCCACTCGCCGCAGGGGGACTCGCTGGAGTATTTCGTAGGCCTGCGCGATCGGATCGCACCGGATCGCACGGACGTGACGACGTGGGCCGACCTGCTCGACCTCGACGAGAAGCGTACGGTTCCGAAACGGGAGACCGCGAAAGCTTAACCATTCGCTGTGCCGTCGAATATGACGGCACCGAATACTGCGGCTTTCAACGCCAGCCGTCCCAACGAACCGTTGCGGGCGAGCTCGAAGCGGCGATCTCGGCGCTCCTCGGCGAACCGATCGCACTAACGAGCGCCGGACGAACCGATACCGGAGTGCATGCATGCGGGCAGGTCGTAAGTTTTACGACCGCCCGCATTGCGTTTCCGTGGGATCGCTTCGCACTGGCGCTCCACACCCGATTGCCGCGCGATATTCGCGTGCGCGACGTCGCCGCCGCCGACCCCGAATTCTCCGCGCGTTTTTCGGCGCTGCGTCGCCGCTACGTGTACGCAATTTTCGCGCGTCCGCTTCCTTCGGCGTTGCTCGCGCGATACGCGTGGCACCTCTATCGCCCGCTCGATATCGCGGCGATGCGCGAGGCGGCGACGCCGCTCGTCGGCGAACACGATTTCCGCTCGTTCTGCGGGACGCTTCCCGAGAACGGCAACACCGTCCGGCGTATCGAGTCGCTTACGATCGAACAACGGGGTGAGTTGCTGATCGTGCGCGTCGCAGCGAACGCATTCTTACACCGTATGGTGCGCACGATCGTCGGCATGCTCGCCGAGTGCGCGATGGGTCGGCGCGACCCGGCCGGCGTCGCCGCGATTCTCTCCGCGCGCGACCGCGCCGCCGCGGGTGTTACCGCACCGGCGCACGGGTTGTATTTTGCGGGCGTCGCCTACCCCGACGGTTACGATTCATACCTCGAACCGCCGATCGTTTGGGGCCGCGATCCCGAGTAGCCGGCTTGTCACGCCGAGTAGCTGGCCTGTCACGCCGAGTAGCTGCCGAAGGCAGCGTATCGAGGCGGAGTGCTTGTCACGCCGAGTAGCTGGCCTGTCACGCCGAGTAGCTGCCGAAGGCAGCGTATCGAGGCGGTGCGAGAAACGGCCCTCGATCGGATGCTGAGTTCATCCCGAGCTTGTCGAGGGGCGCTACTCGGGCTGACGAGAGTTGCTGCCGTTACGGATCGGTCTTCGGACGGATCGTTCGTTTCGCCGGCCAGAGATAGAGAAACGGAGCGAGTACGAATATCGCGATACTCGTCGTCGTATTGAGAAACGAGACGGCTACGGCAAGCGAACAGATCGCCGGCAGAATCATCATGCGCAACGCTTCCAACCGAATCACCGGCCGCGGGAGCTTGGCGTCGATGAGCCGATGTTCGTGCGTCGCGTACCACCAGATCGCCAGTAGCGAGACGCCGAGCAGTGAGATGTTCGCTCCGTAGACGGCGATTGCCGTACGACTATCATCGAATGCGCCAAGCAACCCGGCCGAGAAAGGTGTGACGACGACGAAGAGCATGAACAACAAGTTGAGCCAGAGCAGCGTGCGATCGGATCGCTTCACGAAGATGAAGACATGGTGGTGAAGCACCCAATAGAGCCCGACGATGAAAAAGCTGACGGCAAAAGTGCGCATGTGATGCCAGAGCATCGCGACGTAGGGCCAAACGCTCGTTCCCTCGGCGTGGGCGGGAATGCGCAGGTCGAGGACGAGCAGCGTCATCGCAACGGCGAAGATATTGTCGCTGAGCGCTTCGATGCGGGCGGTGCTCGCCGCTTCGGGCAAGGTGTGAGTGCTGAAAATATTCATTCTTCCTGAGGTTCCTGCGCTTTGATACGATAGCCGGGCGCAAAAAGTTCGGCGCCCGCCTGCTTGCGGGCCTCCGCCGATCGCGGTAGAGTCGGACGAGGAGGGCTCGCTATTGGGAACCGCCGTCGTCGCCGATCGCATTCAGTTTGCGTTCACCGTGATGTTCCACTACCTCTTTCCGATCGCGACGATCGGGCTCGCTCCGTATATCGCCTGGTTCGCCTGGCGCTCCGCGCGCGGAAACGACGAGGTCGCTCTTCGCGCCTCCGTCTTTTGGACGAAGATCTTCGCGATCAATTTCGCTATCGGCGTCGTTACGGGAATCCCGATGGAGTTCGCCTTTGGCGCGAATTGGGCGCTCTTCTCGGCGAAAGCCGGTGCGGTGATCGGGCAACCGCTGGCGATGGAGGGAGTCTATGCGTTCTTCCTCGAGTCGGTCTTTCTCGGCATCATGCTCTACGGGCGGCGGCACGTCTCGCCGCGGCTCTACGCATGGTCGGCGACGCTCGTCGGGGTCGGTTCGTGGCTCTCGGGCTTCTTTATCGTCGCGACCGATGCGTGGATGCAACACCCGGTTGGCTATCGCATCGCGGGCGATGGAAGCATTCGGCTGGCGAACCTCGGCGCGCTATTACTTTCCCCCTTTGCATGGTGGCAATACGCCCACGTGCTGATGGGAGCGCTCCTCGCCGGTTCCTTTATCGTCGCCGGTGTCGGCGCCTATTATCTGCTCGCACGACGCGATCTCGAAGACGGGCGTCGGTACGTTCGAATGGGCGTTATCGTTGCGCTGGTCGCATCGGCGTTAGTGATTTTCCCGACCGGCGATCGTAATAGCGCCGACGTTACGAAATATCAGCCGGTGAAACTTGCCGCGATGGAGGGGCTCTTTCATTCAACCGACGGCGCGCCGTTGGCGATTATCGGCATGCCCGACACGCAACGCCGCGAACTTATCGATCCCGTGGTCGTACCGAATGTTTTGAGTTTTCTCGCATACGGTAATTTCACGGCGAACGTGAAAGGCCTGACGGAGTATGCCGACGCGCTTTGGCCGCCGGTCGCCCTCACCTACTACGCATATCACGTCATGGTCGGGCTGGGCACGATCTTCATTGCGATCGCGGCGTTAGCGGCGTTGCTGCTCCGGCGCCGACGGCTCATGGAATTTCGCCCGATGTTATGGGTACTGATGCTGGCGATGCCGTTTCCGTATATCGCCAACGAAGCGGGTTGGGTGGTGACCGAGGTCGGGCGACAACCGTGGGTGATCTACGGCATCATGCGAACCTCCGAGGCCGCGTCAACCAACGTCGCTGCAGGGGAGACGATCTTTACCCTCATCGGTTTCGCCGGTATGTATTTCTTGCTCGGCCTCCTCTTCATGCTCTTAGTGCTGCGTGAAATCGGCATCGGCCCCAACGCCGCCTCGCACGCAGCTCCGGAGATCGAAGCATGAACGCCGTTGCCTTCGCCCTCCTCGCAACGATGATCGCGATATACGTTATTCTCGATGGATACGATCTCGGCGTCGGCGCAGTCGTGCCGTTCGTCGCGCGCAGCGGTGAAGAGCGGGCGGCGGCGATGGCGAGTATCGGTCCGTTCTGGAACGGGAACGAAGTTTGGCTGATCGCCGCGGGCGGCGTGCTCTTCGCGCTCTTTCCGCGTGCGTACGCCTCGGCTTTTAGCGGATTTTATTTGCCGTTCACCGTCGTTCTTTGGCTGCTGATGTTTCGCGGCATCGCACTGGAATTACGGAGCCATTTTTCCAGCGATCTCTGGCACGCGTTCTGGGAGAGCGCCTTCACCGGTGCGAGCGCACTACTCGCGGTGCTCTTCGGCGTCGCACTCGGGAACCTCGTCCGCGGGTTGCCCCTCGACGCGCATGGTTATTTCCTCGGCCGCTTTGCGTTTCTCCTCAACCCCTACGCACTCGGGGTCGGTCTCTTCGCGCTTCTCGCTCTGGCGCAGCACGGACTGGCGTTCTTGGCTCTGCGCGGCGAGGGCGAACTTGCCGCGCGCTCCGCTCGCTTGCTCTCGCGGCTCTGGTGGGGCGTGTTGCTCCTCTATTGCCTCACCACCCTGGCGAGCCTCGCGCTGCCGACCGGCTCGGCGGCGCAGGCTCCGCTGCACCTCGCGCCGGTCGCCGCGCTCTCCCTGCTCGCCCTCGGCGGCGTGCACTGGTTTACCCGGCTCGGCAGGCCCGCGCCGGCGTTCGCCGCCTCGGCACTCTTTCTCGCCTCCCTCGTGCTCGCCGCTGCGGCGACGATGTACCCGTATCTACTGCCGGCGTTCCCGGCGGGGAGCGGCGGCATCGCCATCACCGACGCGGGGCCGGGCCCCGGTGCGCTCGGGGTGACGCTGGCGTTGACGCTGCCCGGGCTCGCCGCGGTCGTACTCTACGCCCTCTTCGTCGTTCGCCGGATGCGGGGGCGCGTCGGCTCGGGCTAATCGGGATCGCTCCTGACTCCGTTGTGCTTGACGCTGCTCCCGTTCCCGGGTAGAATCCGGAGGTTGTCGCGGGCTAGCCCCGCGGCGGTTCCCTTCTTGTCCCTTCATTCAGAACTCTAGGAAGCCTCGATATGCGGACTTACCAACAGACTACGGCGCAGGCAACGCACGATTGGTTTATCGTCGATGCCGCCGGGCAGCGTTTAGGCACCCTTGCGGTGCGGATCGCGCGCGCCCTTTCGGGCAAACACAAGCCCACCTGGACCCCGCACATCGACGCTGGCGATCACGTCGTCGTCATCAACGCCGAGAAGATCGAACTCGGCGGCAATAAGTGGGAGCAGAAGGTCTACCATCGTCATAGCGGCTTCCCGGGCGGTCTCACCACCCAGACGGCGCGACAGATTCACGAGAAGCATCCCGAGCGGCTCATCGAAAAGGCCGTTCGCGGAATGCTCCCGACCAATCGCATGCGCGACGTGCAGCTCACGCGCCTGCGCGTCTATCCCGGAGCCGATCACACCCACACTGCGCAGCAGCCCAAATCGCTGCTCGAGGAGATTTCGTGAGCGAGTTCGTTCAGGCGACCGGTCGTCGCAAGCGCGCGGTAGCGCGCGTTCGCATGGCCCTGGGCCAAGGCGTGATTACCGTCAACAACAAACCGTTCGATGAATACTTCCCGCGCCCGCAGTTGCAGCAGATCGTCTGTCAGCCGCTCGAAGCGCTCGAGAGCCGTTCGCGCTACGACGTCATCGTGAAAACCGAGGGCGGCGGAGTGACCGGACAGGCCGGCGCGATTCGCCACGGCATCGCCCGCGCGCTCGTCGTGATGGACGAAGCCAGCAAAGGCACGATGCGCAAGCACGGCCTGCTCACGCGCGATCCGCGCGAAAAAGAATCGAAGAAGTACGGCCGCAAACGCGCCCGCAAACGCTTCCAATTCAGCAAGCGCTAAAGACTCGCTTTGCCCTCGGCGCCCGTCTCGCTCTTTTGAGCGCGGCGGGCGTCGTCGCATCCATCCATCCCAGCGCCGCGTGGATCGAGCGCAGTTACGTAAACGGCGGTTACCCGCTCTGGCAGCATATCGCGCACGCGGTCGCCGCACCGTTCCCATTCTCGCTCGGCGATATCGTCGCGATCGCACTGCTGGCGTTCTTCGCGCTTTCGCTACGGCGCGGCTTGCGCGGGCTCTTCGATGCGATGCTCGTGCTCTTGGTCGCCTACGCATGGTTTGAGATCGCGTGGGGTTGGAATTATGCACGCGCGCCGATCGAAGCGCGGATCGCCACGTTCGATGCAGCCGCAGTCAACACGCGCGCGGTGGCGGCGCTACGCGCGAAGGCGATCGCCGAACTCAACGCGCTCGCGCCGCCGGCGCACGCTCGCGAACGCGTGGGATACGATCGCGCCGAGTTGAGGGCGGCGTGGCTACCGGTGGTGCACGCGCTCGGCGACCGCTGGAACCCGCACGTCGGCGCGCCGAAATGGACGATCGTCGGCCCGTTTATGGCGCTCAACGGAACCGAGGGTTTTATCAACCCGCTCACGTTGGAGTCGCAACTCGCTCCCGACCTCCTCTGGTTCGAGGTGCCGTTCGATCTCGCGCACGAATGGTCGCACGTCGCCGGCTTTGCACGCGAGGACGAAGCGAATTATATCGGCGCGCTCGCCTGTCTGCGCGACCCCGACCCCATCGCTCGGTATTCCGGCTGGATGAGCGTGCTCTTCGCGCTTCCACCGCTACCTCGCTATGCGAAAAACACGTTTACGCCGTTGGTCTGGAGCGATTTTGCGGCGATTCGCGCGCGCAACGCACGCAACCTCAACGTTGCCTTCGCGCGTTTTTCGTGGGGCACCTACAACCATTACCTCAAGAGTAACCACGTCGCAAGCGGTATAGCGAATTACGATGAGGTAACGCGGCTGCTTCTGGGAATCCCGCGCACTCGCAGCGGCTTGCCGCGCGTCACGCTTCGGTAACGCTGCGGAAATAGCGCGTCGATACGCGGGCGGTACGATGCCTGCATGTTTGACGTAGCCGCATCCCTTCAACCCGGCTTCGCCCGCGCCGACGCGGGGCTTGAAGCTGGTAGCAACGCGCTCGCGCGCAGCCAGGCCGCCGGCGCCACCGGCGATCGCGCGATGGCCGAGCTCGCGCGTAGCGCGCTCTTCGGCGATGCGCTGCTCGCCGCAATGCACGCCCGCCTCAGCGAGATCGCGAAGGCAGCGCGATGACGCTCGATCTTTTAGGCAGCGCCGCCGATGCGATGCAAGCGCAGCGTAGCGCGCTCGACGTGTACGCGCGAAACGTCGCCGCGGCGCAGGCCGCCGGGCCGCGTGGGCGCTACGCGCGCAGCGTGCCGACATTTGCGACGATACGCGACGCGCAGGGCGAGCGTCGGTTGCGCTTTCTCGGGGCGAAGCGCGAGCCGACGCGCGATGTGAATCTCGTTACCGAAATGCTCTCCGTCCTCGATGCGTCGCGCGCCTATGCAGCCGACGCCGCACTCTTCTCCATCGGGAAGCGCACGATCGAACGCACGATCGCCGTCGAACAGCCATGACGGTACGTCCGCTTCTTCCCGATGAGGCGCGGGCGAGCGCCCCAACCGGCGTCGCGAAAAACGCGTTCGCCGGAATCGTCGACGCACTTGGGGCGACGCTCCGGAAAGGTTCGCAGGCGGAAGACGCCCTCGCGGTCGGGCACGGATCGCTGCGCGACGCGGTCTACGCACGCGCGAAAGCCGACGTCGCCGTCGAAGTTGCGGCCGCCGAATTACGGCATGCGGCGCAAGCGTTGCAGTCGATCCTGACGATGCAGGTGTAAGGTGGATGCCTTTGCAGCGTGGTGGCGTCGCTGGAACGCACTCGGCGGGCGAACGCGCGCCGCGATCGGCACGACGTTGCTCGCCGCTGCGGTGCTGAGCACCGTTATCGGCATCGCAACGCACCCGGCGCGCAGCGAACTCTTTTCGGCGCCGCTCTACCCCGGGCAGCTCGCCGAGGTTGAGGAACAGCTCGCCGCGTGGAACGAGCCGTTCGCTCCGGTCGATCGCAACGTCGTCGTCGCTGCGGGGCGGCGGAGCGCGCTGCTGCTGCGCCTCGCCCTGGTCGGATTACCGCACGACCACGTTCCCGATAGCACCGAAGCGCTCGCGGGCATCGGCGTGCTGACCCCGCAAAGCGTGGTCGACGCGCAGACCCGCGTCGGGCTCGCCGGCGATATCGAGCGCGCGCTGCGCGGCATGCACGGCGTTCGCGACGCGCGCGTGATTATCGCTCCGGCGCGCAGGGCAGCGTTCGCCGATGAAAGTGCGACACCGGCGACGGCGAGCGTGCGCGTGCGCGCCGTGAACGGAATGCAGATCGATGCGAAAGAGGCGCGCGGAATCCGCCGCTTCGTCGCGGCAAGCGTGCCGGGATTGAGCGCGCAACGGGTGACGTTGCTCGACGATGGCGGCAATGCATTCGAACTCGCAAACGAAAACAACCTCGCCTCGGGTACGCGGCTACAGAGAACGCTGCAGGGCGCACTCGACCGCGCGTTCGGCGTCGGCAGCACGATCGTGCGCGTCCTCGAAGAGCGCGACCCGGGGACGCGCAACGTATCCACGTTGACGCGCATGCCTTACGGGGCGGGAGCGCTGAGCGAGAGCAGCGCGAGCGAGCGCTATCGCAAGGGAACGATGGGATACGATCGTTCGAGCGCGCAGCGAAAACGCGGCATAGCACAGCGACGGGTGCGGGAATCTTTTCCGGCGGGCACGCTGCAACGTCGCGATGTTGCCGTGCTCGTCGATGCGCGGCGGATCGTCGATCTCGCGGCGATTCGAGCGCTGGTGCGCGCGGCCGCCGGTATCGATGCGCGCCGCGGCGACCGACTCGTCGTCGAGGCGTTGCCGTTCACGCAGCGGCGGCAGATGGCACGCGACGGTTGGTGGCTGGCATACGGGGCGATCGTTCCGCTGTTGCCGACGCTCGTCGTCGCAATCGCGGGGCTCCTGGTTTTACGGGCGATGCGTTCGCCGCTCCGTTGGGCGGCGCGCGCGGCGATTCGCGCGCTGAAAGCACGCCCGGATGCGGCTACGTTCGGCGGGTATGCACCGCAAGCGCTGCGCGGGGCGCTACGCGACGAACCTCCGCACGCCGCGGCGGCGATGATGTCCGCCCTTCCGGCATCGACCGTCGCCGCGGTCCTCGAACTCTACCCGCCCGAAGAGCGCGCGGCGATTTTGCGCAACATGGCGCGCACGCGCAGCCCGTTGGTTCCGAGTGCCGAGGAGTTCTTCTAGCGTGGAGGGCAACGCGTTCGTCTCGCTCGAGGAATGGTTTGGGCGTACCGCAAATTGCGCGCGCGTCGAAGCAACGACATCGCTTCAAGCCGTTGAAACGCCTCGCGAATCACTCGCGACGGCCGGAGAGGAGAGCGGAGCGCAAGCTGAAGACGCGGCGTGCAGGCGCGTCGTGGCGGAGAGCGCGCGTTGGTATGCGCGCTTGAACGACGCACTCGATGCGGCTTGCGCGCGGCTGCTCGGCGATATCGCGGCGGGCGTTCTCGCCCGCGAATTACACCTCGCGCCCTGCGATCTTACCGCACTCGTCGACGGCCTTCGCGCGCAGATGCTCGGCGATCCGCTCTGCATTCGCCTTCACCCCGACGATTGCGCGCGTTGGAACGATGCGTCGCTCCCGTGCCGCGCAGATGTCGCGCTCGCGCCGGGAGATGCGGTATTAGAGTTGCACGAAGGCAGCATCGACGCGCGCTTTGGCCTTCGTCTTCAGGCGGTGCTCGACGCGTGTTCGCCGTGAGTTGCGGTGAGCTTCTCGCCGTGAACGATGCGACGATCGAAGCGCGCGTGCCGGCCCTGCATCTCGGCTCGCGGGTTCGCATGCACGGCGGTATTCGTGGCGTGGTCGTTGCATTGCGAGAGATGCGCGCGACGATCGTTCCCATCGACGCGCCGGTGGGAGTGCGCCCGGGGAGCGCGGTGCAGGCTGCGCCCGAAGACGAATGGGCAACGCTCGGAAGCGCGCTCTTCGGCCGTAGTTGTAACGGTAGCGGCGATCCGATCGACGGCCGGGGGGCGCTCCGCGGTGCGCGCCGTCGCCCGCTCTACGCGGCTCCGCTTCCGCACGATCGCATGCCGATCGAGCGGCCATTGTGGTGCGGCGTTCGCGCGATCGATACGTTGCTCGCCTTCGGTCGCGGTGCGCGTATCGGCGTGCTCGGCGGTGCGGGCGTAGGGAAGACGACGTTGCTCGATACCATCGCGCGCGGCTGTGCCGCCGAGGCGGTCGTCTATGCGGCGATCGGCGAACGCGGGCGAGAAGCCGAGCGCGCCGTCGCACGAACCGACGACCGAACGACGACCATCGTTGCAACGAGCGATGCGCGCGCCGCCGAACGGGTCGCAGCCGCGGAGTTTGCGATGGCGCATGCGGTGCATCTTCGCGCGCGCGGTCTGCACGTGTTGTTGCTCTGCGATAGTCTAGCGCGTTACGCCGGTGCGCTGCGCGAGTTGGCGCTGGCGCGCGGCGAGACGCTCGGGCGCGGCGGGTGGCCGCCGAGCGTCGTTCCGGCGCTCGCCCGATGGTTGGAGGCCGCGGGTGCGACGCGCCACGGTTCGATCACGGTCGTCGCCACCGTGCTCGCCGCCGACGTCGAGGATCCGTTGCTCGATGCGACGCGCGCGCTACTCGACGGCCACATTACGCTCTCCCCGGCGCTCGCCGCCGCCGGCCGATTCCCGGCGATCGACGTGCTCGCCAGCCGCTCGCGCACCATGACCGCGGTCGCGACGCCGGAGCACCTGCTCTGGGCCGGGCGCGTTCGCGAGGCGCTCTTCCTCCTCGAACGAAGTGCCGACGCCCGCGCGCTGGGGATTCTCGGCGAGGAGCCCGCCTTGCTCGCCGCGGTCGCCGCGGAGCCGGCGTTGCGGGCGCTCCTCGAACAGGGCCCCGAGGGTGCCGATCCGGGGCGGAGCCTGCGGATTCTCGCCGAAACTGCCGATAGACTTCTATGAACGTGGGTATTTTCTCGGATATTGCAGCGATCCAAGCGCGCATCGCCGGCATCGTCGGCGGCGGAGCTCCGCCTGCGCCGCTCGCGCCGCAGATCGCCCCCGCTCGGACCGGCGTCGACGGCCTGCCGATGCTCTCGCCGGAGGGCGGCCCCTTCGCCGCGCTCGTTCAAGCCGCACTCGAAGGGCAGGGTGGCGCATCCGCCGCCGGCATCGGTGCGCTCGCCGACGCGAGCGCCGTCGCGCCCGCCCCCGTGCCGCCGACACAGATTGCGGCGCTCGCGCAGGGGCAAGGCTCCATTTGGGGGGTCGACCCGAAACTGATTACCGCCGTCATCGCGAACGAATCGGGATTTAACGCCAATGCGACGTCGAAGGTCGGAGCGCAAGGGCTCATGCAGTTGATGCCCGCTACCGCGCGCTCGCTCGGCGTGAGCGATCCCTACGATCCGGCGCAGAACGTCGCCGGCGGCACGCGCTACCTGCGCGGGCTGCTCGACCGTTTCCACGGCGATACCAAACTCGCGGTTGCGGCCTATAATGCCGGCCCCGGTGCGGTTGAAAAATACGGCGGCGTGCCGCCCTATCCCGAGACGCAGAATTACGTGCAGAACGTCCTTTCTTCATACGAGCGCTATCAAGCGCAAGGCTTACCGGGCAGCACACCGTAACGCGGCGTTCACGTTCGCGACACGCGAACGTAATCGTCGTCGTGCACGATAAGGCGTATGAACGCCTACATCGACGATGTCCGCTACTCGGTGCTCTCGGCACCGCTCGCGCAGATCGACCGCCGCGCACTCTCGCAGGCGTGGATCAGCGCGCTTCACTTATCGCAGGCTCCGAGCGCTCGACGCGCGACCTCACCTCTGCGCGTCGCACGCTCCGGGCGCACTCCGTTCGCCGCAGCCTCGCATGCGCCGAGCGCGGCTTCAGCGAGCGAGCGCGCGCAGCGCTTCGGAACGCCCGCCGCGCATCTCGCAACGGTCATCGCCGGCGGCGAGCGTCGCTCGTCGCAGAGCTCGCTCGCACGGCGTATCGTCGAGGTGCTGCTCGCTCCGCGCAACAGAGCCCGCCGCTGCACGCTCGCGCTCGGCGGCGAGAAAGGGCGCGTACACCTGCTGTTGGGGGGAAGCGATCGGCGGTTGCACCTCGTCGCGCTCTGCGCCGCAGGGGTGCGGAGCGACGTCGATCGCGCGTTACGCGAGGTGCGCTACGCACTTGCCGCGCGCGGCATTTTGGCGACGAGCGACCTGCGGGAATTCACGTAAGTGAACGGCGTCGGCATCGACACCGCGCGCGCGTTCGAGCGCATAGAAGAAGCGAAGGAACGGGTCGGGCGCGCGTTTACTCCCGGCGCCGCGGCGCAGAGCGGAGATCGTGCATCGCACGCGGCGGCCCGACGCACGCTCGATCCGCTGAGCGTCGCGGCGCCCGAAGGTGCGCTCTTCGTCGTGCAAACGCGCGACGGATCGACGGCATATACGCACGACGGCGCTTTCTCGCTCCACGACGGCGCCCTCGTCGACGCTAAGGGCGACGCGGTGCTCGGGTACGCTCGTGCCGGTGCGCCGTTGCAACCGCTTCGAGTCGATTCCGTCGATCGAGCGATGCAGGAGGTTCGCGACGTTCGCCTCGATGCCGATGGAGCGTTGCGATACGATCGCGATATTTTCGATCCTCGCGATGGGCGCACGCAGCGCGAGAGCGTCGTCGCCGGTCGCGTGGCGTTGGCACGCTTTCCCGCCGGGAGTCGCATGCGCGCACTCGATGCACGACACGAACGCGCGCCCGAAAATGTAACCGCGCATCTCGGCATGCCCGGCGAGCACGGCTTCGCGGCCTTGACGCCGCATGCGCGCGCCCGCAGCGGCGTTGCCCTCGACGCGAGCCTGTCGCGGTTACAGGATGCATATCTTCAGTTAGAGGCATTGCTCGCAGCGCATAAAGCACAGGGCTCGGTTGCGAAAACGGCGATGGATCTGCTGAAGTGAGGTTTCTTTCGTTTTCCGCGCGCGACGGAGCGGGGATGCGCGAGCTTCGCTGGGAGCGACGATCGCTATTGCCGCTCTCCGCTGCGGCGCTGGTGGCTGCGAGCGTTCGCGAACGGTTGCAGAGTGCGATCGGCGCCGTCGACGTGCGGCTCTTCGCGCCGCGCATTCCCGACGACGACGGCTGGCTCGTCCTGCGTGCGGGGGCGCGCACCGACGGGCTCTGCGGGCCGCTCGGAGTCGCAGCGTTTATAACCCGGCCGGAGGAACTGCGTTCGCTCGTCGGGCTTGCATTCGGCGTCACGATTCCCGCAAGCCGCGCGCTCTCGGCGGTTGAAGCGGAGGTCTTCGAACGCTTTTTGCGCCTCATCGCACCGGCGCTCGCACCGCTCTGTGGACCGACGAGCGCTCCGCTCGAAGCGATGGGCGAGCGACGTTTTAGCAGTTACTTCGAGTTGTTGGTCGAGGGAGGCGCGTGCGGTCGGCTCGGCGTCGCACTGGAGAGCGAGCCGCAGCCGGGGACGGCACATGCCGCACCGATTGAGCGGATCGGCGAGATCGAGCTCGCCCTCGCGGCTCGCGCCGAGTGCGCGGAGCTGCGGACCGCCGAGATCGCCGCCTGGACTCCCGGGGCGTTCGTCCCCCTGCGCCGCCGAGAGATTACGCTGCTCGCGAACGGGGAGGCGCTCGCGCGCGGCGAACTGGGAGTGCGCAACAATCACTATGCCGTCGCGATCGGTCGCGGCGCGACCACTTCGAGCGATTGAGGGAACGATGGCGAGTAACCACGGGACGCAAAAGAATATCGATGTTCTCCTGCACGTACCGATGCAGGTGACCGCCGAATTGGGCAAGACCAAAATGTCGGTGGAAGACGTGCTGAAAATCGGCACGGGGACGATTATCGAACTCGATCGCCTCGCCGGCGGACCGGTCGATCTGCTCGTTAATAATAAACTTATCGCTCGCGGCGAAGTGGTCGCCGTCGACGAAAATTTCGGTATCCGCGTCAGCGAACTGATCGCGAGACCGCCCGCACCATAACCGACTTTTCGGAAGTATCGCGGCAATAAAAGGGTAACCCCTCGGGGTTACCCTTCGTGCATGAATAGCGCATTGCCGTTGCTCGCCGGGCCGCACGCGACGGTGCCGCTCGACGTGCTGCTCTCGCTTGCATTTTTCGCCGTGTTTCCGCTCGTGCTCGTCATGTGCACCTCGTTCGTCCGCATCGTTGTCGTGCTCTCGCTCGTGCGCTCGGCGATCGGCGCCTCCGCGTTGCCGCCGAACACCGTGTTGACGGGTTTGGCGCTCGTGCTGACGATGCTCGTCATGGCGCCGACGATGCAGAGCATTCAGCGCGTCGCGCTCGCCCCGTTGCGCGCGGGTAGCATCACGCAGGGCGTCGCGATCGAACGTGCGGTCGTTCCGTTACGTGCGTTTATGTTGCGACAGACGCATCTCGACGACATCGCGCTTTTTACGCGAGCGGCGCGGCTACCGCGCGTTGCGCCGACGCTCACGCCGCTGCAAATTCTCGTTCCGGCGTTCGTTGTCGGCGAGCTGCGCAGCGCGTTTGCGATCGGCTTCGCACTCTATCTTCCCTTTGTCGCGATCGATCTAGCGGTTGCGGCGACGCTGATGGGCCTGGGGATGATGATGCTATCGCCGCCGGTCGTCTCGCTGCCGATCAAACTGCTGCTCTTCGTGATGGTCGACGGCTGGGCGCTGCTCTGCGGAGGCGTTCTCACGAGCTTTCGTTGAGATTGACAAACAGATAGTGAAACGACTATCATGAACCGAGCGCCGTTCAAGGAACTCTGGTGGATCGGCCGTGCCGAAAAGGAACTCGCCGAACTGCCTCGCTCCGTGAAAGAGACGATGTGGTCGGTGCTCTACTTGGCACAGCACCGTGGGACGAGCATGCAGTCAAAGCGGATGCATGGCGATTTGCGTGATGTTATGGAGATTGCTGTACGAGATCGTACCGGGACCTATCGCGGACTGTATTCCATTGGGAAAGGCCGAGTCTATGCTCTCTACTTCTTCAAAAAGAAAAGCAAGCGCGGCATCGCGACGCCGAAAGAACAAATCGCCGTCATCCGTGCAAGAGTCGCGACCGCGCGGCGCCTCGAAAACGAAGCGCATCGACGCTGAGATGTCCTATACGGTCACGCAGACGCCCTGGGAAAACGAACCCGATCGGGAAGAGCTCGACGCCAAGGCAACCTTAGGTACGGAGATCCGCAATCGGATCGAGTTGCTTGGCTTGTCGCAGCGTGACGCAGCCAAGCGCATGGGCTTAGCTCAGGCGGATGTATCGAAGATCGTCAACTTGAAAGTTTGGGGCTTTTCACTTTCGCGTCTTTCGGGATTGCTGGCTCGCCTTGGTGCCGACGTGAAGATAGAGGTGGCCTTTCGGTACACTACTGGCCGCGGCGCCCTTTGCATAACCGCTGCGCACGCATTGCAGCCTAAAGGCCGCTAAGGCGATGCTCCACGGGGGAGTTTACGTTCGATAATCGTGTTGAAGACGTTTTTATTCCGTTTCCTATACGCATATGCAATGGTCCTTCAGTTGGCCATTGTGGTGAGTGGGTTGTTCTTCGGATATATATGCGAACGCAGATTTAACTACGAAGGGCTCGTCATCGGACCGCTTTACTATCTCCCGTTGACGTATGCAGTTGTCGTGCCGCTGACGATGCTTGTCGCGCTTGCCGGGTTGCCCTCGGTTAACGACCGCTGCTAGTCGACGAAGGCGAGCATATTGCGCCTAGGGTTCTTGCCGATGGGGATCTACGTCGTTGTTTCGATCCTCCTATTGCTGCTGAGCATCGCTCGTCCGCAGACTGGTTGTTTTTAGGGTGGGACCGGCCCCGATCGCGCTCTGGGTACATAGCAAAATCACACCATAGCCCTCGGGATGATGATGCTTTCGCCGCCGGTCGTCTCGCTGCGGATCGAGATGTCGCTCTTCGTGATGGTCGACGGTTGGGCGCTGCTCTGCGGAGGCGTTCTCACGAGCTTTCGCTAACGATTGGGCATGGATATTGCCGGGCAGCTTGCGAGCCGCCGTCCGTTCTTTTCGTTCGAGTTCTTCCCGCCGAAAGACGATGCGGGGCGCGAAGCACTCTTCGCAACGATCGCCTCGCTCGAAGCGCTCGGCCCGGCCTTCGTTTCGATCACCTATGGCGCCGGCGGTTCGACGCGCGCGCGCACGGTCGAGCTGGCAAAGCAGATCGCCGAACGCACCGGCATGACGGTGCTCGCGCACGTCACCGCATTCGGGCAGAGCCGTGCGGAGTTGCGGGGACTCTTCGACGAGCTGAGCCGCGCGGGTATTCGTAACGTTCTCGCGTTGCGGGGCGATCCTCCGCGAGCGGGGGGAGCGGAACGCGGGGAGTTTCCGTATGCAAGCGATCTCGTCACCTATCTCGCGCGTTCCTACGATTTTTGCATCGGCGCCGCGTGTTACCCCGAAGTGCATATCGAGGCGACGAGCCCGGAGGACGATCTGGTGCACCTCGTCGAGAAGGTCGAGGCGGGGGCGCAATTTTTAATCACGCAGCTTTTTTTCGATAACGAAAAATATTTTTCGTTTGTCGAACGCGCGCGCTCGGCCGGAGTTCGGGTGCCGATTTTACCGGGAATCATGCCGATCACCAACTACGATCAGATCGCACGATTTACGAAAATGTGCGGCGCAACGTTCCCGCCGAAATTGATCGCCGAACTCGAAAAGCAGCGCGAGCACCCGAAGGCGATCGAAGATCTCGGCGTCGCTTACGCGGCCGTGCAGGCGATGGAACTTCTGCGCGGCGGTGCGCCCGGCGTCCATTTTTACACGCTGAATAAATCGCCGGCAGCGAGAGCGATCGGCTCGGCACTGCTCGCTGCCAGCGCGTGGCGCCCGCACTTCAAATAACGAACGCGATGAGTTGAGGCGGAGAGCGCCTCAAGCGGAAACCGGGAACCGATAGATTCGTCGCGGGATCGGCGCCGACGCGCCTCGATACGAGCGCTTCGCGCTCTACTCGGCGTGACAAGCGCAACCGTATGCGCGAGCGGAGCGTGCGTGCACCCGACGAGCGCTTAAGCGAGCGGCGAGGACCCTGACATTGCTTGTCCGAGCCGCGAGCGTCTAGCGAGGAGCGGTGCACCGCAGGCGAACGTGAGCGAGCGCGGCGCCTCGATACGAGCGCTTCGCGCTCTACTCGGCGTGACAAGCGCTACTCGGCGTGACAAGCGCACGCGGTTATCTTCGCGTAACATCGCGAGCATCGTTTCGCAACAGCGTTTTCGTACGCTGTGGCGGTGGATGCCTTCGGCGAACTTCTGCGATCGTGCGCTATGCTGGTAGCGACGATGGTGCTGCCGGTTCTCGGCATCGCCGCAATCGTCGGAACGGCGGTGGCGATCGTTCAGGCGGCCACGCAAATTCAGGAACAGACGCTGGTGCTGCTGCCCAAGACGCTCGCCGTCGGCGCGGCATTGCTCGTGCTCGGCGGCCTCGATCTCCATCTCTGCGCGCAGTTATTTTTGCGGGCGCTCGCCGCGATTCCCGAACTGACGCGATGACCCTCACGCTGCTGATCTTCGCACGCGCGCTCGGCTTTTGCGCGCGCGCTCCGGGGCTCGTCCATCCGAGCGTTCCCGCGCTCGTGCGCGTGGGAATCGCCGGCGCGCTCGCGCTCGCGCTTGGCGCACCGCGCGCCGGGCTAACGAACGCACCGCTCCCGATCCTCGGCTATGCTGTTGCGCTCGCGCTCGAGTTCGCGATCGGAAGTGCGATCGGCATCGGCTGCTCGTTGCTCTACGATGCGGCGTATGTCGCCGGGCGGATCCTCGACGATTACGTCGGCGTGCATGCAGTTGCACCCACCGTCGCGCTCGTCGCCCCGAGCGGATTCGGTCGCCTCTGGTCGCTCGCGTTTACCGGTGGATTCTTTCTGCTCGGCGCCTATCGCCCCGTCCTCGCCGGCTTCGCCGAGTCGCTCCATCGCCTGCCGCCGGGCACGATCTTCCCGGCCGTGCGTGCGCTGCCGTTCGTGCTGTGGTACGTGCGCAGTATCGTCGTCGTTGCGTTGCAGATCGCCGCGCCGGCGATCGCGTTGGCGTTCGTGGTGCAGATCGCGCTCGCGGCGGTCGCGCGAACGATCCCGCGTTTCGTGAACTACGCATTGGCGTTTCCGCTTGCATTCGGTGCGGTGGTCGTTGCGACGGCGCTCGCGCTGGAGCTTACGGCGATGCGCGCGGGCATGCCGCTGCTGCCGCCGGGGCTCGGACGATGAGCGAGAGCGCGGGCGAGCGCTCTTTCGAGGCGACACCGGCGCGCTTACGCAAATCGCGCGAGCGCGGCGAGGGGCCGCGTTCGAACGACCTCTCCGCGCTGGCGGCATTCGGCGCCGCATTTCTCGCGCTGCTCGCCGTCGTCGCACCCTTAAGCGGTGCGCTTGCCGAGGCGCTCCGCGAGGCGCTCGCGGGGCGGCAAAACGCGGCGCCGTTCGCGCGCATCGCGAGTTTGGCGTTGCTGCCGATGGCGGCGGCGGCGGTTGGAGCCGCGGCGATCGGCATCGCGCAGGTTGGTGCGCTTCGCTTCGTCGGGATAAAGCTCGCGTGGAATCGCCTCGCACCGCACGAAAACCTCAAACGAATTTTGTCGCGCGAGACGGCGATAACGTTAGCGCGCGTCCCGCTCTCGGGGGTCGTTGCCGCGATGGTGGTCGCGCCCTCGTTCGCAGCGCTCCTCGGCGCTGCATTGCAAGCCGCCGAGCCGGCGCAGGTCGCCGCGCAAGCGTGGCATGCCGTCGTCGCTGCGGTCGGTGCGGCGCTCGCCGTCGCATCGCTCTTCGCGCTTTTCGATTATGCAACCGCGCATCGCGGGTGGCTCAAAAAGCTGCGGATGAGCGCGTTCGAACTCAAGCGCGAAGTGAAGGAGAGCGACGGCGATCCGCAGATTCGCGGGCGCCGTCGTTCGTTGCACCACGCGTTGCTGCGCGGCGGGTTCGCGCGCATCCGCGATGCGAGTTTCGTCATCGCCAACCCCACCCACATCGCCGTCGCACTGGAGTATCGGCCGCCGGAGATCGCGGTGCCGCGCCTGCTCGCGCGCGGCAGCGACGAGAGCGCCTTGGAATTACGGCGCCTCGCCGACGAAGCGAGTATCCCGGTGCTCGAGAATCCACCGCTCGCTCGTGCGATCTACGCGCGGGCAAAAATCGGCGAAGAGATTCCCGGCGAATTCTACGTCGCCCTCGCCGAGATCGTCGTGGCGCTGGTACGCGCCGGAGCGTTGCCGCAGTGAAGCGCATTGCCGCGTCGGCCTTCGCGGCGGTGCTGTTGGGAATCGTCGCGGTGCTCATCGTGCCGCTGCCGCCCTTTCTGCTCGACGTTCTTCTCGGAATCGATATCCTTGCCGCAGCGTTGGTGCTGCTGCTCGCCGTCAGCGTCGAAGATCCGTTGGAATTTAGCGCGTTCGCTCCGGCGCTCTTGGTCGCAACGCTCTTTCGGCTCGCGCTCGATATCTCGGCGACGCGCTTGATTCTCACCCACGGTGCGGTTCCGGGCGGCGTCGGAACGATCGTGCCGGCTTTCGGGGCCTTCGTCGTGCAGAATAATCCGATCGTCGGGTTGATCGTCTTTGCAATTCTCGTGACGATTCAATTCGTCGTGATCGCGAGCGGTTCGCAGCGTGTCGCCGAGGTGGCGGCGCGCTTCACGCTCGACGCGATGCCCGGCAAGCAGATGGCGATCGACGCCGACCTGCACGCCGGCGCGCTCGACGGCGAGCAAGCGCGCCGGAAGCGCGAATTAGTGGGGCAGGAAGCGGATTTTTATGGAGCGATGGACGGCGCCGGGAAATTCGTGAAAGGCGATTCGGTCGCGGCGCTCGTGATCGTCGCGCTCAATCTTCTCGGCGGTATCGCCGTCGGCACGCTCTACGATGGGCTCTCGCCCGCGGAGGCGTTTCATACCTTTGCATTGCTCTCGATCGGCAATGCGCTCGTCACGACGCTGCCGGCCTTTTTAATCTCGGTGGCGATGGGAATGATGGTGACGCGCGTCGCGGCGAACGGCGCGTTGGGAAGCGACTTGGCGGTGCAACTCTTCGCGCGCCCGGAAGTGCTGCGCGGGGTTGCCGTGCTGCTCGCCGCGCTTGCGTTCGTGCCTGCGCTCCCGCGCCCGATCTTTCTCGCTCTCTCCGCGAGTTGCTGGCTCGCCGCTGCCTTTGCAACGCGGCGCAAAACCGGCGCCGAGCGCGCCGCGCAGGGCGAACGAGAGGAGGCAAAGCGCCGTTCGATGCGTCGCCCGGAGATCGCTCTCGGGCTCGTCGGCGTCGATGCGCTCGCGATCGAATTCGCCCCCGATCTCGCCGCACTGTTAGCGGCACCGCTGAGCGATGCGCTCTTGGATCGTATCGGAGAAGTGCGCCGCGCGCTCGCCTCGGAGATCGGAATCGTTTTGCCCGGCGTCCGTCTCCGCGACGATCTCGCGCGCGAGCGCGGCTATGCGATTCGCGTGCGCGATCGCATCGTCGGCTGCGGCGAACTGCGGCTCGACGCGCTGCTTGCCGTCGCCGATGAAACGGTGCTCGCGGGGCTCGGCGAGATGACGCGGGAGCCGGTCTACGATCTGCCCGCTGCCTGGATCGCACCCGATCGACGCGCGCGTGCACAGGAGCGCGGCGCGCTCGTTTTCGACGCCGTTTCGATTCTCGGATCGCATCTCGCCGAGATCGTCCGCGCGAATGCCGCCGAACTCTTCGGGCGTCAGGAGTTTCAGACGCTGATCGAGCATCTGCGGCTCGCGGTTCCGACGCTGGTGAAAGAGATCGCGCCGGAGGCGCTCGCTCCGGGGAGCGTCCACCGGGCCTGGCAGCAACTCTTACGCGAGCGGATCTGGCCGCGCGACCCCGTGCTCGCCCTCGATGCGATGGTCGGCTCGGGGCGGCACGAAGCGCGCGAGCTCTGCGCGGCGGCGCGAACGCTGCTCGTCCCCGCGCAACTCCGGCGAGGCGGCGAGCCCCTCGCGCCGTTGCTGCTCGACCCGATCTTCGAGCGCGCGCTCCTTCCGGCGTGGGCCGGCGAGCCCGAAGGGGTCGATCCGCAGGCGGCGATCTCCCTGCGCGACCAGGTCGCCCGCTGGGCTCGCCGAGTCGGGCGGGCGCGGCTGCCGATCCTCTGCGGGGGGGTGCTGCGTCCCTTCCTCGCCGAGTTTCTAGCGCGGAGCGGGATCGAGGCGGAGGTCCTCGCCTTCAGCGAGCTGCCGCCCGAGCTCCCCATCGCACCGCTGGGTACGATTGAAGCTCCCGAGCCGGGTAGCGGGAAAGCCGCGACCGCCGACTAACCTTTACGACCGCCCACGACCCTGCTAGACTCGGAGGGTTAGGTGCCGGCCCGTACGGTGCCGCGCTTTCTCACGCCTGAAAGACGCCATGAACTGGAATACTTGGAAGACCCCGCTCAAAGCGCTGGTCGTACTCGCAACGATTCTTCTCTCGCTGCGCTTGGTGCTCCCGATACAGAAGAGCATCCACCTCGGGCTCGATTTGCAAGGCGGTTATCGCCTGTTGTTGCAGCTCTATCCCACCGCCGAGGTGCCGCAGATTACCTCGCAGGTGCAAGCGGAAACGATCGACGTTATCGACCGGCGCATCAACGGTCTCGGGGTCACCGAGCCGACGATTACGAAGGTCGGCTCCGACCGCATTCTCGTCGAGTTGCCCGACGTGAAGGATCCCGCGCAGGCGGAACGCTTGCTCAAGCAGGTCGCCGTACTCGCATACAAGATCGTTCCCGAACAGGTCGTCGCACAGGCTGAAGCCGCGCTCGCGGCATGTAACGCCAATCCGAAGGACACGAAGGCCTGCCAGTACGTCGCGCAGGGCGCGTACGCCGCGAGCGGCCCGGTCGTCTATTCCGGTAAAGATTTGAAGGGCGCTCAGGCCGGTTACGACACCGCCGGTCGCCCGAATATCGATTTCCAAACGAAGGACCCTGCGAAGTTCGGGCGCTTGACGACCAAAGCACAGGGTAAGCCGCTGGGCATCTTCCTCGATCATCATTATCTCTCCGCTCCGACGATTATTAGCCCGATCTTCGGTAGCGGACAGATCACCGGTAATTTCACCGAGAAACAAACGATCACGCTCGCAAACGAACTCAACGCCGGCGCACTGCCGGTGACGACGAAGATCGTCGAGAAGGAAGGCATCGGGCCGACGCTCGGCAAGATCGATCTCGTGAAGTCGCTCTGGGCATCGCTGCTCGGGCTCGGTTTGGTGCTGATCTTCATGGCGATCGTCTATCGCATTCCGGGGTTGCTCGCCGATCTCGCGCTCGCGATCTACGTGTTGGTGATGCTCGCAATCCTCGCGATCTCGCAGGCCTCGCTAACGCTGCCGGGTATCGCCGGGTTCGTGCTTTCGATCGGTATGGCCGTCGATGCCAACGTGCTGATCTTCGAGCGCCTGAAAGAAGAGCTCTGGGCTGGGAAATCGTTGCGCGCTGCGGTGCGCGTCGGTTTCCAACGCGCTTTTTCGGCCGTCTTCGATTCGCACTTCACCACGATCGTCGGCGCGGGCGTACTCTTCATGCTCGGCACCGGGACGGTGAAGGGCTTCGCCTTCACGCTCTTCTGGGGAACGGTCGTCTCGTTGGCGACCGCGGTTTTTGTGACGAGATTCTTCGTCGATCTTCTCGTCGAGTACGACGTGCTTACCGCGCCGGAGTTCTTCGGCGTGCGGAAAGCCGACCTCGGCGTCTTCTCGCGGACGGAGGGTTAGCCACATGCTGTTTCGTCGCCTCAATTGGAACATCGTCGGATGGTTCCGCATCGTCTCGACCGTTTCGTATTTCGTCATCGCGATCGGCCTCGCTGCGATGCTCTATCATGCAAGCCAGGCGCCGGGCGGCTTCAAGTTCTCGCATATGCTGCGCTTGGGGCTCTCGTTTACCGGCGGCACCGATATCACGGTCGCCTACGATTCGCCGCAGAGCAGCGCGCAGATTCGCAACGCGATTACCCCGCTGGGGATCGGCGACGCGCGCATCAACACCGTCGGGAAAAGCGGCAAGCGCTTCATCATCGAAACGCAGAAGGCGTACGCGAACGATTCGACGCCGCTCTGGGCGGCGCTCGGAACGGTCGCACCGGTCGATCGAGCGGCCTCGCAGATCGCCTCGGTCGGGCCCTCGCTCGGTAAAGAGTATCTACAAAGTGCGATCTGGGCATTGGTGATCGCGCTCTCGATCCAATTTCTCTATATCGCTTTCCGCTTCGGATGGAACTACATCTTCGGATTGGTCACCGTTATCGCGCTCGTGCGCGATGCGGCGATGATGATCGGCATCTACGCGCTCGCCGATAAGCGCGCCGACGATGCGTTTTTGGCAGCGGTGCTGACCGTCATCGGTTACTCGGTAATGGATACGATCGTTATTCTCGACCGAATTCGCGAGAATACGAAGTTAATGGCCGGAAAAGCTTACGACTACATCGTCAACGAGTCGATCAAACAGACGATGACGCGCTCGTTTAACACGCTCGCGACGGTCATCATCACGCTCGTCGCGCTATTGGCGCTCGGCGGCGCGAGCCTGAAAAACTTCGCCTTCGCCCTGCTCGTCGGCATCTGCTCGGGCGGCTATCACTCGATTTTCTATTCGGCGCCGCTGGTGCTGACGTTCCGCAAGCGCCAACTCGCCGCCGCGGCGAAGCGTCGTGCCGAGGCATCGGCGCTCCGCGCCGCCGGCCCGCGTGCGGCAGCGGAGGCCGCCGCAACCGGGGTAACGCGGGGCGGACAACCGCGCGAAGATATCGTCGCCGCGCGTCGCGAACGGCGAGCCAAACGCAAAGGGACGCGCCCCGATTCCGGTGCCGCAACGCCGGTGCGCTACAAACGCAAACGCGACGAAAGCAGCGTCGCGCTCGCCGAGCCGGATCTGCACGAATACGACGACGAACGCGTCGAGGAATACGATCCGCTCGACGCACAGAACGCCGGGCTGGACGAGAGCGCGTTGATTCAGGGGCACGAAGAGATCACGCTCGATCTCGAGGCAGGGGAGCGCCCCGCGCACGAGTAGTTCGCAGCAGCCCCCGACCGAGTCGGAGAAGGCGTTCGAACGCCTTCTCTCCGGCGAACTTCGCGAGCCGACGGGCAATGATTTTCTCGACGATCTCTTCGAACGCAGCGAGCGCTTCTTAGAGCGCGGCCCGTTCGTCGGTATCGAAGATGCGCGTCGGTTTAACACGAAGGTCGTCGGCGTTTCCTTCGAGGGGCGTCAGGACAGCATTATCGGCCTGCGCGAGGGCGTCGAACTCGAACTACAGCGGCAGCCTGAAAACCCTTACGACTCCAACGCCGTCGCGGTGCGCTTCGGTGCCTTACCGTTGGGCTTCTTGCGCCGGGAGATCGCCGCGCGCATCGCGCCGAATATCGATAGCGGAACGCGCTACCGCGCCTACATTTCGGCGCTCACCGGCGGCGGCCGCGCCGCCGACGGGAGCGAGCGTCATCGCGGCATCAATATCGTCGTCGAGATCGACGATGCGGCCCTGCGCCGAGCGCGCAGCGGCGAACGAGAGAACGCGCGCCACGGCTGGGACGGCGACCTCGACCGCATCCGCGCGGCGCTTATCGGCGAGCATCGGCCGCACGAGACGCAAACGCTGCTGATCGAGCGCGTCCTTGCCGGGAAACGCGTGCTCGGTATCATGGGCACCGGGCGCGGGAAAAGCTATTGTTTTGCCTATCCGGCTACCGTAGAAGCGCTCGAGCGCGGGCGGAAGAGCGTCGTGCTCTACCCGCTGCGCGCGCTCTGCAACGATCAGTTCGAAGGATTTTCGCGTAAACTCGAACCCTTAGGAATGCGGATTTTTCGGGCGAACGGCGCTATTCCCGCGAACGAGCGCGAGGAACTCTTCGCCGCACTCGAGAGCGGCGCGTGGGATATGATTCTCGCAACGCCGGAGTTCGTGCGCTATCATGCAAAACGTTTCTCCGCTGCAAGCCGGATCGATTTACTCGTCGTTGACGAGACGCATCACGTCGGCAAAGCGCGCCGCCGCTCGGGCTATCGCGATATCGCGCAGACGCTTGCCGCCGTCGGCGACCCGCAGGTCCTCGCGCTCAGCGCGACGGTTGACGACGAGGGCTTCACCGAGATTCGCGAGGCGTTGCGGATCGAAGAATGGGCGATCGATCCGACGATCCGCACCAATCTTCACGTCGTCGATGCGCGTGGCGTCACCGATAAACACGCCTACGTCGCGAACCTCTTCGGCGACGGCGCGCGCGGCATCATCTATTGCAACTCGCGAAAGGAGGCGGCCGAGGTCGCAAAACGCTTGAAAGAGCGATGCGGCGATCGCGTTGCTTTCTATCATGCCGGGGTTCCAACCGAGCTGCGCTTTGCCGTCGAGAACGCCTTTCGTAGCGGCGGTATCGACGTCGTCGTCGCGACGACGGCCTTCGGCGAGGGGATCGATCTGCCCGACGTGCGCGAAGTCGTGCTCTATCACCTCAATTTCAACTTTACCGAATTCAATCAGCAGGCCGGCCGTGCCGGGCGCGACGGTGCCGACGCGCGCATCCATCTGCTCTTCGGCCCCGCCGACCGGCGCCTCAATGAATTTTTGTTGAAACTCGACGCTCCGCCGCTAGCGATGCTCCGCGAAATCTATCGCGGCCTGAAGCGGAGTGCGCGCGAGGGGACGCTTCACGGAAGTAGCCGCGATATCGCCGACATTTTGGGAATCGACGACTGTCGCGACCGCAGCATCGAGAGCGCGCTGCGCATTTTCGAGGACGAGCATTTGGTCGAACTCGGCCGCGATGATGAAGGGCCCTACGTTCGGTTGCTCCCGGCGCCGGAGAAAATCGATCTGGCGCAAAACGAACGCTACGCCGAAGGCGAGACCGAGCGTGAGGCGTTCGCGGAGTTTGCGGACTTCGTGCTCGGTGCCGAGGCGAGCGCGCTCGAGCGGCTCATCGATCGTCCGCTCTATCCCGAGCGCGTGCCATTGCGTAAAATCGGGCGCGACTAAGCTGCCGCGACTAATCCGCCGCGAGGCGATCCATGCTCTCGGGGGCGCTAACGCCGAGGACGCGTAACGCGTTCGCGAGCACGTGTTGGGTCGCCGCGGCGAGCGCGAGCCGCGCCAGGCGTTCGTCGCGATTTTCGGCGAGGATGCGGCACTCGCCGTAGAAGGCGTGGAAATCGGCGGCGATATCGCGGGCGTAGCGCGCGAGACGGTGCGGGCTTAACGAACTCACGACCGACTGCAGCACATACGGATAATCTTCGATGCGATGCATGAGCGCGATCTCGCTTGGGTGCGCGAGCGGCGCGAGGTGCTCGCCGCGGCGGGCGAGTGCGAGCTCGGCGGCGTCGGCGTTCCGCAGCACCGACGCGATGCGTGCGTGCCCGTACTGCACGTAATAGACCGGGTTCTCGGTGCTCTGCTCGGTCGCGAGTTTCAGGTCGAAAGCGAGCGGCGTTTCGGTGGCGAGCATGGCGAAGAAAAAGCGCGCCGCATCGACGCCGACCTCGTCGAGAATCGTATCGAGCGTGATGATTTCGCCGGCGCGTTTGCTCATGGAGACTTGCTCGCCGCCGCGTAACAGCGTGACCTGTTGCGCGATTGCGACGTCGAGCCGCCCTTCGTAACCAAACGCCGTCGCGATGCCGCGCAGGCGTTCGATGTAGCCGTGGTGATCGGGGCCGAGAAGATCGATGACGCGATCGGCGCGTTTGAGCTTTTCGTAATGGTAGGCGACGTCGGCGCAGTAATAGGTCGGTTTGCCGTCGCTCTTCACCAACACGCGGTCTTTATCGTCGCCGAATTGAGTGGCGCGGAAATAGAGCGCGCCCTCGTTTTCGTAGGTCAGCCCGAGTTCGCGCAAACGCTCTATTCCGGCGCGGACTTTTCCGCTTTCGTGCAGTTCGCGTTCGCTCTGCCAGAGATCGTAGTGAATGCCGAAGCGTTCCACGGTGCGCTGCTGCTCGGCGACGAGCCGGTCGCGGCCGCGCGTCCCGAAGAGCGGGAGCCAGATCGATTCATCGGCCGCGTCGTATGCAGCAGCGAATTCTTCGCGTAACGATGCCGCAATCGGCAGCAGATACTCGCCGGGATAGCCCGCCTCGGGGAAGGGATAACTCGGGTCGGCGATTTGGCGATAACGCGCGTAGAGCGAGCGCGCGAGCGTTTCGACTTGGCCGCCGGCGTCGTTGATGATCCATTCGGTGAAGACATCGTAGCCGCAGGCATGAAACGCCGCCGCGAGCGTTGCACCGATGGAGAGCGTGCGCCCTTGAACGACGACGAGCGGCCCGGTCGGGTTGGCGCTGCCGAATTCCAGCGAGATGCGCTGCCCGTTGCGCGGGCTCTCGCCGTAACGCGATCCCTCCGCCAGTGCGCGTGCGACGACGCGTTGCCAACAGCCCGGAGCGAGGCGCAGATTGATGAACCCTGCGGTCGCCTGCGCATCGATGACGAGCGCGGCGATCTCCGGGCGCGATGCGATCGCATCTTCGATGAGTCGCTCGGCGATCTGTTGCGGTGCGCTGCGCGCGGCCTTTGCGAGGCCGAAGGCGAGGTTGGTGGCAAAATCGCCGAACTCCGGGCGGCGCGGCGCTTCGAACGTTACGGTGAGATCGGTAACGCCGTAACGCGCGCGCGCTGCATCGCGAAGCACGCGATCGATGCTGACGAGTGCTTCTTCGGGCGTCGGCATGCGGTCAGTGGTGGTAGGGTTCATTCCGCGCAATCTTCGCCGCGCGATAGAGTTGTTCCAGCACGAGCGCGCGTGCCCACTCGTGAAGAAACGTCAACGGGGAGAGCGACCAGCGAAAAGTCGCACGATCGAACAGCGTCGGCGCGGCACCGTAGGTTCCCGCAACGACGAGCGTGAGCCGCGAGATGCCCGTCGTGCCGATCTCCGCGAGTTTCGCCGATAGCTGCATGCTGGAGAGCGCGTCGCCGCTTCGTTCGAGGAGCCAGAGCGGCTCGCCGGCGGGCAGCAAGCGGAGGATGCGTTCGGCCTCTTCGGCGATCGCGTTCTCGGGCGCACGCCCGTCGGAGGCGCGCACTTCATGCACCTCGCATGGGATCATCGGTTGCAAGCGCGTGGCGAATTCATCGCAGAGCGCCGCAATCGGCGCGCTACGGATTTTGCCGACCGCGATCAGGCGTAGCCGCATAGCCGCCATCATCGCGCCTTGCGCGGGCGGCGCGCAAGCGCATAGCCCGCACCTCGGCGCTCGATCGCGCCGCCGAGTTCGAGCAGGTTGAGGCGGCCGAGCAGCTCCGCCGTCGGCGAACCGCTCGCGGCGGCGAGCTCCTCCAGCGTCGACGCCCCGCCCTGAAGGAGCGCGAGCAGCGCATCCCCGACCGGCATCGCAGGCTCGCGCGTCGCCGGTTCGCCTGCCGTCGATGCCTTCGGGCGCAGCAGGCCCATCGCTTCGACGATATCGGCGGCATCGCGGACGAGCGTCGCCCCGTCGCGCAGGAGGGCGAGGCTCCCGGCGCCGCTACGCCGGTCGACGTCGCTGGGAAGCGCGAGGACGGGAATCTCGCCGGCGGCCCAGCCCGCGGTGTTCAGTGCCCCCGAGCGAAGGGGAGCCTCGACGACCAGCAGCGCGTCGGCGAGCGCGGCGACCACCCCGTTGCGGGCGAGAAACTGCCCCGGGCGCGCGGGCTCCTCCGGTGGGAAGGGGGAGAGCACCGCGCCCCCCGTGGCGAGCATACGCGCGGCGAGAGCGGCGTTGCGTGCGGGGTAGAAGCAGTGGTGCCCGGAGCCGAGCACCCCGATGGTCGGGGCGCCGACGTCGAGCGCACCTTCGTGGGCGGCGGAATCGATGCCGAGGGCGAGCCCCGAGAGCACGCAGAGGCCAAGGCCGGCGAGCTCGCCGGCGATCGAGCGAGCCTGGCTGCGCCCGTACGAGCTGGCGGCGCGGGTGCCGACGATGGCAATGCAGGGACGCGCGAGCGGCTCGAGCTCGCCCGTCGCCCAGAGCCCCGCAAAGCGAGGCTCCGCTCGGCCGGGACGGAGAGCAAGGAAACGCTCGCGGGGTTCGAAACGGGGCTCCACACCCCTCATTCACGAAGGATCCCTCGTCGTCAAGCGGGGGGAATCCCGGCTAGACCAGAGAAACGGCGGGTCGCCGATACGGAAGGAGTAACTGTGGCAGTTGAAGCCTATTGCGTTAAGTGCAAAGCGAAGCAGCCGATGGCTGACGCCAAGCAAATCACGATGAAAAACGGTCGCCCGGCGACCGAAGGGAAGTGCTCGAAATGCGGCACGAAGATGTTCAAGATCGGGGCGGCCAAGTAACCGCACCGCTCTCGTAGACCAGGAACATACGCAAAAGGGCCACCGTTTGGTGGTTCTTTTGCGTTCCCTACGGGTAGTGGGTTATACTAACGCGAAGCACAATATGTGCGTTACATCGTCGTGAGGGTTCGCCGCTGATCTGTCCGACCTGCCGTAAGAGCGAGACGCGCGTCGTCGATTCACGCGACGACGATAATGTCGTACGTCGTCGGCGCGAGTGCCTCGACCCGCGCTGCAAGCACCGCTTCACCACCTACGAGCGAATGGAGCAATCGCGCCTCTTCGTCGTAAAAAAAGATGGACGGCGCGAACAATATTCGCGAGAGAAGCTGCTCTCCGGCCTGCATAAGGCCTGCGAGAAACGCCCGATCTCGGAGAACCAGATGGAGACGATCGCTGCGGAATTAGAGCGCGAACTCTTCGCTCGCGGCGAGAACGAGGTGCCCTCGACGCTCGTCGGCGAGAAGGTGATGGAGGCGCTGCGTGGCCTCGACCCCGTTGCCTACATTCGGTTTGCCTCGGTCTATCGCTCGTTCGGAGATATTGAAAGCTTCCGAGAAGAACTCAAGACCCTTCTTCCTAAGTAAGGGACCATGACCGTCGATTCTCACCTGGTGCCGCGCGTCGCCGTGCGTCGCCTCGCGCACGCTGCCGAGCTTCCGCCGCCGACCTACATGAGCGATGCGGCGGCGGGTGCCGATCTCTGCGCCGCACGGGCGCTGCAACTCGCACCCGGCGAGCGATCGCTTGTTCCGACCGGCTTCGCGATCGAACTCCCCCATGGATTCGAAGCGCAGATCCGCCCGCGCAGCGGGCTTGCGTTGCGCAGTGGAATAACGTGTTTGAACGCTCCGGGGACGATCGACGCCGACTATCGCGGGGAGATCTGCGTGCTGTTAATCAATCATGGAAGCGAGAGCGTTGCCATCGCGCGCGGCGAGCGCATCGCGCAACTCGTCGTCGCGCCGGTCGCGCGCGCGAACTTCGAACTCGTCGACGAGCTTGGTGAGACGGCGCGAGGAGAGAACGGATTCGGTAGCACCGGGCGCAACGCGTCGGTTCGTTCGTGAACGTCTACATCGTCGGGCGCGGTGCGGTCGGTTCCTTTCTCGGGGAACGCCTGAGTGCGGTCGGCGTCAACGTCATCTATGCGCCGCGCGAACTCGAAGAGGTGACGCGCGTCGATGCCGACGTCGCGATCGTCGCGGTGAAGAGTTACGACACGCCTGCGGCGATTGAGAGCCTCAAACGCGCGATTGCCGCGCCCGGGAATTGCGTCTTCGTTTCGCCGCAGAACGGCGTTGGAAACGAAGAGCTGCTCGCGGCGGCGTTCGGCGAACGCAACATCGTCGCCGCGGCTCTCACCGTGCCGGTCGACCGCGACCGCGACGGACGCGTCGCCGCCGCAAAAGACGGCGGCCTCGCGCTCGCCCCGCTCGGTGGGGCCGCCTATAACTGGCTGAGCGCAACGTTTCAGAGCGCCGGCATTTCGGTGAAGGTGTGCGAAGATTGGCGGGCGCTCAAGTGGAGCAAACTCGCGCTCAACATCGTCGCGAATGCGTCGTGTGCGATTCTCAACGTGTTGCCGAATCGTTTGGTGCAGTTCGAGAAAATATTCACGCTCGAAATTCGAGCGATCCGCGAAGTGCGCGACGTGATGAAGGCCCTCGGACTGACGCCGGTCGATCTTCCGCGCTATCCCGTGCGCGCGCTCTTCGCCATCGCTTCGCTGCCGAGCCCGATAGCACGGCGCGTGCTCGCCGGGCGCGTCGCCTCGGCACGCGGCACGAAACCGCCATCGCTGCTGCTCGATCTGCGTTCGGGGCGGGAACGAACCGAAGTGGAGTCGCTCTGCGGCGCCGTTGCGGTAGCCGGGCGCGCTGCGGGCATCCCAACTCCGGTGAATGCGGTCTACGCGCGCGTATTGGCGGATATCGCACAGATGCCGCAATTGTGGGCGAAGTATCGCGAACGCCCCGAAGCGTTGCTCGATGAAGTTTATGCCGAGATGAAACGTGCGAAAGCGCGAGAGAAAGGAAAGCATGCGTGACCCGCGGGTCCCCGAATCGTTGGAGGGATGGTGGATTCTCCACCGGATGTTCCGCTTCGATCGGCTGCTTTGGGAGAGCGTCGGTGAAAAGAGGCGCGCGAAGATCGCGAGCCGCACGTGCGATCTCTTCGAACATATGCACGCGGGCGAAGACGGCGATATCGGCCTCACCCAACTCGTCGGGCATAAGGGCGATCTCATGCTCACGCATTACGCGCGTAGTTACGACGGCCTTGCCTACGCGCAAATGCTCGTCGACAAAACCGACCTTCGCTTCTTTTTGGAACCGATGGATTCTTACGTATCGGTTCTCGAGATCGGCATGTACGATGCGACGGGAAAAATTCACGCCGACCTCGCCGCGCGCGGTTTGGAGCAGGGCGGAGAAGAGTGGGTGCGCGCGTTCGACGAGGCGCTCGCAAGCCAAGCGGTCAGCCCGTATATCGCGCCGCGCCTTTGGGCAAAGATCCCTCGCCGCCGCTACACGTGCTTCTATCCGATGGATAAACGTCGCGGCGAGAGCGTCAATTGGTATATGACGCCGTTCGAAGAGCGCCGCAAGATGATGCACGAACATGGGCTCATCGGGCGCACCTATGCCGGGAAGCTCACGCAAGTCATCTCCGGGTCGATCGGTTACGACGATTTCGAATGGGGGGTCGATCTCTATGCCGACGATCCGTTGGTGTTCAAGAAAATCGTTTACGAAATGCGCTTCGATGAAGCGAGCGCAAAGTACGGTGAGTTCGGGTCGTTCTGGAGTGGGGTGCAATTTTCGCCGACGCAGCTCGGGGTTTTTCTCGATGGAGACTCGGTTCCGGCACTCGTCGAGTAGCGCTTGTCACGCCGAGTAGCACTTGTCACGCCGAGTAGGTTGCGAAGCAACCGTATCGAGGCGCCGCGCAATTGTCACGCCGAGTAGGTTGCGAAGCAACCGTATCGAGGCGCCGCGTGCGCTTACGTTCGCCTGCGCTGCACCGCTCCTCGCTAGACGCTCGCGGCTCGGACAAGCAATGTCAGGGTCCTCGCCGCTCGCTTAAGCGCTCGTCGGGTGCACGCAGGCTCCGTTCGCTCCCGCAGCATGATCGCAGCTGTCACGCCGAGTAGAGCGCGAAGCGCTCGTATCGAGGCGCGCGAAATTGGCGCGTGGCCCTCGGTACGGCTGCTGCGCAGCCTACTCGGGCTGACATCGCTGCTGCTGCGCAGGCTACTCGGGTGTCACGCCGAGTAGAGCGCGAAGCGCTCGTATCGAGGCGCGCGAGATTGGCGCGTGGCCCTCGATACGGCTGCTACGCAGCCTACTCGGGCTGACGTGAGGTGGAGTCGCGCTTCGACGTTAGAGCGTCTCCGAGAGTTTGAAGAGCACCGTGCGGCCGTTGGCGATCTGCGTGGTGTTGAAGCCGTTCGCCATTTTGATGATGTACTGGTGATTGAGAAGGTTATCGACCTCGATGGTGGCGGTAAGGTGTTTGCCGTTCCCGGTCGGTAACTCTTGGCCGATTCCGAAATCGAAGGTGAGATGCGTTGGCAGAAGGCCGTTCCCGTTCTGAAACTGCACCGGGAAACCGGTGCCGTAGGCCGTCTGTAGGGTCGCAAAGTTTTGTAACTTGCGCCCGAAGCGGTGCGTGAACGCACCGTTCGCCGATACGGTCTGCGAGTGGTCCTCGAGCTGCAATGGATAGGTGGGCTGATTCGGCGGAAAGAGAAAGGTCGAGCCCGAGATGCCGCCGGCGAGCGATTGCGAGATGGTGCTGGAAAGGAACCACGAGTTCACGTTACGCGAGTCGTGGCCGGCGAGATGAATGTCGATACCGTGCGCCTGCCCGACGGTGTTGTTGTAAACGGCAAAGAGCGGTGTGTTGAGCAGTTGGGTCGTATCGAGCACGTTGGCGACGTTACGGAACCAAAAATCGATCGAACCGGTAAGCCGCGCATTGAAGATATGACGGAATCCCGCTTCGTAGTAGCTGTCGAATTCTGGTTTTAGGTTATAGGTTGGCGTCGTCGTGCAGCCCTGTAATACCACGCACGCCGCTCGCGTATCTTCCAGTTGCGGCGCGGCGTAAAAGCGTCCGTAATAGGCGTGCAAGATATTCTTGGAATCAACTGCATAGTTGACGCCGACCCGTGGGCTGATTTGCATGCCGGAAACGTATCCGTGCGACGTGTCCCAGCGAACGCCATAATCGAACGAGAGCGGTTTACTCGGCTGCCATGAATCCTCGATATAGAGACCGGTCTGCGAGCCCGCTTGCCCTTGCGTGGTGGTCGTATTCGGCAAGCCGAGTTGTGCGAACGTCTCGCTTCCTTGAAAACTCGCGCGTTCGATATCGAGGCCGTATTTTATCGCGTGGTGCCGCGAGGTAACCAAATTGGCAATCCGGAGCCCCACGTAGGAAACGAAGCGATCCTGGTTGAGCCCGATGTTGCTGATGCTGCCGGGGCCGCTAGGATTTGGCTGCGTTCCGAGCACGTCGTTAGCGAGATCGCCCGCATAAACAACGCGCGAGGAGCGGAACCATGGGACGATTTGGAGATAGCCGTTGCCTTTTTTGGTATAGCGCGAGAACGCAGCATTGACGAAACGGTCGTACTCGCGCTGCACGTCGTCGGTCCCCGGTACGCTCACGATGGGGTCGTTGGGATTATTGGGGTCGGTATTGATGGGAATCTGAAACTGTGCGAGTTGATTCGAGAAGGTAAACGCTAACGAGGTGCGCTCGTCGGGGTGTTCGACCATACGAAAAAATTGATCGGCTAGCGAGCTTTGGTCGTGAATCGGCACGTACGTCGGCGTATCGATGCCGCGATCGGTGCGCTGGTTGTTGGTGCTGAAGAAGACGTCGGTTTTGCCGAAGCGGGCGGTTTCGTCGAGCGAGGCCATGTCCATGCCCTGGTTACCGATGCCGCCGCTCAGGCGCGTATGCAGGCCGGGCGGGATATCGAGAAGGCGCTTCGTAACGATATTGACGACCGCGCCGATGCGACTGCCGCCGTATTCGGCCGGCATCGCTCCGGTCAGCACCTCGACGGAGGAGACGTTCTTGGGGTCGATGAGCTCCGAGAAATTCGACGACGTACCCTGCGGGAGCGGAACGCCGTCGATCTCGTAGGTGAGGCCGTGGAATCCGTGCGCGACCGGTTCGTTATACGAAAACGCGACGATACCGGGGACGGTCTGCACGATACTATTCAAGCTATTATTCGTCGGCAACGTCCTTATCTGGGCGCGGTCGATCGTCGTTGAGGCAACCGGGGTGCCGGCCGCACTTTGGTTCGCGATGACCTTCGTAACGATAATCGTCGCAAGTTTATGTAGGGCGATCCGCAGGCGGAGAACTTCGCCGCTATGGAGATCGATCTCGCGCATTTGCATGCCCAACCCGACGCGCATCGTCATCAGGCGATAGTGGCCGAAGGGGACGCGAAAAATTGCGAACGTACCGTTGCTTCCGGTAACGCTCATAAAGTGGCGTCCTTCGCCTACGAGCATGACATGCGCGCCGGCGAGCGTCTTACCGTGCGCGGTGACCGTGCCGCGAACTTCGCCGGTGGTCGATGCCGAAGCGATAGTCGGAAGAAGAATACAGGTGAAAGCAAGCGCGATGCACGCGCAAAAACGTCGGAATGACGACATGAAAAACTCCCGTCAGAAGATGAGGATACGATAGGGCGTTATCGTCGCGCGGGATGGCGCGCGACGTTACGCCGCGACGGGAGGCGGGCGGGAGAAGAGGTGTCGACGGAGCGCGAGCGAGCGGGCGCGCAGCCGTTGTGGGGCGCGACGACGCGGCTGTTGCGTCGGGGCTGCGTGCGCTGCGAGCGAGCTAACGAGAAGGAGGCGGGCGGCGCGCAAGGCGCGCACCGCAACGCGAGCGCCGCCGATGAGGAGCGCACAGACGGCGACGATTGCCGGCACGATCGCAAGAATCGGCATCGCATGCGCGCGCTCGCAAGATTCGATGAGAGCAAACCAGCTCGCTGCGGCAAGGATGGTCGCACGCAGCGAGGGGATCGCCGAGCGCAGGGCGGTTGCCATCGCGCCGCCGTCGACGCAGAGGCGCGCGCCGCAGAGGGCGTTTGCGAGCACGGCGAGCGCCGTGAAGGCCGCAGCGCCAAAGAGCAGATCGACGAGTTGGCCGTGCAGGCCGCCGCCGATTTGGTGCCCGTTGCCGAAGACGAGCGCATGAGCGCCGACCGCTCCGAGAAGACCAAATGCCAACAACGCAAGCATGCGAATGCCTGGAATCGTCGTCGTGGCGGAGCCGGCGATGGCGCGTCTTCTCACGGTTTTCTTACTCTGGCACAACGGCGGGTCGGCGTCAAAGGTTCCAGTCGCAAACGGAGTGAGCCTGGACGCAGCGCGCGCTTGGTCTGAATTGCTCAGACGGCGGGCTCCGATACGCTCTATAGTGCGAATCTTATGGACACATGGCAAAATGAACTTTCTGCGAAGCGAGCTCCCCGGCGCAATCGCCTGGCTCTCGCCTCGCTCTCCGCGTTGCTCCTCTGCGCCCTGGGAACCGCGGCGCACGCCGCGACGGCACCGGCGGGCTTTGGCCGCCCTCCGTCGGGTGCGTACCCGATTCTCTATAACGATCACACGGTTTACGCACGCCCCGATACGCTCAAGCGTAACCGCGTGCTTGCCGCAATCGTAAAAAACGGGCACATGTACGTGCCGTTGCGCAGCATGTTCGAACAGATGGGTGCGACGGTGTCGATCTCGGCCGACGGCAAAACATTCACGGCCGAGAAACCGGGGACGAGCATCTCCGTGACGCTGGGGGTTCACAACGTCGTGATCAACCACGAAACGCGCCCGCTCGACGTGCCGCCGATCATGTATCGCGGCGTGCTGCTCGTCCCGGTGCGCGTGCTCTCCGAAGCTATGGGCGCATATGTAAAATGGGTGCCGGGGCGACAGATCGTCGTCGTTCGGTATATTCCGCCGACGCCGATGCCGAGTGCCGAACCGACGGTGATGCCGACCGAAGAGCCGACCGCCGCACCGACGCCGACCGCGTCGCCGACGCCGACGCCCGAACCAACAACCTATAACGGTTTTGTCGAGGCAGCTGCGTCGATGCCGCAAAATCATAACGAATTCGCAGCGGGCGGCTATTGCCCGTCATCGTATTTAGCTGCCGGCGTCTATAAGTTCAAACATTCACCGATCGCCGTGAAAGTGAACTACGGCCAAGAACTCTACCTTACGAGCAGTCAAATTGCCGATGCATACGGCAACCATTACACGCAATTTGCGACCATTGACGGCGGCACCGCGGTGACTCCGGTCTTCCTCGCACAACAGCGCACTCTCGATGTCCGCCTGGAATATAAGGTGGCAAAGCCGCAGGTGTACCTCGGCCTCGGGTATTTAAGTACCGGGAATAATTACGGCTACCCGCGTCTCACCGGCCTTGGGGTCGGCGTCGAGAAGCTGCCCAGCCTTCGGCCGGGCCTTAGCCTCTACGGTTCGGCGTTCTATTATCCCAATGCGAGCGGGAATTATACCGTCACGAGTGCGACGAGCTCGAACTACGGGCGAAGCTACCACCAGCAATATCAGGTGACGAAACTTGACATTGGCCTTGCGCTTTCACTACGCCATTCCCCGGTCTTTATCTATGGCGGATTCAGTGCCGATCAGTACGCTGCCAAACAAAACGCGCCGATCGGACAGACGCACAACGGCCCGTATATCGGCCTCGGCGTCAAGTTCTAAAGTTTCAGGAGTAGAATCGATATGTTGAGTTCCACCCGCTTCTTGCACGTTCGGTTGCTGGCCGCAACCGTTGCGCTCACTCTGCTCGCCGCGTGCGGTGGCAGCGGCTGCCCGAGTTGTAACGCGCCGGCGTACAATCCGCCGCCGGTAGCGACACCGACCCCCGTGCCGGGCGCTACACCGACGCCGGTGCCGGGCGCGACGCCGACCCCCGTGCCGACCCCCGTGCCGACTCCCGCGGCGCTCTCGTGCACGCAGGGCGGGGTCAATTCGATTACGCTCGGGACGGCACTCGCCCCCTTTGCGTTGCTCGCAGCAACGACGATTAGTAACGTCGGCCTAACGAACGTTACCTACGCACCCGGTGCGGTGACGTTGGGCGTGAATGACGACCTCATCGGTGTCTCGCCGGGAACCGCGGTGACAGGTTTCTACCCGCCGGGCACGGATACCGATGGTACCAATGCGATCTATGCGGCCGGCTTTAATCCGAACACGACCGTTCCGCTCAACGCCGAAAATGCGTTAATAACCGCCTACAATACGGCGGCTGGTACCGCTGCGACGGCGACGGTAGCCGGAGATCTCGGCGGGCAGACGCTCGCCCCGGGCGTCTATAAATCCACCTCGACGCTCCTGATTTCATCAGGGAATCTCACTCTCAACGGCGGAGGAAACGCCAACAGCGTGTTCATCTTCCAAGTTGCTTCGTCGCTAACCACCAATCTCAATGGATCGATCGGCGGCAACATCGTCCTCAGCGGAAACGCGAGCCCCTGTAATATTTACTGGGTCGTCGGTACCGGCGGTAGCGGTAGCGCAACGCTCGGAGGGCAGACGTTCTATGGAAATGTGTTCTCGCAAGCCTCGGTTACGATCAATGCGAGCACCTTCACCGGGCGCGCGCTCGCGGAGACCGGCGCCGTCTCGATCCCCGTCGCCGGCGGCTCGCTTATCACCAACCCGGGTGGCAACTAACACCGCAAAAGGGCGCGGGGGTCGGCCCCGCATCGACGTTCTCGACACGACCTGCGAAAGAAAGCTCGCAGGTCGTTCCGTGGGCTCTCTATGGGCGAAATAGGTCGATCGAATGCTGTGGAAAAGGCCGAATTTGAGGCAATGAATGGTATACTGAGGAATCAACGATCTGGAGTACTTTTGAGAAACAAAAAAGGGGCGACGCCCGATAACGGAGCGACCCCGACGATGCCCTTCGACGCCGACGTCTTTCTCGGTGCAGTGGGGGCCGGCAGGACGCTCGAGCAGTTTGAAAAGGGCCACGTTATCTATGCACAGGGCGATGCCGCCGATTCTGTCTATTATATTCTCGATGGGAAAATTAAATTAACGGTCGTCTCCCCAACGGGCAAGGAAGCGATAATCGCCATCTTAAGCCAGGGTGATTTCTTCGGCGAAGGTTGCCTCAACGGGCAGGTACTCCGCATGGCCACGTCAACCGCGCAAGAAGATGCCTCGTTGGCAACGGTTAAGAAGAGCGTCATGACGAGCACCCTGCAGGCCGAGGCGACGTTTTCCGCGCGTTTTATCGAACATCCATTAAAGCGCAATATTCGCATCGAAGAAGATTTGGTCGATCAACTCTTCAATTCGAGCGAAAAACGATTGGCACGCATTCTTTTGTTGCTCGCAAATTTTGGAAAAGAAGGGCAGCCGTTGGAAATTATCTCCAATATCAGTCAGGAGACGCTCGCCGAGATGATCGGCACAACCCGTTCGCGGGTGAGCTTTTTTCTCAACAAGTTCCGCAAGCTTGGGTTTATCGATTATAACGGAAGTATGCACGTCCACAGTTCGTTGCTCAACGTCATTCTCCACGATTAGCGCTGCCGTCGCCGGCAAAATCTGCGATGCAAGCGACGTCATGGAAGTGAAAACTCAGCGCGGCCCGCTTGAAAGCGCAAGCAATGGCGTCCACGCCGAGCCTTCGCGAGGTGCTTACGACGCGCTCGCGAGCCGCTCGAGGCTGCGATAGCCGATCGCTTCGGCGACGTGTTCGGCGGTAATACGCTCGCTCGCGGCGAGGTCGGCGATCGTGCGCGCCACGCGCGCCAGCCGATCGACCGCGCGCGCGGAGAACTGTCGTTTGGCGCTCGCGCGTTCGAGCAATTTCAGTGCCGCTCCATCGAGAGCGCAGAGCGAGCGCACTGCAGCGGCTGGAATATCGGCGTTCGCGCTGATGCCGAGGTGCGCGAGCCGTTCTTCTTGCCGCGCGCGCGCGGCGAGTACGCGAGCGCGGACAACCGTTGAGGATTCCGCAGCGTCGCGACGGAGCATATCGTCGAGGGGTACGCGCGCGATCTCGATTTGAAGATCGATGCGGTCGAGCAGCGGACCGGAGAGTTTGTTAGCGTAGCGCGCTACCGCGGCATCGTCGCAGCGACACTCCGCGTTTCGAACGCCACGAAAGCCGCACGGGCACGGGTTCATCGAGGCGACGAGTTGAAAGCGCGCCGGATAGCAAAAACTCCCTGCCGCGCGCGCGATCGTCACCGTTCCTTCTTCGAGCGGCTGCCGCAGCACTTCGATCGTCGTTCGCGAAAACTCGGGAAGCTCGTCGAGGAAAAGCACTCCATTATGCGCGAGCGAGATCTCGCCGGGGCGCGCGTTGCTTCCCCCGCCGACGAGCGCAGCGTGACTGATCGTATGGTGCGGAAAGCGGAAGGGACGCGTGCGCACGATACCGCGTTGGTTTCCAAGTGCTCCGGCGACGCTATAGATTTTCGTAACATCGAGCGCCTCGTTGAGCGTCATCGGCGGAAGAATGCCGGGCAGTCGCCGCGCGAGCATCGTCTTGCCGCAGCCGGGAGGGCCGACGAAGAGCAAGTTATGCCCGCCCGCCGCCGCGATCTCGAGCGCGCGCTTCGATGCGAGCTGCCCGCGCACGTCCGCAAGATCGCCGTGCGCCGCGCTATCGTTCTGCGCTAACGCCGGGGCTGCCGTACGCTTGCGCCAGCGCTGCCCGTTGCCGCTAACCGTTGCGACCGCGGCGGCGAGCGAATCGAGCGTGTAGAGTTCGATGCCGTCGACGAGCGAGGCTTCGTCGAGGTTTCCTTGCGGAATGAGAAATGCGGTGAAGCCGGCGCTCTTTGCACCGAGCAGCATCGGCAATATGCCGGTCACTGGGCGAAGCGAGCCGTCGAGGGCGAGTTCGCCGAGGGCGACATAGCCGCGCAATTCGACCGGCGAAATCTGTTCGTCGATTGCGAGTAATGCCAGCGCGATCGCGAGATCGAAGCCGGGCCCTTCTTTGCGAAGATCCGCCGGCGAGAGGTTCACCAACAAACGCCCGGCCGGAAAAGCGAAACCGGAATTAAAGATCGCCGCGCGCACGCGGTCGCGCGCTTCGCCGAGCGCGCGGTCGGGGAGCCCGACGATAGCGAACGCGGGCGTTCCCGCGGAGCTGTCGGCTTCGATTCCGACGATGTAGCCGTCGATGCCGTGCATCGCGGCCGAAAACGCACGGCTGAGCATATCGCTAGCCCTCTGCGACGAACCGTTCGTCCGACAAGGGCTGCAGGGCGTGCTAAAAACGGTGGCGTCGCCCGGAGCTCGTCTTCTCGTGCTTCGTTCGAGCGACGAATGTTGCTCGTCGGCACCCTGCTCCGCGACGACGAAGAGATGGTGATGCCGTCGCCCTCATATCCGCAGGTGCGCTAGAACGGCGCTGCGGCTTTCGATTCCCTCGCGCATCGCGTCCGGCTGAACGAAGATGCCCGGCACGGGCGCGCTTTTTAGGCAAAGCTAAAGTTTGCGGTTCAGGCGGGACTGCATGCTCGGGCCCCGTTCGCTACCGCCGTGACCGGAGGCAGGCGCGCGTCGCTCGTCTTTTCGCGCGCAGCGATTCCTCGAAAATTCTCGTCGACGGCCCTATGCTTGGTGGATATCGGCGCGGAGTAAGCATCTGAAAACGAGGTGTACGATGACGGAAACCATTCAATACGAATCAAAACTCTTTAGCGATCGCGCGCATGCCGATCGAACTCTCGATAAACTTCATGCGATCGGCTATAACGACGAGAGCATTCGTCTCATCTTCGATGAAACAAATCTGCCCGTCGATCGCAATTTCGAGAGCGATACCTCGCCGATGGCGATCTCCGGAGGTTTCGGCGAAAACGGCGGCATGCTCGGCGCCGCGACCGGAGCGGCGATCGGCGCCGTGATCGCCGCCGCATCGGCGGCTGCGTTGATTGCCGCAACCGAAGGCATCGCCGCGCCCTTCGTCGCCGGCCCGTTGGTGACGACGCTCGCGGGAGCGAGTTTCGGAGCGGTCGGCGGCGGCATCATCGGCGGCTTGCTCGAACTCGGAGCCGAGGCCGACGACTGGCGCGTCGGCCTGCGCAAAGGCGGAGTCGTGGTCGTCGTCGCGCTAAAATCGGCAGCCGATCGCCGCGCCATTCGCCGCGCGCTCATGCGCTAGCGAAGCGGTGGCGATCGTTCTTTAGTCGATTCGTTTCTGGAAGCGCGTCACGGCAAAGACGAAGACGCCGAGGCCGAGTGCCGCGAGCAACGCGATCTGCGGCCACAGGTAGTTGATGCCGACGCCTTTGATAATGATGCCGCGCACGATCGTGAGAAAATAGGTGAGCGGCACGAAGTAGGAGAGCGCTCGCAGGGGAAGCGGCATCGCATCGACCGGGAAGATAAATCCCGAGAGCAACATGCTCGGCATCAGGAAAAATTGAATCAGCTGCGTCGCTTGGATGTAGGTCTTGGCGAGCGTCGAGACGAGGATGCCCATGCCCAGCGTCGTGAAGAAAAAGATCAGTACGGTAAAATACAGTAAGAGCACGCTGCCGGCGATCGGTACGCCGAACCAAAAAATTGCCATCAACAAAATCGCGGTGACGTTGATATAGCCGATCGTCATCAAGGGCAACATCTTCCCAAGCATGAGCTCCGACGAACGAATCGGGCTGACCACGAGTTGCTCGAGCGTCCCCAATTCGCGCTCGCGCACGATCGTGCTCATGCTGAGGAACGTCATCGTGAATTGCATGACGAGCGCGAGCACGCCCGGCACGATAAAGACCTCTTGACGCAGGGCGGTGTTGCACCAAGCTCGGGCGCGGATATCGACGCCGACGCTCGGGATCGGGATGCCGCGCGCTGCGATGGCTTTCCGTTCGATCTTCGCACTCACGCTGCTCCCGACCGCCTGGGCGACCGAAAGGCTGGTGCGCGCGGCGGTGGCGTCGGAGGCGTCGACGGCGACCATCACCTGCGGCGTCTTTCCGCGGTGAAGTAACGTGGCGTAATTCGGCGGAATGACGATCCCGGCGAGCGCTTCTCCATCGGCGATCCGTCGCACGACACCACCCATGCTCGTCGCACGATACTTCATCGAAAAATACTGCGAATTCGTAAACGCTTCGAGAAGCTGACGGCTCTCGGCGCTCTGCGAGAGATCCCAAACGACGGTCGGTTGATACCGCACGTCGCTCGATAGATATCCATACAACACGACTTGAATGAGCGGCATGAGCATCGTCGCCGCCACCGTCCGCCGGTCGCGAAAAAATTGCGTGTATTCTTTTTGTGCGATCGTCCAAGCGCGCCGCCAGTTCATTGCGGTTGTACCACCGCCGAAAAAACGTCCTCAAGCGACGGCAGCACGGAGTGTGCCGCTCCTGCGGAGAGCCCGCGCGCTGCGATCGCCGCGTTCAGGCTTTCGATCTCACCGGCGTCGGAGAGCGATATATGGAGAGACGATCCGTATAGACCGGCGCCGCGAACGAAGGGAAGGTGCTCGATGGCATCGAGCACGCCGACCGTGTCATTTGAAAGCACTTCGACGGTCGTGCCGATCTGCGGAAGATGCTTGAGTTCCTCGGGGCTTCCGCGCGCAACGATCTTGCCGTTATAGATCATCGCCAGTTGGTTGCAATGTTCGGCTTCGTCGAGATAATGCGTGGTCACCATCACCGTGGTTCCCTCGTCGGCGAGGCCGACGATGATATCCCAAAATTCGCGACGCGAGACCGGGTCGACCCCGGCGGTGGGTTCGTCGAGAAAAATCATCTGCGGCGAATGCAACAGCGTACATGCGAGGGCGAGGCGTTTCCGGTAGCCGCCGGGTAAGCTCCCCGCAAGCTGCGCGCGTCGCTCGCCAAGCCCCACGCGCTGCATCCACGCGGCGATTCGCTCCTCGCGTTCGCTGCCTTGCATCCCATAGAGCCCCGCATAAAAGCGCAGATGCTCCTGCACCGTTAGATCGGCCCACAACGTCGATCCCTGCGACATGTACCCGATCCGCAGCTTCACCGCTTCGGGGTCGCGCGCTACATCGAATCCGAGCACGTCGGCGGTGCCCGACGATGGCTCCAGCACACCGCATACCATTCGAATCGTCGTCGATTTTCCGGAGCCGTTCGGCCCGAGAAAACCCCAAATCTCCCCGGCCCGAATATCGAACGATATCGCATCGACGGCAACGAAGTCGCCGAAGCGTTTCCCGAGCCGCTCCACGTGGACGCTCGTCGTCGCATTCATGCGGTGAGTCTCGCGACGAATGCATCTTCCAGCGACGGCGGAACCGCGCGGAAAACGGCGTCCTCGATACCGGCTTCGTGCAGGCGTTGACGGAAATCCGGAATCGTCTCGGCGGCAGATGAAACGAGCGCGTGGAGCGCGTCGCCGAACATCTCCACGCTACGTACCGTCGGCACTCCGTGGAGGGCGCGTCGAGCATCGCGATAACGCGCGCAACGGATCTCGACGATCTCACCGTGCAGGCCGGTCTTGAGCTCGCTCGGCGTGCCGACACTCGCAATCTTTCCCCCGCTCATGAACGCGACGCGATGAGCGCGCTCGGCTTCGTCCATGTAGGGCGTGCTCGCGAAGATCGTGGTTCCCGAACGATTGATCCGGTAGAGCAGACGCCAAAATTCGCGCCGTGAGACCGGGTCGACACCGGCGGTCGGTTCGTCGAGAAGAATCGTGCTCGGTCGATGGATGAGCGTGCAGGCGAGCGCCAATTTTTGTTTCATTCCGCCGGAGAGCGCCTCGGCGAGACGCTCCGCGAAATCCGCGAGCGCAAATTCAGCGAGCAAGGAACTCGCGCGAGCTTCGAAATCGGCCTGCGGGATTCCGAAGATATTCCCATAAAAGCGAAGGTTCTCCATAACGGAGAGATCGGGGTAGAGGCTGAAGCGCTGCGGCATGTAGCCGACCGCACCCTGTACGCGCTCCGGATCGCTAACGACGTCGATGCCGTCGACCGTCGCGCTGCCGCCATCGGGCGCGAGCGCGCCGCACAGGAGACGCATCAGCGTCGTCTTGCCCGCCCCGTCCGGGCCGACGAGCGCAAAAATTTCACCGCTCTCGACCTCGAGCGTTACTCCGTCAACGGCGACGGTAGCACCGAAACGGCGCGTGATGTCGGCGATCTTTAGCGCGACGCTCATGCTTCACCCATGAATGATTGCATCGGCTGGCAATCCGGGCTTGAGCGTTCCGCTCGCATCGGTGAATTGTATCTTGACACGGAAGACGAGGTAGTCGATCCGCTCCGCCTTCGTTTGCACGTTTTCCGGCGTAAACTCCGCGTTCGTCGCGATCTCGGTAACTCTGCCGTGAAAAATTTTTCCCGGCATTCCGTCGAGCGTTGCATCGGCGGCGATCCCCGTCTTGATATGCGGCAAATCGCTCTCGCTAACGTAGACGTAAAGATACGGGTGGAGAAGGTCGCCGATCGTCAGCACGGCGGCACCGGGTTCGATAAGATCGCCGACCTCGAAGTTATGCGAAAGTACGATGCCGTTGAAGGGTGCGATGAGATCGGTCTCGCGCACCAAATCCCTCGCGAGACCGACCTGGGCGCGAGCCTGCGCGACCTGCGCCTGCGCGTCGGCGAGTTGTGCCGCGCGTTGACGGACGAGCTCGCGTTCGGCTCGCGCGCTTTGAAACGACGCCTGCGCTTGCCCTTGTTGCGAGCGCGATGCGAGCACCCCGAAGTGCCGAATCTGCACGTTTCGAAGATTGGCACGCGCGAGCGCGACGGCATCGCTCTGCGCTTGCAATTGCGCCGATGCGCTTGCGTAAGCATTGCGGGCGTCATCGAGCACCTGCTCGGCAATGTCGCCGGTGGCAACGAGGTTTTTGTCGCGCTCGTAATCGAGTTTCGTGCGAGCGTAGGTCGCCCGTGCGGCGAGCAGTTGCGCCTGCGCCTGGTCGAGTGCGAGCGCCGTCACGCGGCGTTCGATGCCGTAGCTCTCGCTCGCCGTGCCGAGGTTCGAACGCGCGATGGCGACGCCCTCACCCGCCTGCGCGAGCGTCGCCGCATAGGTCGCTTCTTGCAGGCGATAGGCGGCGCGTGCCGCGAGGACCTGCGCCGACGCCGCGCCGAGCGCTGCGCGCGCTTGGTCGAGCTTCAGGGTTGGGTCGAGGCTCTCCAGGACCGCGAGCACTTGCCCTTTGCGAACCGCCTCGCCATCGTGGACGCGGAGTTGCGTCAGGCGCCCCTCGACCTTCGACGCGACGTCGCTCTGCGTCGCCTCGATGGTGCCCGAAGCGGCGATACCGTTCGCAGCGCGATGCCGAATGACGAACGCGACAAGCACGAGGATCGCGACCGCAACGACCGCAACGATCGATGCTCGGCGGTGGGTGCGGAACCACATCATCGCTAGTGGCCTGCAAAGAGCCAGATAAGCAGCGGAACCGAGACGAGGAACGCAAAGACCTGCCCGGCGACGATCCACGGCTGGTCGAGCGGATCGCGCCGACCGCGCTCGATCGTGCTTCCGAACCCGCGGCCGGATCGTTCGCGCAAAAATGCGGCATAGACGATTGCGCGCGCACGTTCGAGTGGATCGGTTTGGGTCTCTCTCATAACGCTCTCCTGCTCGACCCAGCATAGGATGGCACGGTGAAGGAGCTAAGAAGAGAGTGTGAACGGCGAGAACGCGCTTTCGAACGTGCTCCTTCCCACCCCGCTCGGCCGCAAATTGCTGGTCGCATACGATCGTGAGTCCGTCGTGAGCAGCGATTTCGTCACTCGCACGACGCGTGCGCCGCAGCGTTCGCCGAGTGCGTTCGGTCGCGAAATCGAGCGGCAGGTTCATGCGTATTTCGCGCGTCGGTTGGAGCGCTTCGATCTTCCGCTCGCCCTCGTCGGCCCGCCCTTCGCGCGCCGCGCTTGGGAGTTCCTCGCCGGCACCGCGTTCGGCGACCGGCTCGCTTACGGCGAGCTTGCCCGGCTCCTCGGTGCTCCGCTCTCGCATCGCGCGGTCGCCGCTGCGATGTCGCGCGCGCCGCTCGCGCTCTTCGTGCCCGCGCACCGCGTTCTCGGTGCCGACGGGCGCGTGCGTGGTGCGGGGCCGCGCTCGCTGCGCGCCCGGCTGCTCGCCTTTGAAAGCGGCGGACTCTTGGGGGAACGCACGCCCTAAGCGCGTACCCTGCCGCCCATGCATCTCACCGCACTCGATTGGTGGATCGTCGTGCTCTCGTTGGGCGTGACGTTCGTGCCGGCGATCGTTCTCGCTCGCCGGGCCGGGCGTAACACCAGCGAGTTCTTTGCAGCGGGGCGACAGGCGCCGTGGTGGTTGATCGGCATCTCGCTCGTTGCGACGACCTTCTCGACCGATACGCCGAACTTGGTTACCAACATCGTCCGCGAGGGCGGTGTTGCCGGAAACTGGGTGTGGTGGTCGTTCTTGCTCACCGGGCTGGCAACGGTCTTCTTTTACGCGCGGCTCTGGCGCCGGAGCGGCGTGCTCACCGATCTCGAGTTCTACGAGTTACGTTACTCCGGTGCGGGCGCGCGCGCGGTGCGCGGCTTTCGCGCGGTCTATCTCGGCCTGCTCTTCAACTGGTTTATCATCGCCACGGTCAACCTCGCGCTTACAAAAATTTGCGGCATTCTCTTCGGCTGGACGAACGTAGAAACGCTGGCGATTGCGGTCTGCGTACCGATCGTTTTTGCGGCGACCGCGGGGCTCTGGGGCGTCATGGTTACCGACACGATTCAGTTTCTCATCACTATGAGTTCGGCGATCGCGGCGGCGTACTTTGCCCTGCGGGCACCGCACGTCGGCGGCCTCAGCGGGCTCTTCGCGCAGATTCGTGCGGTGCACCCGCACTGGCTCTCGTTTTTTCCGAACTTCAACGATTGGCCGACGGCACTGGCGATCTTCGTCATTCCGCTTACCGTGCAATGGTGGTCGGTCTGGTATCCCGGCGCGGAGCCCGGCGGCGGCAGTTACGTCGCGCAGCGAATGCTTGCAGCGCGTAGCGAGCGCGATGCGATGGGCGGAACGCTCGCGTTTCAAGCGATGCATTACGCGCTGCGTCCGTGGCCCTGGATCATCGTCGCGCTCGCTTCGACGATCGTCTACCCGACCGTCCACGATATTGCGGTGCGCTTCCCGCACCTGCAGCCTGCCTTGCTCGGAAACGATGTCGCCTATCCGGCGATGCTCGTTTTTCTGCCGGCGGGTTTTGCGGGCTTCATGGTCGCCGGCATCTTTGCCGCCTACCGCTCCACGATCGAAACGCATCTCAATTGGGGCACCTCGTATCTCGTTCACGATCTCTATCGCCGCTTTATGGCGCCGGGGCGCGACGAACGGCATTACGTCGTCGCCGGGCGATTGGTCACCGTCCTTATCGCACTTGGCGGAGTCGGTGTCACCTTTTTGCTCGGCACCGCACGGCAGGGCTTCGATCTGTTGCTCTCGATCGGCGCGGGCACGGGCCTGCTCTATCTTCTTCGATGGTTTTGGTGGCGCATCGATGCGGCAAGCGAGATCGCGGCGATGGTCGTCTCGTTCCTGATCGCCATCGCGTTTTTTATCGCCGGAAAAATGGGGTACGCCGTCGACCCGACGACCTCGCTGTTAATCGGCGTCGGCGTGACGACGCTCGCCTGGCTCGGCATCACGATTCTTTTCCCGCCGAAGGACGAAGCGGCGCTGGTTGAATTTTATCGGCGCGTTCATCCGCCGGGGCCGGGTTGGAAATATCTGCGCGAGCGCTATCACCTGCCCGATTCGCAGGATTCGCCTGCGGCGGCGCTCGCAGGCTGGGTGCTCGGGCTCGCCGCCATCTACGGGGTACTCTTTGCGACCGGGGCGTGGTTGCAGGCCGCTTGGTTGCCGGCGTGCGTGTGGAGCGTCGTGAGCCTCGCTGCGGCATCGGGGCTCGTCGTCGTCATGCGTCGGCTTTGGGCGGGGGACGAAGGCGCGGCGGAGACCGAACGCCAACCTTCTGCGCGCGAATCCTAAGGCTCGCTCGCTGCTGCGTGATACGAAAGGGAACTCCGTGAAAATTGCTCGTCGTACGGCTGCCGTTCTGGTGCTTGCGCTCGCCGCATGCTCCTCTCAGAGCGCTTCGAAATCCGGCACCGCCGCGGGAGGAAGCGCGACGAGCGCGCCGACCAAAACGATCGGCGTCTCGATTCAGAACCGCGAGGCCCAGTTCTACCAAGAAATGGAAGCGGGCATGACCGCCGAGGCGAAAAAATACGGTTATGCGCTCAACGTCGTCGATGCAAATCGCGATAACGCGCGGCAGCAATCGCAGGTTGAAGATTTTATTTCCAAGCACGTCAATGCAATCGTGCTCACGCCGTACGATTCGAAGGCTATCGGAAGCGCGATCGTCGAGGCGAATCGAGCGAAGATTCCGGTCTTCACCGCCGATATTGCCAGCACGAGCAAACAGGGCGTCGTGGTCGCACATATCGCAAGCGATAACGTTCAAGGCGGCGTCGAAGCGGGCAAGTTGATCTGCAAAGCGATCGGCGGAACGGGCGAGGTGGCGATCGTCGACGAACCCGAGGTGACGAGCGTCCAAGATCGCGTCCGCGGCTTCAAAGAGTATCTGGCAGCCTCGTGTCCGAAGGCGAAGATCGTTGCCGATGTCGATTCGGGCGGGCAGCGCGACAAGGCGGCGAACGACGTCGGAGATATCTTGCAGACGCACCCGCATTTACGCGGCATCTTCGGCATCAATGACGACTCCGCGCTCGGCGCGCTGACGGCGGTGCGTGCGGCCGGCATGGCCGGAAAGGTTGCAATCGTCGGCTTCGACGCGACCCCAGAAGCGCGTACGGCGATCGCAAAAGGCGAAATGTACGGCGATGTCGTGCAGCATCCCGATCAGATCGGGAAGATGGTAATCGATACGCTGCACGATTATTTTGCCGGCAAGATCCCGCCGAAAGTGGTGAAGGTGCCGGTGGGAACGTACACCGCCGCCGACGCAAAGAAAGCGCCGTAATCATCCCCGAAGCACCGTTGCTGGAGATGCGTTCGATCGGGAAATCCTTCCCGGGCGTTCGCGCGCTCGCCGATGTTTCGATCTCCGTCCGCAGCGGTGAAGTGTTAGCGCTCGTCGGTGAGAACGGTGCCGGCAAATCGACGTTGATGAAAATTCTCTCCGGCGCGCAACCCGCCGATACCGGAGAGATCTTCATCGACGGCGAGCGCGTACATATCGCTTCGCCTCGCGATGCCGAGCGTTTGGGAATCGGCATGATCTATCAGGAGTTCACGCTCGTACCGCAGTTCGATGCGGTCGCGAACATACTCTTAGGCAAGGAACCGCAACGCGGTTTTTTTCTCGACGACGGCGAGGCGCATAAGCGCGCCGCCGCGCTCGTTGCCGAGTTCGGCATCGATATCCCGTTGACGCGCCCGGTCGGGGAGCTCTCGGTCGGCATTCAACAACTCGTCGAGATTGCGAAAGCACTTGCAAAAAACGTGCGCGTGTTAGTTATGGACGAGCCGACCGCCGCTCTCTCGGAGCGCGAGATCGACCGACTCTTTGAAATCGTTGCGACGCTCAAGAGCAAGGGCGTCGGCATCGTCTATATTTCGCACCGCATGGAAGAGCTGGCGCGCGTCGCCGACCGCGTGACGGTGCTGCGAGATGGAGCGACGATTGCGACCCGAGCGATTTCAGAATTTCCCATCGACGAAATTTTGCAGGCGATGGTCGGTCGACCGGTCGATGCTCGCTTTCCCGAACTTCCGGCGTTGGCGGCGGATGCGCCGGTGCGCCTTTCGGTCGAGGGCCTCAACGCCGCCGCCGTTCGCAACGTCGCTTTCTCCGTGCGCTCGGGTGAGATCGTCGGCCTCGGCGGGCTCGTCGGTGCCGGACGAACCGAAATTCTTCGCGCGATAGCGGGAGCCGACCGCGCAACGGGCGCGGTCGCAATCGACGGGGCTCCACTTCGCGCCCGCACGCCCAACGATGCGATCGAGGCGGGGCTCGCGTTCGTTACCGAAGATCGGAAAGCGCAGGGGCTCGTGCTGGGGATGAACGTGCTGGCCAATACGACGCTCGCACATCTCGACCGATTCGCGCGCGCCTTGGGGTGGTTGGATAGCGATGCCGAGGAGCGTGCGACCGAGGCGATGATCGAGCGCCTTCGCATCCGCACCCCGAATACGGCGCAGCTCGTCTCCAATCTTTCGGGCGGTACGCAACAGAAGGTCGTGCTCGCAAAGTGGTTGCTCGGCGAACCGCGCGTGCTTTTGCTCGACGAACCGACGCGTGGAATCGACGTTGCGGCAAAGGCGGAAATCTACGAACTCATGGTAGGGCTCGCACGACAAGGAGTGGCGATTGTTATGGTAAGCAGCGAACTTCCCGAACTCTTGGGGATGAGCCACCGCATTCATGTGGTTCGGAATGGAAGCATCGTCGCGACGTTCGACCGCGCCGACGCGACGCCGACCAATGTAATCGCAGCGGCGAGCGGAGCGGCGGCATGAACCCACGCATCCGGCTCATCGGAACGATCGTCATTTTGCTGCTCTTGGTGATCGGCGTCAACATCGCGGCGCACGGTTCGTTTCTCGAACCGAGTAATATCGTGCGCGTCCTGCGACAGATTACTTACAACTGTATCCTCGGCGTCGGCGAGACCTTTACCATTCTCACCGCGGGCATCGACCTCTCGATCGGCTCGCTCGTTTCGCTCACCGGCGTCGTCATGGCGCTGCTGGCCAATTCGCTCCACCTTACCGGGTTCGCCCTCGTCGCCGTGGTGTTGTTCGCCGGTATCGCGCTCGGTGCCGGTGCGGGATACGTGAATGCGTTACCGGTGGTGCGGCTCAATCTTCCGCCGTTCATTACGACCTTGGCGATGATGCAGGTCGCGCTCGGCCTGTCGTATATTATCTCGCACGGTCGTCCGGTGCCGTTGACATCGAATGCTTTTAACAGCATCGGCATCGGCACGTTCCTCGGCGGGCTTTCGGCGAAGCTCCATCTGCCGGCACTGCCGATTCCCGTCCTCTGGATGGCCGCCGTCGTTATCATCTGCGCGCTCTTGCTGGAGAAAACGCGTTTCGGGCGTTCGATTCTCGCATTGGGCGGTAACGAAGAGGCCGCGCGCCTCGCCGGTATCGCGGTGCGTCGGGTAAAAACGATGGCGTACGTGATCAGCGGTATCTGTGCGGCGATCGCCGGGTTTCTCTACATGGCGCTTTTTGCGACGGGGTCGCCGCAGACCGGAACCGGCGACGAGATGCTCAACGCGATCGCCGCAGTCGTCGTCGGCGGCACGAGCCTCGCCGGCGGGCGCGGCACGATCGTCGGCACGTTCTTCGGCGCTCTCTTAATCGGCTTGCTCGATAACGCGATGAATCTCCTCAACATCGATTCCTATCTCCAGAAAGTCGTGTTGGGAGCGGTCATCTTACTCGCGGTCGCGCTCGATGAAATTCGGAAGCGGTATCTCGCCGCGCGATAGCGCCGAGATACCGCTTCTTCAGCGTTGACGTGCCGGCTAGAACGGAAAGTCGTTCTGGGTGAGGCCGACGTTGAGGTGCAGGTTGAGAAAGGACTGGTCGAGGACCGCCGTCTTCCCTTGATACCAGATATTGCGCACCGGGAAGTGCGTTTTCTCCGAGAAGTAGATGACCATCGAGGTGATCCCATCGTTTGCCGCGGGGTTCGCGACTTTTAAGAAGACGCGCTGCGTCGGCACGCCGTCGACATTTCCGCCGGGGCCTTGTACGAGCGTTCCCGGAGTACTCTGATATTTGGCGACGATATTTTGGATGAGGCCGTCGGGAATCGTATAACCGCGAAGCGAGACCGCGCGGCCGTCATGGAGACCAACCTTGAGATGGATTCCCGATAGGAAGCCGCCTTGGTGCCCGCTGACTTGGTTGCCGCCGGTCCAGACGCCGCCGGAGCCCTGTCCGTCCCCGGAGATGATGAGCGTCTTTGCAAAATGGGGTTTCATAAACGAATATTGATAGACGCGGTTCTGCGTCGCCGAGCCTTTGACTTCGTGCGAACGGAGTTGCACGGTGTAATCATGCACGTGCGAGAACGCCGCGTCGAAGGCCGCAAGGGCGGGTGCCTTTCCTGCGGCGAGAGCCGAGAGCGGCATCGCCGCGAGGGAGAGCAGCGCTGCTGCAGCGGCGCCGAGCCGTAAAAACGATTTCATGGAATTGGGATCCTCCTCAACAATGAGAACGTTCCCAGGCGCGTTCGCGTTATGGAGCCTTCTCGCCCTGCTCGATTTGTTCGAATCCGACCTGATCGGCGAGAAGATTGCCGTGTTTGCCTTCGACGCCGATGATCACGTCGCACTTTGCCTCGGCGGCGATCTCTTCGATGGTGCGGCTCAGAGGGGCTCCGGTGTATTTCCCTTCGCGGAAGGAGCCGAGCACGATAAGGTTCGCGCGCTCCCGTTTGGCGATATCGAGTACGGCCTGCTTCGTGGAGCGGGCTTTGACCGTCTCGGTGCGGAGGCTGATGTCGGCCTTGGCGGCGATGGCCTGCGCCGCGCCGAGCGCATCGAGGGCGCGGCGTTCTTCGTCGGTCATCTCGGCATCGGGAGGTAGCGAGTAGGGAACCGAGACGACGTAGATCGCCAAAAGTTCCGAACGCTCGCCTTTTGCGAGCTTCGCCGCGAGCGCCATCATATGCTGAGAGGCGATATTTTCGGAGAAGACGACGATGATCGAGCCGACCATCCGTTCGAGTTCGGTCTCGGCGTCGCGGGCGATCTCCTGCACCTTGCTGATCGGAGGATGCAGCATCCACCAGAGCGTCGCGACGACGGCGAAGACGATTGCCGCCGCGACGAGTGCCCCGATCGGATTGACGGCGATCATGAACGCTCCGCCCAGACGCGGACGATCTGCCGCAGACGATAGGCGCCAAGCGCGATCACGGCCGCTCCAAGGATTATTCCGGGAAGTTCGGGGAGGCCGAATCCGAGATGGAGCATGCGTACCAGCACGATCGCACCGACGACCACGAGCGCGAGGGAGATAACCGCACGATAGAGGAGCAGCACGTCATCCTACCTCGGCGATGCGCGCCGGTTCGCGTTCTTTGAGTCGAGCGAGATACTCGTCCATCAGTTCGAGCTCGCCCGCATCGCGAAGGATGCCGATCTGTTCGTGGCGCCAATCGTGCGGCGCCGACCCGAAGACGGGCAGGCCTTTATTGCGTCGGTAGATGACGAAGATGATAAAGCCGAGGATCAGCCACGCGGGGCCCGCGATGCGCCCGAGATCGTGCGTGATGATTGTAAAGACGAGAATCGAAAGAATGCCGATGAAGCCTAATACTCCGATCACCGGGAAGAGCACGCGCTCGCCTTTATAGGTCAGCGGTATGTTCAGCGGAATTCGGAACTTGCGCGGGCTCAGCGGGTCGTTCATGCGTAGCGCGATCAACGCGAGGAAGACGAACGAATAGCTCGTCGCCGCGCCGAACGCATAGAGATCGCCGAGAAAACCGATGCCGCCCTCGCCGTGGAAAAATTTTGCGTAGAACGCTGCCGCCCCGGGGTCGAGCGATGGCCAGGCGGCGAAAATCAACTCGACGACGGCTATAGCGCAGAATGCAATAATCGATATTGCCGGCGTGCGAAAACGCCGATGAACGCGCTGGAAGATCGAGGGCAGCAACTTCGCATTCGCCATCGCATAGGCGATACGCGAACTGCCGAAGACGCCGGAGTTCGAAGAAATTAAAAGTAAGATCGCTCCGAGAATCGGCACGTAGAGGGCGGCGAGCGCACCGAAGTACGGCACGTCTTTGGCAAGCAGCGCAACCGCCTTGCCGTTGTTGTCGTTGTTTCCAAGCCACTGCCAGAGCGTCTGCGCGTGCCCCATCGCATCGAGCGGTACCTGGTGCCAGGGAACCATGCCGAGTGCGAGGTTCGAATAGGCGAGCGCGTAGATCAAAATCGTAAGAATCAGTGCGATGGAGGTACGCGGGATGATCGATGCCGGGCGTTGCGTCTCTTGCGCGGCCTGCGAAATCGATTCCAGCCCGACGAACGAGATAATCGCGTACGAAGCGCCGAGCATGAGGTTGAAGGTGCTCGGCCATTGCGTCGTCATCGTGTGGACGAGCAACTCGGGCCGGAACGCAAAGAGGAAGCCGAAGAACAGAATTGAGGTTTCGCTGATGACGTCGAGCGCCGAGACGACGCCGTTGAACGTGGTGCTCTCGCGCACTCCCAGGACGTTGAGCAGGCAGAGCCCCGCGATCAGTCCGAAGACGGCGATAAAATGAACCCACGGATGGATGGGGTTCAGTAAAACCGGGACGACTTCGCTAAGATAATCGACGCAGCTCCAGGCGAAGAGCGTGACGTCGATCGTGAAATCGAGAAGTACCGCCCAGCCGGCGATGAAGCCGAGAAAATCTCCGAGCCCGCGCATGACGAAATATTGGCCGCCGCCGGCGACGGGATAGGTCGCTGCGAGTTCGGTGTAGGCTAGACCGATGCAGACGTAGACGATACCGGCAAAAAGAAAAGCAACGTTCGAGGCGCCGGCTGCGGCACCCAAAACCAGGCCGAGCCCGACGAAGATATCGGCGCCGACATCTGAATAGCCCCAGGAGAAAGAGCCCCAAGGCGTGACCGAGCGTTTGAGTTCGGGTTGGTGTTGGTCGGGCATTCGTCGCTTCTAAAAGATGATGCCTATCGCAGTACGTTCGAGCGCGTTGATCGTGTACTCCGCTTGGGCCATTTGATCGGTTAATTCGTAATCGCGAAAAATCTTGCGAGCATCCATGAGGCGATTGACCGCATTGCGCAATTCGTTCCGTTCCCGCATTCCATCGGAACTTTTCTGCAAGATCATCGTCGCATATTTAATCGCCGTCTTTGCATACTCAACGTGGTTGCCGATAGCCTGCAATTCATGCATCGCCAGTTCGTAGGCCTCGGTGGCCTGGTCGTAGTCCCTGCGGCGCGTCGCGATCATCCCTTTGAGTACGTTCTCAAGAGCGTCGCTCCGGTTGCGGGTCGGGGCGAGCGCCTGGTCGATCGCGTGCCGCAGGTCCGGATCGCTCGCGATCGTCGGTGAGGTGGCGAAGGTGCGCGGCGGGCGGTCCGCCTGGCTCGGGACGGGGGCGGCCTGCGGTGCGACCTGGCCGGTGCGCAGCATATCGACGTCGATATAGAACTCGCGCGCCGTCTGGTAACGCTTGCCGGGGTCTTTCTCGATCGATCGCAAGATGACGCGCTCGAGTGCCTCGGGAATATTGCGATTGATCTCGCGCGGGGGAGTCGGCGTGTCGTGGACGTGCGAATACATTGTCGCCACGATATCTTCACGATCGTTTCGGAAAGGCAGCGTTCCCGTGAATATTTCGTACATCAGAATGCCGACGGAATAGAGGTCCGAACGAACGTCGGCGGGTTTGCTTAAAAAGCGTTCCGGCGCCAAGTAAGAAATGGTGCCGATGATCTGTCCCGTTCGCGTCGTCTGCGTCACATCGCTCGCGCGCCGTGCAAGCCCGAAATCGGTCAGCTTCACCCGCTCGGAATTTTCGTCGAGCATAACGTTCGAAGGCTTGATATCGCGATGCACGATGCCTTGCGATTGGGCGTAATCGAGCCCTTCGAGAATGTCGCAAATGAACCCGAGGGCTTGTTTGTATTTGAGCTCGCCGCTGCGCAGATCGGCGAGATTACGCCCGCGCATGAGCTCCATGATGATATACGGGTAGCCCTCATCTTCTCCGGCATCGAAGACCGCAACGATGCGTGGATGGTTGAGCCGCGCCATCGCGCGCGCTTCGCCGAGCAACCGTTCGATCGTATCGCTCGAACGCTCGATCAATACTTTGACGGCGACTTCGCGCCCTAATTTTTTGTCGAGCGCGCGATACGTATCGGCCGTACCGCCCCGTCCGAGCAGTTCGCCGATCTCATATCGCCCCGCGAGAGTCCGTCCTTGGAGTTCCACGCAATCGTTCCTATACCCTAAAAGGCATTCCGATAATGCATCATACGTTCCCCGTCGATTGCAACGACATCGAAACGCACGCATGCGTGCGGCGCGACGATCTGCGCGTAGTCGGCGGCGATACGACGAAGGGTCGCGCGCTTCGAGCGACCGACGGCCGCGAGCGCCGAGCCAAAATCGGAGCTTTCACGTCGCTTCACTTCTACGACAACCAAAGTGCTCCCATCCAGAAAGAGCAGGTCGATCTCGCCGCCGGGCAGTTGAAGGTTCCTGGCAAGCAGGCGGTAGCCGACCTTGCTAAGGAACCTTTCGGCCCGTTCTTCGCCGAGGCGCCCGAGCGTGCGTCTCTGTCGGCTCACGCGCGCTCCAGGGCCGCGGCGACCGGTGCGAAGCTCCGGCGGTGGTAGGGTGAGGGGCCATAGCGCCGGAGAGCATCGAGGTGCTCCGGCGTGCCATAACCCTTATGCCGGGCGAAGCCGTAGCGGGGATCGGCGGCGTCGAGCTCGCAGAGCAGCGCGTCGCGGTGTTCCTTGGCGAGGATCGAGGCGGCAGCGATCGCGGTGCAGCGCGCGTCGCCGCCGACGATCGACTCGATCGGCAGCCCGAGCCCCGGAAGCGGCATCGCATCGACGAGCACGATATCGGGGCGCAGCTGCGCCGCTGCTAACGCACGGCGCATCGCGAGCTGCGTAGCGCGGTAGATATTGAGCTCGTCGATCTCGGCGGGGCTCGCGAGCCCGAGGCCGCAGGCGGCCGCGTGGCTGCGAATCTCGATTGCGAGCTCGGCGCGTCGCTTGGGGCTGAGGCGCTTCGAATCGTCGATGCCGGAGATCGGTAGGAGCGCCGTGAGCACCGTGCAGGCGGCGACGACCGGGCCGGCGAGTGGGCCGCGCCCCGCCTCATCGATTCCGGCGATCGCGGTAAAGCCGCTACGGCGCAGCTCGAGCTCGTGCGCGGCGAGTTCGCGGTCGCGCGTCATTTCGGTTCCTCGGGCGGGCGTTCGAGCGAGACGCGGCCGAAGGTGCCCTCGTTGAAGCGGCTGATATAGGCGCGTGCGGCATTGTGGAGATCGAACTCGCCGCCTTTGCGCGCGAAGCCGCCTTTGCGCGCGAACTCCGCGAGCGTCGGTACGTCGTCGAGCCCGAGCTGCGCCGCCCAGGCGGTAAAACGCTCGACGATCTCCTCGGGGTCGTACCGCTCGACCGGAACGCCGCCGCAGAGCGCGAGGTGCCATTGCGCGTCGGCATTGGGGATCTTCGGGACGAGGATACCCGGCGTATCCATCAGTTCGACGTCGGGCGCGAGACGGAACCACTGCAACGAACGCGTCACGCCGGCGCGATTCTGCACGCGGGCGGCCGCGCGTCCGAGCAGCGCGTTGAGCGCGGTGGATTTCCCGGAATTCGGAATGCCGACGATCATCGCGCGGGCCGTGCCGCGCACGCCCGCGGCGAAGCGCACGATTTCATCGCGGACGAAGCTGCAATCGCGACGGCTGCGCGCGTTGAAGGCGACTGTCTGCAGGCCGCGCTCGCGATAGCGCTCGAGCCATTCCTGGGTGATCGCCGGGTTCGCGAGGTCGGCGCGCGAGAGCAAGAGCATCCGCGGCTTCCCGGCGAGGATGCGGGCGAGATCGGGATTCGCGCCGCTGAAGGCGACGCGCGCGTCGACGACCTCGATCGCGAGATCGACGAGCGCGAGGCGCTCCCCGATTCCACGCATGGCCTTGACCATGTGCCCCGGATACCACTGGACGACGCGGTCGAGCGGATCGCTCATAGCGGCCCGAAGTGGGAGAAGGGCCAGAGAATCCACCACGCGCGCCCGATCACGTGCGACTCGGCGATGGGACCGAAGAAACGCGAATCCTCGCTGTGTGGCCGGTCGTCCCCGAGCACGAAAAGTTTGCCGGTCGGGACGACGAGCGTGGGCATGGAGCGAGTGTCGTGAAATCGGACGAACGGTTCATCTACGCGAACACCGTTCACGAAAACGACGCCGTTGTCAATACGGACCCGCTGCCCGGGGAGTGCGACGACGCGCTTGATATAGGTCTCGCGGCGCGAGAGATCGAGCGTGAACGCCACGATCTCGCCGCGTTGCGGCGGCGAGAAATTTCCGCTGAGGCTCTCGGTGACGACGATCGCCCCGCTGGGAATCGTCGGAGCCATCGAGGCCCCGTCGACCTGGGGAATGCGAACGAAGATCGTCGCGAGAACGATTGCGAGGAGAGCGATCGACTCGCCGAGGAAGATCGCCGCTCGGCCCACGCGTTCCCACACGGGAACAGAGATTTTTACCCCGGGAGAATTCTTGCCTGCGAGAACGGCCAGAAGATGAGCACCGCGCGTCCGGTAAAGGATGCCGGCTTGCCGGCGCGCGGGCCGGAAAAGAAGCGTCCGCTATCCTGGGCGAAACCCCAGATATGCGAATCTTCGGAATCGTTACGGTTATCGCCGAGCATGAGAAAGCAGTGCGGTGGTATGCGGTTGGGGGCGAGCCAATCTTTGCGCGGCGGGATATTTGCTTGTGCCGGGTCGAGCGCTTGCCAGCCGTAGCCATCGTTGACGTAAATATCGTAGTTGCGAATCTGCAATGAATAATCCGGGGGCTGCGCGATATACGGTTCTTTCAATGCAACGCCGTTGCGAAAGACCGTGCCGCCCTTGATTTCGATAGTATCTCCCGGGCTGCCGATGACGCGTTTGATAAAATCGTCGGGGCTTGGGAGCGGGGGAGGGAAGACCGCAATATCGCCGTCGTGCGGCGGATGAAAACGATATTCGAACTTATCGACGACGAGCAAGTCTCCGATCTGCAACGTCGGCAGCATCGAACCCGATGGAATAAAATAGGTGCGCCCGATGAACGAGGTGACGAACCACGCGGCGGCTCCCGCAAAGATAAAGACGTCGAGATACTCGCGCGCGATCGTTCGGCTTCTTCCGTTCGTTCCCGCGATTACCGGACGTAAGGAAAAAATAACGCGTACGACGATGAGGATAAGGACAACAATAACGATTAACTGCGGAGTTATCATGCGTCTTTCATTCGAGGCTAAAGAGTGCGATATGCGATAGCGGCCACACGACGGCGATCGCTTGCCCGACGATATGCCCTTGCAGCGGCAGAAAGCCCCAGAGGTGCGAATCGTCGGAATAATTTCGGTTGTCACCAAGGACGAGCGCATACCCATTCGGCACGCGGTCGCCGCTCGCCCACCGCGAACGAGGGGGAATGCTGGCGGCGTTCCCTGCCAAGGGCTCGCCGTTGAGATCGAGTTCGAAATTCGATACCGCGAGATCGTAGGCCGGAGGATTCGCGAGATACGGTTCCTGGATCGCGCGCCCGTTTCGCTCGACGACGCCGTCCACGAGCGAGAATGTATCGCCCGAGCGAGCGACGACTCGCTTGACGAAATCGGTCGTTGCAACTTTATGCGGCGGGCGGAAGACGACGATGCTGCCGTTTGCCGGCGCCAGCCCGAGCAAAGTTTGCAGGCGATCGACAAGTATGACGTCGCCGACCCGCAGGGTCGGTTCCATGGAGATCGATGGCACGACGAAGAGGCGAATAGTAAACGGCGCGAGGAAGAGCGCGATTAATCCCACGACGAGTGCGATATCGCGAGATAAAAGAAGCGAGCGTTGCCGAAACGGCAACGCTCGCAGAAATACGGCGACGAGCAACGCGATGAGGGCGAAGAACGCGAGCAGCGCCGTGGCCCTATCGCGCGGTCTTTCTCTCTTTGATGCGCGCGGCTTTCCCGACGAGATCGCTGAGGTAATAGAGACGGCTGCGGCGGACGATGCCGCGCTTGCTGATCTCGATTTTCTCGACGCGCGGGCTATGGAGCAAGAACGTTTTCTCGACGCCGACGCCGTGGGCGACGCGACGAACGACGATGCACTCGCCGAGCCCGCCGCTCTTGCGAGCGGTGACGACGCCTTCAAACATCTGCGTGCGCTCTTTGCCGCCTTCGACGACCTTGGAGAAAACTTTAACCGTGTCGCCCGAGCGCATATCGGGGACCGTGGGCTTGAGCTGTTCGCGCTCGAGAGTATCGATGACGTTCATGGCATCCTGTCCGTAACAATAGAGCGGCGCACTCGTGCGCCGAGACAACCCCCGGACTATATCACGGGCTCACTCCCCCTGCAACTCCGGACGGCGCTCTTGGGTGCGCCGGCGGGATTCCTCCCGACGCCATTCGGCGATACGGGCGTGGTCGCCGGAGAGGAGGACTTCGGGGACGTCGACCCCGCGAAAGCGTGCCGGACGCGTATAGCTCGGATAGTCGAGCAGGCTGCCCGAGAAGGACTCTTGCTCGCGCGACTCCTCGCGGAGGGCTCCCTCGATCAGCCGGACCGTCGCATCGATCGCCGCTAGGGCCGGTAACTCGCCGCCCGTAAGCACGAAGTCGCCGAGCGAGAACTCCTCAAGCGGGAAGAGCGTGCCGAGCCGCTCGTCGATCCCCTCGTAGTGTCCGCAGACGAAGACGAGCCGTCGGTATCCCACGAAGCGCCGCGCGCTCTCCTGGGTGAAGCGGGGGCCGCTAGGAGAGGGCAGCAGCAGGAGGCGCGCTTCGGCGGGTTCCTCCGCGCTCTCGAGGATGGAGTCGAGGCAGCGGGCGATGGGGGCGAGCCGCATCACCATTCCGGCTCCGCCGCCGAATGGGGCGTCGTCGGCACGCTCGCGCCCCTCGAGGGCATCGAGCAGGTGGTGGTAGCGAATCGTTACCAAACCGGCCTCGACCGCGCGGCCGATAATCGAGAGGCCGACGTAGGGGGCGAAGATCTCGGGGAAGAGCGTAATAACGTCGATGGCGAGCACGCTGCTTCCTTCGGCGTGAGAGGTGCGGCGGCATCTACGCGCAAAGTGCGCCGCCTATGGCCGAAGCGCAGGACCAACTTCCGATCTCCGACGAGCTCTTTACCCTCATGCGCGGCGCTGCCGCTCACGCGAACCGTATGGGCGAGCGTTTCGTGAGTTCGTACGCGCTATTGCTTGCGCTGATGGATGACCCGGTGGTCGGTGCGGCGCTCGCCGACGTCGTCGATCGGGAGAAGCTCGACGGGCTCTTCGAAGTGCGGAAAGCCGAGCGCGAGCGCGCGCTCGTCGCCGCAGCCGAAGCGAACCAAACGCATTTTGGCGAAGGGATGCGCGCGACGAAGCGGGAGGATGCACTCGAAGATCCGCGCGCGGTCGCCGACCCGGTAGTAGAGCCGGCGAGCAGTCGCGGCGAACCGCCGCCGATGCAGCGCTACGACACGCTCGCTTTTACCTGCGGCAACGGCGACGAACGCATTTGGCTCAGCCACGAATCGTTCGCGATTTTCACCGAAGGCGCGCGTCGCGCGGACGGGCGCTTGATGCCCCATCACATCGGCATCGGATTTGCCGCAGAGGCGGTTCGTTCTCCGGGCGTCCTCGCGCAGTTGCGCGTCGAGCCCGGAAAAGTGACCGACGCGCTCTTTAAGTTGTAGTTCTTTCCACCGTCGTAATATCGCGGATGTAGTCGAACAACTGCGGCAGAGAGAGGCACTCAAGCCCTTGGCCTTCGGGCGGCAACATCTCGTCGGCGCCTTCTTCGCGAAGGTAAACGCGCGTCTCGAAGTCACCATTCTCGCAGAGGAACGAAACGGCAAAGTTTCGGTCGGGCGATTCGTCGTAGATCCGCATCGCTTGCGGATTGATGATCTCGATCGATCGTTCGTGTTTGCGCGCGTCGAAGATAAGAATTTGCAGATGCTCGCGGTTGCTCACTTCGATCGCGCCGACCGTGAAGGTATCTTTAGCCGAGAAAAATTCGTGCCCCCGGCGGCTGCGGCTGCTGATCTCGTAGAAGACGCGTCGACGCACGAACCGGTTGAGAACCTTGCGTAAGGTCCCCAGCGAAGCGAGCGTCTCTTCGCGGTTGCCGCGCGTGTAAATTATTTTCACGGTGTTGGAGTCGCTTGCTTGCACGGGTCGTGGAGGGAGGCCTGCCGAATCATCCCCGGGAGATGTTTTCCGTTCCCGATATAGCCGTCGTCAGCATGCTAGCCCTACTGCTCTTCGGCCCCGATAAACTCCCCGGAATGATGCGTCAGTTCGGGAAAGTGACCCGCGATCTCCAGAATGCCTCGGCGAACTTCGTTGCCGAGATGGAGCGAGCCGCCGATGCCGCGCAGCAGAGTACCCCGCCGGCGCCGAGCCCGGCTCCGCTCGCGCCCCCGCACGAGGAGCCGTTACCGCCTAAAGATTGAAGTTTTGGCGGAGATCGTTGATGCGCGCGCTGACAACCGTTCGCACCTGGTCGTGCAGGCGGTCGCGCTGTTCGTCGGGCAGGCGGCGGTAGATGACGTACCCGACAGCTGAGAGCACCCCGCCGAGTACGCCGACGAGCAGCGCTTTCCCAAGTTCGTTATCGTCGGGCTGGTTCGATGAGGGTTCGGCATGTTGGTGCAGTGAGTCGGTCATGGAGTTCCCTTTCTAACGGTCATCGCTTCACTACTGCCGGACGGGCGCTTCGGTTTCGCGCCGGACGCACACGGCGAGGGGATATTGGGCGGCGATCGCTTCGCAGGCGAGGAGCGCGGTGCTCAGGATCGCCCGGACATCTTCGCGCCCACGCTCCGGCTCGGCGACGCGCAGCTCCATATCGCCGCTGCGCTGGCGAACCGAGATCTGCAACCCGGCATGCGCTTCGAGGCCGAGCCGAGCGGCCTGAAGGATCGCCGAGACGGCGGCGCAGACGATATCTTCGCCGTGGGGGGCGAGTTCGGTATGCCCCTCGGCAACGAACGAGGACAGCCGTTGCCGGCTGTCCTCGCAAAACGTAACGCGGAACACGTCGCTCCTACGCGAGGTTGATCTTGGTGATCTTTACCTCGGCGAAGTGCTGACGATGGCCGATGAGCTTGCGAACGCGCTTCTTGGGCTTGTAGCGGAAGACGAGAATCTTCTTGTCTTTCGCCTGGCGAAGCACCGTGCCGACGACGCTCGCGCCGCTGAGCACCGGGGTTCCGATCTTTACGTCGGCGCCGGAACCGGCGAGCACGACGCGATCGAAGGTGACATCGGCACCCACTTCGCTCTCGATCAAATCCGTGCGAATAATATCGCCTTCAGCAACGCGGTACTGTTTACCGCCGCTCTCGATAACTGCGTACATAACTCATGGGACTTTACTCCGAAGCCCGAAGCCTGTCAACGACCCAGGAGGGGCTTGACGCGCGAGGAGGGCTTCCTGTACAACAGACTAGTCTAAAACGCAAACTACTTTATGGGGAAGATGGAATGATTGAAGATTCCGAGGCTCGCGAGCACCTGGCGATGGTCGATCGCATCGTCGAGCGCACCTCCACGCGCCTGAATGTCGGGGCGGAGTATTTCGTTGTCTGGGGGATCGCGTCGGCGACGATGTCGCTGATGTACCAGCTCATCGCCGATCGCAACCTCCCGGCGAATTTCATCTGGATCGCCTGGGGGGCGGCGTTCGCGGCCGTCGCCTTTTCGATCTGGCGGGGCCGGAGCTCCCGCAAAGCACGACCCAGTTTTTTGGAGCGTGAATTTCTCACCGTACTGAAAGTGGCGATGACCGTCACCTTCGCCATCTTTTTCATCGAGCTCTTTGGCGCGAACATCTTTGGCCCGCTCGGCCTGGCGGCGGTTTGGAGCTTCGGAGCGAGCATCGTCGTGCTGTACGTTGCGATGCACGGAAATCGCCGCGCACTCGTCGGTGGGATCGCTCTCTTACTCTCGCTCGCCGCGGCGAATATTTGGCCGGATTTCGCCGGGTACGCGCTCTCGGCGGGAATGCTCGTTGGATACGCGGGCTTCGGCGTTGTCGAAATGCTTGCGGCTTCGTGTGCCGTCGATTGATGGACGACCTCTTGCTCTCGAAGATTCGGCTTGCCGTCGTCGCGGAGCTCCTCGCCTCGGAGTGGGCGAGTTTTAGCGACCTCCAAAAATCCGTCGCAACGACGAACGGCAATCTCAGCGCGCACCTCGCAAAACTCGTCGAAAACCAATACGTCGAGGAAGAGAAGAGCTTCGTCGACCGTCGTCCGCACTCGCGTTATCGCCTTACTTCGCTCGGCCGCGAGCGCATGATCGCCCACGTCCATTCGTTGCAATCGCTACTCGATAAGGATCTACAATCATGAAACACTTCATCGCGCTCGTACTCGTGATAAGCATCAGCGTGCTCGCCGCATGCGTTGCCTCGGCAGCGGAACCTCCCACGGCCGCAGCGCTCCCTGCCGGCTGTACCAACGTCAGCGCAGCGTTTATCGGCACGATTTGTGCGCCACCGACGCCGGGACGGCACCCCGCGATTCTGTTACTCGGCGGCTCTGAGGGCGGGAACTCGACGATGCCGAAAATTGCGCCGCTCTTTGCCGCGCGCGGCTACGTTGCCGTCACCGTCGCGTATTTCGGGCTACCCGGTCTACCGAAGTATCTCGTCAACGTTCCGGTCGAAATCGTGGGGCGAGCATTGCGCGCCGTCGCCGCGCGCCGCGACGTGAATCCTGCGGAGATCGGCATTTTCGGCGGCTCGAAGGGAGGCGAATTTGCGCTCCTTGCGGCGTCGACTTATCCGCAGATTAAAGCGGTCGTCGCCGACGTGCCCTCCCCGGTTGCATTTATGGGGCTCGGTGCAAACGATACTCCCTCGGGCTGTTCGTGGAGCTACCGCGGGAAAGCGCTTCCATGCGTGCCCGTCTCAAAGAACGCAAGCGCGGCGATCGTCGCGCAGTTCGAGCACGGGGGGCCAATCAAGCTGCGGGCTCTCTACGATCTCTCGCTCGATGCCGACCCGGCGCAGGTACGGGCCGCGTTCTTTCCGTTGCAGCGCATTCGTGGCCCGGTGCTATGCCTCGCCGGCAGCGACGATGAGATGTGGAATTCGCCGCGGCAGTGCGCGATGGCGATGAGCTATCTCAAGGCGCACCATCATCCCTACGCCGATCGCCGCATCGTCTACGTTCGAGCCGGGCATACGTTCCTCTGGGCGATGCACGGGGCGAAATCGGCAATAACGTCGTATCCAATGGGCGGCGGAGCGAGGATGGATTTCGGCGGCACGGCTCTCGGCGATGCGATCGCATCGAGAGAAGCCTGGTCGACGATCTGGGCCTTTCTCGCTCGCGCGCTCCCGCAGGCTACGCGATGATCGCCGCGGGCAGCGATGAAGCCGTCGTTTTTCGCGGCATCTCCAAAAAATACGGCGCGCTCGTCGCGCTCGATGCGATCGATCTGCACGTTCCGCGCGGGCAAAACGTCGCCATTCTCGGGCCGAACGGTGCCGGGAAGACGACCGCCATCTCGTTGATGCTCGGGCTGCGCAAAGCGAGTGCGGGTTCGCTCTCGGTATTTGGTCGGGATCCGCAAGATCCGGCGGTGCGCTCCCGGGTCGGATCGATGTTGCAATGCTCGGGGCTTCCCGAGTATCTCCGCGTCGACGAGGCGCTCGCGCTCTTTTGCAGCTACTACCCCACGCCGCTGCCGATCGGCGAACTGCTCGAACTCGCCGGAATTCGCGAAACCGCAGGAAAGCGGATCGCGCGGCTCTCCGGCGGCCAACTACAACGCTTATATTTCGCACTCGCGCTCTGCGGCAACCCCGACCTGCTCGTGCTCGACGAGCCGACCGTCGGCCTCGACGTCGAAGCGCGTCGTGCCCTTTTGGCAACGATCGCGGAGATCTCAAAGCGCGGGCGCACCGTCGTTATGAGCACGCACTATCTTGAAGAGGCCGATGCGGTCGCCGACCGCGTCATCGTGATCGACCGAGGGCGAATCATCGCCGACGGAACGCCGAGTGAGGTAAAGGGGGCCGTCGGGCGCAAGCGCATCTCGTTTACGTCGCCTGCCGCGATCGATGACGAGCGATTCGTGCACAGCGGCAACCGATACGAAGCGCTCACGGAATCGCCCGAGCGTTTACTGCGCGATCTCTTCGCGCGCGATATTCCTATCGAAAACCTTACCGTCACCGGCGCGACGCTCGAAGAGGCGTTTGTCGCCCTGACTTCCGGAGGGAGAGAACATGTCGCCTGAAATAGCTCCGTTTGGGCCGATGCTGCGCGCGCAAACGAAAATCGAACTTCTCCGTTTGTTGCGCGTACCGTGGTTTACGATCGCCACAATAGTATTTCCGGTGATGTTCTATGCTTTCTTCGGCTTAGACCAGGCGCATATGCCGTATATGAACGCGACGGTCGGGCTCTATTTGCTGGCGTCGTTTAGCGCTTACGCGATTATGAGCTTGGCGCTCTTTTCTTTCGGGGCGAGCGTCGCCGCCGAGCGCGGGAGCGGGGCGACACGATTGATGCGCGCGGCGCCGTTGCGGCCGCTTGCCTATTTCGCCGGAAAATGCATTGCTTCGGTAGCATTTGGGGGCGTTTCGATTCTCTTGCTCGTTCTTTTTGCGCGCTTTACCGGGGGCGCCGAGCTCTCGATGCCGATGTTCGCCGCACTATTGACGCGGCTGCTGCTCGGCAGCCTACCCTTTGTTGCGCTCGGTTTCGCGGTCGGCTATATGGCCGGGCTCAATTCTTCGGTAGCGATACTCAACCTTATCACGTTACCGCTCGCGTTTGCCTCCGGGCTCTTCGTTCCACTCGACCAACTGCCCCCGTTCGTGCAGTCGATCGCGCCGTATTTGCCGACCTATCATCTCGGGCAACTCGCGTGGGGCGCCGTCGGTGCGACGAGCGAGCCGTGGCCGCGCGCCGCACTCTGGTTACTCGGTTACGCTGCGCTCTTCACGTGGATCGCCGTGCGGGCATATTATCGCGAAGAGCGCAAGGAGTTCGCGTGAGAGAACCCCTTGCACTTCGGTTTAGCCTCTCGCGAAGATGCTTCTATGCAGTTGCCGCAGGCGCGGATTCTTCCAGGTCGTTCCGTTTTGGAATGCGATTCGCAACGGCACGCACTTGGAAAAACTCGTGCCGAGCGGTAAGACGTTGCGACTCAGGCCGAATTGATGCCGAATCATCGCTCCCGGTGTAAAAGTTCCGAAATCGTGCACCTCGGCAACGAGCCGGCCTCGTGCTAGGAGACCAAACTCAATGTTCTTCATAACGCGATGCGTTTGGTTTACGTAGGCGATGGAAAGCAAGGGAGAGCTCCGCGTCGGTTGCTGAAAGAACATGCCTCCGAAGTTGTCGCTCCAATAGTACGGATAGCTCGGAAAAAATCCATCGGAGTACGCCCACATCGCGCTACCGGTCGCTTCGGGTCGGCACTCCGCAATGCGGATTGGGTGTTTGATGGTGGTGGCCATCGCGGTCGTCGTTGTGGTTGCGAGAAGAAGGGCGATTGCGAGGTTTGCTCGTGCGTTCTTCATGGTATTACCTCATAGTAGAAGAACGAAATTCGCGCATTCGACGTTGCTATCGCTAAAAACCGCCGCCTTTAGCGAACCGATCGCGAGCGAAGAACGAGCGATGAAGCGCACGCTCGCATTTTCGGCAGCGTCGGCGCGTTACGGCGAGAGCGTGAGCGAGTACCGTGTTGCAGCGCGCACCGCCGCGCGGCTCCAGGGCATAGGGATGAGCTTTCCCGCAACCCAGGCGACGGATTCATCGGTGTACCAACGGCTGCCGGGCTCACCCGACTCTCCTTGCGGAATCGTGATGCCCCCGCGATCCCAGGCGCCGGGCTCCCAGACCGCTCGGAAGCTTTGCGAAAAACCTTGCCGCTGCACGTGGATGACGAAGCCGTCGCCGTCGCCGGCAAAGCGCGAACCGTCGAGGAAACGCGCTCCGAGCGCGGCGAGTGGATGGCGAACCGTCACCGCCCCCGCAACGCTCCACGGGACGAGATGCGGGCGTTCGCGCGCGGCGCGTTGCAGCGCGACGCCGAGTTCGGGCGTCGCGCCCAACCGTTCGCTCATCGCGTCCTGCATGAAAGGTTGTTGCTTCAACTGCACGAGCGCGCGCCGCAGCGTGACCGCGGCGGTGGCGCCGAGCGATGCGGGCGCGACCTCGCCGTTCCAGGTGCGAAGCGCGGCGAGCAAACGCGCTTCGGAACCGGTATCGTGCAGCCAGGCATGATGGGCGGCGATGCGTGCGAACGCGCGTTCCGCCGGCGAATAGACATCCATCTCCATGCGCGCGAAATAGGCGATGCTGTATTTATTGCGCGCGCGCAATAACGTCGCGATGCGATAGGCGCGATAGGGCGGCGCGAACTGCGCGCTCAGGCGCAGAGGATAACCCGGGCCGTACATTTTGTTGTTCGCCGTCCAGAGGACGGCGTCGCGCGAGGGCGCGACGTGCGGAAGTTTTGCGAACGGCACGAGCCCGTAGTGTTTTGCGAGTGCGGCGGCGGAATGGAATCGTCGCCCCCAGAGCGGATCGGCGGGGATAATTCCGGCGAGTTGATAGGCGGCGTTGCCGTGCGTATCGGCGAGAACGAAATTTTGCGTCGGGCCGGGGTAATTGCGCAACGCTTGCAACGCTGCGGCGATCGAGCCGGCGCGGTCGAGTGCATCGAAGGTCGGAAGCGGCGAGATGGGGTTTTCGTACGCGGGCCAGCGGACCAAGACGAGGCCGCGTCCTGCCATCTGCACGCCGAATTCGCGCGCGCCGCGCCAATAGCGGGCGACGACCGTCTTCCCGAAGCGGACGTGAATGCGTTCGCGCACCCATCGCCCCGGCGGCAACTTCGCGGGCGCTGCAAAGACTTCGAGGCCGGCGGTGGTGCCGTTGGTCGCGCCCCACGCGATCGACGCGTTATGGCCGAGAATAACTCCCGGCGTTCCGGCGAGCGTCGCACCGGCGGCATGATAGCCCGGTGCGCGCAGATCGACGAGATACCAGACGCCGGGAATACCGAGCCGTAAGTGCGGATCGTTTTCGAGCAGTGCGCGCCCGGAGCGCGCGTGCGCGGCGCCCGCCGCCCACTCGTTGCTGCCGAGTGCGGCTTTCGGATCGCGGAACTCGGCGACGAGCGTTCTTCGCAACGCGATTGCGTTGCAGCGGTGCGGGTCGGCGATACCGGCGAGCCCCGCGGTAACCGGAGCGTCGTAACACGGGTCGCTCAGCGGTGCGTGCGGGCTGCGTGCGGCGATATCGTTCCAGGTATCGGTGAGCTCGATCACCGTCGCCATGCCGACCGCGAGTGAATCCTGCGGCGTCCAGAGCGGCGGATGCGCGAGCAGCAACCGAAACTCGACCGGGAGCGGGTTGCGCGCGGTAGCGGCGTTGACGCCGTCGGCGAAACGCTGTAGCAATAATTTCTCGCGCGGCGAGAGCGCTGCCCACTGTTTGGTAACCATTGCGGCGACGGGAATCGCGCGCGAGTTTTCGTCGACGGGCACCAAACTCGGCCCGAGCAACGCAGCGAGTTTTCCGAGCACGAAACGACGGATGAGATCGAGTTGGAAGCGCCGATCCTCGCCTTCAGCGTACCCTTGTGCGAAGAAAAGATCGCTCTGGTGCGCCGCGACGATGTGCGGCACGCCGCGCGCATCGCGCAGGATCTGCACCGGGGCCTTCAGCGAGAGCCCGCTCATCTCACCGGAGTAGCGCGCGCGGGCATGCATGCCGAGAAGAACGTTTCCGGCGTAGAGGGCGAGGGCGAGGATGAGGAGGCCCAACAGCGCGGCGAGCGTTCGAGCGGTTCGTCGGAGCAGCAGCATGGCGCGCGCCTTCGACGCCCGGGCGCCGGTTACACTTTTTAGAGTCGCGCGGATCGAGCGCGGTAGCTCTCTTTGCGCGGGCCGATTTCGAGCACGAGAACCCAAAATACCGCGTCGTGCACGGTATAAATGACGCGGTAGCCACCGACGCGAATTCGTAACTCGCCCCCTCCGCCGATGAGCTTTTTTACGCCGTGAGGGCGAGGATTCTCAGCGAGCCGTTCGACTCTCGAAATAATGGTGCGCCGCAGCGACGGCTCGAGATGATCCAACACCTTCAGTGTCGGCCGCGAAAAGGCGACTCTGTAAGCCGAAACGAGCCTTCACTTCCTCGAAAGGAATCGCGCCGTGGAGACGCACGTCCTCAAGAGGCGCCGCCGCAGCAGCGACATCTTCGGCATCTTCGAGCCGATGCAACGCATCGAGCGCCTCTAGCGAGATGAGGGCGGCGATCGGCTTCCCTCTTCGCGTGAGGACCACTTCTTCCGAGCCATAGGCGACGCGGTTGATGATCTCGCTTCCGTGCTCGCGCAGCTCCGTCGTAGGAATGGTGGTGTATTCTAGGTCCATAACGTCCGTATTTTACGTTTCGGGCATTACGACGTCCAGCTTCCTAAAGGCTACGGATTCCAAAGAAGACCAAGATCGCTAGCGGCGGCGGAGAGCTTACGGTCACGCGTCATCAGTGGCAGGCCCGTTCGGAAACTGAGTTCCAAATACGAAGCGTCGTAGGCGCTAATGCCGTACCGGCGCGCAAATGTCAACTCGCCCGCTGCTAAGGCGTTGGGCGGCGGGTCGGCGACGCGGATCGGGAGGCGATCCAGATCGGCGAGCAGGGCATTTACGTGTTCGATTTTGGCCCGTCCGCGCCGTTCGGCAACGAGCAGAGAGTTCTGAATCTCCCAGCGCCACAGGCTCGGAACGATCGCTGTGAACCGTTGGATCGCGCGCAGTGCCGCTACTGCGAGGTCGTCGCGCTCGTCGTCGAGCAGCCACGCCAACGTAGCCGAGGCATCCAGAACGAGGGACACGCTAGTAGCGGCGGCCTTCGTCGATCAGTTCTTTGGCGGGAATCCCGACGCGAAGCTTGCGTGCAAGAATGCGTTCGACGACCATGTCGAGATCGTCGGGCTCGGGGTTCCCCTGCACGGGACCGATTTGTGCGACGGGCCGGCCATTTTTCGTGATAACGATCGTCTCGCCGCGTTCGGCCTCGTTGATGAGCGCCGAAAAGTGCGTCTTGCCCTCGAAGGCGCCAACCGTCTTAGTCATAAGACGAGTTTAGCAAACTAGTTTAATTTCAGCAAGCCCAAGGCGTGGTAACCGACCGACGCAAGCCGCGCCTATACCTCGACGATGAGTTCGTCGCCATCGCGGCAGACCGGGATACTCGGCACCGGCATCACCGCCGGGAGCGTGAGCGCCTCGCCGGTGGTGACGTCATACGTCGCGCCGTGGCGCGGGCAGACGATGCAGCGCCTGTTTAGCGTTCAGGTTCATTCATTAAGGTAATTCCGGAATAAAGGACCTCTGTTGTGCGGGAAAAAGGTTTCGCCGGAAGCGATCGCTGCAAAATCGGGAATGCGGCTCAGCACAGCCCTCGAAATATGCAGGTTGGGCTTCTCGTGCACTATTTAAAAAATAAACGAGAGACAGGCGCCCGTCACTTGGCGTTGGGAGAACTTGACTTGCGAATTGATGATGACCATATGTACCACGGAGCCGCGCTTATCCAGATTGCTGAAGATACGCACTTCACCGCAATTAACACGTTGCATTTTAAAGGAACTTCGTGCAAGGTTGCCTATAAAATTAACGATAAGATCGCCGTCTACCTTAAATACGCATCGAGGCCCCTAAAAAACACCAACGAGTATCCGTTTTCATTTACGACTCAACAAATTCGGGAACTCAAAGGAATTGCGAAAGTCAACGAAAACTTGTTTCTAGCACTTGTTTGCGTTGAAGAACGTGAAATTTGCGGAATTCCTTATAGCAGACTTCTTGACCTGATAGCCCGCCGTCGCGAAGCAAAAGGGTCGAGCGAGTCGCAGTACACGCTCTTGGTTACGGTCGAGCCAGGGAAAAGTCTGCGGCTTTATGTGAACGAGCCCAAGCGGCGCGGGTGTATTTTAGGCAAGCCGCTAATCGTTAGCCGAAACGCCTTTCCGAAAATTCTGTTTAGATAATAAAAGTTAGGAAACGATTTGAACAAACAAGGATTAAATCTTTAGAGCGCAACAAGCACGGAAGAATTAATTAGTAAAAATATGTGCTCCGCAATGCGTTCAGCGACGCGAACGCTTTGGATGAGCAATCCCAGTTCGATGTTCACATCGATCGCGTTCGCAGTTAAGTTCGCGCTCGTCACCAGCGCCCGGCTCCGATCCGCGACGACGGCCTTTGCGTGCAAGAGCCCTCCTGAAGGCCGTCGCTCCTTCGGCCAGACATAAACGCGCGCGTTCGGCATACTTTGGAATTCCGACAAGACGTCGTCGTTGCTGCGGAAGCGGCCGGAGCTTTCTTCGGCCGATTCCAGCACGAAATGGAGCCGGACGCCTCTCGTGGCGGCCTCGTTAAACGCGATCGTGGCGTCCGGTATATGAAACGATGCAAACGAAATGACGAGCAGTTCGTGATTCGCAGAGCGAATCAGTTCCAAAAGAGCGGCGGCGCTTCGGCGCGCCGACATGCCCGGGACCGACGGGCCGGTCCAGACCACATCGATCTGTAAATCGCGGGCATTACGGGCCGCGACGGCGAGCGCCGCTTCTAACGCGATTGCAACGCCCGGGCACGAAATTGACGCATCGACCTCACGGATACGTTTGAGTGCCGTAAGCACCTGAAGGGCGGCGCTCTCGTCGGCCATCGCGCGCATAAGGCCGGCGCGCGTAATTTCATTCAGCGCTGGGGCGTTGTTAAGCAGTTGAATCAGCCGCCGACAATACTCCGGCGATAGCTCGGAGGCGAGGTCGGCAACGAGGCTCCCGATCCTCACGGTGCGTCGGTGAAGAACGCGAGGTCGCGGCAGCCCATCGTTTCCACGAGCGTCGCGCGCTCCAGAATGAGCCTGTACCGATTTTCCGGACATGTGACTATACTGCAATCGGCAGCTGCGACTCGTATCGTTCGGGGCTCAAATAACCGAGCGCCGAGTGGGTCCGTAAACGATTGTACCAGATGGCGATGTA
>JAJZED010000026.1 GCA_021805775.1 bacterium | reverse complement strand
TTCCGATCTCACACGCTGTGGGCGCGAGGCTGGGTGCGCGAGGCTGCGTGCGCGGTCGCCGGCGCGCTTTCCCCGCCGCTAGGGAGGAGGAGCCATTAGAGCCTCTACCGAAGGGAGGGGCATCACCAAGCTAGGAAAGGATACTAGGGGTATGGCAAGCATTTCAGAGCTGTACGAATACCTATCCAGGCTACGCACTAATTGGAAGAACTCTTCGAAAGAGTCTTACGAGAAAGGCGACGCTCATGAGTAAGCTGCATTGTATAGAAGTATCAATTCTTTGCATTTGCGAGGATGAATGCGATTGCATCGACTGCGATTGTGATGCAGCCCCGATACAAAAACATCTAGAATCGTCAACATCCTATCGATACGATTCCATTGAACAAGCGCGGGAACTCGGTGATATAGAGGAGGCATTGTGATGAGTAACCCTCTCACGATCGGGGCTACGCTCGACCAGCTCGAACAGCGGCTCCGAGATCTCGAACGCAAGCTCGCCGTCGTAGGCGATCGGCTCGATAGACTTGAAGGGCGGTTGGAAGAGCTGAAAGACAAGGTAGCCGAAACCGCTTCTGTTCTTCGAAAGAGTGCTCCGCCCGTACACGATGCGATCGGCACCTCTCTTCCGCTCAATGTTGCTTACCGCGCTAGATTGAAAGGACAGTCATGACCACCACCAAGACCCCAAAGAGCGCCTCGACGGCGCTGGCTCAAAACGCCGCCCACAATGGGGCGCTAAGCAGCTTGTATCTGCCAGGAATGTCGTGAAGGTGACGCTCATGAGTAACCTTCTTACGATTGGCGCTACGCTCAAGCGCTTGGAACAGCGGGTTCAATATCACGAACTCAGGCTCACTACGTTAGAACAGAAGCTCCCCCAAGCGATCGCTGCTGGTATCCCTACGGAGGTGGTAGAGGCGATGAGACGCGCTCCGTTGAGCGCTAGTTACCACGCCGATCGGTGGATATTCTTGGGGCTCCTTCCGAGAGAGTACCGTGTCGACGAGACCGCGACATTGCGGATGGTTCCACGATGAACACCTTCTTCGTTGGGATGGCGATCTTCTCGATCGGGTACGTGCTAGGCTCCTTCGTGACCGGCAGCTTCGCTCGTGCGCGTGGCTCGGATGCCGCTATCTGCGAGGCATTCGAAGCCGGCTGGAAGAGCCACGCTAATAACCTCTTCCGCCGCAAAGGAAAGACGTTCTCGAAGAACTAAGTTCCCCGATCGCGAGGCGTCATGCACCTCTCCGCCGTTCTCGCTGGACGAGAGACCCGCGAGGACGGCGCCTCTGCATGATCGACCGCAGCTAGAGGAGAGAGTACCGCATGAAGCCGTTTCGCCCATGATTCCGAGATCACGACAACGCTACGCGCGCCTGGTCGGCTTGCGGCCGGTGACGGCAGCCGAAGGGCGAGCGCTCGGATTCGATCAGCGCAAGAAGCGGTGGTACACGTCGGCTCCTGCCGGCGAGCAGCCCACCTCCTCCCAGCTCGTGCGATCGCGTCGGCAAGTCGATACGGCCGCGCTGACGCAAAGTTTCGAACGCTACGCGCGCATCAACCGCGCGGCAGCAGAAGCAGAGTATCTCCGCCTGCGCGATCGCGGGCGCCACCCAGCCCCACCGGGCCAAACGCGCTATCAATTCTTCCGCTCGATGTATCTCGATCGCATCAATATGGAACGCTCGGCCGAAGGGCTGCCACCGATGCGGGTTGGCGAGCTGCGCCAAGACCCCACGTTCAAGCGCTGGTATCGCGATACGAAAAGTAAAAACCGCAAACCCAACGGCCCGCTTGCCAAAGCGCTGCAATTCATCGGCCTGCGCGATGCGAGCTGGACGCATAACGTCGGCGAGACCGACAACCTCCGAACGAAAGGCATGATATGAAACCACCACACGGCCCCTCCAATCCATCGGCTGCTTCGATGTTGTTGCAGCTGCAGTCGCTTTTTTATTTGCTCGAGATCGAACCCGGCACGACGATTCTCAATATCACGTGCAAATTCTGCGGCTTTGCGTTGCGCTTTGACGACGAGAACCTCGATGCGAGCGTCACGAGTGCGGAATTGTTCGCCGAGCATTTGCGTAAGCGGCATGGGAAAGAGCTGCACGATTCCAAGATCGAACGATGAGGCCCTCGCATACAGCCGCAGCGCAAAGAGCCTGGCGCGCGAAGCGGAAAGCCGAAGGGCGCCCGGTCGCTCAGGGGACGCATCGCGCGCGATCGCGCGAGCGGTATGCAGCGCTTGCCACCCAACAGATCATCGCTTGGGACGGGGAAGGCGTCACGAGTTCGCCCGGCGCCGGGCTCGACCCGGTGGAGTGGGAGCGCACCATCCGCTCGCGCACGCGGGAGGAGTATCTCGCGGCGCAGGCGAGCTGGCTGCGGTTCGATGAGGTGCGTATCATTCCCGATTATTATTGGGAGAACGATCGCCGGCGCTACATGCTCGCTGGGGAATTCGCCGATGTACCAAAGCGCTTCTTGGACCGCTCGCGCAAGCCGGCTGGGCAGAGCGCACGGCTCGCCGGCAACGCCGATCGCGTGGCAGCCGAGCTCGGGCTGACCAGCGACGAGCTGCTCGAGGAGCTGCGCACCGCACGTCCTCCGCGTTATAGCGAGATCCGCGCACAGATTGAACGCGAGCACCGCAGCGAGCGACCCGTACCGCCGAAGCATGACTACACGCTGCTTGCCAATTCGCTGGGGGAGTATATCGAAGCCGAATCGCTGAGCACGCGGCAATGCTTGCAGATGCTCACCACAACGGCGGCAGCGCATCCCAAAGCGCTGCACGTCATCTTCGGCGGCAGTTACGATACCAATATGATCGTTGCCGATCTCGACGCGGCCGAGCTCGAACGGCTCGCCGCCGGCAAGCGCGTCACGATCGTCTTTGGCGAGCCGGGCAGCTACGAGCGCTATCGGCTGTTCTATCGTGCGCGCAAGGAATTCGTCGTCGAACTGCTTGGCACGCCGGCATTTACGCGCAACGCGAAAACGCGCAAGATGCAGGCGAATGTCGTAGCGCGTGCGCGCGTGTGGGATGTGGTCGGATTCTTTCAGTCGAGCTTCGTGCAGGCGTGCCGCTCGTATGGATTCGATGACGGGCTTGCTGAGATCGAAGCGATGAAAGCCCGCCGCTCGAGCTTCGATCGTTCCGATCGCGAACGTATTCGGGCCTACTGCCTCGCCGAGTGTCGGCTGCTCGAGACGCTGTTCGGGCGCGTGCTGCAAGCGGCGATCGACGCGCGCCTCTCGCTGCGCCGATTCGATGGCGCCGGCGCCTGTGCCGTGGCGCTCTTGCAGCGCGAATCGGTCCGCGATCACGTGCCGGCGATTCCCGCGCCGGAGATCGATCATGCGCTTCGGTGTGCCTATTCCGGCGGGCGGATTGAAGTCTGCAAGATCGGCAGCGGTCCGCTCTACGACTACGATCTCAATTCCGCCTATCCCGCCCAAACGATCGCCTTGCCTTCAGGCATCGGCCGCTGGGTACGCGGGGAGCATTCCCGCTATTCGCTGCATCATATCTTGTTCGCTTTCCCGCCCAACCTCCCGTGGTATCCGCTCTTCGTGCGCGTAGCGATGGGGGTGCAATTCCCGCGCCAGGGAGAAGGCTGGTATCATCGGTCGGAATTCGGCGCTGCTACGGAATTCGCTGAAGCATTCGGCGGAACGATTGCAGAGATCGACGTGTGGTCGTGGGTTCCCGATACCGACGTGCACCCGTTCGCATTCGTGGCGGGGGTGTACGACGAACGCCGCGCGCTCAAAGCAGCCGGCGCGGGAGCCGAGAAGGTGCTCAAGCTCGCATTAAACAGTCTCTACGGGAAGACGTGCCAGCAGATCGGTGCGCGCGACGGCAAGCCGCCACCGTACTTCTCCCTGCATTGGGCTGGAGCGATTACCGCTGGCACGCGCGCGAGACTCGTGCGCTTGGCGATTCCCCATGCAGAGAAGGTCGTCATGTTTGCGACCGATGGTGTTTTTACGAGTGAACCGCTACCGATTCCCCTCTCCGACTGTTTAGGGGAGTGGAGTGACGGCGGCGCAACGGAATCGGGAGTCGTGGCGCAAGCGGGTGTCTATTGGCAATTCAACGATGACGAGTGGAAGGCGAAGTATCGTGGGTTCGATCGCGTTTCAGCTCCGACCCCCGCGCGCATTCTCGATGCGTGGCATCACGGCGAGCGCTCGATCATGCTCCCCACCACCCGCTTCATTACCATGCGCTCGGCGCTGCAGTCCGCCGATTTGTTCCCCTATTGGCGGACGTGGCGCACGGTCGAGCGGGTGCTGCGCATTGATGGCAAGTCGCTCAAGCGCACGAGCATCGGCCTGTGGGAGAATCCCGCACAAGGGTGGGTGCCGCTCGGGGTCGCTGCACCGATACCCGTACCGCATCCGCTGCCCTACGATACGTGGTATGCGAAAGGGGAAGAATCCTGGGAACAGATCGACGGCGTGTCCGCCACGACCTTTTCCGATGAAGTCAACGAATCGCTCTTGTAGGAGGAAGATTATGGGAAAATGGTGGTTTGATCTCGCGTTCATCCTGTTGGGAATGTGCATCGAGTATCTGTGGTCGATCGTTGCGCTGCTCTTCCCACGCGGCCCGGAGGGACACTAGTGGAGGCGTGGAAGCGCGGCTGGGTCGAGAAGCAGCAGTATCTCAAAGAACGCGAGCGCAAGCGGAAAGCCTGCGGCTCGGAGCATCGGTGGTCGGAGTGGTCATTCTACGTCCACAAGACCGCAGGGGAAGAGTGGATTCGCACCTGTTCGGATTGTGGACGTATCGGGCGGGTGTTGCGTCCGCGGGCTGGGGAATGCTAGGATGCTCCCATGTTAGAGAAACTCTTGGCACCGATGCTGGAAAATTTGGGAGAGACGCTGCGGGAGTATCCCCCCGACTATTTCCTCCGAGCGGCAGCAGCCGCGCTGCTCGGTTGGATCTATCGCACGGAAAGCATGCGAGAACGCGATTGGGCGGCTTTAGCCAAAGCGTGGGGGCTCGCCGATGAGTCGTCTGCGCGCGAGCTCTATCGAATGGTGCTGCGCACAATGCTAGGAAAGGAAGCGTGATGGCGGACGAAGAGCAAGAGATCGAGAAGATCGCCGAGGAACCGGTCGAAGCGGGGAAGGACGTGATCGAGGACGCGATCGAGACGATCGAAGAGGCCCCCGGAGCGGTTGCCGATGCGACTGCTGCAGCGCTGACCGCGCTGGAACTGCGCGTCACGGAGCTCGAGCGATCGCGCTCGGCGCCGGCGGAATCGCACGACGACGCGGACGAAGCGCAAGACGAAGCGCATGACGACGACGGCGAAGGCGTGCCGATCGTGGTGCTCGAAGAGGCGACGCCCAACAGCGCGACGACGCATGACAGCTTCTTCCGGAAGATTCATGACGTGCTCGGATGACATTCGAAGAATTTTGCGAAGCGCGGGAGAACGGCGAGCCGATCGTCGATCTGCTCAAGCGCGAAGCCGTCCCGCGTACCACCGCGTATAAGTGGGAAAAGAAACGCGCACCGAAACCTGCAGTCGATGCGAATGATGACGACGAGACGGAAGGCGAACCCGTCACGGTCGGGCAGCGCCCACCGGTGGAGAAATTTAAACCGAAGGCGAAACGCAAAGAACCGATTACCGAAGCGACCGCCGGCAAGCTGCTCGAGGGGATGTTCATGATCGCCGCGATCATGCAAAACGAAGAGGAATGGTTGCTCTCGCCGGCGGAACGCGCTGCGCTTGCACAACCGCTCGCCGATTCGCTCGACATCATTCCCAACCCGATCGCGAAAGCGATTAACGACTACGCCGCGCCGGTCGTCTTTCTTTCCGCGATCGTGGGGGTCGTCACGACGAAGCAAAAACGCATCGCGGCGAAGCATCGCAAAGTCGTGCCGATGCCGCCACGTCCCGGAGCGCCCGCATCGCCGCCGCCGGCATCGCCGGCATCACCACGCGCCGCCGACCCGTCGCCGATCGGGCAGGCCGTCGCACGCGAAGCCGTGAGTAAGATGGCCGCAATCGATGACAGCAAGTCGCAGATCGAAGAAGCGCCCTCGCACGGGGAGCTGATCTTTTCGTGAGACAGCTCTATCTCCCCCGGATCAAGCCGGGGGAGAGCATTTGCATCGTCGGTCCGAAGGGGTCTGGGAAAACGGTGCTCGCCAAAACGCTGCTGCTGGCACGACGAAATGCCGTGATCATCGATACGAAACTCGATGAGAAGTGGTCGGCGATCGGGATGAAGATTCCCGAGCAAAAACTCTTTGCCGTCAAAGGCGGGCGCTACCATTGGCCGGCGAGTAACGAATTCGTGCTCGACAAGAACGTGCAAGATGCCGTCTTCCGCCAGCTCCTCGCGATGGGGCATCGCGTCGTCTATATCGATGAAGCCTACGATCTGCAGCTCTCCGGCGGCCTGAAGCTCGTAGCCACGAAGGGACGTTCGCGGAAACTCGGCATCTGGATCTCGACGCAGCGCCCATGTCATATTCCGCTGTTCTTGTTTTCCGAGGCGCAGCATTTCTTCGTTTTCTACCTACGGCTCAAGCGCGATCGTGCGCGCATCGAAGAGGCGACCGGGATGGAGATTCCGTGGGACCGTCTGCAAAAGTGGAAATATTCCTTCTTGTACGTGCGGGAGGATGGGCAGATTATTGGACCCATCCAACTTGACAAGGAAGCAGTCCAAAGCGTAGTGTGACCCTAAAAGCCGGCTTAGCAGACGGCGGAAGGAGTCTCATGAGTGGATTAGTCCCGGGGATGGGCTCGAAAGCCCCCCAGCTCGAACCCTTCGCGAAGGGCAGCACCGAATATCCTACCCCGATTAACGGGTCGGGTGCCAACATGGCCGCCGGCGCTGCGGGGGGCAACACCAGCGTCCTCACACCGATTCCGAAAACGGGGTACGTCTCGTTCCTTCGGCATACGATCGCCGGCACGCTCACGATCGGTACGGTCGCAACGACCGCCTACGTGCCGCCGCTGCATCGGTTGATCAGCAATTACAACCTGAGCAATTCGCTCAATTACCCCTATCGCAATCTCAATGGAGACGATGTGTGGGCCTGGGCGAACTTCACCACGGGGCGTGGCGAGCAGGATCCGATCTACGGATCCAAGACGCTCGTCGCTCCGTCGATGACGACGCTCGGTGCGCAACCTTTCGCCTTCACGTTCGTCGATCGCATCGGGCAGAACGACGGCGTGAACTTCGCGCGCTTCCTGCTTTCCGCGCTGACCACGAGCAACGATCTCACGATCTCCGTCTCGTGGCTCCCGTTCTCGGGGCTCTCGGCGCTGCAGCAGAATGGCTGTGTGATCTCCGCCTATACAGCAACCGATACGGTTAGCGCTATGTACATGACCGTACCGAATCCGCAGAAGTACTTCCAGCCCAACACCGGTATCGTGCAGCAAGTGCTCGGCGACCCGACCTTCAACAATCCCCAGCAAGGCGTGAACGCTGTGAACCTCACCCCGATTCAGGGGCCGGAGTTCCTCGGCCTGGGCGTCCAAGTCGTGGATTCCGGCGGAGCGGTCGATTCGCTCGTCCCGGGCACGAGCGGTATCTCGCAGATCGAGATCCTTGTCAACGGCACCGTGCCGATCAAGACCTGGAGCTTGAGCGACGTGATCTCGAAGTATGAGGAGCTGTTCGGCCGGATGCCGAGCTACGGCTACTTATACCTCGATATGTCTTCGGATCTCAGCATCCCCAACGTCATGTCGCACGTCCATCGCAAGGTGCTCTCAACCGCGAAGTACGCGCAGATCACCGTGCAGGTCACGCTCAACTCGAACTTCACCGCAGGCGCCGGAGCGAAGATCAATCTGCTCAAGCGCACGCAGCAGCGGTACGCTGGGAACGGCTAATCGATGTATTACGCGCAAGAAGAAGAGTGGCTGGGCGAGCCGCAGCAGGGAGACTTTAGCCAGGGGGCTGGGGTCTCGACCTCGCAGCTGCAGAACCCGAACGTCCAGATCATCGAGCATCACGCGCCGGCCGGGCCGGTGTGGGTGCAATCTCCGATGATCTTCGTCATCGCGATCATCCTCCTCGTGGTGGTCAAGGTGCTCACCGAAAAAGCCGGCGAAGCCGGCGAATTCCGCACGGTCCGCATTGGGCTCGAGAACTTCTTCATCGTCGGCTTGCTCGCAGCTCTGTTCATCTATGCGGCCAAAGTCGTTTCCGCAACGGCTTCGTGGGTGCCGACGCCCGTGAAGCAATTCTTCGGAGTAGTGTAACCATGACGACGAAACGGATCTTCATTCTCGCTATCGCGCTGTTGCTCGGGTACGCGATCGCGTACCACACCTCGTTCGGGGGCTAAATGGGGTTTGCGGGCGTGGTCGCAGCGAGCGTTGGCTTGGTGGTCGTTACGCTCGCAGCGAACGGTCGGTGGCCGGCGGTATGGGCAGCGCTCACGGGCAATGCCGCACAGCCGGCGACCACAGCGCCGCCGCAAGAGAATGGATGGAGTAACGATGCAGGACAGAGTGGACAGACAACCGGAAACGCCGGCAGCTGGGGCACCCCGAGCGGACCGCAGCCGTGACCCCGACCTTGCTCGGCAACGCCGAGCAGAGCACGGCGAATATCTTTGCGATCTACGACGGGTGGGTGATCAACCCGAAGATCGACATCTTCTACAAGGTCATCACGGTCGCGGGCGTATTCATAGCAGCGGGAGCCGTCCCCCGCTTGCAGCGCTTCGTGGGTTGGACGGTAGCAGCGCTGGGCCTGCTCATCCTGCTCTCGGGCAAAGCGCAGCCGTCGGCGCCCGCGACGACCGCACCGAGCTCGGCAGCTTCCTCCTCGGCGCCGCCATCGGCGCATTTTGTACCGCCGGGAGTTTCCTGGTGAGTGACCTCCTCGAGCGATTTTAGAAAGGAACTTCGATCATGCGTGAACTCGCTACCTTCCTCGGCGGCATCGGCTTGCTCATCTTCGCCTACCTCATGCTTGCCAATGCGGGCTCGGCGTCAACGGTGCTCAGCTCGCTCTCGAAAGGCATGAACGATACGATCACGACGCTGCAGGGCCGCACCGCTTCGGGCGGCTAAATGACCGAACGGCTGATCTCCTTGTGGCTCGTTGCTGCGATCGCGCTCGTCGCGATCGTGGTAGCGATTCGCCGTGCGACCGCTCCGCGACCGGTGGACGAACTGCCGCTTGCGGAGCAGGCAATCGTGGCGGTGCCGGTGTTAGGGCAGATCGTGCGCACGACCGATCGCTCGGCGATGCTGCCGCCGTTCGTGCCGAATCTCGTGCTCGACGACGACGGCATCCCGACCGATGCCTATCTCGTCATGACGAGTGTCGGCTCGACGATGAACCCGCATTTGCTGCTCGACCCGACGCCCGAGGGGATGTTCGCGCAAGCCTGGCAGATCCCGCAGATCGTCGAGCTCATGCCCAATTCCGAACGCATTCCGTGGAGTGATATCGCCGGCGTGCAGGGTGGTGCATCGTGAAATGGGATACGCAAGATACGCTGTTGCTCGGTGGAGCGGGTATCGTCATCACGATTCTTGCTTTCGCTTCCTCGCAGCACGCGCAGGCGCAATCGCCGAACGTCTCGGTGATCAATCCGATCTCCGGCGCCGATCTCACGAGCCAAGTCAATACGGTCAATAATAACGCAGCTGCAGTCGAGCAAGCCCTGATCGGTGCAGAGAGCAACGTCATCACGACAAATAATACGAACGGGCAGAGCATCGTCAATACGGCGCAGCAGAGCTCGTTGGCTGCATACGAAGCAAAGCAGGCGACGACCGCAGCGCAGTATCAATTTCAGAATCAGCTCGCGATGGCTAATATCGCGGCGGGCGTTGCCGAGCAGCAGATCGCTGCGAATCAAACGGTCGGATTGGCGACGGCGCAAGCGCAGGCGCAATCGGCGCAGCTCGCTGCGCAGACGCAACAAGCCGCGAATCAGCTCGCGTCGCAAACCGCCATTCAGCTTGGCCAAACGCAAGCCAACGCGACCATTAGCGCTGCCAACGCTGCCGCGCAAGCGAGCACGACGGCCGCGAATGATCAGCTCTCGGCGAGCAATACGCAGAGCAGCAATAACCTCATTGGGTCGATCATCGGTACGATCGGCGGATTGTTCGCGGGGTTGTAAGTTGTAAGATGATACTCGCACAACATAATGCGCTACCGATCGATACGATGCCGTTTGAAAACGATCTTGCCGGCAATACCGGAATGCCCCGTTGGCATCCGCCCTATTATGGCGGTGGTGTTGGACTCAAGATTCCGACCCCGATCTCCCCGCCCGCGCCAAGCTCGCCGAGCTCGCCGAGCATTCCCCTAGCGTTCGGCTCGCCGCTTGCGAACGGCTCGCCGAGCGCGCCGAATACGCCGACCGCGCCGACCGTGGGCGGTTTGCCGGGCATTCGCCGTCCGCCGATCGATGCGGGCGCTCCGGCACCGGTGCTCAATCCGAGGACCGGTGCTCCGGTCTTCGATACGACCCTACCGCCCGGCACGCCGATCGGCACGCAAGAGCCGGCGCCTCCGGGCACCGGCACGCTGCTGCCTGCGCCCTCGCTCTCCGATTCCTCCTCGCTCGCGCAGCTCTTAAGCTCGCAGAATACCGCCACGGCGCAGCAGCTCGCAGCGCTCGCGGCTACGGCGAGCAACGGCGGTATCAACGAGCAGCTCGGCCCGCAGCAGACCTACGTAAACGCGACGACGGCAACGAACTCCCCCAGCTCGCCGGCGAATCAGCAGCGCGGCGTGGTGGTGATCATGATTGCGCTTGCGATCGGGCTTGGGATCTACTTTTACATCAAGCACAAAAAGACCACCGCACCGCCGGAGGCGTAAACGATGTACGTTGCGCCTACGACGACGTATGCCGATGCCAGCACGATCGCCAGCCCGGCGCTGCCGGCGCTGCAGAGTCAAATCCTCATGCAGCTCTGGATTGCCGCAGGCGGAGATCCGCGCGTCGCTCCGCAGATGGCAGCAATCGCGCTAGCGGAAAGCGCCGGCGTGCCCAATGCCGTCAACCCGATCGATAATGGCGGGAGCCAAGCCTCGTGGGGGCTTTGGCAGATCTCCAACGGCACGCACGAAGCACCCACCCCCAGCTGGGCCAATCCCTACGATAACGCGCAGCTGGCCGTGGCGAAATTCAAAGCGGGTGGATTCGGGCCGTGGGGCACCTACGGCGGAGCGATCTATCAACAAGAACTCGCAGCGATCGAAAGCGGCGCGAGCTCACCGATCGCCTCGCAGCCGAGCGGCACGACCACGACGATGGCCGATCCGTACTCCACCGTTGCGGAGCTCACCGCGCTCGCCGATCGGTCGCTCGGACTCAATAACCTCGGCGGGCTCGGGCCTGCGATCGATGCGGCTGCCGGCGGCATTACCAAGACGACAGGAGCGATCATGGGCACGTTCACGAGTATGCAAAATATCTGGAATAATTTCGGCGCGTTTGTGGTGGGGCTTGCGCTGATCTTCATCGGAGCGCTGCTGCTCGCGATGATGTGGGGCGAAGATGTCGTGCGCATCGTGAAGCAGAATGCCCCAGCCGTCGCGAAAACTGCTGCAAGCGCAGCGGAGGTAATTGAATGAATGGTTTGGAGATCGAACGGCGCGTCGAACTACAACGGCACATCGATCGGCAATACGCCGATCTCGGTGGAACGGTACGCTGCATCAGCCGCCGTGCAACCGCCGGCATCATCATCGAATTCGCACCGAATATGAACGGACAGATGGCCGGAGCGTTTGACGTCTATGTCGGCGAAGCGATCGGCGGCTATCCGTTCCGAACGCTCAACGCCGGGAATGTGTACGCCATGCCGCTCGAAGCGCCCGATGGTGCGATCGTGACGATCGTTCCGCGCGCGGGCGCTGCCGGCACGGCGATCGTGACACTCACGAGTTTTGAAGTGCAGCCCTTCATCGGGACGGTATGAAACCTTTCGAGCCGGAGGCATTTAACGCCGCATCCGGGCTCGTGGAAGCGGGCGTCGGCGCGTCGGGCGTGCTCGATCGAGAATACCTCTTCGGCGGCAATGCCGGGGTCGAGACGGCCGGCAGCGTGCCGGCATCGACCGATCAGCGTGCGCATATCGAGCAGCCCGATCAATGGTACGCGCAGGCCCCGATCGCCATGCCCAAGGTCACGATGACCGACCCAAACGGACGGTGGCTCGCGTGGAATGGCAGCAGTCCGCTCACGATCTCGCTGCCGGATCGACGCGATATTCGGTCTGTATGGTTTCCGACGAGTCTCGGCGTCGTCGAGATCTATAGCGGACTCACGGAAGGCGGCACGCCGCTCTATACATCCAATGCACTCTCGGAGTGCGCGCCGATTCCCTCGGGCAATACGACCTTGACCTTAGTGTCGGCCAATGGCGCCTTCCCGCAGCCGATGACGGTGTACGCCACCAGCGACGTACTCGCGCCGAGCCGTGCTGCTGCTCCGCCGGCGCTCTCGCAAAGCGATCTCAGCCCGATCGCGACGGCGATTACGAGTATGCCGTCGGTCGGTGGATTAACGCGGTCGAGCGCTGCGTTCTCAACGTCGTTAACCTCTTCCGGTGAATTGTATTGCGTGATGGCGCTCTTACCCCCGAGTGCAGAAGATATCGAAATTATCGTCGCGCTGCTCGATATCGCCGGAACGCCGAGCGGCTACTCCTTAGTGGAAGTCGCTATGGGAAATTTAACTGCAAGCCCCGCTTCGATTAGCGCGAGTAGTGCGGTGCCAGGTACGTGGAACGGTGCGGGCAATACCGTTGCAAATGCGCTCCTTCCTCCGGTAATCCAAGAACAAACCGCGACAGCTTCTGGACTATTACAAAACTATATTTTCTCGAAACAAATCGCGAATGGTGCGACAGCAATGGGCGGCACGGTTACAGGGCTCGGAACGGGGCTCTATCTTCCGCAAGATACCGCCTATCTGGTGAAGGTGCAGAGCGTCACGAGTGATACGGTGCAAGTCTCGATCGTGGTAAACTACAGCAGCTAAGAAGGAGGAAGACAATGAAAAAATGGTGGTACGCGATCGCGCTGATCGCTGGCTCCCTCGCGATCGCAGCAGCCGATTCGCTGCCCTCGATCTCCGGGCCGGTCGCCGCGAACGGCACGCTCACGCTGCCCGGCTTAGGCGCCTACTCGACCTGCTCGATCGATGTGACGGGTACGTGGACCGGCACGCTCGACGTGGTGGGACCGGGTAACGCGCCGATTCTCGTGCGCAGCTACGCTAGCGACACGAGCACGAGCGCAAGCATCACGAGCAACGGGCTTGCGTACGTTGCCTGCGCGGGATTGAGTAGCCTCTCGGTGGACGGCGGCGCGGCGAACACCGGCACGGCCCAGGTCACGATCGCTGCGTCACAAGGCATCGCCAAGATAGGGGGAGGGGGAGGCGCGAGCACCCCGCTCGTAGGCGCCGAGCCGATCACCGTTAGCAGCTCGAATCCCGGTTCGATAGGCTTTGACTATACGTACGCAGGAACGTTTAACTCGATACAGACGTTGGGACCGACTGGAACGGCGACTTCGACGACAAACTACCCGTCGAACATCGTGCAGTTCTCGAACTCGGCGTGGAACGGAACGGCCCCCGTAAAAAACAATTGGTCGCTGCAAGAAGCAACGAATAACAATCTCACGCTTTCGTATAATGGAACGATACTCGTTACGTTTAATCCTACGATGAATCCGACGCTTCTTGCGGGTACTTACGAATCAAACGGTTCGGCGGGAGGGTTTTTTGCGTTCGGTTCTCTCGTGGAAACGAACGCTACCAATCAAACAGACAATAGTCCTCGCAGTTGCACGAATATCGGCCCTGATGGCGGTATTTACATCGGAACAAATCTCGATGGGCCGACGGCATGGACGATTGCAAATATCAACAGCGGCTATACGTTCGGGGCTTGTTACAATAATACGAGTTATGGCGCGCCGCCGATCACGCAGGGCATTGTCTATTCGGTGCAAGATCGCACGGGTATCGGAAACTATTTTCTATTCGACGACACGAGTTTTCCGGTGCGCTACGCATCGGCCGTTAACGTCGGTGGCTACTCTTCGTTTAGTCCGACGACCGGACAACTCTCCGCCGATCCCGGTCAGAGTGGTGTCGCGTCGGTAACGACGCCTGCTTCCTGTGCATCGCTTGCCGCCTGTGGGACAGGCAGCGTTACATTCACGACGGCGATGCCGAACGCGACGTACAGTTGCGTATTCACGACGGAAACGTATCCGTTCGTCGCGTACATCACCACGAAGGCGACGACTTCGGTTGCCTTCACGCTCACGACGCTTGCTGCTATTTCAACTGCTACGACCGTTCCGGTCGATTATCATTGTCGCGAACAGTAAGGAGAGATCATGACTATCACCAAGAAATCCGCCAAGAAGCAGACGACGGCGGCGGTCACGTTCGAACTCTATCCCCTCGTCGCCGTTTCATCGGCGCAAACGGTTCCCGTCGACTATGCGTGTGCCGCATGATTCACGATTCGCTCGAGCCGCGCGTTGCGGTGGTGGAACATCGCCTAAAAACCTCCGAAGCGCGCATCGATCGCATCGAGAATAAGATCGATCGCGTGCTCGTCGCTGCGGTGATCTCCGCGATCGGGTCGCTCGGCGGCGCGGTCGCGATCTTGCTCGATCACGCGATTAAGGTGCGCTAAATGCCGAAGATCAACGCGGCGGGCCTCGCGATCGAGAAGAGCTTCGAAGGCTGCGTGCTGCACGCGTATGCCGACCCGGGCACCGGCGGAGCGCCTTGGACGATCGGGTACGGCCATACCGGGTCGTGTGCGGCGATCGGCATCGATCGCGCGGTCGAACCGGGCATGATCATTACGCTCGCGCAAGCCGAAATGCTGCTCGCTGCCGATAATGCGGCATTCGAATCGGGCGTCAACGATCTCGTGGCCGAAGATCTCTCCTCGAATCAATTCTCAGCGCTCGTCTGCTTTGCCTATAACGTCGGATTAGGAGCGCTCGCTTCGTCGCATCTACTGTGGTACATCAATGTCACGAAAGGGAAAACCAACCCGCTCGTGATCGTGCAGCTCTTCGGCGATTGGGTCTATGCCGATGGCGCGATCTTACCCGGACTCGTTCGGAGACGGATGGCCGAAGCGCATCTGTTCAATACCCCATGAATTGGCTGCACGCGATCGGCGCGGGCGCCTCGGGGTTCTTGCTGCGCCATCTACTTGCCCGCGCGCAAGTGCAGATGGTATCATGGCCGCTAGGAGGGACTATGAACGATCTGAAAACCTTGCTCGGGCTGCTTGAACAGGTGCTCACCAGCGGCGCTGGTACGGCCACCGTCGAAGGCCCCGTCACGACTGTCGATCTACCGCTCGTCGGCAAGCTCGTCATCAACGAAAGCCTCACCGTCACCATGAAGCGCGGCTAACCGTTAGAGGGCGACAAACGAAGCAGCCGGCGATCGAGATCGCCGGCTTCTTCCTTGTTGGTGGTCGAGCGGCCCTAGAGCGCTTCCCATTGCGAGGTGTGGCAGATCGTGATCGCCGGACTGTTGCCGGCGGCTTTGCTTTTATTGCTAAGCGGCACCTCGCGGCAGGTCATGTGCGGGATGGCGCCGTGTGCGCTGAGCAGTCGCGCGACGTTGCTCGACATCTCCGAACGTATGGGGTTGAGCTTGAGGCTCACGATCGCTCGGTCGCCCATCGCAAAAGTGTGCTCCTGCCGGGCGTTGTCCTTGTACGTGAAACCGTCCTCGAACTCCACAAGCAGGAACATATGCCGCTCGAGCTCGCCCGTCTTGATCGATTCGGAATCGCGCTCGCCGATGCGCAGGATGGTGAACGGAATGCCGCGCTCGGCGATCGCACGCGGCTGCGCGAACGGCGTGTCGAGCTGTTCGTTGAGCTGGTCGAAATAGGTGATGGCCTCCTTCTCGGCGCTCGTCATCACGAGCGAGCCGTTGTGGGCGGCGTTTTGAGCCAGCGCCGTCGAGGCGCTCTTTGGGGTCTTGGTGGTCATGACTGTCCTTTCAATCTAGCGCGGTAAGCAACATTCGCACACCGGCGGCTGCAGTAACGCGGTATCTCCCCGACGCGCGCAGCGGCGAACCGCCGGCGCTCGGATATCTGAATTCCGCAGATGAAGCACAACGGTGCGTCGGTCGTTACTTCCATGCCCCTCCCTTCGGTAGAGGCTCTAATGGCTCCTCCTCCCTAGCGGCGGGGAAAGCGCGCCGGCGACCGCGCACGCAGCCTCGCGCACCCAGCCTCGCGCCCACAGCGTGTG
>JAJZED010000011.1 GCA_021805775.1 bacterium | reverse complement strand
GATTCCGTCCGATCGCTTCTACCGCAGGTGCTGTCGGTCGCCAATCTCGATAACGGGCTCGGAGCCCGAGGCGCCTCCGGCGTGGCCGACAGGTACTTCACCCCAGATTCGAGGCAAAGCCGCCGGACCTCCCGGCCAACCCCAACATATCAGGCGCCACATTCGCTCGCGTTCGCCCGCGCCGCACCGCTCCTCGCTTAAGCGCTCGTCGGGTGAGCGCAGGCTCCGTTCGCGATTGTGGTTGCGCTCTCACGCCGAGTGGGCTGCGTTGTCACGCCGAGTAGGTTGCGGAGCAACCGTATCGAGGCGCAGAAGAGGTCCCTCGATACGCGCTGCGCGCTACTCGGGATGACAGCGGCTACGCGCGGATGACGGAGTGCTGCCCTACTTTCGCACGGGGGTCGGGAACACACCAACGCTGCGGAGACCGCTCGCGTCGACGCTGCGAACGGCGAAAAGATCGTCGTCGTAGCTGATGGGAAGCGTGATGGTGGTGACGTTGCCGACCGCGCGCACGTGCTGCCAGGTGGCGGCATCGGTCTTGCGCCAGAGTACTTCGTAACCGGCGGCATCGGCGGAGCGGTGCCACCGAAGCGTCGTCGTATAGCCGAGATGGGCGAGCACGATATGGACGTGCGTCGGCGCCGCAGGCCCGAGCGCGAGCGTCGCAAGGGCCGCCACGTTCGCGCGCGTCGATTGCGCGAGGTATCGCGGATCGATATATTGCGGCAGGTCGCCATATTGAATGCCGTTTTGTACGCGGACGTTTTGATGTTGGTGCTCGAAAACTTCGCTTGCCTCGGTGAAACGAATCGCGGGGTAGCCGGCGTCCTGAAACGATTCCTGGTCGCCGCCGCGCAAAAAGCGATCGGCGCGAAATATCTCTTGGATGTGGAGATGCGGGAGATAGAGTTTATCGGTCGAGACGATAAAGCGTGCGAGTTCGCGCGAAGGCGAATCGTTCTCGGTGCCGAGTAGGTTGACGAGCCTGCGTTTCGCTCCGACCGGAAGGGCTTCGCTGAAAATGCGAAGCGTGTGAAAAACGCTGCGGCCGGTATGCGTTTTAGAGTTTCCGACAATATCGTTGTTGAGATCGGCGAGGATGGGAGCGTGCTTGGCCGCCATCTCTTTCGCAAAGTGCGCGGAGCCCCACAACCCGAGCTCTTCACCGTCAAAACAAGCGAAGATAATCGTGCCTCGGAAATGCGTCGCCGCCATCACTCGGGCGGCTTCGAGCACGGCGGAGGTCCCCGATCCGTTGTCGTCGGCACCGGGTGCGACGCCGAGCCCATCGGTGCAGTTCCCATTACAGTCATCGTAATGGCTCGACATAACGTAGATGCGCCCCGGCTCGCTGCCGCGCAACGTAGCGATCACGCTCGATTCGGTAACCGCTCGCGGCGTGAACTTGAGTTTCGGCTGCACGTAGGTATCGAGCCGGACCGTCATTCGCCCGCCGGTCGTCGCCGCGATCTTCTGAAACTGCGCGACGATCCAATCGCGCGCGGCGAAGACGCCCTGCGTTTTCGTCGAGTGAATCTCCGAGAAATCGTTGCGAGTGCGGAATCCGACGAGTTTCTCGTCGATCGCGCGCAGGTGGCTCGCCGAGACGGCGCGCACCATAGCGAGAATGCGTGGATCGGGGCGTGCGGAGGGGGCTGAGGCGGCGGTGGTCGTGACGGCAACCGCGGCGGCGAGGGCGATCGAACGTACAAGCATACCGCAACCTTGCACCTCGCTCCGACAAATCCCGCAGCAGGGAGACTCCGTCGTCTATGTCCTGGAGTGCGCTGACGGAGCGTTCTACACCGGGTGGACGAACGATCTCTCGCGCAGGGTCCGCGCCCACCTCCGCGGCCGTGCGGCGAAGGCGACGCGTCGAGCGATGCCGATTCGCTTGCACGCTTGGTGGCAGGCCGACTCCTCGACGAGTGCGCGCTCGACGGAGGCCCGCTTCAAACGCCTTTCCCGGCACGAAAAGCTCGCGATGCTCGCTGCAGCGGAGGCCTTTGGGTATCGGGTCATCGAAACGCCGCACGTTACACGCGCCGTCCAGGGGGGAATATCGATGGCCACACCACCGCAGCCGGAGGAGCGCGACGCGCTCCTGGAAACGGCACGCACGCACGTCGTGCGGATCGAAACGCCGAAAGGCGAGATGCATCTTTCGCTCAACTCGGAGGTCGCTCCAAATCACGCCGCGGCGTTCGTGAAGCTCGTTCAGGCGGGCTTTTACGACGGCCTCAACTTCCATCGCGTCGAGCCGGGCTTCGTCATCCAAGGCGGCTGCCCCGACGGCGACGGAACCGGCGGCCCCAGCTATCGCCTGAAAGCGGAATTTAGCGCGCTCCCGCATATGCGCGGGACGCTCGCGATGGCGCGCTCCTCGCACCCCGATTCTGCGGGCTCGCAGTTCTACATCTGCTTGGACGACGCGCGCTTTCTCGACGGCCAATATACCGTCTTCGGGCAGTTGATCGATGGTTTTGAAACCCTCGACGCGATTCGACGCGGCGACGTGATGACGCGCGTGACGATGGAACCGCGCGCGGCCTAAGAACCCGTACCCTGGTAGCGATTAATGCCGATTTTCCAGAAGAGATAGGAACATCCGCTCCAGAGAAGACCGATAAGCGGCGTGAGGAGCCCGACCTGGGGCGAGAGCCCGAACGCCGCATCGTGCTTTCCGAGAAGATAGCTCGCCGGAAAATAATTCATGAATGCAAACGGGAGAATATAGGCGAGCACGACGCGCACCGCACGCGTATAGATGCTAATCGGATAGCGCGTAAAATCTTGCTCCAACGACATAATCGCCCAACGCAGCGTATCGACGCGGATTAACCAGAAAGAGAGCGAGGCGACGAAGAGCGAGATTCCGAGATCGATACCGGCACCGCCGCAGACGACGGCGGCGATGACGAGCACCGTCTGCGGCGACAAGTTGATGTGCGCGACTCCGGCCGCGATAGCGAGCGTCACGACTCCGAGGATGAATCCGTCGGGGAAGGTGCGCGAGGGAACGGTGAGCACTTGGAAGAGCGTATCGAACGGGCGGACGAAGAAACGGTCGAAGCGTCCCTCACGAATATATTCGGGAACGTACATAACGTTGTAAAAAAGCGCATTATGAAGTTCGTGTGCGGCCATCCAGAGCGCGTAGAGAAAGAACATTTCGCGCAGGCTCCAGCCGTTCATCGATGGGAAGCGCATCATCGTTATCGTAAGCGCTGCGAGCGCCGTGCCGTGGTACACGATGGTGAAACCGAGCCACATGAAGAAATCCGCGCGGTATTCGGCCATCGTGAGCAGGTTGATCTTCCAATACTGCAGGTAGGCGGCGAGCATGCTCTTTAACCTCCCTGAACGACGATGCGTCGGGCGGCGGCTCGCCAGAGGAGATACGAAGCGGCCGCAGTCGCCGCGAGCCAGGCACCCTGGATCGCCAGTGCGGTTGCCCACTGCCGCGGCGGAATGATGCCGATGAAGACGAGTAACGGGGTCGAGTAGATCGCCGCAAACGGCAGCGCGAAGACCGCGCGGCCGAGCCAACCGGGGAAGAATGCGAGCGGGAGGATCTGCCCGCTGAGGAGATCGGAGATCCAGCGCACGATCAGTTGGAGCCCGAAGGTCTCAAGCGTCCAGAATGCGATTCCGTTCAAAAGAAAATTCACGAAAAAATTGACGCCGTATCCCAACGCAAACGAGAAGAAGAAGACCACGAGCGTCGCTGCCGGCGGCACGTCGATGCGAACCAACATCAACGAGATCAGCAGCGACGGTAAAATCGCCAGCGCGTGCACCAGCGTTTGGCCGACGCCGTCGCTAAAATACGCAAACGGCACGACGATCGGCTTCATTAGGTCAACCGCGATGCCGCCCTCCCGTAATTTTTCGCGAATCACCCTCGTTCCGTCAACCTCCAGAACCAGCGACATCAACATCGCAACCGTTGCGTAGGTAATCATCGAATGGAGCGGCAAACCCATCGGTGCGACGTTGTGCGTGTAGAGCGCGGTCCACAGCGCACGTAGAAGATAGACGCGTAGCGCCAACGAGCCGATCTCGGCGAGGAGTTCTATACGATAGGTAGCTTCGCGCGCGAAGGCCTTACGCGCGTACTCGACATACGGAGCGAGCGCGGTCACGCGGGCGGGCGTTTTTTCGTCGCTTCTTTTCGGCGTTGCTCCATTTCCTGGAGCTCGAGCATCATCGCATCGACGACGCCGCCGACGTCGGCGACCTGCTTCGGCGGTGGTTCCTCGCCGACCCTGCGTGCGACCGGCTTGGTGGTGCGTTCGCCGTCGATACGCGCATCGGTTGCATGGAACGCGCGCAGAAACCGCGAGTAGGCAGCCGCGGCTTTGGCGCGTGCGGAGGAGCCGGCTTCGATGTTAAAGACCGTCTCGAAAAAATTGAGTCGCTCGGCAAGCTCGGCCGCTTTCTCCGGGCCGAAGATCGCGGCCGGGTTTCCGGCGGCGATGTGCTGCATCGGAACGCTCGCTCCGCGGGTGAGGTGGGCATTTACATGCACGATCCCGCCGAGTTCGACGCCGCTACCGCTCTCCATATGCGCTCCGTTGAAAACTCGAGCTCCCGAGGCGATGAAGCATCCATCGTCGATGCGGGCGCCGACGACATAGGCGCCGGGGCCGACGATGCAATCTTTCCCGATCTGCGTCGGGAATTGCAGCGCCTTCCCGCCGCTGCTCTTGACGACCGCGTTCTCCATGATGACGGTGCGGGCGCCGATCTCCAACGGCGCGCCTTCGGCGGTGACGACCGCCCCATGAAGAATCGCGCAATCGGGGCCGACGACGACTTCACCCGAGAGTACGGCGCTCGGTGCGACATACGCACTCGAGTGAATCTTCGGCTTCCCTCCACCACTGCTGAAAATCATGCGCTGCGTACCTCCCCGGTGTAACCTTGCGTGTAAATGTGCCTGATGATTCCTTCGAGTTCCGGCTCCTCGATGGCGATATCTTCGACGCTGTAACGCTCGCTGACTTCGCGCACCAGGCGATCGGCGCGTTGAGAAGCGCGGTCGAAAACAAAACGCGCCGTGATGCCGTCGCTCGCTTCAAGCCGGGCGCCCGGAATCGCGGGCGCCGAGGTCGGCTCGGTAAAACGCACGACGAGTGTCCGTTCGCGCCCGTATTCATTCTTGATCCGATCGATCGGCCCGTCGAAAATAATTCGCCCGCGGTCGATGAGGACGATTCGCCGGCAGAGGCGTTCCACATCTGCGAGGTCATGCGTGGTGAGGATGACCGTCGTTCCTTGCTCGCGATTGACGCGTTCGACGAACGTGCGAATCGCCTCTTTGGCTACCACGTCGAGCCCGATCGTCGGCTCGTCGAGATAGAGAATCGGCGGTTCGTGCAGCATCGCCGCGGCAAAATCACCGCGCATTCGTTGGCCCAGCGAGAGTTGACGGACCGGCGTGCGCAAGAAATCGCCCATCTCGAGTAACTCGACGAAGGCATCGAGCGAACGCCGATACCGATCGGCGGGAATTCCGTAGATCGCGCGCAGGAGTTCGAACGAATCGACGAGCGGCAGATCCCAATAGAGTTGCGTTCGCTGCCCGAAGACGACGCCGATATTGCGCGCGTTCTCGCGGCGCTTACGGTGGGGCACGATCCCCGCGACTGCGAGCTCGCCGCCGCTGGGAACGAGAATGCCGGTCAGCATTTTAATCGTCGTCGATTTCCCGGCACCGTTGGGGCCGATGTAGCCGACGAGTTCGCCGCGTTCGATCTCCATCGAGACGCCGGCAACGGCGACGCGGTCTTCGTAGACCGGCGCGAAGAGCCCGCGCAGCGCGCCGAGCGGCCCGGGAGAGCGCTTCGCACTTCGGAAGACTTTGCGGAGTTCGCGCGTTACGATCAGCGGCACCCCTGCACTCTTCGCCACGTTCGGCGCGGCCGCCCTCGCCGCCGCAGCGCGGGAAAAAAAAACGAGCCGCGGGGGGCGGCTCGTTTCTACGGAAAACAAAAACGCCGGGCTTAGGCGGCTGCCTTCTTCCGGCGTGCTATCGCTTTCCGTGCGCGCGGTTTGCTCACTTTGCGAGCTACCTTTCGGGTCGCGCGTTTTGCGGTTTTGCGCTTCGCGGTCTTGCGCTTTGCGGTGGTGCGCTTTGCCGTTTTACGCTTCGCCGTCTTGCGGGCCGGGCGCTTCGCTGCCTTGCGGCGAGTGGTTTTCTTGCGCGCGGTCGCCTTGCGGGCGGTCTTCTTGCGCGTCGCCTTTTTACGGGCGGGCGCTTTACGGGCCGCCTTTTTCGGGGCGGCTTTCTTGGCGGCACGTTTGGGTGCAGCCTTTCTCTTCTTAACAGCCATCGTTTTTGTACGATGTCCTTTCTCCGGTCGTGCGACCGGGGTTATTGCCTTCCTTATACTCGATGCAGGATTTTATTGCAAGTTTTGTCGCAGCCCCAAGCGAATGGCAGGCGCCTCTGCATCTGTTGCCACAGTCCGCTCGCCCTCACTGAAAGGCTCGCAACGCCATGCATGTCGTCGTCGACGAAACCGATCTCTATGCCGAACTCCTGGGTGAAGGCGATGCAGTTGTGTTGCTGCACGGCTTTCCTTTTACGCATCGCATTTGGGAGCCCGCGGCGATCGCGCTCGCCCGAGAGCATCGCGTCGTCGCTCCCGATCTGCGCGGTATGGGGGCATCGGGAGTCACGGCGGGTCCGTATCTCATGGAACAACTCGCGGGCGACCTCGCCGCAATGCTCGATGCGCTGGGCATCGAACGCGCGACGATCGTCGGGCATTCACTCGGAGGTTACGTTGCACTCGCTTTTGCTCGCATGTACGATGCGCGCGTGGCGAGGCTGGCGCTCGTAGCGAGTCGCCTGGTAGCAGATACGCCGGAGCTCGCCGCTTCGCGCCGCGAACTCGCCGCGCGGATAGAAGACGAAGGCACGGTGGAGGTCGCGCTCGACGAATTCTTGCCGCGTTTGATTGCGCCCAACGGCTCGGCCACGTTGCTCGATGCCGCGCGAGCGATCGCGCGCGAAAATAATCCGGCGGGGCTCGCAGCGGTGTTGCGGGGAATGGCTCTGCGCGACGACGCCCACGATATCGCCGCCGAACTCGCGATGCCGGTCACGGTTATTGCCGGAGCGGAAGATCCGATCGTCTCGATCGATGAGGCCGGCGATATCGTTCGCAGTTTCCCAAACGCCGAACTCGTGGTCCTCGAGCGCGTCGCCCACCTGCCGATGCTCGAAGACCCGCTCGGGCTCGAGCGGGCGCTCCGAGGATTACTCGCCCGATAGGCGTGCGACGGCTCGCTCTCTTAGCGAAGTGTCGGTAGGCGCCCCGAGCGGCTGAGCGTACGCCATATCAGGAGCGCGGCCAGCACGACCCCCGCGAGGAGCGCGGCGACGATGGCGACCTTTAGCAGCGCGAAGGCCACGATAATCGCGATAAAGAGGGCCGCGATGCCGAGGGTGAGGCGAAGGTAGAGAGCGAGGGTCGGGTTCATAAAGGGTTCTCCTTGTTCGGCGAGCCAAAGCCCCGGAGCAGGGGGTTGAAGGTTCGTGTCGATTTACCGATACTAGATAGGTAAAGTTTCGGGAGGTCTCTATGGATATTGCAGCTCTTTCAAGCGCCGCCTCCGGGTCGGTCGGCGCCGCCATCAACGTCTCTCTGCTCAAAGCGACACAGAACCTCGACCAGAGCGAAGCCGCTCTGCTCTTTGCATCGATCGGCCTCGGCCAATCGGTGAATGCGCTTGCGTAGTTCTCTCATGGCGGCTGGTGCCGCCCGTTTAGACCCGGCGCCGCTCGGTTCGGCGCCACAAACAAGCCGCTGCGGCGGCTCGTTTTTCGTTTAAGAGACGGCGAGCTGACGCAACCATAGATCCCTTCGCTCGGCTGCACGGCTCCGTCGCTCTCTGGTGCGCGGAACGGCTCGTTGAGGCGAGCGCTCCGCAGCGCGAAGGCATTCCGGCAATTCTTGAAGGCCGTCACGTTTTGATCTGTTCGCCGACCGGCACAGGCAAAACGCTGACGGCTTTTCTACCGATTTTTTCCGAGCTCGCCGAGCGCCGCGATCGCGACGAATTGTATGCGCGGACGTTTGCCCTTTACGTTTCGCCGCTTCGAGCGCTGGGATACGACGTCGAGCATAACGTGCGGCGTCCACTACGAGAGATGGGGTTGCTCGAGCGCCCCAATGCCGAGCGCGCACGCGTTCGCCGCGGGCGGCTCAGGGAAAAATTCGTTCGCACCGGCGTCCGTACCGGCGATACCCCAACTGCCGAACGGAGGCTCATGCTCTCGCGCCCGCCGCATATCTTGATGACGACCCCGGAGTCGCTGGCGCTAATGTTGGCGATGGAGAGCTACCGCGCGACTCTGCGCGACCTGCGCTTCGTCGTTGTCGACGAGGTGCATGCGCTCGCGGGAAATAAACGCGGCGCGCACTTGAGCTTGCTCTTGGAGTCGATCGAGGAATTGGCTCGCACATCGGTGCAGCGGATCGGGCTCTCGGCGACCGTCGCCCCGCTCGAGCCTGTCACGCGATATCTTGCCGGAACGGATCGTCCGTGCACCGTCGTCGATGCCCGGGCGATACGGGAGACGCGGCTGGATATCCGCGCGCCGTTTACCGGAGCGATGGCGCCGTTAGCGACGCTCGCTCGCAGCGCGGCTTCGGCGATCGACCGCGCGCGTACGACGCTTGTTTTTACGAACGTGCGCAGTCAAACCGAACGGATCGCCTACGAATTACACCGGCTTGCCGGCAACGGCGCCGCGATTGAAACGCTCGATGCCGATGCCGCGCCGCGTTTATCGGATGCGCGCATCGGCGTCCATCACAGTGCGTTAGAGCGAAGCGTCCGCCATCGCACCGAAGCTCGCTTACGAGCGGGCGACCTGCGGGCCGTGGTCTGCTCCGCATCGTTGGAGCTCGGCGTCGATATCGGTGCGATCGAGCAAGTCCTCGTCGTCGGCGGCGCCCGCGGTGTCGTGGCTACGCTGCAACGCATCGGTCGTGCCGGGCATCGCCCCGGCGAGATAGCACGCGGTGTCATTCTCGCCCAAGATCGCGACGACATCATCGAAGCCGCGGCAACGCGGCGGTGCATCGCCGATGCCGTTATCGAGGAGATCGCCGTTCCGCATACTCCGCTCGACGTGCTCGCCCAATGGATCGTCTCTTGCGTCGTTCCCGAGAGACGGGTAGATATCGAATCTCTCTTGCGTATCGCGAGGCGAGCCGCCCCCTTCGCCACGCTAGCGCGTGACGATTTACTGGCATGCGCCGCGTATCTCGGCGGCGGCGGCATCGCCGACGATCCCGCGCACGTTCGGCGTATCGGATTCGACGGCGGTGCGGTATGGGGGCTCGGGCGCGCCGAAAGCGCTGCGTACTTTGAAAACGTCGGCACGATTCCCGACGAGCGCAGCGTGCCGGTTCGCATCGCCGGCGAGCGTTCGTTCGGGCGACTCGACGAAAATTTCGTCGACCGCCTGCGCGTCGGCGATATCTTCGTTCTCGAAGGGCGCACGGTTCGGGTGGAGAGAATCGATCGCTCGGGCATCACTACGCGCGCGCACCGTGGGCGACCGACGGTGCCGCGATGGAACTCGAATATTCGCGGTATCGAACCACCGCTCGCAGATGAGATCGATCGCCTGCGCGCGGGAGTCGCCGATCGTCTGGCGGCGGGGGAGCGCGGGGATGCATCGGCGTGGCTGGGGCGACGCTACGCCCTGACGAGCGAGCTTTGCGAGCGAATTGTCGCCTACGTCGAACAACAACTCGCGGTCAGCACGATACCCCGCGACCGGCGCCCGGTCGTCGAAATATACTCGCTCGATGGATTGCAGAGCGCCGTCGTGCTGACCGGAATCGGACGGAGAGCGAACGAAGCGCTCGCTCGTGTAGCCGCCACGCGCATCTCGCGCATTGTAAGCGGCTCCGTGCGGCTCCTCACCGACGATACCGGCCTCATGTTGCAGCTTCCCCCGCGCTCCCGTTTGCGCGACGTTCAGTGGGAACGACTCTTCGACGAGCCGAATTTCGAGAATGACTTGCGCGAAGGATTGCTCGCTTCGACGCTGCTACGAACGCATTTTCGCTACGTTGCCAACACCGGGCTTCTCGTGCTGCGGCGCGCGAATGGGCGATCGCTACGCGCGTCGTCTTTACGATGGAATAGCGGGCGAATTCTCGACCGGCTCGTTCGCGAAGACGATCGTTTTCCGCTCGTGCGAGAAGCATTTCGGAGCGTATGCGAAGACGTACTCGATGCGAAGCGAGCCCGTAAGTTTTGCGTATCGCTGCTCGCTCCGCCGCGCATCATCCACCCGCCCGTGGCCTCGCCGATGAGTTTCGGCATTTTAACCTCCTCCTTCGGCGACGACGTTGCCGTAGCCGACCGCAGCGAAATGGTCGATGCGTTGCACGAACGCGTGTTGGCGTACCTCGCAGAATCGGTCGCTCCGTGAGCGCGGGGCCGCGTGCGAACTCGGTCGCTCTCGGCGGCGGGGCAACCGCTCTTGCCGGAGGGATGCTGTGGATTGAAACGACGGCTTCGCTCGTCGTGGCCGATCTCCACCTCGGTTACGAAGAGGCGATCGGTGGAGCGTTGCCGCTCTGGAGCCTCGACGACAGCCTGAAAGGCATCGAGACGGCGCTAGCCAGTTACTGCGCGCGCGAGCTTATCTTGCTCGGCGATGTCGTGCATTCGGTTCGTTTGAGCGAAGGCGCCGGCGATCGAGTCGATGGAGCGATGCAGAGATTGCGACGCGTCTGCACGCTCACCGTCGTTGCCGGCAATCACGAAGGAGCGACCCGTGGGCGCGCCTTGCTCGGCGAGTGCGTCGAAGCCGTCGAACGCGCGGGGATGCTGCTCCATCATGGGGATCGACCTCGAATCGATGGGCTACGCCACGTCATCGGACACCTGCACCCAAGCGTCGCGCTCGGGGGCGAACGGAGCGTTCCTGCATTTCTTTCCGCTCGCGAACTTATCGTCGTGCCTGCATCGACACCCTATTCGCGCGGCCTCAACATCCTCACGCGCGATTGTCGCGACGCGATCGGTGCCTACGGGGCGCATCCGTCATCGACGCAGGTCGTCGCCGCCACGGATACGCACTGTTATCCCTTCGGCACCATCGGCGAACTCGCGCGCGCGGCTCGTGCGCTTCGGTTCCCCGAATCTAATCGCTAAAAACGCCGTGCGCCAAACCGATTGAGAAGGCGGCGAGCGATGGACCGGCATGCATGCGGCCGGCGCGCGCCGCGGCGAGCAATTCTTCAAGCGATAGCTCGGCCGCTTCGATTTGTTCGGTCGGTTCGAGCTGAGGATCGGCGACGCGATGGGCGCCGTCGGCAAAAAATAGATAGGCAACCGATGTCGAGCGCACCGGATCGGGACGAAATTCTCCGAGCAATCGCCAATGAGGGGCATCGTATCCCGTCTCCTCGCGCATTTCACGTTGGGCGCAATGCAGCGGCTCCTCGGAGTGCTCCAGCGAACCGGCTACGAACTCGAGGCCCACGTCGTCGGAGGCATAGCGATACTGCTCGATGGCAAGAAAACGTTGCTTTACCGTACGAGCGATGACGATTGCGAAGCCCCGTGCCTCGCGGATATAGTAATCGGGGAGCACGGTTCCATCGGGCAATTCGATCTCGTCTCGGCGAATTTTAAGGTACATCGAGTCGATGAGATAGGTGCTCCTGAGGCGTTTCCAATGCGGTCGATCCATGCCCGGTAGGTGCGACGGGGCTTTACGAAGCCCTTGCTCGAATGGGGCGGATATGGAGAGTACGTTTCTCGTCGTCGGCGCCGGTACGATGGGCCTCGGCATCGCCTTGCTCGCCGCAGAACGCGGTGAAAAAGTTGAACTCGTTGAGACCGATTTGGCCGCCCGGGCGCGTGCCGCCCAACGGATCGCCGGCACGTCGATTCAATTACTTGAAGCGGTTCCCGTGCAGAGCCTTGCGAGCATAGCGTTGGAGGCCGTCCCGGAACGCCTTACGCTCAAACGCGATACGCTGCAAGCGATGGAGGCCGCGCTCGCGCCGAGCGCCGTGCTCGCGACGAATACTTCGTCGCTCGCGCTCGCGGAATTAGCGAAGGGCTTGCGCCGTCCGGGGCGTTTCGTCGGGATGCATTTCTTTAATCCGCCGCAACAGATGCCGCTGGTCGAGGTCGTGGCCGCCGAAACGAGCGATGACGACGCGGTCGATTGCGTGCGAGCGCTCGCCGAGCGTTTGGGGAAAACGGCGGTTGAAGCAACCGACACGCCGGGGTTCATCGTCAATCGCGTCGCTCGCCCGTTCTACGTGCAAGCCTTACGTTCCGAGCACGATGCAGTCGCATCGGTAGAGGAGATCGACGAACTTGCATTAGGGATCGGATTCCCTATGGGGCCGTTTGCGCTAATGGACTTCATCGGGCTCGATATTAATTTGGCGACGACGCGCTCGCTCTACGAAAGGACCGGCGCTCCGCGCTTCGAGCCGGTCGAGACGCAAGTCGCGCTGGTCGAGGCGGGAGCATGCGGTCGCAAGAGCGGCAAAGGCTTCTATAACTACGAGGGCGGCGAGCGCCCGCCGCGATCGGTCGAACCTCCCGAACGCTCTAACGAAGAGCCGTTCGACGAACGCATCTGCGTGCTGGGGTTCGGAGCGCTCGCCGACGATCTCTCGACCGAGGCGGAGGGAGCATTCGGAGCGGTCGATCGCATCGAGAACGACGAATTTCTTGCCGATATCGACTCTTCGGCGACGATCGTCTTCGATGCGGGCGACGGTACCACCGATCGCATCGAAGCCTTATTAGAGGTTGAAGGCGTTCTCGATCCGAGTTGCGCTATATTTTTCGACGCCTACAGCACCGATATCAAAGCGTTGCTCAAGCGGGCGCGGCACCCCGAGCGCTTTCTTGGCTACGGCATTCTTGGACTGTTCGCGTCGCAACGCGCGATCGAAATTGTCGATCACGACGCGCTCGACGACGACATGCTCGCGCTCGGGCAAGAATTTTTCGAACGACTCGGCAAACGCGTCGTCCTCGTCGCCTCGTCGCCGGGGCTCGTTCTCGGGCGAATCGTCGGTTCGATCGTCAACGAAGCGGTGATTGCGGTGCACGAGGGAGTTGCGAGCGCCGACGATGTCGATCTCGCAATGCGATTGGGCACGAACTACCCGCTCGGACCGATTGCTTGGGGACGAGAGATCGGCGGTGCGCGAATCGCTCGCATCTTGCGCGGATTAGCCGCCGAATACGGCCCCGATTTCGGCCCCCATCGCGCGCTGTGGTTGCTCGATCTCGATGAAGAAGGCGAAGGAATGCACGGCGAAGCGCTCGGCGAGGACGGCAGCGAGGAAGCGCCGGAATGAATGCCCGCGACGTCTGGGTGATCGATGCGGTGCGAACGCCGATCGGTCGGCTCGGCGGCGCGCTCGCCGGCGTACGCCCGGACGATCTCGCGGCGACGGTGCTTCGCGCCCTCCTCGAAAGGACGCAGATCGATCCCGCGGAGATCGGCGATATCTATTTCGGAGCGGCCAATCAGAGCGGCGAGGACAATCGCAATCTTGCACGGATGGCCGCATTGCTCGCCGGTCTTCCGGTCGAAGTTCCCGGCGCGACCTTCAATAGGCTTTGCGGTTCGAGTTTGCAAGCGATTAACAGCGCCGCGCATGCAATCGCCTGGGGAGAGTGCGATGCGATCGTCTCCGGCGGTGTCGAATCGATGACGCGCGCACCGTACGTGTTACCCAAGAGCGCGCAGCCCTTTGCGCGCGACGCACGTCTGTACGACACGACCTTGGGCTGGCGAATGGTGAACCCAAAGATGCCCGAGGAGTGGACGATTTCCCTCGGTGAAACCGCCGAGCGCGTCGCCGAGATCGACGGCATCGGTCGCGAGGCGCAAGATCGCTTCGCGCTTGAGTCGCAGGAAAAATGCGCCGCAGCGGTCGCTCGTGGCGCCTTCGAGAGCGAACTCGTCAAGGTGCAGATCGCGGCGCGCGAAGGCGAGCGATGGGTGGATCGCGACGAACATCCTCGTCCCGATACGCGCTACGAACGGCTCGCCGCGCTCGCTCCCGCATTTCGCGCCGGTGGAACGGTGACCGCCGGCAATTCATCGGGAATGAACGACGGAGCCGCCGCGCTCTTGCTCGTCGAGGCGGAATTTGCGAAGCGGCACGGTTTGCAACCGATGGCGCGGGTCCTTGCAACCGGCGTCGCCGGCGTCTCGCCCGAGATCATGGGCGTGGGTCCGGTTCCCGCGACGCAGCGTGCGTTGCGCGCTGCTGGGTTGCGCCTTGAAGAGATCGAGCTTGTCGAACTCAACGAGGCCTTCGCTTCGCAATCGTTGGCCTGTATCGGTCGGCTCGGGCTCGATGCCGCGCGCGTCAATGTCAATGGAGGAGCGATCGCGCTCGGTCATCCCCTTGGAGCGAGCGGCGCGCGCATTGCAACGACGTTGCTCCACGAGATGCGCCGACGAAGAACGCGATACGGATTGGCAACGATGTGTATCGGCGTCGGACAAGGGATCGCAACGATCTTCGAAGGAATGGCGACAAAATGAAGGCTACGCAAAAAACGACGAAACTGCTCGTGGGCGGTAAGTGGATTGAAGCCGAACGCAGTTATATCGACTATAACCCCGCAACGGGCAAGGAACTCGCTCGCGTCGCCGACGCATCGAAGAGCGACTGCGACGCGGCCGTTTCGGCCGCTCGAACGGCATTCGATGCCGGTAAATGGTCGGGAATGCCGGCCTCGCGTCGCGCAAAAATTCTCAATAAAATGGCGGCGCGGATCGGCGAGATGGCGAGTTCCATCATGGAATCGGAGATTCGCGATAACGGCAAGGCGCTCGCAACGGCTAAAGGCGAGATCGGAGCGATCGTCGATTGCTTCGAATTCTACGCCGGTGCGCTGTTAACATTTGGCGGGCAAACGCTCTCCGGTCCGCTGCCGAGCTATCTTTCATACACGCTTCGCGAGCCCGTCGGCGTCGTCGGCGCGATCGTTCCCTGGAACTTTCCGCTGCTTCTTGCTAGTTGGAAGGTCGCTCCGGCGCTCGCCGCGGGTTGCGCCGTCGTTCTGAAACCCGCGCCGGCGACACCCTTGACGGCGCTCGCACTCGGCGAAATCGCGATGGAATGCGGCGTTCCCGACGGTATTCTCAACGTCATTACCGGAGAAGGGCGCGAACTCGGCCAGTGGCTCGTCGAACATCCGAGTGTCGATAAAATCGCTTTCACCGGCAGCACGCAGACGGGGCGCACCGTAGCCGCGACGGCCGCGCAGACGCTGAAGCGCGTTACGTTGGAACTCGGTGGGAAATCGCCGACGCTTGTTTTCGAAGATGCGGATATCGACGGTGCGGTTGCCGCTTCGATCTATGCGATCTACTACAATAGCGGTCAGGCCTGTGAAGCTCGCTCGCGCGTGCTCGTCCATGAGTCGGTTTACGATCGTTTTGTCGAAGCGTTTTCGGCAAGAAGCGCCGGGCTACGTCAGGGAGATCCGCTCGATCCGCAGACGCAAATCGGCGCGATTACCCTGCGCGAACAATTCGAAAAAATCGAACGCTATTGCGCGCTCGGGCTCGAAGAGGGCGCGCGCCTAATCTTTGGTGGAAAAGCAGCGCAGATCGCCGGCGATTTTGCCGCAGGGATGTTCTGGCAGCCGACGGCTTTCGAGGCTGAGCCGAGCGCTCGCATCGCACGCGAAGAGATCTTTGGGCCGGTCGTCGTTTTTTCGCGCTTCGGCGACGAGCGCGAGGCGATTGCCTTGGCGAACGACTCTGAGTATGGGCTCGCGGCGAGCGTTTGGACGCGCGATCTCGGACGGGCGCATCGCGTTGTCCGAGCCCTACGTAGCGGTACCGTCGCCGTCAATGCACCGTACTCGGTGTTTCCCGGCGTTCCGTTCGGAGGCTATAAGTCATCGGGATACGGGCGCGAACTTTCGGCGGAGACGCTCGCTCTTTACAGCGAAACGAAAAGCGCGCTGCTCCAAATCGGAGAGCGCGCGATGAATCCATTCGGCGTATAGTCGCGGCCGAAGCCGGAGGAACGGCGACGCCGCAGGCTTAGGTTCCCAGCGTCAACGGAAAGGTCGTGGAGGTACCCTGCCAGTTCGACGTACAGTCTTGGTAAGTCGTGGTCGAGCCCGATGCGGACGATTGAGTGAAGAAGCAGTAGATCGTTCCCGGAGTTAGTGCCGTGAATTCGACCGTACCGGAAGCGTTCGTCGTCTGTTGCTGGAGCACGTTGGCGGGAACGGCGCAGCCGCCGCTCGTGCAGAGCGAGACGGCGACGTTGGGAACCGGCGTCGCCGAGGCCGTGACCTTCACGAACGCAGTGGTGACCGAAGGATTCGCCGTCGGCGATACGGTTGGAGCCGCCGTCGGCGTGTTAAAAACGGCCAGCCCATTATTGGAGTTACAGGCGACAAGGGAGAGCGCGAGCGCGAGCAGCGCGCCGGCGATAATAAACGGTCGTGGCATAGCCGTGCAGAGTGCGCTATCCGGGCTGCGGCTTCCTCTCGTTTCCAGCGGCAAGTGGTAGCACGCGCGCGATGTGGGGCGGCAGGATACCCTTGCCGGAGCGGTTCCAACGGGGGTTCCCATCGTCGAGGAGTACCGAAGCCCCGCGTTCGCGGAGGAGTTCGCCGATGCGGTTCTCCGACTCGATAAACGCGGCGTCGCAGTCCTGCGAGCGCGCGAAGGCGACGGCTGTCTCGTCGGTGTCGGCGAGAACGACGACGTACCCCTCTTCCTCCAGAGTACGCGCGCGGTCGGTACTCGCTGGATCGATACCGGCGAGAACGACGACGGGCTGCCGGAGTTTCAGAACGCGCGACGCAACGATTGAAAGGACCGTCGAGACCGAGACCGTGAGTACGATGATAACGAAGAGGACCTCCGAGAAGCGATTTCCGCCGCGGAATCCCCATGCCGCAAGCTGCGTTGCATAGTATGTCGCGAGCGAGACCGCCACAATTCCGCGTGGGAAGACGGTGCAGGCGAAGATGCGTTCCCGAATGTTGAGCGATGAGCGCGCCGTTGCTATCGCGACGACGACGATACGGAGCAATACGAGCGTACCGGCGATCGCGGCGCCCACCCCGACGAGAGGAAGCACCGAGGCGATGCGTATCTGTGAGGCAAGCAGTACGAAGACGGTCGAGAGCGCGAGAGTCGAGAGATCTTCTTTGTAGGAACGGAGCAAGCGTTCGCTGGGAAGGCCGCGAAAATCTACGACGAGCGCGCAGGCGATAATCGCCGTTAAACCGCTCTCCTGTGCGACAAACTCGCCGAGGGCATAGGCGCCGAATGCGAGTGCGAGGAGCAAGAGTTTCGTGACATCGCTCGACCAAGCGCGAGCGTAGCGACGTAAAAGAACGAGTCCGATCGCGCCGACGATGAGGCCGACGATCGCTCCGGAGCCGAGCCGTTCCAGGGTTGCGAGGGCGGTGAGAAATGGGCCGCGCGCTCGCGTCGTAAACGACGTGAAGGTCGCCGCCGCAACGATCACCCCCATCGCGTCGAGAAGAATACCCTCCGATTCGAGAAGATGACGCAATTCGGGGCGGAGCCGCAAACGTGCGAGGAGCGGCCCGGTTACCGTTGGGCCGGTGACGATACACGCCGATGCCAGCATCGCCGCGACGATCGTCGAAAGGCCGAATGCGCGGGCGAGATGCGGAACGACCAGCAGCGTGAAGCCGGCGCCGAAGATGATGAGGAGAAAGAGCGGGCGTTTCGGAAGCCGGCCGATATCGATGCGAAGCGTTGCTTCAAAGAGCACGATGACGACGCAGAGCGAGAGCAGCGCGCGCGTTGCGGGGGCGGCGAGGTCGAGGCGGAGAAAGTCGAGGCCGCTGGGGCCAAGGGCGAGGCCGACCAAAAGCAACGTAATAATCGACGGGATGCCGAAACGTCGCGATAGCGCTCGCGCGAGCAGCGCTGCAACAAGTACGGCTGCAGCGCCGAATTCGACGACGAGCGCCGGGTAACGCGTGAAAAGTTCACTCACGGATGAGCGTTCCGATCGAAGAAGCGGTTCGACCGATCGAGCAACAGCGCGTAATATTCGCGAAAAATTGCCGCGGCGACGCTCCCCGGCCAATGCGCCGGGAGCAGTACGCTCGGGAGTGCGGGATCGACATAGGTGAACTTGCGATAATCGTGGACGAGCCAGAGGCGCTCGACGAATGCTTCGCGCTCGCCGAATCTACGCGCGCTCCGTTCGGCGTTTAAGCGCGGCCGATAGAGTTCGGTGAAGCGTTGATATGCTGCAGCGATACCGGGAAGATCCCAGCAGCGTGCGACCAGAGCGGCGTCGGTGCCGGGCCCGCGATGCGAACTTTCGAAGATCGCGATGCTCTCGCTCGTCTCTGCCTCGCTTGCGGCTGCCGCAACCGCGGCGAGGTCGCCGTTCGGAGAGATCCAGGTCGAGGTCGCGAGCGGCGCCCAGCCGAGGACGGCGAGCTCCTTTCGCAACCGGTCGCGACGATCTCGGCGTTGCTCGTCGATCGAGTAGACGAGCATGCGCCAGAGCCCGTCCCAGTCGACGAGCGGACCGTAGATGCGGGGGCTCAGTTCCTCGATGCGCCGTCGGCCGCGCTCGGTCACCGCATAAAAAGCGCGGTTGCCGCTGCGCTCCGCGCGGAGCCAGCCCTGGCGAGCGAGCCGGGAGACCGACTGTCGGACCGCCGCTTCGGAGACCCCGAAAGCATCCATGAGGCGAACGAGGCCGGCGAGCGCGACCCGCTGCTCCCCCGCGCGGCGGGTCACGATATCCCCGTAGATGTTGAAGATGAAGGAGTTGGGGCGCGAGACCTCTCTTGTAGGACTTTTGTCGTATGACACTTCTTGAACGATATGCGATTCTTTTGTCACAATAGTCCTTGCCGGAGGGTGTATGGCTGCGCGAATCTCTACTTTTGACGACTGGATCGACCTGCTGCAGTCATGGCAGAGCGACATCGGTCTGGATCGTGAACTGATCGAACGGTTTATGCCGGGGTATCGGTTCGAGGCCAAATATGGTGAGTTGTCGACCTCCGAGATCTATTTCGGTGATTTCAAGGGCGAACGCCGCTGGGAACGGGTGACCGAGATTCCCGACCAACGCATGCGCGATGCAGCGTTGAACATGATCGTCTATCAGGGCGATACGGAGTTTGCTTCGAACGAGCAGCAACGTTTCCTGGTTAATAACGCACCGACGGAATACGACCTCGCCGCTCTCGTGCGCATCATGGTGGAAGAAACGCGACACGGTTACCAGATGTGCCACCTTTTAGTCGAACAGTTCGGAAGCGAAGGACGAATCGAGGCGCAGAAGATGCTCGAGCGCCGTGCCTTCGGCAAAAAAAATCGCCTGCTCAATGCCTTCAACGAAGACGTTACGCACTGGCTCGATTTTTTTGCCTATACGAATTTTATGGATCGCGACGGAAAATTTCAGTTAACGATGCTCTCGCACTCGGCATTTGCACCGCTCGCCGCATCGATGGGGCCGATGCTGCGCGAAGAAAGTTTTCACATGGGAACCGGAATTTCGGGGCTTCGCCGCATTGCGAAAGCCGGAGTTATTCCGGTGGAGATTCAGCAGAAGTATTACAACAAATGGATCTCGGGTTCGCTCGATCTCTTCGGCACCGACCATTCGGGATCGGCGCAATGGGCCTACACGTGGGGAATTAAAGGGCGCGTCGATGAAGATAAGGTCGAGGGCGAGCCCGACAAAGAGGCGCTCAACGAGCGCGCTCGCGAGCAGTTTTACGATGAGGTCGTTCAAACCGTGCAACGCGTGAACGACGTCAACGCGAGCGAGAAAAAACTCTATGTCCCCGACATGAAGTTCAATCGGAAGATCGGCCAATACTCGGACCGGAAGTTTTCCGTCGACGGTCGCGCCCTCTCCGACGACGAATGGAAAGCGTACGAAGCAAGCGTTCTTCCTTCGTCTGCCGACGACGCGCTCCTGAAGGAATATTTCAAAAACCCGTCGTGGATCGCCGCTAAGGGCGACCTCCGCGCGTAAATCATCGCGATCACCACGTTACGTCAAGAAAAGAGAACGCATATGAGCGGAAACGGCACGAGCGCCAAGAGCACCCCATTCGGCCGCGAAGAGCGCGCATTCGAGGGTAAACGCGTTATCAACTATCATGTGGACGGCCACATTGCCGTCGTCGAGATGGACGATCCTCCGGCAAATACCTACACCCATGAAATGATGCGCCAACTCGACGAAGCGTTCGTCGATGCGCGGTTCGATCCCAACGTGGAGGTCATTCTCCTTATCGGCAAAGGCGAAAAGTTTTTCTCAGCGGGTGCGAATATCGCGATGCTCAACAGCGTGACTCCGGAGTTCAAGTATATGTTTTGCTTGCACGCGAACGAAACGCTCTCGCGGTTGGAACAGACGCCGAAGTTGGTTATTGCCGCGCTTAACGGGCACTGCGTCGGGGGCGGCATGGAGATAGCGATGGCCGCCGATATACGCATCGCTCGCAAGGACGCGGGAAAGATCGGGCTCCCGGAGGTCGCACTCGGCGTCCTTCCCGGCACCGGCGGCACGCAACGCCTCGCCCGCCTCGTCGGAAAATCGCGCGCGATAGAATTGATGGTGACCGGCAAGACCTTTAGCTTCGAACAGGCTGCCGACTGGGGAATCGTCAACGACGTTCTCGAGGGCGATGCGGCGAGTTTCCGCGAGCAGATGCTCGCCTACGCCCGCCAGTTCTGCACGCCGAACAAAGCTCCGATGGCGGTCGGGCATATCAAACGCGCGGTGCAGAGCGGCGCGGAGATGCCCCTGGAAGCCGGCCTTACCCTCGAACGCGAGTTGCAATCGTTGCTCTTTAAGAGCGGTGACGCCAAAGAAGGCATCGCCGCCTACAACGAAAAGCGCGTGGCCCGCTTCAAGAACGGGTGAAACGCTGGGAGACGCGCCTCGCCTTGCTCGCGGTGATTCTCGCGAGCCTCTCGGCGTTGAATATTCCCGGGCGTCTCCCGCTCGCGCTCACCGCGATGCTGTTACTCTCGATCGTCGCTAGCGCGCGGCTGCGCGCTGCGCTCTACGGTAAAAAAGAGCGCCCGACCGGGTTCGATGCCGCCGCTGCTGCGGAGCGAATTCGGGAGGAGCGCTCGAACCGTTTTACGCGTCGTTAGTTCTCTCGGGTGGGAGCCGAAGGAAGCGTCGGCCGGGGCTTCCGAACCCCTCGTCGAAGCGGCGACCTATGGTTACCGCTTTCATCCTCATGAACGTCGAACGTCCGCGCTTGAAATCGATCGCCGACGACCTGCTTGCCATCGACGGCATCGCGGAGGTCTACTCCGTCGCCGGGCCCTTCGATCTAGTTGCGATTGCGCGGGTGCGCGAGCACGAGCAACTCAACGATCTCGTGACCGAACGCGTCGGCGCGCTCGACGGCATCGAATCGACCGAGACGCTCATTGCGTTCCGATCCTTTGCCAAGAAAGATCTCGGCTTGCTCTGGGATATCGGAGAAGAGCGCGCGTAACGTTTTCCTAAAACAACGATAACTGCGCGTGCTCTTCGAGATATTCAGCGTCGATACCGAGGCGGCGCAGGCGGTGCGTGAAATCGTCGCGGCCATGCACGAGCAAGACTTTGCGCGGTTGCACGAGTTCGATCGTTCGCAATAACGACGGATAATCGGCGTGGTCGGAGAGCGCAAAGGTTCGGTCGACGCCGTAGCGGTAGCGCGCGCTCCGATCGATCGCCCAGCCAGTGAGCATGGCGGTACGCGTTCTGCCCTCTCCCGGCGGCGCATTCGAGCGCCCCGGTGGGCGGATCTCGGCGTAGCCGCTTGCGGCGTCGTCGCCTACCTCCTCCGGCAACGCAACCCCACAAGCGCGATAAACCGCAGCGATCTTTGCCACTGCCGAATGTACGCGGATCGATATGCCCGCAGCACCGAGAATCGCCATCGCCTCCTGCGCCTTTCCCAGTGAGTATGCATAGAAGACGGGCCTAGCGCCGTCCTCCAGGGCCGCGCGAGCGAAACCGACGATCTCCGCTTCGACCTGCTCGCGCGGAGGGAAAATGTATTGCGGCGAGCCGAAGGTGCACTCCATTACGAGAACGTCGGCGGCTTTAATCTCGGTCGCTTCTGCGGTTCGCGATGCGGTAAGTTTGAAGTCGCCGGTGTAAACGTGCCTTCCCGATGCACCCTCGACGAGCAGTTGAGCGCTTCCGAGCACGTGCCCTGCGGCGAAGAGCGTGAGACGATATTCGCCGGTCTCCCAGGGTTCGTTGAAACGATGAGTTTCGAAAACGGTGCGCTTGCGCGAGCGGAAGCGTACCGCGCAGAGCGCGGCGGTCTCGGGGGTACAGATGACGACGTCGTGTTCGCGGGCGTGGTCGGAATGAGCGTGCGAGACGTAACTGCGCTCGCGGCGCCGCGATGCGTCGACCCAAAGGTCGATCGCCGGCAGGTAGAGGCTTGCGTCGCGTTTAGCGAACATAGGTAGAGGCGCTTCGGTGCAACGCTCGTGCGCTCTTGCGCGTTGAAGGTGGAACTATGGCTCGCATCTATGACTCGATCGTCGATACGTTCGGCAACACGCCGCTCGTGCGGATTCCTAGGCTCAATGCCTTCCTGCCCGGGCAGGTTCTGGTAAAGGTTGAATCTTTCAACCCGGCGGGTTCCGTGAAAGATCGCATCGGCATCGCGATGATCGAGGCGGCGGAGGCCGATGGCCGCTTGCGCCCAGGGATGGCCATCGTCGAACCGACGAGCGGGAATACCGGCATCGCGCTCGCTTTTGTCGCTGCGGCGAAGGGCTATCCGATTATTCTCGTCATGCCCGAGACGATGACGATCGAACGCCGAAATTTACTGAAGGCCTATGGGGCACAACTCGTACTGACGCCGGGAAGTGGAGGGATCAAAGCCTCGATCGCACGCGCGACCGCGATCCGAGATGCCGCGCCGGAACGCTATTTCATGCCGCAACAATTCGAGAATCCCGCGAACCCCGAGATCCATCGGCGTACCACCGGTGAGGAAATTTGGCGCGATACCGATGGGAGCGTCGATCTTTTCGTCGCCGCCGTCGGTACCGGCGGGACCTTAACCGGCGTCGGACGACTGTTAAAAGAACGGAAGCCGGGCTTGCGCGTCGTTGCCGTCGAGCCCGACGCATCGCCGGTGCTCTCCGGCGGCGAGCCGGGCGTGCACAAAATTCAGGGAACGGGTACGGGCTTTATTCCGCCGATCCTCGACACCGGTATCTACGACGAGATTATCCGCGTTACCGACGGCGAGGCGATGGCGATGGCGCGCCGAGCGGCGCGAGAGGAAGGGCTTCTCGTCGGTATTTCGGCGGGAGCGAATATCCACGCTGCACTCGAAATTGCGGCGCGAACGGAGATGCGCGGAAAACGTATCGTTACGATCGCTTGCGACACCGGCGAGCGATACCTCAGCAACCCGGTCTTCTCCGATCTCGAGTCGGTCATCGTCGACGAGCGCGTCGCTTTGGAGTCACCGTAATTGAACGCTGACGCACTTGGCGGCGTACCGGCCGTCGAAGTCCGCCGTGGCGCATACGTCGAATCCTGGCATCGCATCGCCGCTTGCGCGAGCGATGCATCCGGGCGCCTCCATCTGGCGATGGGAGAGATCGACCGTCCGGTCTATCTTCGCTCGGCTGCGAAACCGTTCATCGCAGCGGCAGCCCTCGCCGCCGGCGTTCGCGAGGCATTTGGGCTCACGATGGAAGAGATCGCCGTCATGTCGGCATCGCACAGTGGCGAACCTTTTCACGTGGCGGCGGTTCGGTCGATCCTTCGCAAAATCGATCTCGATGAGTCGGCGTTGCAATGCGGAACGCATCTCCCGCTCGACGAGCGCAGCGCCCACGATCTGATTCGCGCCGGGCTCGCGCCGAGTTCGGTTCACGATAATTGCTCGGGAAAGCATGCGGGCATTCTCGCGCTGACGCAACGATTGGGTGCCGATATCGCGACCTATCGCGATGCCGGTCACCCCGCGCAACGGGCGATTCTCGATCTCTGCGCGCGTGCATGCGATGACGACGCGGAGCGCTGGCCGGTCGCACTCGACGGCTGCGGCATCCCGGTCTTCGCAACCCCTCTGCGCAACGCCGCGCTCGCGTTTGCTCGATTTGCGACGCTCGACGGGCTTCCCGATCGAGAGTTACAAGCGTTGCTCGTCGTCCGCGACGCAATGCTCTCGCACCCTGAATACGTCGCCGGTTCGGGGCAATTCGACACGCGGCTGATGAGCGCCGCCGGGGGGGCGATCGCCTCGAAGGTCGGCGCGGAAGGCGTCTCGGGAGTAGCCTCGATGACGACGCGGCTGGGGTTTGCCCTCAAGGTCGTCGACGGCGCCTCGCGCGCACGGCCGCCGGCGGTTCTCGCCGGCTTGCGAGCGGTCGGAGCGCTTTCGGAGAGCGCTGAGGTAGAACTCACAGACTTATCCGAGCCGATCATCTATACTCGTAAGGGAGCGCGAGCCGGCGAGATTCGCGCGCGCGAACGAGATTTTTTGGAGGCACGGACGGGCTGAATTGATCGGTTATCTCGACGCTCTTCAGGAGCGAGTATTATTGTTCGATGGCGCCATGGGCACGCAGCTCATGGCGTTGGAGTTAACCGCGGCGGATTTCGGAGGCGAACGCCAACTCGGCTGCAACGAGGCGCTCGTGCTCTCGCGCCCGGAGTTGATCCGCTCGATCCACGAACGGTATTTCGAAGTGGGTGCCGATGTCGTCGAAACCGATACGTTTACCGCATCGCGCCTGAAACTCGAAGAGTTTGGGATCGGCGAGCACGCCTATGCAATCAATCACGATGCTGCGCGGCTGGCGAGAATGGCTGCCGATGCGTATAGCACGCCGACGCGGCGGCGCTTCGTGGCCGGATCGATGGGGCCGACCGGAATGCTCGTATCGTCGAGCGACCCGTCGCTTTCGAAAATTACCTTTGCCGAACTCGCCGACATTTACGGAGAGCAGGCGCGCGCGCTCGTCGAAGGCGGCGTCGACCTACTCTTGCTCGAGACGATGCAAGATTTGTTGGAGCTCAAAGCCGCCGTCGTCGGCATCGGGCGCGTTTTTCGCGACGGCGCGCGCCGCGTTCCCATTCAGGCGCAGCCGACCCTCATTACCGAAGGGCGCATGTTGCTGGGGACCGATATCTCGGCGGTCTGCGCGGTTCTCGATGCACTGCCGATCGACGTCATCGGGCTTAATTGCTCGACCGGTCCGACGCAAATGCGCGACTCCGTTCGTTACCTCGGTGAAAATTCGCGCCGTTACGTCAGCGTGATTCCAAACGCCGGGCTTCCGCTGATGGGGCCCAAAGGCGAGACGATCTACCCGGAGACGCCGAACGAGCTCACCGCGGAACTCATGGAGTTTGTGGTTGAGTTCGGCGTTCGTGCGATCGGCGGTTGCTGCGGAACCACCCCCGAGCACGTTGCCTCGCTACGAGCCGCGCTCGATGCAAGTGCCGATTCGAAAAAGTCGCATCGCGCGGCACCCGCGCGCCCCGAGTTCGTCGCGAGTGCGATGACCGCGGTTTCCTTGGAGCAGGAGCCGCGCCCGCTCATCGTCGGCGAGCGCATTAACAGCCAAGGGTCGCGGAGAGTCAAGCGCTTATTGCTTGAGGATGATTACGAAGCGATCGGTCAACTCGCTCGCGATCAGATAGAGGGCGGAGCGCACGTTCTCGACGTCTGCACCGCGCTCACCGAGCGCACCGACGAACCCGAGCAGATGCGCGCCGTCGTCCGCCGGCTCGCGCAGTCGGTCGAAGCCCCCTTGATGATCGATTCGACCGAGGCCGCCGTCGTGCGCAGCGCGCTGGAGAACTATCCGGGACGAGCGATCGTCAATTCCGTTCATCTCGAGAGCGGCCGTGCGAAGATCGATGCGATCCTGCCGATGGCGATCGAACATGGCGCCGCCGTGGTCGCGCTGACCATCGATGAAGTCGGCATGGCGAAGACGGCGCAGCGAAAGGCCGAGGTCGCCAAACGCATTTACGAGATCGTCGTCGGAGAGTACGGCTTGCCGCCGCGGGCGTTGATTTTCGACGACCTTACCTTTACGCTTGCGACCGGCGATGCCGAATATATCGATTCGGCGCGCGAAACCATCGAAGGCATCCGTGCGATCAAGGCGGCGCTCCCGGGCGTCCTTACCTCGCTCGGCGTCAGCAACGTCTCGTTCGGTCTGAAGCCCGCCGCCCGCGCGGCACTTAATTCCGTGTTTTTGCACCATTGCGTCGAGGCGGGGCTCGACCTCGCGCTCGTTCACCCCAAAGAAATTACGCCGTACGCCGAGCTCGATGCAGATGCGCGCGAGGCATGCGACGACCTCGTGTTCAATCGCCGCCCCGACGCGCTGGCGCGTTTTATCGAACGATACGAAAACGTCGTCGTCCAAAGCGAAGACGAGCGTGCGAACGACGATGCGAACACTCCGGCGGAAACGCGCATCCATCAGGCGATTCTACGCCGTAAAAAAGACGGCATCGAGGGAATGCTCGACGAGGTCTTGCTGCGCCGAACGCCGGTGGAAGTGCTCAACGAGGTGTTGTTGCCGGCGATGAAAGAGGTCGGAGATCGCTTCGGCGCCGGGGAACTCATTCTTCCGTTCGTGCTGCAATCGGCAGAGGTAATGAAGCGCGCGGTTTCTCATGTCGAGCAGTTCCTCGAGCGGCGTGACGGCAGTACGAAGGGAACGGTCGTGCTGGCGACGGTCTTCGGCGACGTCCACGATATCGGGAAAAATCTCGTCCATACGATCCTCTCCAACAATGGTTATACCGTTCACGATCTCGGCAAGCAGGTGCCGATGAACGTCATTCTCGAGAAGGCAACGGAGGTGAACGCCGACGCGATCGGACTCTCCGCGCTCTTGGTTTCGACCAGCAAACAAATGCCGATTTGCGTACAAGAACAAGATGCACGCGCGTTGGCTTTTCCCGTCATCGTCGGCGGGGCTGCAATCAATCGCGACTTCGGCCGGCGAATAGCGCTGCTCGACGAGGGTCGGCGCCCCTTCGAACCGGGTGTTTTTTACGCGAAGGATGCCTTCGAAGGGCTCGACATTATGGATGCGCTGACCGGCGACGGGGAGCGACGCCGCGCCTTCGTCGAGCGCGTGAAGGTCGAGGCGCTCGGTGCGCAGGCGAAGCTCCGGGATCCGTCGCGCCCGGCGGGCGAACCGCGCATCTCCGCTGTTAAAAGCCTCGTCATCGAGCCGCCGAGCCCGCCGTTTTGGGGCCCGCGAACGCTCGTCGATATCGACGTGCGCGAGCTTTGGGAATGCTTCGATCTCAAGTCGCTCTATCGACTTTCGTGGGGGGCTGGCAATCAAAAAGGCGAGGCGTTTGAAAAGACGGTGCGCGAGGAGTTCGAGCCGCGTCTCGCTCGCTATCGCGCGGAGGCCGAACGTGGTGAAATCGTGCACCCGCGTGTCGCCTACGGTTATTTTCCGGTCGCCGGAATCGGGAACGACGTCCTCTTCTTCGATCCGAAAGATCCGACGCGCGAGGTGGCGCGCATGTCGTTCGCACGGCAGATCGGCGGAGAGCATCTATCTCTCGCCGATTATCTCCGCGAACCGATCGCCGGAGCGGCATCCGATATCGTCGCGCTCCAAGTCGTAACCGTCGGGGCCGAGGTCGCAGAGCAGATCGAGGCGCTCCACGCGCGCGGCGATTTCAGCGAATCGTACTTCTTGCATGGGTTTTCCGTTCAGTCGGCCGAGGCGTTGGCGGAATGGAGCCATCGGCGCGTTCGGCGCGAGCTCGGCCTGGATCTCGGACGAGGTAAGCGCTACTCTTGGGGCTATGGAGCCTGCCCCGATCTCTCGCAGCATGAGATCGCCTTCGAACTACTCGACGCCGTTCGCTCGATCGACGTGCGGCTCACCGAGAGCTTCCAAATCGTTCCCGAACAGTCGACGGCCGCATTGGTGATCCATCATCCTCAAGCGAGCTATTTCAATGCGGCGGCGACCATCGAGCGTTAAGCGGCCGAAAAGGGTTCCTTCTAGGCGCGCCTAATGTCGGCGAAAACTGCTCACGGGAGAACCTATGGGAAAGCGCGCCGCCGGCCAGCGGACATCGAAGTCGCTCTCTATTCATGTTGACGAGCTCGTGCGTCGGATTTCGCTGCGAACCGCGACGATCGGCATTATCGGGTTGGGTTACGTCGGTTTGCCGCTCGCGGTCGAGTTCGGGGCGGAATTCGCCAGAGTGCTCGGCTTCGATATTGACGCGGAGCGGGTTTTGTTGTTGAACGCGGGACGCTCGCACATCCGCGACGTGGCGGATGAGCGCGTCGAGTCGCTGGTGACGGCCGGCCGATTTGAATGCAGCAGTGATTTTACGCGGCTCGCCGAGTGCGATGCGATCGTCATCTGCGTCCCAACGCCGTTAGGGATCGGAAATTTTCCGGACCTCGCCTGTATCTTCGATGCCGCCGAGCAGGTCGCCGGTGCGCTGCGACCGGGGCAACTAGTGGTTTTAGAATCTACGACCTATCCCGGCACTACCGAAGAAGTTCTCGTTCCAATTCTCGAACGCTCGAATCTTACTGCGGATCGCGATTTTCTCGTCGCATTTTCGCCGGAGCGCATCGATCCAGGGCGCGACCTTCCCTTGCCGCAAATACCGAAAGTCATCGGCGGCTGCAGCAAACGCTCCGCCGATGCGGCGCGGTTGCTTTATGGAGCGATTTTCGAGGAAACCTTCGTCGTTTCTTCTGCCCGCGCTGCGGAGACCGTCAAGCTCTTGGAAAACACGTTTCGTCTCGTCAACATCGGTTTTATCAACGAATTCGCGCGCCTCTGCCGCCAACTCAACATCGATTCGAGTGAGGTCATCGCAGCGGCGTCAACCAAACCCTTCGGCTTCATGCCTTTTCAGCCCGGCCCCGGAGTCGGCGGTCACTGCATTCCGCTCGATCCGCATTATTTGGCCTGGGAGTCGAAGCGCCAAGGATTTACCTCTCGCTTCATCGAGCTTGCAGAAGACGTAAACTCGCAGATGCCGGCCTATGTCGTCGATTTAATTTCGGGGGCGCTGAACGAAGCAAGAAAATCGCTGCGCGATGCCCAGATACTCGTCGTCGGCGTTGCTTACAAACGAAATATCGACGATACGAGACGCAGCCCCGCAGTTGCGGTTATCGACCGCTTGCGCATGCGCGGCGCGGTTGTCTCCTATCACGATCCGTATGTCGCCGAACTCCATAGTCGGCATAACGATTGGCCCGAGTGGCGCCCGCGCGTCATCGTTCCCTACGAGCGACGAAGCGGAGATCGTGTCGGCGCGACGTCGACGCCTCTGCGCCGTCGCGCCGACACGCTGGCTAGCGTCTCTCTCGATCCAGTCCATCTGGCACGGGCCGACTGCGTAGTGATCTTAACCGACCACGAGGCCGTCGATTATCAAGCTATTCTCGACCACGCATCGCTCATCGTCGATACGCGCCAGGTCATCTCGCGCGAAAAAGCGATCGCATCCGCGGCAAAGGTGTATGCATTGTGAGAGTTCTCGTTACCGGGGGAGCGGGCTTTATCGGCTCGCACCTTTGCGATGCGCTTCTCGATGCCGGCCGCGAAGTGACGGCACTCGACGATCTCTCGACCGGCAGCGTCGTCAATCTCACCGCTGCGCTCGCGCGCCCCGGGTGTAAATTCATTCAAGGCGATATTCGCGATGCGCTTCTGGTGGAACGAGCTATGGAAAATTGCGATGCCGTCGTCCACCTTGCCGCGAGAATCGGCCTGCGCATCATCGTCGATAGTCCCTTCGACACGCTTGACGTGAACGCTCGCGGCACCGAGTGCGTCGTGCAGGCGGCGCTAAAGAAAAAGACCCCGGTGCTCGTTATATCGACTTCCGAAGTGTACGGGCACTCGACAAAAATACCGTCGAGCGAAAACGATCCGATTTGTTTCGGATCGCCGACGATCGGGCGATGGAGTTATGCATGCGCCAAGGCATACGACGAGTTCTACTCGCTCGCACTTCAGCGCGAGCGGGGGCTCCCGGTTGTTGTCGTACGACTCTTTAATACCGTCGGAGCGAGGCAGAGCGGCCGCTACGGAATGGTGCTCCCGCGCCTTACCGCCCAGGCCCTCTCGGGCGAGCCCCTGACGGTATATGGCGACGGAACGCAATCGCGCTGCTTTTGTTCGGTGCGCGACGTCACGACGGCGCTTATGACGATATTGCTCCGCTTCGACGATTTGTCGGGAGAAGTGTTTAATATCGGAAATCCGATTGAAATGACGATTCTCGATTTGGCGAAGGAAATCGTCGAACGTACTGCATCGAAATCAACGATCGGTTTCGTACCGTTTTCGGACGCATATCCTGCCGGATTCGAAGAAATCATGCGCCGCGTCCCGGATATATCGAAGGCGCGGCAGGCGATATCTTTCGAACCAAAAGTTCCACTCGAAGAAATTCTCGACGAAGTTGTCGAAGGGCTTCGCTCGTCGGCTCGTCGATGAAGATATGGGCGGCGGTTGCTACGATGTTGCTCGCGGTCGGTATTCCGGGCGCCGCATCGGCACTGTGCCGCATTCCGCCGCCCCCGGCGCAACGGGTGACGCTGGAGGAGGGCGCATCGAGCGCGTCGCTGACGAAAGGCCGGGGGACCTGGAGCGGCGGGTCGATGGTGCTCGAAGCCCGCGACGGGAACGCGCGCTCTGCGTATATTCGCGCCGCCGACGACGTGCGATTCGGCGAGAACGATAACGATTACGAAGGCGGAGCGTATCTCGCGGTGAGGCCGCACGTTATCGCCGACGTTATCGGCTCGTTTAGCCCGCAGCACAACGTTCTGCCGGCGTCGAGTTTGCAAGGCGATCTCGATCTTCGCGCCGGGAGCGGCTACGGATATCAGGTCGGGTATGCGTCGCGGCAGTACGGTACGGTCGGCCCCTCGATCGAGCACGTCGGCATGGATCGCTATTTTCGCGACCTCCGCGTCGCCGGTACGATGACGTTCGCGCGGTTGACGAACGTCCCGGGGGTCGCGCTCTCCGAGGGAATTTCGATGGCGCGCTACCTTCCATGCGATACTGAGAACGTCGCTCTCTCGACGGGGCGCGACGTTGAAAATGTGGGTTTCGGAACGCCTCCGGCGGTCTATCACAGCTTGACGATCTCTCTTGGCGATATTCACCGACTTTCGTCACGAGTAGGTCTGAATGTCGGCGTTGGCTGGTATGGATTGACCGGCGCATACGATCGCTTTGAGGTACGTGTTGCACTCCGCGAGCGCCTCTGAACCGCTGTTGCGGCTGATCGAAGTAAGCGTACTGCTATCGTCGATCATGACTGCAGCGTTGATCGTTGCCTTCATATTTTTACGTACGCGCAATTCAATCGTTCGGGCAAGACAAGAACGTCTCACTCAGCGTTGGCGCTCGATTTTTAAGACCGCATACACCGGCGAGGAATTACCCGAGGTGCTGCCGCGAGTCGGGCGTCGCGAATGGTTTACGGTAATCGCCTTGTTTTCGCAATTTCACCAACTCCGCGACAAGGATCGGGACCGCGCTCGAGAGGTGCTTCCAAAGCTCGATGAGCTCGCCTACGATATCGGCCTCGATCGACACGCGCTCTATTGGCTGAGTAAAGGCGACGATGCCGAAAAGTTTCTCGCATTGACCGCACTCGGGCAGTTGCGTGAACGTGCCGCCCTCGACGATGCGATTCGTCTCTCGGCAGATGAAGGTGCGGAACTTTCGCGAGCTGCGGCGCAATGCGCGCTTCGGATCGACGTGCGATTTACCGATGGAGTCCTAGAACTCGTCCGCGACCGCGACGACTGGGTCCGCTCGCGGGTCGAAACGATGCTCAAGGAGATCGACATAATCGATCTCGACGAAGCGTTGCGCGCCGCGATTGCAACCGCCGACGAAGCAGGGCGACGGCGATTGCTCGATTTCGTTCGTTTCTGTTCGCCGTCACCGGCGCGCGCGGTCTGCAAGCGCGTTCTCGAAGAATCGGAAGAAGAAGAAACGATTGCCGCAGCGCTCCGGTCGCTCGCTCCGCTTGCATCGGAAGAAGATCGCGCACTCGCTTTGAAATATTGCGGCCACAAATCGGCGATCGTGTTGCTCTCGGCATTGCGCGTATTGAGAAAATGCGTGCGCTACGACGACCGCGAGACGCTTTTGCGGCTGGCATCCCACCGAGATTATTGGGTTAGGCTTCGTGCCGCCGAGGCCATCGTGGCGCTCTACGGAGAGAGCGGGTTAATCGAAGATTTTGTCGCCGAAGTTGAGGACCGATACGCTCGCGACGCCATCGCGCAGGCGCTTGCGGAGCGAAAAATGATGGCTCGCCGGTCGCCGTTGCGCGATCGGCGAGCCGCCGAGCAAGGCGCCCCCGAGGCACGTTCGTGAGCATCGACACGCATGCGACGGTTAGCGCGATCGTTGTATTTATCGAAACGGGATTGTTTTTTTACTTTTTGGTGATTAACGGATACTATGCATTTACCGGAAGCATCGCACTGTTTCAGTTACCGGGTTTCGTTAAAATGCACCTTGCCGATCCGGTTCGTCGTTCGAATTCTACGCTCGACCGCCCGGTAACGATGCTCGTGCCTGCTTTTAACGAACGAGAAATTATCGTCACCTCGGTTCGCTCGATGCTCGCTTTAGAATACGTCAACTTCGAGATCGTCGTTATAAACGACGGGTCGACAGACGACACGTTGGATCGCTTGCACGAGTCCTTCGACCTCGAGCCGTACGAAGGTATCTATCGAGTAGAACTGCCGACGGAGGAAGTTCGGGAGGTCTATCAGTCGAGGCTTCACCCGGAACTGCGCGTGATCGACAAAGTCAACGGCGGGAAGGGCGACGCTCTCAACGCCGGCATAAACTTGTCGCGATACCCATTGCTTTTCACCGCGGACGCCGATTCGTACTATCACCGTCAGACCTTGCAGTGGATGGTCGAGCCATTTCAGAGAGATCGCCTGACCGTGGTCGTCGGCGGAGCGGTGGCCGTGGGGAACGCCTCGACGCCGGTTGATGATAAGCCGTTTTCACCGTCATTGCCGAAAAATATTATGCAATTGTTTCAAGTCTTGGAATACCTGCGCGCCTTTTTGGCAACACGTATGGGCTTCGCCCCATTCAATGCACTTGGAATCGTTTCCGGCGCCTGCGGGCTCTGGCGCAGGGACGTGATTATTGCTTGCGAGGGCTTCAGAACCGATACTATCTGGGAAGATATGGAAATGACGCTGCGCGTTCATAACTATTGCATTAATACCGGGCAGCCGTACCGCATCGCGTTTTCGCCGTTTCCGGTCTGCTGGACCGACGTGCCCGCATCGCCGAAGGTGCTCTACAATCAGCGCAAGGGATGGCACCGACATCTTTCCGAGTGCGTGATGATCCACAGGAAATTGCTCTTCGGGAATGGGGGCGTTTTTAGTTGGGTAACGATGCCGTATCTCGTATTTTTTGAATGGCTCGCCCCGGTGGTGGTCATCGGGGGCGTCATTTTTTCGCTGCTTATGGCCGCATTGGGCTATCTCGATTGGAAGACCCAGTGGTGGTTGCTTGGGTTGGTATTCGTACTCGCCATGTTCGGATCGATCGTCAGTATTTTGCTCGACGAGATCTCGTTCACGGCGTATCGGCTCAGCCAGGTCTGGGTGCTCTTCGTCGCCGCGTTGCTCGAGAATTTCGGCTACCGGCAATTCGTGATGGTCGCGAATCTCTCGGGTTTACTTGCGTGGATTTTCCGCCGACCGATTCGAGGAAACGCCAAATTTCCGGGGCTTTTCGTCGCGCCGTGGGTTCCCAAGCGTCGCGATTGAAGGCAGGAAAAGCAGGAACGCTGCAACTGCGAGGAGGAGCCTCTTCTCCGTACTTCTGTGAATTGGAGGATAGCGAATGTCTCTTACCCCTCGCGGGATCCTTATTGCAGTCATCGCCGTACTTCGATTTGCGTTGGGCCTTGCGGTTTCAGCCGCCTCGATCGTCTTGCTGGTGCTCTTTGCCTTAGAATTCGTGCATGCGCCGCGCCTTGAAACGACCGCGCTCGTCAAGCTCGGACACCGTCTCGCCGATGGCGATATTCGCATCGTTTCGCGGTGGTTTGGGCTGAATTGGCCGAGCCCCGGTCGCATTAATTATGCGCCGCTCGGTATCGCGATCGCGTTCTGGATCGTCAAGGGGATCGGCGATTCGATTTTGCAGCGGCTCGATTATATCGTTCGGCGAACTTTTAAGGTATCGACGCGGAGCGGGCTAAGCGCGCCGCGCGGCGATGGTGCCGACGGCGGGCTTTCGATGCGGAAGCTCGATGCGGAATCCGAGCATCACCGAGGAATCTTGCTCAAACGTTATCGCGAGATCGAGGGCGCGTTGAAATCTTCATCGCGCAAACCCTGTACGTTTCTCTCGATCGATATCGTCGGCTCCACGAAAATGAAGGTCGGCGAACGGCCGACGGCGGTCGCCGCGACCTTCCAAGCCTACGAAGAGATGGTCCGTAATACGTTCGAATCCTACAGCGTGTGGAAGCAAACGTGGACCCCCGACGGGGTGATGGCCTGCTTTCTCGACCGAGATCTCGGCGTTGCGGCGGGGCAACGCGTACTCGCCGCGCTCGAACCGTTCAATCGTGACGAAAACCAATTACGCACGCCGATCGAAGTGCGTTGCGGCCTCAACGATGGCGACGTCGTCATTTTTGAGGATAGCCAGCTGGAAAAAGTCGCAGACCATGCTATCGACGTTGCCGGGCACATGCAGAAGCATGCCGATATCAACGCGCTTTGGTTGAGTACCGAAGTTTTCGAACGGCTGGAGAAAAAGAGCGGCTTCAAGCCGATTAAGGCCGAGGTCGACGGATTTTCGGTCGTCGAATGGAAGCCGTCGCCCGGAGAGGCGGAGGCGCCAGGGGAGAGCGACCGGGCGGGCTAATCCGTCCGGCATGAGATCGCCTCGCATCGCCGCGCTTGCGGCCCTTCTTTTGCTCGCTGCGCCACTGAGCGCTTGCTCGAGCGGCCCCGCTCCCGCATCGACGACGATCGGCATCGGGGTCGACCTGCCGCTTTCGGGGGCCGATGCCTCGGTCGGCACCAGTACGCTCGACGGCATCAAACTCGCGGTCGAGCGCGCGAACGCCCAAGGGGTTCCCGGTGGGTTCACCTTCGCAGTTCAGGCGCTCGACGACACGCAGCAAGGCGTCCATAACCCGCAGCAGGGGGCGAGCAACGTGCGCACGCTTATCGCCGACGATAGCGTACTTGCGATCGTCGGGCCCTACAACTCCAACGTCGCCGCAGCCGAGATTCCGATAACCAATCAGGCGGGGATCGTTCAGATCAGCCCATCGGCGGTGAGCGACGGCCTGACGCTGGGCAAGGATGCGGCGATGTTGCGCCGCGCAAACCCGGACGTCAATACATTCTTCCGCGTCTGCACGACGGATTCGCGCCAGGGTTCGGCAGCGGCGCGCTTCGCGCTCGACCTCAAACTCAAGCGCGTCTATATCGTCGATGACAACGAAACCTACGGGCTCGACCTTGCAAACGTGTTTGCGCGCGATTTCGCGAAGCTCGGCGGCACCGTGCTCGGGCGAGATCACATCGCTCCCGACACTCAAGATTTTAAGGCGCTGCTGCTGAAAATCAAAGGCTATAAGCCCGACTTCATTTTCTTCGGCGGCACGACGAGCACGGGCGGCGGCTTGCTGCGCCGACAGATGTTCGACGTCGGCATGGGGAAGGTCGCATTTATGGGCGGCGACGGCATCCCCGATATCGCCGAAGTTGCAAAGAAGCGCGCCGACGGAACGTATTACACGGTCGCGGCTCCGAACGCCGACCTGCTGCCTGCTGCCAAACAATTTGTTGCGGCCTACAAAGCGAAGTTCGGTAGCGACGTCGGCCCCTATAGCGCGAATGCATACGCCGCAACGCAAGTTGCGATCTCGGCGATCGAACAAGCCATCGTCGCGAACGGCAAAAAGATGCCGACGCGCGCGCAGGTGTTAGCGAAAATCCCTCACGGCGCGAAAAATGAAGTGATGACGCCGATCGGGCCGATTTCGTTCGATAAGAACGGCGACGTCCGGAAACCCGTAATATCGCTCTATGCGATTCGGAACGGCCACTCTGCATTTATCGAGCAACTCAATTTAAGCGAATAGCGGCTTGCACGAGTTTCTCGCACAACTGGCTAACGGCGTCGAGCTCGGCGCGATCTATGCTCTGATCGCGCTGGGCTACACGTTGGTTTACGGTATTCTCGAACTAATAAACTTCGCACACGGCGACGTCTATACGTTCGGGTCGTTTACCGCTCTCGTCGTGCTGGTGGCCTTGCGCGCGGCGCATTTCTTGCACGGCGCCGGGCTTATCCTCGGCATCGTGGCGGCGCTGGCCGTCGCGATTCTCGCGTGCGCGCTCCTCAATGCCGGTATCGAACGGCTCGCCTATCGACGTTTGCGGAAGGCACCACGCCTGGCACCCCTTATTACGGCAATCGGGGTTTCGTTCATGCTCGAAAATCTCATCGAGCTGTGGCAGGGTGCGGCCCCGGTTCCGTTTCCCAACGTTATTCCGAACCCGGAGTTGGAAATCGGGGCGCTCCAAGTCGGCGTCCAACAGATCGTCGTCGTCGCACTCGCCATTGCGACGATGGTCGCGCTGCATTATTTCGTAAAGCGAAGCCGACTCGGCAAAGCGATGCGAGCGGTCGCCCAGGATCGCGATGCCGCCTCGTTAGTCGGTATCGATGTCGATCGCACGATTGCCATCACATTTCTTATCGCCGGAGCCCTCGCCGGGGTGGCCGGATTCGTCGGCGGCGTATCTTTTGGTTCGGCATGGTTTCTGAACGGCTTCGGTGCCGGGCTGCGCGCGTTTACTGCCGCCGTGCTCGGCGGGATCGGGAATATTGCCGGAGCGATGCTCGGCGGTTTTCTCATCGGACTCCTCGAATCGTTTTCGACCTGGTTCATCGGCGGGCAATGGAGCAATGTTGCGGTTTTCTCAGTGCTGATTCTCGTGCTCGTTTTTCGCCCGAGCGGACTGCTCGGTGAATCGTTACCGGAGAAGGTGTGATTTACGCTTATGCCTTCGTCGCGATAGCGGCGTGCGTCGCGATCGAACGCTTTCACAATCGAAAAGCGAAGATCGCAATCGCGCTGGCGCTCGCTGCTTTTCTTGCCGTCGGCCCTCGTTTTTACGGTAACGAGGCGATTTTCAGCGTTCTCGCCGACGCCGCCGTCTACGTCATGCTCGCGTTGGGACTCAATATTGTCGTCGGTTTTGCGGGCTTGCTCGACCTCGGCTACGCAGCGTTCTTTGCAATTGGAGCGTACACGTACGGGATGCTCGCAAGTCCCCAGTTTGGGTTGCACTTGCCGTTTTGGGCGCTGCTCTTTCTTGCCGCTGCACTCGCCGCACTGTTTGGAGCGCTGCTCGGCGCACCGACATTGCGCCTGCACGGAGATTACCTGGCCATCGTCACCTTGGGTTTCGGGGAAATCGTGCCGCAGATATTTCAGAATCTAACGAAATATACCGGCGGACCCAACGGCATCGCAGCGCTCGACGTGCCGACCTTCTTCGGGCATTCTTTTGGTGCGTCGGTGATGCCCTATTATTATATCGCGCTCGTAGGGATCGTCCTCGCTCTTTGGATATCCCGCAACCTTCGTGAAAGTCGGCTGGGACGCGCGTGGATGGCGATTCGCGAGGACGAACTTGCCGCAAAGCATGCGGGCATCGACGTTCTCCGTTCGAAGCTCGCGGCATTTGCAATCGGCGCGTCGTTCTCCGGAATCGGCGGCGTGCTTTTTGCCGCCAAACTCGCCCTCGTTTCCCCCGATCTCTTCGGGTTTCAGGTCAGCGTATTAATCGTATCGATGTTGGTTCTCGGAGGTATGGGAAATATCGTCGGAGTCGTCGTCGGGAGCCTTATTTTAACGATAGTGAACTCGGCGCTGCTGCCGCAACTTAATTCGCTGGTGGACGCAAGCTTCCACACTACCGTCGATCTCTCGAATATCCACTTCCTCATCTACGGCGCGATCCTCGTGGGCATCATGCTCTTCCGGCCCGAGGGGCTGCTTCCAAATAGGGAACGGCGTGCCGAACTGCGCAATTCCGGGGAAGTTGAGGCCGAGGCATGAGCCTGCTCGACCTTGTCGAGGTGACCAAACGCTTCGGAGCGCTGACGGCGGTATCAAACGTTACGCTGAAGGTTGAGGAAGGTGCGATTTTCGGCATCATCGGCCCCAACGGCGCCGGAAAGTCGACCCTGTTCAACCTTCTGACGGCGATTTACCGATTCGACGAAGGCCGCATTTCGGTCGACGGCACCTCGATTGCCGGCCTGACGACGCAACGAATCGCGCGCCTTGGGGTAGCGCGAACCTTTCAGAACCTTCGGCTTTTCGGCAATGCATCCGCGCTGACGAACGTAATGGTCGGCGAACACCTCGCGCTGCATTCGAATATTATCGATTCGCTGCTCGACACCGCCCGCGAACGTCGCGAACGCAAGGAAGCCGAACGGCGCGCCCGCGAACTGCTGCGTTTTGTCGGCATCGCAGGCGTTGACGAACACTTTGCGCGCAATCTTTCATACGGCACGCAACGTCGCCTCGAAATTGCGCGGGCGCTCGCCGCTCGCCCGCGCTTGTTACTGCTCGATGAACCCGCCGCCGGTTTGAACCCATCGGAGAAGCAGGATCTGCTTGCATTGATTCGCGCGATTCGCGATACCGGAGCAACGGTGCTGTTGATCGAGCACGATATGGGCCTGGTGATGAATCTGTGCGAACGTATCGCGGTTCTCGACTACGGCGAAAAGATCGCTGAAGGAACGCCGAGTGAGATTCGCGAGCACCCTCGCGTCATCGAAGCCTACTTAGGTGCCCCCGCGTGAGCGCACTTCTGGACGTTCGTGGACTCGAGGTCCGTTATGGCGGTATCGTCGCCTTGCGAGGCATTGATTTTCAAGTAGAAGAAGGGGAGATCGTCGCGCTTCTCGGCGCGAACGGTGCCGGTAAGACGACGACGTTGCGGGCGATATCGGGGCTGCTGCCGATCCGCGCCGGCGAGCTATTTTTTGCGGGAACGAATCTGCGCAAGCACGGCGCCGATGCAATCGCGCGTTTGGGAATCGCCCATGTACCGGAGGGTCGTCGCGTGTTCACGCGCATGACGGTTCGCGAAAACCTCGAGCTCGGTGGATACGCCGTTTCGTCGCGTCGAGAACTCGATTCGCGCATCGAAGACGCGCTTTCGATTTTTCCACGACTTCGCGAACGCATCGTTCAGCGCGCCGGCACCCTTTCCGGCGGCGAGCAACAGATGCTGGCGATCGGGCGCGGGCTCGTCGCGCGGCCGCGACTACTTGTGCTCGACGAACCTTCGCTCGGGCTTGCGCCGCTAATCGCCGCGCAGATATTCGAAGTTCTCCGCGACATCCATCGTCGTGGGACGACCATCGTCCTGGTCGAACAGAACGCGCATGCCGCGCTCGCGCTCGCGGACCGGGGCTACGTGTTGCGCAACGGCGAAATTGCGCGTAACGATACGGCCGCCAATCTTGCGCGGGACCCGGCGGTGATAGCGGCGTACCTGGGAGGCTCTTGATAGCGTCCGTGTCCGCCTATTTACGTCTACGCAAGGCATCTTTATGGGTGGGTGCGGGGCTGTTTTTTTTCTCGTATTTGGCTCTCAATTTCAACACTTGGTGGACGTACAATAGTCTAACCGACTTTGGCCTTTTCCTACAGGCGATGAACGATCCGTCGGGTATGTTACGGAACTCGGTAGAGGGTAGCCACTTTTACGTACATTTTTCACCGATTTACGATTTGTTTGCGCCCTTCGTTCAGCTCACGCACTCCGTTCTTCCCGTTCTCATTTTTCAATCTTTAGCCGGAATGCTCGTTGGCCTCGGGGTTTACGAACTCGCAAAAACGCGCTTGCCGAATAACTACGCAATTGCCGCCGCGTGGGTTGGTTTCCTATACCCTCCACTGGGTGGACTGATTTACAACGCTCCGTACGAAACCTGTTTTGCACCCGCAGCAACAATTTGGTTGTTTGTATTCGTTCTGCGTCGCAACTGGCTCGCTGCCTCGTTGGTGGCGACGTTCACCCTTGGGATTAAAGAAGATCAAGGTGTATTTCTGGCATGGGATGCACTCATTGCCGGATTGTATGCTCGCAAAACAGAGGATCGCGACCTCATGCGATTTGCGGTAGTGTGTTTTTGCGTCTCGCTCGCCGTCCCGACGGCGTGGTTGGTGTGGCGCAACGAAGTGCATGCGAGTTGGATTGCGTTAAGTCCGGTGTTTTCACCGGTTGCAAGCGCCGTTACCCCACCCGTCACGAGCATGCTACGGCGGATCGGTTTTCTATGCGAGGTGCTCGTGCCGCTCGGTTTGTTGCCTCTAATGAGCGGCCGCTGGCTGCTCTTCGCGGTGGCGCCGTTGTTCGAAGTCTTAATCCCGCCCGACGACTCGCTGCGAGACGTTCAGGCGCATTATAGCGGTGTATGGATCGGTTACATCATGGTCGCGTTTGTAATGGGAGCCGCACGTATCGGCGCTAATCGGCCCGCTATGCTTCCGAAAGTATTTGCATGGTGTTTGTTCGCGAGCGCTGCGATTTTGATTTTTGCGAGTCCATTGCACTGGAAGGCGACGGTCCACGGAAGGACGACGCAAGACGCGGTCCTCGATTCTATCCTTACGAACGACCTACCGCGACGGGGCACGATCGGTGTGAGCAACGGGCCCTTCGGGCATCTCTGGAGAAGTCGGCGCTTCGAGTTGGGTTTGAAACGCCTCCCTTGCTACGCGCTCGTCGATCCCTCATTATTGCCGGAGACGCAGTTACAATTATTTTCGACGATTTCCAAACGCGAAGCGGGAGAGTATTCCGTTGTTTGGGAAAAGGATGGCGTTTCGCTTTATCGCCGCAATACGTGTCACCCGCCGAAATGATTGGGCGGGTGTGGATGACGGCCTCGCCGTATTATCCCGGCATTGTCGGGCAGGGAGTTCGGGCCGCATCGGCGCTTACCGACCATTTGGGAAGGGAATAACATGACTGGAGCTTCGCTTCCATTTTCGATAGGGATGGCGCAGGGAACTCCGATTACGGCGATTATCGCACAGATGATTGCCCCCGCGGTGTTTATCCTGGCTTGCGGAAATTTACTCAACGTTACGATGACGCGCGTGGTGCGGGCGGTCGACCGCGCACGCGCGCTTTTTGTCGAAATTCATGCGCTGCCCTCAGGCGGCGATAACCAGCGCGAGGCGATACTCGCCGAGTTACGGCTCTACCAAACGCGCATTAACTATTTGCAGCGGGCGCTCTCGGCATATCATCTGGCGATCGGCCTTTTCGTTCTGGCGAGTCTTGCCGTCGCGCTCAACGCGCTCACGCGCGACGCGCTTCCATGGTTGCCGACGGCCTTAACGGTTGGCGGGACGCTAACGGTTCTCGTCGGAGCGGTCGGCGTGTTTCTCGAAACGAGAGTCTCGACCGATGCGATGAAAGCGGAGATTGCGCGAGAGCTAGGGACGTATTAACTCGTTAATTCGGGACGAGCGCCTCTGCGCGTCGGTAGACGAATTCGCCGCCGACCATTGTCGCCAGCACGTCGTAACGGTCGTCCCAGAACGATAGGTCCGCCCGCATCCCGACGGCGATGCGCCCCACTTCGCTTTGCGCGCCGATCGTGCGCGCGGGGGCGTGCGACGCGGCAACGATCGCTTGCGCGAACGGCAGGCCCGTAAACGCCATATAATTTCGTAAAGCGCGATCCATCGTCAGCGCGCTCCCCGCAATCGTGCCGTCGTCGGCGCGCATGACGCCGCCTTCAACGCGATAGCCCGGCCCTGCCGGGGGCATGAAGTCGGTGGTGAGAACGACGCGGTCGCCGAGCATGCGATAGAGCAGGTCGACCATCGGCGGCGAGACATGGTGCCCGTCACAGATGAGTTGCACGGTCGTGCGCCGGTCCTGCATGAAGGCCGCAAGCAACGACGGGTCGCGATGATCGAGCGGCCCCATGCCGTTAAATGCATGCGTAAGGCTACGATAGCCGGTGCCGATCGCAAGCAATCCCTCGGCGTAGCGCGCCGCCGTATGTCCTGCGGAGCAGGCGACGCCGTGTTCGAGCATCGTGCGCACGAACTCGCTCGCCCCCTCGACCTCCGGCGCGAGCGTGACCATGACTAGCGCACCCCGGCAGGCATCAACCATCTCTTGCGCGCGTACACTCGAAGCTGCGAGCAAACAATCGCCGCGGTGAACGCGGCGGAATTTCGTATTGAGAAAAGGCCCCTCGAAGTGAATGCCGAGGCAGCGCGCTCCCTGTGGCTCGCTCTCCTCTAACTCGTGCGCCGCCTCCACGATCTCCGAAGCGGCATGCAGCATCGATTCCCAGGGCGCGGTCATCACCGAGGCGACGAAGCCGGTCGCGCCGGTCGCGGCATAGGCGCGTGAAGCGACCGGTACGGCGTATCCCTGATCGCGATTGAAGAGCATATCATCGGCACCGTTCGTATGCAGATCGATGAGGCCGGGTGCAATCGAACACCCTTCGGGGCAGGGATGGTCGCTTGGGCCTTCGGCCGGGAGAATCTCCGCGATACGGCCGCGATCGATCGCCAGCCTCGCGTAGGCCGAACTGCCGTCGCCTACGGCGAGGAAGGCCGGACCGATGATGATAGGCATACCGAAATGCTGCTTCGACGGTCCCGGGTTACCCCCTCGGCCGCTAGCCGCCAAAGAGTCGACGAAGAAAGGTTGCTCCTGCGGGACGCGCGGCGGCCTCCTTGGCCGGGCGTTGGATCTCGCGGTCGATCTCGGCGTTCGATCGTTCGAGTCGCGCGAGACGCTCCATATGCGCGGCCGCGTGTCCGTCGAGCGTCTCGCGCAGGGCATCGAGTTCGTTCCAGCCTGCGGGGGCGCGGCCGACCGCGCGCGCGCCGGCATACTCTTGCGCGGAGACGGTGAAGAGACGCGCCGCGGGAATCTTCCGTTCGGCGAGATAGCGGCGAGCGAGATCGAGGACGTTGCGTCGTTCGCCGACGCTCTCGTTGTCGGCCATCGTATGTGCGAACAACATCGGTTTGCCGAGTTCGGCGATTCGTTCGTAGAGGCTTAACTCGCGCTCGGAGAGCTGCCGCGAGAAGAGGCAGAGCACTTCGCTCGCACTCCGAGCGGCCATGAGGGCGATATCTTCGGCGTCGATATCGCCGGAATCGAACGCCGGCGCGTGAACGAGCACCAACTCACGCGGGAATTTCCACGGGGTGAGTACGAGCACCGGCGATCGTCGCGCGGCTTCACCGACCGCGGAGCGATCGATCGCACTCCACGCTCCATTATGGTCGAGGGCGAACGCTTCGTCACGCTCGCCGTAGCGTACGTGTATCGGAAAACGCGCCATGCCGGGGATCTCGTCGCCGAGAACGGCTCGGCCCGCAAAGGCATCGATAAGCGAGGATTTTCCACGGCGCAATGCCCCCAAAACAGCGACGCGCCAGCGCTGCGGGCGCAATCCGCGGGCATACGCCGCGGCGTCGAGGCTCGGGTCGCTGTGCGCGCGCCGGAGCATCTCGGTGCCGGGGTCGGCGGCGGCGATCTCCGGCTCCTCGCGCAAAAACGCATCGGCGATACGTGCGATATCGGCAAGCTCGCGCTCGATGGTCGCGCGTCGTTCGCGCATGGAACGTTCGCTCTGCGCGACCGAGCCGGCGGCAACTGCGGCCAACGCTCGTTCGACGCTACCGATATCTGCGTCGCGCGCGCTTCTTCCGGCCGCGATGAGAGCCGTATCGAGAGCGGCATCGATACGTTCGATATTTTGCGAAATACGGATTCCTAAATCTTCGACATCTTTGCGCAGCGCCGGAAAAATCGATGCTCGCAGATCGGCGATGAGTTCGCGCTTCATGTACGTTTCGTTTGCAGCGGCGGCAAAACGCATCGAAATTGCATGTACGAGCGCGATAGCCGGGCCGCCGATCGCATCGAGTACGATCGTTGCGGCGATCGCGGTAGCGGGTTCACCGCTCCAGAGGCTCGTACCGGGTTGTCCCCCAAAGGCGGCGGCGGCCGACTCGACGAGCGAAAATCGCAGCGGAATATCCGAACCGGCCGCGCGCTCGATCGCCTCTAACGGCTCGACTGCGAGCAACGCTATGCGCTTGGCAAAGGCTTCGACGGCCTGTGCGGTCACGCGGTCGACCAAGACGTGCAAGCGAGCGCGGTCGCGCAACTTTGCAATATCGGTGGTATCGAACGCTTGCGCGAGAGCGAGTTCTAGCTCTTCGGCGAGTGCGGAACTCTCCTGCGAGAGATTCGCGTTTCGCTTGGTTCCCTCTTCGACGAGAAGACGACGTTGCGTCTCGATTCGTTCGTCGAGCTCGACGAGTTTTGGCGTTCGCGCCAGTAACTCGGCTTCTAACGTCTCTTTGGGAAGGGCAAGCATGGCGAGGTCGCCGTCGATGTGCGCCAGCGTATCGCCGCCGACGCGCGCCGCAGCGTCGCGCGCGCGACGCAGACGCGAGCGCCCGGTACGCGCAATCAACGACGCGTCGAGCGCTTCGAGGAACGGAAGAAAACGGCTTGCAGCAACTCGCTCGGGATCTTCGTCGAAGTTTCCTTCGACATAATCGCGCGCCGAGAGCGGATAGACGAACGTTCCCGGTGCGTGAATTGCAGCCAGCCGTTCGATGCGTTCGGTAGCATTTTGCCAGGCGGGGCGACCGTCGGCGCTCAATCGATTCCATAGGTCGATTTTTGTCTGAACGATGAAAATGCTGTCGATATGGCGACGCACGATACCTAAGAACGATGCGTCACCTTCGCTAAACGGTTGTTGCGTATCGATAAGGTAGAGTACCGCATCGGCTCCCGGGAGAAAGCTCAGCGTCGCGCGGCGATGGGCCGGATTCGCCGAAGCGAGCCCCGGCGTATCGGCGACGAGAAAGCCGCGCGCGAGAAATTCCGAGGGCGTCGTCACGCGAACGTGCGTCGGCACGTCGTTCTCGTCGGTGGTCGCCGTGTGGAGCGTGCCCACATCGCCGGAACCAACGGCGATAAAGCGATTGAGCCGATCGAGCGGGATGCGTTCGGAACGGCCGCTTTCGTAGTACGCCGTCGCTTCGTCGCGCTCGCCGTTTTCGAGTTCGGTAATGGTGGCCGTTGACGGATTGATATCGACGGCGAGGAGCCCGACGAGACGCCGCGCGTCGCCCGATACTTCGCGACGAAACTTCCCCAGCAGCGCGTTGAGCAAGTACGACTTGCCGCTGGAGAACTCGCCGACGACCGCCAGCACGAATTTTCCGCGCGCGAGCATCTCCCGCGTGGAGCGAACGGGCGCGCTCTCGCGCTCGCCGAGCGCCTCCTCGAGAACGAGGAGACGCGCGACGAGTTCGTCGCGCGTCCGGTCGTATCGCCGCATTGCATCGGCGCTAACGTTTGTCGATGCGCTCAAAAGTACAGTCGCTAAGCGGTTCGTAGATGCGCTTCAAGCATCCAGAGACTTTTGTCGGCGGCCCGACAGAGCTCGGTGTATATATCGGCCGTTGCTTGGTCGCCAAGTTTGGCGCTCTCGTCGATCTGTACGCGAAGATGATTGGCGAAGATTGCCATCCGTTCGGCGAGCGCTTCGAGGTGCTGTTTCCCGTCGACGGCGTGGTGAGGATACTCGCCGAGGATCGAACGTTCGGCCGCGATCTTGGCGGTGCCGAGCGCGGTACCACCGAGTTGAAGCACGCGCTCGGCAATGAGATCGACGGCGCCTTCCGCTTCGGCTGCAAGGCTATCGAAAAACTCGTGAAGCGCGATAAAGTGCGGGCCGGCGACATTCCAGTGCGCCTGCTTGATCTGCGTCTTGAAGTCGAGTGCGGTCGCCAAGGTCGCATTGAGAAGCGCGATCAGGCGTTCTCGCCCTTGCTCGGGCAAATCGACGCGAGTGCGATGGAGAAAGGAGTTGGTTGCGGTCATTCTACGTTCATCCTTCATGGCTTAGTCGAGGTTCGTAACTCCGCATCAACCACGGTAGCGCGGCTGCGGTTTCGGCGCCGCTACTTTCCTCGAATGAGCGCTAAAGCCGCGTCCCGTTCGCGTTCCATGCTCGCACGGTCATCCGCCTCGACGTTGAGGCGCAGTAAGGGTTCGGTATTGGAGGGCCGGACGTTCATCCACCAGTGGGGGTAGGAGATGGTGAGGCCGTCGAGGTGGTCGACCTCGGCATCGGGATGCGCTGCGGCGAGACGTCGTAGCGTTTCGGAAATATTTTCGACATGGGAATTGATCTCGCCGGAGCGCGCGCGGGTATCGATGGGCGCGATCGTCGCGCTGACGTTCGTTGGGCTCTCGCTAAAGAGCTCCAGGCACGACATGAGGGCGATCATTCCCGAGTCGGCATACCAGTTATCGCGGAAATAGAAATGCCCGCTATGCTCGCCACCGAATACGACGTCGTCGTCGCGCATGACTTTCTTAATAATCGAGTGCCCGACTTGCGAGCGGATGGGGATGCCGCCATGTGAGGAAATTTGTTCGGGGACGCTGCGGCTGCAGATGAGATTGTAGAGAATCTTCGCCCCTGGATATCGCTTGAGCGTGCTGATAGCTACGAGAGCGGTAACGGTGCTTCCATCGATGAGTTCGCCGCGTTCGTCGACTAAAAACATGCGGTCGGCATCGCCGTCGAATGCAACCCCAAGATCGCAACCGTGTTTACGCACTGCCGCTTGAAGATCGAGCATATTTTCCGGCTCGATCGGGCTTGCCGGATGATTGGGAAAGTTTCCGTCAAGTTCAAAGAACAGCGGCACGACGGTACACAGGAGATGTTTGAAAACGTGCGGTACGGTTGCCCCCGCCATTCCGTTGCCTGCGTCGATCGCGATTTTGAAAGGCTTGATTTTCGAGCGATCGACAAAGCTCAAGGCATGTTCGGCAAAGTCGTCGAGGACGAAGCGTTCGGAGATGGCACCCGTCTTTGCGGCTTTCGGGGGAAGGTTGTCGGCAAGGATGCGGTCGCGTATCTCTCGCAAACCGCCGTCGAAAGATATCGCTTGGGCTTCCGAGCGCGTAAATTTCATACCGTTATATTGCGCCGGGTTATGCGACGCGGTAATCATCACTCCGCCGTCGAAGCCATACTTACCGACGGCGAAATAGAGGGCATCGGTAGAGACTAACCCGATCGAAACGACGTCTGCGCCGGCCTCGGTCGCTCCCCGCGCCAGTGCCGCGAAGAGATCTTCGCCGCTTGGGCGCATATCGCGGCCAACGACGATCCTCTTTGCCCCAAGGAGCGGGACGAAGCAGCGGCCGATTTTATAAGCTAACTCTACGTTAATCTCGGATGGAAAGAGCCCTCGGACGTCGTAGGATTTGAAAACGCTCTCAATCGCTGAAGTTTCCATGACTCTAGATGCTCTTCGGAGGGGCTTTCTACGAAACCTACCATCCGGTTTGCGGGAACGATCGCCTCGACGCTTTTTATTGCGGCGGCAATCTTTTTCTCGCTGCGCGTGGCAACCGTAACGCGGGCGCGTATTGCGAGCATTCTCGCAAGAGAGCATACCGTTTCGGATGCGGCTATGCTCATGAGCCGGGTCGCCTTGTCGCGCGTCGATATCGTTGGAGCGCTTCAGGTAGAGGGGCGTGCGCCGAGTGCCGCCGCTCGGAAAACCTTTCGCCGCGCCGACGCGCTGCGCCAAAAACAGCTCGAGAAAATCGAACGAGTCGTCGTTGCCGAACGCCTACCCGACGCCGCAGCGGCGCTAAAGCTTTATCGCGGTGTCGACAGCGTGCTGCGCCGGCGAATTGCCGAGCCGATGTTTGCTGGGAAATTGGTGCCATCCGACGAGATCGAAGAATCGATTCGCATACTCTCGGAGGTCGAGGGGAATTACGAGCGGAGCGTTACGCTCGATCTCGCTCGTCGTGAAGATCTCCTCGACGCGCGGATGCAAGCGACTATCGATTCGGCGATCTATTTACGTTCTTTATGGCTTATAGCGTTCGGCGTCCTGGCGCTCGGCGTCAATCTCTACAGCGCTCGCCTCTATCGGCAACTTGCCGACGAACGAACCGTAACGAAAGTTCTTCAACGGGCCTTCATTAGCAGCCACGTGCCGCTTCCGAATTGTGAAATTGGAAGCGCGTATAAATCGGCCGATGCGCATGCCGCCGTCGGCGGCGATCTCTTCGATGTTTACCGATTATCGAACGACCTCGCGCTCGTGCTAATCGCCGATGTCAGCGGGAAGGGGATCGACGCCGCGGTTATCACTGCATTCGTCAAGTTTACCGTTCGTGGAATCGCTTTGCGCCGCCGTGACCCGGCGCAAATTTTAAGTGAATTCAACGTCGCGTTCGGTCAAACGGTCGAAAATCCGTATCTCTTCGTGTCGATGTTCGCTGGGATCCTCGACACGGCAAAGGGCGAGCTGACGTACTCAAGTGCCGGGCACGATTCTGCGTTCGTCCGGCACGGCCGCGACGTGCATCAGTTAAGCGTTACCGGCCCGGTTCTTGGAGTATTGCTCGAACCGTACGAGACGAAAACCGTTATTTTTGACGACGGCGATTGTTTGGTGCTTGCGACCGATGGGCTAACCGAGGCGCGCAATAAAGAAGGCGATTTGCTCGGTGAAGAGGCAGCGATGGCGATCGTTGCCGGCGGCCCGCAAGAGCCTCAGCAACTCGCCGATTATATCGTCGAACGCATTCGCGAACGTTGCGGCGGGCGACTTCGCGACGACGTAGCGATTCTCGCGCTTCGCATTCACGTTCCCGAAATACAGGATGCATAGTGTGCTGTTACGCCGAGTAGGGCGTTTTAACGCCCGTATCGAGGCGCGCGAGAAGCGCTCCCTCGATACGATGGCTTCGCCATCTACTCGGGATGACAGGGCGTAGCCATCTACTCGGGATGACGGGGTTCGACGGCTTCTCGGGATGATGGAGATACTGTCACGCCGAGTAGGGCGTTTTAACGCCCGTATCGAGGCGCGCGAGAAGCGCTCCCTCGATACGATGGCTTCGCCATCTACTCGGGATGACGTGGTGTAGCCCGCTACTCGGGATGACGTGGTGTAGCCCGCTACTCGGGATGACGGGGTTCGACGGCTTCTCGGGGTGATGGAGATACTGTCACGCCGAGTAGGGCGTTTTAACGCCCGTATCGAGGCGCGCGAGAAGCGGTCCCTCGATACGATGGCTTCGCCATCTACTCGGGATGACAGGGCTTCGCCATCTACTCGGGATGACGGGGTTCGCCATCTACTCGGGATGACAGGGCTTCGCCATCTACTCGGGATGACGTGGTGTAGTCCGCTACTCGGGATGACGGGGTTCGCCATCTACTCGGGATGATACGGGGCCGGAACGACGATAATGCGGCCGTCCGCGGTGCGCGCTCGATGCATGGCAATGCCGTAAGCTTCATCGAGCAGTGGGCTCGCGAGTATCTCGACCGGCGGTGCGAGCGCGAGCATGCGCCCGCAACCCAATAGCATGATCCGGTCGGCGACCGCGGCGGCCTCGTTGATGTCGTGAAGGACGCAAAGCACGCTCGTTCCCATTTTCGTACGTTCGCGTAAGAGCCCTAACACGTTATGAGCGACGCGCACGTCGAGATGCGTTGTCGGTTCGTCGAGTAAAAGCAACGGTGCGCCCTGAGCGAGTGCCATCGCTATCCACACGCGCTGCTGCTCTCCGCTGCTGAGATGAGTGAAAATTCTATCGAGGTATGCTTCGATATGGGTTGCAGTGACGGCGTTCGCTATCGCGCGTTCGTCTTCTTCGGTTGGGGAGAATTTCCACCACGGGCGATGCGGGAAGCGGCCGATGGCGACAACGTCGCGTACGCGCAGTTCATCGGCGAGTATCTCGTCCGAAGAGAGCATCGCAATGTGCCGAGCCCGTTGCGCGACGGCGAGGCGGTGGACCGGCGTACCCTCGAGATCGATGGTGCCCGCTGCCGGAATATCGAAGCCGGCGCAAGCGCGCAATAGCGTCGTCTTGCCGACGCCGTTGGGACCCAGCAGCGCGACGAATTCACCGGAACGCAACTCGAAATCGATCCCGTCGAGTACGCGTCTGCCTCCACGTTGCAATACAACTTCGTGGGCTCGAATCATCGGCGTTGCTCGCGACGGAGATAGATAATAATGAAGATCGGAATCCCGGCGAAGGCCAGGACGATGCCGAGGGGAAGTTCGCGCGGCGCAATGATGGAGCGCGCGATTGCGTCGGCGGCGATCGCCATCGCCGCGCCGAGAAACGCGCTTGCCGGGAGGAGCGCGCGCGCATCGCTGCCGACGATTCGGCGCGCGAGATGAGGAACGATGAGCCCGACGAAGCCGACCATGCCGGCTAAGGATACGGCCGCAGCGGTTAGGAGCGTCGCCGAACCGAGTATCGACCATTGAGCGCGTTCGATATCCAGCCCGATACCGCGAGCGCGGACGTCGCCGATGCGCAGGGCGTCGAGCGCGCGGATATTGCCGATAGCGACGATCGCTCCGACGGCGGCATACGGAACGGCAAAACGAAGGTCGCTCCAGCCGCGTCCGGCGAGGCTGCCGACGAGCCACGCTTGCAGCGTCAGTTGGAATGAGATACTTCGTGCGAGGACGCTCAGCAATGCCACCGACGCGGCGAGCAACGCGGAGATTGCCACCCCCGCAAGGATGAGGCGCGTCGCATCGATGCCCCCGCCCCGCCTCGCGAGCGCGGCAACGAACAGCGATGCACCGAGGCCGCCGAGAAAGCCGAGCGCCGGGAGAAAAGAGAGCCCGATGCCGAAGGCGAGCGCGACGGCGATTGCGACGGCGGCGCCGGCACTGGTGCCGATTAGATAGGGATCGACGAGCGGATTGCGCAGCATTCCCTGCAATTGCACGCCCGCGAGCGCGAGCGCGGAACCGACCAGCGCCGCGCAAAGGACGCGCGGCATACGAAGCTGCCAGAGAATCGTATGCGCGACATCGCGTGCATGCGGGTTCGCGAGCGCATGCACGACCTGTGAAAACGGCAGCGCGTCGCCGCCGACGGCGAGCCCAACACCCGCAGCGAGAAGCGCTGCGAGTGGAGGGAGTAGCCGTCGGTAGAACACGTTCGCGTTACCTCGTCGAAAATTCGACCGAGAAGCTGCGCCCGGGCATCGGATAGCCGGAAACCTGCGCGTAGCGCTCGTTCCCGAGGTTCTCGCCGCGCAAAGTAATCGTCGCACGACGCGCGATGCGAAAGCGCACGTACGCCGAGAGATCGGTGTAGGCGGTCGCTTGTGCAAAGAGTGGGTTTGGTTGCGGATTGCCGTTTGCGTCGTAATAGATCTCGTCGGTGGGATCGTTACGTAGCCCGGCGGTGCTCGCCGTAATGCCCCACGAGCGGAGCCCCGGAAGCGTTGGGTTCGCCGAGAGATAATCGAGCGTCAAACGCGACGAGATCACCGGGCCGCGCCCGTAAATGCGCGCGTTGGTAGTGAGGTCGAGCGCGCGATAGAGATCGGTAATCGAGGCGTTCACCCCGATGCCCTGGAGCCGTCGCGTTTTCGCGGTGAGGGTGAAGCCCTGGAGGGAAGCCTGGTCGACGTTCTCGGGAATGAAGAGCGGCGGCGAATACACGATGAGGTTGCTCGCTCGCGTATCGAAGAACGTAAGTGCGGTTCCTCCGAGCACGCGGTCGTTCGAAAGCGTGAGATCGGCGACGCGCGCGCGCTCGGGTTGCAAGTTGGGGTTCGAACACGGAAAGGCTGCGGGGCACGGGAAGTAGAGTTCGAAGATCGTCGGAGCCCGAAAGGCCGTCGCAAAATTTGCGCGCAGCAGCGTGTCGCCGCCGAGTGCGACGCGGCCGCCGATCGATGGCGAGAGCGAATTCCCCGCAGTCCCGTCACGTTCGCCGCGGACGCCAAGATAATACGAGTTGCTTTTCCCTGAAAACCAGTGTTCTTGCACGTAAAGCGCACTCTGCGAGACGCTTGGCGCCGCTATGCCGCTGGGCGTATTATCGATCGACGAGCTGCCGCGGGAGAGATCGATTCCGTAGAGCAGGTCGGCCTTGGCCGCATGGACGACGTTGCGCAGGTTGAAACTCGTCGCGGCATATCGCGAGACGGTCTGGCAACCGGCGCCGATACAAGAGGTATAGGCGAGGGAATCGGTAGAGGCGGCGATCTGCGCGATGCTCTCGCTTTGCGCGCGTCGATACGCGAAACGGCCGTGCAGATAGCTATCGACGGTATCTTGCCGCGATGTCGGCGTATAGTTGCCGTAATTTCCCGGGACGCCGAGATGTTGCGAAGTAATGCCGAGATTGAATCGAGCGTCGACCGCGCCGAACCGGTGCGAGAAGTCGCTACGGAGGGTCGAGCGTTCCACATCGGCGTTCATGCGGCTCGTGCCGTCGGGAAGTGCATAGGCGTTTCCGGCAACGTAGCGCTCGATGCTCAGATACGGCAGATCGACGCGCAGATCGTTGGTTCCAAAGGATCCCGTCGTGAAATCGACGCGCGTTTGGCGTCGCGGTGCGGTGATGATGTTGATAACGCCGCCGATCGCGCCCGAACCGAACAAGGTCGAGCCGCCGCCTTCTACAACTTCGATGCGCTCGACGCCCGCGGTCGAGACCGTCGAAAGATCCGGTGCGCCGAGTTGCATACCGCGTAGCGGCGTGCCGTCGAGGAGAACGAGCGTTTCATCGGCGGTCGCTCCGCGTAGCGTTATCGAGGCGCCGGCGCCGGGGCCATAGCGCGTGACGAATGCGCCGGGAATCGAAGCGAGCGCCTGAGCGATGCTCGTCCACCCGTGCTTGGCGATCTCTGCGCGCGTGATGACGTAGGTCGAACGGACGGAGTCCGCGAGAGGTTCGTTCGAACGATCTGCGGTTACAACGCGCACGATCGTCGGCAGCGGAGTTGCCGAGGGGAGGGGAGTGGGAACTGCGGCGCGAGCGATCGTCGCCGAGGATAAGAGAACAAGCGCGCACAGCGCGGCGCGCGAAACAGCACGAAAAGAAGCGTGCATACCCGGTCCTTTCAACGCGAGGTGGTGATGCAAAACGCTCCGGGACCGGTATCCTGACTCTGCGGATCGTCGCCGTTTGCCCTCGTCTTCCCGTCGCCGAAGCGATAGTGACGAAAGGCGGCTCCCCGCTAACAGTGGCGCGACCGTGCCGGATTCTCACCGGCTTCCCGCGCCCGGGCGTACCGGCGGCTATTGGCCGACGCAGGCACGGGTTCCTGGTACTGCGAAGGTCGCTCGCTGTGTTTCAGGTTTTTCGCGGTGCGCTTTTGGTTGCGAGCGTACTCGCTCCACACCGCATCGTCTCGCTTCTCCCGTCGCTCACCGAAGATATCTGTGCGCTCGGTCTGCAGGCGCGACTCGTCGCAGTCTCGGCGTATTCACGCGATATTCCGTGCGCGAAGGGGCTTCCGCGCGTCGGCGACTACCAAAGCGTCGATAACGAACGCATCGTCGCCTTGCACGCCGATCTCGTTATTGGGCTGCCTTCGCAAGCAGAACTCGTTGCCCCACTGCGTGCGGTGGGCGTTCGCGTCCTCTTGTTGCACGACGAGAGCTATAGCGATATTTTTCTCGATATCGCGCGGATCGGAGCGGCGGCGGGAGTGCGACAGCGGGCCGCCCGACTCGTCGCCGATTTGCAACGGCAGGCTGCGAAATTACACGCTCGTACGCTTGCGTTTCGTACGCATCCCCGCGTCTTCGTTGCGTTGAGCGTCGAACCGATTTGGACGGTGGGTCCACAGAGCTACATCGCGCACATGATCGAGCTTGCAGGAGGGCGGCTTGCCGTGCGTGAGCTCGCACAACCTTATGCAATGTTTAGCCCGGAGCGACTGCTCGCCGCTCGCCCTAAGGTGATCGTCGCTACGCGAGATAGCGAGATCGAAAGCGTGTTGGCAAAGGCGCCCTGGAGAGATCTGCCGGCGGTGCGGCTCCACCACATACTTATTCCACCGAACGACGACATTCTCGTGCATCCTAGTCCGCGCTTTATAGAAGGGCTCCGTTGGCTCATCCAGCAGTTTCAACCGATAGCAAACCGCAGCGCGCGCTCGTCGTAGCGATAGATCTGCGCGATCCTCGACGTCCGCTCGAACCCGAGCTGGCGGAATTCGAAGCGCTCGCTCGTTCCGTGGGCGTGACGATTTGCGAGCGAATCGTGCAGAAGCGCGACTCGCCCGATCCGGCGACACTGATCGGCTCGGGGTTACTCGCGGAGTTATCTACGCGCGCGAAGGCGCTCGATTGCAATCTCTTGCTCGTTTTCAACGAACTTCGTCCGCGGCAGCGGAAAAATATCGAGAAGGCGATTCCGTTACCGATCGTCGACCGAACGATGTTGATCCTCGATGTGTTTGCGCAGCGCGCGCGTTCGCATGAAGGGAAACTCCAGGTCGAGCTGGCGCAGTTGCGGTATCGTTCGACAAAACTTGCCGGAGGCGGCGCCGATCTCTCACGGTTGGGCGGGGGCGTCGGCACGCGTGGTCCCGGCGAAACGAAACTCGAGGTCGATCGCCGTCGCATCGCCGCGCGCATATTATTGCTCGAGAAGCGCATGGGCGAGGTGCGCCGGGGGCGAGCGACGCGGCGACGCGAGGGCGGTGGGGATCTGCGTGTGGCGCTCGTCGGCTATACCAACGTCGGAAAATCTTCGCTGCTCAATGCGCTTGCGCGCAGCGATGTATTCGTCGCCGACCAACCTTTTGCGACGCTCGACCCGACGACGCGGCGCGTCTATCTCGGGCCGAATGTATTTGCAAGAGTGAGCGACACCGTCGGATTTATCACCGACCTCCCAAACGAACTCGTCGAGGCTTTTCGCGCGACGCTCGAAGAGCTCAACGAGGCCGACCTTTTGTTGGAGGTACTCGACGCATCAAATCCGGATACGCCGCGGCAGCGTGCGGCAGTCGATGCGATCCTTCACGAACTCAAACTCGAGGAAACTCCGCGACTCGTCGTTTTCAACAAAGGAGATGCGGCGCGCGACGATGTTGGAATCACCGCCGATACGTACGTCGTTAGTGCCCGCACCGGAAATGGGATCGACGCATTACGGGCGGCGCTTAGCGAACGTGCATCGGATGGGCGAGGTCGTTTGCCGCAGGCTCCGCCAGCCACACCGTAACGTCGGAGGCGAGCCAGCGTGCCATCTGTTCGAGATGGCCGCTATAAAAATGACGGATGCGCGAAAATGCTGCATAGGCCTCATGACGGTCGCGCACGGTATATCCGGCGCTCTCTAGACGATCGCAGGCGAGCCCGAATTGCACCTCGTCGATCCGTTCGCCTGGGGCGTGCGGCAGCATGTAATAATTTGCCAGGTCGCTGAGCAAGTGGCGCGCCGCGCCGAGTAAAGCGCGCGCTTCGGCCTGCGCGTACGGCGCATCGACGGTGGTAACGGCGATCGCCGCTGCATCGAGCACCGCGCCGAGCGAACTCATCCACGAATGGTTGTCGTGCGCGGAACGAAAAAGCGCGATTTGCGGATAGGCGAGGGTTTGGTCGAGCGTACTGACGCACCACGACTCGGCCTCGCGCAAAAACGCCGCAAGTTCTTGCGGTGCCTTCGTATCGGCACAGAACATTAAAAGACCGATTCCGCTCGGCGGCGCGCCGGCGCGCGCGCTCAAACGGACGACGAATTCTTCGCGTCGATTGAATGCGGCAAGCATCGTTAACAGAAACGAGGCGAGAACGGCAATGATGGTGACGCCGGTTGCTCCGGTCATGAGTGCGACGAGGCGCGTGACGCCGTTTCCCGGAACGATGTCGCCGAACCCGATCGTCAGAAGCGTGACGCCGGCGAAATAGATTGCGCCCGGGCCGTTAGGGTGTGGGTGCAAGTGGCCGCGCAGCGCATAGAAGATGCCTCCGAAGCCGAGAATGAGCAACGTAATCCAGATGGCGATTTGAACGAAGAGGTTGAACGGGGCGAAAAGCGAGAGAAATTCGTCGCGCCGCCCGTGTTCGTCGAACGCCGCGGCGAGACGTTTCCAGAGCGGCCAGCCGACCCGCGAAAGCGTTCCGCTCGCGCGCCAGGTGCGATTCGATGCGCGCGGGATCACGGCGAGAAAAATATCGCGTAGCGAGAGCGCGACGAGGAGGAAGCCGCCGAGGGCGGCGAGTGCATCGAGCCACATGGGGCGGCCATTCGCCGCGAGTACGCGGGGTTCCGGGAGCGCGTGGCGCGGATGGGGTAGCGCGGCGGTGTCGTCGGCGCGTTTCGGCGGGGAACAGCGCCGGCTATGGGCTCGCAACGTGGATTTACGATGCTCGAAACGATGGCTGCTTTAGGGATCGTCGCCCTCCTGCTGTTCGCGGGGCTGCGCATGGCAACGCTCGCTCGCGCGCCCGGAGCGACGGCGGAGGCCGCCGCGCAACTCGACGCGGCGCTCGCACTCGCGCGTTCGCTGGCGCGTGCATCGGGAAACGGCGCGACGCTGCTGGCGCTGCAGCGCAGCGATACGCGCGGAAATGCGTTGCCGGGCTTCCGCCTCGTTCTCTACCGCGGGCGTCCGAATGCACCCGGAGCGGCGAGTCTTACGCGCGAACTCCCGCTCGTTGCCGATGCCTCGTTACGTGAAGCGAGTCTCGGCGCGCCACCCTTCGCGTTATTTTTTCGTCGCGACGGCAGCGCGGTCGCTCTCGCGCGCCCGGCGTTAAGCGGGAGCAACGCGCTGCCGCGATTTGCGATTATCGCCGCCGAACCGCGCTGCCCGAGTACGACCGGATTGTTGCTGAGCGTGATGCGTAACGGTGCAACGGTGACGCGCAGTATTCCCTGCCCCGTTACCGACGGCGGTGGCCTTGCCGCACCGCAGGCTTCGATGACGCCGAACCCGCCGACGCTCGCACCGCCCGCGTTGCTATTCGCATGGCCGAGCGCACCCGTGCAATGGTTCGCCGTTGCGGAATTCGGTTATCGAGGATGGTTCGCATCGACCGGCGGTGCGATGGAGAATTTCGTGTGTCGCGCGAACGGCGCCGCGATCGTTGCGTTTCCGAACTCGCCGCCGTATTCCGGGCCGCAGTCACTCGCGGATGCACGGAGCGTGCCGTCGCCGCCGAATGGGGTGCCGTATGCGTATGCGGCGAGTGCGAGTGCGTCTGCGGGGGCGATGGACGACGCGCCGGCGCATTTTCCGGTTCATCCCATCGGGGCGGGTCTCTGCGTCGTTCCGCTCGCCGATGCGTTCGCGCAAAGGACGGATGCCTGGGGGAATCCGCTCGGCGTCGCGATGCGCGTGATGGGCTGGTTGCGCCTCGCCGCGAATGGCAGCACCGCGACGAGCCAAACCCCACCGCTTTCGATTGCAAGTGCTCCGCTCACCTCGGGGCAGAGCGTTACTGTCAATGCGAGCAAGAGCTTCGATAATGACCCTGCGGGGATCACGTTTGCGGGGCTTGCGTGGAACCCGGCGAGTTGCGGCAGTGCGCTGACGTTTACTGCGGCGGGGAATAATACGGCGGGCAGCGGCCCAACCGGTGCGGCGACGCATTCGTTCCTCATCACCGATAGCGTCCCGCCGGCGAGTGCGCTCACCTGTACCGGAACGATCACCGACCAATACAACGAGCCCCCGGTTGCGTTTAGCGTCAACGTCGCGGCGGCTGCAGTTGCGATAAAAACCTGGCCTGCGTATCTCGAAGTCGGCGCAAACGGCGCGCAAGTGGCGGCAACATCAGCAACAAGCGGCGCGATGACGATCGCCTTCATCCCAACGATCTCACCGACGGTTGCCTTAGCACGCAATCTCAATACCTGGCTCGGCGGCGGCATCGCTGAAGCTGGGCCCACGCCTTCGCCGGGGCCATGCCCGTCGGGCTTCGTTTTTAACCCAATTACCAGCAAATGCATCCCGATGAAAATTCCGTTGCCAACGCCTGCATCAAATGTTGCACCGCCCGTTGCGCCGAGCGCTGCACCGATGTTTCTCGGTGGTCCGTGCTATGGGTATGCGAAAAACGGCGCGGGAGGGCCTGATACAACGCTGGCAAACGGAGAGATCCAAATCGGCACGCAATACTACACCGCCGCAAGCGACGGATGTATCAACGTCGGAGCGAGCCCCACCGGGCCATTTGCACCCGCAACGAGCACCCAAATCGGTATCATCGCCTATCAACCGGGCGACACCAGCGCGAGCACACCGACGTATCAATCGGCTGTGCAGGGGACAATTTGTTCCAATATAGCCTCGCTCGGGCTCCCCTACCCCGGCAACGCCGGGCCGCAGGTACTCGTCCCGGTGATTCCTGGCTCGACAGGCGGAAGTTGCTCGGTCACGATTAGCGATGGCAGCACAAGCGCGCCGATTGCCGATGCGGGGCTCGCGAACGTGAGCGTCGTCGCGAGTGTTGGCTGCGTGGTCGGGACTGCCTGCGGGGTGAATATTGTCCAACGCGGCCTATGGTGCACTCCAGTGAGCACGGGGCTCGGCGGTTATCTTTCCGGGTATCAATCCGTTGAAACTGTTTACCAATCAACAGATGGTGGAACCACCTGGACGCAAACCTACACCTCTCAAAATTCACTAAATTTCGGGCATGCGACGGTTTGCGGAACGACAGTTGCTCCACCCCTACCATCGCCACCCGGCCCGATTATGTGGACGCAAAATAATCAAGCCTATAAGACCAACGGGTCGTGGACTCCTACGAGCCCTCCAACGTACGTAACCGCTCATTTCGGGTAAACAAAAGAACACGATAACGAACGTGTATCAAAAAGAAAGAACCGGAGCGATTGCCCCGGTTCTTTCTTGCGTCCCTCTCGCGTCGTTTTTTTTACGGCCAGTTCGGAACATTCGGATCGGCGAACGCACGGGGGTCAATCGGAAACTCCGCGCTCTGCATCGATTCGTTATTCGTGCCGCCGTAGGCGCTGAAGATCACGAATTGCCCTGCGAACCATTCCGTTTGCGGATTGACTGCATAAGTATTCGCTCCGGGCGCAAAGGAGGACGCGACACCGCTTTGGCAATTTAATCCTCCCGAGTCACCTTCGCCTCCGGTAGTAATGCCTCCAGTTGGGTTATTCGGCCACGGAGCGTTGTAATAGTTCGGGCTTTGGTGAAAAGTGTTCGTCGCTCGCACGTTCTCCAGCAGCCACTCGTCGATACTCCCCACCGGAAGCCCGTTGCTCGTGCGCTCCTGCTGCCAATCGACGAAGCACGGCGTTTCGCTCGTCGGATTTAACGTCGCGAGGCGGTACTCGCCGTTGATTTCCCACGGCTGCGGGGTGATCGTCGGCACCGGAGGCAACGTCGGCGCGAGGAGGGTTTGATTCCCACCCGTGAGCGTCACGTTATCGTGAACGGTCGCCTGCACCGGATCGGTCGCGCTCGTACTATCCGTGCCGATGACGAGCAGGTAGTGCCCGTTCGGAGCGCCGTTGAGGGTGAACTGCCCTTGCGGATTCGTCGTCGCCTGCGGGGAGGGCAGCGGGGTTGGGCAGCCATCGTTCTCCGGCGTGATCTGCGCCGCAGGCGGAACGGCGCCGCACGGCCCCCAGGGCATCAATTTCACCGGAACGCCCGCGAGCGGAGAGCCGTTCGCGTCGTTCACGACCACACCCGAGGCATTGGTCGTTGGCGCGCTGGGAGTAGGGGCGTTGATCGGGGTTGGGGTTGCGCCAACAGGCGGAACGATAGACGAGACAGGGTTACTGCCACCTCCGCCGCCGCAGGCGGCGAGGCCGGCGACCAACGCAAGAACGGCAAGGGCGTAGAGGCTCTGCTGCGGCTTCATCACCGTGCTATCTCCCGAGCTGCCATGCGTTCTCCTTCCGGGAAAAGAGTCGTTTGGAAAAATCGAATCGGTGTACGAAGGCCGACTCGTTCGGGGGCTCCTGCGGTGTTGCTAGGTCTCCCCGGCCGGCAGAAGATGTGATTCCACGATAGGTTCCAAGTCGGGGCTCGGAGCGGCGACCTCTCCATCGATAAAGTATGAAAGCCGAGCGTTTGTCGAACTCGATGAAAATAACAATCGAGCGATGCGAGGTCGACGCCGAATGTTTTATTAGGTGAATAAAGCCGTGCGAGAAATTCGAATCGGTATGCTTCGGTAGCCATATCGACGAGCATAAAACCCTCCGTTCGGGAAAGTGCTCTGCGATGAAGTCGGAGGAAGAAATATGCCCGTTTGGCGGTGTCGAGATCGTGCGCTCGCCGCGACGAAGAACGCGACGACGCAGGAGAAGAGCGAAAACGGGGGCCTGGAAAATCGGCTAAGGGTTGACAGGCGGAGGTACGATACTTCTGGATTCCTCGTTAGGTGAGGCGTCTGCACGGAGATATGCCGCTGCCCGGAAAGGTCGAGAGACCCCAACGGGTTGACCAGGTCCCGCCGAATCAAGGCGGCACCTAATGCGGCTGAGGCCCTTGGGGACCTCTACGGCGTGCAGTGCTAAAGCTCGACATTGAGAACGAATTCGCCGGGTCTGCGCCCGCTTTGAAGTTTTTATAATGTCGCCTGCGAGGAAGCATGCGACATTTTTTTATTCGCGTCACCGAGAGCGACGCGCGATGAGGGGGGTGATGTTCCGCCGTGGACGATGGCAGTAGTAGATCGACGTTTTGCGCCGTGCGATGCGGCGAAATTTCCAACACCTTTTAGAGGACGATGTGTCATGAAGAAAATCGTATTCCTGCGCGCGCTCGTGCGCGCCAAGCTTCCCGTTCGCCACGACGATTCGCTCCGCGCGAATCAGTTTCTCGAAACTCCGTACACGTGCTCGCCGTGGCTCGCTCGCATCGGCTATCACCGCGAGGTGAGGCCGTGAGTGCCGCTCTCGATGAGACCGGCGGTACGCCGCTCGACCCTATGCACTCCGGTGACATCCGCGGTGCGCTCGGAACGATCGCGAAGAATGACACCGCCTCGCGTAGAGGGCTCGTTGCGAAGTTGGTGGCATTTTTTGCAATCGTCGGTCCCGGACTCATCGTGATGGTCGGGGACAACGACGCCGGTGCATTCTCAACATATACCCAAGCCGGGCAGAACTACGGCACCTCGCTGCTCTGGACCCTACTGCTGCTCGTTCCGGTACTGTACGTCAATCAGGAGATGGTGTTGCGCCTCGGCGTCGTCTCCCGCGTTGGGCACGCGCGCCTCATTCTCGAACGCTTCGGCAAATTTTGGGGTGCCTTCAGCGTCATCGACCTATTTATCCTCAACGCATTGACGATCGTGACCGAGTTCATTGGTATTAGCCTTGCACTCGGATACTTTGGCTTGCCGAAAATCGTCGGCGTCGCCATCGCGGCCGCGGTCGTCATGCTCGCAGCCGCGACCGGAGATTTCCGTCGCTTCGAACGTTTTGCGATGTTTCTCTGCTTCGGTAGCCTGTTATTGCTGCCGATATTGGTGATGGTCCACGCACCGCTCGGGCAATCCTTTCGGAATTTTATCGCTCCCCAGCTGCCGGCTCACGCCGATGTGGGTGTCGTTGTTCTGCTTATTATCGCAATTGTCGGAACAACCGTGGCGCCCTGGCAACTTTTTTTCCAGCAGAGTTACGTTATCGATAAACGCATCACAACGCGCTGGCTCAATTACGAGCGCTGGGACCTTGGTGTCGGAATATTTTTCGTTCTCTTCGGCGCATTTGCGATGTTCTCGTTCACCGCCGCCGCCTTTGCAGGCCATCCGGAGTTCGGAAATTTTCAAGACGCCGGCGCGGTTGCTGCGGGTCTGGCAAAATATGCCGGCGTTCTGCCCGGCGATCTCTTCGCCATCGCTCTGATGGATGCAGCGATTATCGGCGCGGCAGCGGTCTCGCTCTCGACGGCGTACGCAATCGGCGACGTGTTGTCGGTTGGGCACTCGCTCCATCGCAAACCGACCCAGGCGCCGCTTTTTTATGCGGTCTACGCGGGGCTCATCGCCGTCGCAGCGGCCGTTGTCCTGATTCCTGGAAGCCCCCTAGGGCTGCTCACCAATGCGGTTCAGGTACTCGCCGGAGTGCTGCTCCCTAGCGCTACGGTTTTTCTGTTACTGCTTTCGAATGATAGTGCGGTGTTGGGACCGTGGGTCAACACGGCGCGAACGAACATTTTTACCAGCGTCGTCATTTCAATGCTCGTGATTCTCTCGATCGTTCTCACCGTTTCGACGATTTTCCCGAATACCGGAACCGCTACGGTGCTATGGATCCTCGGCATCGGGGGCGCGCTGTCGGTCTGCGTAGGGCTATGGATGGCGTTGGCAAAACGCGATAATCGCAAGGAAAACGCCATCGAGCGTTCATCGCGCTCGCAGTGGCAGATGCCGCCGCTCTCGACGTTGCCGAAGTTTAATCTTACCCCTTTGCATCGCTTCTGGCTCGTCGTCCTACGCGGTTATCTCGTACTTGCCGTCGCACTGGTGGTTGTACGCGTCATCGATCTTGTGTTGCATACGGCGGCAGGTAGATAAAGCGTGACTTGTCGTTACGCGACCTTAGGCTCACTTGCGTGTGCTGTTGTTGGATTTGCGATCGCTATGGCACCGTCGGCGAGCGCTGCTGCGCCGGGCTGCGCTGCAGTAGTCGTAAAAACGGGGCCTTCGCCCACTGCATCGCCAAAGCTCGATCGACGCGCTCGTTCAGCCTCGCTCTGGAGTGTCCGCTTTCAGTTAATGAATACGCACACGACCCACGGAATGATTTTCTAAACTGGTCTATTATCGATATGGGAGCGTTCGACTATGCCGCCGACGCTTGGGGCTACACCTATGGCATCACCGCATCGTCGGCGCGGCAAGAGTCGGCTCCGTGCGTGGAGCTCTTTCAGCTCGAAGCTTCTCAATCGGTCGCTACTGGGGGCATTTGCGCCTTCGACGTGTGCGACGCGGCCGCGTTACCGGTGCCCTAGCGCGGTGGCGCCGATCCCGTCGCGACCGGTGAAGGCGTCGCGCTCGGCGAGAGCGCCGCTGCCGGGCTTGCTGCCGGGGAGGCGCTCGCCGAGGGCGCCGGGCTCGGGCTCGGCGTTCCCGGCGGCGGCAACGTGGCCTCGCCGACCGGGAGCGCCGCCGGAACCAACCGAAGGTAGCGGGCGTTCGCCGTCTTGTTCTGCACCACGAAGACCCGTTTCGAGACGAAGGTGTACCCTGGGGCATGCACCTCTACCACTTGGTTGCCGATCGGCACCCCGGTAAGGACGAAGCCGCCCTCTTTATCGGCGTTCGCGGTATAGAGCGAGCCGACCGAAACGAGCGCCTGGGGAATCGGTCGATTGGTTGTTGCGTCGAGAACGCGGCCGACGACGGTGCCGTATGATTGGACGCCTACGACATTTGGCGGCGGCGAGCAACTGCTGCCGATCGCGGTGAGAACGAGTAAGGCGATAACGAGCGTGCGTTGCATATTTACGACGATACGCCGCCATTCGCCAGGGTTCCCTGGGGGGCTCGCCAAAAACACGAGTTTGCAATGAATCCGTACCTACCGGTCGCGATCTTTCTGGCAGTCGCGCTCGCTGCAGCCTTGCTCTTTACCGTGCTGCCCGGGCTGCTCGCGCAGCGAAAGCCCAATCCTTTAAAGCTCGAAGCCTATGAATGCGGCGTCGAACCGACCTCTTCGGTATCGGGGCGCTTTCCGGTTCGCTTCTATCTCATCGCGATGCTCTTCGTTATCTTCGATGTCGAAGCGGCGTCGTTCTACCCGTGGGCGGTCGAGCTTCACGCACTCAAACTCTTCGGTTTGCTCGAGATGGTGGTTTTTATCGTCGTTCTCGGTATCGGGTACGCGTATGTTTGGAAGCGCGGAGGTTTAGCGTGGAAGTAGGGCCGGGGCACTTTTTATTAACGAAGCTCGATGACGTCGCGCGTTGGGCGCAGAGTTCGAGCGTTTGGCCGTTGACGATGGGCCTTGCCTGTTGCGCGATCGAGATGATGACCGTGACCGCGCCGGAATACGATATCGCGCGGTTGGGTTCGGAGGTCTTTCGCAGCTCGCCGCGCCAGGCCGATCTCATGATCGTCTCGGGGCGCGTCGCACAGAAGATGGCGCCGGTCGTCAAACGCCTCCACGACCAGATGGCCGATCCGAAATGGGTGATTTCGATGGGCGCCTGCGCGAGTTCGGGCGGCGTTTTCGATAACTATGCCATCGTCCAGGGCGTCGATACGATCGTTCCCGTCGACGTCTACGTTCCCGGTTGCCCACCGACTCCCGACGGGCTTCTATACGCCATCAATCTCATCCAACAGCAGATTCGCGAAGGCGGGCGCGGCGGCGTCCTCGCGCGCGGTTAGCACACGTTCGAGCGCAAGAAGAAAGGCCCGAATGCCGAGCACACAAACGCCTTCGATTACGGGGTTGGCAACCGATCCCACCAGCCTGCGCGCCGACGTCGGCGATGCCGAGGTTCGTCGCGTCGAGCTTGCCGGGTTGCGCGCGCTCATGGAGGAACTCCACGCGCGGGGGTACTCGATGCTGCTCGATCTCGGTGCGGTCGATTACCCGCAGCGCACGCCGCGCTTCGATATCGTCTATCATCTTCTCGCGATGCCGGTGAAGGCGAGCTCGCTCGCCGAGGTCGGCGCGCCCAAGCGCTTGCGCGTGCTCTGCGGCGTCGATGGCGAGCGCCCCGTTTGCCCGAGCGTGATGGATCTCTGGCCGAGCGCCGACTGGGCCGAGCGCGAGGTCTACGATCTCTTCGGAATCTCGTTTACCGGGCACGCAGATCTGCGGCGCATTCAGATGCCCTACGATTGGGAAGGCTATCCGCTGCGTAAGGATTATCCGTTGCGCGGCCCCGCGCGCGACCGCGCGCCGCGCCCGGCGTTCGCGCTAAAGAGTAATGTCGTCGCCGGCGCTCCACCCTCGGGGCGTACGCTTGAAGCGTTACAAGCGCAGGTGAAAGCCGCGCGCGAACGCTCCGCACGGGAGAACGAAGGGTGAGTACGACGGCACGCCCCACGACGCCGCCCGAACCGATGGCTCCCGAGGTCGTCAGCCACGAAGGCAATTCGATGGTTCTCTCGATGGGTCCGCAGCATCCATCGACGCACGGCGTACTCCAGATCATGTTGGAGATCGAAGGCGAAACGGTCGTTAAGGCCGAGCCGGAGATCGGCTATCTGCATACCGGCATAGAAAAATCAGCCGAAAATCTTTTCTGGACGCAAGCGCAGACCGTTATCGAGCGCATGGATTACCTCGCGCCGGAGAGCAACGCGCTCTGCTATGCGCTCGCTGCGGAGCGCCTGCTGGGGATCGAAGGAAAAATTCCCGAGCGCGCGCAGACGATTCGCGTGCTCTTTTCGGAGTTGACGCGCATCGCTTCGCATTGCGTCTGGCTCGGAACGCACGGCATCGATATCGGCGCGATCTCGGCCTTTTTCTACTGTTTCGATCTGCGCGAAAATTTGCTCGACCTGCAAGAAGCGGCCGGCGGAGCGCGCATGCATCCGAACTACATCCGCATCGGCGGCGTGAACGGCGACCTGCCGCAAGGCTTCCTCGACCGCTTCGATGCGCTGCTGGAGAAGTTTCCCGGTCGCATGCGCGATCTTCGCGGATTGCTGCAAGCAAACCCGATCTTTCAAGACCGAACGATCGATGTCGGCACGTTGACGCCCGAAGAAGCGGTGCGCTGGAACGTCACCGGTCCGGCGTTGCGCGCTTCGGGAATCGCCTACGACGTTCGCCGCGCGTTCCCATATTGCGGATTCGAGAACTATGAATTCGAGGTTCCGACGCGGACGGAAGGCGATGCCTACGCGCGCTTTCTCGTCCGGCTCGACGAGATGGAAGAATCGTACAAGATCCTCAAGCAGGTCCGGAAACGCCTCGAAACCCCGGGGGCGATCGCAATCGACGATCCGAAGATCTCCGCCCCGCCGAAAGAGACGATCGCACTTTCGATGGAAGCCTTGATCCATCACTTCAAAATCGTGAGCGAGGGCTTCCGCATTCCGCCCGGTGATGCGTATGCATCCGTCGAGTCGCCGCGCGGCGAACTCGGTTATTACATCGTCAGTGACGGCGGTAACCGCCCCTATCGTATTCGAACGCGCCCGCCCTCGCTCTATAACCTGCAAGTTCTCAAACACATCGCACCGGGAAATCTTATCGCCGATCTCGTCGTAATGATCGGCTCGCTCGATCCGGTGTTCGGAGAGGTCGATCGATGACACAACGCGAGCTTGATTTTCCCGCACTCGCTGCACGCTTACGCCCGCAGTGCGAGGAGATTGTCGCCCGGTACGAAGAGCGGCGCTCGGCGCTGCTGCCGATCGTGCATCTGTTTCAAGAGCACGAAGGCTATGCCAGCCGCGACGCAATGCGCTTTACCGCCGATTTTCTCGGCCTAACCCCGGCGGTGGTCGAGAGCACGGTTTCGTTCTATTCGCTGTTCTTCCGCAAACCGGTTGGGAAATACGTCCTGCAGGTCTGCCGCGGCCTTTCGTGCACGATCAACGGTGCCGAAAATATCATGGCCTACTTTCGCGAGAAATTAGGAATCGGGCATTTGCAGACGACCGAGGACGGATTGTTCTCCTACGAGGAAGTCGAGTGCCTTGCCTCGTGCGACCGAGCGACCTGCATGCAGGTCAATCTCGAATTCATTTACGATCTCACACCGCAGGCGATCGACGATATGATCGCCGCCATGCGTGCCGGTACGTTTTCGGTCGCACCGATGGCTCGGAGCGATGCGCCCGAAAAAACCTGGAGCGTCAAGCAAGATCTCGAAGTCTCGCGCGGCGAGAAATCCGCCGGAGCGCGCGGCGTCGCTTCGCCGAACAACCCCGGAGGGCTCGGCGATAGCAGCGGCGTGATAATGCTCGACCGCTTCGTGTTGCGCGACGACGCCCCGGCGATGCGAGCGCGCTCGAACGAGCGCCTCGTGCAAGATGCCAAACTCGTAGCGGAGGCAATCGAAGAGTAATGCCGGTTGTTAAAGTGCTTACCGACGGCATCGGTGAGGTCGATCTCACCGATATCGCGATCTACAGGCAGCGGGACGGCTATCGACAGTGGGAGCGCGCGGTGCGCGAACTTCAATCGAGCGAAGTGCTCGATATCGCCGAGCGCTCCGGTCTACGCGGACGCGGCGGCGCCGGTTTCCCAACCGGAAAGAAATGGAGCTTTCTGCCGGCGGGCGATAAGCCGCGCTACCTGGTCTGCAACTGCGACGAGGCCGAGCCCGGTACGTTCAAAGACCACATGTTGCTCGAACGGGCGCCGCATTTGGTGCTCGAAGGAATATTACTCGGCACATACGGCATCGGCTCGCACCATGCGTTCATCTATATCCGCGGTGAATTCAAGCGCGGGTACGAGATTTTTTCTCGCGCTCTGGAAGCGGCGCGTGCCGCCGGATTCGTCGGCAAGAATCTCTTCGGCACCGGATACGATTTAGAGGTGACGATTCACCGCGGCGCCGGGGCGTATATTTGCGGTGAAGAGACGGCGTTGCTCAATTCGCTTGAAGGGAAGCGTGGCGAGCCGCGTTTGAAACCGCCTTTCCCCGCCATCGCCGGCCTCTACGGCATGCCGACGGTGGTCAATAACGTCGAAACGCTCGCATATCTCGTACCGATCCTGCGCAACGGCCCCGAGTGGTTCGCCGCAGTCGGCACGGAGCGCAGCAAAGGCTATAAGATCATCTCGATCTCCGGGCACGTTCGCAAGCCCGGCAATTATGAAGTTCCGCTCGGAACGACGGTGCGCGAGCTCATCGAGATCGCGGGCGGCCTTCGTGAGGGCCGAACGCTGCGCGCGGTGCAGCCGGGCGGCGGTTCTTCGGCTTGTATTTTCGAAGAGCATCTCGATCTACCATACGATTACGAAAACATGGCGAAGGCGGGCTCGATGCTCGGGTCGGGAGCGTTCGTCGTCTTCGACGACACGACCGACTTTGTGAAATGTGCCTTCAATCTCGTACGATTCTTCGCGCATGAGTCGTGCGGTCAGTGTACGCCGTGCCGAGAAGGCGGGCACTGGCTCGAAACGGTGCTGCACCGCTTCGTCGAAGGGCGCGGCTTGGCGAGCGATCTTGCGATGATGCGTCGCGTTTCGTCGACGATCACGGGGCTGAACCTCTGTGCTCTCGGCGATTCGATCGAACCGTTCCTTAAATCCGTACTCCAGCGCTTCCCCGAACAATTCGAAGCGCGCGTTCTCCGAGAGGTCGCTTCTGCATGAGTTCAGCCCCGGCGACGAGCGATCTCGTCAGTCTTACGATCGACGGCGTTCCCTTGCAAGTGCGCAAGGGGACGCTCCTTGTCGAAGCCACAAAGATGGTGAAGCAAGAGATTCCGGTCTATTGCTATCACACCAAACTCGGCCCCGCCGGGCTCTGCCGCGTCTGTTTGGTCGAAGTCGAGGGCACGCCCAAACTACAGATCGGTTGTAATACGCCGGTCGCCGAGGGGATGGTCGTACGCACCCGCGGCGAGAACGTTGAAAAGGGACGCGCGATGGTGTTGGAGCTGCTGCTCGTCAACCATCCGCTCGATTGCCCGATCTGCGACAAGGGCGGCGAATGCGACCTTCAGGATTATGCGATCGCCTACGGACGCGGCAGCAGCGATCTCGCCGATCCGAAGACGAGCAAACCGAAGGCGGTCGACCTCGGGCCGACGATCGTGCTCGACGAAGAGCGTTGTGTCGTCTGCCAGCGCTGCGTTCGATTCGACGATCTCATCGTCGGCGAGCGCCAACTCGTACTCAAAGATCGCGGCCATCGCAACATGATTGCAACGGCGACCGGCGATCCCTATCGCCACAATTTTACCGGCAACGTCACCGAACTCTGCCCGGTCGGGGCCTTGACGTCGAAGACCTACCGCTTCAAATCGCGCCCCTGGGATCTCCGGCGCACCGAGACGAGCTGTACGCAATGTTCGGTCGGTTGCCGCATGAATATCGACCTTCGGCACGGCAACGTGTTACGGACGATGTCGGTGGAGGGCGACGACGCCGTCTCCGATTGGTGGCTCTGCGATCGAGGGCGCTATAACATCGGATATATCGATTCCCCCGAACGCATCAAGCAGCCGTTGTTGCGTCGCGACGGAACCTTCGTGCAGATCGGTTGGGACGATGCGTTCGCGCTTTGGGCGAAAGCGATTCGTTCGGCGATCGACGCCGGCGGCCCCGAGCGCGTTGCTGCGATCGGCGGCGGTCGACTCACCAACGAAGAAGCCTATCTCCTCGCACGCACGATGCGCTCGCTCGGCGTGAAGAACCTCGATTGGCGCGCGGGCCGGCAGCGGCAAGCGACGCCGGGGAGCTCCGGCGGCACGCTGCTCGATCTCGAGCGGGCCGGCGCAATCGTGACGATCGGTGAATCGCCCGCCGAGCTCGCGCCGGTCATGGATCTGCGCGTGCGCAAGGCCGTTCGCCACGGCGCGCGATTGATTCGCGTCGCCGCACAGGAAGCGCCGCCGTCGATGCCGTTCCAGGATGTCGCCGATGTCGCGGCGGCGGCAGCGGCGATTCCGGCGAACGTCACGCGCGTCGCGTTGATCTGGGACGGCGTCGACAACGCGCTCGCGCATGCGGCATTCGCTGCGCTCTCTCGCGAGGGACGAACGCTGCTTACCTATATCGCAGGCGAACAGGGAAACGCGCGTGGAGCCGAAGCGATGGGAATGCTCCCGTTCGCCGGCCCCGGTTATCACGTTGCCGATGCGGGGCACGATTTCGACGGTATCTGCGACGCCGCGCTTTCCGGAAAGATCGAGACGCTGGCGATTTTCGGCGCGAACCCCGTTCTCAATTCCGCCGACGGCGCGCACGTGCGTGCCGCACTACAGGCGATTCCGTTTCTTGTCGTCACCGAGCTCTTTATGACGGAGACGGCAAAACTCGCCTCGCTCGTTCTTCCGGCCGCAGGCGCGTTCGAGAAGAGCGGCAGTATGGTGAACCTTGCAGGCGACGTGCTGCCCACCTCGGCGGCGCTCGCTCCCCCCGACGGCGTTCTCGGCGATTTCGAGATCGTCGTCGGCCTTGCGCGCGCCCTAGAGATCGAACTTCCCGATTCCGATGAGATCGAACGCGCGACGATCGCCGCTGCGGCCGCGCTGCCGGTCGGCATCGCCTTCGGTGACGAGCGATTTGCCGGCGCGGCGAAAAAGGATCTCTCCGGCGAGGGATTGCGGTTGCACGTCCTGCACCACGCATTTGCCGGAGGCGGAACGCTGGCGCACGACGAGCGCATCGCCGCCTTGCAACCGGAGCCGACCGCGGCGTTCGCCGCTGCCGACGCCGATCGGCTCGGCATTCGCGCGGGGGATCGCATCGATCTTGTCGGTGCGGGAGGAACTATCGGCGATCTGCTCGCCGAACGCCGAGATACCTTGGCTCCGGGGAACGTGGCGTTCGTCGGCCTCCGCTCCGGTTCGGCGGCGAATGAAATTGCCGTCGGCTCTCGCGTTCGCGTCGAAAATATTCGCCATTCCGACGTGCCGGTGGAGGCGTAAGCGATGCTCGTCATTTTTGTAAAATCGGCCGTTCTGCTGCTGGTCGTGGTCACCACGTTTGCCTACGCGATGCTCTTCGAACGTAAAATTCTCGGTTGGATGCAGTTGCGTCCGGGGCCGAATCGCGTCGGCCCGTGGGGATTGCTGCAGCCCGCGGCCGATGCGGCGAAGTTGATTCTGAAAGAAGATCTCACGCCGAAGACCGCCGACCCGTTGATCTATCGCCTCGCACCCTTCATCTCGCTCTTAACGGCGTTCGCCGTCTATGCCGTCGTGCCGTTCGGTGCAAATGGAGACGGTTCGCCTTGGGCGATCGGCGATGTAAATGCCGGAATTCTCTTCTTAATGGCGATCTCGTCGATCGGCGTTTACGGTATCTCTCTCGGCGGCTGGGCTTCAGGCTCGAAGTTTCCATTGCTCGGCGCCGTGCGCGGCACCGCGCAGATGATCTCGTACGAACTCTCGATGTCGCTCTCGTTTGTCGGCGTTCTCATGCTCGCGGGGACGACCTCGCTCACCGGCATCGTCAATGCCCAGGAGCGGTTGTGGTTCCTCATCCCGCAGGCACTCGGATTCGTCATTTACGTCATTACGGCGGTCGCCGAGACCAATCGCACGCCCTTCGATCTCGTCGAAGCTGAGACCGAACTGGTCGGTGGCTTCCATACCGAATATTCGGGCTTGCGCTTCGGTTCGTTTTTTATCGCCGAGTACGTCAATATGCTCACGGTTTCGTGCATTGCGACGCTGCTCTTTCTGGGCGGCTGGAATGCCCCGTTCGGCTTGACGCTGGTGCCGGGGCTCGCCTGGTTCGTCCTGAAGGTGGGAGCGTTCATGTTTTTCTACATGTGGCTACGAGCGACGTTGCCGCGCTTTCGTTACGACCGGCTCATGACGTTCGGTTGGAAAGTGCTGCTTCCGCTCGCCACGCTCAACCTCGTCGCAACCGCGGCGTGGGTCGCGCTGCACTAAGACGGGAACGATCGAATGAGAAAGCAGCTCTTCAACGTCGGCGCGATTCTCCAAGGCTTGGGGATCACGTTCAAATACATGTTCGCCAAGCGACCGACGATTGAATATCCCAGTATTAAGAAACAGCACGCGCCGCGCTTTCATGGATTGCACGAACTCCGCCGCTACGCCGATGGGAAAGAGCGTTGCATCGGCTGCGAGCTCTGTTCGAGCGCATGCCCGGCTAACGCAATCACCGTCATCGGTGCGGAAAATTCACCCGACGCTCGCGTCTCTCCGGGCGAACGCCGTGCGGCGAGCTACGAGATCGACGAACTGCGTTGCATTTTTTGCGGGCTTTGCGAGGAGGCATGCCCGACCGATGCGATCGTTTTGACGCCGCGTTTCGAGATGGCCGACTATCGCCGCGGTGCGTTCGTGTATTCGAAGGACCGCCTGTTGGTACCGACCGATGCCGGCGTGGGCACGCCGCCGGACGAACGACCGAACGGCATTCCCGCCGATCTCGGCCGGGTCGCCGAGGTCAAGTCGACGACGAACGTCGACCGCGGATATTCCGCGACCCATCGCGGTGAAGTGCTCAAAACCGAACGGAAGGGGTTGGCCGGATGATTCCTTTTTGGATCATAGCCGCAGTTTTGGTGATCAGCGCGCTGTGGACGGTCACCGCGCGAAAACCGATCTATAGCGTCGTCTCGTTGTTGCTGAACTTCGCCGCACTCGCGACGACCTATCTGATTCTCCACGCCGAGTTTCTTGCAGTCATGCAAATCATCGTTTATTCGGGAGCGATCTTGATGCTCTTCGTCTTCGTGATCGCCTTACTCAATAGCGGCATCGCTCCTATTGTGCTGGGGCGCGACCGCGTTCCGGTCGCGCCTGCCGCCGCCGCGGCGCTCGCGACGATCGCCTGCGTCGCCACCGCAATAGCCGCCGTGCACGCACCGGCAATCGTTCCGATCGCCACCCATTCACCGCTGGGAGCGGTGGGGCGAGGAAACGTTTTCGGCAGCATCGGCGACTTCGGCCAAGCGCTCTTCCTTTCGCGCCTGCTACCGTTTGAAATCACCGCGCTGATTTTGATGGTAGCAGTCGTCGGCGTCGTGTTGCTCGCCGGCGACCTGACGCCATACGTTCCTACGCGCCGTCGCGCCGAGCAGGCGCGCCGCGCACTACGCGAAGCGATCCTTCGGGAGGGTAAATAATGGCGACGTCTTTCGCCGGCGTGCCGATCTTCGATTACGAAGCGCTGGCTTCAGTGCTCTTTTTTATCGGTCTTGCGGGGGCAATCGCCCGCCGGAACCCGTTGGTCATGCTGATGAGCATCGAGTTGATGTTCAATGCGGCGAACCTGGCGTTCATCGTTTTCGCTCGGGCCTGGTTGAATAACGCCGGGCAGATATTCGCCTTTTTGGTGATAACCGTCGCGGCGGCCGAGGCCGCTATCGCGCTAGCAATCGTCGTCGTCGTCTTCCGTTCGGCGCCGCAGGTTAACGTCGACGACGTTCGGGTGTTGCATGGCTAACCCCGAACACGTCATGGGTGTGGTCGGCAGTTACCCGCTCTTGATCGCGCTGTGGCTGCTCCCGCTCGCCGGTGCCGTGCTTTGTTGGGCGTTCGGCCCGCAACTAAAGCGCGCGGCCGGCTGGCTGGCGACCGCGGTCGCGTTTGCCGCTTTTGCTTTAACGGTTGCCTCTTGGGGCTCCGGAACGCAGAGCCTCAATGGCGCGCTCGGTGCCGATCAACCGCTCGTCCGTTGGATGCCCGGCTTCCATCTCGGGCTCTTGCTCGATCCGCTCTCGCTCCTGTGGGCCTGCATCATCACCGGCGTCGGCGCGTTGATCCATCTCTATTCCATCGGGTATATGGAGGGCGATTCTGCATTCGCACGTTTCTTCGCATACATGAATTTCTTCTTGTTTGCGATGTTGACGCTGGTGCTCTCCGATAACTTCGTGGGACTGTTGATCGGCTGGGGGCTCGTCGGGCTCGCTTCGTACTTCCTTATCGGTTTTTGGTTCTATAAACCATCGGCGGTCGCCGCGGCGCGCAAGGCCTTCGTTATCAACGTTGCCGGCGACGTCGGCATCATGTTCGCGATTTTCTTGATCGTCCAGAAAACCGGTTCGATCGGATTCGGGAACGCCTTCGCGGCGGCCGATACCTACGGCCCGACGCTTCTGCTCGCGATCTGCATCTCGCTCTTTATCGGGGCGGCGGCGAAATCGGCGCAAGTGCCGCTGCATACCTGGCTGCCCGACGCGATGGAGGGCCCCACGCCCGTTTCGGCGCTCATTCACGCCGCTACGATGGTGACCGCCGGCGTCTATCTCATCGCGCGGTGCGCGCCGCTTTGGTCGCACGATGGTAACGCGCAACTTCTCGTCGGGACGATCGGCGGGGTAACGGCGCTGACCGGAGCGGTTCTGGGAATGGTGCAGTGGGATATCAAGCGCATTCTCGCCTACTCCACGATGTCGCAGATCGGCTACATGATTATGGGCGTCGGGGTCGGGGCGTACGAAGCCGGCGTCGCGCATTTCTTCACCCACGCATTTTTCAAAGCGCAGCTTTTCCTCGGCTCGGGCTTGATCATTCATGCGCTCGCCAACGAACAGGACGTTCGACGGATGGGTGGTTTGCGCAAGCGCCTACCGTTCGCGTTTATCGCGATGCTCGTCGGCGTACTCGCGATCTGCGGCATCCCGGGGTTGAGCGGATCGTTCAGTAAGGACGCCGTCATTCAAGGTGCCTTAAACCACGGGCATCCGTGGCTCTATGCAGTCGGGATCGTCACCGCGGGTATGACCGCATACTACATGTTCCGCATGCTGTTCGTGACGTTCTTCGGTCGCTATCGCGGCGAAATCGATCCCTCGGAACTCGGCATTCGCCACCCCGAATTCGCCGGGACCGCGGCGCACGCCGACACCGGTGGGCACGATAGCCATCACGCACCGGCGTGGTTGATGAACCTTCCGGTTGCCATTCTCATCGTGCCGTCGATTTTTGCCGGATGGTTGCTTTACGGCGGAGCGGATTCACCGTGGCATCGATTCTTCGATCCGCAGTTCGGCGTTGCCGCGCCGGCAAACGTGCCGATATCGGAGTTGACGACGACGCTGGTGACGCTGGCATTCGTCGCAGTGGGGATTCTCGTGGCTTATCTCCGATATGGAACCGCTGCCGCACGCGAAAGTGCGGTCGAGCGCCTTCGCCGCGAGTCGGTCGGCATGTGGCCGATCTTGGCGAATGCGTTTTATTTTGACGTTGCGCTCGATGCGCTCTTCGTCAAAACGAGCGAGATGCTGGGGCGCCTCGTCAGCCGCGTGCTCGACCCGCATGTGGTCGATGGAACGGTTCGAGAGGCCGCAATCGCCGCGCAAGGGAGCGGCGCGCTCGTGCGCTCTCTCCAGACCGGGTTCGTGCGTGCGTACGCCGTCTTTCTTGCCGTCGGCATCGCTTGTTTTGCCGCATTCTACGCTTTCCACGGAGTTCACTGATGCTGCTCGCACTCGTCCTCCTCCCCATCATCGCCGGATCGGCAATGTTGTTACTCCGCGGCGAAGATCGCCGACTCTATCGCGGCATCGGTGTTGTCGTCGCTCTCGCGACATTGGTTCTAGCGGTTGCGGCACGTTCGGAGGACTGGAGCGCGCCGTGGCTGCGGGCGCCGTTCGTTGCCAACTTCCATCTCGGCATCGGAGCGTTGGCCTTTTGGCTCATCGTGCTGCTCGCGCTTTGCACGGCCTGTGCGGTGCTCGCCGTCGAGAGTGCGCGCCCTCGCGCTCTGGTCGGGCAACTTCTGCTCTTAGAAGGCACGATGCTCGGCCTTTTCATTTCGCGCGACTTATTGCTCTTCGCACTTTTTTACGACCTCATGCTCGTGCCGGTCTTTTTCGTCCTGCTCGAACGCGGCGAGCACCCGCGCGATGCGTGGCGCTATATCATCTATAATTTCGCGGGCGGGCTGTTGCTGTTATTTGCAACGGCGGCCTTCGGCGTTCTGCACGGCACGACCGACGTGATCGGCAGCGCCGGGAACGCGATCTCCGGCGCCTGGGTGCCGTGGATTTTCTGGGGTTTTGCTATTGCCTTTTTGGTGAAAACACCGGCCTTCCCGCTTCACACCTGGATGCCGAATACCTATGCCAGCCTTCCGCCGCCGGTCGCCGCCGTCGTCGGTGCGGTGCAATCGAAGGCCGGTCTCTACGGATTTTTCGTTATCGCTATGACGCTGATGCCGCAGGAGATCGCGCGCTATTCCACCGCTCTGATCGTGTTGGGAACGATATCGCTGCTCTACGGCGCAGTTGCGGCATTGGTACAAACGGATGCGAAGCGGGTAGTCGCATACTCCTCGCTTTCGCATCTCGGCCTGATCGTGATCGCTATTGCGACGCAACAACCGCTCGCGCTCGCGGGAGCGGCACTTTATATCGTCGCTCACGGTCTTTTTACCGCGGCGCTCTTTATCGGGCTCGGTTACGTCGAGGAGCGCGAGGAGACGCGTTCGCTTGCGCGTCTGCGCGGAATCGGCGCGAATAACCCGCGTCTTGCCGGTGCGTTAACGATCGCGGGGCTCGCGATGTTGGGGCTGCCCGGCCTCGCGGGATTCGTCGGCGAATTGGTTATTATTACGGGCATCGTGCAGAGCGGGAACGTCGCCGTGGCGGTCGTCGCCGTGATATCGGTCGTCCTCGCGTCGGCGTACGTGCTGCGGCTCTTCCAGGGAATCGTGAACGGCCCGGTCGCGCACGATCTGCCGGTACGCCGCGACCTTACGTGGCGTGAAGGCATTGCCATAGCGCCGTTGCTCCTCGCGCTGCTCTATCTCGGCGTGAACCCTCATGCCGTTCTTGCAAGCGGATCGGTCGCGATACCGCGAGCTCCACAATCATCTGCCGCCGGAGTGACGACGCCATGACGCTACCCTTTACGCACGTCGATTGGGCGGCCGTCGCGCCGCTTGAAGTGCTCGCTGCAACCGGATTACTCGTGTTGCTCTTCGATCTCGTCTGGCGCCCATTTGCGCCGCGCGGCCTATCGCTGAGCGTTGCCTTTCTCGGAACGATCCTCACCGCAGCGCTGATCGCGCAGCAATACGGAACCAATGTTGCGGCGTTCAACGGCGGCTACATCGTTGGGAACTTCAGCGTGCTCTTCGGCGAGGTCGTCTTACTTGGAACCCTCGGCGCGCTCGCGCTTATGGGACGTGGTGGAAGCGACCGCGAGAGCGCGGGAACGATCGCGTTACTGTTGTGGAGCGCCTGCGGTGCGTTGTTGCTTGCAGCTGCGGCGACGACGATGACGATTTTCTTAGGCATCGAATTGCTCTCGCTCGCGCTCTACTGCCTCTGCGGTCTTGCGAATCGTAAGAGTGCCCGCGAAGCGGCGCTCAAATATCTGCTGCTCTCCTCGACAGCATCGGCAGTGCTGCTCTTCGGCATGGCTTTGCTCTTCGGTGCGAGCGGAAGCGTCTCGCTTGCAGCGCTCGCGAGCCCGGCGATGGTGACGAACCCGCTCTTTTGGATGGGGAGCGGTTTCTTTCTCGTCGGCATAGCGTTTAAGCTCAGTCTCGTTCCCTTCCATGCGTGGGCACCCGATGTCTATCAGGGCGCACCGCTTCCGATCGCGGCCTTCATGACCGTGGTGACCAAGGCGGCGACGATTGCGATCTTTGCGCGCTTTGCCTACGCGGCGCTCCCGGCCGGTGCATCCCAGATGCTCTTGCTTCCCGTGTGGGCGATCGCCGGCATCTCGATGATCGTCGGGAACGTCGGCATGCTCGCCCAGCACGATCTCAAACGGCTGCTCGGCTACTCCGGCATCGCACAGGTCGGCTACATTCTCGCGGCACTTGCCGGGACGACGCGTTTAGGTTTGCGCTATGCCTTTTTCTATCTCGTCGTCTATGCAGTGATGAATCTTGGAGCGTTTGCCGTTGCCGCCGTCTTGAGTTCGGGCGATGACGAAGAAGGGACGCAGATCCAGAGCTATCGTGGGCTCGGAGCGCGCCGCCCGCTGCTCGCCGCAGCGATGACGTTCTTCCTCCTGGCACTCGCCGGCTTACCGCCGACCGCCGGCTTTTTAGGAAAGATCCTCATTCTCGCCGTCGCTGCCGGAACTGGATATCTTTGGCTGGCAGCGCTCCTGCTCGTCGGCACCGCGATATCGCTCTACGCCTACGCGAAGATCATTCTCGCGATGTATCGCCCGGATCACCGGGTCCACGCCGCCGATATCCCTCGAGGAGCTCCGTTGCCGTGGGTGAGCCTTGCGCTCTGCCTCGTCGCTACGGTCGCTCTGACCTTCTACCCGCTCCTGCCCTCAGGCTTACTTCCGCTCGTCAAATAATTTCGTTAGGGAGCCCTCGCACTCGGCTCCGACTTTTGCTACACTGACTTGGCGATGAGATCGCCCGCGCTCGCGCTGGGCCTCGCACTCGCGGGGCTCCTTGTCATCGCCGCATCGCCGCTGCCGGCCTTTGCGGGGTTCATCGTGAATCCGTCGAGCGACCAGATCTCGCATGGTTTTCCCGCCGACCCGAAGGGCGCGGTTCGCGCCGCTCGTGCCCTCGTTGCCGCCGGTCGACTCAAAGAGGCGATCGCGCGCCTGAAGCTCTACTGCGCCGAGCATCCGCGCGAGATCGGCGTCCGCCGCTTTCTCGGCGATCTCTACTACCGTGCCGGTGAGCTCGGAATGGCGCAGCAGACCTACCTTGCCATCGTCTCCGATTTCGGCGGCGACCGCGAAACCTACAATCGGTTGGGCAGCGTCTATGCATCCGAAAATCACATCAACCGGGCAATCGTCTATTTCGAAAAGAGCCTGCCTGCCGCCGATTCGGTGATCGATCTGGTCGCGCTCCACCGTCGCAAAGGGGACCTCGCGAGTTTCGTCGTCGATACGCGCGCTCAGGCGTTCGCACATCCGAACGACCCCGGTCTGCAGGAGGATCTCGGCCAGGTCTACGAGTCGATCAGACGGCCGAGAAGGGCGGCGAAGGCCTTCCGCCGCGCGCTCGCGCTCGCGCCCGGGGATGCCGCAGCGTTCAACGGTTTGGGCTTAACGATGCTCGACCGGGGACTTCTCAAAAATGCGACCGCCGATTTTCGGCGTTGCTTGGGCGAACTTCCCGGCGACTATAAGTGCACGAACAATTTAGCGGTCGCCGATCTCGACGGAGGTCGCGTCGCCGTAGCTGAGTCGCTGCTGAAAGCGGCGCACGCGAAGCGTCCCGAAATGCCCGAGGCGATCGTCAACCTGGGATATATACGTGACGAACGCGGAGATTGGCGCGGTGCTATCCATCGGTACGTACAGGCGCTTGCGGTCGGCCCGTTTTGGCGCGATGCCTATCTCAATCTCGGAATCGATTACGAGCGCCATCATCTCTACGCGCTCGCCGAGAGCGTGCTGCTCAAAGGGATCGCCGCGGTTCCCTATGACGGCGCGATGCATGTTGTCCTAGGGCAGACCTACGCCGACCAAGGGAAGACGACGCTCGCGCTCGCGCAGTATGCATTTGCAACGCATGCGCTCGACCCACACGTGCGCGATGTTGCAAAGCGTTTGATCGCGGCGCTCACCCCGGCAAGCCCGCTGCCGCGTCACGAGCGCTGAATAGCTCGGGCGTGCTGTTATCGACGCCGCTTTGCGATCGCGTCGATTTCGACGCGCGCGCCGCGAGGTAGCGCTGCGACCGCTACGGTCGAACGAGCCGGCTTCGAAGCGCCGAAAATTCGTTCGTATTCGGAATTGACGGCTGCGAAATCATCGATATCGATGAGGTAGATCGTGGTCTTGACGACATCCTCGGCAGAGAAGCTCGCCGCCGCCAGCACCGCCTGAAGATTCGCCAGCACTTGCCGCGCTTGCGTCTTTGCGTCGCTGCCGACGATCTCGCCGCTTGCCGGATCGAGCGGGATCTGCCCGCTGCAGAAGAGCTCGTCTCCGGCGAGAATCGCTTGGCTGTACGGGCCGATCGGCGCCGGAGCGTGGTTGCTGTGAACGATCTCGCTCACTATGCGTTTGCCGCTTCCAGCGTCATCGTGCCCTTGTAATTCATCGGCGGCTCTTCGACGCCGAAGTTGGCGACAATCAACGCACCGACGCGTGCCAACTCCTCGGCCGTGAGCGGCGGGGCATCGGAGGCCGCGGCGAATTCGCGGAGCTGTTCGTGGTTGTAGATATTCGGCAACACGGTCATAACGCGCGGTTCGGCGAGCAGCCAAGCGATCGAGGCTTGTGCGAGCGTCCGATCGGAGCGTTCGAGGAAGCGCAGCGTATCGATTTTCTTGATCCCGTTGAGCAGCCACGAACGGGGGCGATGTCGGCGGTGATCGCCTTCGGGGAAGACGGTCTCCTCGGTGTAATGCCCTTCCAGTAGACCGCTGGAATGCGGCACGCGAATCATATATCCCGTCGGGCTATCGACTTCGTTCGCTGCCGCGATCTGCCGATCGCCGGGAAAACTCTCGAGAATATTCCAGATAATTTGTAGGCTCGCGACGCCGCGATGGGCGGCCTCGATGCCTTCGTAGAGCCAGCCGATCGCCGGGCCGAGCGCGATGCCGTAGTGACGGATCTTGCCTTCGGTGCGGAGCTGCTCCATCAATTCATAGAGCGAACCATCGCGTACGTGCTCCAAACGCGCGTTATGCAACTGGTAGATATCGATGTAATCGGTCTTGAGGCGGCGCAGCGATTGTTCCAGCGCGCGGCGCACGAACGCGGGCGAGGTGTTTTGCGGTAACTCGCGTTCGCCGCGGTTCGCCGGATCGGCGTTCTCGAACTCGTAGCCGAATTTTGTAGCGATAACGATCTTCTCGCGTCGCCCCGCGAATGCGCGGGCGAGTTGCTCCTCGCTGCGCCCGTTCCCATAGACGTCTGCGGCGTCGTACAGGGTGATACCAAGGTCGAAAGCCTCGCGTAAAAGCGCGTCGGCCTCCTCGTCGCTCTTGATGCCCCACCAGGTGGTTCCGGTCGTCCAGAGCCCGAAGCCGACCTCGCTGACGCGCAGATCGGTTTGCGGGTACGTGCGGTATTTCATTTCCTCTCCTCCATAGCGGGCATTGGGCGGGTCAAGCGCCAACTCCCGCAATTGTGGATGGGCAGCGGCGCATCGAAGAAGACTTTGCGCGGGTCGGCCGTTGGGTCGCTCGCTACTTTCATCATCCCGAAGAGTTTCGCGTCTTTCCGGAGGTACGGCCGGGCGAGATGCTCGCGCACCTGCCCGACCGAGCCCCCGAAGAGCCCGAAAGCTTCGAAGAGATCATCGAGGATTTCGAACGGATCGTCGTTCCGGCGACGACGCACTGGAACCATCCGCGCTTCTTTGCGTACTTCGCGACGAGCGCAGACCCGGTTGCGGTAATGGCCGAGGCGCTCGCCGCAACGCTCGACGTGAAGGCGATGCTCTGGCGTACCTCGCCCGCCGCGACCGAACTCGAAACGGCGATGATGATTTGGCTGCGTCGATTGCTCGGGCTCCCCGAGATCTTTACCGGCGCGATCTACGACACCGCATCGGTCGCCGGTTTTACGGCGCTCGCCGCGGCGCGCGAGGCGCTCGGCCTCGATATTCGCCGACGGGGTGCGACGGGCCGCGATCTGCCGACGCTGCGCATCTACGCGACCGAGCACACGCATTCGCACGTCGCCAAAGCGGCGATCGCCCTTGGGGTCGGGCACGCCAACGTCGTCGAGGTGCCTTGCGACGAGCGTTTTCGCATGCGCCCGGAGGCGCTGGAGAGCGCGATTCGGCACGATCTGCGCAGCGGTATGAAACCGATGGCGATCGTGGCGACGGTCGGAACGACATCGACCACCTCGGTCGATCCGGTTCCCGGCATCGCCGCGATCGCACAGACCCATAAAATTTGGCTCCACATCGATGCCGCCTACGCCGGTGCCGCCGGAATGCTGCCCGAATACGAGTGGTTGATGGATGGTTGCGAGCAAGCCGATTCGATCGTCCTCAATCCGCATAAATGGCTCTTCGTGCCGATGGATTGTTCGGTGCTTTTCGTGCGCGATTTCGACCAACTGCGACGTACCTTCTCGCTCGTCCCGGAATATCTAAAAGCAGGCGACGACGGCGTCACCAACTATATGGATTACGGAATCCAATTAGGGCGGCGATTCCGAGCGTTAAAACTATGGTTTGTTTTTCGCGCTCTCGGAGCGCGGCGTATGCGCGAAACGTTACGCGGGCACATCTCGATGGCTGCGGCGTTTGCAACGTGGGTTGCGGCGGAGCCGGGCTGGGAGGTAATGGCGCCGCACCCGCTTTCGGTAATCTGTTTTCGGCACGCTCCGGCCGGAATGGAGAGCGAGCAACTCAACGCGCATAATGCGGCGTTGCTTGAGGCGGTGAATGCAACCGGCGAAGTGTTTCTTTCGCACACCGTTCTCAACGGTGCCTACGTGCTTCGCCTCGCGGTCGGGAACCAACGGAGCACGCTCGAAGATATCGATGCAGCATGGAATGTTTTGCGACGGTGCGCAGATTCGTTGGAGGCAATTAAGCGGTGAATATTCTCCTCGTCGAAGATAGTCAGACCGACGCCGCGTTGGTACAACGCTTTCTTCGCGACGACCGCGACCCGCACGACGTTCGGGTGGTCCGTCGCTTCGCCGATTTTGCGGTGGTAGTCGAAGGGAATAGCTTCGATATCGTCTTGCTCGATATGACGCTCCCCGACGGCGAAGGGCTCGATCTCTATCAACGCGCGCGCTCGGTCGCGCCGACGTTGCCGATCGTCATTCTCAGCGCGCGGTCGGACGAAGAGCTCGCACTCGCCGCCGTCGCTGCCGGCGCCCAAGATTATTTGCTAAAAGGTCACGTCGACGGCGTGACGTTGAAACGCGCGCTGCGGTATGCCGTCGAACGCAACCGTATGCAGCGGCGCTTGGAGAACGGCCTCGCCGAACTCGAACATCAGCGGGCGAACGTCATTCGCCTCAACGCTCAGAAAAACGAATTGATCGCAACGCTCGCCCACGATATTCGCGGGCCGTTGACGGCAATCGTCGGCTTCGGGGAGATGCTCGCCGAAGGCAGCCTGGAGCGGGAAGAATCGATAAAGGCCGCGGAGACGATCGTCCGGAACGGCCAGCGCCTCTCCACGCTCAGCGACGATGTCGTCGCGCTCTCGCGCATCGAGTTGGGTGAGTTGGAGTTGGATATCGAACAGTTCGATTTTGCTGCCCTCATCGTCGAAGAGGCAGAGAGCCGGCTCACGCAAAGGTCGATCCGCTTTGTCTGCGATGCCGACGATACGACGATTCTCGGTGATAAACGCCGCCTGCGCCAATCGATCGACAATTTGCTCGGTAACGCCGTAAAGTACTCGCCGAATGATTCGCCGATCGTGGTGACGTTACACGGTAATGCAAGTTCGTTAACGCTGGACGTGAGCGATCGAGGCATCGGTATCCCGAGGGCTGAGTTGGCGAAGGTGTTCGATCGCTTCGCACGCGGAAGCAACGCACGACGCGCGAAAATTGCGGGCACGGGGCTTGGGCTCTTTTTGGTGCGTACGTTCGTCGAGCGACACGGAGGGCGCATCTCCGTGAGCAGTACGCCCGATGTCGGGAGTACGTTCAGCATCGTGCTGCCGCGAAGCGGAGCCGGGTTGAGCGTACGCGGCGTCGTCGTTCTCGCGAGCGATCGTAACGTGCGCGAGGGAGCCGCATACGAGTTGCGAACGCGCGGAATCCGGGTGCGCGAACTTACCGCCGTAGACGAACTCGCGACGCTCGACCCGAAGGCGGCGCCATTCGCGATTTTCGTGGACGCGCGAATCGCCGACGGCGACCGTCTGCGGACGCTGATCCCGCAGAGCATCCAGGCGCCTCCGATCGTCGAGATCCCGCCGCACTTTCTCGGCGACGAACTCGTCGCAGCGTTACGGGAGATCACCGAGGCACAACAGCCTTCGAGCAATGGGAGTCAGCCCGAGTAGGTGGCGCAGCCACCGTTGGTTGTCAGCCCGAGTAGGTGGCGCAGCGACCGTTGGCTGTCAGCCCGAGTAGGTGGCGCAGCCACCGTATCGAGGGAGCGAACGCGCGCCTCGATACGCCGCTTGCAGCGGCTACTCGGCGTGACAACACTCCGCTAATACCGGCGCAACAACACTCCGTTACTCGGCGTTGCAATGATTGTCATCCCGAGTAGGTGGCGCAGCCACCGTTGGCTGTCATCCCGAGTAGGTGGCGCAGCCGCCGTTGGCTGTCATCCCGAGTAGGTGGCGCAGCCACCGTATCGAGGGAACGAACGCCGCCTCGATACGCCGCTTGCAGCGGCTACTCGGCGTGACAACACTCCGCTAGTACCGGCGCAACAACACTCCGTTACTCGGCGTTGCAATGATTGTCAGCCCGAGTAGGTGGCGCAGCCACCGTATCGAGGGAACGAACGCGCGCCTCGATACGCCGCTTGCAGCGGCTACTCGGCGTGACAACACTCCGCTAGTACCGGCGCAACAACACTCCGCTACTTGTCGCAACAACACTCCGCTAATACCGGCGCAGGTAGGCCTCGCGCTCCCATTCGTGAACCGCGCGGCGGTAACGCTCGTATTCGGCGATCTTCGCATCGCGCAGCGCGTGATAACAGTGGTCGCCGATCGCGCCGCGCACGCATTCGTCGGCATCGAGCGCATCGATCGCTTGTCGTAGCGACTTCGGCAACGCGATAATTCCGCGCTCTCGCCGTTCCCGCTCGCCGGTTGCATAACTGGGTTGCGTTACGGGATCGCCGGGCAGCGTGTGCCGCTCGATGCCGTCGCAGATCGCCGCGACGACGACCGCAAGCGCGAGATATGGGTTGCAGGCAGGGTCGGGGCTGCGGAGTTCGATCGTGCCGGCCGATTCGTCGGGGACGCGGATCATGGCGTCGGTGCTGCGGCGCGACCAGACGCAATGAATCGGCGCGTCCCAAGCAGCGACGAGGCGCTTATAGGAATTCACCGTCGGGTTGCAGAGCGCGGTGAGCGCCGGGCCATGTGCGAGTAGGCCGCCGACGGCGTAGAGGAGCGTCTCGCGATCGGAGCCATCACCGAGATGGAGGGCGAGGTGGAGCCCGCTCCCGGCGCTCGATTCGCGCGGCTTCGGCATGAACGTCGCTTCGAGGCCGTGTTCGGGAGCGAGATGTTTGGCAAGCGTTCTCAGCGTTAAAATGGCATCGGCGGCGACGAGGGGTTCGATTGGAGCGAGATCGATCTCGTGTTGCCCAGGAGAGTGTTCGTGGTGCGCGGCAGTCACGGCGACGTCCATCGATTCAAGCGCGGCGACGATTGCATCCCGCGCCCTTTCGCCGCGGTCGCTCGGCGAAAAATCGAAGTACGATCCGACGTCGCTCGTCTCGGTGCGGAGCCGGCCCTCGTCGCGTCCCGAAAAGAGATAAAATTCGACCTCGGCGGCGATGCGCGCGCCGGGAACGAGTTCGTTCAGGCGCTCGACGTTGCGTTGTAACGTCGTACGCGGGCAGCCTTCGAACGCGCTGCCGTCGGGCATCGCGATGGTGCAGATGAGCCGCGCTTCGGGCTGCCCGTCGGTCCACGGGAAAATCGCAAACGTCTCGAGATCCGGTTGCAACAACATGTCGAGCTCTTCATCGCGAACGAAGCCGTCGATCGAACCGCCGTCGAAGGATATTTTTCCGTCGAGAATCTCGGCAAGACGGCTCGCCGGAACGCTGACCATCTTGCTAACGCCGAAGAGATCGACGAATTGCAAGCGTACGAAGCGGACGCGGCGTTCGGCAATCTCCTCGGCGATCGTGCGCCGGCGCGCGCGCAGCGATGCTTTAGGAATCGAGGGCATCGATCGTTACCGCGAGGCGTAAATTGAGCTGATCGAAGGAACTCTCCAGCGAGAGCCCGGTTATTTCAGCGATCTGACGCAACCGATAGAAAACCGTGTGACGGTGTACGTGTAGATGCTCGGCGGCGGTTTTGACATTCTCTCCCGATTCAAAATAGATCGACATCGTTCGCTCCAGCTCCGTTTGATGTTTTGCGTCGTAATCGCGTATCGATTCCAGAAAACTTCGCGCGAAGCCGCGCCATTCCGGCGTTGCGGCGGCTTCGAGAAGAAGTGGAAGCGCGCCGAGCCGTTCGTAGGGCAGCACGCTGTCGCGCCGACGCAGCCGACGTGCGATCTCCAGCGCGGCGAGTGCTTCGCGGCTCGCGCGCGCGAGGGCATGCGCGGGATACGTCCCGCCGATTCCTCCGACGATTCGATAGGCGGCGTTGCGCCGCGCGATACTCTTGGGCAGAAGGGTGGCGGCGACGCGCAGCTTTCCGGCGACGGGCTCGTCGATCGCCGGACAAAGGAGCAATACCGCGTTGCCGCGTTCGCGCTGCACGATGTCGCGCTCGCCGATAGCGGCGCACGCAAGCGTGCCGAGCTCTGAAAGCTCGGCCCCCGTACTCGCTTCGTCGAACGCAAGCGCGACGACGAGATACGTGGGAGCGATCTCAAGCCGTTTCTCGACGGCGAGGGCCTTGAGCGATGCACCGTCGGCGAGCCGCCCGTCGAGTGCTTCGTCCCAGAGGTCGCGTTGCGCCGGAGCGCGGCGATCGCGCGCCAGGTCGAGCGCGAGCAGCGTCGCAGCGAGCCGGAGGGAATCTTCGTCGGCGCGGCGCGCTTTCGGCCCGAAGGCGACGAGCCACCCGAGCGGCGTCTCCCCAGCGCGCAGCCGAAGCACGAGCGAGCCGTCGGCGACCTGTGCGGAGTCGTCGCCGACGGGAAGATCGCTCGGAGGCGTTCGCCCAGCGCTATCGCTTTGCGCGATCGGGCGTCGCTTGGCATCGAGCAGCAGAAGCCCCTCGCCCCGATCGAGATCGCGCAGAAGGGCGGCTCGCCCACCCTCGTCGGCAAGGGCTTGCGCGAGCCGCGTGCCCAAATCGAGGAGCCGAGCGGAAGTCACGCGGGCTTTTTCGGCGAAGTAGCCGGGTGTTCATGGAAACCCGTCGAGAAATTGCCGCCGAGACTTTCGCCGCGCTGTTCGATAAGAACCCCGAGCTGGTCGTCCTCTATGGCGCCGACGGGCTCCTCGCCGATGTGAACCCGGCCGCCGTCGAGTTGACGGGGTTCTCTATCGAGGAAGTGCGCGGAACCACCTTCCGCGACCACATCCCGCGAAGTGACCGCGTGCGCGGCGAGATGGCCTTCGAGATGGCACGCAGCGGCGTTACCGACCATTTCGAAACCACGTTACGACACAAAGACGGCACGCTGGTTCCGGTAGAAGTCTCGGTGATCCCGGCGCGGGTGGACGGCATGGTGCGGGCAATCTTCGTTCAAGCCCGCGATATCGCGGCTCTGCGCGAAGCCGAAGATGCGATGCGCGTCAACCAACAACGCTTGCGCTCGCTCTTCGAATATCACCCCGACGGAATCGTCGAACTCAAGGCGACCGGGGTTATCTCGCGCGTGAACGTTGCCTTCGAAAGCGAGACCGGAATCTTGGGCGAGCGGGTCGTCGGGACGCCCTGGATCGACCTGATCCTTCCCGGTCGACGAGACCTCGCCGAGGCGGCGCGCCATGCGGCGATGCGCGGCGAAGCCGCCGAACACGAATCGGTGCTGTTGGATCGGCTCGGCTATCAAATCGAGGTGCAGCTCAAGCTCGTCCCGATCCACAGCGGTGACGATATCACCGGCACCTACGCAATTTTCAAGAACGTCTCCGCCCAACGGGCCGCCGAACGCGCGGTCACGGCGCAGGTCGATCGGCTGCGTCGGCTCTATCTTGTCGCCGCCTCGCGCGAGCTGACGATTCCGCAGCAGCTTGAAGCGGTGCTGCAACTAGGGATCGGTTTCTTCGGCTTCGACGAAGGGTACATCGTTCGCAACGACGGCGATGCGATCGTCATTCATACCGCAGTGGGAAGAAAAATGCCGCTCTCAACCGGTGCGCGCATTCCGCTCGCATCGAGTTTTGCGCGCTTCCTCACCAACGAGCACCCCTTCCTCTTTGTCCCCGATCTCGACGACCCTGAATGGCGCGCCGATCCTGCGCGAGCGACGGTGAATTGGCGCAGCTACGCCGGCACGCAACTCCAGGTCGACGGCAAAGCGTATGGAGCGCTCGCGTTCATCGGGCTGCGTGCAAGAATGGAGGGGCTCGATGAACTCGCACGCGAGTCGATCTCGCTGATGGGCTTGCTGGTCGCCGCTGCGTTGGAGCGGCAACGCACCGCCGAGCGAATCGAACAGCTCGCGTTTAATGATTCGCTGACCGGCCTTCCCAATCGGGTCCTGTTTGCCGACCGAATCGAGCAGGCATTCGGTGCGGCAAAGCGCTACAATCGCGGCTTCGCGGTAATGTATCTCGATCTCGACCATTTTAAGGCGATCAATGATAATTTCGGCCATCGCGTCGGCGATGGGGTGTTGGTCGAAGTCGCTCGCCGCCTGCGGACGGTGCTGCGCGAGAGCGATACCATCGCGCGCTTCGGCGGCGACGAATTCGTTATTCTCCAGCCCGTCGTCGATGCCGCGACCGATGCTGCGGATTTAGCGCGAAAGGTACTCGTTGCGTTGGAACGGCCGATTATCGTCGACGAACGCGAACATCACGTGGCGACGAGCATCGGCATCGCTCTCTACCCCGAGCATGCGACCGAGATCGAGCGACTGATGGAGCTCGCCGATGCCGCGCTCTACCGCGCAAAACGCGATGGGCGCAACCGTTGGCACTTCGTCGCCCCGCCTCTTACTCCGTCGCGGGAGCCTTCGCCCGGCGCTGTGCGCTCCGATGGCGAAGCGTGATCCGCGGAAGTTTCTTCGCAAGCTCTTCGGGCATGATCGCATCGATTGCATCGTCGACGGTGACGATGCCGAGCATACGGTCGTTTGCATCGACCACCGGTATTGCAAGTAAGTCGTAGCGCGCGATAGCGGCGGCGACCTCCTCGGCGGGGGTTTCGGGGCGAACGCTGACGACATCGGTACGCATGATCTTATCGATGAACGCCGTCGGTAACGCCAGAAGAAGATCGCGCAGTGTGACGATCCCAAGCAATCGATCTTCCTGGTCGATGACGTAGAGGTAGTAAATCAACTCGCTCTCCGGTGCGAGTTCGCGAATTTTGCGGATCGTTGCGTCGGTGGTGCGGTGCGGATAGATCCAGACGTAGTCGGTGGTCATCAGGCCGCCTGCGGTATCGTCGTCGTATTTGACGAGCTCGCGTAACTCGCCGGCGGTATCGGCGTTCATCTCGGCGAGCAACTCGCTCTGCCGCTCCTCGGGAAGTTCGGCGAGCAGATCGGCGGCGTCGTCGGAATCCATCTCTTCGATGATGTCGGCGGCGCGAGCGGTGCCGACGCTGTCGATAATTTCGCGTTGCGTCTGCGCGTCGAGATGTTCGAAGGCGTCTGCTGCGACCTCGTCGTCGAGCTGTTTGACGACGGTTGCCGCCTCGTTGCTCGAGAGGTTGCCGATGATCTCCGCGAGGTCGGATGGATGCAGGCGGGCGAGTTTGCTCGCCGTGACTGAAAGGTGGACTTGGCTCGGGTTCACTTCGCGGATCGGTGCGACGGAATCCCAAGCGATCATCGCGCGTGGAATCCGTTCGTGCAGCCTCGGTGAGAGGCGCTCGCCGAGCTTGCGGAGGCCGAGTCGGCGCAGAAGCCCGGCGAAGCCGATATCGGCGGCGACCACCCGCAACTGCCCGCCGGTCCGTGCGACTTCGAGATCGTTGATACGCACGACCTTGCGGCCGTCGATGTCGACGATTTGTTTATCGAGGAGATCGGCGACCAAGTAGAGCGCCTCGCCCTCGGGTGGGGCCGGCTCTTTGGGAGCGCTGGAAAGGGAGACACCACCCCCGCGCTCGATGCCGAGCACCGAATCCATAGGGGCGAAGCGCGCGCCTTGAGCGGTTTTGACGACGAAGCCGTCGATCTGCGGAAAGGTCGCCTCGGGATGGTTGACGAGAAAATCGCCGATCTTGCCGATCGGCAGTTCGTCGATCGTGACGCGTTTGCCGACCAGTTCCGAGATGAATCCTTGCGTGAACGCCATCGCAGCCTCTCCTTTCGAAGGGCGGTGTTCTCGACGGCGCCGGAAGTATCCGTTCGTGTTTATGCAATAGGCGCAGCCCCCGCGCCGACCCCGATGCCGATTCCATTCAGCATCAGGGCGGTGATCTGCGTCGCGCTGACTTGCATCTGCGCGAGAACGCTCGTTCCAATTTGCGTGAGAATCCGCTGCTGGGTGAGATCCGTCACGGTCGCGCCGATATTCGCGTCTTGGATCGAGCTGACACTTGCGGTGAGGTTAACGGCCGCGGTATTCGCATTGTTGGCGTCGTAATTCAGCGAAACCATCTGCGCACCGATCTGCGCTTGGGCCTGGGTTACAGCGGTGATTGCCGAATCGACGCGAATTTCTGCGTCCGCTGCGGGGATACTGTTGCTGGAACTTTGGCCGGTCACTTGGTTGAAAATGTTAACGGTTTGTGGTGCGAGGACGGAAATATCCGAAATGTTCAAATCGTTCGTGCTGACCCCGGGGAGTGAAATTGCAGTCGTTTGCCCCTCTTGCGGACCGTCCTGCACGTAAAGCGGTCCGGCGCCGGCAGGAGGCTGGGCCGGAGGGTTCACTGTTTCAAACGCAATTGTCGCACCGACATCTTGTGATGTCAGGTTTGCAAGGTTAATGATTATGAGATTTTGCGGTGAGGGATTTCCGTAGGCGCTGGGCACTTGGATTGGAATTCCAAGAAGCTGGCCGGAATTTACGGGAACCGCCTGTGTGTCTTCGTACAATGGTGCCGCGCCAAAAGCCGGATTGTTACTATATGCTTGAATGTGCACGAGGACGCCCGGTCCCACGTTAATTCCTGTATCTGGATCGATTGCATTTGCTGAGTAGCTTATTACCTGAAAGACTACGAGACTCGGTATGAAATTTCCGGGTACGGTAACCCCGCTTCCCGCGAGCGTTACGAGCGGTCCGGGGTTCCCAAGCCCATCAGCATTTACAACATTCGTGCTGGGAACCGCGCCCGAGGGGCTCGGAATGGGCGAGGTTACTTGATACCCACCGAATCCATATCCGTTCCCAGAGACCGGCGAGTATGGGGGTGTCGTTTGGAACTGGCCGTTCAACAGATCGAGACCGTTGAAGCTGGTGTTGCTCGAAATGCGATTGACCTCAAGTAACAATTGTGAAATCTCTGCCTGGATGTTGGCGAGATCCGTCGATGAATTCAAATCGGAGCGCGACTCAACGACCAAGCTGCGGATGCGCTGGAGGATGAGCGTGATCGTCGTGAGGGCTCCGTTTGCGACGGCAAGTGCGTTGTTCGCCGTCTGCACGTTCTGAACGGCTTGTTGGAAACCGTTGACCTGCGTTTGAAGGCGTTGCGCTATTCCGTAACCGCTGGGGTCATTAACAGCAGAACTCACGCGGAGGCCGCTGGCCAGCGCGCGAATGTCGGTCTGTTCCCTTTTTTGTGTGAGAGAAAGGTTCAGAAGAACCTGACTCGCACTCCCCAGCACATCCATGAAGTAAGGTGGCTTCCTCCTTGAAGATTCCCTACAGTTCGGATATCGGCCGAACCAGCCCAAGACTTGCTCGCCGCTCGGTGAATCCCTGGTAAAGAAAGGGTGCGTTTGGGTAAGTCCGCTGCAGTGGCGAGCCGATACGATTCATGCTCGATGAAGTCGGTTGCCTCGAAAAAAAGGTTTATCCTCTCGTTATCTGCGTTAGCGCTGGTGGCGACGTTCTTAACGTGCCTAGCCCCCAGAGTCGGCGCGACCGGCTTCTCGCCCGATGCGGCGCTGCCTCGGGCGGCCGCGGTGGCCACGCCGTCACCCTCTGCCGAGCCGACGGTATGCAGCCCCCCCTCCCCGGGCCCAGCGCCTAGTCCATCGTCGACCCCGCGCCCGAAACCGACGAGCACCCCACGCTACTCTCGCGGCGGCCCCATCGAGTTTTCACTGAACGGCTCGCTCTCGTTCGGTCGAACCCAGTCGAGCTACGCAAGCGCCGCAAGCCCCGCCCCAGGCTCCGCCGCCCTCACGAGTAACCAAACCCAGAGCGAGACCGGCGTCGGCATGCTCGCGCATATCTTTCGCCGGGCGGGCAATAACACGCTCGACCTTCAGGTGCCTTTCACGCTTTCGACGACGACGAGCCTCTTCGGAAGCGGCGTAATGAGTTATTCGACGCCGACCTACGCCGTCGGCTACGGGCCGGAGAGTCTCTCGATCCTCGGGCAGCTCGGTATCGGGGCGACGCTGCGAGGAGCATTTCTTACGATCCCGGCCAATGGAGGCGACATCACCGCCTTCGCCGGACCGACCCTCTACAACCAGGGTGGGGTGATTCGACTCTATGGCGTGCGCGAACGGCGGCTGGTCGCAGGGCGGCTTTTTGAATATGGAATGGCAATGACGCCGCCTGGAAACAACATCGGCTCGTCGTTGACCCTGCTCACCGGGACTGCGCAGCGCCGCGGCAACGCCTCGGTTGTCATCGAGGCTGCGCTCCAGCGACTCAATGCATCCTCGCAGGGTCCCGGCGGTGCCGGCGTCGCCGCTCAGACGCGCATCGACTGGGGGCCGCAAAAGTCGCTCTGGACCCTGGTAGCGCGGACGATTCCCGAAGATTTCGTCGCCTTCGGCACGGGGCAGCTGGAAGGCGACCGTCTCGTCGATATCAGTCGTATCTCGCAGGGGCGGAATGGAACGAGTACCTTCGATCTCGCGTTCGAACGTTCTCTACTCAACGGCGAATCCACCGAGCAGCGACGAAGTTCCTATATCCTGAGCGGGCAGATTGCTAGGCGGCTCGGCTACTCGGTTAACCTTTTCGAACAACGGCTTGCAGCGAGTTCGGGAGCTCAGTGGAACGGAAGCGCCGGCGCGCAACTCTCGTTTTCGGGGCGGATGGGGTTTCTCAGCCTTAGCGAGCAGCTTGGACGCTTCACGCAAACCGACATTGCCGCGACGGGAACTTCGCAAAGCGCAGCGCAGGCGCAGATTCGCTTTGGCCGATTCGCGCTATCCCTGACCGACCAGGATATGAGGATGACCAGTTTGGTCGCAGGGAGCGGGCATCAAGGAAGTTTTGGAGCGCAGATCGGCAGCACGTTTGGGAAAACGACGCTCTCGCTGAACTTTATGCGAACGTTGACGCAAAACTCGATCTCGGATGCCATTTCGCGCATCCCAACGATCAGCGTTACCCGGCAGATCTCGCCGGCGTTCTCGCTCACCGCCTCTTACGGAACTGAATCGCTCGTCGATCGTTTGAACCCGCAGGTCAACGGGCACTCGCGGATATTCAATCTGCAGGTGAACGCTCCATTCGTCTTCGGGAGCGGCGCGCTCGTGCAGGGGCGCGTCGATCCGCACCTACCGGCGACGATCGGCGGCCGTGTGACCCTCGATTCAGGCTCTGCGGCGACCTATCTCGTCGGGTCGGGGAGTTATGGAGTCGCGAACGCGATGGTCGTTCTCGACGGGCGCTACGTGCAGCGCACCGATCTCAACGGCAATTACCAGTTCAGTTTCGTAACGCCGGGGCAACATCAGTTGCGCTTGGAGACCTCGTCGTTGCCGCGCGGCCTCACTGCCGATTCACCGGTGGTGACGCTGACCGTACAGGGCGGGCAGAGCGCGCAGGTTGGTTTTCTCGTCGGCGATTTCGGCGGCATCGCCGGGCACGTTTACGGCATCAGCCGCGATGGGGAACGCGTACCTCTTCCGAACGTTCTCGTGCGCGTCGATAGCGGTGCCTATTCGCAGACCGATTCGAGCGGCGCCTACGGTTTCGGCCGCCTGAGCCCCGGCGAGCATACCGTCTCGGTGCTGGAGAACTCGGTGCCCGCCTATGCGACGTTTTCGAAGAAGGAGCTCACGCGGAAGGTCAACGTGAATCGCGGGCAGCTCGCCCACGCAACCTTTACCGCCGAGCCGCTCGGCTCGATCTCCGGTTACGTGCTCTACGCGCACGATGTGCCGAAGCCGTATGTCGCCGGCGACGGCGTCCTCAATGCGTACGTCATCGCCGAGCCCGGGAACGAAGCGGCGATCGCCAATGACGACGGCTCGTTCGTGCTCGACGATCTGCCGCCGGGGACCTACACGCTCTCGATCGATCCGGAGACCGTCGCCGACGGGCTCGGCCAGGTCAGCCCCGATCTGACGATCTCGCTCAAGGCGCGCGAGCATTACAAAGGCGCGATCTTCAAAATCTCGCGCAAGAAGAAGAAAGTGCTCTTTACGTTCTTCGGCAATGCAGGAGCCGCCGCTCCGAGCTTGGCGCCGAGCCTTCAACTCTCCGAACCGCGCCTGCCGCCGGGAGGCGCGGCGGAGGTCACCGTTGCGGCGCCCTCCAATGCCGCGATTTCGGCGATCGCTTTCGGCCATACCGAGCATCTACGGTACGACGCGGCGCGCAAACGCTGGAGCGGCGAGATATTGGTGCCGAAGGGAACGCGCGCCGGCCGCTTCGAGGTGCGCGCTCGTGCAGCGACGGGGCGCGCCCCGCTCTCCGCTGAGATCACCGTCGATCCGCGGTTGCCGATCGCGATTCTCTCCGCGAGCCCAGTGACGGCGAAGATTGGGGAGTATGTGACCGTGCGGGCGCGTTTCCTCGCCGACGTCCGCCCCGGCGACCGTATCCTTTGGGCCGACGGCCAGAAGAGCGTGCTCGGAAAGCCGCTCGTCGGGCGGCTCTTCGCCTTCACGCTTCGGCTCAGCGCCCGGCCGATGGTTGGGACGTTGGTTACCGCGCACGGCCGATTTACGGTGCGACTTCAGTAGCAATAACAATCTTTACTAAAAGCACCGTCATAACTTTACTACCCCTTGACCCATTCATAGAAAGTTTCGGTAGCAGGCGACCGATACGATAAACGTAAAAGTTCTCGCTCCCGCCAAGGACGGCGACTTCTCGCGCATGGTGAAAGGATCATGAATACAAAACGCATTCTCGCGCTTGCGACGTTCGCAGCGCTCGTTATCTCGACGGCTCCGGCCTTCGCAGCCTCTCCGACGGTCACCGTCGATTGGAACACTCAAAAAATTGCGTCGATCGTTCTGACGACGCAGTATAACGGCTCGCCGCTCGGCACGCACAATACCGGTGCCGAAACGATCGATGCCAATCTCAACACCGGTGCCGGCATCTGCCAGGCTTCGGATACCGAAGCCACATCCGGAATCATCAACTTCGGAAACGTGACGCCCGACGTCGCACAGTACACCGATTGTATGGAGCTCAACGCCGTCAACGCGGCGATCGGCACGAACGATTCGCTCGGTTATTCGGTGACCGAAGCGGCGACCGCGGGCTATCCGGCGAGCGGCTTCCTGCTCTGCCTGCTGCCGAACGGCAGCTATGCAAACAACCTCGCGGCGACCGCCTCGGCTCGCGCGTCGGCTCCCTCGATCGTGAGCACCGCCGCGTGCCCCGGCGGCGACTTCGCGATGAACGGCACGGGCGGGACACTGCTCTCGACCGCCGCGGCGACGACCGGCACCAATCTCGGCGGCGATGTCGAGTTGGTGATCGCACCGAACGCCCCTTCGGGCGCGCAATCGGTGACCGTCACCTACACCCTGACCACGAACTAGGGTAGGTACGATCCTTGGCGCGTCACGCTTCGTTGCGGGGACTCACCTCCCCGCAACGAAGCGAGAGGGCACGATGCTGAAACTCCGATCGCTCCGCGCGCTCGCGGCACTCACGCTCCTCATCTGGCCGATCCGTGCAAGCTCACTCCAAATTGGGCTTGAGGTGACGCCGGGGAAACTTGAGGTTTCGATTCCCAGAGGCATGACGTACAACATACCGATCACGATTCATAACTCGGGGCTCAACTCGACGCACGTGCAGGCGACGATGGTCGACTTCACGGTGAATCAAGCAGGGAGTTACGTCTTCACCAAAGTGGGTTCGCGGCCGAACTCGCTGATGAAATGGGCCTCGATCCGGCCGCGTGAATTCAACATTCAGCCGAATACCTCGCAGCAAGTGCAATTGACGATCCAAGTGCCTTCGAATCACGCGCTCTCTGGCGAGTACGCCGGCATCGTCTTTTTTCAGACGCGGCCGGAGCGCAAGCCGGGGCAGACCGTCGCGTTCTCCGAACGCATCGCTTCGAAGATCTACGAAACGATCCCGGATACCGTCCATATCGACGGGGCGATCGTGCGGATGGCGAGTTACGCAAATCCGCTCGGGCGCATCTATCACGTGCTCTTCAAGAATACCGGAAACGCACACGTTTACCTTCGGGGGCAGCTCGTCGTGCAGACGACCTCCGGCAAGATCGTCGACAGGGTGCCGATCCCCAGCAATCAACTCGTCGAACGCGGCGGGACGCGATTGTTGGAGCTCCAAGGAAAGCGGCTCGCACCCGGTGAGTACGAAGCGATCGCGACGATCGATTATAACGGCAAGACCGATACCGCAGGCGGTATCAAGTTCACGGTTCGCTAGCCCGCCCTCCCGGCGCGGCAGCACGGTTGTAGGCTCACGGAGGATGGTAGGGGTTACCACGATGGAACGCAGAGGAACGACACGGATACGGGGGATCGGGATCGCCATCGCAATGATGGCGCTACTCCCGGTTGCCGTTCTCGCCTCGACCGCTTCGACTGTCGTCACGTGGCGTACCAACGCAATCGTGAAGTTATCGTTGACGCCGAACTACAACAGCGGCTTCGGCGCGGTTCCTGCGGTCATCGGCGCGCAACCGGCACCGACGCATGGGCCGAATGCGTTTTTCGATGGCGGATCGGTCGATTTCGGTACTATCGAGGCCGGCAAGACCTACCTCTATAAGTACGCCATCGAACTCAACGTCACCACAAACTCGTCGACCGGATTTAATATCTACGGTGAGGGCGCGGCCGATTTCTACAATCTTACCGATGGGACGAGCGTGCCGGTCTCGCAGACGGTCTATTATCTGCCGTCGACGGCGAGCTCCGATCCGAACACCGGGTTTTCAGCGGGCGCGCCGTTCATGAAGACAAGCGGCGCGGTTACCGGCGGCGGTTACGCGACGGCGCCGACGATTGCGTACACGACCTACCCGGCTCCGATCGCTCAGAGCCTCTCCGCAACGGGCACGTACTACTACGATTATGAGGTAAAGGTGCCGAATTCGGCAACAAACGGGCATTACTATGTTTGGATTGTTTACACGGTGGTGGCGAAATGAAACGCGCCGGCCGCACGGCACTCCTTGCAGCATTTCTGACCCTTGCCTCGATTGCGGTTGCTCTCGCGCTTTTTGTGCAGCAGCGCGACCAAATTGCGGTAACGATCATTGTCAATGTCACCCCGGCTCCACGGATGGCGGCTTATGCGCCGACGGCGACAACGGGGTCGCAAATACGTGCCGCCTTTACGCTTGATACCAAGCGAACGATTAGGGCAGGAGCGCTTTCGCTTAATAACCTCGTCGCACAAAATCAGCAGGCCGTTCGCGTCGAGGCGTCGGTCCAACCGAATCCTCTCGGCACTTTGTTAGTGAGCAACTTGAATTCCGTGACGATCAATGCCACGGCCGGGACGACGGTTGTGGTGCCGTGCGCTTATACGATTACGGTAAATACGACCGTTACGTACTGGGATCTCTACGATGGATTATTCGCCGACTTCGCGGCAACTTTTCCCGGGAAGGATCTGGCGAATAATACTTATCTAACATCGCCGCTGGCAACCGCGACGCCGTTCTACGTCTATAGCGACGACGGTGGGACGTGGACATCCGTTGAAACAAACGGGGGTACAAAGACCTACTGCGTCGATCTGACGCTGAGCATTCCGGTCAGCGTCTCCGGGGGGACGTATAGCACCAATGCGGTCTATACGCTGTATTACTGATGAACGTACGCCGCCTGCAATCACTTGCCGTCGCAGCGATCCTCGCCGCCGCCGCGGTCGCCACGGCGTTCGGGCGCGGCGGGGTACCGGCGCGCATCGTGCCGCACCCGATCGTGACGCCCATCGGCATGCCGATCCTGCACACGCCATTGCCCCTACCTCCGTTTCGAACGCCGGTGCCTCTCTCAACACCGACTCCGTTCAAACCTCCCTTTGGCGGTGGGCCATCGACGCTTCCGGGAGCGATCGTTCCGTTGAGCATGCTTCCGCCGCTTCCGGCCCGGTCGATTGCAAACACCGCTACGCCGGGCAGACGGCAGATTCAAGCGGCGACCGGCGCATCGATCGTCGTTGCCGAGACTGGCAACGCAAACTGTAGTAACAGCATCGGCGACGACTTCGCCGTCGGGTGTAAGATTCGCTGGCAAGCCGAAGGACTCTCCGGCGGTGACACGTTTCATAATTATTATATTGCTCCGAACGTCGCCGACGGTACGGCTGCGACTGCGGTCGGAGGGAACTACGGTGCCCCGCAAAGTGGGACTCACACTCTAACAACCTCGGTCGCGGGGATCTATGTATTTGCCGTCTACGATGTCACCCAGGGGAAATGGGCTGCCGTCGTTTACATAAACGTGAGCGCCACCTACGACCTGAAGGTCTACCAAGATGCGTTTCACACGCAGGAAATCTATCAATTTGCCGCCGGGTCGAGCGTCGCGGCGTACATCTACGCGACGAACCTGACGCCCTCGGATTACTACGTCGTCTACATCGAGTCGACGTCGATCAATCCGGTCTGCATCTTCTCAGCCCCGGTACAATCGTCGTATGCCGCAAATGGGCTCTGCCAGCCGAATCTCTCCAGCGGCGCACAGGCACCCGGCGGCAACCTCGCGGTTACGTGGTCGATCTCCCCGACGCAAGCTGCGGGTACCTATTCGGTCGTCCTCTACGATAAAACCCAAAACGAGCGGCTCGCCCAAGTGCAGGTCTCGGTGACCGGTTCGAGCGGCCAGACGATGGTTCTCACACCCGATGGAACGAACGCGAATCCTTCGCCGCGTCCTCTTCCCGTCCCGACCGCCGCTACGGAATTTGCTTGGGATGGTCCTACCGACCAATCGACCTCCGGATTAACCGAGAGCGTCCTCCTCGCCCCGTCGTCGACCTATACGTGGACGATCACCGACCCGACCGGCCAGACGTTGTGGAATGCTAATGTAACCGGTGGCGGAAACCTCTCGCATACCTTCCAGTTCCAGACCGGTTCGTTGACTAATCCTCAGACGGGTGGGGCAGCCTCGGCACTCGCCCCGGGTAGCTATGTTCCGCGGAGCTTTACTGCGCAGCTCTACGACACCGTGGCGAAGTCGGTCTACGCCTCGCAGGTCTTCCAAGTCTTGGGTTACTATGTTTCGACGACCTATACCGGCGGCGGCATAACGCTGACGATTCCCAGCCCCGGCGGCAGTGCCACCACGAACCTCACCTTTACGAACAGTAGCCCGGTTGAGTTCGGCGGCATCGGCAACAGCGATTCGTTTGCGAAGATTGCCTTTTCTACGGGCGTAGATTTCGGGACGAGTGTTAGCAAGACCAAAGGGTACGGCGAAACGGTTGTTCTCGCCGGCAACACGCTTGCCCAATGCGAGGCGGGCTGTAGCGCAACCGTGAACGATTCCAACGGCAACGCGTGGAAGGTGAACGATCTTTGCGCAAACACGGGCGGCGCCGGCGCTCCACGTGACGAGTGCGCGATCGAGATCGACCCCACAACGGCCGGCGAGCAGTTTGCACCCGACGCCTCGATTACGCTGGCGAACGCCGTGGTAACCGATCAGGCGGGAAGCCTTTGTTCGACAAACGGCACCTGCCAGATGCTCACATCGGTATTGCCGACGCACGGCCTCGCGTGGTCGAGCACTAGCGCTTTCACAGCGTACGCACCGGCCTATATCTCGATCGGAAGTTCGGGAGCGACGGCGAGCGTCGCTCTGTCCGGAGTCTTCTCCCCGGTCTACATCTCCGGCGCACCCGAGGACGTGGAGGCGCATTTCTTCGACCCACATACCACCAACGCGCAGTACGAGCGAAATTCGCCGTATTCCCTAAGCCCCAATGGTTTCGATATCATCGGGTTTAATATTAAGAACAACTCCCCCTCGACAATCTACGAACTCGCGCTCGGTGGCGGCTATTGGCAAGGAACCAACAACCTCGAGATCTATCAGGTCGATCCAAACTTTAATGTTGATAATTGGCAACCGGATAACGGATGTGCGAACGCGGTCCAGACCGTCCCGACGTCGTACGTGTGCTTTACCGATTATAGTTATTTTCAAGGCGGCGGCGGCGGCAACGGTATTTTACCAGGTGCGACCCAGACTTTTTATATCGATGTCAACCCGGGGCCAGGTGGGAACCCGTATTCCGATTGGGCGCTCCTTTCGGCAGGGGGCTCGTTTTTCGTTATCACACCGACCGGAACGACCACGGTTCCCATTCTCAACGGTCTTGCAAACGCATCGGTCGATAGCCTTGCCTATGCCCAGTTTAGCCTCAACTCGGCGCTGATGTCGGCCTATTTTTCCCCGGCGACCGTTGGCACCGGGTCGACCTCCTCGGAAAACGTGATCTTTCAAAACACTTCCCTCGGTGCAGATCCAAACCCCGACTATGTCGATACGGTCGTTGTGGCAGCATCGAATGCCCTCTCTACCTCGGGAAATCCCAGCGTCGTCTCGCCTGCCGGCTGGAGTTATGTAGGAAGTCAGGTCAGCGGGTCGCAGAGATATTGGATATTTAGCGCGTGTAACAACGTGAATGTCGCGAACGCCGTGCCGCCGCCGGTCGGCTCCGTGCTCACCGCTCCCGACACGCGGCCGCAGCCCCAGTGCAACGTGGGCGGGATTACCAATTCGCTCGGGGCGGGCCAGTCTCTCACAATGAAATTCACGTTGCAAAACCTGAATACCACCGGGAACGTGCCGTTCACCATCTACGCCCACGGGGCGAACGGCAACGGTTGGTCTTCCGGAAAGACCTTCCAGCTGCTCGTGAATAGCGTCTCGGCGGGCGACGGCTTTACCGGCGCGGGAGGCTACCCGTCGGCGACGGCGGTCGCGACGAACACCGAGCCGACGATCGGCGGAAACGCGAACGCGACCTACGGAAACGCGTATACCTATACGGTGTCGAATAACTCGGGTGTCAGCACTAACATTACTTCGTTCCGGATACGCATACCCGGGACCGATGTAAACGGTGTCAATGCTACCGATAGCAGCGGGAACTTCTGGCACGTCACGGGCTCGATACCGACGCTCTCGGGCAACGTCGATGGCTGTACCGTTACCAATGCGCTTGCAGCGATGTCGGCGACCTCCGGGGGAGCCGATGGGGAGATCGATATCGGCGGTGGTACGTGCTTGCTGAAACCGGGCGACACGATGACGATCTCATACACCGCGATTGGCCCGCAATCGAATAGCGATTCCTATCAGTTTCAGACCTACTGCATCAACAATATCGCGGGTACCTGTACGCTCGCGAACGGAACGGTGGGTGGCCCGAATTGGCTCGGTGACGATGAAGTGCAGGTCCAGCTCTCGGTCGGCCTTAGCGTGGTTGTCGATCCCGCGAATCCAGGCCCAGGCGGCTCGACGCCGAACGTGAGTTGCGCGCTCTGCTCGTTCTCGGGCTCGACGGTCACCTTGGGCAACTATAGCAACAACACGACGACGACATTCGGCGATATCGTTCGCGCGAGCGTCATCATCCAATCGGCGACGGGGATGACCTGGAATCTCTCGGTGCAAGCGAGTAATAACCCGGTTAACAGTACGGGCTCGCCGACGAACGAACTGTTGACGCAGACCGATTCTACGAATTCGTCGCAGGGAGCCGGCATTAGTTTCGACGTTCCGACGTTCACCGTTGTTCCGACGGCGACGAGCTTGCAGGTTGCGAACGGGACCAGTATTCCTGCACGCACCTCGCCTTACGACATCTTGCAAAACTTTCAGCTTGCACTTGGGGCTGAATCGTTAAGCGCGCAGAGCTCGGTCATCACCTACACGTTGGTCGCGAATTAATTCCGTAGATTCTCTCGAAAATCTCGCCCGCTTCGCCGAGCTATGCGCTCGCGAGGCGGGCGAATTGCTTTTGGAGCGCGCCGCGCTTCCGCGTGAGATCGCCGAAAAATCGCGCCGCGCCGATATCGTCACCGATGCCGACCGTGCAAGCGAGGCGCTCCTCATCGAACGATTGCTCGCAGCGACGCCGCGAGCGGCGATTCTCGCCGAAGAATCGGGTGCTCGTGGCGGCAGGAGCGACGAGCGCTGGATCGTCGACCCACTCGACGGAACGACCAACTACGCGCATGGATACCCGATCTACTGCGTTTCCATCGCCTACGAACGCGCCGGAGTCGTCGAGATCGGCGTCGTGCATGCACCGGCGATGCGTGAAACTTTCGTCGCCGTGCGCGGCGCGGGAGCGCGGCGCAACGGCGACCCGATCGCCGTCTCTCCGATCGGAGGGATCGGCGAGGCGATGCTCTGCACCGGGTTCCACCCCGCCGACTACGCAACCAATGCGCGTTGCTTCGCCGCCGCGTCGGAGCGCGCGCAGGCGGTGCGGCGCGACGGATCCGCCGCGCTCGATCTCGCCTACACCGCGATGGGACGCTTCGACGGTTTTTGGGAGTTTGGCCTCGCTCCGTGGGATCTCGCCGCCGGGGCGCTGCTGGTCGCCGAAGCCGGCGGCGCGGTGAGTAGCGTCGATGGAGGGCGATTCGAGCTTGACGGGCGCAGCGTCCTCGCCGATAACGGAGCGCTGCACCAGGAGTTGAGCGCGTTGCTGCGCAAGGCGAGCGCATGACCGCACCTCGGCTCGCTCTTCTGTTCGGACTGCTCTTTATCGCCGCCGCCGGTTTGGCGCTGCTGCCTGCGGTCGCGCCGCTCGCACCGTTCGATGCTCCGGTCGTCGTCACGCTCGATCCGCACTACCGCTTGCTCTTCGGGCTCTTTCCGGTGAATCTCGCGCACGACGCGATCCACTTCCTCATCGGAATCTTCGGCTTGCTTGCGGCGCGGAGTTTTGCGAGCGCAGCCGGATATTTTCGCAAACTCTTTTGGTTCTATCTCCTCATCGGCATCCTCGGCGCGATCCCGATTACCAACACGCTCTTCGGCGTCGCGCCGGTCTATGGATGGGACGTGCTCTTGCACCTCGGCACCGCGGTAATTGCGTGGTTCGCCGGTTACGGTCGACTCTCAGTCGACGCAGGGTAGCAGTCGCGACGAATCCCGCGCGTAGTTGCTCTTCGCAAAGGCGGGGGCCGCATACGCGCGGCCTTGATATTGCTTGGAGACGCTTCCGGCCGTGCGCGTTTTGACCCTGACCCCGAAAACCGGACCAGCGGGACTCGCGAAAAATCGGCAAAATCACCTACCCCAGCCCGGAGGCTTTGCCCATGTGGGAACGGCACTCCCCCGAGCAGATTGCCTCGTCCTTGCGCCAAGTTGAGCCTGTACCGATTTTCCGGACATGTGACTATACTGCAATCGGCAGCTGCGACTCGTATCGTTCGGGGCTCAGATAACCGAGCGCCGAGTGGGTCCGTAAACGATTGTACCAGATGGCGATGTA
>JAJZED010000010.1 GCA_021805775.1 bacterium | reverse complement strand
TCTCCAACTATAACGATGCGAAGGTGGGTCTTTTAACGCACGGCTTACAGTACGGCACCGGATGTTTCGAGGGCATTCGCGGTTTCTGGGTTCCCGAAGATCGCGAACTCTATCTACTGCTCCTGCGCGAACATTACGAGCGCTTGTTTAATTCGGCGAAGATCTTGCTGATGGAGTTGCCGCATTCCGTCGATGAATTAATCGAGATCACCATCGACCTCTGCCGACGAAATAATTTCGAGACCGACGTCTATATACGCCCCTGCATCTTTAAGTCGGCCGAAGATATCGGCGTTCGCCTTCACGGCGTTCCCGCGAGTTTCGCGATGATCGCGCTGCCCTTCGTAAAATACTTCGATGCGACGGTCGGGCTCAAAGCCTGCGTGAGTTCGTGGCGTCGCGCCGACGATACGATGGCCCCTCCGCGCGGAAAGATCACCGGACTGTACGTGAACTCGGCGTTGGCCAAGAGCGAAGCGGTGCTTAACGGGTACGATGAAGCAATTATGCTTTCGCACGATGGGCACGTTGCCGAGGGATCGGCGGAGAATATTTTTCTCGTTCGTCATGGGGCGCTCTATACGCCCGATCCGTCGCAGAATGTGTTGGAGGGCTGCACGCGGCGCGCGGTGATTCAGATCGCTTCGGAGATGCTCGGTTTGAAAATCGTCGAACGGTCGATCGATCGCGGCGAACTCTATGCAGCCGACGAAGTGTTTTTCAGCGGCAGTGCGGCCGGCCTCGTTCATGCCTCGTCGATCGACGGACGTCGCGTCGGCGATGGAACCTTGGGCCAGGTCGCGGGCAAGATCATGGAGATCTACGAACGCGCGGTTCGCGGCCGCGAACCGCGCTATAGCGGTTGGGTAGCGCCGACCTACGCGCGTCGGCCCGCATAACCGCCTACGCTCGGCGCGCGATCTCGGCGAGTATCGCCGAGCGGAGGCCGGGTTCGGCGTCGAGCCATCTATCGCGCGCATAGGCGAGATACTCGGTCGGCACCGCGCCGAGCGGTTCGCCGCGATATTTTCCGAACGGAAGAAATGCGACCGGCTCGTTGGGCGAGGATAATTGACAGAGGCGCTCGAGGGTCGGAACGCCACCCTCCACCTCCACTATGCGCCGGAGAATCGCTTCGAAAATACCGCCCGTTATCGCGACGTCGGGCGCCGCGCGGTGTAAACGCCGGCCCTCCGTTTCGATGCCTAGCCAACGTGCGAGCTCCGCGTTCTTGTGCGACGGTGCGTGCGGCCATAATCGTTGCGCGAGGCGCAGCGTGCACGCTTGATGCCGTTCGCGAAGATCGATAAATGCGCCGTCAAAAGCAATATTGTGTGCGACGACCAGCGAGCCCGCAGGCACCACTTCGCGAAAGGTTGCCAACGCGCCGGCCAGTGGGGGAGCGTCGCTGACATCGGAATCGGAGATGCCGTGAATCGCCGTTGCGGCGGCCGGAATGGCGACGGGCGGCCGCACCAAGCTCGACCACGTGGTTCGTTCGGCGGGCCCGTTGTATGTCGGCGGGAGCCAGCGGGCAACCGCAATCTCGCAAACGTGGTTTTTTTTCGGGTCGATCCCGGTGGTTTCGACATCGAGAATGAATATCGCCACGTCGCCTAAGCGCAAGGTTCTACTTCCCTTAGCCGCCGCTGCCGACCGAGAGCGACTGTCCGGTCCAATAGCGCACGTCGGGGGGCTCGGGAATCGCCTCGGGCGTGATGACCTCGGCGAGGCGATTGGGAAGGCCGAGCGTCGCGCGCACCTCTGCGAGTTGGGCCATCGCGTTGAAACTCAACAGCGAGGCTTGACGCACGATATCGCGCCCGAGTTGCGGATCGGGAAGCCCGCTCGTCATCGCTGCGATGGCGAACGGAGCTCCGGGTTCGTAAACGATGCCGACATCGGCCATGACATCGTGCAACGAGCCCGTCTTATGGGCGATGGTCGTTCCGTCGGGAAGCGGCTCGGGCAGCAACGTGTCGATCTCCTGATGCGCGAGTATCTCCAACATCGCATGCGAGGACCACGCATCGACGAGCTTCCCGCGCGCCATTTTTACCAGCAGGGTCAACATATCGAGCGGAGTCGTGCGAAGGTTTGTTTCAACGGCGGCGACGTTCGTGCGAATCGCCGTGCGCAGATAGGTATGGTGGCATCCGTAGATTTGCATGGCTTCGTTAATGCGTTCGCGCCCGACGAGCCGAACGAGCATATTCGCCGCCGTATTGTCGCTAATGTCGATCATCTTTGCGAGCAGGCGTTTGACGGTAATCGGGGTGCCGACCGGCGCGTAGGCGAGATCGCCCGAGCCGTAATCGCGATCCTCCGCTCGAAGGTGCATGACGTGATTGAGCGTGAAGCGTCCGCGCGCCATGCGGCGGAAGACCTCCACCATCACCGGAATTTTTATCGTCGATGCGGCCGGCATCGAGCGATTGAGGTTGTATCCGGTGATCGCTCCGGTTGCGAGATCTTCCACGGCGATGCCCACGTTTGCATCGCTCGAGCGCGCGAGCGAACGGAGCGAATCGCGTAACGATCGCATCGGCGGCGGAATCGCAGCCGCACACGGAGACGCTCCCGCCCACGCGAGCGATACGAAAAGGAGCATCAAAACGAACGTGCGCGTGCGGATCATGGATAAGGTTTCCCTTCGGCGGCAGGTGGACGATAACGGCCGCTCGCACCGAGCAGCGCGATGAGGGCGGCGATATAGGGGAGCGCTTGAAGAAAATCGCTCGGTAACCACGCGATGTTCCCTTGTAACGCAAACTGCAGCGCTTCCAATAAACCGAAAATCAAGGCGACGCCCGCCGCGCCGAGCGGCGTCCACCTCCCGAAAATAACTGCGGCGAGTGCGATAAACCCGCGCCCCGCGATCATTCCGTCGGAGTAGAGATTGAGTTCGCCGAGTGCGAGAAAGACGCCGCCGAGCCCCGCGAGCGCACCGGCGATTGCGCTTGCATAGAGGCGCACGGCGAGCGGATCGATGCCGGCGGCGCGCGCGGCGTGCGGGTTTTCACCGCAGGCGCGCAAGCGCAGACCGATCGGCGTCCGCGAAAGTACCCATTGTAGCGCCGCTGCAAGAACGATTCCCAGAACCACCATCGCCCAGAGCGCCTGATTGATCGCCGGAACCTGCGGCGTCACCCCGGCTTGGTTGAAAACGAAGATCAGGCCGAACGCAGCGCCGCCGGTGCAGATAAGGTTGATGCCCATTCCGGCGACGATCTGATCGACGCGCCACCGCGTCGCAGCAAAGCCGAGAGCGAATCCGACCGCGGCTCCGACCGCGACGCCGCCGATCGCGCCGATCCACGGGTCGCGCGTAAAAAACGAAATCAACGCTGCCGCGAACGCGCCCGCGGTCATCTCTCCTTCGAGAGCGATATTGACGATGCCGGCGCGCTCGGAGAGGACGCCGCCCAACGACGCAAGGAGAATCGGCGTTCCACGGACGAGTGCGAGCGCGAGTAACGAAAGCACGAGCGAGAGCGTCATTGCGCGGCCGCTCCTTTCGCACCGAGATAGCGCCGCGCGGCGAGCGCAAAGACGAGCAAGCCTTCGATAACGTGAATCGCGTCTTTCGGTACCGCTGCGGCGGCTTGCAATGCGAGGCCGCCCGATTCCAGCGCTCCGAATGCGAGTGCGGCGACGCAGATCGCCAACGGTTCGAGACCGCCGACGAGGGCGACCGCGATAGCGATGAAGCCGTATCCCGGAGATAGCTGCGTGTTGAAGCGATGTAATTCACCGGCAACGAGCGCCGCACCGCCCATGCCGGCCAGGGCACCCGACCACGCCATCGCCCACAATGCAACCTTCGATAAAGAGATGCCGGCGCGGCGCGCGGCCTCCGGCGCTTCGCCTGCGGCGCGAAGGCGGTAACCAAACCAGGTGCGATCGAGAACGTAGCGCAAGGCGAGCGCGGCGAGCAGCGCGATCGGTAGCGCAATCGTCGCGCGCGTTTGCGAGAGGAGCGTCGGAAGCCAGTATGCGTGCGGCAGCAGCGAGAGCTCGGGGCCGGCTGCATCGGGTGCGCGCAGCGGACCGGTTACGAGATAGAGCGCGAGCGATGCGGCGATAAAGTTGAGCATCAAGGTGGAGATGACTTCATTCGCGCCGCGCGCGGCCTTCAACCATCCGGCTATCGCACCCCATAATGCACCGCCGAGGGCGCCTGCGAGGAATATTGCCGTAATCGCAAGCGCGGGGGGAACGTCGATGCGCGTGCCGAGCCACCCCGCAAGGAGACCGCCGATCAATAATTGTCCCTCGGCACCGATATTAAAGAGGCCGGCGCGAAAGGCAATCGCAATGCCGAGTGCTGGAAATAGAAGCGCCGTCGTGCTCGCGAGCGTCTCGGCGATCTGTTGCTTGCCGCCGAAAGCACCGTAGAAAAACGCATTGAAGCCGAGTATCGGCGACACGTGCGATGCGAGCATCGCCAGCGACATCGCCGCCGCCACGCCGAGCGTCCCAATCGTCAAGGCTCTCACGCTTTCGCGCTTCATGCGTTCACCATGAGACGACCGATCGCGTCGCGGTCGAAGCGCCGTTCCGTGAATTCGCCTCGCAGCGCGCCGCGCGCGATAACGACGATTCGATCCGAGAGCGCAAAAAGTTCGTCGAGTTCGAACGAAATTAGTAAAATGGCGGCGCCGCGATTCCGCGCGGCGAGCAATTCGGTATGTACGGTGGCGGTCGCTCCGATATCGATGCCGCGCGTCGGGTTGTAGGCGATGACGAATGCCGGGTTATCGATAAGCGCGCGCCCCACGACGAGTTTCTGCTGGTTCCCGCCCGAGAGCGTCGCCAACGGTGCGTCGATGCTCGTGGTGCGAACGTCGAAGCGTTCGACGATCGCAGTGCATTGCGCGCGCGCTGCGGCGCGATCGATGCGCCAAGAGCCCTTCGCGGCGGCGCGTTCGCGCCCCAACATCGCGTTCTCGACGAGCGACCAGCCGGGAATCACCGCTTCGACGAGCCGATCTTGCGGAATGATGCCGATCGCAGTGGGGCGTTCGACGCTGCCGCGAAACGGCGTCAAACCGGCGAGTGCATCGGCAAGCGCGCTCTGCCCATTCCCTTCGACGCCGGCGACGCCGAGAATTTCGCCGGCGGCAATGTGCAACGAGAGGTTTTCAATCGCTCCGGGAACCGCGAGCTCGCGCACGCGAACCACCACCGCACCGTTCGTTCGCTCGTGCGGCGGGATCGACGGAATATCGCCGCCGATCATCGCGCGCGCAACCTGCTCGCGCGTAATCTCGGCGATGGGGCGCCGTTCGACCACGATCCCGCGACGCAGTACGGTCACGCGCCCGGCATGGGCGAAGACTTCGTCGAGTTTGTGCGTGATCACCAAGACGCCGACGCCGTTCTCCGTCAAGCGCGCGATCGTCGAGAACAAACGCTCGACTTCGCCCGGCGAGAGTGCCGCGGTCGGCTCGTCGAGGATTAAAATACTCGGATTGCGCGCGAGTTCGCGCAGTAACTCGACGCGCTGCCGGATGCCGACGGGAAGATCTTCGACGAGGGCGTCGGGATCGACGTCGAGCCCATACCGTTCGCCGAGTTGACGGACGAACGTGCGTGCCGTCTCGCGATCGATCGTTGCGAGGCGTCGCGGTTCGTGCCCGAGGACGACGTTCTCCCAGACGCAGAGCCGCTCGATGAGCGCAAAGTGCTGGTGGACCAGCCCGATCCGCCCGTCGCGCAGCACCTCGCCTGCATCGGCGCTCAATTCTCCCGCGGCGATTCCGGCGAGCGTCGATTTTCCCGCACCGTTCTCACCGACCAATGCGTGAATCTCACCGGCCTCGCAGGTGAGATCGACATCGTCGAGCACCTGAAGCTGCCCGTATCGCTTCGAGATTCCCTGGAGGCGTAACGATCCGCTCAGAGCGTCACCGGTTGAAACTTCGCAAGCGCGCGCAACGTCGCGGGCGGCACGATGCGCCCGTCGACGATCGCGGCGCGAATACGCGCGAGCCGTGCGAGCCGCTCGGGGCCGATCTTCGCGCGCGTGTATTGAAAATTCGTCAACGAAACGCCCCCTTCTCGTAAACCGAAGACGACGTGACCGTGCATCGGCTTCCCATCTTGGTACGCCTTCGCAACGTCGAAGACCGCAACGTTCACGCGTTTAACCATTGAGGTGAGAACTTTTCCCGGTGCGAGGCCGTCTTGGTTGGAATCGACGCCGATGGCGTAGGCGCCGTGCCGCGTCTCGACCGCTTCGATGGCGCCCATCCCCGCTTTTCCCGCGGCGGCATAGATAATATCGGCGCCGTCGTTGAGCTCGACATCGGCGAGCTCCTTGCCGGCGGCGACATCGTCGAAGCTACCGATGTACTTTGCGTCGACTTTAATGCGTGGGTCGATCTCGCGCGCGCCGGCGATATATCCGGCCTCGAACTTATGCAATAGCGGAATATCCTGTCCGCCCAGAAATGCGATGTGCTTGCTCTCGCTCATCATCGCCGCAAGGGCTCCGGCGAGAAAGGAGCCGTCTTGTTCGCGAAAAGTGATCGACACGACGTTGGGTTCGTTGACGACGGCATCGACGATTGCAAAATGGGTGTGCGGATGATCCTGTGCGATCTGGTCGAGATCTTTGCTCATCAAAAAGCCGATGGCGTAGATCACCGAAAAACGTTCGTTTGCCAACGCCTCGAGATTAGGTTGATAGTCGGCCGCCGAGCGCGACTGTAAGACCGAGATGTGCGCTCCGAGTCGCCGGTGCGCTTGGAGTAACCCGCGATAGGCCGAGTCGTTAAACGATTTATCACCGAGGCCACCGATATCGGTCACCATGCCCAGCGAGAGGCCGCGCCCGCTCTCCGTGCTCGGTGCGCACGAGATGACGAGTGCCGCCAGGGCGCAGGCCGAGATCGCGCGAGCGAGGATTCTCATTCGTAGCCCTGCTACGACGGACGGAGGCGCGCGCCTGCGTCGAGAAGCGGGGAAGCGATATGGAAACGATCGATTTGACGCTCGCGCCCCCGCGTCGATGGAGCGATGAGCTCGGCGGCATCCGCTGGCTTCCTCGCATCATCGACAAGGCGCGTGCCGCGCTCGGCGGGCGGCTCGGCAGCTATCTCTACGGCCAGAGCCCCGGCGACGAAATGCTTTTGCGCATCTTGGGTACCGATTACCCGACATTCACGCGGATCGTGAAAGCGGCGCCCGACGATGCCGCCGTCCTCGCCGCACTCGAAGAGCGCTTCCCCGAAGGCGTCGCGCGCGCGCGGCGCTGGACGAGCCGCCCGGTGCCGCCGACGTTACGGGCGGCGACCTGGATGCTCGATTTTGACGACGGCTATATCGACGGACCGCTCGCGCCGGTGCGCAAGCCGATTCAAGCGCTCTATACGATGGTCGCCCGCACGGTGCGCGCGGTGCGGAAGAACGCTGCGCGGGAGGTACTATGATCGCCGTGGAGCTAGCGATGCGCGAGCGCGTCGATATCGTCGGCGTTCCGATGGATTTGGGCGCGAGCCGTCGCGGGGTCGATATGGGTCCCTCGGCCGTGCGCTACGCACGGCTGCACGAAAAATTGCGTGCCATCGGCGTCGCCCACATTGAAGATCGGGGCAACCTACACGTACCGATACGCGAATCGCTGACCGTCACCGACACCCATGCGAAGTATCTCGATACGATCGATAATGTCTGCTCCGAGCTCGCCGATATCGTCGAGCGCATTCTCGCCGAGAAAAGCTTTCCGATCGTGCTCGGCGGCGATCATTCGATCGCGATGGGCACCCTTGCCGGTTTGACGCGAGCGCGCGGCGCGGCGCCGGGCATCGTGTGGATCGACGCGCACAGCGATATCAATAGCCCCGCGAGTTCGCCGAGCGGAAACGTGCACGGTATGCCGCTCTGGTTTGCGCTCGAACGCGGTTATGCAGACCGCGCGCGGACGGTGCAGATCGGCTTACGCGATGTCGATGCAGTGGAGAAAAAAAATCTCCGCGAATCGGGGGTGCGCGCCTTCACGATGACCGATGTCGATCGGCTTGGAATTTCGCGCGTTATGGAAGAGGCGATTGCGATTACCGGTTCTGCCGGGCCGATTCACATCTCGTTCGACATGGACGGCATCGACCCGAGCGAAGCGCCGGGCACCGGCACGACGGTAAAAGGCGGTCTGAGTTTTCGCGAAGCGCATCTCGTGATGGAGATGTTAGCCGCGAGCGGTAAAGTCGGTTCGCTGGAGATGGTCGAGATCAATCCGATTCTCGATCATCGCAATCAAACCGCAGCGCTCGCCGTCGGGCTCATCTGCTCGGCGCTCGGGCAGTCGATTCTGTAACTCCGAGTAGCGCGCGTTGTCATGCCGAGTAGAGCGCGTTAGCGCTCGTATCGAGGCACCGCGCAATTGTCATGCCGAGTAGCCGCCGCAGGCGGCGTATCGAGGCACCGCGCAATTGTCATGCCGAGTAGCCGCCGCAGGCGGCGTATCGAGGCACCGCGCAATTGTCATGCCGAGTAGCCGCCGCAGGCGGCGTATCGAGGCACCGCGCAATTGTCATGCCGAGTAGCCGCCGCAGGCGGCGTATCGAGGCACCGCGTTCGCTGACGTTCGCCTGCGCTGCAACGCTCCTCGCTAGACGCTCGCGGCTCGGACAAGCAATGTCAGGGTCCTCGCCGCTCGCTTAAGCGCTCGTCGGGTGCACGCAGGCTCCGCTCGCGCATTCGATTGCGCTGTCACGCCGAGTAGGTTGCGCAGCAACCGTATCGAGGCGCCGCAAATGTCACGCCGAGTAGGTTGCGCAGCAACCGTATCGAGGCGCCGCAAATGTCACGCCGAGTAGGTTGCGCAGCAACCGTATCGAGGCGCCGCGAATGTCACGCCGAGTAGGTTGCGCAGCAACCGTATCGGGGCGTGCGCGTTCGCTTACGTTCGCCTGCGCTGCACCGCTCCTCGCTAGACGCTCGCGGCTCGGACAAGCAATGTTAGGGTCCTCGCCGCTCGCTCAAGCGCTCGTCGGGTGCACGCAGGCTCCGTTCGCGCATTCTTTTTGTCGCCCCTCGATACGCGCTGCGGCGCTACTCGGGGTGACATGCATACGCGCTGCGGCGCTGCATCTCGATACGGCTGCTGCGCAGCCTACTCGATGTGACAAGCCCGAGGCGCTGCGGCGCTACTCGGGGTGACATGCATACGCGCTGCGGCGCTGCATCTCGATACGGCTGCTGCGCAGCCTACTCGATGTGACAAGCCCGAGGCGCTGCGGCGCTGCCCCTCGATACGCGCTGCGTGCTCGGTGTGAGGGAGCGGCAGATGCTCCGCCTAGAGGCGTATCGTCGTTTCGCCGGTGCAGGCGATTCCGCCGCCGCATACGGCGGGATCCCAGGAGGCGTTGGCTAGGAGCGCGAGGATTCGTTCGCGGCTCCCGGCATCGATCGGCGGGGTGAACGAGAGCGCGAGGATGCGGCCGTTGCCGTCGACGCGCACCCTCATCGTTGCATGGAGATCGAGCGCGCGCAGTCGTCGTGCGGTCCGCTCGTCGAGGACGGGCTGAGGCTGTCGCGCGCCAAAGGGCATGTAGCCGCCGCGGTCGAGTCGTTCGGTGCTCGCAAGCCGCACCGGAGCCGGGCTCGCGGTTGTCGCCGGGCCGGGCGTCGCGCTCGGCGCGGGGCTCGGCGAGGCGGGGGCGGCGGCAAACGCGACCGGCGCGCTTGAAACCTGCGAACGCTGCCGCTCCGGCCTCTGCGATGTCGGAGCGAGGGCGACGGGAAGCGGATGTGGTTTAGCCTGGTGAGGCTGCCGCGGAGCCGGTGGTGCCGGAGGCTCCGGAGTGCGAGTCGGCTGCGGCGTGCGGCGCGACTGCGCGAGTTCGATGCGCGCGACCCGGGCGAAGGCGATCGTCGCAACGCTCGGACGCCGCGAACGAACGGCGACCAGCGAGGGGATCAGGGCGAGCAGCACGAGGTGGAGCGCGAGCGAGGCGACCAGGGCCGCGCTCATCCGTCGCCGTCGGTCGTCGCTACGCTCGAGCATCATCGATAGTCCGGCTGGAAGCCCTGCGACTTTCGACGGCCGGAAGCGAGAATGCTCTCGGTAGCAGGGGCGGCGCGCGGTTTTGCCTATTCACTCCCTATGATCGCGACCGAAATCGTTCTCTATCAAGCCGAATGGTGCGGCTATTGTGCGCGGGTGCGGGCGGTCATGACCGACCTCCTGCTCGATTATCGCATCGTGAACGTACCTAGGAACCACGGCGAGCGAACGATCGTAAAAGAGCTCTTCGGCCGGACCGGCATTCCGTCGCTGGTCGATGGGGCCGTGAAGATCGCCGACGATGACGACGCCATCATCGCCTACCTACGCAAAACCTACGGAAAATAGCGCGCGCAGAGCACGGCGACGGCGACGCTCGCTAGCGCGCCGATGAACGTCGCGCTGAAATTCACCGCGTCGTTGCGAAAACCGGAGACGCCGCGGATTCGTCGCGTCGCCATGCCGCAGAGATGCGGATCGGTCTCGCAATCTCGCGCGCAACTATCGCAGGTGCGGCGCTCCTGCACGATCGCTCCGAGGTAGGAATCGGCGAACGCTCCGACGATCCCGCCGATCGCTCCCGCAGCGAGAGGAACGAGCGCGAAGAGCGCCGCCGTTCCGGCAACGACGAACGCTCCGGCAACTTCGGCGAGCGTTCCCAACGTCGTGACGCCGCCCGAGAGACCGGCGGTCTCGTTGCGAAAATTGAAAATCGAACGCACGTTAGCGCCGTATCGGGTGCCGATCTCCGTTCCCCACGTGTCGGCCGAAGCGGCCGCGAACGCTCCGACGAATGCCGCTGCGGCGACGGCATGCGCTTCCGGCAGAAAGAACGCGAGCAAAGCCGCGGCGGCCGCAACGCCGCCGTTTGCAACGACCTGTCGCGCGTCGCGCGGCCCCTGTTTATCGACGTCGCGGATTCGCTCGGCGTGCGGGTGCGGAAGCCGCGATAAAACGATCGAGGGAACGAAAAATGCGAAGAGCACCAACGCGCCGAGCGCGTGAAAGCCAAGCAGTGTCGCGGCACCGACGAACGCGGCTGCAATCGTGCCGTCGCGCGTCAGCGCGCGGGGCTTCATCCGTGGGCGTCGAGTTGCGCTTCGAACGCGTCGAGGAGCGCATCGGTCGTTGCGACGTCGGCAACGAAATCGACGTGGAATCCCAGCGTGCGTGCGGCCGCGGCGGCAATCGGGCCGATCGCGCCGACGCATTTGCCCCGCGCGCTCGCGACGGCTGCCTCTGCATTCGGGAATTGTTCGATATAGCCGCGCACCGTCGATTCGCTGGTGAACGCGAGGAGATCCGCGCGTTCCGCCTTCTCGGCGAAGTTCGCATCGTGCACGAAACGCGTTCGATAGGCAGCGACATCGTCGACCTGCAATCCCTCGGCCGAGAGCACGCTCGGCAATACGTCGCGTCCTTCTTGCGCGCGATAGAGCAAAATGCGCGAAGCCGGGCGTGCGCGGTGGAGGAGCTCCGCTGCGAGCTCTTCGGCGATCGCGGTGTTGGGAACGAGGTCGGCGCGTACGCCGAACTCCGCGAGTCGTTGCGCGCTCTTCGCACCGATCGCTGCAACTCGTGCTGACCCGAAGGCGCGGGCATCGCGCCCGACGGCGTGCAAGCGGCGAAAGCAGGCGTCGATGCCGTTGCGCGACGTGAAGAGTACCCAAGCATAATTACCGAGGTTATCGACGGCGTCGTTTGCCGCCGTCGGATCCTCCGGCGGCCCGATCTCGATCGTCGGCGCGAGAATCGGTTCGACGCCGCGCGCGAGCGCGCGAGCGGCAAATTCCTCCGCCTGTGCGGCCGGGCGCGTAACGAGCAATCGCTTACCAAAGAGCGGCGAGCGATCGAACCAGCGTAGCTCCTCACGCAGGCGCACGACCTCGCCGACGATGAAAATGGCGGGCGCCGCGAGTCCGGCGCGCTGCGCCGTTTCGGCGATCGTCGCCAGGGTTGCCGTTACGGTGCGCTGCGACGGGCGCGTTCCATTTTCGATGACCGCGGCAGGGGTCCGCGCCGCCAATCCGTTCTCTTGCAAGCGCCGCGCGATTTCGTCGAGATTTCCCATCGCCATCAACAGAACCAGCGTACGATGCGGGTCGGCGAGCTTCGCCCAATCGAGCGAGTTTTCGGCTTTGAGCGGATCTTCGTGCCCGGTGGCGACCGTGAACGCGACGTTGCAATCGCGATGGGTTACCGGGATGCCCGCATAGGCCGGCGCCGCGATCGCCGAGCTGATACCGGGAACGATCTCAAATGCGATTCCGGCTGCGTGGAGCCGTTGCGCTTCTTCGCCGCCGCGGCCGAAGACCAGCGGGTCGCCCCCCTTGAGCCGCACGACGCGTTTCCCTTCGCGCGCGCGCTCGATCATCAACGCTTCGATCTCTTCTTGCGGCATGGCGTGATTGCCGCCGCGCTTCCCGACAAAGGTGCGCTCGCAACTCGGTGAAGCGAGCGCGACGACCGCCTCTGAAGCAAGGGCATCGTAGAGTAAAACCTCGGCCTCGCGTAACGCGCGCGCTCCGTGCAACGTGAGCAATCCGGGATCGCCGGGGCCGGCGCCGACGAGACTAACGAAGCCGGCCATTATGCGAACCGTCGAGCGAGAAAAGTTCGCCGAGTAAGCGCGTGAATGCCAGCGCTTCGCTGCGGTCGCTCCCGGCCTTTTCGCGAATCGTGGTGACTGCGGGGTGCAAGAGTTTTGAAAGAATCGTCAACGAGGAACCGACGATCAACATGCGTTCGCGCGGCGTGAGATCGGGAAGGCGCGCGAAAAGACGTTCGATCTCCGCGTTGCGGATCGATTCGGCGCGCTCGGTCAGTGCGGCGATCGTCGGGACCGTCGTGCGCGCTTGATACCACGTGCGGAAGCGCTCGAGATATTCGACGATGATTTCCTCGACCTGCGGGATCGCCTGGCGACGCCGCTCCATGCGATCCTCGACTACCGATTTTAGCGTATCGATATCGAGCAACGTAACGCCTTCGATATCGGCGATATCGGGATCGCTGTCGCGCGGTACCGCAATATCGAGAATGAGAAGCGGGCGTTGCGGGCGTCGCGTCATCGCTTCGGCAACATCGGCCGTCGTCAATACGAACGTGCTTGCCTCGGTGGAACTGATAACGACGTCGGCGGCCTCGAGAATCGTAACGAGTTCGCTTAAATCGTGGGCGATGCCGGAACCGATCTCGCCGACGAGCTCTTGCGCGCGCGTGTGCGTGCGGTTAGCGACCAACAGCGTACCGACGCCGCGGCTGCGTAGGCGGCGAGCGGCGCTGCGCCCCATCGCTCCCGCGCCGATGACGGCGGCGCAACGTTCTTCAAGCGAACCGAGCCGCGCCTCGATAGAATCGACGGCCGCAGTTGCAACGCTCGCCGATTCTTCGCCGATCGTCGTCTGGGTGCGAGCCGCCTTTCCGGCATTGAGCGCCTCGCGGAAAAGTTTGTGCATGCTGCTGCCGCAAGCGCCGGCACGTTGCGCGTGGAGGTAGGCGCTCTTGACCTGTCCGAGGATCTCCGCTTCACCGATTAACATCGAATCGAGCCCGGTGGTAACGCGCAACAGATGTTCGACCGCTTCGCGCCCAAGGTGCGTGTAGAGATACGATTCGAGATCGAACGCGATCGTGCCATGCCGAAATTGCATGAGGAACGTCTTTATTTGCTCGGCGCCGCGCTCGAATTCATCGACTTCGGCGTAAATTTCGAGGCGGCCGCAGGTCTGAAGCATGACCGCTTCCTTCACCGCGTCGTACGCATGAAGCATTTGCAGTGCTTCGGTCATGCGCGATGTCGGAAATGCGTGGCTCTCGCGAACGCTTACCGGCGCGGTATGGTGCGAGAGCCCGATACAAAGAATCGGCATCGGGCGCTACTCGTTCGCCATCGAAGCGAGCGCTTCGTCGGCGGCGTGCAAGGTTTGCTCGATCTCGTGAGTCGTGTGCGCCGTCGAAAGAAAGCCGGCTTCGAATTGCGACGGAGCGAGATAGACTCCGCGCTCGGCCATCGCATGGAAAAAGGCGGCGTAGGCTTGCGTGTCGGCGCGCATCGCGCCATCGAGATTGAAGACCGGTTCGTCGACAAAATAGAACCCGAACATCGAGCCCGCGTATCCGCCGGTAAATGGACGGCCGTGCTTTGCAAATATCTCGCGCATACCTTCGATAAACAAACGCGCGAGGATCTCCAAGCGTTCGTAGAGCGTCGAATCTTCGCGAACGGTGCGAAGCGTCGCGAGCCCCGCCGCCATGGCGAGCGGATTGCCCGAGAGCGTCCCGGCGTGAAAGATCTTGCCGTCGGGGGTGAGATGAGCCATGATCTCGGCGCGTCCGCCGAACGCGCCGACCGGTAGGCCGCCGCCGATCACTTTCCCTAACGTCGTCAGATCGGGGCGGATGCCCAGGCGTTCTTGGGCTCCGCCGCGAGCGACGCGAAAGCCGGTCATCACTTCGTCGAAAATGAGCAGCGCGCCGTGAGCGTCGCAGATCGCACGCAGCCCGGGCAGAAAATCGGCGAGCGGAGCGATGTAGCCCATGTTGCCGACGAACGGCTCGACGATAATCGCCGCAATCTCTCGGCCGCGTTCTGCGAAGACCGCTCGCACCGCCTCGATGTCGTTATAGGGGACGACGACGGTATCGGCGGCGGTTCCGCTCGTGACGCCGGGAGAGTTCGGCACCCCCAACGTCAGCGCGCTCGATCCGGCCGCGATGAGGAACATATCGGCGGCGCCGTGATAGCAGCCGGCAAACTTGACGATTTTAGCGCGGCCGGTGACGCCGCGCGCGAGGCGGACGGCACTCATCGTCGCTTCGGTGCCGCTCGACGTAAAGCGAATGCGCTCGATGGAGGGAACCATCGAGGCGATCGTCTCGGCGAGCTCGCTCTCCGCTTCGGTCGGCGTACCGAACGAACTTCCGCGTGCCGCCGCCTGCGAGATCGCCTTGACGACGGTCGGGTGGGCATGCCCTAAGAGCAGCGGTCCCCACGAAAGAACGTAATCGATGTATTGGTTTCCATCGAGATCGAAAATATGCGGGCCCGCTCCGCGCTGCATGAAAATCGGATTGCCGCCGACGGACTTAAAGGCGCGGACCGACGAGTTGACGCCTCCGGCAATGCTGTTTTTCGCTCGGGCGAATGCCGATATCGAACGCTCGTAACTCATCGTGGATGATATTGTTCCTGCAATTGCGACCAGTCTCTCTCGGTGTTGACGTTGCGAAAGAACGCCTGCGGAAACTCGACATAGGCGACGCGCATTCTTTCGAGCAACGTTCGGGGGCCTTCATTCGCGCTCGACGTAGCCGCGGCCCGCAGTGCGGCGCTCCGTTCGTAGAGCGCGCAGAGGGGTTCGATGCCCCCGCTATGCCGCGGAACGACCGCTTCGATGCCCGGCGCGCGCTGCGCGAGGAGTCTCTGGGGCACCTCGGCGGTAAGCGCGGGAAGGTCGGCGGCGAGAACCAGCACCCACGGCCGCTCGAGCCGCTCGAAGGCGCCGACGAGCGCGAGCAGCGGGCCGCCGTGAGGGCGAGCATCGGCGAGAAACGGCAGCTCGTAACGTGCCGAGCTCGCGCGTTGATCCTCGCGGCCAAGCAAGACGAGGGGGCCGAGCGAGCGCGCGAACGCGACGGCGCGCTCTATCAGGCTGCTCGTACCCAGCGGGCGTGTGAGTTTGTCGGGCAATCGTCGCGCATCGCCGCCGAGAAGCAACGCGACCGCGAAATCAGCGGCCTCGGCCATGACGGCGCGCGTAATCGGCGGCAAAATAGCTGATAATGATATCGGCCCCGGCGCGTGTGAACGATGCCATCAATTCGTCGATGGTCCGTTCGCGTTCGAGCCATCCGCGTTCGAAGGCCGCTTCCATCATCGCGTATTCTCCGCTGACGTTATACACCGCAATCGGCGTATCGAAGCGGTCGCGGGCGCTACGAACGATATCGAGATACGGAAGCGCCGGCTTTACCATGACGATGTCGGCGCCTTCTTCGATGTCGAGCGCGATTTCGCGCATCGCTTCGCGAGCGTTGGGCGGATCCATTTGGTAGCCACGTCGGTCGCCGAATTGCGGCGTCGAGCCCGCCGCTTCGCGAAACGGCCCGTAGAAAGCCGATGCGTATTTCGCGCTATAGGCCATGATCGCCACCTGCGAAAAACCATCGCCGTCGAGCGCGCGGCGAATTGCGGCGACGCGCCCGTCCATCATATCCGACGGCGCAACGATGTCGACGCCCGCGCGCGCGTAGGAACGAGCGACCGTTGCCAGGAGTGCGACGGTTTCGTCGTTACGGACGTCGCCGCGCTCGTCGAGCAGACCGCAGTGGCCGTGATCGGTATATTCGCAGTTGCAGAGATCGGCGATCGTCAGCATCTCCGGAACCGCCGCTTTGATGGCGGCGATTGCGCGCTGCACGATTCCATCGTCGGCTGCATTCCGCGAAGCGACGGCATCTTTGTGCGCCGGAATACCGAAGAGCAACACCGCGTTGATTCCCGTGTCGAACAGGCGCTTCGCTTCTTCGATGCATTGCGCGAGCGTGTGGCGGAAGATGCCGGGCATCGAGGAGATCGCTCCGGCATCGCTCGCGCGCTCGACGACGAAGAGCGGCATGACCAGCGCGTCGACCGGCGTTCGATGCTCGCGAACGAGGTCGCGCAGGGCGGGGGTGCGGCGAAGGCGCCGGGGACGATGAAGCATACCGTTAGGGTGCGTCGAGGAGGCTCACAATGCAAGCGGTAAAGGCGTCGATATCCGGATTCGCAGCGACCCGGTCGGGGGGAAGCCCGGCGCGCTCGATCGCCGCCGCCGATTCCGGCCCCATCGCCGCAACGAGCGGGCGCACGCCGCGCTCCCTCCAGCGGGCGATCCAGGGTGCCGCGACCGCGGCGGCACCGCTCGAGGGAATGACGAGCAGATCGACCGGGGCTCCGTCGGGCTCCTCGCCCGAACGAAGCTCGGCGACCTCGGCTCCGAGGGCGCGAAGGCGGGGCGCGATGCGGCTGCTCCGCTCGACGGTGCGGGGGAGCAGAATCCGGCGCCCGGCGAGCTTCCCGCCTCGCGAGAGCAGCCGCGCGGCGCCGCGCTCGAAGAGCAGGCGCGCGAGGTCGCGGCCGATCTCCTCGGCCTCCGCGAGGGAGGTGCAGCGGCGGCGGAGTTCGGCCGTTATCGCCGCGCCATCCTCGGCCCCGATGCTGCCGCGCAGAACCAACTCCGCGCCTTCGAAGCTTCCATACAGACCGACCGGCGCGGTGCAGCCGGCGCCGAGTTCGCGAAGCGCGGCCCGCTCGGCGACGACCGCCCGCTCGGTCGATTCGTCGTTGAGCGCCGCTCGCAGCGCGCTTGCCAGCGGCGCATCGAGCAGCGTCTCGACCGCGAGCGCGCCCTGCCCCGCTGCGGGCAATAAGCGTTCGATCGGAAACGCAACGCAATACGTCGCGCGCAGGCCGAGCCGCCGTAACCCGGCTGCGGCGAGGACGATCGCATCGTAGAGTCCCTCGCGAAGTTTGCGCAAGCGCGTATCGACGTTGCCGCGAATATCGACGTACTCGAGATCGGATCGCAGAGCGAGTAACTGCGCGCGACGCCGCGGGCTCGACGTTCCCACGCGCGCGCCGCTCGGCAAGTCCTCAAAGGTCGCGAAGCGTTCGCTGCAATAGAGATCGCGCGGATCTTCGCGCGCCGAAATCGCAGCGAGTTGCATCCCCGCCGGGAGTGCGCTCGGCAAATCTTTCGCCGAATGCACGGCATAGTCGGCACGCCCGTCGGCGAGCGCGCGCTCGAGTTCCTTCACGAAGATCGCTTGTTGCCCCATCGCTGCAAGGGCGCTGTTCCGGTCGCGGTCGCCGGCGGTCGATATCTCGAGCAACGTGGTAGCGATGCCGCTTTGGGCCAGGCGCGCGGCGACATGGCGCGATTGCCATAAGGCCAGCGCGCTGGCACGCGTCGCACAGACCGCGCTTCCGGTCGTCGGTGCGAGGCCGTCGGCAAGCGCCGTCGTTGCAGTCGCTTCGACGACATCTTCGATGCGGTTGCGGTCCATCGCCGCGAGTTCGTCGATCGGTAACTCCGAGAGCGCGCGCATAACGATCGCGCGTTGCTCCGGCGATAACGTTTCGCGCACGTAACTGCGTGCGATCGCCAGCGTGCGGGCGGCGGCATCGTAGCGCGCGTCAAAATGGAGGGCGATCTCGCGCGCGATACGTTTGGAGAATGCCGGCGTGCTTGCGCCGGAGTCGATGCTAAACGCGAGCTCGCCGACTCGTACGACGGCGGGCATCGTCGCATCGCCGCGACCCGGTTCGGTTGAATCGATGGTAAGGATTCCTCGCGCGCGCGCGTCGCGAACGGCGGCTTCGTTCGCCGCGCCGTTATCGGTGGCGGCAACACAGAGAAACGCACCTGCGAGATCCTCCTCGCGATAGGGACGACGCTCGCAGCGCACCTCCGGGTTGGCGGCGAGCAGTGCCTCCATCGCGTCGCCGATCTTTGGAGCGACGACGAAAAGGTCGGCACCTGCTTCGATGAAGGTGCGCGCTTTGCGGGCGGCGACCGAGCCGGCACCTACCAGCACGATGAGTCGCCCCGCGAGGCGAAGGGAGAGCGGAAGCGACATGATGCGGCATGGATTCCGCACCGCCGTGCGAAACTCTGCTCCGCGCATGCAACGTCCCACTCGCGCTGCGCTTCTCGGCGCACTCGCCTCGGCGCTCCTGGTGCTGCCGGGGCTCGGAGCGGGCACCCTTTGGGACAATAGCGAGACGATCTACGGGGAGGTCGCGCGGGAGATTCTCCTCACCCACGACTGGATCGTGCTGCACTACAACGGGCTGCCGTGGTTCGTCCAGCCGCCGCTCTACTTTTGGCTGGCGGCGATCTGCGCGAAGATTTTCGGGCTGACCTCATTAGCGATGCGCCTTCCGGCTGCACTGGCGACTATCGCGATGGGTGCGATGACGGGCTATGCGGTCGCGCGGCAACTCGGTTCGCGCGTCGGCGTCTTTGCCGCCGCGATTCTCTCGAGCTCGCTCATGCAGGCGATCATCGGACGCCTCGCCATCATGGATGCATTGCTCGATTGCGCGGTCGCCATGACGGTGTTCTGGTGGTTTCGGGGGCTGCAGACCGGCAAACGTCGCTACTTCATCTTCGGTGCCGTTGCGGCGGGGTTCGGTTTCTTAGCGAAGGGCCCGGTCGCACCGGTGGTTGCATTGTTGGTCTTGCTGCCGTATGCGTTTTGGAGCGGAAGGATCGAACGCACCGCGTGGCCGACGCTCTCGACGTGGTGGTGGGGAACCTTCGCTTTCGTCGCCACGGTCGCTCCGTGGTTTACGGCGCTCGTTGCGCGCACCGGCATCGCTTCGGTCGTCACCCTCATCGGCCACTATACGATCGGCCGCTATACCGGAGTGATCGAGAATCAATCGGGACCGGTCTGGTATTATTTGCCGGTACTTATCGTCGGGTTCTTTCCGTGGATTGCACTACTACCCAGCGCGATCGTCGGTGGAATCTCGCGGTTGCGGCTCGGCGAGAACGACGAGCGGGCGCGCGTATTGCGTCTAGCTTTCTGTTGGGCGGTCGTGCCGTTCCTCTTCTTTTCGTTCGCACGTACGAAGCTACCCAACTATATCGCGCTGGAATTCCCGGCGCTCGCCGTTATCTGCGCGATCTATCTCGATGGCTTGCTGGAGCGCTCTCGCGTCCGCGCCGCGCTCGTCGCAACGCTGGCGGTGCCGTTGGTGATCGGCCTGTTGGCGATAGCGGTGGCGATCTTCGCTCGCGACAATCATCTCGGCGAACCGCTCGCGGTGCTGCGTCCGGCATTGATCGCGATGGGCGCTACCATCGCGCTGGGCGGCATCGTTATGGCGGCGATGTTGATGCGAAAGAGGAGCGCCCCCTTCGCGCCGTTTGCGTTGGCGCTCGCAATGGCGGTGGCGATCGACGTTCTCGGTCTGGTCGCGCTTCCGCGCGCGGAACTCTTCAAACCCGTGCCGCGGCTCGCGCAGATCGTCGACGCATTGCGCTTGCCCGGCGACGTCGTTGTCGACGGCGGAATCGTCGGCGGCGGTTCGTTGCTCTTTTATACGAAACCCCCAGTTGCGTTGCTCGCCCTCTTTAATTCCGACGTCGGTGCCGATACGCCGACCTTGCGCGATGTCGTTTGTGCGGCACCGCGTGCGTTCGTGTTCTACACCGGCACGTCGGTCGCGTCGCAACCGAGCTTCGGCCGCGCGACGCGAGTGATCGCGCGCAGCGGAAATGTCGCCGTCATGCAGTATAGCGGGCCGCCCTGCACGAAGCGATGATCGCGGCTTTTCATCAGTGCGACGTCTTTACCGACCGCCTCTTCGGCGGTAATCCGCTCGCGGTCGTTCCGAACGCCGATGGGATCGATAGCGCAACGATGCAAGCGTTCGCGAGAGAAATGAATTGTTCGGAGAGTACCTTCGTATTGGAACCACGCGACCGGCGCGCCGCATTTCGCGTGCGCATTTTTACGCCGGGGCGCGAGTTGCCGTTCGCCGGCCATCCGACGATCGGAACGGCCTGGACGTTGCACCGTCTCGGCTTGCTCGACGCGCCGGAGTTTGCGTTCGAAATGGAGATCGGGCTGGTTCCGGTGCGGCGCGATGGGCGCCGTTTTTGGATGCGCCCTCCGGTTCCAATCCTCGGCTCTGCGCTCGGCGATCCATCCTCTCTTGCAGGCGCGCTGGGAATAACGGAGTCGGAGATCGTCGGAGCCGCACGAATGTCGGGGCCGTTCCTGTGCGTCCGCGTCGCGAGTATCGATGCGGCGGCGAGGATCGAACTCGACCGCAGCGCGCTGCGCGCGCACTTCGGGCCGAAGGTGGCCGCCGGAAACGTGCTCGTCGTTTTTTATGACGAGGGAAGAGCCTCGGTGCGCATGTTTGCCGCTATCGCCGATGGAGTCGGCGAAGACCCTGCAACGGGAAGTGCCGTCGCGCCGATGCTCCATTTTCTCGCCGCGACCGGAGCGTGCGGGCCGGAGCGTTCCGAAGTTGAGATCGAACAGGGGAGATGGATCGGGCGAACGAGCTCCCTCCACGCGCGTTTATCGTGGGCGGGGAGGGATATTGCAACGATCGAAGTCGGCGGGGATTGCGTGCATGCGTTCTCGAGCGAGATCGCCTTCTCGTCAACGGAACCTACGGTCGCGCAGTAAAGCGGAGATCGACGCTCCAATCCTCGATCGCGTCGCTTGCGGGGGTTGCATCGCGGACGTTGCGTACCGTGAATTTCCATTCCGTCGTCTTGCCGATGCGCGTGGGGAGTCGGGGTGGGGCGACGTGTCCGCTGGGAAACCGGCCGGCGAAACCGATGCCGCACGGTGGCGTCGAACCGTCGCCGCCGCCGAGTAATTGCCCGGGTGCGATCATCGTTCCGAGAAATTCTTGCTCTGCGGTGCGCGTGAGAAAGATCGAACCTTGTATCGGCGTCGTCGCATCGCCGTAGGTTCCGGTACAGGGCGGTGCGCTCTCGCTCACCTTGAAGAGCGCGGGTGCCTCGAACTGCAGGATGCCGCGGTCGATCGAGGCACGAGCGTTGTGAATGCGCTGAACGTAAGCGCCGTTCTCGCCGGTATCGGCGTTGCGAATATGCACCGAGATCGTGCCGTTGATAAAGATGCTCAATGCGGCAGCGACGAGCAATTGCATGTTACGGCGTCACCACCGGATGTAACATGCGATAGACGGGCGGATAACCGGGATCGTTATTCGCCGTATATCTCAGCAGCAGTTTCACCACCGGATTGGCCTTCGTCGGCTGCGGAAGGCCGACGATCGCGTAATAAACCGTCATGCCTTGACCGGGAAAGAGATTTTGCGAGGTTAAGGGAGCGCCGGCTTTCGAGAAGGGAATCTCGTTGCTCGTCGCGCTGGTACCGTCTTTATAGAACGCGGTGATATCGAGCCCGGGCACTCCGGCCTCGCCGCTCTGCGTATTTTTCAGCGGCACTTCGAAGACGAGATAGCCGTTGGGCGCCGATACCGTGGCAACGTACGAAATGATTGCCTGCGCGAACGGATCGCTCGGCGCGATCCAGCGAATCGCGTGAATACGGTAGTTAAAGCCCGTGATGTGAAATTGTTGGTTCATCCGAACCATATCGCCCTTGAGCTGGGCGCGGCCCGGGACGGCGGGGGCGGCGAGCGCTGCCGAAGATGAGAAGGCAAGGAGCGCCGCGATAACGAGCGTGCGTTTCATGGAGCGTGCTCCCACAGATGACCGCTTCTCTCCTTCAGCAAGCCAAGCATGGCGCCGCTTTTCGAAGCAAGCATAGAAAAAAAGAGCGTGGCACCCGACGGGTGCCACGCTCTTTTTGGGGCTCTTCGCCGCCGTTTAGGGTTTGTAGGCCGCGACCTCGGCCTCGGTGACGGCGGAGGCCTTGTTCGGGCCGAGGCCGCCGCGGATAAAGCTGATGACCGCAGCGATATCCTTATTCGAGAGCGTGCCTTTCCAGGCGGGCATCTGCCCGTTGAAGGCGGCGCCGTTGACGGTGATCGCGCCGTTCTTGCCGTCGAGGAGCACGCCGATGACCGCGTGGGGATCCCCGGTGACGAACGGATTGCCGGCGAGCGGCGGGATAGCGCCGGGTTGCCCCATGCCGTTTGCGGCGTGGCATCCGGCGCAGTTGCTCGCATAGACGGTCGCGCCCGCGGCGACTAAGGGATTTCCCGCCGCGGCGGAGCCCGGAGCGGAGGCAGAGGCCGGAGCGGCGGGGGCCGCCGCGCTCGGTGCGTTCGCCATTGCGAGTACCTGCGCTTCGGTCGGTGAAGGCGGCCCAGCGGCCTGTTTCGCTTGAATCGAAACCTGGCTGTAGATCGAGAGCCCGATGATTGCAACGAGCGCGACGACCGTGCCGCCGATGATGCCGCCGCGCGCCGAGAGCGAACGCGTCGTGCTGCGGTCGAGCCACGGGATCGCGATGACGACGAGCAGGAAGAGCGTCGGAACGACGATCGTCGCGAGCAGGTCGAGCGAGGGCGGGACGATGTTCAGCAGCCCGAAGAGGGAGAGGAAGTACCACGCCGGGTAGGGGATGAAAAATTTCGTCGGGTCGGCCTTCGCGTCGAGGAAGGGCGGCGAGATGAACGCGAGCGCGACGATAATCGCGAAGATGATGAGCGACGCGAAGCCATCCATGAACATCTGGTCGGGCCAGAAGCGCCCGTTCTTCAGCTTGCGCGGATCTTCGGCGATCGGGCCGGCGGGGCCGTTCCAGCGGAAGATCGCGAGGTGAGCGCCGACGAGCAGGACCATGACGGCGGGCATCAACCAGACGTGGAGGCCGAAGAATCGGTTGATCGTCTCGGTGCCCATCGCGCCGCCGCCCTGCGCGATCTGCTGGATCATCGGGCCGACGATCGGTGCCGTACTGGTAATATTAAGCGAGACTTGCGAGGCGAAGTAGGCGTTCATATCCCACGGTAGCAAGTACCCGGTCAGTCCGAGCACGAGCGTCACGAGCAACAAAATGACGCCGACGACCCACTGCAGCTCGCGGGGAGACTTATAAGCGCCCCAGACGAGCACTTGCAGCAAGTGCAAGAAGACGAGCGCGATCATCGCCGAGGCGCCCCAATAGTGAATCGAGAGAATCAAATGCGGCCAGAAATGCGTGTAGATCCACGCCGTCGATTCCCAGGCCGTATTCGCCGACGGTGCGTAGAAGAATGTCAGGAAAATGCCGGTGACGATCTGAAGGATCATCGCGAAGACCGTCGCGCTTCCGAAGACGTACCAATAACTCGCGCCGCCGGGGATATCTTCGACGAGAAAATCCTTCGCCATCGAGATAAAGCCGGTGCGAGATTCAATCCAGTTCAACATATCGCTCTTCCTTGTGAGTTTCGTGCAACTACGCGAGATAGGAGATGACGATGCGATCGGGCGTCGTCGACTGGTAGTGAATCCACATCACCTCGGCCTTGCCGCTCTGGTCGCGCAGCGGCAGGGGATCGAGCCCGCGCGGCGCGGGGCCGGCTTCATGCGTGCCGTCGAAATTAAATTGCGACCCGTGGCACGGACAGAGGAATTTGTTCGCGCTGGCGTTCCAGTTGAAGCGACAACCGAGATGGGGGCAGATCGGCGACATAATAACGAAATTCATCGTGATGACGTCGTAGGGAACGCCGGCCGGCGAACCTTTCTTGAAAAGGTTCGGGCGCTTCGCTTCAAATTTTGCCGGGTCGACTTTAATGCCCCAGACGTATTCGGGCGAATCTTGCTCGGGGAGATAGTTATCTTTACCCTTGAGCGTAAAATCGAGTTTGATCGGCGTGCTGGTCGCGCTATCGAGCTGCGCGTATTCCTTGGCGTCGAGCGGAGACCAGATCCCCTTCGAGTTTGCGTCGGGAATCAGCGAGCCGACGATCGGGATTGCCAGCGAAAGGCCGATCACTCCGCCGATTGCCAAGGTGGCGTTCGCCATAAAGCGACGGCGTGTAATCTCTTCGGGGGTTCCGGGGTCGTCGTAGGCGCTGGGCGCACCACGGTGGACGCCCGATGAGGCGTCTCCAGCTTTCGACACGATGCTCTCCTGCAAATTCATCAAAGAGGGTGATATGGGCGGATTCTACCCGCAGCGGGGCTGGCCTCCCTACGACTAGCGACGCCTTACCGGCGAGCGAGCTAGACCTTGTAGCTGTGGAGGCCGCTAATCCAGATATTGACGCCGAGGTAGCAGAAAATGATCGAAAGAAAACCGATCACGCTCACCCAACTCGTACGGAGCCCGCGCCACTGATTGCGGGTGTGGAGATGCATGTAGGCGGCGTAGATGATCCACGAAAAGAGCGCGGCGGTCTCCTTCGGATCCCACTGCCAGTAGGCGCCCCATGCCTCCTTTGCCCAGAGAGCTCCCGTGATGATCCCCAGCGTGAGCAAGGGTAACCCTACCGCGACCGAGCGATAGACCAGCACGTCGAGTTGCGGCAGCGTCGGCAAGGAAGCGAGCCAGCCCGAGACTCCGTCGTTGGGGCCGGAGAGCGTCGCCGTCGCGTTCCCCGAAGCGCCTGGTTCCACCGAGGCCGAGAGCATCATCGCCGCACCGCGGCGCCGTTCGACGTAGTAGCGTACGAGGTAGAGCGCCGAGATGACGAACGATACTAAGAATGCCGCATACGACGTGACGACGATCGGCACGTGGATCTTCGCCCAATACGATTGCAACGACGGCACCGGGGGCATCACGCCTTCGTTCCAAGTCACGCCGTAGGTAAGAAACATCGCGGCGAGCGCGAGCACGAAACCGCCGGCAAACCAGAGGCGATAGCGAAAGGCGAAGATCACGAAGATCGCGACCGACATCGCCGAGAATAACGAGAGCGAGCCGTAGAGATTTAACAGCGGCCAAATATGCGAAATTTCGTATCGCGCGACGAGCTGGGCGAACTGCGCGAGAGCGCCGATAATCGCAAGCGTCGCACCGAGGTTTCGTAGAAACGGAACTTGCGCGAGGAAGAACCCGAAGAGGGCGAGCGCGCCGATGACGTACGAAGCGATTGCGGTAACGAGCAAGAGCTCGTCGATGGGCATACCGTGGATCATGTTAGCCTCCTGGTTGCAGCGAGGTTCGTAGCCGCTCGACGAGCGCGCCGAACTCCTCCGCGAAGATATCGTAACCTTTAACCGTGGTCGCGGCCAAGCCGACCTTCGTGCCCTCGCCGTGAGCGTCGACGCGAACGTAAAAACGTGCCGGAAGAAAATAGAACGAGACGATGAGCCCGACGAGCAGAACGAAGGCCCCGATACCGACCAAATCGACGCCGGGGTCATACCGATACTGAATGCCGGTGAACATCAGGTAACGTTGCGGGCGTACGCTCCATCCGTCGCCGACGTCGACCGAGCGATGCATGAGAACGAGCGCCGCCCCTTCGCTCGTGCCGCTCTGAACCAACGAGAGAGCGACCGCCGGATTGCCGATCCGCGGGTCGGGCGAGGGCATCTTCGTCTGCGGGTCCATCGTCGGGACGAAGCGCAGAAATTCGATGCTCCGCGAGGTGCCGGGAATCTTGAGCGTGTCGCCGGCGTAGAGCGGCTGCGAAAGCAAGACGACGCGCCCGTTATGAAGTAACGTGAAACGGACGGCGAACCCATAGCTCGATTGATAGTAATTCGTGCCGTCGATATTGATGGGGTGATTGACGCGGATCGTGTAGGGATGGGCGATGCCGTCTTTGCCGCTTGCGGTTACGTGAGAGACGTAATCGATCGGTTGGTAAACGATGCCGGTCTTCGTAGCGATCGGATCGATGCGATAGCGAAAGCGGTCGAGATGGATCGTCGCGCCGCTCCGCGGGATCGTCACCGTTTGCCCGGTGAGGATCGCGGTATCGCCGGAGAAGCCGAACGCCCAATAGAGCGTCGTGCCCGCGGCGATGATGACGAACCCGAGATGCGCGATGAGCACCCCGCGGCGTGCCCAGTTTTGCTTGTCGGCGAAGCTCCATTCGACGCCGCCGAATTCGCGATTGCGAACGAGAAAGCCGCGTTGCGCGAAGAAACGTTCGACGTTTGCGCGCACGCTATCGACCGAAGCGGCAACGTCGATCGTTGCATGCAGGGGAATGGCTTCGATTTTTACCGGGCGCAGCGCCGGTAAGCGCGCCGGAATGACGCGCTTGAAGGTGCAGACGGCAAGCGAGGTGAGGATAAGCGCGATGATGCCGACGTACCACCAACTGTGATAGACGTTGTTGAAATCGAGCCGTAATATCGCGCGCGCGATCGGAGCGGCGTAGGCCGAATAATAGGCGCTCGGTGCTTTCCCTTGGTCGACGATGACGCCGATGAGCGTCAGTATCCCCCAGACGACGAACAACGAAACGGCAAAGAGCACGTTTCCGAAGGTTCGGATAAAGTCGGCGTAGAGATTTCTAACGGCATCGGTCATCGGAGGTTCACGTGCGACCGTACGCCCCACCGTCGTTGCGGCGCCACGACTTCTCCAACACGACGATCACCCAAATGCTCGCTTCGTAGAGCAGGTACATAGGAATAGCCAGCAGCGCCATCGTCACGGGGTTGCCGTCGGGCGCGGCGATCCCTCCGCCGACGAAGAACGCAAAGAGCGCTTGGCGACGGAAGCGCTGCAACATCGCAGCGTTGACGATTCCCAAGCGAGCGAGGGCTACCAACACGATCGGCGTCTGAAATATCAGCGCGAAGAGGCCGAGCAGAATAAGAATGAAGCCGAGCGTTTGCGAGAGCCCGAAGGTCGGCGTCGCGACCTTATCGGTAATGGCGACGAGCGCGGCGACGACGCGCGGAAGCACGATGAAATGCGCGAACGCGAGCCCCAGTAACGAGAGGCCGATCGACGGGGCGATGAACGCAAAGACCATTCGACGGGTGCGTGGGTGAACCGCTGGGACGACGAACATCCAGATTTCGTAGAGAAGAACCGGCAGCCCGAAGACGATGCCGCCGACGATCGAGAATTTGAACTCGGTAAGGATGACGTCGGCGGGGCCGAACGCATGGAGGGTGATGCCGTGGAAATACGCGCGCACCAGCCACGGTATCGCATATTGCGAGGGCCAGAAAAGCAATAAAGAGATCGCGCCGACGGCGGCGATGGAGACGAGCAGGCGCGACCGAAGCTCGCGGAGGTGCTCGGTGAAGGGCATCTCCTTCGGATCCCACTCGGGATCGTGCGCCGGTTCCGGCGTGGCGATCATCGAGCGCTACGTCGCTATCGGGTTACGGCTTGGGTTCGGCGGGAGGGGCGGCGGCCTCGGCGGTCGAGGCGGCTTCGCTCTTGGCACGAGCCTCCTCGCGCGCTTTCGCGGCCATTTCGTCGGCCTCCATCTGCCCGAGCATGAACTCTTTCTTCGCTTGCCCGGCGCTGCGCGCAAGTTTCGGAAGCTTGTCCGCGCCGAAGAGCAGCGCCCCCAGTGCGACGATACCGATCAAAATCGGCATATCGATGAAGGCGAAAATAGGATGCAGGTACATAAGGTGGGGCTCCGTTCTGAGGTGTTAACGCAAGGGTTCGACGAGCGCGCGCAATTCCGTGCGTGCAGTCGAAGAAGGTAGGGCATCGAGTTCGGTCTCCGCTCGGTCGAGCGCCGCGTTGAGAAGCCGCTTGGTCGCTTCTAAGCCGCCTTGCTCTCCGATCAGCGCTACGATTGCCGGAATTTCGAGGTCGCCCTCCGATCCGGCGTAGAAACGAGAGATACGGTCGAAAAAGTCACGCTCTCCGCGTTCGAGCGCGCAGATGAGCGGAATCGTCATCTTTCGCTCGCGCAGATCGTTACCGACCGGTTTCCCGATGCTCGTTTCGTCGGAAGTGAGATCGAGCAAATCGTCGTTCATCTGAAACGCGATGCCGTACCAGCGGCCGAACGCACGCAGGTGCTCGACCATTTCTCGGCTTCCGCCGGCAGCTATCGCGCCGCAGGCCGCCGAGGCCGCAAAAAGCGAGGCCGTTTTCTTTTCGGCGACCTCCGTGTACTGCGCGACGTTCGTGCTTAAATCGCCGAGCGCGCGCAGTTGCAAAACCTCGCCGTCGCAGATATCGGCGAGCGTCGCCGAGAGAATATGCGGAATCGGGGGCTCGTAATTCGCGGTAACGTTCTTGAAAATCCAGGCGAAGAGATAGTCGCCGGCGAGCACGCTGATTCGATTGCCGTAATCGACGGCGGTGGCGTTGACGCCGCGACGCAGCTGTGCGTTATCGACGACGTCGTCGTGGATGAGCGTAGCGACGTGGATGAGTTCCATGTAGGCTGCAAGATAGAGATGCTCGATCGGGTCGCCGCCGCAGGCCTGCGCGGCGAGCAAGGTCATGCGCGGGCGCAATCGCTTGCCGCCGGCCGCGAGCATACGTTTCACCGCCTCGGTAATGAGCGGGTTCTCGGTAGAAAACGTCGAGCGGAAGAACGTCTCGACGGCGAGCGAGAGCGACGAGTCGTCGCGTACGGAATCGATCATCGCGTCCCGTAATGCACGGCGATCGAACCGCCCATCAATGCGATATACCCCGCATCGCGAAAGCCGGCGCTCGTGAAAAGCTCGCGTAGCGCCGGCGCATTTGGGTGATGCAGCAGCGATTGCGGAAGGTAGGCGTACGCGCTTTTGGAGCCGCCGATCCAACCCCCTAACGTCGGCACGACTCCGTAAAAATAGAGATCGAAGGCGCGCTTCCACAGCGGGTTGGGCGCTTTACTGACATCGAGATTGACGAAGCGCGCGCCGGGGCGAAGAACGCGATGGATCTCTCGCAGGCTGCGTTCCAGATCGACGATATTGCGCGAGCTAAAGCCCATGATCGCCCCGTCGAACGAGGCGTCGGCGAACGGCAATGCCGTCACGTCTCCTTCGACGAACTCGGCGTTCCCTTTGCCTGCGTGCCGAGCGCGCTCGCGCGCTCGCGCGAGCATCGGTTCGCAGAAATCGATGCCGGTAATACGCGCTTCGGGATCGTGGCGCATGAGGTGGAAGCTGAGGTCCCCGGTGCCGCAGCAGAGGTCGAGGAGCCGCGCGCCTTTCGACGGCGCGAGAAGCGCGATCGCGCGTCGCCGCCAGAGCTCGTCGAGCCCGCCGGTGAGGACGCGATTGGCGCGGTCGTAGCGGGGGGCGATCGTCGCGAACATATCGCGCACGAAGGCTCCTTTATCGCCGACGCTGTTACCGGTCGTACTCTCTGCCATCTCTTCGGGCTTGCTTTCAAAGCATCCGAGGCCTCTCCTGTGCGCGACTTGTCGCAGCGACGGAATGGAGTGAACGACTCCTCGATGGTGACCCTCGCCACAACCTCCGCGTTTTTAGCCGCGCTGCAACGCGCTCGGCAGATCGAGCTTGCCTCCTATGCGCTCGCTCCCGGCCCGGTCGAAGATGCCCTTATCGCCGCGGCGCGGCGCGGCGCCGCCGTCTCGGTCGCGCTCGCAGGGGCGCCCTTCGCTCCCGCCGGCCCGGCCGCCGCGAACGATCGCGCGCTGCTGCGCCTGCGCGCCGCCGGGGTTCGGGCCGACGAATGCGCCGGGGCCTTTCATGCGAAAATTGCGCGCGTCGACGGCGCGCTCTATCTCGACGACCGGAATTGGAGCGCGTGCGGCGATACGATCGTGCGCGTTTCCTCTGCATCCGATCTCGGCGCGCTCGCAACCAACAAACGCAGCGCGCTCGCCGAGGAGGCTGCATTGTTGGCGACGGCTCGCCGCGGCGCGCGGGTAGAGATCGAGAGCGAGTCGTTCGGCTCCGGCTCGCCGATCTATTCGCTGTTACGCAAGCTTGCCGCGCGCGACGTCACGGTGAGGCTCTGCGTCGCTCGCGCCGATCTACGCCCCGATAGTGCGGAGGATCGCGCGCTCGCTCGTCTCTCCGAGGCGGGCGTTCGCGTCCGCCTCGGAGAGAGCGACGAAAAATTCGCGCTGCTCGGCGAGCGCGTATGGCTCGGCAGCGCTAATGCTACATACGTCGCGCCCGGCGCACGCGACTGGGGGCTGCAAACGCGCGCCGCGCCGGTGCGCGCTCAGCTTCGGCGTTGTTTCGAACGTACGTGGGCGCGCGCCGAAGAATTCGTTGCTCCCGTAGTTCAACACCCGCGGTCGACGGCTGAGAGCCCGGGAAAAAGCGCGAGCGCGTTGGCGTCGGTACGTGCCGAAACTTCGTCGCGCGAGATCCCGAGCAGCTCGGCGAGACGTGCTGCGGTATAGGCGAGGTACGCCGGTTCGTTGCGTCGTCCGCGCATCGGCACGGGGGCGAGATAGGGGCAATCGGTCTCTAAAATGAGCGCGTCGAGGCCGACCGTTCGCACCGCTTCGCGCAGCGATTCGGCACTCTTAAACGTCAAGACTCCGCCGATACCCAAAAGCAGGCCGAATTCTTCGACGAGCAGCCGCGCTTGCGTCGCATCGCCGGTGAAGCAGTGTACGACGCCGCCGAGGGAGCGATCGAACCCCGCACGTAGTTCGGCTACAAAATCGTCGAATGCATCGCGCTGGTGAAAGATCGTCGGCAGTTTTCGCCCCGCCGCATAGGCGAGCTGCTCGCGCAGTACTTTTCGTTGCACGTCGCGAGGGCTATTATCGTAATAGTAGTCGAGCCCGATCTCGCCGACCGCAACGTGTACGGCGGGATCGAATAGCTCGTCGAACGCAAGATCGATGCGTTCCGGTGCGCCGATCGCTTCGTGGGGGTGGATGCCGATACTCGCGCGCAAGCCGAAGGTACGCGCGCATTCGAGCGCGCGTTTGCTATCGGCGATATCGCAGCCGACGGTAATCAACGCATCGATACCGGCTTCACGCGCGCGGCGAATCGTTTCCGCGCGGTCCTCGTCGAATTTTGCATCGTGCACGTGCGCGTGCGTATCGATCACGCGCTCTGCTCTTCTTCGACCAACCGATTTCGGCCGAGCCGCTTCGCTTCGTAGAGGGCGCGGTCGGCGCGCGCGAGCAACTCTGCGGGGCGGTCGTGTCCGCGTACGGTCGCGACCCCGATACTGATCGTTACCATCGGCTGCTCCGCACTAACGTTGGAAAGTTCGACGCCGGCGCGCACTCGCTCGCCGATTGCGACGGCTATCTCACGAGTTGCTTCCGGCATAACGACGAGAAACTCTTCCCCCCCGATGCGCCCCAAAGCATCCTCGAGGCGCAACGCGGCGCGAATTTCATCGGCGACTCGGCGCAACACTCCATCGCCTGCCGCGTGCCCCAAACGGTCGTTGATGCTCTTGAATCGATCGATATCGAGCATGAGGACGGCGCCGCGGCGCGCGTCGTCGACGAGCGCATTTAAGCGTTCGAGAATCGCACGGCGATTGAAGACGCCGGTGAGCGGATCGGTGTTCGCCGCATTGTGAGCTTCGGAGATGCTCTGAAGATCGACGAGCAGCGGGGCTAGTTCGCGCGCCGCTTGATAGAACTGCTGGTGTTCGCGCGCGCTAAGGTCGTCGCGCTTGCGATGGACGAGTAAGGCGCCGGCCAACGCCTCGCCCGCGCGAATGGCGTAGACCGAGATCGTCACCGCACCGACGCTCGCTTTCGCGCTTTCGCGTTCCGCAAACGGAAGCCGTGCGAGGAGACGCGCCCGTAGAGCTGCGGCATCCTCGCCGATCGTCGGGCCCAGGCTCGCGACAGTGCGCCATTTTTTCTTGTTCTCGGTGCGGGTAACGATTTCGAGCGTTTCGTCGACGAGCGCTCGGCGTAACGAACCGAGAATGCTCCGCATTTGCGGTAGCGGATCCCGCGCGGCCAACATCGCGGCGACCGCTTCGCGCACGAGCTTGAGACGCGTGAGTTCGGCGCTGAGACGGTCGTTATTCCAGTGTAACCACGCGAAGTAAGGCAGCGGCAGCCAGAGCGCGACGCCGAGCGCCGCACCGCCGGAAAGAAATCCCCAGCGGTCGACGGTTGCCCAGAGCGTCACCGTCGCTAACGAGAGCCAAAGGCCGCGCGTGCGCGCGAAACGTACGATCGTATGCCGGACCGAGACGTTACGCGCGATTGCCAGTAACGGCGCCGCGAAGAAAAGTTCGTAGGCTGCTGCGACGGTTAACACGGTCGCGCTAAATCGGAAAAAATTCCACGAAAGCAATGCGTGCGCCGGAACGAATGCTGCTACGAGAAGCAGCAGGGTCGCGCGCCCGACTCCGTGGCGAAGAATATCGAAACCGAGTTCCTCGCGGCGAACGTATGCCGCGAGCGAATAACCGAAGAACGCGGCGAACGCTGCGATCGCCCCGCCGTTAAACGAGACGAGCAGTAGCGGCGCGAGAATCGGGACGTCGAGCACGTAGCCCTCCGCTCCGAAAGCGATGCGGCGCGAACGCAAACGGGGCAGCGAGGTGGCAAAGAAGGCGACGGCGAGCGTGCCTGCGAGTGCGAAGAAAGCGAGGAGCGTGTCGGAGAAGGACCAGCGAACGGGGCTACGCACGATTGCGGCAATAAAAGCGACGAGACCGATCGCGCCCGGGGCGAAGATCGCCGTGCGATAGAGGCGAGTGCGATCGAATGCGTTCATGCCGAGGATGCTTCGGCGACCTCGATTCGCGCGAAGAGCACCGCGCCGGGTGCGCTGCGCGTCCCGGCGGCGAGCGCGCCCCAGCGCAATGCGCGAAGTTCGAGTTCGTGTACGCCTTCGGCGAGCCCAAGTTGGCGAGCGATCTCGGCGGCTTTCTCGGGCATGAACGGCGCGAGCAAGCTCGCCAACCACCGCAGCCCTTCGCAGAGTTCGTACATCAATGCGTCGAGCGAAGCTTTTGCCGCCGGGTCGTCGCGCCGCTTCCAGAGCTCCCACGGCTTGCGTTCGTCGATACTCCGATTGAGCGCCGTGACGACTTGCCAGATCGTTTCGAGCGCGTCGCGAAAGCGCAGGTCGAAGATCGCATCCGCGACGCGGTTCGGAATCTGTTCGAGCGCGGCGCCGATGAAAGGCTCGCCGGCAGGCGGGACGATTCCGTCGCAGTATTTCGTCAGCATCGCCAACGAACGGCGCACGAGATTTCCCAGGTCGTTTCCAAGATCGTCGTTGTTACGCGCGATAATTTTTTCTTCCGAGTAAGAGAAATCGCTGCCGAAGGGCGCTTCGCGCAATAAAAAATAGCGGAGCGTGTCGGCGCCGAATCGCTCGGCAAGCGCGAATGGATCGGTGGCGTTGCCCATCGATTTTCCCATCTTGCGACCGTCGACGGTTATCCAGCCGTGTGCGAAAACGAGTTCCGGCGCTTTTTCGCCGAGCGCCCACAGCACCGCCGGCCAAATGATGGTATGAAAACGTGCGATTTCTTTGCCGATCAGTTGAACGCTCGCCGGCCAGAACCGTTCGAATGGAGCGCCCGGAGTTCCGTAATCGAGTGCGGAGATATAATTCAGCAACGCATCGAACCAGACATAAATGACGCCGCCGCCGCCCGGAATCTCGATTCCCCAATCGAAATTCGTGCGCGAGATGGAAAAATCGTCGAGCCCTTCTTCGAGCAGCGAGAGCATTTCGTTATAGACGCTCTTCGGGCGCAACCAGTTGGGGTTCGCGCGATAGTACTCGAGAAGGCGGTCGCGGTACGCCGAAAGCCGAAAAAACCAATCCTTTTCAGAGAGCCACGTAACGGTGCGCCCGCAGGTCGGGCACTTCCCGTCGACGAGTTTCGCCTCGAGCCAGAACGTCTCGTCCTCGATGCAATACCAGCCCTCGTAGGTGCCGAGATAGATATCGCCGCTCTCGCGCAATCGTTCGAAAACGCGTTGCACCACGCGCTCGTGGCGGGGCTGCGTCGTGCGAATAAAATCGTCGTACGAAATGTGGAACGCGGCGAAGAGTTCTTGCCAGCGCGGTACGAGCGCATCGCACCAATCTTGCGGCGATCTTCCCGCTGCCGCGGCGGCGTTGGCGACCTTCTGTCCGTGTTCGTCGGTTCCGGTGAGGAAGAACGCCTCGCCCTCGGTGCGTGCCGCTCGAGCGAGCACGTCGGCGACCGCCGTCGTGTAGGCGTGGCCGATATGCGGATTGCCGGAGATATAATATATCGGCGTGGTGACGTAAAACGGGCGCTTCATCTAGTCCGTGCTTCGCCCTTCGACGTCGGCTTTCCGTGCAGAGATCCGAGCGTAGAGCTCCGAACGCTCGCCGGCCCCGGCCGCCGCGAGGCGTCGCGCGATCGCAGAAACGCGCTCTCCGGCTGCAAGTGCCGCTTCGATAGCGGTGTCGATCTCGGCGCGGCTCGGAGGCGTTGCCTCCTGCGGGGGCGCGGCTTCGAGCGCAAAAGCGATCTCGCCCCGCGGAGGATCGGGGAGTGCGCGCGCGACCTCCGCGGGGCTCCCAAGGATCTGCTGCTCGAAGCGTTTGGTGTACTCGCGAAGCAGAAACAAGCGCGCGGTGGGGGCGACGCTCTCGATAGCGCGTAGCGTCGCGAGGATGCGTTTCGGGCTCTCGTACCAGAGCGTCGTGCAGCCGCCGGCGAGCGCGCGCTCGAAGGCCGCGCACCGTGCGCTCGTGCTTCGCGGAGGAAAACCCTCGAACGTAAAGCGCTGCAAATCGAAGCCCGAGAGAAGGGCGACGCCGATCGCCGCGCTCGGCCCGGGGAGTGCGTCGATCGCGATTCCGAGCGCTCGCGCCTGCGCCACCAACTCGCTGCCCGGGTCGGAGATGCCCGGCGTTCCGGCATCGCTGACCACCACCACGTTCTGCGCGCGCGCTCGTTCGAGGATGCCGGCGGTCGCCGTTGCGGCATTCTGTTCGCGATAGCTCGCCAGTTCGCGGCCGGGGAGTTCGAGCGCGCTGAGGAGCCTGCGCGCGACGCGGGTATCCTCCGCGACGATAAGATCGGCTTCGCGCAAGGCGTCGAGCGAACGCAGCGTGATATCGCGCAGGTTCCCCAGCGGCGTTGCTACGAAGATCAGCGGCATGGGCGCAGCATTCGGTATCGAGCGGATTCCTCCGTGCGTGGAAGCGGCATAATGCTCGCCGAGGGACACGTTGCGTTACCGTCGCTGCTCGAGCGCGATCCCACGCATCCGCTTGCAGCGGCGTTGCTCGGTATCGCCAGGGTCGCCGAAGGCGCGCCGCCGTTGCTCGTCGTCGAGCGGCTCGATCGCACCTACGATGTCGTCGCCGACGGCGACGGGCCCGATGCGTGTAGCGCGACGGCATGGCCGCTGCGCGATCTTCTGCGCGAGCTCATTCTCGCCGCCCGCGTTCCCATCGAAGTTCGCGAAGAGCGCGAAAACGAGCGCGCGCCGCTGCCCCCGCCGGCCTGTCGCCCGGAGAGCGGCGCTTCGGCGCAGCGCGCGGCGGTGCCGCAACTGCTGCGCGCGACGCTCGCCGCCGTTCGCGCACGGATCGTAGCGGGAGAGATCGCTCGGGAGCCTTAGCAGGTTGCGGGGAAAGCCCCGCAGCTCTCTCGCGCTCCGCTTTTAACCGCTTTCGTCGTCGCTCGTCGCTCAAATGACGAGGTCATTCGGCACTCCTCGCTCCTCGAAAGCGGCCAAAAATCGCGATGCGATTGCCGCACAGGACTTTTTCCGCAACCTGCTAACGGCTGCGGCGATGGATGCTTCCGCCCCCTCTTCACTCGACGCGTTCTTCTTTAAAAACCGCGGCGCGTTGCTCGCTCTGCCGGCGCTCGCGCTCGTGTTTTTCGGCGTGCCGACGCTGCGCGCCGCGCTGATCGGCATTCCGATCGCGGTAATCGGCGAATTGCTGCGCATGTGGGCGGTCGGTTACTCCGGAGTAACCACGCGAGGCGACCACGTCGAAGCGCCGCAACTCGTGACGGCGGGGCCGTACGCGCACGTGCGCAATCCGCTCTACGTCGGCAACTTCATCACCGCACTTGGTTTTGCGCTCGCGTTTACCGGCGGAAATTCACCGACGATACGGCTCCTGCTCGTGCTCGGCTCGCTCCTGTGGATGCTCGTCGTCTATGGAATCATCGTTCCGCACGAAGAGCGATTCTTGCATTCTACCTTCGGCGACGCATTCGCTCGCTATTGTAAGCGCGTTCCTCGCATCGTGCCGCGCCTAGCTTCGGCACCCGAACCGACCGGCACGTGGGACGGCAGCGTCATCGCGCGCGCCGAAACGCGGACCTTTGTAACGTTTCTGGTGATGCTTGCGATATTGGTAGGCAAGGGGCTCCTGCACCGCTAGACGCGAGGTTCGGCGGAGCCTCCGCTCGAAGCGGAGGCGGGTTATGGGATCCATGCAATCATCAACTGTCGTCCTCGGCCACGCGCGCACTCCGTTCGGTAAACTCGGCGGCGCTCTCTCGCCGCTTCCTGCAACTTCGCTGGGCGCCGCCGCGCTCGTCGGCGCGCTCGAACGCGCCGGGCTCGACCCCAGCGAGATCGAACACGTCATTTTCGGCGAGGTGCTGCAAGCCGGCGTCGGGCAGAATCCCGCGCGCCAGGTACTCTACAAAAGCGGCCTCGCAAAGACCGTTACCGCCGAAACCGTCAACAAAGTTTGCGCTTCGGGAATGCTCGCCGCCGTCAATGCGATGCGCCTCATCAACGGCGGTGCGAACCGCGTGGTGGCCGCCGGCGGCATGGAGTCGATGAGCAACGCGCCCTATCTATTGAAGGAAGCGCGCAGCGGCTATCGTTTCGGCGACGGAACGCTCGTCGATGCGATGATTCACGACGGGTTATGGGATTGCTATTTCGGTATGACGATGGCGACGCAGGGTTCGAAAGTCGCCAACGAACTCGGCCTCACGCGCGAAGCGCAAGATGCTTTCGCTTACGAAAGCCATCACCGCGCGCACGAAACCGCGCAGGCCGGCGGTTATGCCGACGAACTCATCCCGGTGAAGGTGGCGACGAAAGCGCGGGGACGCATCGTGCGCGACGCGCTGCCCGCCCGCGGGCGCGAACGCATTCCCGCAACCGTCGGCGCGCCGATGAATGCCTTCGATCATCATCCGTCGGCCGAGTTCACTTTCGATTTCGAGAAATACACGCCGTTCGTCACCGGCGACGTGCCGTTTAACGCCGTCGAGCGCGACGAGGCGGTCCGCTCCGACGCGAGTTTAGAATCGATGGCAAAACTCAAACCGCTCGAACGCGACGGAACGATTACCGCCGGAAACGCGCCGGGGGTCAACGACGGTGCCGCCGCGCTCGTACTCGCGCACGCCGATTACGCGCGCGAACGCGGGCACGCCGCGCTTGCGACGCTGGTCGACCATGCAACCGTCGCTTGGGACGCACCGTATATCGCATTGACGCCGGCGATGGCCGCACAAGCGCTGCTGGCAAAACACGGCATGCGTGCGAGCGATATTCACGTTTGGGAGATTAACGAAGCGTTCGCGAGCGTCGCGCTCACCTCGGCAAATCGATTGGGAATCGACCCGGCGACGATCAACCTTCGTGGCGGCGCCATCGCGATGGGGCACCCGATCGGCGCTTCGGGAGCGCGCATTCTCGGCACGGTTATCGCGCAGTTACGCAAACGCGGCGGCGGCTTAGGAATCGCATCGATCTGCTCGGGCGGAGGGCAGGGCGACGCCGTTCTGGTACGCGTCGACTAAACGATGCCGTTACGCATCGCCGTCATCGGCGCCGGACAGATGGGCGCCGGCATTGCGGAGGTGGCCGCTCGGAGCGGCCACACGGTGCTTTTGCACGACCGCAGCGAGGAACTGATCGCTCGCGGAATTGCAAACATCGAAAAAAACCTCGCGCGCGCGGTCGAGAAGGGCCGCATCGATGCCGCCGGCCGCGACGCAGTCGTCGCACGAATCGAGAGCACGGCGCGTATCGACGCACTCGATGTCGATCTCGCGATCGAAGCGGCAACCGAAGCGCTCGATCTGAAGCTCGCGCTCTTCGCGCGCCTCGATGCCGCCACGCCGGCAAACGCGATCCTCGCTTCGAATACTTCATCGATCTCGATTACCACGTTGGGTGCGGCGACCAAACGCCCCGAGCGCGTTATCGGGATGCACTTCATGAATCCGGTTCCCGTGATGGCGCTCGTCGAAATTATCCGCGGCATCGCAACCTCGCAAGCAACGTACGATTTCACCGAAAATCTTGCGCGCGAAATGGGAAAGACGCCGGTAGAGGTTCGCGATTTTCCCGGTTTCGTCTCCAATCGCGTGCTCATGCCGATGATCAACGAAGCGATCTACGCGCTCTTTGAAGGCGTCGGCAGCGTCGAGGCGATCGATACGGTGATGAAGCTCGGTATGAATCACCCGATGGGGCCGTTGCAACTCGCCGATTTCATCGGCCTCGATACCTGTCTTGCGATTATGGAAGTATTGCACGAGGGTTTCGGAGATTCGAAATATCGGCCTTGTCCGTTGCTCAAACAATACGTCGCTGCCGGCTGGCTGGGGAAAAAGAGCGGCCGCGGGTTTTATCCCTACGCATGACCGATCGATCCGCCGCTGCACGATTTGAAATCACCGACGAGCAGCGGCAGATCGCCGCGCTCGCGCGCGAGTTCGCGCAAAAAGAGATCGCTCCGCATATCGCCGCCTGGGATCGCGAGCACTATTTTCCGCGCAGCCTCTACACGAAGATGGATGCGATCGGGTTGATGGGCGTGCTCGTCGACGAACGATACGGCGGCGTGGGCGCGGGCTATGGGGCGTACGCGCTGGCGGTGGAAGAACTCGCACGCGTCGATGCGGGGAGTGCGGTGACGCTCTCGGTTCACGCGATGATCGGCGCCGCAATTGCAAAACTCGGCAACGAGTTGCAACGCCAAGAATGGCTTCCGCGCCTGAGCGGCGGCGACACGATTGCCGGTTTTGCACTGACGGAATCCGATGCCGGCTCCGATGCCGGAGGCATTCGCTCGACGGCGACGCGCCGCGGCGATGGTTTCGTGCTGCGCGGGCGCAAGCAATGGTGCACCAACGGTACGCACGCCGGCGTAGTGATGGCGATGTTTCGCACCGGCGGCGTCGGGCCGAAGGGCGTGAGCGCCTTTCTCGTCGATCCGAAGACGCCGGGGGTAAGCGTCGAGCGCGAAACGGAGAAACTCGGAATTCGCACGAGTAACACCTGCGATCTTGCGTTCGACGACGTTTACGTCGGCCCCGAAGCGCTGCTCGGCGGCGAGGGCGAAGGGTTCGGCGGCGCTATGACCGCGCTGCAAGGCGGACGCATCGGCATCGCCGCACAGGCGGTCGGCATCCTCGCCGCTTGTCTCGATGCGTCGGTGAAGTTCGCGCAAGAACGCATGGCGTTCGGGAAGCCGATCGGTGCCTACGAAGGCGTCTCATTCAAGATTGCGCGCATGGCAACCGATCTGGAGGCGGCACGTTTGTTGGTCTATCGGGCGGCCGCGCTTGCCGATGCCGGAACGCCGTCGCCGACGCTCGCGAGCCAAGCGAAATTTTTCGCCTCGACTGCCGCGCGTACGCATGCATCCGAAGCATTGCAAATTCACGGCGGCTACGGATTTACCACCGAGTTTCCCGTCGAGCGCTATTATCGCGACGCAAAGATCACGGAAATCTACGAAGGCACCTCGGAGATCCAACAGATTATTATCGCGCGGAGCTTCCTCGGCCGGTTATAAACCAGGCGTCTTTCCACGTCGACCGAGAGAATCTGTCACATCGAGTAGGCTGCGCAGCAGCCGTATCGAGATGTGCGTGCCTTGTCATCCCGAGTAGGAAAAGTTGTTACGTCGAGTAGGAAAAGTTGTCACCCCGAGTAGCCGCGAAGCGGCGTATCGAGGGGGCGCGCAAATAATGCGAGCCGCCCCGTATGGAGCAGCTCGCATTTGGTGGATCACAAGACCGTCGCATCCATTCTACCACCGGCCATCCCGCTCCGCAAACGCGTGCGGAGTTTTGGCTGGAGCGTGCGGGAATCGAACCCGCAACTGCATGAAGTGACGGTTCTGCAGTCGACACCATTAGGAAAAGTTGTCACGTCGAGTAGGCTGCGCAGCAGCCGTATCGAGACGTGCGTGCGCGCCCCTCGATACGCCGCCGACGGCGGCTACTCGGGGTGACAAAATTATTATGCCTTATCACGTCGAAAAGGCTGCGCAGCAGCCGTATCGAGACGTGCGTGCGCGCCCCTCGATACGCCGCCGACGGCGGCTACTCGGGGTGACAAAATTATTATGCCTTGCCACATCGAGTAGGAAAAGTTATCACGTCGAAAAGGCTGCGCGGCAGCCGTATCGAGACGTGCGTGCGCCCCTCGATACGCCGCCGACGGCGGCTACTCGGGGTGACAAAATTATTATGCCTTGCCACATCGAGTAGGCTGCCTTGTCACATCGAGTAGGCTGCGCAGCAGCCGTATCGAGACGCGCATTTCACAAATAATGCGAGCCGCCCCGTATGGAGCAGCTCGCATTTGGTGCCGGCCGAACCGTCGACTTCAGACTAGCACCTTTCTCAATGCAGTGCAAATGCACGTTCTTGAGTTGGAGCGTGCGGGAATCGAACCCGCTGCGGCCCGAAGTGACGGTTCGGCCGTCGACACCATCGAAACGCCCCGGCGATCCTTCACGCGAACGCTTGCGCTGGAAAGAGGTCGCTCGGCGTGACGGTGCGCGCGCCTCGATACGGTTGCTGCGCAGCCTACTCGGCGTGACAAGGCAGCCTACTCGGCGTGACAAGGCAGCCTACTCGGCGTGACAGAGGGGCAAAAAGGCTTCGCTTGCGACATCGGTAGGAAGAAGAAGAATCGTGCTACCGTTACGAATAGAAGGTCGTCGGCGCCGATCTATGCGCGCCCGGCCTTCCATCGCGTAAGAAACGGAGTACACGAAAGCATCTATGAATCTCATGGAGTACCAGGGGAAGGAGCTCTTTCGTCGCTCCGGCATCCCGATTCCACGCTCGCAACATTGCACCACGCCTGAAGCGGTCGGCGATTTTCTCGCCCAGAACCCCGGCGAATGGGTGCTTAAAGCGCAAGTGCTGATGGGCGGCCGCGGAAAAGCCGGTAAAATTAAATTCGCGAGCGGACGCGAACAGGGCATCGCGACGGCGCGCGAGATTATGGCGACGCCGATGCCGCCGAATCGTCAGAACCCCAACGGCGAAGCGATTAACTCGCTGCTCGTTGAGGAAAAGCTTTCGATTGCAAAAGAAGCGTACTGCGCGATCACCGTCGACAGAACGACGAAGCGCCCCGTGGCGATGGTCAGCAAATTCGGCGGCATGGATATCGAAGATGTCGCGCACGATCACCCGGAATCGATCGCGAAATTCTTCATCGATACGGCGATCGGCTATTCGCCGTTCGTCGGCCGCGAATTGGCATTCGCTTCCGATCTGGACCCCGGCTATCGCAAACAATTGCCGGCGATTCTTGCCTCGCTCTATCAACTGTTCTTCGAATACGGAGCAAAACTCGTCGAGATCAATCCGCTCGCGCTGACGACCGACGGTCGCGTCATCGCCTCGGATGCGAAAGTCGAACTCGACGACGACGCGCTCTTCAAACACAAAGAGTTCGCGGAATGGCACGCGGTGCTGCCGCTCGATGAAGACGAAAAACTCGCCACGGAATCGGGATTGGGAATCCGTAACTTCCGTCGTTTCGGCGGCACCGTCGGAACGATGGCTAACGGCGCCGGGCTCGCGATGGCGACGATGGATGCCGTGAAAAATGCCGGCGGAGAGATCGCGAATTTCCTCGACGTCGGCGGCGGAGCGAACGCCGAACGCGTGCGCAAGTGTTACGAACTCGTCGTCAATCACACGCCCGCGAAAGTTTTCTTCATCAATATCTTCGGCGGTATCACCCGCGGCGATGAAGTTGCCAAAGGCATCGTCGAAGCGTTGCGGACGACGACGTCGCGCAAAATACCGTTGGTTATTCGTTTGACGGGCACCAACGAAGAGCAAGGACGCAAGATTCTTGCCGACGCCGGCATGACGCCGGTCGAAACGATGGACGAAGGCGCGGCGCAGGCCGTGCGCATTGCGGCGGGAGCCTAAGGAGCGACGATGAGTATCTATCTCGATAAAAACAGCAAGGTGATCGTTCAGGGGATCACCGGCGGCGAAGGCTCTTACCATACCGGGCGCATGCTCGCCTACGGAACGCAGGTCGTCGGCGGTGTCACGCCGGGGAAGGGCGGGCAAAAGAGCGAGCACGGCTTGCCGGTCTTCAATACCGTTCGCGAGGCGGTCGAGGCGACCGGTGCGACTCACACCTGCATCTTCGTTCCCCCGCCGTTCGCCGGCGATGCACTCTTCGAGGCCTACGAGGCGGGAATCAGTTTCGCGGTCTGCATCACCGAGGGAGTTCCGGTGCACGACGTTTTGCGCGTTGTCGGCGCGACGCCGGGAATGCAGATCATCGGCCCCAATTGCCCCGGACTGATCTCGCCGGGCAAAGCGAGCATCGGCATCATGCCGGGACATATCTTCAAGCAAGGGAACGTCGGCTTGATTTCGCGCTCCGGAACGCTGACGTACGAAGTCGTCGACGGGCTCACGCGCGCCGGGCTCGGGCAGTCGACCTGCGTCGGCATCGGCGGCGACCCGATTATCGGCACGACATTCGTCGATTGCCTGCGGGCATTTGCCAACGACGAGGAGACAAAAGCGATCGTTCTCTGCGGGGAGATCGGCGGATCCGATGAGGAAGACGCCGCGGCCTTTATCGCCGAGCATCTGCGCGAGACGCCGATCGTTGCTTTCATCGGCGGGCGCAATGCACCGCCGGGAAAATCGCTCGGCCATGCCGGGGCGATTATCTCCGGCAACTTCGGTACGCCGGAGAGCAAGATCGCTGCGTTCAAGCAAGCGGGCGTTCCGGTCGCCGAGCGTCCATCCGATATTCCGGCGCTCCTTAAGAAGACCATCGGAGTTTTGAACTCTTAAGGAAATCTGAAGGAAGCGACAAAAGCCAGAGCTAAGGTGGGAAGGCGGTCCTTATGGGGCCGTCTGCTCACTACGCTTGTTGGGGGATGAACGCAGTACGCTCGCTAGCTCGGATTTCGTCGTTGCAAAACATCGGTCGGAACCACATGGTCGATACTCGTCAGGAAACATTGGTGCTGAAGAGATCTGCCTCGGGTTTCGCCGCGTTGCTTTTGCGCGGCTGCCGTCGTCAACGCATGCGTTCTCTCGTCCAATCGGCATTCTCTTCGGGAGGGATGCAATCGCATGCATAATCCACGTTCCCGGCCACGTTCGATAGATACGCTAGCCCGTCATGGGCTCGCGATGTTGTTGTTCGTCGCCATGATTTTTTCGCTAACGACGACCAGCTTCGCTGCCGGCGGCCAGTTCGGCAACCTTAGCGGCACGATCGTTGACGCGCATTCGCACGCGCCGGTTGCCGATGCGACGATCGTCGCGCTCTCGGGCAGCGGCACCTATACGGCGGTGACGAACGCTCACGGCTTCTTCACCATTCTTGGTATGAATGCCGACAGCTACGGCGTCTCCATCTCCGCCGTCGGGTACGAACGCCAATCGATCACCGGAGTGATCGTGTTCGGCGATCAAACCACCGCTCTCGGAACGGTCGCCTTGACCAAACAGCTCAAGACGATTGCCCGAGTGAAGTCGGTGAGTAGAACCAGCGCATTTCAGCCGTCGCAAACGATCGATAGTTACACCGTCAGCGGGGCTGCGGTTACCCAGACCACCGGCAAGGCGTTCTCGACGAACGAGAATGCGCTCGTTTTGGCGGTCCCCGGCGTAACCCTCACCAACAACGGCGTTCCGACGATTCGCGGCGGTGCCGCCTACGAAGTGGGGTACCAGTTCGACGGCGTTACCTTCAAAGAACCGTTCCTCGGCAATAACGGCTCGGCCGGTCTTTTCAACGGCCTTGGTTCGGTTCAGGTTGTCGAAGGTGCGGGCGACGCCACTCAAGGCGGTGTCGGCTCCGGCGTGATCAATATCATTCCGCAGCAGGGCGAGGGGCCCGGGGCCGGCTCGCTCGATCTTGAAACCGGCGGGCCGAACTTCAGCCATCAACTCGGCTTCCACTATGGCTTTGCAACGCCGAATCGTCGTTTTTCAGATTATTTCGCGTACACGGGGCAGCGGTTTAATCCGTACGTCGGCTATCATTCGACGCCGCTCGCCGAATACGGCAACTATTTCTCCACCACATACGAAACGACCGACCAGATCCTCAACAATTTTTTCTTTCACTTTGGAAAAAATAATCACGAGACGTTCCAAGTGCTCTATGCGAACATCTCGCAGCGCGGTTACGGACAAGCGGGCCCTGGTGGAACCTATAACCCGGTTACCAATCCGAACGCCCTCGTCTATTATCCATACGATCAGCTGACGCAGGCCGGATTCTATGGAATCGCCGGCTACTCACCCGCGCAATATGCAAGTTTGATCGGCCTCGGGCCGGGCGTCCCTTCCTACAACGCGGCGATCACCGGGCCGCAGCAGAATTTTTCCAATCAGACGCGGTTTCTGAAGTTCGAATACGATAACAGCCTCAACGAAACAACGTACCTCGACGTTCGTTACTTCAACTGGGCCGAGGATCAGTTCTCCGACAATCAATATTCGGGCGGTTTCTACGGCACGGCACCCGGATTTATTTCGGCATGGACCGACACCGGCGGCCCGACCGTCGGCATGAGCGCCGACCTCGAAAAGCAGATCGGCAGCAAACTCACCGCGACGTTGAACGTCTCGTACAACGTCCTCTATCCGAAATTCAATGCCTACGAACCGCAGCTCTCGATCCTTGCAGGTGGTGATTTCCCGGGTACCGCTGCGTCTCAGACCTCGGATTGGTTGCCCGGGGGATACCTCCAGAGCTATTTCCCCAACGGCGTTCCCCGTATCCCGAGCTGGGGTATCGGCTACAACGGCACGAACTTCCAGAACTGGGGAACCGGACTCCGGCTGCAGTATTCGCCGACGAACCGGCTCTATCTCGATCTCGGCATCCGCGACGAGGGCCAGAACCAGCATTGGTTTAGCCAGGTTGGAACGCTCGGGCTCGGCGCACCGGCGGTCGGATATAACGTCGTTGGTTGCGCAGCGTTCGCTACCAATCCGGCGAACTTCGCGCAGTGCCCCTCGGCACCGGTCAACAACCCCTATGACGTCACTGCGTCCTCGTGGACCAACCAGGTACTGCATCCCACGGAGCTGCAGCCGCGCGCCTCGATTTCCTATAAAATTGACGCTCGCGACTCGATCCGCTTTGGATACGGTCGCTCGGCCGTCTTCGCAAATGCCCAGACCGCCGGCACGCCGTTCCACCTGTACGGATTGCAGCCGTATCTCAGCGTCCCGGCAAAAGCCGGAGCGATCTGCGGTAACCCGGCGACGCTGGTCTTCGGGTGTACGAGTTACGCGCAACAACTCTACTGGCAGGGCGATGCGCTCGAAGCACCCGATGCCGGTAACGGGACCCCCGCGCTCTACACCAACGTGGACATGAGCTTCCAGCACCTGTTCAAAAATGGATGGGGTCTGCGTGTGACGCCCTTCGTGAAGCGGGGGACGAACCTCCCGACGTTCTTCGTCCTGAACCCGGTGCTCGGCATCTTTGCGGTCTCGAACCAAGGCATCAATAAAACGGCCGGGCTCGAACTGGGCCTGACGACTCCTCAGCGGGCTCTCGGGCTGAGCGGCTTCTTCACGGCAACTTACCAGAACGTCCTGAGCACGACGCCGCCGTTCTCGAGCAACGAAACGACGGTGCCCTTCATCCCGACCGCCTCCTTGGCGCTCGGTAACCTCTATCGCGCCGGTTACGTATCGCCGTTCTCCATCCGGGTCGGCGGCACCGATAACCTCAAGCACGGCTGGAGCGTCAGCCCGCAATTGCAGTTCGATATCGGGTATCCGTACTCGGTAGGAAACATGATTGCCGCACAGGTCGGGACGAACGCCAAGGGGCAACCGATCTATGCCAACATTCCCCAGGTTGATTTTGGACCCGGCATTACGGGAGGCCAGGCAAGCTTCGTCGGCGGGAACCCCGGGGCGAGCATTGCGACGAATTACTACGACCCGGCGTTCCCGGGAAGTGCCCTCGACCCGAATATCGCGGCGACCCGCGGAACCCCGGGCACTTCAGCGAACGGCGGCAAATTGAGCCATCCGAATCTGTACGCCGATCTCACGATCCAATACACCTCGCACGGCAACACCTTCGGAGTTCAGATGCTCAACCTGTTCGGGAACGCATTCAACGGTTCCGTACCTGCTGTCAACAGCTACTATCAGCCCGTTGCCAACGGTCTCTCCGGTCCTCAGACCGGGGTGAACGTTTGCACGGCGCAAGTCGGAACCGCTCGTGGATGCACGCCGTTCGTCCCCATGAATATCAATGCGTTTAGCAACGGGGCGTACCTGCTCTCGAACGGGAATTTCACCGCCGGCACGCCCGGGTTTGCGCCTTTGCAACCCTTCACCGTGCAATTTTTCTTCCAGCACCGGATCTAAATGGGGCTAGCAATCAATAGCATGAAACGACTGATACTTACCGGAGCGATCGCGATCGCTCTCACGGCTTGCAGCGCGAATCCGAATAGTCCGATCGCGCCGACGAATCCGGCGGTGATTCAAAACAACGTTCTGCAGTTCGCGGTCGGTACCGCGCGGCTGCCGAACGGGACGTTTGGTCTCAACGTTGTGACGACGTTCCGCCAACCCACCGGGGGCTTCGCCCCCGGTGACAGCGGCGCACTGGTAGACACGCCGACCCTCACGCTCCCAGCGGCGGTCGCCGGGACCGCCGGCGTCGCCTCCTCCTACGATGCGCTCTCAACCGCTCTTACCGGCCCAGCGACCGGCGAGATCGGGACGACGTCGATCGGCGGAAGCTCTCAGGCCGCAGGAACCACGACGGTAACAACCTTCGGGCAATCCGGCGGCGCCTTTGGGCTCGGGCTCGAGCCCTTTAATGCCTACGGCCCGGCGAACGCCCCCTCAGTGACCAAAATCGGCACCCCGTTCCAGGTCGCACCTTACCCGGTGCCGCTCTACGATACGGTTGCCAACGATCCGAATCAGTTCGTTCCCTGGGGCGGTCCCCCGGCATTCGTGTTGCCGAACAGTAGTGGTAACTCGGTCGTCGGCAACTCGAACTATCCCACCGGAACGGCCGGAATCAGCGAGGGGCTCGACGTCTTTGCCTCGATCGCTCCGGTTGCGAACGGAAGCTACGGCCTGAGTGTTTCGGTCCCGGCGAACACCGGGGCTACAAGCGTCGCGGCGCCGCCGTTCACCCTTCCCGCCGCCCCCACGCAGGTGGGCGTGGCGACCCCGCCGTCGTACAGCGTGACGACCAATACGTTCGGCGCCTTCGCCTTGCCGACCAATGCAATCGAGGCGTACGTTGAAGTGGTCGATTACGGACCGAATCCGACGGCGAGCACACAGCCCGCGAGTTGCAACGGCAGCTCTAAAGCTTCGCCGGTCTATTACACGCTCTGGACGAACTCGGGGACTCTTCCGACGCTCCCGGCCGCACAGGGCCCCAATGGTTCGCCGACGCTCTGCTCGGCAGCGCAGAACACTGCGGCCGATGGGGCCGCGACCCCCGGCGACGACATCGTAATCCAGCAGATCAGTTTCGATTACCCGGCCTACGAGATGTCCTACACCGGCGTTAATGGGACGGGAAGTGCCGGAATTCCCAATCCGCCGTACCTGGGCGCGAACAAGTCGGACGATCTCGCGATCTCCCCGGCTTCCTGTACGTACGATTCCGGCGGCGGGGTCATGGCGTCGTGCTCGGCATCCTTACCGCTTTCGGTAGGCCGCTCGCCCTTCGCTTTCGCTCCACGCCCACCGACGATCGGGAACCGCTAGACCCGAAGAACGGGCCAGCCTTCCCTCGGCAAAGAGAGCTCCGGAGAATTCCGGGGCTCTCTTTTTTAGGTTGCGCTCCCAGCCCATTGGAATCTTAACGATTGCTGAAGGAACCGACCAAAGTAGGGAGTAAGAGCGAGCCAACGGGAGCTGCTCGACGACCCAACGCGGGGTCGCCGATTTGTTGCCGTTCAGCTCACTAAAACTCGATTGAGGGAAAATAATCGATGAAACATCAACGGACCCTCCGTCGCGTCGCCGTAGCACTAATGCTTCTCGTCGCCTTCCTGTTCCAGGGAACATGGGCACTGGCAGGAACGACGGGTCGCCTCAGTGGTACGCTGACCGATAAGGCGGGTGCGCCCGTTGTGGGTGCGGTTATCGAAGCGAATTCGCCGTCCCAGACGGCAGTCGCGATAACCGACGTACAAGGGCATTTTGAATTCCTGTCTCTCTCTCCCGATACGTATACGGTAACGGCAAAAAAAGCCGGATATAACACCGTCTCAGTCTCGGGCGTTACTGTTTTTGCAGATCAGGGCTTTACCTTAAGCATGGTCACGGAAAAAGCCTTAAAGACGATTGCAACAGTAAAATCTACCGCTGCCGGCAACTTGGTGAAACCAGGCAGCACATCGAGCGTCTACTCCGTGAACTCCGCCACCGCATCGATCCTCTCGGGATCCGGGGGCGGCGGCAATTTACAGAGCGCATACTCAGCGATCTACCAGCAGCCGGGTGTTTCCTCGTATATCGGAAACTACGGCTTCGGGCAGGTCTTCTTCATCCGCGGCGGCTCGTATAGCCAAGTCGGCTATGAATTCGACGGTGTCCCGGTCAACCGCGCTTTCGACAACTACAGCGCGAACTCGCTGAGTAATCTTGGCACCTCGGAGACGCAGGTCTACACCGGCGGCGCACCTGCGAGTGCGACTTCGGCGACGCTCGGTGGCTACGTCAACCAAGTCATTAAGACCGGAACCTATCCCGGTTTCGGCGACGCCTCAGCGATCGTGGCGGGCCCTTCGGTCTATCGCAGTCTTTCGGTTGAGGCCGGCGGCGCGACCCCGAATCGGCTCTTTTCCTACTACGTTGGGCTGCGAGGAACCACGCAAGGGTTCCGCTTTCTGAATAACTCCTCCGGCGACAACTATGCGTTCGACGGTTCGAACCCGTACGCGCTCACCGGGCCGTCAATCGCCCCGATCTGGAACTCCGGGTTTGCAAACTATGCGCCTTTGGTTCCGGGCGGCGCTTATCAGGGAGCGGTCGGCCCCTTCGCGACCTGCGGCCCCGGAGGCGCCCCGGTCGGAGGCTCCGAAGCGCTCAGTCCTTACGCGAACGCCAATTTTCTTGGCGGCGTATTAAGCGGAGGCGCTCCGGGAGCAGTGCCGGTCTGTACGGCCTATGGCCCGATCTCATCCACGCTCGGCGTCGGCGGCAATGGTTCGTCGATCATCTCGCGCGATACGATCATCAACCTGAACTTCGCTATCCCGCACAAACGCGATGCGGGGCGCGACAGCGTTCAACTACTGTTCGATAACTTTGCGTATCATACGATTGCGTACGATAACATCAACGCAGAGGGCGGCCTCGGCTACGTCAACGGCCTGTACTCACAGTTCGTCGGCTCCGGCGATGCCCAGAATGTCTACACCGGGTTCGGATTGCCCGGATCGATTGCCAGTGCACCAGGGGCCGCTGGGCCCTATGGAAATCTCTGCCAATTCGATGCCTTTCAAACCGGCATCAACCTTGCCTTTAACGGACAGATTTCCAATGCTCCCTGCGCAACCGGCGGCTATTCGGTCGTTCCGTGGGGCGACGGAGTGCAATCCGGCTTAACCTATGGAACCCCGGTTGCGTACAATGCAGCCGGTGCGAACATCGCCGTTCCTTACTACTTCCCAAGCTCGCCGATGAACCGTTCCGAATTCACCGGAATTTCGCCGAACCAGGTATCCGGCATTTGGAATAACGGTTCGATCGTCAAGCTGCAATATCAGCGCAACATCAACGAACGTTCGTATTTCCGTATCTACGGCTATACGTTCTACTCCGATTGGTTAAACAATAATCCAAACGCTGGTTCGAACGGTGTCTTTGCAGGGATGCTCTCGCTCGGCTCGGGCGGCCCGGCCAACACGGCCTATGAATTGAACACTCATACGCGCGGGTTAACCTTCAATTACGCGAATCAGATTAACGATAAAAACCTGCTGAGCTTCGATGCAAACGTTGTTGCCTCCACTGCTATTCGCAACAACAACCGGCAAGCGGGAGCGTTTAATAGCTTCGCAACTAATCTCGTCAACTCGGCCGGCCAGTGCTACAGCTATCAAGTAAATAACAATGGCCGCGGGAAACCGATCGATTTCAATTACGCTCTGAACCTTCCGGCCGGCAGCCAGGTTTCGTGTATCTCCTCGCTCTCACAGGGAAACCTCCTGAATGCGACTCCTGGTGCTGTCGTCGGTGCGGCGGCAACGTCGGGCGCTCAATGGATGGTTACCGCGGCGAAGACGAACCAGCTGCTCAATGCCGTGCGTCCGCTCTTTACCACGCTCGCCCTTCAGGACGACTTCCACCCCACCCGCAAGCTCGATCTCAACCTCGGAGTGCGGTACGAGAATTTCACCTACAACTTCACCCCGCCGTCCGATCCTGAGACGACCTTCTGGTTCAATCAATTTGCAAACGATGCATGCGTCACCCCGGGAACCTTCCAGAACGCTCGCAACTCGGGTGGCGGCCTAATTTATGTCCCGAATATGGTTGCCGGCGAGACGGCCGGGCTCTGCTACAACCCGGCATCGACTGCCGGTAATCTCATTCCGTTAACGCAAAACGGTGCCCAGTTGGTTCACGCGAATCAGACGGGCTACGGAGTTAGCCCGGTGACATCGCAGGTTCACAAGACGATGTCACAGCGCATCGCGGCCACCTACACCATCGATCCCAACACCGTGCTCCGTTTCTCGTGGGGTCGGTTCATCCAACCGACCGAGACGGCGTTCGTTACCTACCTGAACAACGATGGGTATCAGACGGCGAACTTCACCTACAGCTCCGCCTACTTCAATAATGGGTTCCGCACGACCGTGCATCCCAACCATCTGCAGGTGAGCAGCAATCTCGACTTCTCGCTCGAGAAACATATTAAGGGTACCGATATCACCTTCCGCATTACCCCCTATATGGATACGACCCGCAACCAGTTGGTCGAGCTCGTTCTCGGCAATCTGGCCGGTGGAATCAACGGGTCGACTCGCAAGACGACCGGCCTTGAGATCGGAATTCAGAAGGGAGATCCCTCTCGCAATGGATTCTCGGGCTTCCTCGGCTATACGTACACGCATGCGCGCGTTCAGTACGTTCCCGTCAACGGTGTAACGCCGCTCGTGTCGGCGCAGGCCTCTCTCGCCCAGTTCTTTGGCTTCACCAAAGCCGGCGGCGGCGCGCCCTGCTATACCCCTGCCCCCAACTTCGGAAACGGAACCGCGGATCCGAGCTGTGCGGCAGGCGATATTGCCAACCCCTATTACAACCTCAATTACGGCACGAGTGCCAGCGCTTTCATTCAGTCGTTGGCACCGACGAACGGTTGGTACCCAACCTATACGAACTTCTTCCCGAACTCGTTCACCGCGATCGGCCTGGATCAAACCACGTCGCTCTCCCCGAACGCGTTTACCGGCTATGTTTCGTATAAGAAGAACCGCTTCCAGGCATCGCTGAACCTCGACCTCCAAGAAGGTCAACGTTACGGTAACCCGTTTGCCTTTACCGGCATCGACCCGACGACTTGTATCGCAAATCAGTTAACGACGGGAACGGGCACGACCAATGCCTGCGATTACCAAACCTCTCAATTAACATCGACGCCTGGAGCTTCGTTCCCAGGGCTTGTCATTCCGAACCCGACGACCGGCCAGTTCGATTCCTATGGCCAGTATCGGGATCCGTGGCAGGTGAACATCGGTGGCCAAGTTTCGTATCAGTTCAACGCTCGCGTTGGCGCAACGTTGACGGTGGCAAACTTGGTGAACCGTTGCTTCGGTGGCAGCAAGACTCCGTGGTCCTCCGCGTATCCTCCCGGAACCATTATTTGCGGCTATAGCCAAAACAATGGATACCTCGACTATACGCCGGGGGCAACGGCCTACAACACCAACGGGGCCGGCTGGTACAACGGCGCGACGCCTTCGGCAAACAACTCGGGAAATTTCCCGGCTTGGATGCAGCAGGCGTACGTCCCGAACTACAACGCGCTCCCGCTCCAGGTCTACCTCCAGTTGAACGTTAAGGTTTAATTGGCGATAGCACTCCAAGCGGAGTGAATGGAGTAGCGGCCCCGGTGCATAGCACCGGGGCCGCTACTTTACTACAGAGCTCTCCTCGGCGTCGTAGGGCGCGTTAGCGAACGACCCGAACCTCTCCCTTCGTGCCACGTTTACGCTGCGATGAATGCAATCGCGAAATTGCGCCGCTGACGACCCGCAGCAATCTGCGCTGGATCAAAGATCGCGCACATCTCGCTCGCGAGGTGCTCCGCCATTCGAATGACGGCCTCGATAGTTGGATGATGGAGGCGCTCGCATTTCTCGACGAACATGGCGAGCATGGCGTCACGGTGCTCGCATAGCCGGGCTCTCTGCGTTAGCGAGCGAGGTGCGCGTAGAGCGGAGCGATCGCAGCGAAGAAGATGCCGCCGAGCGCGACCGTCGTCGTCACGTAGGCGCCGATGAGAAACTGAAAGCGCGAGTCAATCTTACGGTCGAGCGCAGTAAATTTCGCTTCGAGCTTGCCGTCCATTGCGGCGAATTTGCCGTCCATTGCGGCGAATTTGCCGTCCATTGCGGCGAATTTGCCGTCCATCGCGGTGAACTTGTCGTCCATCGCGGTGAACTTGTCGTCCATCGCGGTGAACTTGTCGTCCATCGCGGTGAACTTGTCGTCCATCGCGGTGAATTTGCCGTCCAAAGCAATAAATTTGCGCTCAAGCGCCGAGAAGCGCGTGTCCATCGCGGAGAAACGTGTATCGACTGCGGCGAACCGCGCGTCCATCGTGGTGAGGAGTGCGTGAAAATTGAGCTCCATCTTCTGGTCGAGCGTTTCGAGGCGCGCATTCGTATCGCCGAGGCGCTCGACGATCTGCTCGAAGGCTCCCTCAAGGCGCGAGAGGCGCGGCTCCAGTGGTTGTGCCATCATGGTTTTCCCTCCATCACTCTATCACGCGATGGTGGGCACGCGTAAAGGGCGTGCGATGAAAACAGCGCACGCCTCGACGGGGGCCTACTAGGGGCTACTCAGGAACCCGAATGTGCTCGCCGGGAACCAGGGAGGCGCCGTGAAGATGGTTGACGCGGACGATCTCGTCGATCCGCTCTTGGATACTGCCGCTCGCCATATGTTGCGCGGCGATCGACCAGAGGGTGTCGCCCGACTGCACGGTGACGCGGGCAAAGTGCGTTACCGGTGCCGCGTGGAGACGACCCATCGAGAGGGTCGGAACGGCGACGAGCGCGCTCAGCGCGGCAAGCGCCACCGCAGGCATCAGGCTCATTCGTTTCCGGGACCTCATTGTGGATAACCCTCCATATCTTGGGCCGAACGGCTGTTCGTCCACTAGATTCTAGCATGCCCGCTCTGCGGGGTGTCAAGAGTCTCGAACGTATGTTTGCGATTTTTCGAACTCTATGGTACGTTTCTAGCCGATGGCTCTGCCATACGCATGGCAGTCGTCGCCCACGGCGACCGCTAGAGAAAGGATTTAGGCATGCGCGAACGCCCTCCGAGCGAGCGGCAGCGGGAGATTCTCACCGCCATCGAGCGCTTTGCGGCCGAGCACGGCTACCCGCCCTCGGTTCGCGAGATCGGCGAAATCGTCGGCCTTTCGTCCTCTTCAACGATTCACGCCCACCTCAAAACGCTCGAGAAACGGGGGCTGCTCACGCGCGACGCGACGAAGCCGCGCGCGATGCGCTCGGAGCGCTCTGCGATGCCCGACGCGATGGTGCTGCCGATCCTCGGGCGCGTCGCCGCCGGCGTTCCCATCGCCGCTCAAGAGGAGCGTGAGGGCGAGTTCCTCGTCGCCGCCGATTTTCTGCCGAAGGGATCCGATGCGTTCGTGCTCCGCGTGAAGGGCGATTCGATGGTCGATGCGGCGATTCTCGATGGCGACCTCGTCGTCGTGCGCCCACAGAACGACGCGCGCAACGGCGAGATCGTCGTCGCGATGCTCGAAGGCGATGCGACCGTGAAACGCTTCTATCGCGAAGCGGGGCGCGTGCGCTTGCAGCCGGAGAACCCGCGCATGCAGCCAATCTATGCCGACGATGTCGTTATCGTCGGGCGCGTCGAAGCCGTTATTCGCCGCCTCTAAAATCTCGCGCGCCCTCACCGGGTTCGCCGCTTCGCCCGCGATGCGAGCGCTCAATACCGCACTGCCGATCGGTTTCGGCGCGCTCGTCGCAGCACTATTAACGATCCTCTTCGTCGAACCCGGAGGTTGGCGCATCGCGCCGCATCCGGCGTTTTCGCTCGCTGCAATCGCCGGTGCGATGTTGCCGGCCTTCGGCGCGATGTCGTGCGTCACCGCAATCGCGCTTGCGGTGCAACTAGCGCGGCGCTTCGCGTTGCCGCTCGTTCCGCAGATCGTGGCGACCGCGCTTGCGTTCGCGCTCGCGTTGCCGCGTTGGCAGACCGGCGAGATGCCGCTCGCCTATCTATCGAGTGTCGGTGCAAGCGGGTTGCTTCTAGCGATTATCGTCGGCATGCTCTGCGCGTTCGTTGCGAGCGCGACGGCGCGTGTTTTGCCCGCGGCACGGTATCTCGGTGCCCCGCTCGCATTACTGCCGTTCGTCGCGCTGCACGCGCTCGGCGTCGATGCCGGCGCGTTGGTTGCAGCTGCGCTCGCGCCGCTCGCGCATCTCGGCGACAGCTACCCGGCGCTGCTGGCAATCGTCTTTGTCGAAACGGCACTCTGGTGCGTCGGCATCCACGGCCCAGCCTTACTCGCCGGCGTCGTCACGCCGGTCTATCTCTCGCTGCAGGCGGAGAACACGCACGCCTTTGCCGCGCATCTCCCGCTCCCGCATATCGTCGTCGTCTCGCTCTTTCTCTTCGTTTTTCCCGGTGGTGCCGGCGCGACGCTACCGCTTGCGGCGCTGCTCGCGCTCTCCAAGATCCCGCGCTTGCGTCGCATCGGTCGCGCGACGTTGCCGTTCGCGCTCGTGAACGCGAACGAACCGTTGCTCTTCACGTTGCCGATCGTCGCCAACCCTTTTCTGGTGTTGCCGTTCGTCGGAATACCCATGCTGCTGGCGAGCATCACCTACGCCGCCGTCAGCGCCGGGTGGGTCGCCCGCGCGGCCTTTTACGTGCCGTCATCGATTCCGGCGCCGCTCTCGGTCTATCTGGCGACGCTCGACTGGCGCGCGCCGATTTTGCTATTCGTGAATTTGCTTCTGGCGACGCTCTTATGGCTGCCGGCAGTATGGGCGTACGAGCGTCACGAAGTCGGCCTCGCATGATCGTCGAACTCTGCGAACGTTTCGGCTTTACCGGCGCGCTCGCGCACGCCGCCGAGCGCGCGTGGCAGCGCGTCGAAACGCTGGATTACCCGGCGCAGCGCGCCGTCACGATGAACGTGCTCGAAGCCTTTCTCGAAGAAGGCATCGGGCAGAGCGACCTCGCGGGAAGCAGCGGCTACGGCTACGACGACGCCGCACGAGCGGCGTACGAATCGTTGCTGCGTCGCCTTTTCGGCGCCGAACGGGCGCTCGCGCGGCTGACGATCGCCAGCGGCACGCATGCGATCGCGCTCGCGCTCCGCGCGTGCGTGCCGCGCGGCGGAACGTTGCTGACGATCTCCGGGCGCCCTTACGACACCTTGCGTAATGCGATCTGCGATGCGCCCGATTCGCTCGCCGATCTCGGCGGCTTCGCGTATCGCGAGATCGCGTTGCGCCCCGACGGCACGATCGATAGCGATGCCGTCGAGCGCGAAATGCATTCGATCGAACGCGGTGCGATTTTCGTGCAGCGCTCGCGCGGATACGCGACGCGGCCGAGCTTGCCGATCGCGGAACTCGAACGCGCTTTTGCATCGCTGCGCGCGCTGCGCGGCGATCTCCCGATCCTCGTCGATAATTGCTACGGCGAACTCGTCGAGGAGCGCGAGCCGACGCACGTCGGTGCCGATCTCGTCATGGGCTCGCTCATTAAAAATCTCGGCGGTGCGCTCGCGCCGACCGGCGGCTACTGCATCGGCCGCTCCGATCTCGTCGAACGCGTCGCCGCAACGCTCTATGCACCCGGCCTGAGCGATGCGCTCGGCCCGACGCTCGGCTTCGGGAAAGCCTTTATCCAAGGGCTTTTTCAAGCGCCGAGCATCGTCGAGGCATCTTTACGAACTCTTGATTTTGCCGCCGCGCTTTTCTCGGAGTTGGGATATCGCGTCGATCCGGCCCCCGGTGCTCGGCGCACCGACATCGTGCAAGCGATCGCTCTGGGAAACCGCGAGCGCGTGCTGCAATTTGCGCGCGGGTTGCAGAGCGTGTTGCCGATCGACGCGCGCTTCCGCCCCGAGCCCGGGGCGGTGCCGGGCTACCGCGATCCGGTGGTGATGTCGGGTGGCGCCTTCATCTCCGGAGCGACGATCGAGCTTTCGTGCGATGCGCCGCTGCGCGAACCGTACGAGCTCTACTTGCAGGGCGGCGTGAATGCGATCCACGGCTATCTCGGGGCGCTCGCTGCGGCGCGTGCAATTTTGGAATAGAGGCCCGAAGCCCTCGACGCAGAAGCGAATGGGCCTCCGTGAACATACAAGGCAGCCACGCCCAGCAGCGGCGCCACGCCCGCGTCGAGATTGGATTACCGGTGACACTGATCGTCCCGGGGTTGGAACTGGTCGTGCCTGCAAAATCATTGGATTTAGGCGGCGGCGGAATGCGCGTCTCAACGCGCGCCGACCTGCCCGCAGGGCAGCACGTCGTGCTGCGTTTTTCGTTACCGGGAGATGAAGAGCGTCAGTTGCTCGTGCGCGGGCGCGTGGTGCTCTCGTTCTACGACGCGACGGCGCAACTCTACGCCCACGGCGTCGCCTTCACGCAGTACTCCGCGCAGGACGGCACGGATATCGCGCGCTACGTTGCTTCTTCTTCGGAGCCGCCGAGGAAGCCGTAGAAAAAGAACCGGTTGCCTTCGGCGGTGGTGAGCACGATGCGCGTCTCCTCCACCTCGATATCGGCGATCGTCTTTCCGACCAGGTTCTCTAAAATCGCCTGCGCCTGAGCGAATTCGGCTTCGCGCAGGGCGTCGGGCTCTACGTCGACCAGCTGCATTAGCTCGTCGATACGGTCGCTCATCGTCACTTCTCTCCAATCATCGGCCCGTCGGCCGGATATGTTAGGCTACCGTGAAGGCTCGGGTGCCCGGCACGGGGAGCGCGCGGCCCCGAGCGAGAAGCGCCTTCGGCAAGAACGATGTTGGTGCTTGAAGTTGTAAGCGGGCCGCTCGACGGCCAACGCTGGGAGTTTGAATCCGAAATCACGATCGGTCGCGACGATGCGGCGGCTCAGGCCTGCCTCGCGCTCGACCGCTACGTCTCGCGTGCCCACGCGCGCATCCAGGTCGACGAAGGGGCGCTCGTGCTCTCCGACCTCGAGAGCCGGAACGGCACCCGCGTGGAGGGAGCGAAGATCGTGGGAACCGTGCGGATCGAACCCGGGACGCCCTTTATCGTCGGGCGGACGGCACTGCGCGTTCTCGTGCGTCCCTAACGTGCGTCTGGTGACGACGACCGAGGATCTGCGCGCTTGGCGGCGCGGGGCGCCCCCGACGGTCGGTTTCGTACCCACGATGGGCGCGCTGCACGAAGGGCACCTCGATCTCGCGCGTTTCGCGCGCTCGCAGAACGCCGCCGTCGTCGCTTCGGTCTTCGTAAATCCGCTGCAATTCGGCGAAGGGGAGGATCTCGCGCGTTACCCGCGCGATCTCGCCGGCGATCGCGAAAAACTCGCCGCGACCGGTGTCGACCTGCTCTTCGCGCCCGCGGTGGAGGATATCTATCCGCCGGGTTTTAGCACCGCTATCGATGTCGGCCCCGTCGGCGAGGCCTATGAGGGCGCGCTCCGTCCGGGACATTTTCGCGGCGTTGCAACCGTGGTTGGAAAACTGTTGCATCTCGTCGTTCCGCAGCGGCTCTACGTCGGGCAAAAAGATGCGCAGCAGAGCGCGGTGCTGCGCAAACTCGTCCGCGATCTCGGCTACGATTGCGGCGTGACGATCGTGCCGACGGTGCGCGAAACCGACGGCCTCGCGATGTCGTCGCGCAATCTCTATCTCGACGAGCGCGAGCGCCGTGCGGCACCATCGTTACACCGCATGCTCCGCCGATTCGTCGAACTCTTAAAAACCGGCGAACCCTTCGAGATCGCGCGTGCCGAAGCGGCGGCGCTGCTCGAGCCGCCGGGAGCGCTCGATTATCTCGCGTGTGTCGACGCCGAGAGTTTCGCTTCGCTCTCCGCGCTGCGCGAAAATTCTTTCGTCATCGCGGCCGCCCGTTTCGGCCGTACCCGGCTGCTCGACAACATCTGGCTCCCGCAATGAACGGCGCGCGCGTACTCCTTGTCGTCAGCGGCGGCATCGCAGCCTATAAAGCGGCGGCGTTGACGAGTACGTTGGTGCAACGCGGCGCGACCGTCGACGTCATGCTCACCGCCGATGCCGAACGATTCGTCGCACCGCTCACTTTTGCCGCGCTCACCGCGCGCCCGGTCTATACCTCGCTCTGGGATGCCCCCGAACGGATTCCGCATATTCGTCTCGTGCGCGAAGCCGAGGTGGCGATCGTCGCTCCGGCAACCGCGAATCTCATTGCGAAATTGCGCGCCGGTATCGCCGACGATCTCGCAACGACGGCGCTCCTTGCGGCGCGAATTCCGGTGCTGCTCGCCCCGGCGATGAACGCCGCGATGTACGAAAGCGAGACGACGGCGGAAAATATTTCAGCGTTGCGGGCGCGTGGCTACGAGATCGTCGAGCCTGAATCGGGCTTTCTCGCCGAGCGCGAGCACGGGGTCGGTCGGCTCGCGAGCGAGGAACGATTGCTCGAAGCGATCGAACGCACGCGCGCGCGTCGCCGGTCGCTACTCGGCATGCGCGTGCTCGTTACCGCCGGCCCGACGCAGGAGCCTTTCGATCCGGTGCGCTTCATCGGCAATGCATCGACCGGTGCAACGGGAATCGCGCTTGCCGAAGAGGCGGCACGACGCGGCGCAAACGTAACGTTGTTACTCGGCCCAACCCTCCTCGCACCGCCGAACGGCGTGCGCACCGAGCGCTTTGCCACGGCGGAGGAATTGCTCGCCCTCGCGCTACGCGAAAGCCGCGATGTCGATCTCACCATCGCCGCCGCCGCCGTCGCCGATTGGCGCCCGAGCGAGATATCGGCGGAGAAGCGGAAGAAGAGCGATGAAACGCTGCACGTCGATTTGGAGCGCACCCCCGACGTTCTCGCCGCGCTATCGGCTGCGGGAGGCTCGCGGTGTCTCGTCGGCTTCGCCGCCGAAACTAGCGATCACGAGGCTCACGCACGCGAAAAAATGAAACGTAAAGCGCTCGATGCAATCGTAGTAAACGACGTTCGCGACGGCGCCGGCTTCGGCTTGCAGGAAAACGGCTACGTGCTGCTCGATCGTTCCGGCGCGCGGACCGATCTGGGGCATGCGGAGAAACGGACGCTCGCCGGGCGACTGCTCGACGCGCTCGAACCGCTGTTAAAGGGGAAAACGTAGTGTTGCTCGCGATCGACGTAGGAAACACCGAGACGAAATTCGGTATTCTCGACGAAGACGGTTCGGTGCTGCAGATGTGGCGCGTGCGAACGCTCACCAATCGCACGCCCGACGAGATCGGCGTCTTCATCACGCAACTCTTCGCTACTGCGAAACTCGACGTGCGCACGATCGATCGCATCGTGATCGCCAGCGTGGTGCCGAAACTCGATTTTGCGCTGGTCGGAGCGTGCAAGCGTTTCTTCCATCTCGCGCCGACGATATTCGAGCCGGATAAACAACCGCTGATGCCGATCGAGAGCGAGCGGGCCGCAGAGGTGGGGGCCGATCTTGTCGCCGCCGCGATCGGTGGCGTCGCACGCTATGGGTCGCCGCTCATCGTCGCCTCGTACGGCACCGCGACGGTCTTCACCGCGATCTCGCGGGCCGGTGCATTTCTCGGCGCGGCGATCGCACCGGGGATCAACGTTTCTATCGACGCGCTCGTCGGCCACACCGCAAAGCTCCCGCAGGTCGCACTCGATCCGCCGCAACGCGCGATCGGCCGCAACACCGTCGAGGCACTGCAAGCCGGCGTCATGCTCGGCGTCGTCGGTGCGACGCGCCTCGTCATCGAACGCTTTAGCGAGGAGCTGGGCGGGCGGACGCGCGTCGTCGCGACCGGGGGGCTCGCCGCCGTCGTCGCGCGCTCGTGCCCCGCGATCGATATCGTGGACCCGCACTTGAGCATGCTCGGCCTCTATCTCTTCGCCAACGCGCTCCGCACGGCATAGCGCCTTAATCGGCTTAAGGATGGCCGGCGTTCGAATATTAAAATACTTTACATATATTTAACAACCAAGGGGTAGAATGGCATCGGCGCGTGGCGGGGGGCCCGCGCAACCTTCCACTTCTATCACCTAGGAGATATATGTTGCAGAAACGTTTCAGCGCCCTCGGATTATTGATGGCGCTCTCTTTAGCAGCGTGCGGCGGGGGCGGCTCGGCGCCTTCCTCGCTTCCGGCCGCATCGTCACGGGCCGTCCGCCCTACGACCGCGCGACGAATCGCTCTTCCGACGGCGAAGGCCGTGCGGAAAGCCAGTGCGACGGGGGCGACGAACGCCGTCGCCGACGGCGGCTTCGAGAGCGGCGGGTTCTCTTTCTGGCAGCAATGCGGCAACGTGAATGCCGCGATCGTCACGAGCCCGGTGCATAGCGGCAGCTATAGCGAGCTCAGCGGCGCGACCTCCTCGCCGGAGGTCAACGGTTATGCCGGCGTCTGCCAGCAGGTTACGATTCCCAGCAACGGCGTGCTGACGTTCTGGGTCAACGAAGGCACGAACGATACGGTCGCCTACGCCGATCAGGAGGCCGATCTCCTCGATTCCTCCGGCAACGTCGTCGACACGATCTTCAGCGAAGCCGCTACGACGAAAGGTTGGGTCGAGCGCAGTTACAACCTGAGCCAATATGCCGGGCAGAGTTACTGGCTCTTCTTCGGCGTCTACGGCAACGGGTGGACGAGTGGATACATCTACCAGTATCTCGACGACGTCAGCCTCACCGCAGGCGGCGTGAGTCCGAGCCCAACGCCGAGCCCGGTGCCGACGGCAACGCCGACCGCACAGCCGACGGCAACGCCGACCGCGCAACCGACGGCAACGCCGACCGCACAGCCGACGGCAACGCCGACCGCGCAACCGACGGCAACGCCGACCGCACAGCCGACGGCAACGCCGACCGCGCAGCCGACGGCAACGCCGACCGCGCAGCCGACGGCAACGCCGGTGCCGAGCGCCTATGCGTGCGACGATGCGCAGTTCCTCAGCGATCAAGCCGCATTCGGTGCGGGGACGATCTCGGGGGATCAACTCGTCGATATCTGCGGCCAAGTCACCCAGGTGTTGCCCTCGAAGGTGACGGCGAGCGGAAATCACGGCTACTTCTACGTGCAGATTCCCAACGGCGGCACGATCGAGATCGTCTCGAATCTCGATGCGATGGCGCAGGCGCCGAGCAACAATCCGCCGAGCTGGCCGTGGGTTTCAACCGGCAACTACGTCTACGTGCAAGGCCGCTACTACTACGATAATTCGAGCAGCCAAGGCATCGATTGGACCGAAGACGACACCGGATCGTGGCCGTATATCGGTTACGTCGCCGTCTGCGATTCAAGCGCGAATAATTGCGTGAAATACTGGTAGAACGACCCCGACTCGGGCTGACAACTCCGTCAGCCCGAGCACAAATTTGTCAGCCCGAGTAGGCCTGCAGGGCCGTATCGAGGGCCCGAAATCTGTCAGCCCGAGTAGGCCTGCAGGGCCGTATCGAGGGCCCGAACTCCGTCAGCCCGAGCACAAATCTGTCAGCCCGAGTAGGCCCGCAGGGCCGTATCGAGGGCCCGAACTCCGTCAGCCCGAGCACAAATCTGTCAGCCCGAGTAGGCCTGCAGGGCCGTATCGAGGGCCCGAAATCTGTCAGCCCGAGTAGGCCTGCAAGGCCGTATCGAGGGCCCGAAATCTGTCAGCCCGAGCACAAATCTGTCAGCCCGAGTAGGCCTGCAAGGCCGTATCGAGGGCCCGAACTCTGTCAGCCCGAGTAGGCCCCCCTCGACGGGCTCGGGGTAAACTCCGGGGCCGTATCGAGGGCCCGAACTCCGTCAGCCCGAGCACAAATCTGTCAGCCCGAGTAGGCCCCCCTCGACGGGCTCGGGGTAAACTCCGGGGCCGTATCGAGGGCCCGGGCGAGGTTTCAGCCGACCCACGCGCGGAATCCACCTGAATGCGATCCGCAAACTCCGTCGCCACTCGCTCCATCGCTGCGCTCGTCGCGTGCGTGCTGCTCGCTTCTTGCTCCGGACGCATCGGCAACGGGAAGAGCGGGCTCTGCGATAACGCGGGGTATCTCGCCGCGCGCAAAGCCGCGCACGCCCGCACCGAGGTAACGATCTGCGGCACCGTCGTGCGCGTGCGAACCGCGCGACGCACGCGTAGCGGTTTGCATCTCTGGTTTTACGTACGCGTCGCGCCGCACGTCGTGGCGCGCGTGATCGCCGACGAGAGCGTGCTCGGCCCGCTGCTCGTTCGCATCGGCGACAAGGCCGAGGTGCAAGGACGGTTTTTTCGCGACCGTGACGGATTCGACGGCATCGATTGGACGCATCGCGTCAGCGGCACCCATAGTTCGTGGAGCACGCCCGGCTTCGTCGTTATCAACGGCATCGAATATCGCTGACGCGCGACGGCATCTCTGTTACGCCGAGTAGCTGCCCTCTGTCACCCCGAGTAGCTGCCCCCTCGACAGGCTCGGGGTAAACTCCGGAGCCGTATCCAGGCGCCACTGTCATCCCGAGTAGGCCCCTGCAGGGGCCGTATCGAGGGGACGCCGCACTTTACGGTGACATGACATCGCACAGAAGAGCGATGAAATGAAAAACTACCACGTTTATATGCTTGCGTGCGCGGACGATACGATCTATATAGGGGTCACCGGAAATATCGAGCGACGGCTCGCCGAACATACGATCGGCGTGGACCCGGCTTGCTATACGTTCCAGCGGCGTCCGTTATCCCTGCTTTGGAGTACGACGTATTATAACGTTGTTGAAGCAATCGAGTGCGAAAAAAAATTGAAGCGATGGTCGCACGGCAAGAAAATGGCGCTCGCTTTAGGAAATTGGGACGAAATAAAACGGCTCGGACGAAAAAAATGGAAGATGTAGTAGCTGCCGCGTGTCATCCCGAGTAGCTGCCGACGGCAGCGTATCGAGGGAGCCGCAATAGGCGCGTGCTTCCCTCGATACGGCCCTTCGGGGCCTACTCGGGATGACAGTGGCGTTGCCTTCGGGGCCTACTCGGGATGACAGTGGCGTTGCCTTCGGGGCCTACTCGGGATGACAGTGGCGTTGCCTTCGGGGCCTACTCGGGATAGATCGCGGCGCCTCGATACGCTGCCTTCGGCAGCTACTCGGCGTGACAGCCCGCTATTCGCTTCGAGCGATGGTGCGTTCGATGAACTCGGCGAGCGCGGCGGCGGATGCTTCGACGCTCTCGTGCGCGGTTTCGATGACGAGGTCGGGGCTCGTGGGAATCTCGTACGGCGATGTGATGCCGGTGAAACGCTCGAGCTCGCCGGCGCGCGCGCGACGATAATGCCCTTTGACGTCGCGCCGCTCGGCGGTGGCGAGATCGCAGGCAACGTAAATCTCGGCGAACTTCGCCGAGCAGGCCGAGCGCGCGCTTTCGCGATCCGCTGCATACGGCGAAATCAGCGCGGTGAGCACGACGATCCCGGCGTCGGCGAAGAGCCCGGCGAGCGCGGCCGTCCGGCGCACGTTTTCGCGACGATCCTCCTCGGTGAAGCCGAGATCGACGTTGAGCGAGGTGCGTAAGGTGTCGCCGTCGAGAACGTAGACGTGGCGCCCGCGATCGAATAGCATCCGCTCGACGCGCATCGCAATCGTCGATTTTCCCGAACTCGGTAAACCGGTGAGCCAAAAAACATATCCGCGATGGCCGTTGCGCGCGCCGCGTTCGTCGCGGCCCACCTGCGAACGCGCCGCGACGACGTTCGTCGCGCCTTCGCCGCGTGCCGCAGCTGCGAGCGCGCGAACCTTGCCTCCGGCGACGACGCGCCCCTCATCGAGAAGAATGAATCGCGAGATACTCGACGATGGCAGATCGGGGTCGGCGGCGATCGTTTCGCGCGCGATTAAGGTGACCGCAGCGACATCGCCCGCGACGATTTCGCCGGCGGCGCGTCCGCGCCCATCTTCGGGGTCGAACGTTTCCTCGACGCGCGCGACCGTCACCGCGAGTTCACGCGCGCCCAGACGCATGCGGAGAGTCGTTCCCGCGCGCGCGGGGCGCTCGCCGAGCCACAGCAACGTCGCGTACAACGAATGCCCGGTCGTCGGACCCGAATCTTCGTGCGTTGCGACCGCGCCGCGATCGACGAAGATGCGCTCGTCGAGTTCCAGCGCGACCGCCGCACCGGCCGATGCGCTCTCCACGTCCTCGGGCCAGCGCACGATGCGCGCGACGCGCGCCGTCGTTCGCAGCGGCCAAAACGTGAGCGCATCGCCGCGGGTGATGCGGCCGCAGTCGATGCGCCCGACGATCCAACGCGTCGAACCGCGGCGATAGACATCTTGCACCACCATCCGCAGCGGTGCATCGGGATCGCCGCGCAGCGTTGGGAGCGCTTCGATCTCGGCAAGCAGCGTGCGGCCGCGCCACCACTTCGTCGTGTCGCCGGGCCGTGCGAGGTTTGCGCCTTCGCGTGCGGCGACCGGGATCATCGCGAGCGGCGCGAGTTCGAGTTCGCGCAGAAATGCATCTGCCTCGGCAGCGCGTTCGTCGTAGCGCGATTGCGGATCGGCGAAGAGATCGAGTTTGTTGATTGCAACGAGCACCGACGTAAAACCGAACCAGCGCAAAAAAAGCGCCTGACGGCGCGTCTGTGCGGTGACGCCTTCTTCGGCGGAGAGAACGAGCACCGCAGCATCGACCTCCGATGCGCCGCTCACGAGATTGCGAATGAGTTCGCGGTGCCCCGGTGCGTCGACGAAAACGATCTCGCGGTTCGGCGTTGTGAGCCAAATGCGCGAACTGTCGAGCGTGATTGCTTGGTCGCGCTCGATCTGGAATGCATCGAGCAAGAACGAATACTCCATCGGCACGCCGCGTCGCTCGCTCGAACGCTCCATCTCTTCGATCTTCGCTTGCGGAACGTAGCCGCAATCGAGCATCAAGCGCCCGAGGATCGTCGATTTACCGGCATCGACATCGCCGAACATTACGACGCGCAGCGCGCTCACATGTACCCCCCGGCGCGCAGCCGTTCGAAGGCGTCCTCGCTCTCCCCGTCCATCGCGCGTCCGGCGCGTTCGGGTTCGCGCGTCGTTGCGAGCTCGGCGACGATTTTTTCAATCGTGTCGGCGTCGCTGCGAATCGGAAAGGTAATGTTGCTTTCGCCGAGCGACCGATAGCGCTGCCCGTTACGCGCGAGATAGAGCGGAACGAACGGAATCGCTTCGGCTTGCGTGTAGCGCCAGATATCGCGTTCGGTCCAATGCAGCAGCGGATGCACGCGCACGTGCGCGCCGTCGGGAACCTCGGTTGAATAATAGTCCCATAACTCCGGCGGTTGCCGCTGCGGATCCCAGGAGCCGTCGCTGCTGCGCGGGCTGAAAACCCGTTCCTTCGCGCGTATCGCCTGCTCGTCGCGACGGATGCCGAGAATGACGGCGCGGTAGCGCTCGCGTTCGAGCAGCGCGCGCAGCCCGGCGGTCTTTCGCGCAGCATGGCGCGCCGCCGGCGGAAGGCTCGGGTCGATACCGCTTTCGGGCGGACAGATCTCGTTGATGACGGGGAGCTTCCACTCGCGCACGAGCCGATCGCGAAAGGTATAGACCTCCGCGAACTCCATGCCGGTGTCGAGCAGCACCAACGGAAACGGCACCTCGCCGAGAAAGGCTTTGCGCACCATCCAGAGCAGCGCGGTGCTGTCTTTTCCGATCGACCAGAGCATCGCCGGGTTATCGACCCGCGCGAACGCCTCGCGGAGAATGTAGATGCTCTGCGATTCCAACGCCTCGAGATCCTCGGGTAACTGCGCGCGCGTCATGACATCGCGCAGCCTTGGCCTCCGTTGCGCGCCGCTCCCCCCTCGTCGGGGCGAGCGGCGCACGAATTCGGAGCGCCCGGTGCTAGCCGCGGACGGCGATTTTCTTCGGCTGCGCCTTCGGGTGCAGCGGCAGCTTCAGCGTCAGCATGCCGTGTTCGACATGTGCCTCGATGCGATCGCTATCGATCTCATCGGGCAGCGAGATCGTCCGGGTGAAATTCCGGCGCTCGTTCTTGCCGACGACGTTGAGGATGCCGTCGTTGACGGTCGCTTCGATCTGTTCGGGGCTGAAGCCCGGAACCGGGAGTTCGAGTTGGTAGCCTTCCTCGTTCCGTTCGACCTCGAAGGACGGGCCCTGGGGCAGGTTGCCGACGAGACCGCGGAACGGGTCCCAGTTCAGCAGATCCAGCGCGCTGCGGAGGCCGGGGCGGAGGCTGGGGCGTTCGATAGTGGTGAGCTCGCTCATGGTGGTTCTTCTCCTTGTTTAGCAGTCATGGCGGTTGAGTGCCAATATATATAACTCCGCCGCAATGAAAAAGTTTCGTAATTTCGACATGGTGGCGCTCCAAAAAACGGTTTGAGGAGAGGATTGCTGCAGTTCTGGTGTAACCTCAAATATAGCGTCGTTTCTCCCGGCGACAACCAAGCGTTGTACGGGGACGAACGGCGTTCGTATCTTGAAGGAGGCCGGTTTATGCGCTACGGGAATCGCTGGTGTTTTTTGTTGGTTCCGTCGTTACTCGCAGCCCTGGCGGGTTGCGGCGGCGCGGGCACAGCCTCGGGGCCGAGTGCCTTGCCGCCCGGAGGCGCCGGGGCTTCCTCGACGACGGGAGCCCAAGCGAGTGCGCATGTCGTGATCGCGATTCCGAAAACGACGGCGAGCACCGGGCGCGCCCCGGCTTACGTTTCTCCGGCGACGCAATCGATCTCGGTCTCGGTCGATGCCGGCGCCCCGACCCTCCAAAATCTCTCACCGAGCTCGCCGAACTGCTCGAGTGCGGGCGCGGCCTATCCGCTGAACTGCACCGTTCCGGTCAGCGCCACGGCAGGCTCGCATACCCTCACCTTCATCACCTACGATCAACCGAACGGCGCCGGGAATAAGCTCTCGGCGAACAGCATCTCCGTCACCTTCGTCACCGGGCAGAACCCGGCGATTCCCGTCGTCCTCGCCGGCGTTCCCGCCTCGTTTCAGATAGATCCGGCGAGTGCAGCCTCGTCGAGTACGATTGCCGGCAGCGCGAGCGCGGGCTATCAGTTTCTTATGGGCGCCGGCGCGAAGATTCTCGTCGTAGCGCTCGATGCCGACGGCAACTTTATCGTCGGCCCCGGCGCGCCGACGATCGCCGCCTCGTTGACCGGGGTAACCGCGGGCTCGGGGATCGCGATCTCCCCGGTCGCCGGCGGCAATCCGAATCTCTTTACGCTTTCGTCAACCGGCGCCGGCGTCGCGACGCTCGCGCTCTCCGCGACCCCGTCGGCGGCGCTCGCGGGAAGCGCGCTTACCGCCAACGTCCCACTTTCCGCGGCGGCGCTGGTGACGACGGTCGCCGGCCAAGCCGGCGTACCGGGGGGGCTCGTCGATGGTACCGGAACGACCGCGCGGTTTAGCGCTCCTTACGGCGACGCCTACGACTCCGCAAACGGCAACATCTACGTCGCCGATAGTTGCACGATTCGGGAAGTGACGCCGGGTAATGGAACGGCGAATAGCGCGACGGTCACCACGATCGCCGGGAACCCGATGGCCTGCGGCCATGTCGATGGCACCGGCACGGGAGCGCAGTTCCGATATCCCTTTGGCATCGCGTACGATTCGACGAACGGCGATCTCTACGTTCCCGACGGATGTGCTATTCGGCAAATAACGCCGGGGAACGGCACCGCGAACAGCGGGGTCGTCACGACGATCGCTGGAAACTACACCACCTGCGGCGAGGTCGATGGTACCGGAACCGGAGCGCAGTTCAACTCACCCGATGGAATCGACTACGATGCGGCAACGCACGATCTCTACGTGACCGACGAGCCTGGCTGCACGGTTCGGCAGGTCAATCCGGGCAACGGTACGCTAAATAGCGGCGTCGTTATCACGATCGCCGGCAATCCGTCGAACTGCGGGTCGACCGACGGCACCGGGGCGAGTGCAACGTTCCTTAATATTGAGGGCGTTGCCGTCGATTCGGCGAACGGCGATCTCTATGTGACCGATTACTGTTCGGTTCGGCAGGTGACGACTGGGAACGGCAGCGCGAACAGTGGTGTCGTCACGACGATCGCCGGAAGCAACAGCACCTGCGGTTTCGCGGATGGTACCGGCACGGCGGCGCAGTTTGCAATCCTCCTCAACGGCATCGGCTACGACTCCACCAACGGCGATCTCTACGTCTCCGATGATGAGAACTGCGACGTGCGGCAGGTAACTCCGGGAAACGGCACCGCGAATAGCGGTGTGGTGACGACGATCGCGGGCGGAACGAGCCAACTGTCGTGTACGTTTGCCGATGGACTCGGCAGTATCGCCCGTTTCAATTATCCGTATTTCCCTGCATACGACCCGACGAACAACTCGCTCTACGTTGGCGATGATAACTACACGATCCGACAGGTGCAGCTATGAAACGTTTGATCTTTACCGCGAGCGTTGCTCTCTCGCTCGCACTCGTCGGCTGCGGCGGCGGCGCCGGCGGAGCGGCTGCCCTTCCCGGTGCGGGAGGCGTTCATCCAACGACGGATGCGCGCGTCGTGATTACCGTTCCGCAGCGAACCGGTACCGCGGCGGGTTCGCGGGCCCCCGCGTATGTCTCGCCGTCAACGCAATCGTTGACCGTCGCAATCGACGGTGGGGCTCCGACCGCGCAGAACCTCACGCCCACCTCGCCGAATTGCAGCGTCGGCGGCCCTTTGAGTGCGCTCACCTGCACCGTCCCGATCGCTGCGACTGCGGGCTCGCACACGTTTACGTTGAGCACCTACGATGCCTTGGGCGGAGCCGGTAATAAGCTCTCCACCAATACCGTCGCGCAGACGATCGTGGCGAATCAAACCAATAGCATCAACGTCACGCTCGCGGGGGTTCCCGCGTCGCTGCTAGTGAGCCCGCTGGGAAGTGGCGTCGGGGTAAGCGGTAGCATCACTTCGGGGCTGCAACTTGCGGGCACGCTCTCGGTGCCGTTCTCCGTCACCACGCTCGATGCGGACGGCAATTTCATCATCGGCCCCGGCGCGCCGACGCTCGCCGCCTCGATTACCGGTGCGAGCAGCGGGTCGGGCATCGCCATTGCGCCGAACGCAAGCAATCCCAACGAGTTTACGGTGAGCGCTCAGACGCTCGGCACCGGCACGCTCGCGGTGACGGCGACGCCGATCGTCGCCGCCGCCGGGGCTCCGCTCTCGGCGAACGTGCCGCTGACGTTCGTATCGCTGACGACGACGGTCGCCGGCGCCGCCTTCTCCAGCGGGTTTGTCGATGGTACGGGCACGACGGCTCTCTTTAGCGGCGACTCCGGCATCGCCTACGATTCTGCGACCGGCGACCTCTACGTTACCGACACCAGCAATTGTGCATTTCGTTCGGTGAGCCCCGGAAACGGCAACGCGAATAGCGGCACCGTCGTTACCCTTGCGGGGAGTGGCCCAGCTGGTTGCGGCCTCGCCGACGGCACCGGGACGGCCGCGCGCTTTAACAATCCGGTCGGCGATGCCTACGATGCCGCCAACGGGTACGTCTATGTCACGGATTTAACGAACTGCGCGATTCGTCAGGTCGCTCTTGGAAGCGGGGTGGCGGGAAGCGGAACCGTGGTAACGGTAGCGGGCGGCGGCGCCTGTGGATTCGCCGACGGCACCGGACCGGCAGCGAAGTTTCTCAACCCGGCCGGCATTGCGTACGATCCTACGAACGCAGATCTCTACGTTACCGACAACGCAAATTGTACGGTTCGCCAGATTTTCCCCGGAAACGGAACGGCGGGGAGCGCGGCGGTCGTAACGCTCGCCGGAAGCACGACCTGCGGATTCACGGATGGAACCGGCCCCGCCGCGCAATTTAAGAATCCCGCGAGTATCGCCTACGATCCGGTAAACGGTGATCTCTACGTTACCGATAACGGCAATTGCGCGGTTCGGCAGGTAACCCCCGGGAACGGCGTGGTGAATAGCGGCACCGTCACGACGCTCGCCGGCAGCACGTGCGGAATAGCTCCGGGAACCGGAGCGAGCGTAAAATTCGGAGAGGCGTCGGGGATCGCATATGATTCCGCAAACGGCGATTTTTATATCACCGATTATACGAACTGCGTGATTTGGCAAATGACCCCCGGAAACGGCACCGCCGATAGCGCGACCGCGACGATCGTTGCCGGCGCCGGCGGGGCCTGTGGTTGGAATGACGGCATCGGTGCTGCGGTGATGTTCGATCGTCCGGATTTTCTCGCCTACGATCCCACGAACAACGCGCTCTACATCACCGACGCCGGCAACCAACTCGTTCGCGAGCTCCAACTCTAGCCGCCGCGCTGTCATCCCGAGTAGCGCATCCCTGTCATCCCGAGTAGCGCATCCCTGTCATCCCGAGTAGCGCGAAGCGCGTATCGAGGGACCGCTTCCCTCGCCTCGATACGGGCGCTTCGCGCCCTACTCGGCGTGACACAGTGCGCCCTACTCGGGATGACAGTGGCGCACGGCTACTCGGCGTGACAGTGAACCCTCTTCCGCGTAACGGTCGTGCCCGTCGGCTTCGCCGACCTGCTATAATCAGGCGCTCATGACCGCTACGCTCGCCCGCCCCCCGCGCCCGGCGCTCGACGCCCTGCTCGACCGCCTCGCCGGCGAGCGTACGCCGCTCTCCGCGGTGCTCGCCGCGTTCGAACGGGGGATTCGCGCGGTCGCCCTGCACGAAACGATTCCCGCGGCACGCCCGGCGTTGCTCGCCGCGTTCTATCGCGCCCGGCGGCGGCCGACGCTTGCGATCTTGCCGACCCCCGATGCCGCCGAGCGCGCCTACGCCGACCTGCTCTGCTATCTCGGCGAAGCGCACGCCGGCGATCTCTTTTTGCATCGCGGGCGCGAAGCGGCGTTCGGCAGCATCGAATCGCCCGCGGAGCGTAGCGCCCGCATCACGCTGCTCGCAGCGCTCGATTCGAATGCACCGCTGCTCGTCCTCACCTCGGTCGCCGCGCTGCGTTCGTACGTTATGCCGCGCGCGCTGCTGCGCGAACTGCGTTCCGAACTGCGCGTCGGCGGAGAGCCGGGTTGGGAAGCGACGATTCGCAACCTGCATCGGCTCGGCTACGAGCGCACCGATATCGTCGGCGCGGTGGGGCAGTACGCGGTGCGCGGCGGCATTCTCGATCTCTACGCCGCGACCGCCGAGAGCCCGACGCGCGTCGAATTCTTCGGCGATACCATCGAGAGCATTCGCAGTTTCGAGATCGAGAGCCAGCGCAGCGTCGCGCCGCTCGACGCGCTCGATCTATTACCGTGGGGCGAGATTCCGCGCGATGAGAGCTACCGTCGAAGCGTCGCGGAACGCATCGGCGGCGACGGCCCGCGCGAGCGAGCGGTGCGCGCCTTTCTCGACCGCGGCGAAGATTTACCCGATGCGTGGATCGCCTTCGCCTACGAACGTCCCGCGACGATCTTCGATTATCTTCCCGCCGACGCGCTGCTCGCACTCGTCGAACCGGCGACGCTCGCGGCGATCGAAAGTGCGCTCGACGACGAGCGCATTCGCGCGCGCAGCACCTTGCTCGCCGATGCCGCCGCCGAAGAACTCGACGTCCGTGACGAGTTCGTCGACGACGCATTATTAGCGGAGATCGAAGCACCGCACCCGCGTCTCGATGCGCTCGGGGAAGCCTGCGCGCGCCTGCAAAGCCTCGTCCTTCCGGGTGCGATCGAAGGCCTCGCGCCCGCATGGTTGCCGCGCGTCGATACATCGTTCGTGCTCGAGACGCGCCCGAGCGAGCACTATAACCGTCAGATGACGCTCTTCCTCGAAGCGGTGCGCGAATCGCTCGCGCGTCGCGAGAGCATCGTCATTCTTACCTCCGGCGTCGCGCGTGTCGGCGAAATTTTCAGCGCGGCGGGCATCGACGTGCTGCCGATCTCGCGTGCGCTCGGCGATGGCGGCATCTGTATCGAGCACGGATCGATCGACGGCGGCTTCACGCTCCCCGATGCGCGCCTCCGCATCCTCGGCGACCGCGAGATCTTCGGCGCGCCGCCGAAACGCGTCAAGCTCCGCGCGGTTAAGGAAGGCGTTCCGGTAACGCTCGCCGATCTCAAGGTCGGCGATTTCGTCGTGCATGCGGTGCACGGCATCGGGCAATACGTCGGCTTACGCAGCGAAACGCTCTTCGGCGTCACGCAAGATTTTCTCGATCTGCATTACGCCGGCAGCGACCGCATGATGGTGCCGGTAACGCAGATGCACCAAGTAACGAAATACGCCGCCGGTGACGGCGCGACGCCGCGGCTTTCGAAGATGGGCGGCGTCGAATGGGCGCGCACGAAAGCGCGCGTCGGCTCGCAACTCGCGGCGATCGCCGACGGGCTGGTCGAACTGTACGCCGAGCGCGAGATGAGTCGCGGTTTCTCGTTCTCGCCCGACAGCGCGTGGCAGAGCGAGCTCGAAGAAGCTTTCCCTTACGATTTAACGCCCGATCAAGCGACGGCGGTCACGGCGGTAAAAGGCGATATGGAGCGCGCGCGCCCGATGGATCGGGTCGTCTGCGGCGATGTCGGCTACGGAAAAACCGAGGTGGCGCTGCGCGCGGCGTTCAAGGCGGTCTCCGATAAGAAGCAAGTCGCGATTCTCGTTCCGACGACGTTGCTTGCAGCGCAGCATTATCGCACCTTCAGCACGCGCTTTGCGGCCTATCCGCTGCGCGTCGAAGAGCTCTCGCGTTTCAAAACCAAAGCCGAACAACGCGCCGTGCTTGCTGCGCTTGCAGAGGGGAAAGTCGATATCGTTATCGGCACGCACCGCTTGCTGCAAAAAGATGTCGTGTTCGCCGATCTCGGTTTAATCGTCGTCGATGAAGAGCAGCGTTTCGGCGTGATGCACAAAGAGCGCCTAAAGGAGCTCAAGACCAGCGTTGACGTGCTCACCCTCTCGGCAACTCCGATTCCCCGAACGCTGCACATGTCGTTGATGGGCGTGCGCGATCTCTCGCTCATCCAAACCGCGCCGAAAAATCGCATGTCGATTAAGACGGTGGTGCTGCCGGGTGGCGACGCCGTGGTCACGCGAGCGATCTCCGCCGAGCTCGATCGTGGCGGCCAAATCTATTACCTCCACAATCGCGTCGAATCGATTCACGCCGTCGCCAACGCCTTGCAACAGCTCGTTCCGCGCGCGCGCATCGCCATCGGGCACGGGCAGATGACCGAAGGCGAGCTCGAGCCGGTCATGCAAAAATTCATCGATGGTGAGACCGACGTGCTCGTCGCCACGACGATTATTGAAAACGGCATCGATATTCCCAACGTCAACACGATGATCGTCGCCGACGCCGACCGCTTCGGGCTCGCGCAACTCTATCAATTGCGCGGACGTGTCGGGCGCTCGAACCATCAAGCGTATTGTTACCTGCTCTATCAGGGGCATAAGGTGCTCACCGAAGATGCCAAGGCGCGCCTTGAAGCGATTCGGGAGTTCACGCATCTTGGTTCGGGGCTGCAGATCGCAATGCGCGATCTCGAGATTCGCGGCGCCGGAAATCTCGTCGGTGCGGCACAGTCGGGATTTATCGCATCGGTCGGTTTCGATACCTACTGTCAGTTGCTCGCCGACGCCATCGCCGCTCGCCGCGGAACCGCCGCGACGATGGAGGAACGGCAAGAAGCGGTCATCGACGTCAAGGTCAGTGCGTTCGTTCCCGACGATTACGTGCCGCAGGTCTCGCAGAAGATCGCGATCTACCAGCAACTCGCGCGTGCGCGCAGCGAGAGCGATGTCGAGGAGATCGCGGCGGGCGTGCGCGACCGCTTCGGCCCGCTCCCGCGCCCGCTGGAGACGCTCGTCGAAATTACAAAATTGCGTGCGATCGCGTTAGCGAAACACGTAACGCGCGTCGTCGTCGACGAACGGCGGCTGACGCTCGGGGTCGGAACCGGTTTTGCGCTCGCTCCGGCGGGAATTCCGCAGCTACAGTCGCTAACGAAGAATCGCTTTCGCTTCGCCGAAGGGAAGATTCTCGTCGATCTTCCGCCCGCGCAAGAAGGTGCGAACGAACGCCGCTGGATGCCGCTCTTACGCGGAATACTCGAAGCGCTCTAAATCCGGCGCACTGTCATCCCGAGTAGGCGCTGTCATCCCGAGTAGCGCGCAGCGCTCTGTCATCCCGAGTAGCGCGCAGCGCGTATCGAGGGACGCTCCGACGCGCCGCCTCGATACGGTTGCTACGCAACCTACTCGGCGTGACAGCGCAACCTACTCGGCGTGAGAACGCAACCTTATAGCTGTTGTCATCCCGAGTAGCGCGCAGCGCGTATCGAGGGACGCCTTGGCGCTCCGCCTCGATACGGTTGCTACGCAACCTACTCGGCGTGACAACGAAACTTACTCGGCGTGAGAGCGCAACCTTATAGCTGTTGTCACCCCGAGTAGCGCGCAGCGCGTATCGAGGGAAGCTCCGGCACTCCGCCTCGATACGGTTGCTACGCAACCTACTCGGCGTGACAACGCAACCTACTCGGCGTGACAACGCAACCTTATAGCTGTTGTCATCCCGAGTAGCGCGCAGCGCGTGTCGAGGGAAGCTCCGGCACTCCGCCTCGATACGGTTGCTACGCAACCTACTCGGCGTGACAACGCAACCTACTCGGCGTGAGAACGCAACCTTATAGCTGTTGTCATCCCGAGTAGCGCGCAGCGCGTATCGAGGGAAGCTCCGGCACTCCGCCTCGATACGGTTGCTACGCAACCTACTCGGCGTGACAACGCAACCTACTCGGCGTGACAACGCAACCTACTCGGCGTGAGGGTGCGATGCTCCGGCGATCTGCCGCGACACTGCGATAGCGACGAGCACGAGCCACCAAGTGAGCACCTTCGGATAGAACTGCAGGTTATCGACGATCCCGTGCACCGCGAGTGCGAGCGTCGCCGCGAATGCAGCTGCGGCCCATGCATCGTTGCGAATCGGTGCGGCGACGAGGCGAACGATTCCGCCGATCCAGAGCCAGAGCGTCGCGGCTAAAAGCGGAATGCCGCCGTCGACGAGCGCGCGCAGATAGAGACTGTTCGGTTGCGTGCGCACATTGGGAAGGCCGACGCGGCCGAGTTCGAGGTGGAAGTTCCCGGCTCCGATTCCGAGCCACGGATGCGTTCGCCACAACGCAATCGCCGCGCGCCAGAGTTCGCTGCGCGTGCCGACGCCGCCGGCGCCGGTCTGCCGGGCGCCCATGCGGAGCAGGCCGCGCAATCCTTCGCCGAGCATGCTGAGGAGCTCACGCGGTGCGACCTTGAGAAAAGTTCCTCCGGTGAGGCCGTTGAGAGCAAAGAGCGTCGCTAACGCGAGCGCACCCGCAATCGGAAAAAACATCGCGCGCACGTGTTGCGGGCGCAAGAACGCAAGCAGCGCGACGATGCAGATGCTGAGAAAGATACCGGCGCGCGAGAGCGTGAGGATATCGGCGAGGAACGCCGCCGCGAGTGCCCACGCGAGGTAGCGCCGCGGTTGCGCGAGTTGCGCTGCGACGAGAACCGCGATGGCGATCTCGAGAAAGCCCGCGAGCTGGTTGGGGCCGCCGAGCGGCCCCGCGATGCGCGGAAGCACGATCGCACCGAGAGCGAGCCCCGACGGTGCCCCGATTAGCTCTTGGAGTAACGCGAGCAGCGACACGAGCACTGTCGTCGCGGCAATCGTCGGCAGGGCGAGGCGGTCGAGTACATCGCGCTCGTCGCTTGCAAGAAGAGCGGCGGCGAAAAGCATGAGTGCTTCGACCGCCTTCAAACTCTCGCGCAACGCGGGCGCGAGATAGTCGGCCTGCGTTACCGAGAGCAGCGTCGCCGCCGCAATCGCTGCAAAGGCAACGATCCACCAGCGTGCCGCGCGCGAGCGAAGCCGCAGAAAAAGCGCCGGGTGCGCGCAGAGGCCGAGCACGACGGCGAGCAGCGCGACCTTCGGCAAGGTCACCGTCGTGTCTCCGACGGCGTGCGCGAAGGCAAAGGGCGCCGATGCAATAAGGGCGAGCAAGCCGTAGAACGGTCGCCGTTGCGTGAGGAGCGCGACGGCAAAAAACGCCGCGATGCAAAGCATGAGCCAAATGGGGTCGAGCGCGGGAATCTCCACGAATCGATCGACCACCGGGCGATAGTGCATGGACGCAGGGCTTCGCCTTTCGGGAAGGCGAAACCCCGCCGTCGATGGACGAGCAGGCGATGCGCACGGCGATCGAGCGCAAGCGTGACGGCGAGAGCCTCGGGGCCGAAACCTGGCACGCTATCGTCGCGGCGTACGCGAGCGGGGTGGTTGACGACGCGCAGATGGCGGCGCTTGCGATGGCGGTCCATTTTCGCGAACTCGATCTCGACGAGATCGTCGCGCTCACCGAAGCGATGGTCGAGAGCGGCGAACGGCTGCATTTCCCGCGCGAGCCCTTCGTCGTCGATAAGCATTCCAGCGGCGGCGTGAGCGATATCGTTTCGCTCGTCGCCGTGCCGATCGTCGCGGCATGCGGCGTGCCGGTTGCAAAACTCTCCGGCCGCGCGCTCGGGCACACCGGCGGAACGATCGATAAGCTCGAAGCGATACCGGGTTTTCGCAGCGCGCTCGAGAGCGGCGAATTTGTCGCTCAGGTGGAGCGTATCGGTTGTGCGATCGCAGCGGCGAGCGAAGCGCTCGCGCCGGCCGATAAACGGCTCTATCGTCTGCGCGATCGCACCGGCAGCGTGCCCAGCGTCGGGCTCATCGTCGCGTCGATTCTCTCGAAAAAAATCGCCGGCGGGGCGCACGGCTTCGTCTTCGACGTAAAGTGCGGTAGTGCGGCATTCATGCATGGCGAGAACGATGCATTGCTGCTCGCGCGCCGGCTCGTGGAGGTGGCGGGGCGTTTCGGTCGCCCGGCGCATGCAATCGTGAGTGCGATGAGCGAGCCCTTAGGGCGATGCATCGGCACCGGCATCGAAACCATCGAAGCGCGCGATTTTCTGCGCGGCGCGCGCAGCGATGCGCGCGTGCACGAACTGGTTACCGTCGTGGCCGCGAAAATGCTCGCGCTTGGCGGCGTCGCGGATGGCGCGCGTCGGGCGGCCGCAGCGCTCGCCGACGGCAGTGCGTACGAGCGTTTTGTCGCGATGGTTGAGGCGCAGGGAGCGACGCGCGGCGCCTTGGAATCGCTTACGATCGCGCCGCGCTCGCACGAGGTGCGCGCGGCGCTTGCCGGGACGGTTGCCGAGATCGACGCGGTGGCATTGGGGAATGCCGCGCGACGATTGACGCAGCGGCACGCGACGGCCGGGATCGAACTGCTCGTTCGTGTCGGCGAGCGCGTCGAACGCGGAGCGCCGTTGGCGACGATCTACGGAGAGGGCGCGAGCGCGCACGAAATCCAAAACGCGATCGCGGTTACGGCACTGCCGGGGGCGCCGCCGCCACTCGTGTTGGCGCAGCTCTAGCGCTGCGCCGCGTTCTCGTTCGAACGGTCGATACTGCGAATTAAATAGAGCGGTCGGCCTTTGACTTCGTCGTAGATGCGCCCGATATATTCGCCTAGGATGCCGATGCCGATTAATTGCACGCCGCCGAGAAAGAGCACGGCGACGATCGTCGAGGCCCAGCCGCGCGTGTAGCCGGGCGGGTGCAGGCTAAAGAGCTTGAAACCGACGACGACGAGCGCGTAAACGATCGCCGCAGCGCTGGTAAAGAAACCAAAATACGAGACAAAACGCAAAGGCACGTCGGAGAATGAGGTGATGCCGTCGACGGCAAAGCGCATCATTTTTGCGAACGGATATTTCGTGACCCCGGAGAGGCGTTCGTCGCGGTCGTAGTCGACGCCGATCTGACGGTAGCCGATCCAACTTACCATGCCGCGCAGAAAACGATGCCGTTCCGGGGAGCGTCGCAGCGCTTCGACAACGCGTCGGCTCATCAAACGAAAATCGCCGGTATCGACGGGAATCGAAACCTTCGTCAAACGCTTGATGATGCGGTAGAAGAGCCGCGCGGTGAGCAACTTGAAGTAGCTCTCGCCCTTGCGCGTACGGCGCACTGCATAGACGACATCGTAGCCTTCGCGATAACGGGCAAGAAATTCGGCGAGAAGTTCGGGAGGGTCTTGCAGGTCGCCGTCCATGAGCACGACCGCATCGCCCTGCGCGAGTTCGATGCCGGCGGTCGCGGCGAGTTGATGGCCGAAATTGCGCGAGAGATCGACGACGACGATATCGGCGTATCGTTCGACGGCGGCGCGCATCGACGCAAGCGTGCCGTCGGAGCTGCCGTCGTTAACGAGTACGACTTCATAGCCCTCGTCGCCGACGGTGCGTTGGAGCAGCGGAAGCAAGCGCTCGAGCAGTGGCGCGACGTTCTTTTCTTCGTTGTACATCGGGACGACGACGCTTAAAAGCATGGGCCGCACGTTCGACGCGGTCGGTGCAGAGGCTTTCCCCGGTGGGACGCGCCTCCGCGCGCCGCGAATGAGGCGGCATCGTGTTTCATTCGCGTTTTCTTTTGCTGCTCTCCGTCCTCGCGCTCGTCGCTTGCTCGGGCCATCCGGCGCCGTCGGCAGGCGCGCCCGCGTCATCCTCCGCGCCAACGGCCGCGCCGAAGACGGCCCCGGCGAGGCAGAGTACCCCCAGCGCCTCTCCCTCGGCCGCGGTCGGCCCTACTGCGGCCCCGACGCCGACCCCGGCGCGGAGCGCGGCCCCATCACCGGCTCCGAGCCCGGTTGCGGCCCCGACGCCGGTCTCCGCGAACCGAACTGCTCGGCCGTCGCAGACGAGAGCACCGAAACAGACGAAGGCCCCGAAGCCGGCTCCAACCGCGACGCCCGCACCGCGCATTCTTTCCTATAGCTTGAGCGAGCGGAATTTCCACCCCGGCGACCACGTTTACGGAACCGCCCTCGCAACGCTCAACGTCGCGAGCATCGAAGTGCGCATCGCCGGATACAGCATGTCGATGGATAAGATCGGGCCGGGGCGCTTCACGCTGAGTTACACGGTGCCGAATTATCCGTTTTTCGTGCGCGGGCCGATCTCGATTTTGGTGATCGCGCGCACGACGCAGGGTGCCGCAACGACCGAAACCATCAGCGGCTCGCTTCAGTAAGCACCGGCACGCGCTGCCAGCCCGAGTAGCCCGCTTCTGTCACGCCGAGTAGCCCGTTTCTGTCACGCCGAGTAGCTGCCGAAGGCAGCGTATCGAGGCGGCGCGAGAGACGGCCCTCGATACGCGCTTCACGCTACTCGGGCTGACAAAATCGGCAGCTACTCGGGCTAACAAAATCGGCAGCTACTCGGGCTGACAAAATCGGCAGCTACTCGGGCTGACAAAATCGGCAGCTACTCGGGCTGACAAAATCGGCAGCTACTCGGGCTGACAAAATCGGCAGCTACTCGGCGTGACAAGCCCCCTACTCGGCGTGACCAGTGCGCGGCCTACGGGCGCGGAGTCGGTACGCCTGGCGGAAGATTCGGGAACGGCGCCGGGTTGAATTGCGTCGGAATCGCGTTGGGCTGTGCGGTGATGCCGTTGCTCGAATCGTCCGCCCAGCGATAGACGATATCGCCGACCGCGCGCGCGTCGGCGTCGCTGATGAGAAGCGTGCGCGGCTTGCGCGCCATGCCGTTCTCCGCGCGTTCGACGGTCTGCAACGAGCCGCGCGTGTAGAGGTAGCGGAAATCTGTTCCCGAGGCGAGCTTTCGTGTGACGCGGAAATGCAGCGCGTCGACGCGATGCATGAGAATCGCCTGCGGGTTCCAGTTGCTCGCGTCGGTGGTGATAAAAACCTGTGCGTTCATCGGCGTGTTCGGCGGCACCTGAACGGTGAACGTGACGGCGACGATTTTGCCTGTATACTTCGGATGGAACTGGTCGGGCCTTGCGTGAGGGTTTGGCGTCGGCGTCGGCAGCGAATATGGCGTCGAGAGTGCGACCACAAATTTTTCCACCATCGGCGGCGGTACCTCGATCGGCAACGGCGCGCCGGAGAGTTCGATTGCGGTCACCTTCCCAAAATCATCGAAGAAGATGCGCGCGAAATCGCGCGGCTCGGGGGTTTTCGCGGTCGGCTTCAGAGTCTTCGCATCGAGAATGCGCACCCGGTCGGCGAGTTTGAATGCGTCGCCGGTGGTGAGAAAAATATAGCCGCGTTCGAAATCGAGCACTTGCCCGGTCATCTGCAAGCCCGAAGGCGCGGCGACCGCTGCGAGCAGCAGCGCCGAGAGGGCGAGAAGCGGAAGGATACGTTTCATGGTGTGAACTGCACGAAGAAGGTCGGGCTCCAATTAATCGTACCATAGTGGAAGAAATACGAGCGCTGAACCTCGAGGTTGAGGTGGCGCGCGACGCGGAAGCGCAGGTCGGCGGTGATATCGTAGGGCGGCTCCCCGAGTTGCGCGGGCGGGGTGATATTGCCGAGCACGTTATAGGGAGTAAAGGCGAAGAGGCCGATCTCCGGCTTGGGAAAATCGCGGTGAACGCGCGCGAGGATCGTCCAGTTAAAGGCCGGGTCGGGCGAGCCGTTGATGCCGAGCGCGAGCGTGCGGAAGGTCGCGATGCCGCGGAATGCAGCGAAACTCGAGTAGGTGACCCCGTTGATCACCGGCGTGTACGGCGTATACCCGCCGACTTTATAGATATCGCCGACATTCTGCACCTGGTAATTGAGGTACGCGCCTACCGAAGTGGAGAATTGTCGGCTAATCGAGGCCGAGGTCGTCTGGACGTCGACGAAATGCGGCACCGAGAAATACTGTCGCGAATGCGTGAACGAGGCGTTGAAATAGTACATCTTGGAAGCCGGCACGTGGTGTGTGAGCCGTAACGAGGGCGTGTAGAGCGTGAAGCCGAGCGCGTGGTTCCAAATCGTCGTGTAGTTGTAGCCGCCGAACTTTTGCAGGCCGCCGTTGCCGTAGGCGCCGTAGGAATCGTGATTGAAGCCGAAGCCCCAATTCATCGATTCGAAGAGCGGTAATTTCCCGACTTGGTGCGGGAAGGTCGTCGCCGTGAACTGGAGGTAGGTCGGGTGGTTCTGCGATTCAGTTGGATTGTTGACGAGCCGATAGTTCGTCTGGAATCCGGTGAGCTGCACGAACGATTTCGGCAGCGCGTAGGTGAGCGTCGCGACCGACCACTGCGCTGCCGATCGTGGGCTGTGTAGCCACGTCTGGTCGGTGAAAAGTTGCGTGAAGGTGCGAATGCTCAGTCGTTGGTTCGGTTGATAATCGAGAACGGCATTCCAATATTTTTGCGGCCGCGTCGCCGGATTGAGCGAGACGACGGCATAGCCGTTGCGCCCGCTTAAATGCTGCTCGAAGGAAACGTAGCCTTTATTGATGGAGTCGTAGCGCAGGTGAAGCGCCGAGATCGCATGTTCGTTGCCGGCGAAATTATAGGTGAGATCGTAGGTCGCACCGGAGAGCGAGTTCTGCACTAAGTTCGGATCGGCGGAAAAATTGAGGTAATAGGTCGGTAGCGGCAGCGGTGCGCCGAGAAAAGGCAGCGTGACGTGTTCGAAGCGCACGTAATGGAGCGGCCGAATCACCGCTGCGCGCGCGGTGAGAAACGGGCGCTTCGATCCGAAATTCGCAAAATAGAACACGTCGCCGGGCATGATGAGCCCCTTATAGGGCTTGGTGAGATCGTTATCGATGAAGGTCCAGCGGTCGGGTTCCCCGGTGATCGGCACGACGTAGAGCCGGTTGAACTGCAAATAGGCCGAGACCGCGGCGCCGTGCTGCGTGTGCCCGCCCGCCTGCAGCGTCACATGCCCGGCGACCAGATAACGGTCGAGTTTGAGATCCATCGAGAAGGTTTGCCCGCGAATCACGAGGCCGTTGCTCGTGCGCACGACGACGTGGCCGCGCGCGTCGATGGTATAGCGGTCGAACGAAAACGAGATGCGATCTGCGCTGAGATGGATGAGGGGATCGATCGCCATGCCGGTAGCGCCCGCACTCGCACGAGCGGCGACGAAGAGCAACAGGAAGAGCGCGATTGCTAGAAAGCGACGAGGCATTGCGCCCGGGGGTTCGCCGCCGCCGGGCAGTTTCCAGCCCTAGCGGCGCGATTCACCACCACGATGCCGTCGCGCTTGGAGAGCACCTGGTAGGCACCGGCCCGCAGGAGGGCCCGGAGCTTCGGGTGGTCGATGTTGCGCCACTGTGCCGAGCTGTGCGTGCGATGGTACATGAAAACCGGTAAAGGCTGTAGCCCATTACACTTGAAAACATTGCGGCACCGTCGCGGACCAGGGGAGATAGAGCAACACACGAAACGGCACGGGTTTCGCGAGGAAATGGTTGATGCCGCCGTCAAGACCGCGAGGTCAAATGTGAAAAAAATGCGTGAAGACGCCTCCTTTCGGATATCGAATACGGCGAGAATTCGGAGGAGCAACCCGACCCTAAACGAAACCGCACACGTAGCGGATTCTTTACATTTCCGCAGATACACAAGTGCAGGTTAGTTGAAGGAAACCTCTATTTTGAAAATATCCGACTTCTCAGTTCCTATACGAAGAGCGCAACGCGTTTTTGCCGTATGCATAGCGGCAACCGCGCTTGCTGCTTGCTCCGGTGTCCATGCTGGATCGATACTCCCGAAAAATACGCAAGTTGCTCCGCTTCCTCCAAACGCGAGTTCGCAGGTTTGGCAACAGGGGTCCAAGCGCGCCGCAATGTTGTGGCTAGGCGCGCCGGAACATCCACTTCTCGCGAGTAAAATTCATTACGATTATTCCCCAGCCTACATTGTTGCCCACCACACATTAATGCTTGCCGACGCTGCCGCATCGGGTGGTAACCTGGTCTATCGTGGCGGTTACATTCAACACGAATCGAATCTCCTCGTTGTAACGTGGGGTTTCTCGCCTAATGATAAGTCGCGTGATCCGTGGGGCGCGGCAAATCGCATTTTGAGCCTTGCTGAGGCGGCTACAAATACTGCAGATGGAAGCTGGATGTACACGCTAACGCAGTACGACGGATTAACGGGCTCTCCACCGTTTACGACGGATGCCGCCGGCCCCGGCTATGTCGCTGAGTGGTCGGACACCGCGTCGTACCCACCGGCGAATTACACCAATGCCGATGTCCAGAATGAAGTAATACGCGCATCCAATGCAGTAGCACCGGGAAGCAATCCCTACGGGAACGGTTGGGATTATTTGATCTTGACGCCGGCAGGGGTTGTGGCAAACGGGTTTCTTTCAACTTGGTGCGGAATACATTCAGCTGTAGGCTACACCCCCTACGCTGTTCTTCCATATGCGGCCGGGACAAGTTGCGGTGATTCCAATGCCGTGAACCCGGGCAATCTGGGGATGCTCGATGGAGCTACGATACTTGCAGGGCACGAGCTGGCGGAAATGATTACCGATCCATATCCCGGCGGCGCCGGCCCAGGTCCATATAGCGCAACCGGTTGGAGCGATGCCAACGGTAATGAAATCGGCGATAAATGCGATTGGGCACAACCGGGAATCCAGCCCGGCGATGTCACTTTCCCAAATGGGCAAACGTTCGCCATGCAACCGCTCTGGAGCAACGCCTCTTCGGGTTGCGCGATGAACTACTACATCCCACCAGTCCCACCAGCCTCGCCGCCGCCCACGCCAGGGCCGGGAAGCCCAGGCCCGAGGCCCACGATCCCGCCGTGCTGGCGATTCCGGGCTTGCGCTACCAATCTGCCGTAGTCTAGAACTTGGGAAGGGAGAGATCTCAATGCAACATACCAGAGAGCGATCCTCCCTTCCCATATCGGGGCGAAAATCGAGTTTGAAATTTCCTCTAATTTTCTGGTTCTTTACGCGGGTGGTTATTCTCGTCGCTTTTCTGGCAGCCGAACCGCACGGAGTAGCCGGAGCGCTGGGAAACTGGGACGGCGCCTGGTACGGATCCATTGTTCATCACGGCTATGCATTTGCGACGGATGGCAAGAAATATAACGTTGCCTTCTTTCCATTGTTTCCGTTGCTTTCAACGATTCTCGTTCGTGCCGGGATCGCGTGGCCGCTCGCGGGCGCTCTTGTTAACAATTTCGCTTTCCTCGTTGCAATGTTGCTACTTTACAGGTATACCTGCATATGCACGGACGAGCGAACGGCGCGCTGGGTCACGGTGGCTACATGTGCCTCTCCGCCGTCGCTCTTTTGCAGTGTCGCCTATTCGGAAGGCGTTTTCTTGCTTTTCAGTGCGGTCGTGTTCTGGGCTGTATGTCGTCGTCAGTATCTTTACGCGGGAATCGCTGCAGCAGCTGCAGCGGCAACGCGTCCTTTCGGCGCCGCCCTCGCATTTGCGCTACTTATTTCAGCGATCGTCGAGCGCCGAAATGCGCGTGAAGTTCTTGCTGCCGCAACGGGACTCATTGGTGTTGTAGCGTTCCCGGCCTATTGCTTGATTCGGTTTGGTGACGCGTTCGCGACCGTTCACGCCGCCCATGCATGGCGCCACGTATCAGGGTTTGATGGCGCCGGATGGCTCGCTCTCGCGCGAGGAGCCTTATTGGGTAACATCAACGATCGCGTATCGCTTTTTTTAATCGCAGTAGGAATTCCATGCGCCATGAAATATCATCGCTCGCTGAACCCGATGGCGATTTTCTTTATTGCGTTTAGCCTTTTCCTTATTCTATTCGCTGGTCCACCAATTTCCGTCGGTCGCTACATATACGCATGCGTCCCCTTTTTGATCGTTCTCGGAATCTGGTTTCGACGATTCCCTTTCATTGGCTACAGTGCCGCGGTAGCGGGGTTGGCGATCCTTTTCCTAGACGCTATGGCTTTTGCACGGTTCCAGTGGGTTGGTTGACAAACCGGCGAGTTCGGGTTTCTCATAACCCTTCTTCCGAACTCCGCGACCAGCTCTCTTGGCGTGTTGTCGGCAGCAGCAAAGGCGCCTGCTCGTTCGCGCCGGCGACGAAAAATGTCGGACGATATCGCGGCGAGGGCCGTGCCACTCGAGCGAGCAGTGAGAAACGAGCGCTTCGGGGCGAGGTCGAAGAAAAAACGTCCGCTATTATTGGGTGAAAGTTATGGCATTCCCTAGCGGCGCGTCAGCGCTACGATGTCGCTGAGTCCTGCGAGCACTAGGTAGGCACCGGCTCGTAGGAGAGCCGTAGCCGCCTTTCCAGGCCGTCTTACGTTCGTAGTCTGATGTTCGCGAAATTAATGGAATGTTCGTAAGCACCGCGAGGTTTTCATGGAAGCTGCTGGCGCGAGGGAGCAAACGCAGGGTCGAATCAAAGAGGGCGTCGCGTGCGTTCGGGGCGCCCAGCCCGCAGCAACATTCGCTGTCACCCCGCGACTCCTCATCCCCTTCCAACCTTTGCGCTACCGGCACTTCGGTAAGATAAGAGCGTAATGAAGGCAAGCGAGCAAGCAACTCGAAGGCTGGACGTGCTATGTCGCGCGTCGTAATTCTCGTTATCGACTCGGGAGGCGTTGGCGCGCTTCCCGATGCCGCTGGTTATGGCGATGCTCCTGCGGCGAACACGCTCGGCAACACCGCGCGGGCGATCGGCGGGCTCCACCTGCCGACCCTGCAGCGCTGGGGGCTCGGCAACCTGACCGCGCTTGAAGGCCTTCCCGCCACCGCCACCCCGGCGGCCCGCGTTGCGCGCCTCGCCGAGCAGAGTCGGGGCAAGGATACCATCACCGGGCACTGGGAGATGGCCGGCATCGTGACCGAGGTGCCCTTCCCAACCTACCCCGACGGCTTTCCGCCCGAGGTGATCGAGGCGTTTACCGCGATCGTCGGTAAGGCGCCGCTCGGCAACAAACCCGCCTCGGGGACCGAGATTATCGCCGAACTCGGGGCCGAGCACCTCGCGACCGGGCGCCCCATCCTCTATACCTCCGCCGACTCGGTCTTTCAGGTCGCGGCGCACGAGGGAATCGTGCCGTTGGCGACGCTCTACGACTGGTGCGAGCGGGCGCGGGCGATGCTGGTCGCCCCGCATGCCGTCAACCGAGTGATCGCCCGCCCCTTCGTCGGGGAGCCGGGCGCTTTCGTGCGGACGGCGAATCGCCGAGATTATGCGATCGAGCCGCCGGCATCGGTCCTCGACGAACTTGCGGCCCGCGGCATCGCGGTGCATGCCGTCGGGAAAATCGGGGATATCTATTGCGAGCACGGCATCGCGACGACCGTGCGCGTGACCGATAATCGCGATGCAATGGAGAAGACGTTCGGGCTGTTCGAAGCGATCGAGCATGGATTGATTTTTACGAACTTGAACGATTTCGATTCGAAATACGGACATCGGCGCAACGTGCGTGGATATGCAGGGGCGTTGGGCGAACTCGACGCGCTGCTGCCGCGTTTGGAGAGTATGCTCGCACCTGACGATCATCTTCTTGTGACCGCCGACCACGGTTGCGACCCGACCGCGCCCGGCAGCGACCACACGCGCGAATACGTGCCGTTCCTCCACCGCAGCGCGGCCCCCGGTGCCGACCTCGGCATTATCGAGGGGCTCTTTACCGTGGGGCGCGCGGCGCGCGCCGCGTTGTTGATTTAGCGATGCGCGAGATCGACGAACGCATCGTCATCGTGCAGGCCGGAAGCGTTCCGGCGCTGCGCGAACGGAGCGTGCCGCGTTGGTGGTGGGCGGCGAAACGCGGGGCCGATCTGGTTCTCGGGGGCGCGCTCTTCGTGCTGACGTTACCGATCGTCGCGATCGGAGCACTCGGCGTCTTTGTGGTGACGGGCGGCGCGCCGTTTTACGCGCAAGAGCGCGTGGGGCGCAACGGCACGCGTTTTCAGATGTGGAAACTGCGCACCATGGTGAAGGGCGCGCATGAAATGCGCGACGAGTTGCTGCCCCTCAACGAAGCGAGCGGCCCGGTCTTCAAAATTCGCAACGACCCACGCCTGCATCCGCTCGGGGCGATCCTCCGCCGCACCTCGATCGACGAGCTGCCGAACCTGCTCAACGTGCTGCGCGGAGAGATGGCGTTGGTCGGTCCGCGTCCGCCGCTTCCCTGCGAGACCGTCGAATACGATGCATACGCGATGCGGCGCTTAAGCGTACCGGTCGGTTTGACGTGCCTTTGGCAGATCAACGGCCGCTCCGACGTGGGCTTCGAGGAGTGGATGGAGCTCGATAATCGCTATATCGATACCTGGACGCCGTGGGGCGACCTTGCGATTATCGCCAAGACCGTTCCCGCCGTTTTACGGAAGGACGGAGCCCATTAAGCCGCAATTGCGCGTTATCGCCGGTGCGCGACGCGACCCGTCGATACATGCCGTCGCTGCATCGACGCTCTTCATCATGGCGGCGACGTTGGGCTCGACGATGCTCGGCTTTGCGCGCGAGGTGGTGAACGCGCGCTATTACGGCACGCGTTGGGAGATGGATACCTTTCTCGCGGCGGCAACGATACCGACGATTCTTTTCGGCGTCTTTAACGGCGCGCTGGTGAGCGCACTGGTACCGGTCTTCTCCGAATATCTCACCAACGACGATGAAGCGAGCGCGTGGCGTTTATGCAACACCGTCATCAACGTGCTCGCCGTGTTGTTGGTGCTCTGCGCCGGCATCGGGTGGCTATTGGCACCGTGGTTCGTTCCGCTCATCGCCCACGGCTTCCCGGCACCGCAGATGGCCGTCGCGGTGCGGATGACGCGTTGGCTGATGCCGAGCATCGTCGCGGTGAGTTTAAGCGGCGTGCTCTCCGCGATGCTCAATGCCTATCATAAATTCCGTTGGGCTTCGCTCACCGGTATCGCGATGAACGTGGTGACGGTGGGCTGCGTGATCTTTCTGACGCACCACATGGGAATCTACGCGGTGGTGCTGGGAACCGCGCTCGGGCTCTTCGCGCAGTTGCTGGTGCAACTGCCGCCGTTTATCGGGCTGCACCGTTACCGCCTGGAGATCCATCTGCGTCACCCGGGGCTCAAGCGCATTTGGGAGATGTTGGGGCCGATCATGGTCGGCTCGGCGGCCGGGCAACTCGCGCTCTTCTTCGATCGCTTTTTTGCCTCGACGTTGCCGCCGGGTTCGATGGCCGGCATGAATTACGCGACCAAACTCGTCAACTTCCCACAGCAGATCTTCGCCGCGGCGATCGCGACGGTGATCTTTCCGTTACTCGCGCAGCATTTCGCACGCGATAACCGGCGCGCGGTCGCCCGCAACGTGAACCTCGGGTTGCGTCTGGTGATGTTCATCGCGATTCCCTCGGTGGTGGCGCTAGCGGTGCTCGCGCACCCGATCGTGCAGACGCTCTTCGAACGCGGCCACTTTACCGCCGCCTCGGTGGCGCTGACACAGGAGATGCTGCCGTATGCCGCCTTCGGGTTGGTAGCGCTAGCTGCGAACGTCGTGTTGACGCGTTGCTGCTTTGCATGCCAGGAGAGCGCCTGGCCGGTCGCGATTTCCGTCTTTACGGTCATGCTCAATATTTTGCTGAGCCTGCTTTGGCTGCCGACACTCGGTGCGCGCGGCTTGCTGATGGCGAATTCGCTGAGCCAGAGCGTGCAGATGGTGATGCTGCTCGCGCTGGTGAGCCGCTTGCTGCACGGCTTTGCTTGGCGCGAATTGCTGCGATCTTTTCTGAAGATCGCAACCGCGGCGACGGCGATGCTGCTGGCGCTCAACTGGATCGCCGCGCTCGGCGTTCACCCCGAGGCCTCGTTGCTCTCGCGCTTCTGGTTCCTCTTCGGGCAGATCGCGATCGGCGGCACGGTGTTCATAGCAGTGGCTCTGGCGCTGAAGGCAGAAGAACTATCGCTCGCCATCCAGCTCATTGTCGCGAAATTCGAGCGCGGAACCGTGGGACCGTATGAAAACCGAGAGGCGCCGATCGCGTAGTAAATATGGACTCCCTAGCGCAGTCCTAACATTGATGTGAGAGTGGTGCGCAACTCGCTAATTCCAGTCGCCTGGGGGATATTCAGGTGCTGGCCGTCCTCGCCAAATCCACGGATCGAGAACCATATTACGCGCATTCCAAAATTTTGTGCGCCGACGATATCGGTGTCATACCTATCACCCACCATGATCGTGTCCTCAGGCGACAAGCCGAGATGTCGAAGTGCAAACGCAAATGCCGCCAAATTGGGTTTGGCTGACCCGATTTCGTCCGATAGGAAAATGTTGTCTACATAAGCATGAACTTGCAATGCTTTGATTTTAGCTTCGTGGGTAATTTTTAGCCCGTTCGTAAGAATTCCCACACGGACGCCTCTTTGTCGGAGATACACGAGTAAGTCAATTACACCAGGAAGGAGGCGCGACTTGCTTACGCGGATGGCCTCAAAATGTTGAGCCGCCGACTCAGCTAGGCCAGGAACTATAATCCCGGCGCATTTTAAGGCGGACTTCCACATTTCGACGCGAGGATTTTTCGGGGCCGCTGCACTTGCTACCTTAAGCTTTTCCCAGAACAAATCGAGCTCGCTCAAAAAAGCCTCGAAAAGTGTATTCACATCGCAACGATGGAGCCCTGCAATAGTTTCCGCGACGACGATCGCCGCCTCATTTACTGAGGATCTATCGTCGTGAAGCGTATCGTCTAAGTCAAAAAGGACCCCTCTGTTCACCGGATGGACCTCGACGACCTAACCCACGCTGAGATGGTCATTAGGAGTATTATAAAGTATGAAATGAGCTCGAGAATATACTGGGATGCAGCCAAAATTTCTATGAGAAACACCCGTTGCCGCTGCGTGCTCGGCCTAATTGCCCAGCCATTAAGAGAGAGATCGAGGCGGTAGTGCGTCCAAAGGCCTATCCCTGTTGTCGCGACCCAATAGGGATCGTATGTTTCGGTAAATCGGAGCGACCCGGTCGAGTTTGCCGGTATGCTTGCCTCCCATAGCCATGGGAGCCTCTGAGTTACCCTGGCCGCGATTCCGCGGACATGAGCTGTCATACGGGGAAGATGTGACGGTATGTCTGCCGCCGCGATAACAGCACAAACGCCATGACATTGGACCCATGATGTGTTAGGCGGAAGCGGCCACCAGCGCAAATGTTTAGTCGTATAGGCGATATTTGCTTTTGTTGACCCCCTAATGCTGCCACTTGTCCACGCGAGTATATTTTTGCCGGGAGGAATCTGTAGATGTTTCTCTCCCATCGAAAAGGCGCCATCAAATGGCGTCTCGATTTGAGGAAACGATGCAAAAGCAAGCCTCGCATCAACCCAGGCGTCGTTCGGATTAATCGACGACCGATCCGGCATAACGTCCATGAGATTTATGCGGTCAACGTCACCGATAAACCGGGCATCCTCGCGAGGGTCTAATGGGAGCGCTGCCGTTTCCGGAGGCGGGACAATCGCCACGATTGGGTACGGAGGCATAGTGCGTGCCCGTATAGTTGCCCGAGGTATCGGCGCTGAAAGCTGGTATCGGAGAGAGGCGATATCGGATTTAAGGTATGGACGCACGATGATGTACCGGACGGAGAGCCCCCGGAGCATGCCGAAATTGCCGTGCAGCGCGCTGCCAAATGCGGCGTCGACGGGGAAAGAGTTCATATACTGGTTTATTGGTGCGCTTCGGCCGGGTTGGGAATAAGCGTCCGGGTCGACGCCCTCACCGCGCCCCACATATGTTAGTGGTTGAAACGAGGGAAATAACGCCGTTCGTGTTTGAGGATCGCGAGGTAGGGTAATTTGCGGAATTGTCGATGCATCCACGAATTCGCGCGACACCGGCACCGTGATCCACGGGAAAATTAAACAAATTGCACTGGCTATAATTAGTCCGCTGGCGAGTTTACTTTTCGCCGCAATCGCGCCAAGACAAATTGCATATGCGACCACTAAAAGAGCGATGAGATCATATAATTCGCGAAACAAACCACTCTCGGGTATCGCCAGAACCAATGTGCGGTAGAACGGCGCGATGGGCCCATCGAGGCCGGATGCAAAGACCCAGCCCAGTAAGCCCACGATTGCAGCAACCCGCGCAACCATGTTATTTAGGAACATCATTCCAACGACGGAAAGGAGCGTTATTAATGTTAAAACAGGCCATATGGGTGCAAACGCATGCGCGTAATTAAAAGAATATCCTTGCAAAAGAATACCTTGAAGTAGGGGGACCGAATTGCTCAGTTGCCATGGCAACAGATAAGGGGTGGCGCGAATCGAACCGTACCTTCCGAGTATTCCGACGATAATTGGAAGTGCGGCGATCAACATCGCATAAAGTTCAAAAAGTCGCCGTGTCTTGATACTCCAAAATAACAGGGGGATGAACAAAATAATAAAATATTCGATTTGCGTAATCGAAAGAGCATAAAGCAGGATCAATATCGCGCGGCGCGGCCGATCACGCTGTAATTCTGCTATTAAAAGCATTGATACCGCGAACGCGAAAATCATTAGGATATGCCCTGCGACTAATTTTGAGTAAACCCAAGGATTTAACGTGCAAATGGCTCCAATTGCAAGCGCCGAAGCTCGCGGAGCGCCGGCGCGCTTGGCGATTGCCGTCCCCCCGACTGCCGCTAAGAAAGTAGTCGCTCCGATAAGCAAAACAAGTATCTGCCAAATGTTTAAGAACCATTGAAATGGCCAAAGGGAGAAACCCAACAGGTAAAATGTAGGATACGGATGAGGTGTTCCGATCCCGCTAGTTGCCCACGGCTGAAAAAAAGACGATATCCAGCCGCTGAGGGCGTGGTGGTAAGCCGGAGCGCGCCAATCGTGTCGCAGCGCCGGGATCCCATTCCCCATCACGCTCCACGTCGCGAGCGTAGCAGTCGCCAGCCACACCGATATCGTCGCCGCCGTATCAGCCGCGGGTCCTAGAGGCCGTTGCTTCCAATGTCGCATCTTCTGGGCGAAGTTCGGGGGGCGTCGTGCCATTCCGCCTGCCGGGTGTGCGGAGCCATCAGTTAAATTCGCAGGAATTCCTTCCGAGGGCACAAATAGACAAGTGAGCGCACCCCACACCCGTTTTTTCGGAAACGTGAGTAGCGGTGGTTTCTTCGAGGTCAAAATCACGTGAATCAAATTAGGATTATCTGAATGTCGATTAATAAGAATATATTTGACGAAATGTTCGTCCTTGAAATGGCGAACAACCATTGGGGACGCGTTGAACGAGGTTTAAGGATTATTTCCGACTTCTCGCGGGTCGTTAGATACAATGGCGTGAGGGCGGCAATAAAGCTGCAGTTTCGCGACGTACAAAGTTTTATTCACCGCGATTATCGCGACCGCTCTGACGTCCGATACATTAAAAAAACGGTGGACACTCAGTTATCTATCGAAGACTTTTCCACGCTCGTCGAAACTATTCGGAAGTCCGGATGCATTCCCATGGCGACCCCTTTCGATGAAAAGTCCGTCGATCTCTGCGTGAAGTTTGATATGCCGTTCATTAAAATAGCGAGCTCGGATATTAACGACTGGGTCCTGATTGAAGCAATTGCCCGGACGAAACGGCCGGTCATCGCATCCACTGGCGGATCGTCGCTAAAGGATGTCGATGATCTGGTAACTTTTTTCGAACATAGGGGAATCCCCCTCGCGCTCAATCATTGCGTGTCGTTATATCCTAGCGAAGATTCAGACCTCGAATTAAACCAAATTGACTTCTTGAAAAATCGTTATCCGGGAGTGACGGTTGGCCTCTCAACCCACGAACACCAAGACTGGCGCGCGTCGATTATGATCGCATACGCAAAAGGTGCTCGCACCTTCGAGCGACATATTGACATTGACGCAGATGGCATTCCGGTTTCGCCGTATTGTTCGCTTCCGGAACAAGCGGACGAATGGTTTCGCGCGTTTAACAAAGCAAAGGAAATGTGCGGAGGGGCAGGTAGCTCGAAACGTGTTCCGTCTAGGGCGGAGATAGAATATTTGGATGCTCTTGTACGTGGCGTATATGCAAAACGTGATTTGCCGTCCGGTCATGCCATAAGCGAAGAGGACATTTTTCTCGCGGTGCCTTTGCTCAAAGGGCAGTTGTCATGTCGTGAACTTATTGCGGGCGAAAAACTCGCCAAAGCAGTCCAAGCTTCGCACCCGATCACGTTAGACGCGCTGGATAATCCATACTCGCGCTCAGCCGATCTGCGATCGGTCATTGAAACCCGCGGCCTTAATCCAAATGCGGATGGCGCGGCCGTGAAGAATTCCCCGTCCGTAAACGGCACGACGACTGCGCCTAAGGTATAGCCTGCGTGAAATATTCCGACCTATTTGTCGACTGGCTACTCGAAATGGGATATACCCATTGTTTTTTCGTTGCGGGTGGCGCGATTATGCACCTGCTGGACTCAGTTCGAACGAGAATGATCTGCATTCCTGTCGTTCACGAGGTTGCGGCCGGTATCGCAGCAGAATATTTTAATGAAGCTTCGGAAGACGGCAAAGCGTTCGCCTTGGTCACCGCCGGCCCCGGTATTACAAACATTATAACGGCTATGGCAGGGGCTTTTCTCGAGAGCCGCGAGCTGCTAGTGGTCGCGGGTCAGGTAAAAAGCACAGACCTTGCAGGGCCGACGCTCCGCCAACGCGGCATTCAAGAGATCGATGGGTTGAAACTCTGCGAAAGTCTGACGGTCGCGTCAAGGCGCATCGAGCAGCCGCTGCCGCGCTCATCTATTGCCGCAGTTATTATGCGTGGGCGTCACCTACGGCCGGGTCCAACGCTTATTGAGTTCTGCCTCGATGCGCAAGGCGCACCTGTCGACGCGGCGGCGCTCAGAGACGCTAGATCTAAAGTGTTAGAGCAAGAAGGAGAAGACGCTCGGGAGCGTGCGGCCGTCGCTGCACCAAATGTAATTGCACTTACTCAAGCTGCTCAACGCCCCGTGTGGCTAATCGGGGGCGGAGTAAAGAGAAGTGTAGCCGCTAATTTGCTCCCTGCTTTAGAGCGAACGGGCGTCCCATTGATGACGACGTGGAACGGTGCCGATCGCATTCCGCGCACCTTTTCGACGTATATCGGCCGCCCTAATACCTGGGGTCAACGGTCCGCAAACGTACTTTTGCGGCAAAGCGATCTTGTCGTCGCATTTGGAACCCGGCTTGGGATTCAACAGACTGGTTTTAACTGGCAAGAATTCGCGCGTGATGCGAAAATCGTGCAAATCGAAATTGACGAAGCCGAACTAAAAAAAGGCCATCCACACATCGACGTACCTATTTGTGGTGACGCAAATGAACTTCTTCGTCTTGCTTGCGAGGAGCAGTATCCTAGTTACGCGAGTTGGCTTGATTTTTGCCACGAAGTGCGCCGCATTATTCCACTCAACGACCCGGCGAACCAAACCGCTCCAGGGTTCGTAAATCCTTTTCAATTTTATCTGGATCTTTCGACGCTCACGACGAGTAATGATATCGTTATTCCATGTAGTAGCGGCGGGGCCAACTCAACTGGCATGCAAGCATTTGAGCCTCTGAGCGGGCAAATTATAATCACGAACAAGGGGCTCGCAAGTATGGGATATGGACTTGCTGGAGCGATTGGTGCGGCGTTCTCGAATAGAAATAGGCGAGTTACGCTAATTGAGGGAGATGGCGGCTTTATCCAAAATCTACAGGAGCTCGCCACGGTCGGTGTTGGGTTCCTTAACCTCAAAATATTTATATTTGCCAACAATGGATATGCATCCATTCGAACAACGCAACGGAACTACTTTGGAGGCGCCTACCTTGGTTGCGACACGGCGACTGGCCTCGGATTTCCGAGTTGGGCTAAGCTTTTCGATGCCTTTAATATTCCGTATCATAGCCTCGCTAGCGACTGGATGCATGACTCGGAGTTCCTCAAGGCTTATAACGAGCCGGGGCCATCTGCGTTTATCGTTCCGGTCGATCCGGAACAGACCTATTTCCCAAAAGTAACGAGCCGAGTTACAGCTTCGGGCACGATGGAATCAAACCCGATTCATTTAATGTCTCCGGAACTTCCAGAAAACATTGCAGGTAAAGTGTTTCGATATTTGCCCATATTGAAATGAAATGGAGCCGCTCGTGTTTAATACGACGGACGACCTCGATGAAATACTAGAGGTTGCTGAAGTAGACGTTGCTACTTTCCATGGCGGTCGCCTCCTAATAACCGGCGCGTCAGGGTTTGTCGGTCGCTGGTTTGTCGAGTCGGTGCTCTGGGCAAATCGGCGATTAAATGCGCAAATTCGCGTAGTCCTGTTGGCGCGGAATGTACACGGTTTTATTACCCGTTTCCCTCAGATCGCGTCAGCGCGCGAGGTTGAACTCCTCCACGGCGACGTGCTGCGTCCGCTATCGACAGGTGGATCTTTCGATGGAATTTTTCACGCCGCGACGGTGCCGGCGGATGGCCATGATGAACAGAACAACCCCGGGCGCGCCATATTCGACGGGGCCTTGCGAGGCACAGAAAACGTCCTCGCTGCAATGGCTCGGAATCCTCTAGCGTCGATGCTGTTCACGAGTTCCGGCGCGATTTATGGGCGACAGTCGTCGCAAACGCATGCGCTAGGAGAAACGGTGACCTCGGGCCCGGACCCACTGTCGTCGGACTCGGCCTACGCCGAAGGAAAGCGCGCAGCGGAGTTTCTCTGTCGGGCGGCGGTCGACGATGGTTTGAAGGTGAAGGTTGCTCGCTTGTTTGCTTTCGTAGGCCCATATTTACCCCTCAATCGAACATTTGCGGCCGGTAACTTCATCCGTGATGCGCTCAGCGGCGGGCCGATCGTTGTTCGCGGCGATGGCCGAACCATGCGCTCATACCTCTACGCATCAGATATGACAGCTTGGCTTTGGCGCGTCTTCGCCCAAGGGAAAGCAGGCCGTGCCTATAACGTGGGCTCGAATAGAGCGACTACGATCGCCGAGCTAGCAGACCTGATTTCGCTTAGGGTTCACTCGGTCGCAAGCATAACGGAAAGGCTAGCCGAACATATCGGTCCAGTCCCCAGCTACCTTCCAGACGTTTCTCGAATAAAGAATGAGCTTGGGGTAGAAGAGCGGGTTTCGCTGGAGGCCGCTTTAGAGAGAACGCTTGCGTATTATCGCGATTCGGCGACTGGCTTACCGCGCAACCTGTCCTAATTAGATACCAGTCGCTTCGTAATCCCGGCGTTCCAAAATGCGCATATAGGGCCAGTGTCCATCTTCCCGAGCGAATCCGCGACATTATAAGCTGATCCAAGAAGCGTTGCGGGAGCGGCTTGCCGTTGTTAAACGCTTTCTCATGAAGTCGTAAGACTGCGAGTTGTCGCTGATAAAGCACCCATTCCGGCGGAGAAGTTTTCAGTTGTACCTCCAATCGATCAATCACCGCGGGGCCCGCGGTGTCATACCATATCTGCACATAGTTCCGCCACGGTGGGATTGCGCAGTAGTAGTTTGCGAATGGGAATGGGATTGAAAGTAGCGTTGGGGTCCGCGACCCATTCCCAATAATCGAACAGACCTGACTAAAAAAGCCGCTAAGTCGATTGCTTAGAAACATCGGCCCGTAGGTTCGATTTTCAACCCACCGGCGATCGCAAAAAGCGGTGGCGTATTAAATGTAAGCCAAGAAGCCGGATCCTGGATCTTCCGGGAAACGCCAGAGAACGCCGCCATGCCGACGACCGCGCGATATGCCACACGAAGTGGCAAAGCGATTTTATTCGAAAACAACAGCGGTAGCATAAGAACAAAAAAGCCGATCGGCTCGTAAAGACTAAAAAAAGCTCCGCCAGTCGAGAGTGACCCTGTTGCAAGCATTGCAAGGGGAAACATGAGCACAACCATGGCCGTCTTAATGCCTGTCGTCTGGGCTGAGTGCGCGGACCGAAGCATAATGTATTTAAAGACCAACCATACAAAGGTCAAACGCGTGACAGCAAGCCCACCCGACCAGTTGAGATTTCCCGTCCTAATGCTCGGGAACAGGACAAACAAACAATAGCCAGCAAGGGCTGTGCTTATTAAGATCACGGTGCCCTTATACGACAAGTTGTCCCCCCATCTATGGGTCAGCAGGCGATGGGTGAAGTTTTTTTAAAGTGTGCAGTCATGCCCAACTCGTCACTTGTTATATTGCAAAGGTACAAAGAGTTGCGTTATAGGAACTTGTTGAAATTGTTCGTTCGGGTTTGAAATACTTGTTGGAGGAAAAAAGGTTGCATTTTGCAGCCTCGCTATGCGGGGTTATAATCCAGCCTCCCCGCTTTTCGATCATAACGAACCGATCTATATATGTTTGGCGCCGCGATGGCGAGAGCGTAAACCACATATTGTAGGGACCATTAGGACTAACGGGAAGCCATGCAACTAGCTCACGATTGCCACCTTTTACTCGAATGTACGGTAGAACTAGCCCCGCGGAAAGCGTTGTCCAGGTGATAGATTGGGGTAGGATCACCTTATCGCTAGGCTTAATGCCGGCCGCGTCTATGATTTTAAGTAGCGGGCCTGTGATGGGGGGCGTGGCACGCACGACGTTCTTAATGTAGGGCGGAAACAGCATATTCCACGTGACATTCCCAAATGAAAACGAAAGCAAAATTATCATAAACGGCGCGAACGAGAAAAGCGAAAGCCGAGCTGCGGTGCGTCGGGAGAGCTCCTCGCGTGTATATATCCCACCAATTACCGCAGCAATAAGACTGAGAATCCCGGAAAGGGCGTTCACATGATTGTGGAACGCCTCCCCAACAAAATAAATGCTTGTTGCCCAGAGTGTCATCCACGCAGCCGCCAATAACGGGACCGCTTCAGACCGTCTGTTTTTATGAACGACTAGCCAAAGAGTGAGCACGGCTCCAAAAGCGAGTATTAGTAACCAGCCCGAACCAACGAGATTCAATGGTTGTCGAAATATTGGGTTGCTAAGATACAGAGTGCTAAATTCGACGTAGCTCAACCAGTCCGGCAAGTGCCCGAGGAAAACGACGTAATAGGAATCTAAACAGAGAATAATGGCGGCGGGAATCGCGAGAAACGGCCAAAACCTCAACCATGCCTCGGCCAACCAGTTCCCCGATCTCGAGTGATCATGTGCGAAAATGTCAGCTAATATATACCCTCCCCAGATGACTGTTACCCACGCCGCACTTTCGAAAGACCACATAATCCCGATCGCCCAGACGACAAAGCCTACCCGTTGAAGGGTGGTGCGCCAACCTGGATGGCGATAGATAAGATAGGCAATAAAGAGTAATGCCTCCACCCAAATAAAGCGAAGACCCATTTGCGGATAGAGTCGCCCACCAAACGGATAGCGGCTCGCGTCTAAACTAAAAAACGCTGCGGCCGAGATGGAAAGTGCAAATACAAAATTTAAAATGCCTTTTCCGTATGACCGAAGAATCGCAAAAAGCATCAACGCTTGCCCTGCGAGAGCGATGGCCGAAACCAGGTAGAGCGATTGGTCACAGGTGGCACCTGGAAATTTCGCAATGACAAGTTCGGAGAGAAAACCATACTGCGACGGAATATCCCAAAGAAGCCAATGGCCCTCGCGGATAAAGGTTGCGGGGCCAGTCCAATAAGAACGATGATAGGGGACCCAGTCGGAAGTCAAGCCGTCAATCCGGAGCCCCTGCCAAAGGAAAATAAGTGTCGCCGTAGCGTACTCGACGGCCTGCCGGAAAAGTGAGCGATGTCCTACCGGGCCTGCAAACTGTGAGAGGGCGATCCACACAAGCAGGGTGGCGCCGAAAAATTTCATCAATGCAAGGGAAGTTGAGGGAGTGGCACCGAGCATCTCCAACGGAAGCGGTGTAAACGGAAGCCCAAGTGTATACGCCCACATGCCGAGCACCGCTGCGATTAAGACGAGCCAGCTCGCTAAATTGTGATGGGTATCACGATAAAGGTTATAAATAATTAGAACAGTGAACGCCACGATAACAAACGCGTAGAAATTATTGTTTACAACAAGGAGGCTAATTGCCGTTACGACATATACTGCGATAAAAGACCAGCGGGCACGCGTGGTCCAATTCCTAAATCGGGTCAGATTTTTCATTTGGCTATGCAAGTGGCTATTGAAAATAATGATACCTAAGCCGAGAAACCCCAGCGTGAGCCATTGTGGCACTAAAGAACTGATAGCACTTGTGTGGTGTAGAAGTTCCCTAAGCAGGGTGATAGCTATAACTATTCCTGCGATGAAGCCGGTTGATGCGAGGTATATGGTTCCATCATTATCATTATCGTGAATGCGTGGAAAAACCCCCAGTTTAATGTTCGATCGCCAATGCGTTGTTAGAGACCATGATAACAAGGCCACTCCGATTGCAAGGCCCAAAAGAAGTTCGGCCGGGTATAATCCAACGGTAAGCACATAATTGAAGGCGCTAATAAACATTTTGAATGAATTTCGTAAAAGTTCGAATCGCTCTCCCTTGATGTTCGAGGAATGAAAAATTGTACTCGATGACCAAGCACCTACCGAGTTGCCGGTTGCATGAACCACCGTAAGAACAATAATTATAGCTGAACCTGCAAAAAATAGCCGATGAGCGATAACGGCTATTTTTCGCTAATATAAATATTCCGAAGAAAGTCGCTCCAAATAAAAGTATTCCATACGATATTCCCGTAGTAATTAGCAGGCCTACTAATACTCCTAGGAGAGAACTACGGAAATACAAAGAGCGGGAATCTATTTGCGATGGAAGCTGAAACAATAGTAAAAGTGAGAAGAGAATAAACACACTTCCAAGAACATGATAATCGTCAAATCGAAAGTCTTCGAAACCAATCGAAAGGGGAAAGCCACCTAAGAGTACGACTCCTTTTTCCCAGTCACGCCATTTGGGATTTGAAATTATGAAATACATTCCTAAGACGTAGAGAACAAGATAAATCATTGTGGGAACTTTTGAAGCCAGCCAACTTTTTCCGAGAAGAAGTAGAAAAAACTCCGTCTGGAGCACCATTAGCGGTTGGAAAGGAACCTTGAGGGAGCCATAGAGTGTCTTCCCATTCCGCAGTAGCTCCGCGTACCAATACCATGTGTTGTCGCCCGCTTGTGTAGCATTAAAGATCAGGGCTACGCCAAAAAAGAGACAAAAAGCAATGACGGCCACCTGGTACTTATGGGATCTTATATAGATCACGGTTCGCTGCATTGAATTCCGCGCCAACGTCACTGGGGTGGTTTACCCAAAGTAAAGGGATAGTAAACGCCAACGTCTCCACAGAGCCGTTTCGATCGCATGATGAGCCCTCTATTCCCAACCGCCGTACGTTTGATGAAGACACAAGGCTCGTAAGATGGATCGGCTAACTGCTGATCGCGGCTGGCAGTATCAGGGTATAGGACGAATGCAATGGCGCCGCTTGTGAAAAGCGCGGCATCTTTCACGGAGGAAATGCGAGCTATAACAACTCCCGGCGGGGTCAATTGCGGGAGCGCGGATAGTAAAAAAGCGTTTTTAGCGGTGGTGTTGCAGCGAACACGATTCCCACTCGCACAATGCAGAAACTGGGTTGTTCCGGTGCTGCCATACCATAAGGTCCTAAACTTTCGCTTTGATACTTTATATAAAAAGGCAGAGTCCGTGCCGAAAGGGTATCGTTGGTCAAAAAATTGCGAAAGGCTATTATCGAGAATGATCGTCGTATGCAGTGGAAGATCTGCAAATGCCCCCGCGCGGGCCGCGCGAGTAACGATCCTGGGTGCACCATACATACCGGCAATTCGAGAAGAAACGAGGCTGTTGAGTTGGACATTGCCACTCGCAACGAAAAACGAAGCCAATCCGGCTGTAAGCACGAATACATTGCGATATGGCCATTTGGCTACGCAATCAGAAAAGGCCAGTACCGCGACAGCGGCTAGAATAGCCACTCCGAAGACCTGTAGATAGCTAAAAGATAGATATTGGCTTGAGGTCGGCAACATGGTGGACGCTGCTGATCCTGCGGGGTTCACGAGGGCGGGCAAGAGCCAAAGCGACAGACCTATTCCAATAAGGACTGGAGCCGCCGCTCTTTGCGCTGAGGTCTGCCTGCATGGAAAGGTTATCGCAATCGTCGCCGCCACGCCGGCGCCAACAAAGAATGCTAATAATCCGAGGGAAGGCACACCTTGGAAGCGCGAGTCATATTGGAATGGGACAAACGCGACGTGGGACAACAGTCCCCCGGAAAATCGATATGAAGTTGGTAGCGGCGACAGAAATTGGAGGGCCACGGAGCGCAAAAAGTCGAGAAAAGTTCCATGGAGTGTTTCGTTGTGAACCGTAGGCGCAGTCCCAAAACCGCGCCAGGAGGCAAGTAGTACGCAAAGAAGTGGAATGAAGGTAAGGCTTAAGGTTAACGCCAAAAAGTGGCGCGATCTTTTTACTATTAGCGAAACCATGCCGAAAGAAAACGAAATTAAAAAACCGGTAACGCTGAATAGACATGCAGAAGCCGCGCCAGCAACCGCCAAGATCGCTCCTTCTCGAATAATTCCCGAATAAAAAAGCTGAATTCCCAATATTGAAACGAGAACAAACTCGACAAAAATTGGTAAAGCCAAGCAAGGTGCCAATATGCTGCTATGGTCGAGCCGAACTTGAAATCCCATAATGGCAACCATACACGCAAATAGCGCACTTCTAAGACCCAAGAACCTCCTGAGGACGAAGAAGAACGTCACGACATTTAATCCGATGGCGAATACCTGAAGCAAACGGCCTAATGTTCCTGACGAAGATGCGGCCCAAAAAAGAAACGGGATAGTCTGAAGTGGCAGCCATGCCCCGTGTTTGACCGAAGCATATTGTGCTGCTCCCATTACCGTCGCAATAATCGGCTCATGGCTAACCGTGGCTAATGCCCGTAATTGCGAACGATAAAAATCGACACCAACAGCACCAAGTGACATCGTCGGCCAAAGGTCGCTAATCGTGAGCATAAACACAACAACAGCCGCCATCGGCACACTCAAATCCAGCGTTCGCCTCAGATCGGTCCCGTTCTTCATTGAGCTGCCTTTAATAGTCTTGTCGGGAGTTCGTGCTGCAAATTAGACATGCTGCCGTCCTTCACTGTCCTAACCCTGAGTCTAGATATGCTGTAGGCTCAATACCAACAGTTGATTCGATTATATATAGGGGTCGGTTCCGGGTATCTTCAAAGATTAGGCCAATATACTCGGTTATGATGCCGAGAATCATGAAGAGCAAGCCGAACAAGAGCAGTAGAAGAGCTACGATTGTTCCAAAGCCGTTAAAAGGCACAGCTTCGGCGATCCACCGCACGACAAAACCGAGAAGCAGCACGAATGAAAACGAAGAAAGACCAAGCCCGATCCAAGGGATGATCTTCAATGGAACAGTCGAGCTGCTCGCAATGGCGCGGAAGGCGAATCCTATGGCCCCAAAGGTGTTGTAGGTCGACCTCCCGCCGGGCCTTGGGGGGCGCTCGTGCGGAACCCCAATTGAGCGAAAACCAGCCCACGCCCAAATCGTGCGAAGCATTCTCCCGTGCTCGGTAAATTGTTTTACGGTCTGGTATAGCTTACGGTCAACGAGCCTAAAATCGCTGACGTTTGATGGAATAGGCCGTTCGCTAACGCGATTGATAAGATTATAAAAACGCTGGGTAAGAAACTTACGAAGCGTTCCCTCGTCGTGTCGTGCGGTAATGATGCCGTAGACATTTTGGAATCCCTCTTCCCACTTGCTGACGAGGTCGGGAATGAGCTCCGGAGGGTCCTGAAGGTCGGCACACATAATTATTGCCGCATCGCCGCGGGCAGCCCGTAAGCCTGCCGTGAGGGCGCCTTCAATTCCAAAATTTCTCGAAAGTGTAATAATTTTGAACCGCGAATCAGATCTATGAATCTCCATAAGTAGTTCCTGAGTCCGATCCCGAGACCCGTTCTCAATTATAATAAATTCGAAATCGTAGCGATCAGCGAGGGATGCCGCCACCGCTTTTAGGCGGCGGGCAAGTTCCTGGACGCAGTCTTCTTCGTTGTAGGCGGGAGAAATTACAGAAAGAAGTTTATTCATCATCGCGTTCTCCGTGAAATTTATTCGGCGGCGAGCTACTAGAGGATTTTATCTAAAGTTCGGTATCTATGCGACCTCAAGTAAAAACAATAGCGAAACTGCCGCTCATGTAAAAACGGTGGTCCTGGTTTTTTGAACGTTTTGAACGACGGATCGCCCATGCGTAAATAATTGCTTCTCTCGGTCATGCCGCCATTCCGGCTGGCAGGCAGTAGTATGCTTCGTGCAGCCTACGCTCGTCAAGCGGCGAGTGCGGCCGCTCGTTTTTGTAGAACGCGATATATCTCGTCCGAGCGAAGCTCGTGTTTTCGAACCCGACTCGTACGCGCGCAGATAGACCTCCTCGTGCTTCACCGTCCCCCAGAATCGCCCCACGAAAACGTTGTCACGCAATGCACCCTTTCCATCCATGCTGAGCCGAACGCCAAGTTCTTCGGCGATGAACGCGACGAAGTCGCCGCTGGTGAACTGGCTGTCCTGATCGGTGTGGAGTTTCTCGGTGTCCACTTCCTCGGTTTTCGCGCTAGCGCCATCGAACGCCGAGACGGATTTTTCAAGCAGCTGCATCTTCAATTTCAGGATGAGGTTGGGGTGGATGTCGAATTTCTTGGCCAACTCGGCCACCGTAAGTTCGCCGCAAATGCCGAGCAGCGCCACTTGCACTTCGAAAACCGGTGAGTGGTTCCGGCGAGAACGCTTTGTCATGGGATTCTCCTTGAGCCTGTACCGATTTTCCGGACATGTGACTATACTGCAATCGGCAGCTGCGACTCGTATCGTTCGGGGCTCAAATAACCGAGCGCCGAGTGGGTCCGTAAACGATTGTACCAGATGGCGATGTA
>JAJZED010000002.1:24389-283158 GCA_021805775.1 bacterium | reverse complement strand
TCTCAAGCCGACCTCAACCGCATTGCGATGCGGCTAAACCAACGCCCACGCAAGACCTTGCATTACAAAACGCCGGCGAGTACACTGAACGAGGTGTTGCGTTGATGGGTTGAATCCACCGCCGCTTAATTTTCCGCAGCGCAGCGTTCACGCTGCCTCGTCTTCGAATCCGCCGCTAAAGAGCGCGGCGATATAGGCATGAAGTCCGGGGTCGATTGCCGCTAAGCGAGTTCGGGTCGCTCGCGGCCAAGGAGAGCCCGCGTCGTTGATCTCAACGTATGCGCGCAGGCCCTCGGCAAAATATTCGTCGAGCCCGGTCGCTGCATAGGGCGTCACGAAACGAGTCGCGCGCGCGAACGCCTCGCGCACCGCCGGCGCGATTCCGGAGCGATAGACGCCGCCGCCGAGAGCGCAATCGAGTGCGTGGCCGAACTCGTGCGCCACCGTCATCGGGCTTCGCGATCGCAGATAGACGCAACGCTCCTCAACGACGAAAAGCCCCGCCGGTGGAGCGGGCCAGGCGTCGACATCGATGCGCAGGCGGACCAACGCCGCCGAGGCCGCATCGAAGCGTTCCCCCGCACCGAGGGGGCGTACGGCGATGCGATGTTTGCGTGCGAAGCGTAGCGCCGGCACGCCGAATCGGGCGAGCGTTGCGGCGATCGCCGCTTCGCCCTCCGGTTCGCCGACGGCGATGCAGAGGCGGCGAGCGAGTACGAGTGCGTCGTCCATCGAGCGATTGTGCCCGATGGAGATCGACGCAACGCTACCGCGTTATTGCTGCTTCGTGTCTTTTGCGGAGGCGCGCCGGATATAGAGCGGGGTATCGGAGCGTCGGAGTACGCCTTCGGCGACGCTGCCGAGCATGAGTCGGCTCAACCCGCTGCGCCCCTGGGTTCCTAATGCGATGAGATCGCAGCCGCCGTCGCGTGCGGCGCGGAGAATTTCATCGACCGCCTCCCCTTCGAGAACGATCGTCTTCGTCTCGATACCGCGCGCGCTCGCCCGAGCCGCTGCCGCCTTGAGAATCGTGTGCGCTCCTTCGCGCATCGAATCGATAGCATCAGTTGAGTAGACGCCGCCGTATCCGGCAAGGGCGATATAGCGTTGTATCTCGATCACGTTGGCGATCGTGAGGGTCGCCTTTCGTTCGACGGCGATATCGATTGCATCGTCGAGAACGTGGTCGGCATTCGGTGAGCCGTCGTAGGCCATGAAGATGCGCGTAAACATTTTTGGGGATCTCCTCGTATTTCATAGGGTATCAAGTGCAAAGGGAAGATTGCGAGAAGCTATGCAGAAGGCCGTTCCCCATCCGGTGCCTCGGCGGCGAGCATTTCTGCGAGACGGGCGGATTTTTGCAAGCGCTCTTCGCTTGCTTTCGGATAACGAGCGGGTAGATGACGAAGCTGCGAGAGAATGGTTTTCGCCGCCATCGCTCGCGCAACCCATTTTCGGTCGGCGGGAAGAATGTGCCAAGGCGCCCAGGTGGTGCTGGTGCCGGCGAGCATCTCGGCGTACGCGCGTTGGTAGGCATTCCAGTGCAGGTGCCCTTCGAGATCCGCGTCGGAGAATTTCCACAGCTTGCCTGCGTCGTCGAGGCGCGACAGGAGCCGCCGCCGCTGCTCCTCTTTGGAGAGATGGAGAAAAAATTTCAGAACGATCGTGCCGCAACGAACGAGGTGCCGCTCGAAGGCATTGATATCTTCATATCGCTCGCGCCACGTTTCGATCGCTTCTTGCGGATTTTCGGCCGCGCGGGCTTCGCGGTTAACGCGAACGACTAACACCTCTTCGTAATACGAACGATTGAAGATGCCGATCCGCCCAACTTGCGGCAATACGTTACTTTCGCGCCAGAGAAAATCGTGTCCGAGTTCCTCCGCCGAGGGCTTTCGGAAACCGTGAACGTCGACGCCCTGCGGATTGATACCGGACATAACGTGTTTGATGATGCCGTCCTTGCCTGCGGCATCCATTCCTTGAAGGACGATCAAGAGCGCTCGCTCTTTGCGCGCGGCGAAAATATCTTGAAGCGCGGCAAGCTCGCCGATATCTTCTTGCAGCATTCGCTCCGAATCTTCTTTCGAGCCAAGGTCGCAGCGACTCGCGGGGTCGTAGCGAGCCAAGTCAACCGAGGCGCCCGGCGTGATTTTGATGCTGTCGATATTCATAGGGACCTTTCTGCAAAAGCGCGGACGAACGACGAGGCGGCGCGGGCGATTGTCGCGTTCTCGTCGGTAGCGACGACGCGAACCGTAACCGGCGACGAAGCCGGTGAAACGATCGCTGCATGACGTACGTTGGCTTCGCTGTCGAGCCGCACTCCGAGATGCGCGAGCCCGCGAGCGATCGTGGAGCGGATCGGTGCGAGATGTTCGCCGACGCCACCGGTAAAGACAAAGGTATCGAGCCCGCCGAGCAGCGCCGCGAGCGCACCGGCGGCCTTGATAACCGAGAGACAGAACGCCTCGATTGCAAATGCGGCGCGCGGATCGTCGCTTCGTTCGAGAAGGCGGCGAAGGTCGCGTTCGCCACCGGAGAGCGCGCGTATTCCGCTGCGCTCTTCGAGAAGTCGGCGCAGCTCGGCCGCGCTCTGCCCCCGCTCTTCGAGCAGATAGAGTAGCGCGCCGGGGTCGATATCTCCCGGGCGCGTCGCCATTATAAGGCCGCCGAGCGGGCTAAAGCCCATCGTACTCTCCACCGGCATTCCGTTGCGTAAAGCCGCCATGCTCGCTCCGCTGCCGAGATGGGCAAGAATCGCGCGGCTGCCGAGGCTATCGCCCAATGCGGCGCGCACGTATTCGTAGGAGAGTCCGTGAAAACCATACCGACGCAAGAAGTTCGGCTCGTTATTTTCGATTGGAAGAATGCGCGCGCTTTCGGGAAGATCGTGAAAAAATGCCGTGTCGAAACAAAGGACGTTCGGAAGATGTGCGAAGCGCTCGTGCGTCGCGCGCAGCGCGGCGAGGGAAGCGGGCGCGTGAAGGGGATCGAGCCGTTCGTAGCGTTCGAGTCGTTTGAAGAGCGCCGGCGAGGCGAGCGTCGGCGCATCCTGGGGGCCGCCGAAGACCATTCGGTGGCCGATAGCCTCAAAGGAAAGTTTTGTCGGTAGAAGGCTTGCGAGCGCCGCATCGGTAGCCACGCTCGCGCCCGCTGCGGTCGGTTCCATCGATTGCGCGCGCGAGAAAATCGGCCGCACCCGCTCGGAATCGACGGCGTAGACGCCGTATTTCAGCGAAGAAGAACCGGCATTAAAAGTGAGAACGTTCAAGAGTTCGTTCCTTGCCGCCAATGCCAATTACGAATCTCCGGTAGATCTTCGCCGTGCTCGATAATGTATCGACGGTGCGTTACCAGCTTATCCTTGAGGAGTTGTTGCACGTGTGCCGTCCGCTCTCGTAACCTCGCGACGCGAGCGATCGCGTCGTCGGCAAGATGGAAGCGGTCGAGCTCGTTGAGAACGGTCATATCGAAGGGGGTGGTGGTCGTGCCGCGTTCTTGGTAGCCGTGGACGTGGAAGTTGCGGTGATTGGTTCGTCGGTAGGTGAGGCGATGGATCGATCCCGGATAGCCGTGGAAGGCAAAAATGACCGGTTTGTCGGTGGTAAAGAGTGCGTCGAACTGCCCGTCGGTAAGTCCGTGCGGGTGTTTCTCATGCGCTTCCAGCCTCATGAGATCGACGACGTTGACGACGCGAATGCGCATATCGGGAACGTGGCTGCGGAGAAAATCGACGGCGGCGAGCGTCTCGAGTGTCGGAACGTCGCCCGCGCACGCCATGACGATGTCCGGTTCGACTCCGCCGTCATTGCTCGCCCATTCCCAAATTCCCAGGCCCTCCGAGCAGTGTACGACGGCTGCTTCGATGTCGAGCCACTGCGGTTCGGGTTGTTTCCCGGCGACGATGACGTTGATGTAGTTCGTGCTGCGCAGCGCGTGGTCCATCGTTGACAGAAGCGTATTGGCATCCGGCGGCAGATAGACGCGCGTAACGGTGCCGGATTTGTTCAGGACGATGTCGAGAAAGCCGGGATCTTGGTGCGTAAAACCATTGTGATCCTGTCGCCAAACGTGTGACGTAATTAAATAATTTAGCGATGCGATCGGGCGACGCCAGGGAATCGCTTTGCAGGCCTCGAGCCATTTTGCGTGCTGGTTAAACATCGAATCGATGACGTGCACGAAGGCTTCGTAGGTCGTAAAAAGTCCGTGCCGTCCGGTCAATAGATAGCCTTCGAGCCAGCCTTGGCATGCATGTTCGCTGAGGATCTCCATGACGCGGCCCTCGGGAGAGACGTGGTCGTCGCCGGGAAGGCGGCGAGCCGTCGAGCAGCGATCGGTGATTTCGAAAACGGCTTCGAGGCGGTTCGACGCGCTCTCATCCGGGGCGAATAAGCGCATGGAGTTGGGATTTTCACGGAGTACGTCGCGAACGAATGCGCCCAGCGTTCGCGTCGCCTCCCCGAGCTCGCTCCCCGGCGAGCGTACGGGAAGCGCATAGGTGCGAAAATTCGGCAGAAGAAGCGGGCGGAGCAATTCGCCGCCGTTCGCTTGCGGGTTGGCGCTCATTCGGCGCGTGCCTTTCGGCGCCGATTCCGCGATCTCGGGGCGGAGCGCGCCCGAATAGTCGAAGAGATCCTCAGGGCGATAGGAACGCATCCACGCCTCGAATTGCGCGAGATGCTCGGGATGTTTTTCGAAATCGCCGATGGGGATTTGGTGGGCGCGCTGCGTCCCTTCTACCTGCAAGCCGTCGACGATGTTCGGCCCCGTCCAACCCTTGGGCGTCCGTAGAACGATTGCGGGCCAGGGCGCACGTTCTTTGAAGCCGTTGCTGCGAGCGTCATCTTGAATTTCGCGAACGCGGAGGTACGCACGGTCGATTGCAGCGGCAAAAAGTCGATGCACGACCGGCGGATCCTCCCCGGTGACAAAGATCGGCTCGTATCCGTAGCCCCGCAAAAGCGAGCGCAACTCTTCTTCGGGAATGCGAGCGAGCACCGTCGGGCCGGAGAGTTTATATCCGTTGAGGTGAAGGATCGGGAGGACCGCTCTATCGCGAACCGGGTGAAGAAATTTATTGCCGTGCCAACTCGTTGCGAGCGCTCCGGTTTCGGCCTCGCCGTCGCCGATTACGCAGCACACGAAGAGCTCCGGATTATCGAATGCCGCTCCGAATGCGTGTAACAGGCTATAGCCGAGCTCGCCACCTTCGTGGATCGAGCCGGGAGCGTCGGGCGATGCGTGGCTAGGTATTCCGCCGGGAAATGAAAACTGACGGAATAACTCGCGCAGGCCCGCCTCATCGCGGGTAATCTTCGGATATCGCTCGGTATAGCTTCCTTCGAGATAGGCGTTTGCCACGACCGCCGGACCGCCGTGCCCGGGGCCGGCGATAAAAATTGCGTCGAGATCGCGCCGGCGGATAAGGCGGTTCATGTGGGCGTAAATAAAATTGAGCCCGGGCGACGTCCCCCAGTGTCCGAGCAAACGTTTTTTAATATGTTCGATGCGCGGCGGTTCGCGTAAGAGCGGATTGTCGAGAAGATAGATTTGACCGATGCTGAGGTAATTCGCCGCGCGCCAATAGGCGTCGATGGCGGCGATTTCTTCAGAAGTCACAGTGTCGTCGAGGAAGTTCTTCGCCACGATCGTGTTCTTTCTTATGGTGACGGGGGTGCTTTGCGTTCGCGCCCGATACCGAAGGCGCTATAGATTGGGAGTTTGATAGCCAGCAATACGATGCCGACGAAAAGAACGAACAGGATGCTCTCTCCTACCACAATGGGGGGCAAGGGAGGCATCAGCACTCCAAAGAGCGCCATCGCAGCCGCTGCAAAAATTGCAAAGCCAACCGCCCCTAATAAGAATCGCGATGGAGGTTCGTGAAAAATTGCTTCGCGCTCGCGCAAGGCAAGCAAGGCGATCTGTCCGACTCCCACCATCGCAAAGAAGGTAAGACCGCGAGTTTGAGCGAGGTCGAGCGATGCATGGCGGCTTTGATAAAGAATGAATGCAACGATCGACGAGGCGGTGAAAATGGCAAGAGCAGCCGCTGCAGCGACGAGACGGCCGACGTGCCATGCGTCGAAACCCCGCGATGGGGCGACGCGATCCGTCGCGATGGAGAGGGTTGCGAAGTCGTTGAGAATCAGGAGCGCCACCATCAACGTCGGCGAAAGGACGAAGTGGCGAAGGGCGAAAAAACCGACGCTGCTCACAAAGACGATTTCGAAATATTTGACGATTTTCGCTACGACGTACGTGAGCATTCGCTGATATATGCGACGACTGGTATCGATGGCGGCGAGGACCCCGTCGAGCCCCGGGCGGGTGAGGATGATGCTCGCGGCGGCCTTGGCGACATCGGTGGCGTTGGAAACTGCAATGCCGACATTTGCCGCGCGTAACGACGGCGCGTCGTTGATGCCGTCGCCGGTCATCCCGACGATCCGTCCCTTTGCCTGCTCGCGCTGAACGATTTGCAGTTTTTGATCGGGGAAGACCGATGCATCGACGGAGAGCGAGGGTATTCCGATCTCCGCTGCCACATGGAGCGCGGTCTCGGGAGCATCGCCGGTAATCATGCGTACCTCGACGCCGCGTCGGGCGATGGCGGCGACGAGTTCGGCTGCATCGGGGCGCGGTGGGTCGGCGAGGCCGATCGCGCCGACGGCAACCGTGAGGGCGTTGCGTGCGATCGTCACGCCGATCGCACGGTCACCGTTCGCTGCCAGGGCTTCAACCGACGGGAAGGCGATACCGAGACTGCTTGGGGCTCCCTTTGCGAGTATCGCCCGCGACCCATCGGCAAATCGTACGAATGCTTGCGCGCTTTTCGTTCGCGGATCGAAGGGAATCAAACGCTCGACGTGCAGAGCGTCGGCGAGCGTCGAGGGCGCGGCTGCGAGTATGGCTATGTCGATTGGGTCCTGCCCTGCTACGTCGCAGGTTGCGCTCGCAAATCGCAAAAGCTCGGCCTCCGAGTAGGGAGCGTAGGGCGTCGTTCGATCGACGCGGATCGCGTTCTGCGTGAGCGTTCCGGTTTTATCGGAGCAGAGCACATCCATCGAGGCGGCGTCTTCCATCGCCGTGAGGTGGGTAACGAGAACCCCGCTACGCGAAAGCTCGAGCGCCCCCAATGCAGTCGCCAGCGTAAATGCCGCCGGTAGAGCGACCGGAATCGCCGCAAGGAGTACCACGAGTGCGAAAACGACAATCTCCGATCGCGCTACATGCTGTGAAAACGCAAAAGCGGAGACTCCGAGAACGATGAGCGCACCGGCAATGGCCAAAGACCGGACGATGCCCAACACCAGCCGTTGGACGCTTCCCATCGTGTGAATATCGCGCATTAGTCCGGCGGTTTTCCCGAATTTCGTGCGCTCCGCCGTCGCGATGACATGACCGGTTGCATCGCCGCGCGTTACCGTCGAGCCGGCATAGACGCACTGACCGGCGGCGACTTCTTCGGGGATCGATTCGCCGGTTAGCGCCGAGCGATCGATTTGTAGATCTCCGTCATCGATAGAAATATCGGCGGGAACGACATCGCCGACGACGAGGCGAACGAGATCGTCTGCGACGAGTTCGCGCGATGCAAGTTTCCCCCAGAGCCCATCGCGGAGCACCTTGGCGTGCACGACGATGCGCGCGCGTAAAAGATCGAGGGCGCGCTGCGCGCGACGCTCTTGAACGAATGCCAGCAGAACGTTAAAAAGTAGGAGAAATGCAACCGCAACGGCGTCCTTCGAGCGATGGGTGAGCAACGCGAGGAGAATGGTGCCCTCAAGCAGCCACGGAATCGGTTCCCAGAATTTTCGTAGGAGATCGAGCAGCGGGCGCGGGCGAATCGGTGCGATCTCGTTCGGACCGTCACGCGCGAGGCGCGCCTGTGCTTCTATCGATGAAAGGCCGCCGCTCCATTGCTTCATCGCACGGGAACCGCCGTTCCGACCTCGTGAATGGAAAGATAGGCCGCCAGGGCGGCGGAGTGTAGGCGCGTCTTTACGGAGTCGGCGCGCGAAGTGAGCACGATGGGCACCCGAGCGCCGAGGACGATTCCGGCGAGGGTTGCGCCCGCGCCAAACTCCAATGCTTTGGCAACCGCGTTTCCCGAGACGATCTCCGGGACGAGAACGATATCGGCATCCCCGGGAACCGGCCCGCTTAGACCTTTAATTGCACTCGCCTCACGCGAAACGACGCAGTCGAATGCGAGCGGTCCGGCGACGACGGCAGGCGAGAACGCTCCACCCGCCGAGATCGCCACGAGCCCTGCGGCGTCGAGCGTTGACGGGATCGTCGATTTCACCGTTTCGACCGCCGAAAGGAGCGCGACTTTCGGTACGGCGAGCCCCATCGCTACTGCAAATTCAATAACGTTCTTTAATATCGCGGCTTTCGTGTTGATATCCGGCGCGACATTAATCGCGCCGTCGGTAAGAAGCAGCGGCTTTTCGTAGCGCTCCATTTCGATGACGAAAACGTGCGAGAGGCGCTTCGTCGTACGCAGCCGTGCGAGAATCGGGTGCAGAAATGTGTCGGTGTGAAGATGGCCCTTTATCAGGGCTCGGGCTTTGCCGTTGACGATTTGCTCGACGGCGAGCGCGGCGGCCTCTTCGTCGTTCGCGGCCGGGAGGATCGTGAACGACCGATCGGCCCCTAATTTCGTCAAAAGGCTCTGCAACTCGCGCGGCTCGCCGACCAAGATCGGCTCGATGAAGCCGGCGCTCGCCGCGGCGAGAGCGCCTTCAAGAACGTGTCGTTCCGCTGCATCGGCGACGACCATGGGAAGCGGCGACTCGGTCGCTAACGCTCCGGCGATCTGCTCGAAGTAGGGAAAGCCCACGCGCGCGCCTCTCTTTCCTCAGGAACTCTCCGCTTTCGCCGGGCGCTCGCAGGATGCTTTCCGGAGAATCGCGAGCGGCGCAAGAAACCGAAAATACATTGTCGTCCGATGCGATAGGGAACTGCAAAGTACAACCGGCGATTGTCGTAAAGGGAGTGCGGTGCGGCGCATTCGATAGGAAAAACATCGCCGGGTATCGGCCCGTGGGCGACCGGATGAAGGAATGGGGAGCGTTGGGGCCTTCTTCGGCAGCGTGCCGAGTTGCGTTTTCTGTACGGCGCTTCGACGACGAGCTGCATCGATAAAATTCGTCGAGATGGTGGGCAGGCCACCGCGAATCTCGAAGCTAAGCGGGCGCACATGCTCTCCAAGCCCGAACACCCCGAGCGGCACCTCTCATCGACGGCAACCTTGCGCGACGTCGTTATCGGCATGTCCGACGGCCTCACCGTGCCGTTTGCGCTCGCAGCCGGCATCGCCGGAGCCCTCGCAGCATCGCATATCGTCGTCACCGCCGGTGTCGCCGAACTGGCGGCGGGTGGGATCTCGATGGGGCTCGGCGGCTATCTCGCAACGCGTACCGATCGCGATCATTACGAGAACGAACTTGCGCGCGAGCATTACGAAGCCGAGCATCTTCCGGAGACCGAACGTGCCGAAGTCGCCGAGGTCCTCTCGCATTACGGCTTAAGTGAGGACCTCCTCAAACAGACCGTCGATACGATCTGTTCGGATCGCGAGCGTTGGGTTGAGTTCATGATGCGCTTCGAACTTGGGCTCGAACGTCCGGAGAAGCATCGTGCCATTCTCTCCGGCATCACGATCGGTGTTTCGTACGTCGTCGGGGGAGTGATTCCGCTGGCGCCCTATGCGTTGATCGCAGTCTCGAACGAAGCGTTCCTTGTGTCGGCGCTCTTTACCGGGATCGCGCTCGCGATTTTCGGTGCGGTGAAAGGGCGCTTGACGGGTATCGCGCCCTGGCTCGCAGCACTCCAGACGCTCGCAATCGGCGGCGTCGCGTCGGGCGTCGCTTTTCTCTTCGCGCGGTGGGTTGCCGGCGGTTAGAAACGATCGCGCCTCCTCAGATTCGAGAAGAAATCGAGAAGACGCGCTGAGTCTTTCTTCCTAGAAGGCGCCCAGTTCGAGGCTAAACTAAGGAGCATGAACGAACCAACCTACCGAACGACTTTTGGGTTCGTGCTCGTCATCCTCGGTCTGATCGTTATTTCGTGGGTGGCGCTGCTCGCGCTATCCCAAGCGAGGTGGTAGGCGATGCACGTCCATCGGCTCGAGAGAGTCTTCCTCGGTTTGGGCGTTATCACGCTCGCCGCATTCTTTCTCATCCTCATCGCTCTGCAGGTCGGCGAGAGCTTCAAGCCTCCGGCGAGCAGCGTGACGATCGATCCCACGAAGGTCGCCTCGACACCGCCCTTCGATCACCCGGGGCTCCGACGGCTTCCCGACGGTTCCTACGAGGCCTATTACGTCGGCCAGGTCTTCTTTTGGCAGCCGTCGACCCTTTCGGTACCGCTTGGAGCGAAGGTTCATTTCTACGTGACCTCGACCGACGTCGTGCACGGCTTCCTCATCGAGCATACCGATGTGAATCTCGAAGTTATGCCGGGTTGGGTGAGCTCCGCGACGCATGTTTTCCGCCATCCAGGCGATCATTTAATCGTTTGCGATCAATATTGCGGCGCCGGGCATGCCGATATGTTCGCGCACATCGTGGTGAAGTGAGGAGTCAAGACGCATGATGGTTCTCGACCGGATGAATACCGCCACGACTTCGGCGCAACGGCGGTTGATTTTCGCGCATCTTACCGTCGCCTTCGCGGCGCTCTTTATCGGCACGTTTTTCGGCGTTCTCCAGACGCTCTCGCATGCCAATGCGATACAGATGCCCCCGTGGTTCGATTACTATCGCATGTTGACGGCGCACGGTGTGTTGCTGGCGCTGGTCTTTACGACATTTTTTATTACCGGGCTCTCGCACCTCGCCGTCTATCAGACCGAGAATTATCCCCATCGCAGCATCGCGCTCGGCTGGGTTGCATTTTGGCTGATGACGGTGGGCACGGTGATGGCGGCTTACGAAATTCTCGCTGGGAACGCCTCGGTGCTCTACACCTTCTACGCGCCGTTGAAGGCGAGCCCGTGGTTCTACGTCGGTGCCGCGCTGCTCATCGTCGGAACGTGGGTCGCTTTGCTGGAATGGCTCTTGGTAACCGCCCTGTGGCGACGCGAGCATCCCGGCGAACGCACGCCGCTTCCGGCCTTCATGGTGCTGGCAAATTACATCATGTGGTTTTTGGCGACGATCGGCGTGGCGATCGAAGTGATCTTCATGCTGATTCCGTGGGCGTTCGGATGGGTTCCCGGCGTCGACGTGCTCTTAACGCGCATGCTGTTCTGGTACTTCGGGCACCCGCTCGTCTATTTCTGGTTACTCGGTGCCTACCTCGTTTGGTACGGCGTCGTTCCGGCTATTCTCAAGGTGCCGATTTTCTCCGACTCGCTGACGCGCCTGGCGTTCATTCTCTTTATTATTCTCTCGCTTCCGGTCGGGATCCATCACGAGTTCTCCGACCCCGGAATCGCCGACCGCTGGAAATTATTGCAGACCGGCCTGACGTTGATGGTCGTCGTTCCATCGCTGATGACGGCCTTTGCGCTCTTCGCAACCTTTGAAGAGTATGCGGCGAAACTCGGCAAGACCGGATTCTTCGGTATCGTCGGATCGCTCCCGTGGGGCGACCCTGCGTTTGCAGGGATCGCGCTTGCGATGCTGCTCTTTATCTTCGGAGGAATCGGCGGCATCCTCAACGCCTCGTACACCCTCGATAGTACGATTCACAACACCATGTGGGTCGTCGGCCATTTTCACATTACCGTCGGTGGGCCGGTTGCCCTGACGCTCTTAGCGGCGACGTGGCGGCTGCTCCCGGCGCTCACCGGGAAACGCTTGTTTAGCGTTGGGCTCGCGCGGGCGCAGGTCTGGCTCTGGTTCGTCGGGATGGCGGTGATGTCGTTTGCGATGCACACCGAGGGGCTGATGGGCGCGCCGCGGCGCGTCGAGCATTATACCTATGGCGGCTCGGCGATCGCCGCGGCCTGGCAACCCTATTCGCTGCTCGCAGCCGGCGGCGGGGTGGTGATCTTCCTCAGCGTGATTGCGTTCGCCATCGTGCTCTTCGGAACGATCTTCTCCAAGCCCGAGATTACCGAAGTCGAGAGCGCCCGCGCCTTTACGTTTGCATTGGCGCGTCCCGGCGACAATGCCCCCTCGGTCTTCGATCGCTTGGGGCTCTGGGCGCTCGTTGCGGTCGCTTTGGTAATCGTGGCCTATGCAGGGCCGTTTTACCAGCACTTCAGCGAACATGTCTACCTCGTGCCGGGAATGAGGACCTGGTGAACGAAGCACCCACGGTGAGCAAACGGGTGCTCGTCGTTGACGATGAACGCCAGATCGGGGATGTACTATCCGCCTACTTACAGCGGGAGGGTTACATTCCGGTCGTGGCCGAGACGCTGGCAGGGGCGCTGAGTGAGATAGAGCGGCAGCTCCCCGATCTGCTGCTCCTCGATGTCACCCTCCCCGACGGCAGCGGGCTCGACCTGCTCCGATCGCTCAACGAACAATCGATTCCGACGATCATGCTGACCGCTCGCGGCGACGAAGTCGATCGCGTCGTCGGCCTCGAGATGGGCGCCGACGATTACATCACCAAGCCGTTCTCTCCGCGTGAAGTCATCGCGCGGGTTCGGGCGGTTCTACGACGCAGTGAAGAACGCGACCGGCCGGGCGGGCGCCACCGCCTGCACGTGCTCGATCTCGCGATCGACGGTGACGCGCACGAAGTTCGGCGCAACGGTGAGAAAATCGATCTGACCCCCTCGGAATTCCGTATTCTCAGCGCGTTGGCACGTCATCCCGGGCAGGTCTTTTCGCGCGTGCAACTTCTCGATGCCATCGGCGACGATGGATCGATCTACGAGCGAACGCTCGACCGGCATATCAACAATCTTCGCCGAAAGATCGAGATCGATCCGCTCCACCCGCGATACGTGCTGACCGTCTTCGGAGTGGGATATAAGGCCGCTCACGAGTGAGCGATACGGTGAGTCAGCGTCTGGTTCATGCCCTCGACCTCGCGACGCTCGGCGATTACGACGCAGCGAAGGCCGAACTCGAACCCCTTGAAGATCCAATCTCCGGGCGCCTATTGTTATTCATTCAGGGTTTAGAAGAACGCGATCTCCGAGATCGTCGCGCGCGTTCGATGTTGCGCCACGAAGTCGGCAACGCGCTCTCCATAGCGCAGTCGAATATCGAGGGAATCGTCGACGGCGTTCTCGATCTCGAACCCGCTCGACTCGAGGGAATCCGCGATGCGATCGTCGGTGCCGGCCGCCTCCTCGCCGAACCTCCGAAGTCCGAGATAGCGGAATCGCCCTCGGTAACGATCGCGCTCGCTCCACTGAACATCTGCGCGCTCATCGGCGCGCACGCCGCCGCGACGGCGGGAATGGCGGAGGCGAAGGGGATTCGGATCGTCTACGAGACCTGCGGCGAACGCAAGATCTCCTGCGAAAACTATTATGGCGACGCGATGCGCGTCGGCCAAATTCTTCGCAACGTGCTTATAAACGCAGTGCGCTACACGCCTCCGGGTGGAACGATCGAACTGCAGTGCAATCAAGAAGGGGGACGACTGCACGTCCGCATCAACGACAGCGGGCCCGGGATCGCACCGGAGGATCGGGAGCGCGTCTTCGAGCCGGGCTATCGCGGCGCTAACGTCAGTGCGGCGGGAAGCGGCCTTGGCTTAGCGGTCGTCCGCCAGTTGACCGAAGAGCTCGGCGGGCACGTCGACGTTCGCTCGCGGCCGGGGAGCGGGGCGACCTTTTGGATCGATTTACCGATGGTATCGCTGGCGAAGAAGGCGGACTAAGCCAGCCCTCGAGCACGGCGCGCGGCGCTCTCCTCGCGTTCGCGAATCGTCGCGACGAGACGCGTCGCGATGCGTTCGAGCAGATCGCGTAAGCTCTTTTCGGCCGCCCCATGGAGCACCGTCGCATCGAAGCGTTCGCCGAGCGCGCCGAACGGCGCGTTATATTCTCCTTGGAGCCAGAGTTCGGAGTTCGTGCCTCCGACCGGGTTAAGCGTCATCGTTCCATGAAAGCGCGGGAAGAGCCCCGGATGGTCGGCGGCTTCCATCTCGATGCTCGCCTCCCAACGCACCGGTGCGAGTTCGACATGCGTTGTCACGGGGATGCGGAGTTCGCCCTGAACCGGCAGGTGAAGCGATCGGAGCCCAACGGCGAGTGCAAGCTCGTCGAAGGGTGCTTCGCGGCGGCCGAGCGCGGCGAAGAGTTCCATCGCTTCATCGCGAGCAGCCGATGCCGGAAGCGGCAAATCGACGTGCATCTCGATGGCTTTCATGATGCCTGTGGTGTTGCCGTTCGCTCCTCGATCTCCTCGGCGAGATCGGCGAGAAGTTCGCGCGCGGTCGCCGATGCGATGCGAGCGCCGAGCACGGCGTCGAAGACGCGCCCGAATTGGCCGAGCGGAGGCTCGTATTGGCCATCGAGCTCCAACGTACAGCCGCCGCCGTCGCACGAGCGAACCGCGAGTACGCCTTCGAAATCAGGATAGGGGCCGCCGCCGTAGGGGTGCCAGAGGACCCGCCACACTTCGTCGAAGCGTAATGGATCTTCGGCGAGTTCGAAAAGCGCCTCGACATCATGGGTCGCCTTCATCGCCACCAACGGAGCGCGCAACTCGATGCGAGCGCTCCGAGCGCTCGCCGCAAGTGGGGCGAGTTTGGCATGAAGCGCCTCGCGCGCTGCACGATAAGGTATCCGAAGCGACCGTTGTTGGTGCAGAGCACTCATTGCGCAGATCCTACCGAAACCGCGTGAAGAATCTGAGAAAAGTCTGAACGGTCATGCGTAAGCTGAGAAGAACTCGTGAGGATATAGTGCAGCGATCGCCAGTTGCGCGACGGTCGAGCGGTGCGTTGCATGATCGTGGATATTTCCGGTCGGCAGGATCCCCGGAGCGCTTGCTTGTTTTCTGACGCCGGAGGCGCGCGCGAGAATTGCGGCGACCTTGAGCGCCGATGCCGAAACGAGTGCGAGCGAAAGGTTCGCCGGCGGGACGATCGCGGAGAGCGCGAAGGCGACCGGTGCGCCGTCGGTCGTGGTGACGGGGTGGAGCGGTAGCGCGCCCTGTGCGAGGCTCGGATTCCCGAAGTCGCCGCCGGCGAAGAGCGACGGGAGGGAGGAGAGGTTCATGGCACCCTCCAGTCTAGCAAAATTCACGTAAACCCGCAGCGTCGGAAGGAACTCTTATTAAAAGTAATAATAGGAGGATTTACCATGGCAACCCTCGCCAAGCGAACCGCAGAAGAGGTCATCCGCGGGCCGATCAAGAGCAAAACGCTCTTCCCCGTGCTGATTCTCCATTTGCTCGAGGAGCGCGAAGATCACGGTTCGGGCCTCATGGCCCGCATCGAACTCCTCTGCTCCGGGTTACTCGCCGTGAATACCAATACGATCTACCCGCTGCTGCGCCGTTTAGAAGAGCGCGGCTTTGTCGTGGGCCAGTGGGAGCATCCCAGTAAGCGCTCGCGAAGGTTCTATCGTATCACCTCTGCCGGGCGCGAGCGCCTCGCCCGTATAAAAACCGGCATGCTCCCCTACCTCGATTCGCTTGCGACCTCGATCGGACGGCTCCGCAGCGAACTCTACACGACCGAATCCACTCTGACGCCCGTAAGGAAAACATCAGCATGAGCACCTACCGAGCCCCACTGCGCGACATGCAGTTCGTCCTCCGCGAACTCGCCGGTATCGACGAGGTCGCAAAGCTTCCCGGGAATGAAGATACGCTCGACGTTCTCGATTCGATTCTCGAAGAGGCCGGTGCGTTCGCGACCGGCGTGCTCGATCCGCTCAATCACATCGCGGATAAGGAAGGCTGTTCGATCGATGCGAACGGCAACGTCACCACTCCCAAGGGTTTCAAAGAAGCCTACAAAAAATTTGCCGATGCCGGTTGGATCGGGCTTCCCGTTCCGGCGGAATACGGCGGCCAGGGCCTGCCGCAGCTCTTGCTCGGCCCGACCTTGGAGATGTGGAACGGATCGAATATCGGTTTCGCCAACGGCCCGTTGCTCAACCAAGGTGCGATCGAAGCGATCGAACTGTGCGGTTCGCACGATCAGAAGAAAACCTACATCCCCAATCTCGTCTCCGGTAAATGGACCGGAACGATGAATCTCACCGAACCCCAAGCCGGATCCGACCTCGCGCAGGTGCGTGCAAAGGCGGTTCCCGAAGGCGATCGCTATCTCATCACCGGTGAGAAAATTTTCATCACCTTCGGCGAGCACGATATGGCTGAAAATATCATCCATCTCGTCCTCGCGCGTCTCCCCGACGCGCCCGAAGGAACCAAGGGCATCTCGCTGTTCATCGTTCCGAAGTTCCTCGTCAAACCCGACGGTTCGCTCGGCGAGAAGAACGACGTAATCTGTGCCGGTATCGAACACAAACTCGGCATTAACGGGAACCCGACCTGCACGATGAAGTTCGGCGAGAAGGGGAAGGGCGCAATCGGCTTCCTCGTCGGCGAAGCGAATCGCGGCCTGGAATATATGTTCATTATGATGAACGCCGCCCGATTCTCCGTCGGCGTGCAAGGCTATGCCGTCGCCGACCGCGCCTATCAAAGCTCGCTTGCGTATGCAAAAGAGCGAGTGCAAATGTCCGATGCGACGACGCGCAATAAAGCGCCGGTCCGCATTATCGAACACCCCGACGTGCGCCGCATGTTAATGTGGCAAAAGGCGAACATCGAGGCGATGCGCGCGCTCGCCTACGTCACGGCGGCCTCGCTGGACTTCGCGCAGAAGAGCCCCGATGAAAAAACTCGCAAAGAGCATAAAGCCTTCATCGAGTTGATGATTCCGATCGTGAAGGGCTGGTGTACGGAGAACGCCGTGGAGCTCTGCTCGAACGCACTGCAGATCTTCGGCGGCATGGGATACGTCGAGGAGACCGGGATCGCCCAACAGTACCGCGACGTGCGCATCACCACGATTTACGAAGGGACGACCGGCATTCAGGCCCTCGATCTCGTCGGCCGTAAGTTGATTCGCGATATGGGCGCAACCGCGACCACCGTCATTAAAACGATGGAGAAATTCGCGAAAGAGGCCGCCGCACACCCGAATGCCGATGTAAAAGCGATCGGAGAGGCGTTGCTCAAGAGCATCGCATCGCTCGCAGAAGTTTCGCAGTGGATCGGCATGAACGCCATGGGCGATCTCAAGAAAGCCTTTGCTTGTTCGGTTCCATACCTCAAGCTTTGGGGCGTTGTCGCCGGCGGCTGGCAGATGGGGCGAGCGGCAAAAGTTGCCGCCGAGAAGATCGCCGCGGGCGATAAGGATCCGTTCTACTCGGCGAAACTTGCGACCGCAAAGTTCTACGCCAGCCACGTTCTTTCGCAGGGCGCGTGGTACAAACGGCAGATTATCGACGGCGCGGGCGACGTGATGACGTTGCCGGAGGACGGCTTCGAACTCGACCGCAAAATGGCGGTGACGGCGTAGTCATGGCACTGGTTCACACCGAAGATCGCAACGGCGTGCGGATTATCACTCTCGATAATCCGCCCGTCAACTCGCTCTCCTTCGCCCTATCGGGCGAGTTCTATCGGATCGTCGAAGCGGCGAGCGCCGACGAAAGCGTTCGCGCCGTCATCGTGCGAGGAGCGAACCGACAATTTTCGGCGGGTGCCGATATCAACGATTTCGCGACCGCACCGACCCCGGAGACGAAGACCGTTCGCGACGTTATCGCGGCGATCGAACGCAGCGATAAAATTTTCGTGGCCGCGATTGAAAAGAACGCGCTCGGCGGCGGGCTCGAACTCGCGCTCGCCTGCGATTATCGCGTCGCAACCGCCGATACGAAACTCGGCTTACCCGAGATCAAATTGGGCTTGCTTCCCGGTGCGGGCGGCACGCAGCGGCTTCCGCGGGCCATCGGCGCGCAAGACGCACTCGATATGATGCTCAAAGGTCGCAACGTCAAGACCGATGAGGCGACTTCGAAGGGGCTGCTCGACGAAGTCGTCGATTCGCCCGAGAACCTCCTCGATGCGGCGCTGAAAATCGCGTCGGCAGCTCCATTAGGGAAGCGGCGTATCTCGCAACGTCGGGTCGAACTTGGGAAGGGTATCAGCGCGCAAGCTGCGGCGTTCGTCGTCTCGCAGGCGCACAAAATGGTCCCCGCCGAAGACGCGGGCGGGTTCGCGGCGCACAAGCTTATCGATGCGGTCGAAGCCGCAGTCGAATTACCGTTCGCCAATGGGCTCGCGCGCGAAGCGCGTCTCTTCGAAGAACTCGCGCGCTCGGCGCCGTCATTTGCGTTGCGGCACGTCTTTTTTGCCGAGCGCGAACTCAATAAAATCCCCGGCCTTCCGGCGGCCGAACCGCTGCCGATTGCAAAAGCGGCGGTTATCGGTGCCGGGACGATGGGCACCGGGATAGCGATCACCTTCGCGCAAGCCGGCGTTCCGGTCGTCGTCGTCGATTCCAACGATGCCGCCGTCGAAAAAGCGAAGCAGACCGTCTTCGGCATGTTCATGTATCAGGTTCAGAAGGGCCGCATGACGCAGGAAGAAGCGTGGAAGCTTGGGCAATCGATCCAATTCACCGAAGATTACAGCGAGCTTGCCGATGCCGACGTCGTCGTCGAAGCGGTCTTCGAAAGCATGGACGTGAAGAAGGAAGTTTTCGCAAAGGTCGACGCGATCGCGAAGCCTTCGTGCATTCTTGCTTCGAATACCTCAACGCTCGACATCGACGAGATGGCGGCCGTGACGAAGCGCCCGGATCGGTTCCTCGGACTTCACTTTTTCGTTCCCGCGAACATTATGCCGTTGCTCGAAATCGTGCGCGGCAAGGAAACCTCCGCGCAGGTCCTTGCAACCGCGTTCAAACTCGGAAAAACGCTGCGCAAGACGGCGGTGCTCGCGACCAATTCCTTCGGCTTCATCGGCAATCGCATGGTCTTCGATTATGCAAAAGCCGCAGGCGAACTCGCGGAATGGGGCATCTCGCCGATGCGCATCGACCGCGTTGCGAAGAAATTCGGATTCCCGATGGGGCCGTTTGCGATGGGCGATCTCTCCGGCATCGACGTGGCCTGGCATATCGCCAAGGCTCGCCCCGACGTTGCCAAGGGGAAGACCAATGTCATCGATCGACTCGTCGAAATGAAACGTCTCGGCCAAAAGACGATGGTCGGTTACTTCAAGTACGATAAGAGCGTCGGAAAAGGTCGCGAGCCGATAGCCGACCCCGAGGTTGAAGCGCTCTTTGCCGAAGAAGCAAAAAGGGCCGGCGTTGCCGCGCGGAGCGTCGACGATGCCGAAATTCTCGAACGCCTGACGTTTGCGCTCGTCAATCGCGGCGCGTTTCTCCTCGAAGAGGGCGTCGCGCTCCGCCCAGGGGACATCGATATCGTCTACGTCTACGGCTACGGTTTTCCGCCGCACCACGGCGGGCCGATGTGGTACGCCGATGAGGTCGGTGTCAAACATGTGTACGATCGCGTCGTTGCGTTCGGTTGGACGCCGGCGCCGCTCTTAAAAGCCCTCGCCGAGAAGAACGGCACGTTTGCAAGCTATAAGCAAGGAGAGTTCATCCATGCGTGAGGCGGCTATCGTCTCCGTCGCTCGGACGCCGATCGGGCGTGCGTTTCGCGGCGCATTCAATCAGACGCCGGGGGCGTCGCTCGCCGGTTTTGTCGCGAGCGAAGCGATCGCACGTGCGAAGGTCGACCCCGCAGAGATCGGCGAGGTCATCGTCGGGGCGGGAATGCCGGAGGGTGCGACCGGGAATAACATCGGCCGCACGACGGCGCTTCGTGCCGGCTGCCCGGTAAGCGTACCGGGATCGACGGTCAGTCGTTACTGTGCATCGGGGCTCGACGCCGTCGTCTCCGGCGCGCGGCGCATCATCGTCGAGGGCGAAGAGATCGTGCTCGCGGCGGGTGTCGAATCGGTATCGATGGTGCAGAACGAACTCAACATGAAGTTCTACACCGAAGAGTGGCTGCTCCGGCATACTCCCGATATCTATATGCCGATGCTCTATACGGCCGATAATGTCGCGAAGAAGTATAAAGTTTCGCGCGAGGCGCAGGATGAGTATGCTTTTTCTAGTCAGCAACGCACGGCTGCGGCGCAGGCGGCGGGAAAGTTCGACGACGAGATCGTGGCGATGGAGACGTGGATGGCGGTCGTCGACAAAGAGACGGGCGCCGTTACGGAAACGAAAATCAAACTCGCAAGAGATGAGGGGAATCGCCCCGATACGACGCTCGAAGGGCTCTCTGCTCTAAAAGGCGCCGTTCCGGGTATAAAAGAAACCTCGATCACCGCCGGCAATTCGTCGCAGCTCTCCGATGGTGCGGCAGCGCTGCTGTTGATGGACGCAGAGACTGCGAGCAAACGCGGGCTCGCACCATTGGGTTTCTATCGCGGTTTTGCAGTAGCGGGTTGCGAGCCGGGAGAGATGGGCATCGGCCCCGTCTATGCGGTGCCAAAACTGCTCAAGGCGCACGGACTCACCGTCGACGATATCGGGCTCTGGGAGCTCAACGAAGCCTTTGCGGTTCAAACGGTCTATTGTCGCGACCGGTTGGGAATTCCGCAGGAGCGATTCAACGTCAGCGGCGGAGCGATCTCGATCGGTCATCCATACGGCATGAGCGGTGCCCGGATGACCATGCATGCCCTCATCGAAGGCAAGCGCCGCGGTGCGAAGTATGTCGTCGTGACGATGTGCGTCGGCGGCGGCATGGGGGCGGCCGGGCTCTTCGAAGTCGCGTAACCGCGCGAGCCCTCAATCCTGCGAGCGGTGCCGTGAAGGCATCGCTCGCTTTTTTTTTGCATCGCGGCGATAATCGGCGGGGCCTCGCGTCCGGCTCGACCTTCCGCAGGGCGATCTTAGGGGTGAGGACGGGCGTCGAGAGCCGGATTCTCCGCGCGGATCCGCGCGATCAGGGCAATCGCATCGAGCGCGGAAAAAAGCACCGCGATCTGCCAAGCTCCGAAAACGAGCGGCACGACGGCGATCTCGCAGGCAACGATCGCGTAATTGGGGTGACGTAGATAGCGGTAGGGACCGCGCGCGATGAGGGGGCGCTCGGGGAACGTGATGATGCGTGTCGTCCAATAAGGTCCGAGCGAGGCGATGCTCCAGATCCGCGCGAGCTGGAGCAACAGGTAGATGCCGAGCAACAAAAAGTTAGGCTCGGCGCTCCGCGGGATGAACAGCCACATCGCTGCGAGCCACGCGGCATGGAGTGCGACGATCCAGGGGTATTGCCGCGCGGCGATCTCTTTACCGCCCGCGGCGAGTGCGCGGCGCGTATTCGCTCGCGCATAGAGGAGCTCCGCGCAACGCTGCGCGGCGACGAAGAGCAAGGTTCCGTAGAGCCAGTTCATCGTTCCAGGGTGAGAAAGGCGGCGGTGAATCCGGGGCCCATCGCAGTGAGGAGCGCTCGTCGGGCGTCGAGCGATGCGAGTGCGCCTTCGCGCAACGCGCGTTCGAGGACGAAAAGGAGCGTCACGGAGGACATATTTCCGTACTCGCGCAAGACCGCGCGCGAATCGCGAAGGGAGCCCGGGGCAACGGCAAAGATCCCCTCGAGCGCTTCGAGTACCTTCGTGCCGCCGGGGTGGCTCAGGAAGGCATCGAAATCTTCGAGCCTCAGGTGATTCCGCGCGAGAAAATCATCGAGGATCGCTCGCAGTTCGCGCGCGATCAGCGCGGGAATATCGCGGGAGAAGATCGCTTGAAGGCCGTCGTCGGCGACATCCCAACCCATGATATCGAGACTGCGAGCGAACGTATATTCCCCCGACGCGACAAGGCGCGGCCCCGTTCCCGTCGACGAAAGCACCGCCGCTGCCGCGCCGTCACCGAAGAGCGCCGTTGCAACGATATTGCTCTTCGTCATCTCGTTGCGGCGAAACCAGAGCGTACAGCACTCGACCGCGACGAAGAGAACGTTGGAGAACGAGCCGGAGCGAACGAGGTCGGCGGCACGGGCAAGGCCGAGCGCTCCGCCGACGCAGCCGAGCCCGACAATCGGCAGTCGCGTCGTATGCCGCCCGAACGGTAATCGCTCCATCAACAAGGCGTCGAGCGAGGGCGTTGCCAGACCGGTCGTCGAGACGCTGACGATCGCGTCGATTCGATCGGGAGCGATCCGAGCGCGTTCGAGCGCACGAATCGTGGCCTCTTCGATCAGCGCGACTGCATTTTCGCGGTAGATCGCGTTACGGTCGGCCCAACGGTGTTCGTCGTAATACCATTCGATGGGAACGCAGGAGTATCGTCGTTCGATACCCGTGTTCGCGAAGATGGGCAGCAGACGAGCAACCATCGCCGAATCTCCGAACTGCGCTCGCATGCGCCGTTCGATATCGGGTTGCTCGAACAGAAACGGAGGTACGGCCGTTGCCACGGCATTGAGATGGACGGGAATCACGGCGCTCCCTCCTCAGGCGGCGCGCAGGTGCTTGAAAACGGCACCAAAGAACGCTCGTCCCCGATGGATTGGCTCGAAACGCAATATCCCCGCTTCGCGTGCGTTAGTGACGAATCGTCACGATAAACCGTAACCCGAACGGATCGGCGAAATAGCGGTTGGTCGGTAATGGGCCGTAGACCGGATTCCCGCCACTCGTACCGACGATGCCACGGTACGGAACGCCGGCGCCGATCAGGCTATAACGCCCGGCAATGGCATCGGTAAGATTCGTCGCCGCAAGCGTAAGATCGACGCCGTCGGGCATCGTCCGCCCAAATGCCGCGTCGAGCATCGCAAACGGGCCCTGGTTATACGCGTTGTTACTGCCTTGCGCGTACCCGTCGATCACCGCATGCCATCCGTTGCGCGCCCAATCGATGCCGAGCGAGCCGCTCTGCTGGGGAATGTTGAGGAACTGTTGGTTTGCAACCAAGCTGCCTCCGGAGGTCGGATTGCTCACCGTAGCGGGAAGCGGCCCCGGGTAGGCAATATTTAGCCCGTAGCGCGCGACGAGATCGAAATTCCCGAGACGGCGATGCATCCGAATCTCTGCGCCTTGATAGACGACGTTGCCGACATTGATCGGATAGGAAGTAAGCGGAACTGCGCTCGCCGGGCAACTCGCTCCGAGCGGATAATAGGTTTCGATCGGGTCGCGCAAATTCGTGCGGTAGAGCGCTACATCGTAGTCGTTCCCCGGCGCACCTGCGTGCGAATAACCAAGTTCGTATTCGGTTGCATGCTCTGGTTGCTCCGACGGGTTTCCCTGGCCCGTAGCGACGCAATTAGAATCGATTGGGAGATCGGCGACGGGGAAAAGATAACGTTCGATCAACAGCGGAGCGCGGAAGCCCGTCCCGACCGCCGCGCGAACGGCATCGTGCGGGCCGAGATTGAAGGCGGCACCGATGCGCCCATCGAGACTCGATCCAAAACTTGAATAATGGGTTAAGAATATTCCGCCTTGCAGGCGCAGGCGCGCACTGAGCCGATCGCTCTCGCGAACGAAGCCGGAGACGATTTGTTGCTGCAGGGTCCCCGTCACTCCCGTCGCCCGAAACGATTCGCCGCTCGCGTACCCGCCGATGGCGAAATCGCTGCGGTTTCGGGGGAGCTCCCAACTCAGATCGAGCGTCGAGCGACGGTCGTAGTGAGTGAGATCGTAGGGGGAGATTCCGCCGCCCTGTAATGCGAGGTCGTTATCGGAGGTGCTCCCATCGACGAGCAGCGAGCCCTTTCCGAGCGCCGTGCGAGCGCGGAGATCGTAGGCGCGGATGTGCTGGGCGATGTTCGAGCTTCCCGGACCGATAAAATATGCTCCCGGCCCTTGCTGCGTCGCGATTGCCGGAGCGTTATCGGCCGCGCTCATATCCCGCGTATCGGCCATCGTAAAGAGGCGGAAGGCGACGTCGCTCTCCGGGTTGATGGAATAGCGCAGGTTGATTAAACCCGAGCGTCCGAGAATATTCGATCCCAGCTTTTCCGCCCGCGCTCCGACACATGGTTGCGGCTGCGTGGAAACGTAACCACCGGTGCAGAGAGTGACGCCTTGGTTCGCCGTTCCGACCTCGCTCTGCGTGTCGAGCGCCGCAGCATAGCCGAGTTTTCCATGCGTGCCCGTGGTGTTATACCAAGCTTCGTTTCTTCCGAACGAGCCCGTCGAGAGCGAAAACGTAGCGTGCGGGGCAAGTGTGGGGTGAAGCGAGATGAGATTGACGGCGCCGCCGATCGTATCGCTTCCCTCGCGGCTAAAGGGGCCGAGCCCCTCGCTTATCTCGACGTTTGAGAATGCGGCGATCGGGAAACGCGAGAGATCGACGTCGCCGGTATTGCCGTCATTGAGGAGTTGTCCGTCGAGCGTGACGAGCGTCTCCGATGGATCGGGGCCGCGAAGGGCAACGGTCGCGTATGCGGTCGACGAACCCCCGTTCGGTCGCGCAATCGTAATCGACGGAATACTTTCGAGCGCGCTAATGACGTGCGATATACCCTCACGCTCCATTTCGGCACGTGAGATCGAGATATGCGGCGTCGCCGTGCGGACCGGTTGATTCGCGCCATTGACGCGAACGGTGGCGATTACGTGAAGTTGCGATGAATCGAGCGGCTGGAGTGCGACCTCGACGCGATCTTTGTTGCGGACCGATATCGGACCGATGCGAGCGCCGGCAAAACCGCGGTGGGTGACATCGATGAGATAGCTCGCGCGCGCCACCTTCAGGGAGGCAAGCCCGCGCTCGTTCGAACGAGCGACGATACGATGGCGGTCGGTGAGATCGGTCAACGCGACGCGAGCATCGGCGAGCGGCGCTCCGGATGCTGCGCGGACGTGAATGGAGATCAGGCAGCAGAGCACGGCGTGAATGGGCATGCAATTTCTTTCTGTGTACTAAAGATGAACGAGCGGCCGAAAACGCACTCGTTTCGGACGTGCCGCCTCTTCGCCGAGTCGACGAATTTTGTCCGATTCGTATTCGTGGTAGTTGCCGGTAAAAAAGACGACTTTACTCTCGCCTTCAAATGCGAGAATATGCGTGGCGATTCGGTCGAGGAACCACCGATCGTGGCTGACAACGAGCGCGGTGCCGCCGAATTCGAGCAGCGCCTCTTCGAGCGCTCGGAGAGTCTCGACGTCGAGATCGTTCGACGGCTCGTCGAGCAATAAAACGTTCGCTCCTGAGAGCAGTGCTTTCGCTAAATGCAACCGGCCGCGCTCGCCGCCGGAAAGGATGCCGACTTTTTTTTGCTGATCGCCGCCCTTGAAGTTGAAACGGCCAAGATAGGCGCGTACGTGCATCTCGAAGCGGCCGACGTTGAGGATATCCGCGCCGTTCCCGATCGCTTCGAAGACCGTTGCCTCGCTCGGTAGCGATGCTCGCGACTGGTCGACGACGGCGAGTTTTACGCTTTCGCCGATCTCGATGCTTCCGGTATCGGCGCGTTCTTGCCCCGCAATCATGCGGAAAAGCGTCGATTTTCCGGCGCCGTTGGGGCCGATGATCCCGACGATGGCGCCGGCCGGAATTGAAGCCGTCAGCCCTTCGAAGAGCAGGCGTTCATCGTAATTTTTCCCGAGGTCGAGGAGGTCGATCACTTTCGTGCCCAGCCGATCGCCGGGCGGAATAAAGATCTCTTGCGTTTCGTTTCGTTTCTGATATTCGTAGCTCGCTAACTCTTCGTAACGCACGAGACGGCTCTTCCCTTTGGACTGACGTCCCTTGCGTGCGGTGCGAGCCCACTCGAGTTCGTGCGCGAGGGCGCGTCGGCGAGCGCTCTCTTGCGCTTCTTCGGCGGCGAGGCGTTCTTCTTTCTGCTCGAGCCAGGAACTGTAATTCCCTTTCCACGGAATGCCGCGGCCGCGGTCGAGTTCGAGAATCCATTCGGCGGCGTTGTCGAGGAAATAACGATCGTGGGTTATCGCTACGACGGTGCCGGGAAATCGTTGTAAGAAACCTTCGAGCCACTCGACGCTCTCGGCGTCGAGATGATTGGTCGGCTCGTCGAGCAAGAGCATGTCGGGGCGCGAGAGTAAGAGGCGACAGAGGGCGACGCGTCGTTTCTCGCCGCCGGAGAGCGTGCCGACGATCGCCTCCCACGGCGGCAAACGCAGCGCGTCGGCGGCGATCTCCAATTGGGCGTCGCTGTCATCACCGGCAGCGGCGATGATCGCTTCGAGCTCGGATTGCTCGCGCGCGAGTTTATCGAAGTCGGCATCGGGGTCGCCGTAGGCGGCGTAGACGGCGTCGAGGCGTCGACGCGCTTCCACGACCTCGCCCATACCATCTTCAACGCAGGCGCGGACGGTGAGCGTAGGGTCGAGTTTCGGCTCTTGCTCGAGATAGCCGATGCGAAGATTCGGTGCCGGTTCGGCGCTTCCGTCGAACTCGGTATCGACGCCGGCCATAATCCGTAACAGCGTCGATTTCCCCGACCCGTTCAGGCCGAGAATACCGATCTTCGCGCCCGGGAAAAAACTTAAGGAGATATCGTCGAGAATGCGCCGCTTCGGGGGCACGGTTTTCCCCAATCGGTACATGCTAAAAACATATTGACTCACGGAACTCACCCTCGTTCGCGTGTGGGCGAGGATTTTACTCTCCCGCTCGCGCAGGAGTTCGAATGCGCGCGAGAGTGGAGGCGTACGGCGAAGAGGCGTTACTGCTGGAGATCGAGGGGGAGCCTGGGATCGTCGGGCAAGCGCAGCTCGAAGAGGTGGCACGGGCGATCCGCAGCGAGTCCGAGGTCCGTGAAGCGGTGGTCGGCCTCGGCAACCTTGCGATACTCGTTGCCCGCGGAGAGAGGCGACTGGTAGCTCGGCGCTTGCTCGCTCTCCTCGCTGACGAGAACCGTGCCGCCTCGCCCGTGCGTACCCACGAGATTTCGGTTCGTTACGACGGAGAGGATCTTCGGGAGCTGGCCCTGCTGCACGGGCTCTCAGTAGAGGAAGCAATCGCGCGACACCTCGCTCCGCTCTACAGCGTGGCGTTCCTGGGCTTTGCGCCCGGGTTCGCGTACTTGCTCGGGCTCGATCCACAGTTATCGACTCCGCGTCGGATACGTCCGCGTACGCGCGTCCCCGCGGGCTCGGTAGCGATCGGCGATAGCTTTACCGCCGTCTATCCGGTCGCCTCGCCGGGCGGATGGCACCTGCTCGGGCGAACGGAGAGCGTGCTTTTCGATCCGATGCGTTCCCCCGCAACGTTGCTCGCATCCGGCGATCGCGTGCGCTTCGTGCGTATATGAGAACGGCTGAGCGAATCGTTATCGAGCGAGCCGGGTTGCAGAGCCTGGTCGTTGCCGCACCGCGTACCGGCCATCGCCACGAAGCAATCGCGTGGTGTGGTGCGTTCGACATGCGGGCGTACGAGGATGCGAACGCAATCGTCGGCAACGCGCCCGGGGGTGCCGCAATAGAAGTCGCGTACGGAAATATCTGCCTCCGCTTCGAGAGCGCGAGCGCGTTCGCGCTCGCCGGTGCCGAGGCGAATGCGACGCTCGATGGCGAGCCGGTCGCAGCGTACCGCAGAACTATCGCAAAACCCGGCGCTCGGCTTCGACTCGGTGCGCCGCTCGTTGGAGCCCGCACGACGATCGTCGTTCGCGGCGGTATCGCCGTGCCGGAGGTTCTCGGTTCGCGGAGCACCGATCTCCGTTCGGGATTCGGCGGGTTTGAGGGGCGCGCGCTTCGTGACGGCGATCTGCTGGCGCTCGGGGGGCTCGGAACGATGCCTCCGGCCACGCGCGAGCAAATACCGATCGACACGCGCCTTCGCGTCGTTCGGGAGCGCGTGCACATCCGCGAGAGCGCTCCCTTCTCTCAACTCTGTTCGCGCAGATGGAGCGTGAGTCCACAGAGCGATCGAACGGGAGTGCGCTGCGAAGGAGCGCCGATCGATTTTGCCGGGAACGAAATTGCAACGCTCGCGGTTTTTCCGGGAACGATACAACTACCGCCGAGTGGGTTGCCGATTCTCCTCGGCGTCGACGCTCCGACGACCGGCGGTTATCCGATCCTTGCCGAAATTTTCGGCGAGGATCTCTGGAAGCTCGGGCAGGCGCGTATCGGCGAAGCAGTGACATTTCTGCCGATGCAGTGGATCGATCTCAATGCCGATCTCGGCGAGGGTTACGGCGATGACGAGGCGATTCTCAATATCGTGACCTCTGCCAATATCGCGTGCGGCGGTCATGCCGGAGACGAGCGTTCGATGCGGGATACCGTTCGCGCGGCGCGGCGATTCGGCGTCTCCGTCGGCGCGCACCCTTCCTATCCCGACCGCGAAGGCTTCGGGCGCCGCAAGATGGATCTGCGCCGGGATCGGATTACCGAATTCGTAACCGAGCAAATCGCGGCGCTCGCTCGGGTCGCGCTTGAAGAAGGGGCAGCGCTAACGCACGTGAAGCCGCACGGCGCGCTCTACAATCGCAGCGCGATCGACGACGAGGTCGCCGACGCCGTTGCCGCAGCCGTCGCCGCGGTCGATCCGACCCTCGCGCTGGTCGGGCTCGCCGGTAGCCGCTCGCTGGAGCGCGCGCGCACGCGAGGTTTGCGAACGATCGGCGAGCTCTTCGCCGATCGCCGCTATCGAGACGACGGCACGCTGGTTCCGCGCGAAGAGCCGACCGCAATCATCGAGTCTCCCGACGCCGCCGCCGCACAAGCGGTCGAACTCGCCCGCTCCGGACGCGGTGAGAGCATTTGCCTCCACGGCGATACGCCGAACGCACTCCTCCACGCGCGCGGCATTCGCGAGCGATTGCAGCGGGAGGGCTTTATTCTTCGTAGCGCCGCATCGCTCGACCGACGATCTTGAAAGCTCTCGGCGCGCTCATCGTCGCGACCTGTAGCGACGCAATAGCTGCGCCCAAGCCGAACGCTCGGCGGCCGGACGAACGAGCGGAGCGAGCGTTGCGATCTGCGCGCGCAATGCATCCCGGAACGATGCATCTTCGACGAATCGTTTGAGGAGCGAGCGTAGCGAGTCGGTCGATCCGACGGTGTAATATCCCCGATAATCATCCCCAAGCAGGCCTCTATTGCCGTCGATGCGCGACGCGATAACCGGAACGCGCAGTGCGATTGCCTCGCCCAAAACGTTCGCTCCGCCCTCCATGCGCGATGAAAGGACGAGTGCGTCGCTGCGTGCCAGCAATGCAAGCGCGGCGCGCGCGGCGATCTCTCCTCGATAGCGAAAGCGCGGATTGCGCGCGGCCTCGACGTTTGCGCGGGCTCGGTAGCGATCGTCGAGAATGCCCCCGGCGAGGGTCACGCCGACGCGGGGCTCGCGCGGGAGCCCCCGGACCGCATAGGCCGCTCGAAGGGGATCTTTCTCCGCACGAAGATGACCGAGCACAGCAAATTCATAGCGGCTCGCTCTGCGTTTTGCCCGCTTCGGCAGAGCCGGGAGGGAGACCGATTGCACGATCGTGCGCGCCTTCGCTCGCAGCGACGGCGCGAGGCGGTCGAGCGCGAGTGGTTGTAACGCAACGATGGCATCGGCGGCTTCGAGCGCTCGCGTTGCCGTGCGACTCCGCGGCAGATCGCGATAGATATCGGTGCCGGTGAGGACGACGATAAGCGTTCGTTCCGGGAACGTTTTGCGGAAGCGAAGCGCTGCCGCAGCGCTCTTCTTTGCATGCAATGCAACGACGATGTCGGCCTCGATCGAGGGTGTGTCGGAGGGGTAGATGCGAACCTGGAACCCCAACGCGCGAAAGAGCCGCGCGTAACGGCGCGCCGTGACCGCGTTCCCCGCCCGCGAGGGGACGCGCGCCGGGGAGAGAATGGCGATCCGGGTGCCGCTTTTTCGCGCCGACGAACTGAAGGATGCCCGCGAACGAACGTTGGCGCTCGTCGCCGACCTGCGCGATGAGGAGTTGCTCGTTCCGCTTTTACCGACCATCAATCCGTTGTTGTGGGAGCTCGGGCACGTTGCCTTCTTTGCCGAACACTGGACGTTGCGGACGATGCTCGGGCGTCCATCGCTTTTGCCCGGGAGCGAGCGGCTCTACGATTCGGCGAAGATCGCTCACGACGATCGCTGGTCGTTGCCGCTTCCGTCGCGCGCCGAGACGCTCGCTTATCTGGAACGACAACTCGATGCAACGCTCGGCGCGCCGTACGTCGACGAACGAAGCGAGTATTTTCAAGCGCTCGTGCTCTTCCACGAAGATATGCACGGCGAAGCGACGCTTTACACGCGCCAAACTCTGCGCTATGCGGCACCCGCGCTACCGACGGCGACCGCGCCGGCCGCCGCAACGGAGATCGAAGGCGACGCCGCGATTCCGGCGGGAAGCTATCGAATCGGCGCGCGCCACGGCGATGCGTTCGTCTTCGATAACGAGAAGTGGGAGCACGAAGTCGAACTCGACGCCTTCCGTATCGCGAAGCGTTGCGTGACCTGCGCTGAATTTCGCGCGTTCGTCGACGATGGTGGGTATCGTCGGGAATCGTTGTGGAGTGCGGAGGGCTGGAGATGGCGCCTCGATGCGGGCGCCGAGCACCCACTCCACTGGCGTCGCGCCGACGAGGGTTGGGAACGGCGGCACTTTCAACGCTACTTTCCCTTGCGCGACCGGGAGCCGGTCGTTCAGGTGAACGCGTATGAAGCCGAGGCTTTCGCTCGCTGGGCCGGGCGCCGTTTACCGACGGAAGCGCAATGGGAGGTCGCCGCGACCGGCGTCGAGCGGCGCCGCTACCCGTGGGGCGAGCACGCGGCAGATCGAACGCGTGCGAATCTCGACGGTTGGTACGGCGACGTCGCGAGCGTCGATGCATTCGCCGAGGCTGCATCCTCGTGGGGTTGCGTGCAGATGATCGGCAACGTCTGGGAGTGGACCGCCTCGCCGTTCCTACCCTATCCGGGCTTTTCGCCCGACGCTTATGCGGAGTATTCGCAACCCTGGTTCGGCGTACAGCGTTCTCTGCGTGGAGGGGCGTGGAGCACCCGTGCGCGGATGATCTCCAACCGTTGGAGAAATTTCTATCTCCCGCATCGGCGGGATATTTTCACCGGGTTCCGCACCTGCGCGCTCTAAGTCGATGTCCTGCATTCCGGGAGAGGGAGAGAAATCGTGTCAGTATCTGCACCGACAGTAAGTCGTCCGAACGCGCGAGCATTTATTTTTGGTACGTTGCTCTTTATTGCGATCGCCGTTGTTGGACTCTACATCGTCAAATGGGCTCCGTACTGGGGGAAGGCACATCTCGCCGCCGCAACCCATTCCATCGGCCCGTCGATGCTCAGCGGAACGGCTGCGGCTCCGCCGGCAGTCGGCTGGGCTGCGGCGTGGCAATACACGTTTGCGTACTTTAACGCGGTCTGGACCGCGGTCGTTCTCGCGTTGCTCCTCGGTGCTTCGATTCAAGTATTCGTCCCGCGGAAATGGTTGCTCCAACTCCTCGGCGCCGCAAATGCGCGCTCGGCGGCGATCGCCGGTGCGATCTCTCTAGCCGGAATGATGTGCACGTGCTGCACGGCGCCGATCGTCGTCGGCATGCGCAAGCAGCGCACGAGCATGGAGGGTGCGCTCGCGTTTTTCCTTGGGAATCCGCTGCTCAATCCGGCAGTCTTGATCTTCATGGGCTTCGTCTTGGGATGGCAATTCGCGGCTATCCGACTGATCTCGGCGGTGCTGTTGATCGGGGTGGTTGTTGCCGTCGCCCATCGTTTCGGCGCGGCGCTCCCGAACGCCGAGATCGATGCTCCGAGTTTCGAACTCGCGCCGATCGAACGCCCCGACGCGAGCGCACGTACGCTATCGCTGGCCTGGCTCAAGGAAATGTGGAACGAAATCGTCGCCATTCTCCCGGGGTATATTGCGATCGTCATTTTGCTCGGTGCGCTTCGCGCGTTTCTCTTTCCGCCCGGACTAACGCTGCATACCGCTGGGATTCTACCGACGGCGTTGGTCGCGCTCGCCGGCACGTTCTTCGTCGTCCCTACCGCCGGCGAGGTACCGATCGTGCAGACCTTGCTCGCGCATGGAATGAGCACGAGCGCGGCGATCGCGCTGATCGTTACGCTCCCGGCGATTAGCTTGCCCTCGCTCTTCATCGTGCGGAAGGTTTTTCCGCGCAAGGTTCTCGTAACGACCTTCGGTATTATCTTCGTGGGCGGCGTCTTAATCGGAAGCCTCGCCGCGCTCTTCGTCCATTAGCGAACGGCGACGTGACAAAAGCCGATATAACGCGACTGACCCATCTGTCGAGTTGCGCGGGTTGAGCGTCGAAGCTCGACGCACGTGCGCTCGCGCAGGTTCTGCGCGCCCTTCCCCCGATTCACGACCCGAAGGTACTCGTCGGTACGGCGAGCGCCGACGACGCCGGTGTCTATTCCCTCGACGACGAGCGGGCCATCGTATCGACGCTCGATTTCTTTACGCCGATCGTCGACGATCCTTACGATTTTGGCCGTATCGCTGCTGCGAACGCGCTCTCCGACGTCTATGCAATGGGTGGGACGCCGCTCTTCGCACTGGCGATCGCTGCCTTCCCCGAGGAGATGGACCCCGAGACGATCGGAGCGATTTTGCGCGGCGGGGTCGATAGCGCAGAGGCCGCCGGTATCGCAATCATCGGCGGTCATACCATTAAAGACGACGAACCCAAGTACGGACTTGCGGTAACGGGCATCGTTCACCCGCAGCGCATCGTGAGGAATAACACCGGGCGCAACGGCGATGCGATTATCTTGACGAAAGCGCTGGGAACGGGGATTCTTACGACCGCCCGTCGCTCCGATGCAATAACGGCCGAAGAACTCGCTCCGGCGGTAGCTTCGATGGTAACGCTCAATCGCGTCGCGGCCGAATGTGCGCTCCGTTTCGATGTTGCGGCGATGACCGACGTTACCGGTTTTGGGTTACTGGGACATCTTCACGAAATGCTCGGCGAGGATCTCGGTGCGCGTCTTGACGCCGCTGCGGTACCGATGCTCCCGGGCGCGATCGGCCTAGCGGAGCGGAACATCGCTCCCGGTGGAACGCGAACGAATCTCGAGGCGGCGATCGGTGATGGAGCGCAGTTCGACGACCGGATTTCGATAGCGACGCAGTTGGTACTCGCAGACGCGCAAAGCTCGGGCGGGCTGCTCGTTGCCGTCGCCGAACGGCACGCCGACGATCTTCTCGCCGCACTGCACGCCGCGGGGGTCGCGGCGTCCGCGCGTATCGGCACGCTCGTTGGAGAGCGCGGCATCGTGGTGAGGTGAGGCTGCTTCGGCTCGGCGAGTTACTCTAACGAAACGTGAACCCGAATCCGATGTAGTGCGGTTTGCTGCCGGCGCTAGCGTTAAATGCGGTACCGATTTCAAATGAAAAAAGTAATCGTGGATTGATGACGCGTTGAATGCCGATCGTTCCCGCGGTCTGTGCGCTGCCGCCGTACGCCGCGACCGACTGCGTCGTCACTTCGGCGGTAATGCCGTAGCGAGCGTTGATATCGTGGCTGGCGGAAAATGCCGCGGTCGGCGTGACCACGTGCGCGAACCCGATGTTGCTCTGGGTATAGGAATAGCTGCCAAGCGATGCGCCGAGAATCCACGAACGCGCCGGCGACCAATCCGCGTAGAGGTTGTAGAGCGAATCGGGAACGATCGCCGTATTAGCGAGCGCCGCGAGCGGCGGGTGCTCCTCGCCGGAGATCGAGAAATAGGCGTTGTGAAATTCTCCTAGCCCAACCTTCGCTCCGACGCCGGCACCAGTCATAAAATAGACTCCGTTGCCGCGATTGCCCGATTTTGCGATCTCCGAAGGGTAATCGATGAAGGCCTCGATTCGCGGTGCGAGTCCGTATCGAATGCGCGCCTCCGGATAGGCGGCGAGTGCGGTGCCGCCGAGGCGCGATGCGTTCTGATAGTAAGTCGTCTCGAGAATAAAACGGTGCAGGGTAGCGATGCAGGCGTTGACCTTGCCGTGGGTACGGCTGGCGACCGCGCGCAGCGTGCGGCCTTTGCAAGCGGCCGTCGGGGCGCTTGCGTTGGCGGCGGCAGCTGCGTGGGGCCTGAGGGCGAGAACCATCAGAAGAAGAGCGGCAATGGAAAAAGCGCGACGCATCGCTACAAACGACCTTTCAAGAGCGGGGAAACCCGCGCAGTATAGCACGCTTGGGGAGATCGGACTAGTGGAGGAAGCAGGATCGGTAAGGCTGGCGAGCCCCAGCCGGGCGGGGGAGCGAGAGCGAGTCTGCGAAGAAATACCCTCATTAAGGATCCTTATCTCTCGCTCGTACCCCGGAATCGGGGTACACATTTAGGAGGTTTCGTGCGTCGTTTTGCGATGGCAGGTGCGGTCGTGCTTGCGCTATTCGCCGTCATTTCGGGGGGAGCAGCTCGCGCGCAGATGGCGCCGGGCGGCGGGCCGCAGCCCGCCCCGTACGCGGCTTTTATAAAGGGTGCGAAGGTTCAGCCGGGGCTCATACCCCTCGTCCGAAAGGCGGGGATGTATTATTTTGTTCTCTCGCCGAAGCAGATCGGGAGATCGTTCGTGGAGACTTCGGTCCCATCGACCGGGCTCGGCGGCTTCGGCCCGGCCGCCGGCGAGCCGTACGTCGCTCCCGCGCGCATCTTCGAGTTCGATCGAGCCGATGGAAAGATTGCGTTGCGGTGGCCCAATCGCATCGCGCAGACCGAACCGGGGACGCCGCAGGCCTTGGCAGCGAAGCAGTCGATGCCGGCATCGGTTATCGCCCTCGTGCCGATCGTTGCGCGCGACGTTAAAACCGGAAATATCGTTATTCCCGCGGCGGCGTTCCTCGGCGATATTGCGGATTACAACGCAGTCTTTTCGCAGGCGATCCCCAATCCGATGCATGGTTATCACCTCGACCCCTCGCGCAGCTTTTTCAGCGGTGCGAAGGCTTTCCCGACGAACGACGTTTTACACGTTCGACAGACGTGGGCGAGCTTCGATCCTAATACGATAGATAATGCGCCCGATGCTCGCAGCCTCGAAGTCGGGATGACCTATAATATTCTCCAAGAGCCGCACGATGGGTTCGTTCCGCGTATTTATGACGCGCGGGTCGGGTTCTTCAGCATTCCGCGACTCGATTTTGCCAACGACACGCACGAAACGCGAAATGTCAATTACATCTTACGTTGGAATTTCAAACCGAAGACGCCTGGAAAACCATCGATTGCGACGCACCCGTTAGTTTTTTCGATCGGCAACGACGTCCCAATCGCGTATCGTGCGACCATTCGCGATGCGTTGCTGACCTGGAACAATGCATTCCGAAAGATCGGCATTCTCAACGCGGTACAGGTGCAACAACTACCTGCGAATGCCGATCCGGAAAATCTTTCCTATAACGTCGTACGCTGGGTCGATACGACGCAGCCGCAATATGGTGCCGAAGCACTAATTATCGGCGATCCCCGTACCGGCGAAGAACTCAACGTCGGCATTAATGTCGATGCGGTCGAAGGGACCGCCGGACGCGCCTATCGCTTCCTCATCGCTCCGGCGCGAGGGCTCCCCGATTCGGCTGCTGCCGAGCAAAAATTCGTCCTCGAAGCGATTCGTTCGACCGTGTTGCATGAATCCGGTCACGATTTCGGCTTGCAGCACAATTTTATCAGTGCGATGGCCTATACGGCGAAGGACTTGCAGAGCAAGGCCTTTACCGCAAAATATGGCGTCTCCACTTCGGTGATGGCCTACAATCCCATCAATCTTTGGCCAAAAGGCACGCCGCAGGGCGATTACGAGCAAATCGTCCTCGGGCCGTACGATTACCATGCAATTAAGTACGGATACGGCTATATCGGCGCGTCGACGCCGCGTGCCGAACTCCCGACGCTCGAACGCTGGGCATCGAAATGGTCGAATCCTTACGACCGCTTCGCTTCCGACGAAGATGTCGACTTCGCAGCCGGCCATGCGATCGATCCGCGCGTTTTTCAGTTCATGCTGACCGACCATCCGTTGCACTGGTGCGAGGGACAGGTGGGGATGATGCGCGGGCTTATGAATGCGGTTCTCGCACGCTTCCCGTCACCGGGGCATGCATACGACGAGGCGCGGCTTGCCTTTTCCTATCCGTTTATGGACGATCTGCGCTGCTCGTTGATGGCCGCCCACACCATCGGCGGTGAATATCTCTCGCGTGCGTGGCGTACCGATCCGCACGCGCCCTTGCCGCTGACCGCAGTTCCGCGCAAACAAGAAGTGCGTGCGTGGAATCTTCTCGCAAGCGAACTCTTCGACAACAATGCGTGGCATTTCAACGCCGACGTTCTGCGCAGTCTCACCTACTCCGAAGTGAGCTCGTTTACCAATGGCACTTGGGCCTACAATCCGACTCCGAGGCACGATGTCCCGGTCGTGGAAACGGTCAACGCGGCCCAAAATGCCGCGCTCAACGAGCTCTTCGCTCCGCTTACCCTTCAACGAATCGCCGACATCCACACGAAGTATCGCGCCAACTCGACGATGAGTCTGAGCGACCTCTTCACGTGGGCGCAGGCGACGATGTTCGGCGACATCGCAAATGGGATGGTCGAGCACGACGGAGTAATCAAACGCAATCTTCAGATGGCGTTTGCAAAACGACTTGCAACCATGTGGCTGCATCCGGCGCCCGGTGCGCCTAGCGACGCTCAGGCGCTGGCGCGAGCCGAACTCGTCAATCTCCGAGATGAAAGCACCACCGGCTTAGGGCGCAAGGGGCTTGACGAACTCACGCGCGCTCATCTCGCGGCGTTGCGAGCGCTTGCCAACGCGGCGTTGCGAGCGCGTCTGCCGCTCGCTGCTCTGCAGACGATGCGGCGATAGCCGTCGCTCGGGTAGGGGCTGCGCTTAGCGGCGCAGCTCCTGCCCGAGCGGGGCAAAACCGGTCGAACTCATCGCCGGGGTGCCGTGAAGAACGCTTAAGCGCAGGCGGCGTGCCCGCATATCGAGGGAACGGATCGTCACCTCGACTTTCTCGCCGATCGTGTAATCGGCGGGATCCGCTTCGCGGTCGGAGATGTTTCCGACGATACCCGGAGCGACTTCTACCGAGAGTCGCGGTTCGAGAGCCACGACGGTTCCCTCGATCGTCGCGCCGTTGCGAAGCAACGCTGCATTGTCGCGCCATGGATCGGCGAGCAACGCCTTCCGCGAGGCGGCGATTTTCTTACCGTTACCTTCGACGCGGAGAATGCGTACGCGGAGCCTTTCGCCGACGCTCACAACGTCGGCGGCTTTGGCGACGCGCTCGAAATCAAGTTCGCTCATCGGGACGAGTGCATCGACTCCACCTCCGAGATCGACGAATGCGCCGAAATCGGTGAGACGGACCACCGTCGCATCGCATTCCTTACCGACCTCAAGCGAGGCAATCGTTGCGGCTCGGCCTTCGCGCCGTTCTTGCGCGAGCGCGCGGCGGCGAGAGACGACGAGGCGCTTGCGTGCCTCATCGACATCGATGATCTTCACCTGGATCTTCGTGCCGACCAAAGGATCGAGAGCGGCACCGCGCTGTTCCCCGCTCTGGCTCGCGGGCAGGAAGGCTCGATAACCGTCGATGTCGAGCAAGAGCCCACCCTTCACCAAGGATTTGACCCGAGCTTCGCGGCTCTCGCCGCTCGTATGCGCGGCAACAAGCTTCTCCCAGCGCTCCTGAGCGCGCTGGCGTGCTGCGAGCTGCTCCGGCGTCGGTCCCTTGGGGGCAGCCGGCTCGGCGGCGGGTTCGACGGCGGGTTCGGCGCTGAGCTGCGGAGCGGGTTCGGCGCTGAGCTGCGGAGCGGGTTCGGCGCTGAGCTGCGGAGCGGGTTCGGCGCTGAGCTGCGGAGCGGGTTCGGCGCTGAGATGCGGAGCGGGTTCGGCGCCGAGATGCGGAGCGGGTTCGGCGCTGAGATGCGGAGCGGGTTCGGCGCCGAGATGCGGAGTGGGCTCGACGCTGAGATGCGGAGCGGGCTCGACGCCGAGATGCGGAGCGGGCTCGACTGCGCTCTCGGTAGCGGTAGATTCGGCGGTTGCCTCAACCGCGTCGGCGGGAGCTGCCTCCTCGGCAATCATGCTCTGCACGGGCGCTTCGGGCGCCTCAGGCGCTTCAAGGGTAGGGTGCTCGTTCATCGGTAGGCTCTCCGCCAAGAATGGCCGCACGAGGCGGCTCGGCATAAAAAACGCCCGTATCGCTTCGGGCGTCGGCAAAGTATCGCTTTTCGCCGCTTGGGTCGCCGGCCCTCCGTGAAAGGCTCTGGCGAGCTCCCCGGGAATCCGAGGCGCCGCATGAATTCGAGAGGGCGGAAGCGTGGGCAAAAGCGTCGTGCGAACGCGTTCATGGTTCTGGGCACCGGGTCGGATGTCGGAAAATCGTTGATTACGGCGGCGCTATGCCGTTATTTGGCCCGCCGCGGCATCGCCGTCGCTCCCTTCAAAGCGCAAAATATGTCGCTGAACTCCGCCGTCACCCCCGATGGGAAGGAGATCGGCCGCGCGCAGGCACTCCAGGCTGAGGCCGCCGGCATCGTTCCCAGCGTTGACATGAACCCGATTCTCCTCAAGCCGAGTTCGAGCGACGGGGCGCAGGTGGTTCTTCACGGAGAGCGTTTTGGCACGGTACATGCCGCCGACTATCGCGGGCGGAATCGCGAGCGCTTCTGGTCGGCGGTGCTCGAATCGTACGAGCGCCTCGCGGCCGAGTACGATGCGATCGTTCTCGAAGGGGCGGGCTCGCCGGCGGAGATCAATCTCCGCGATGGGGACATCGTTAATATGGCGATGGCCCATGCTGCCGATGCTCGCTGTATGCTCGTCGGCGATATCGATCGCGGCGGCGTTTTTGCGGCAATATACGGAACGCTGGCGCTTCTCGACGAGCGCGACCGCGCTCGGATCGCCGGGTTTACGATCAATAAATTCCGCGGCGAGCGGAGCCTCCTCGAGCCGGGAATCCTCGAGATCGAAAAACTCTGCGAAAGACGCTGTTATGGCGTGCTGCCGTATTTGAAAAACCTACAACTTGACGAAGAAGATTCGCTCTCGCTCGAGCGGCGCCGCCTCGGCGCCCCCTGGCACGCACGTCGCGACGACGATCGCCTGCGGATCGCCGTCCTCGCGTTTCCGTATATTGCGAATTTCACCGACTTTGAATCGCTCGCTGCCGAGCCCTCGCTCGAGTTGCGCTACACCGATCGAAGCGAGGATATCGCTAACGCGGATCTCGCGATCCTCCCGGGTTCGAAAAACACGATCGCCGATCTGCAATGGTTGCGCGAGCGACGGCTCGATAGCGCGTTGCGAGGGGCGGGCAGTATCTTAGCCATATGCGGGGGGATGCAGATGCTCGGGCGGCAGATCGCCGATCCGCACGGAGTCGAAGCCGGCGGTACGCACGCCGGCCTCGCAATCTTGCCGCTCTCGACCGTTATGCTGAGCGAGAAAACAACGAAGTGCGTCCGCGGAACCCTCACCGTTACCGGCGCGCCGATTCGCGGCTACGAGATTCACGTCGGCGCTACCGTTTACGACGCCGAAAGCCTGCCGTTTGCGGAGATCCACGATAACGGTGCGGCGGAGCGGCGACGCGATGGAGTTCGCTCGGAGGACGGCCGTATCGTGGGTACGTACGTACACGGACTCTTCGATGATGATATCTTTCGGCACGAGTATCTCCAGCGACTGCGTGCCTTCCTCGGAATGAACGCTGCAACGGAGTGGCGCTTCGTGGCGCGCGATCGGGAGCGCTCGCTCGACGAACTCGCCGACGTCGTCGAGCGCGAGCTCGATCTCGACTCGTTTTTTTACCGCGAGACTTGAACCGTACCGAGGAAGGTTTCGAGGACGAGCCTGAGCCTCGTCCATGAAACGCACGAAAACTAGTCGAATCGAAAAGCCGAGAGCGTTTTTCCGTAGATGACGTCGTGGTAGTCGCGCTCGGCGGCGATCTTGGCAGCTCCGGCGACGACGAAGAGCGGTGCGAGATGATCCTCTTGTGGATGCGCGTCGCGTGCGTGCGGCGCACGCTCCCAGGCGATGAGGCGCTCCGCTCGCAGCGGAGCCGGCGCGAGCGCCGCTTCATTGAGCCACTCGTCGAACTGCGCGGCACCATCGTCGGTGCCGTCGAAGATGCGGCGCAAATTGTGGTAACTCATACCGCTGCCGATGACGAGCACGCCCTCCTCGCGCAGCGGTGCGAGCGCTGCCCCGATTGCAAGGTGGCGCTGCGGATCGTATCCGTGCTGGAGCGAGAGCGCGACGACGGGAATCCGCGCCTCGGGATAGATCACCTTCAAGGGAACGAAAACGCCGTGATCGAGGCCGCGCCGATCGTCACTCGCCGAAGCGATTCCGGCGGAGGCGAGCAAATCGCGGACGCGCTGCGCGAGCTCCGCGAGCCCGGAGCATCGTAGCGAAGCTGGTACGTATGCGCTGGGAAACCGCTGTAGTCGTAGATAAGGTGAGGCTGCGGGTTCGCCGTGACCGTCGGAAGCGCGCGTTCCCAATGCGCTGAGATGACGAGAATCGCGCGCGGTTGCTCGTTGAGCGTCGATGGAAGCGCACGGAGGTACGCTTCCATGTTTTTCCAAGGCTCCCCAGGCCACTCCATAAAGAAGCATGGACCTCCGCCGTGCGGGATATAGAGCGTCGGTTGCATGATTACGAAGCCTGCAGAATCCCCTCAACGTTGAGTTCGATGCGCACTTCGTCGCCGACGAGCACGCCGCCGGTCTCGAGCGCCTGATTCCACGTCAAGCCGAACTCTTTCCGGCTAATCGTGGCATGCGCGATGAAACCGATGCGCTGGTTTCCCCACGGGTCGGTTGCGCGCCCCTCGAAGGTAACGTCGAGCGCTACCGGCCGAGTGACGCCGTGGATGGTGAGGTTGCCGTTCATGGTGAAGCGTTCGTCCGATCCGTCGGCCTTCGTGCTGACGAAATCGATCGTCGGAAAGGTCGCCGCATCGAGAAAGTCGGCGGACTTGAGGTGCGTGTCGCGTTGCTCTTCGCGGGTATCGATACTCGTCGTATCGATGTGCGCCTCGATCTCGGTCGGCAGCGTCCCATCTTGAGGGACGGCGAACGAGCCGGTAACGCCGGTGAAGCGGCCGCGGACCTTCGCAAGCATCATATGGCGGACGAGGAACTCGACCGAGGTATGGCTGGGGTCGATCGCATATTTTTGCAGGGTGCTGTTCATTTAAATCTCCTTTTGTGGTATAGTTACTATCGCATACCGAGCACCTAGAAGCAATAAGGCACCAAAATGGTATATAGGAACAAAATGGAAACCAAGAACGAACCGGATGCATTTTCGGGTAACTGCCCCGTGCGCGAACTGCTCGATCGCATCGCCGATAAATGGACGACGCTGATCATCGGCATCCTCGGTCGCGCCGATGGGGCCGTTCGTTTCGGTGAGTTGCGCCGTTCGGTCACGGGAATATCGCAGAAGATGCTCACCCAAACGCTGCGCGACCTGGAACGCGACGGTCTCGTGACCCGAAAGCTCTATCCTGAGATTCCTCCGCGCGTCGAATATACGCTGACCCCGCTCGGCCGCACGCTCGACGAGCCTCTGAGCGCGCTCGCGCGCTGGGCGGAGCGACACATGCCGCAGGTGCGCTCGGCGCAGGAAGCATTCGACCACCGCTAGCGCGGTTGCGCGTTCGTTCACGAGACCTTCTCCCTCGCTTCACCGACCGGCGTTACGCTTTGACGAACGAAGGAGAGCGGAGCAATGAGTATGACCAGGCGTGCGTCGATCGCGACGATCGCAACGGCGATAGCCGGCGGTCTTGCGGCCGACGCTCTTTCATTTGAGGGCGCCGAAGCGAACCCATCGACGGAGCCTTGGCACAAAATAGGAACCCTCGCAGAACTGAAGGCTCGCGGCGAGATCGCCTTTATGTATCCGGATGCAAATTCGCCGGCGCGTGCATTGCTGCTCGGCAACGGTGACGTCGTCGCCTACAGCCTGATCTGCACGCATATGGGCTGTGAGGTTGCCTACGCACGCGAGACTCAAACTTTTACGTGCCCCTGCCATGGCAGTGTTTTCGATGCAACTCGTTCCGGTGAGGTCGAACGTGGCCCCGCTCCGCGCTCGCTTCCGGAGATCGCGGTTCGGAGCTCCCACGATGGCGTGCTCTATGCGGTCGGCATTTCTGCGCCGGTCTTCGGTCGCCCCGAAAGTCTCGAAGAGAATCAAACGATCTACGGAACGGGGAACGAACGATGAAACGCACGGAGATTCTCGATCGATTATTCGCCGCTCCCGGCGTCGTCGATCTACGTTCTAGCTCCACGAGTTGCCGATTCTGTAACGTCGGCTGTGGTTATCGCGTACTCGCGGCGCGAGCCTTCGATTCCCGCGTCCCCGACCTTCCGATCGTCCGCCTTACCGACGGTCGCTACGTTCAGTTGGTGCCCGACGCAAATTGCCCGGTGAACGCAGGCGATTACTCGGTGCGCGGTGCCTTCCTCTCCGAGACGCTCTATCGCAAGAACGGGCCGACGCGAGATAGGCTTCGCTATCCGCTCGTGCGGGTCGGCGCGCGGATGGTGCGGTCGACGTGGCGGAGTGCCCTCGACCACGTCGGCGAAAAACTGAAAGCGTACTTGGAGCGATTCGGCCCATCGAGCATCGGAATCTATCATGCCGATTGGTTTGGCGGTGAGAATGCCTATGCGTATATGAAGCTTGCCGCGGCGCTGAAAATTACCAATTACGACCTCAACGGTCGCCTTTGCGCCGCTACCGGATCGGCCGGGCTCTCGCGTTCGTTGGGCAACGCATCGCATCCGTGGGCGCTTGCCGATATCGAGGCCGCCGACACCATCGTTCTTGCGGGTGCAAATGCATCGGCAACGCTTTCGGTTATCTACGATCGCGTCGTCGCGCGCGCGCAGAGCGGCGCGAAGCTCATCGTCGTCGACGTTCGCGAGACCGAGGCCGCGCGGGCGGCTGCGAAGCTCGGCCACTTCGTTCGCATTCGCCCGGGTAGTGACGTCGCGTTCTATAACGCCGTCGGGAACGTGCTATTGCAGGAACGTCTCTACGATGAGAACTTCGTCGCGCTCCATACCAACGGGCTAGCAGAGTATCGCGAACTCGTCCTCGATCGTTATTCGCCGGAAAACGTGAGTCGAATCGTCGGTGTATCGGCGGCGACGATTCGGGCGGTGGCGAGGCAGATCGGGTCTTCAAAACGGACGCTCTTTCTCTCGGGTAAAGGTTTAGAGCACCAGGCGCACGGGACCGATATGATCTGTTCGTTGATAAATCTTGCGTTGCTGACCGGCAACGTCGGACGGGTCGGCGGTTCGTATTCGCCGCTTGGGGGGCATCAAGGGTCGATCGTGAATCCCCCGCTCGTTGCAGGAGCGCTCGCTCACGTTACGATCCCAAACAAAACGATCTTCGAACAGCTCGACGCGATCGAAGCGGGAGAACAGAAAGCGCTCCTCTGTGCGAGCGTTCAACCCTTAGTAACGTTACCGAATGCCGGGAGGACGCGGAAAATATTTCGCGACGATCTTGAATTTCTCGTGGTAACCGATATCTATCCGAATGAAACGACCGAACTTGCGAGCGTCATTTTTCCGGCTGCTTCTTGGGGAGAGAGTTCCTACGTGTCCACGAACACGGAGCGTCGCGCGCGCTTCTACGATGCATTTGCACCGGCACCGGGGGAGAGCAAGCCGGATTGGTACGTACCGGCCGAACTTGGGAAGCGTTTGAGCGAGCCGAGCAAATTCTCTTGGAAATCCTCCGAAGAGATATTCGATGAACTCAAGGTCGGTTCGCCGTTTGCCGGGCTCAGCTATAGCCGGCTTCGTGCGGCGGGTTCCAACGGTTTTCAAATCCCGGTACCGACCGCGGACTCCGTGGGTACCGAGCGGCTTTATAGTGACGGCAAGTTCCCGACGCCGGATGGCCGCGCACAGATTTGGGCGCTCGATTACCTCGCTCAGCCCGAAAGGCCCGATGCCGATTATCCATTGACCCTGGTTACCGGTCGCGAGAACGACCTTTGGCAGAGCGGCTATACCTTTGCGCGCACCCCGCAACTCGTTGCGCGTTCGCCGCGAAATTTACTTTCAATCAATCCCGCCGATGCGCGACGCTCCGCCGTTCGCGACGGCGAGCTCGTTCGCGTCGCATCGCGACGGGGGACGATCGATCTCGTAGCGCACGTTACCGACGAGGTTCCAGAGGGGGTGTTGTTCACGCTCTGGGGCTATCCGGGAAGTCTCGTGAACGAGGTAACGCTCGACGTGCGCGACCCGATCTCCCAGGAGCCCGGCTTCAAGGCGTGTGCGGTTTCGGTCGAGGTTGCAGCCGGCTAGCGTCGGCGGGCGAGAATGCGCCGGTACCAACGTTCGAGTTGCGCGTGAAAGTCGCCGAGCGCGGCCACGTTGAGGTAGATCATGTGCCCCGACGGATAAAATCCATACGTAATGTGTCGCTGGAGTGCCGGCGCGAGTTGCAGGTGCTCGAGCGTATAGACCGTCGCAAGCCAGGGGGTAACCGAGTCGAAATATCCATTTGCTGAAAATACGCGCAGATGGGGATTGTAGGTCATCGCTTGCGCGAGATCCGGAGCGGTGTTCAGGGGCAGCCAGCCGTCGTGCATAAAATTCCAGGGTCCGCTCTTTTGAATGGCGGAGTACGCTCCCATCCGATAGCGCAGCGGCGTGCGATAGTGCAGATCGTTGCGCAGATAGACGTTCGAGAGCGAGTAGAAGGCGGAATCGATCGATGCGTCGCTCGCTTCGAGGCTTGGCTGCATCTCGGCTCGATCGAGCGTATAGAGTTGATAGCGCGAGTCGTAGATGCCCTCGGTTTTTCCTTGCGAGCGACGAAATTCCGCGATATACCGCTGCGCGGGGATGCGAAGGTTCGAGTGGCGGATATACGATTCCGGTATCGCCAAATAGTGGGAGAGTTCACCAACCATCGACGCGTAGGCGCTAGGAGCGAGCGTCGCACCGCGATTGAGTGCCTCGCGGTAGGGGCCCATGGCGAAGCGTTTTACCTGCTGCATGTAGGCATTGAGGTTGGGGTTCGCTCCCGGTACGGCGTGGTAATACCATGCCGTTGCCGCCTCGGTGGCAAAATCAAAAACATATTGCCAGTCGTCGGTATCCGCTCCACCGTAAATATCGGTTGAGGCGAGATTGTAGTTCAAAATCGACGATTGCAAAACGATGCCATCGATTGAGACGGCATGATTTTGTAGATAGTTCACCAGCATTGCAGTCCGGGGAGTGCCGTAGGATTCCCCATAAAGGAAACGAGGCGAGTTCCAGCGGTCGAACTCGGTCAAATAACGCTCGATGAATTGCGCGAACATCTTCACGTCGTTGTCGGAACCGAAGACCTTCTTTGCATCGGCGCCGGGCCAGATGCGGCCGTACCCGCTCGCCGGCATGTCGACGAAGACGAGATCGGTGGTATCGAGGAGGGTATCGGGGTTACTGACGAGGTGATACGGGGGCGGCGCCGTTATGCCGCCGTTCGCGGCGATGGCGGCGCGAATCGGGCCCCACGAGCCCATTCGCAGCCATATCGTCGAACTACCCGGTCCGCCGTTATAGAGAAAGGTAATCGCGCGATGGTTCGGGTTTTCGCCGTTCTTGGTGTAGGCGGTATAGAACATCGTCGCCAACGGCTTGCGCCCGGCACCTCGTAGCACGATCGTCCCCGCGCGCGCCGTATAAGATAAGCGTTTACCGTCGAGCGACATGCTGTGCTGGGTGACCGCATCGGGCACCCGCGTCCATGCCGGCGTCGTGGATGGTTTTGCGGGCGAAGCGGCGATCGCGCCGGGAAGAAGAAGGGCGATCGCCGCAGCGGCGCGGAGCGCGTTCATGGTACCGTCTTTCATCGTTAGCGCCCTCCCAGGGTCGCGGCATACCAACGCTCGAGATCGGCGTGATATCGGGCGAGCGCTTGCGGAGCCAGGTAGATCATGTGTCCCGATTTATAGAAACCGTAGGTGATATTTTTTAGAAGCGCCGGTCGCACGTTGAGATGGTCGAGCGCGAACTCCGTCTCTAAAAACGGCGTGGCGAAATCGTAATAACCGTTGGCGGAGAAGATTTTCAGGTGCGGGTCGTAACTCAGCGCATCTGCAAGGTCGGGGGTGACGTCGGTCGTTGGATTGCCGCGATGCGTGTTATTCCAACCACCGCCCGGAATTCCGTCGCGCGCAATTATATTATAAATCTCGGTACGATACTGTAACGTCGGGTCGTATTTGAGATCGACGCGCAGGTACTGATTGATCGCCGTCGTGTACGGGTAATCGATGGCGGCATCGGTGGGATCCCAACGCGGCTGGTTTTCGGCGCCGTCGGTCGTATCGGTAACGAAACGCCCGTCGAGTCGACCGGTTTCGAGGCCGTTATCGCGCAAAAGCTGGCTTTCAAATCTCCAATACGGTACGCGCAGGTTATTGTTGCGAATAAAACGTTCCGAGAGCCCGGTGTAAGCGTGGAGTTTGGCGACGATGGCCGCCCGGCGCTGTCGAGAAAGTTGCGAGCCGCGCGCTAACGCATTTAAGTAGTCGTTCAGAGCGAACGCGCTGACCTTTGCGACGAAGGGCCGCAAGCGTGCGGGACGATTGGGAAGCGCATGGTGATACCATGCCGTCGCGGCCTCGGTCGGGAGATAGAAGGCGTACGCCCAGTCGCTTCCGCCGATCGGCGTTGCTCCGGTTACGTCCAGCCCGAAGTTGAGAATCGACGATTGCAAAACGACGCCGTTAATCCCGACGCCTTTTTGTTGGAGATAGTGAACGAGCGCTGCGGATCGAGTGGTGCCGTAAGATTCCCCATAAAGAAATTTTGGAGAGTTCCAACGGCCGAACGAACTGGCGTAACGTTCGATAAACTGGCCGAATGCGGCGACATCTTTATCGACGCCGAAGAACATCTTCGGTTTACCGACGCCGACAATTCGGCCAAAGCCGCTGTCGGGCATATCGATAAAGACGAGATCCGTGGTGTCGAGAAGGCTGTATTGGTTCTTGACGATGCGGTAGGGCGGGCCGCCGACGATCGTGCCGTTACCGACTTCGACACGCACGGGTCCCCACGAACCCATGTGCAACCACATGGACGAGCTCCCCGGCCCGCCATTGTAGAGAAAAGTAATCGGACGCTTTTCCGGGTTCGCGCCATTTTTGGTATATGCGACGTAAAACATGCGCAGGGTCGGCTGGTGTCGATCGTTGCGCAGCACGATCGTACCGGCGCGGGCCGTATAGTGAATCGTTTTGCCGTCGAGCAAGATCGTATGCTCGGTTACCCGATCGGGATAGAAATGCGCGTTCGAAATGGCGCTATGCACGGGATGACCGGCATGGGGCGCCGCCGTCGCTGCTGCAAGCGGTCCGCCGACTGCAAGCGGTCCGCCGACTGCAAGCGCGATCCCCAACGATGCCGCCGGCAAGGAGAGAGTGCGTTTCACGTCGATTCCTTTGGTCTGGAGACGTTTGAAAGGTTTCTTGGGATTCGAATGTCGCTTGCGCCCACCCTTTCGTCTATAATGAAGCGCGCGCTTGCTTTGCCGAAGCGAGTAGTCGTAGAAAAGACAATAATGGAAAGCTCGGTTTGAAGTGAATGCGTCGATTGCCTTCGTAGCGGTATGGGGAATATCGCTCCCGCTGTTGCTCGTCCTAATCGCAACGATCAGGCGCGGCGCCTGGCGAATCGACGTCATGTGCGGTGCGCTTGGGGGGCTTGCGACGATTGCTTTCGTGAAGCTCGGAGCGGCCTTTGTTTTCGAGCAGCGCCCCTTTCTCGCCGAGCATCTGAAACCGCTCGTCGCTCATGCTGCGGATAATGCTTTTCCTTCCGATCATCTTGCCGCCTGCGGACTCGCGGTTGGATATCTTTGGCCCCGTTCGAAAGCGTTGGCGGTTCTAGCGCTGGTTGCAGCGATTGTAATCGGGACTGCTCGAGTGCTCGCTCGTTTGCATTACGTGCAGGATATCGCGTTCGGCTTTCTCGTCGGTCTCGTTGGTGCATTCGTGGGAGCGTGGTTCGTGCGAATGCTGCCGTTTACTCGAAACGGAGCGCCTCGATCGGGCTGAGGTGCGCGGCTTTCTGGGCCGGATAATAGCCGAAGAAGATGCCGACCATCGCCGAAAATCCCACCGATGCGAAGATCCAGCCGGGTGGGATGAGCGTCGGCCATTTCGCCAGTTGGGCGACGAGAACCGTTCCCAATAGGCCGACGATGACTCCGATCGCGCCGCCGATGGTCGACAGCACGATCGATTCGGTAAGAAATTGGTTGAGTATGGTTCGTGCGCGCGCGCCGACGGCCATGCGTAAGCCGATCTCTCGCGTTCGTTCGGTAACGGAGACCATCATAATATTCATGATGCCGATGCCACCGACGAGCAATGAGACGGCGGCGACGCCGGCGAGGAGAAGCTCCATCACCGTTCCGGTTGAGGAGGCGGCTTGCGCGAATGCCTGTAAATTGCGAACCTGAAAGTCGTAAGGTTGCGGTGGAACGATCCGGTGACGCCGAGCGAGCAAGGCGGTGACCTCGGTTTGAACGGGATTTACTTGCGCGGCGGTAGTTGCGGAAATCAACAGAAGATTCACGGTCGTTAGGCCGGTGAGGCGCTCCATCGCCGAGGAATAAGGAATCAACACGACGTCGTCCTGATCTTGCCCCATGCCGCTCTGACCCATGGCAGTTAGCGTACCGATAACGGTAAATGGCGAACCCTTGATAATGATGGTCTTGCCGATCGGAGAGGAGCCGTTGGGGAAGAGCTGCGATACGACGGTCTGCCCGAGCACGGCGACCTTCGCGATCGAGGCGACGTCGCTCTCCGATAGAAAGCGCCCGCTCGCTAACGGCCATGCCTTGATGTACGTATAGGTCGGCGCTACGCCCGTAATTTGCGTCTGCCAGTTATTGCCGCCGGCGACGACCTGCGAATGAACGCTGACGATCGGCGAGACGGCCGCGACGCCGGGAAGCTGGGCGACGGCGGGGCCGTCTTGCGGAGTGAGGGTCGATGCGCCGCCAAAACCGGTGCGCACCCCCCCTTGGGTGACGCTACCCGGTTGAACGACGATGAGGTTCGACCCAAGACTTGCGATGCTCTGCTGAACCGAGACGCGAGCGCCCGCACCGATAGCAACGGTGATGATTACCGCAGCGACGCCGATAACGATGCCGAGCATCGTGAGCAAGGAACGGACTTTATTCCGCACGAGCGCCTGTACGGCGAGACGAAGGGTTGCGCGGAGATTCACGCCGCTCGTTCCAAATTGGGAACATCCGAGAGGATGTGTCCGTCGCGGAAGGTGACGATGCGCTTAGCGAACGCGGCGACATCGGGCTCGTGCGTCACTAGCATAATGGTAATATTTCGATGCGCATTCAGATCCGAAAAGAGACGCATGACGTCTCTCGATGTTTTCGTGTCGAGCGCCCCGGTCGGTTCGTCGGCAAGTATGAGCGCGGGATCGTTGACTAACGAACGTGCAATTGCGATGCGCTGCTGCTGCCCGCCCGACATTTGGTTGGGCATGTGATCGGCGAGCGCCTTAATTCCGACGATATCCATTTTCGCCAACGCGATATCCCGACGCTTCTCGGACGGGAGGCCGGCGTAGACCATTGGAAGTTCGACGTTCTCCAGCGCGCTCGTGCGCGGCAAGAGGTTGTAGGATTGAAAGACGAAGCCGAGGCGCCGGCTGCGGACGTCGGCGCGCTCGTCGTCGCTGAACTTCGCGACGTCGTTCCCTTCAAACAGATAGGTTCCCGAGGTTGCCCGATCGAGCATGCCGACGATCTGCATGAAGGTCGACTTGCCGGAACCCGACGGGCCCATAACGGCGATGAACTCTCCCCTTGCAATGGCAAGATCCACGCCGCCGAGAGCGACGACCTCGTCGTCGCCCATGGGATAGACCTTACGAAGGCCGCGCACTTCGACGACGTCGCTCATTTTAGTGAATGACTCGCATTGCACGGCTCACCGGCGACCGCGTAACGCCGTTGCGGGCGTGTGCCGAGACCCCGGTTGCGGCAGTGATGACCGGATCGCCGGAGTGCAGCTCTCCGGCTTGGATGGGAGCGACGGCTGCCTGCGTGCTCGTCGTTAGGAGCACGCGCACCGCAACGTGGTGAGGATCTCCATTTTGCAGTACGAAGAGCATCCCGGCGGTTCCCGGCGCCGATGCGACGTTACCGCTTCCGCTCGCGAGTTTTCCCCAAGGGGAAGACTCGTTCGTCGTCGCGCCGCCCGAACTGGGTTTCCATGCTAACGCGGCGAGCGGCACGACCAAGGCGTTTTTCGCGCTGGCGACGTCGATGGTTGCGTTGGCAGTCATACCGGGGAGTAGAGCGCCGTCGGGATTGGGAACATCAACGACGACGTCGTAGGTTACGACGTTATTGAGGGTTTGGGGATTGATGCGAACTTGCGCGACGGTGCCGTGGAAGGTACGCGATGGGTAGGCCAGCACGCTAAACGCCACCGGATCTCCGGCACGAACGTTACCGATATCGGGTTCACCGACGTTGATATCGACTTCCATTTTTTGCAAATTCTGGGCGATCGTAAAAAGCGTCGGCGTGCTAAAGGACGCGGCGACGGTTTGGCCGACCGAGACGGCGCGTGCGATAACCGTCCCGTTCACCGGTGAGGTGATGACCGTGTGAGCCAAATTGAGTTGGTCCTGTTGAACCGAAGCCGCGGCGAGTCGAACCGCTGCGGCCGCGGCCTGTGCGGTTGCGTTCTGTCCTTGTGCCGTCGTCGAGCTCAGGGCGATCGTCGCGTTGCTTGCCTGAGCCTGCGCGTGCGATTGTGCGAGGGCGGCCTGAGCCGCTGCGAGTGCCGCTCGATCCTGTGCGGTCGTCGAGCGATCGCTATCGAGTTGACTCTGCGCGAGATAACCCTGTGCGGAGAGCGATGCATCGCGCTTCTCCTGTAATTGCGCGAGCACGAGAGCGGATTGCGCCTTCGCGATATTCGCTTGAGCCGCTGCGACCGCGGCGACTTGTGCGGCGTTATTCGCCGAGGCGATCGCGACGCTGCTCTGCCCGCCGATGGCCGTCGAACCCGCTGCAGCGGCTTGGGCCTGCGCTTGGGCGAGGCTCGCCTGAGCCTGGTCGAGCTGTGCTTGGAACGTGCTTGGGTCGATACGGGCGAGGACCTCGCCCTTGGTGACTTTGCTGTTAAAATCAACGTCGATCGAGGCGATCGTTCCCGAGACTTGCGTGCCGACGGAGATGCTGTTTTGCGGATTGACCGTTCCCGATGCCGTGACGCTCTGCGTGAGCGTTGCGACCGCGACCGGGGCGGTCGAATACGAGACGCCGGGGCGGGCGCGTTCGACGATAAAGATCAGCGCCAGAACCACGGCCCCGACAAGCGCCGATGCGCCGAGCAGTAATTGCCACTTCGGGGCTTTGGGTATCCAACGGGAGAGCGCGTCGAGGCCCCAGGGGCGTGGTAGTGAGCTCGATGACATCTGCGATCCTCCAGGCTTATTCTGAGCGCCGCGCCTGGTAATCCGTTGTGAACGCCGTGAGAATCCAGTGAAAAACTATCGCGCCGGGCCTTTCCACCCCGTGCTACTAATGGAGCAGCTTTTCCATTGCATTAGCAAGAGTCGAGTAGTTGGTCTGGCCGCTCTTGAGATAGACGATCCGCTTCGAGCGGTCGATCATGGCAATCGTCGGATACCCACCTTGAATGTAGAGGCTGGAGACGGCCAGCGTCGGATCGTACATCGCGACCGGATAGCGCACTCCGAAACGGGCGATGAAGGTTTGAACGTCTTCTTGTGAGGAGGGGCCCGTACCGGTTATATCCGTGGTGCTGCCCGGAATGGCAATGAACGCGACGCGCTTCCCAAATCGCTGATAGAGACGATTGAGAATGCCGGTTTCGAACTGGCAGTGCGGGCACCAGGTAGCGAAAACCTCGAGAAGCACCGGCCGGTCGACGACGGCGAGATCGAATTCGCCTTTTGTAGTGGGGGTGGAAAATGTCGGCGCGACCGCCCCAACGCTTGCCGGCGCGATGACGGGTGCCGTCGATGCATTTTGCAGTTGCTGCGACGGTTGCAATTTCACAACGAGAATTGCGACGACGACCAACAGGGCAAGTGCGACGATGCTAAAAGCAAGAAGCGTGCGACGTTGCATTACGATGAAATCCTCCGATCGAGAGCGATAAAACCGGGTGCATAGATTGCCACGAATGCGGCACAGAGCCCCAGGCCGAAATCAAAGGCGACGTGCGGCCAGTCGGCCGTTGCGCGATCCTGCGGCCCGAAACATCCGCAATTGACTGCGAGGCCGCGCAGCACCGCCGAGGCGATCGCGGCGCCGTACATGAAAAATTGCAGCATCGCGATCCATGCCGCCCATTTCGTAAAAAGACCGAAAACGAGGTAGAGACCGACGAATATCTCGAAAAACGGAAGGGCGAGGGCGACGGGAGCGATCGCCGAGGCGGGGAGCAAGCGAAACGCGGCTATCGATGACGCGAGCTCTACGGCATGTCCGATTTTGAGCGCGCCGGTAACGATCAGGAGAACGCCGAGTCCGACGCGGAGGATGGTGGTTGCTACCGAGCGGGCGATCATTATTTTGCTCGTTCGCGTCGCTCGGCCCGGTGCCTTTTGCGCGATCGGAGTATCTTCAGTTCTTCCCAGCTTGCCTAAAATATTCTCAAGAACGGGCAAGCGCGATGATAACGATTCCTAGGGAAAAACGAAGCGTTAACGGCGTTGCGGCAAATTCGAGCAGCTGTAGTCGAGAGCGACGTTGCAAACGGCAACGTTCTTCGTCATTTGTCTACCCGCTAGTGCGATGCGCGCGCGAACCGTCGGTACCCCTTTCCCGCGGATGACAAGCGTATATTTTCCGGGGCGAAGATTTCGGAATTCATAGCGGCCGTCGGAATCGGTGCGCGCGACCGCGTGGGTCGGGCCGATGGTGGTGACGCGAAGCCCCGAAAGTGATTGCCCGGTCGTTCGATCGGTGATGCGCCCCACGAGCACGGCAAGAGCGAGGGCCGCAAACGGCACAAAAAGTCGACGGAAGAAGGAACGATGATTCATTTTGACGCTGCTACCGACTCATAGCTGACGATTCCTCTCGAACGAGCAAGCGTTCGCATTGGCGGAAGTTGGGCGAGTGCCGGCCCAATCTCGCGCGCCTCGCGCGCAAAGTGCTTCCAGATATCCCCATAGTGTCCGATGCGCGCGCGAATGGAAGCGATGTTGAAGCGAGCGAACGTAGCGGCGGGACGCCCGCGAAGGCGCATTGCCGCGAATTCCTCTATTTCATTCCAATGCAGCGGTGTCGAAACCGGGGCTCCATCTCGTAGTCGGGCGGAGTAGGGTAAAGCCAAGGTTTTTCCTCGGCCTACCTGTCGGTAGTCGAGATAGACCGCTCGTCGGTCGCGCTCGCGCAAAGAACGTTCGAGCGTCACGTCTCTGGGCCGCTCGGCAAACACTCCGCGGGCGATTTCGTACGTCAGTGTTTTTACGCTTCCGTAACTTCGTGGCCCGGTGAGGGGGGCGAGTACGTGTAGCCCGGTCGCTCCCGAAGTCTTTACATGTGCCGATAGGCCGATGCGTTCGAGATGCGCGCGAACGGCGAGCGCAACCCGCGCAAGCGTCCCGAGCGAGCACTCTTCACCGGGATCGAGGTCGAACAACGCAAAGTCGGGGCTCGCGAGGCTGCCCGTATGGGAAACCCATCCATGAAAAGCGATCGTTCCAAGGTTCACAAAATAAAGTAATGCGGCGCGATCGTCGCAGAGCGCATACGTGACGCGCTTCGTGTCCTCAAGCGCGCTAAGGGCAATGCGGTGAACCCACGCAGGCGTACCGCGGGGAATTTGCTTTTCGAAGAAATGCGCTCCGTCGATACCGTCCGGAGCTCGTTCGAGCGTGAGGGGGCGGCGCCGTGCGTGGGGGAGCAAATGTTCGGCTATTGCATCGTAGTACGCGAGCAGATCGCCTTTGGTGATACCTTCGCGGGGAAAATACAATTTCGCGAGGTTCGCGAGTTGCAATGTACGTGCATCGACGCGAATGTCCGCACGGGGTTCCATCGTCACTGCGACCGTCGTAACGGCAATGCAAAGAGAACTTCGCGGGCTGCTTTATCCTGGCGCAGGCCGAGGAAGACGGGGTGCCGTGGGGGGCGGTTATGCCTCCATTCGCTAAAATGGACCTCGGCGATCGGATCCGGCGAACTCCAGTGATTGTGGCAGAGGTGTTTGGGTTGGCAACTGGAGCTCACCCGTTTCCCAACGATGCCTTCAAGTCGTCTCCGTTTCGCTCGTGCAAAAAGTACCTTCTTTTTGCCGACGACATAAGCGGAAGAAAACGCCGCTCCGCCATCGACGAGCACTTCATGAAGGCGCTTTTTGGGGTTCGGTGAGTCGACCCTTGGGAATGGATCGTTCATAAATCGTCGATTCGCTTTCCCGATTTTACCGAATTCGGATAATTCTCCGGGTCGAAGGTTGGATCGACGTTTTTATCGCGATCTTTGATGAGTAACCACGGCTCGTCACTTTCGTTCGCGCGGCGATGCATCTTCAGAAGTGTAAACCTTCCGCGGAGTTTCTTTCCGCGCAGATCGAAAGTGATTTTTCCGCGCGAGAGTGCCGAGGCGGGCTCCTCGCCGGGGGGTGTCTGATAGGTGCCGCTGTCCCAGAGAATAACGCGCCCGGCTCCATAATGCCCGGGCGGAATTACGCCCTCGAAATCGCGATACGAGAGCGGGTGATTATCGACGTGGACGGCGAGGCGGGGCTTGCCGACTGCGAGGGTGGGGCCCTTGGGAATCGCCCACGAGGCCAAAACACCATCCACCTCGAGGCGGAAGTCGTAGTGGAGGTGAGATGCTTGGTGCATCTGCACCACGAAATGCTTTCGTTTGTGATTCGGCATCGTCCCCTCCCCTCGTTACTCGACGCTCATATCTATGCAATATCGCGGTGAATCAGTGAGGAAGGCGGTTTCACAGAGCCTGTTCTTGACGGCGGCGGCGGCGATCGGCGTTTACGCCATGTTGCATGAGCCCGAGGTCCACGCATGGATCCTCCGAGCCGGGCCCGACCGGCCCGCTGCTCTCGATCGCGCTCTATACGCTGTTGGCGAGCATCCCGTTTCTATCTTCCGGAGCCGTCGCGCTCCTCAACGGGATGCTCTTTGGATTTTGGTGGGGGGCGGCATATAGCGCGGTTGCCATCGTGCTCAGCGGGTTCACGACCTATGCCGTCGCCGAGCGGCTCGCCGCCGGGTATGGAGCGGAAGAACTACGCGCGAAGATGCCGACGTGGCTTCGCCGCATTCCCGTCGGCTCGCCGGCGTTTCTCATCGCGTTACGAACGATTCCTTGGCTCGGGGGGACGCTCGCGAACAATGCCGCGGCGGTCTACGAAATTTCGTTTCGTCGACATTTTTGGACTCGGCTCGTCGTCGCCTTACCGGTCGCCGTCGTCAGTGCCTACGCGGGCTGGAAATTGCTGCCCTAGCTTAAGGCTTCGACTCGGCCTGCAACCAGCGCCAATGCCATCTGAAGAGCATTCCCGCGAGGACGAGCATCGCCAGAGCGATGGTCATGCGCCGGATCGCCGCGTAACGCGCGTTTGCAAGCATCGTCGCATGAAGCGCGCCGTTGGATACGAGCGGGCGCGGTTGGAGCCCGGTGGGAGACATGCTCCCGGGATGCATCGCGCCGGGATGCATGATGCCGGGATGCATACCGCGCTCGCGCCACATCATATCGCCGGGCGCTCCGCCGCGTTCGATGCGAATGTTGCGAGAAACGAACGGGTGAAACGGCGTTGGATGGACGGCATGGAATGCGCCGCCGATAAATACGGCGGTGCCGACAAAAAACACCAGCACCGCGATCAGGCAGACCGCGTAGCCGTAAATGTTTGCGATGATGGGGACTCGTTGCATGGTAACCTCCGTCGGAGATGGTGCCCCTATCGTAGTAAAGCGCTCTGAGAGCGACCTGAAGAACTCGCACGAGGGAGGGGGAGCGGCGCCGCGAAATGGCCCCGGCGTGAGCATGCACGTCGCCATCGTCGGCAGTGGGCCGTCGGGGCTCTATACCGCCGACGCCATCACGCGCCTCTGGCCGGATACGGAGATCGATATTTTCGATCGACTTCCGACGCCGTACGGCCTCGTCCGCGGCGGCATCGCCCCCGACCACCAGAGCACGAAGGCGGTCGCGCGAGCCTTCGAGCGCATGCTCTCTCGCCCCGGGACGAGATTTTTCGGCAATGTCGAGATCGGTAGGGATCTGCGCTATGACGAGCTCAAGGCAGCATACGATCTCGTTATATTCAGCGTGGGCGCCGAGAACGATCGCTCGCTCGGAATTCCCGGCGAGAATCTACCCGGGGTCTACGGGGCCGCGGCTTTTGTCGGCTGGTACAACGGACATCCGCGTCACCATGCACTCGAGCCGCTTCTCGACGGCACGGCGCTCGCCGTCATCGGCAATGGGAACGTTGCCTTGGATGTGGTGCGCGTCCTCGCTAAAACGCAGGCCGAATTAGCCGACTCCGATATCTGCGAGCACGCAGCTCGACGCATCGATGCCGCGCATCTCACGGATCTCTATCTAATCGGGCGGCGCGGCCCGATCGAGGCGAGTTTTACACCGGTCGAACTCGCGGAGCTCGGCGAGCTGGAGCGTTGCGACGTCATCGTCGACCCCGCAGCTATCGCCGCCGATGTCGGCCCGGAGGTGCCGGAAAAAGAAAGAAAATCGCGGCAGCGCAACCTCGAAATCCTTCGCTCGTTCGGCGCCCGATCCGGCGAACCAAAACCGATGCGCATACATGTGTTATTCAACGCCGCGCCGGTTGCGATTCTCGGCGAAGAGCGCGTGAGGGGATTGCAACTGGAGCGTACGCGAGTGATCGAGGGGCGAGCGGAGCCGACCGGCGAACGCTTCGAGTTACCCGTTGAGAGCGTCGTCGCGGCGATCGGCTATCACACTCCGGCGCTCCCCGGCGTGCCGTTCGATGAAAAGCGTGGACGATTTGCAAACGATGACGGTTTTATCGAGCCGGGTGTCTATGCGGCGGGCTGGTGCAAGCATGGTCCGCGAGGGGTTGTCGGAACGAACCGGACCGATGCAGGTATTCTTGTGAAACGCATTGCCGAAGATATCGCCTCGCAGGCGCTGCCGGAAGGCAAGCCCGGAACCGGCGCCGTCACTGCGCTATTGCGCGAACGGGGTATTCGGTTTATCGATTATGCCGCCTGGAAACGCATCGATGAAGCCGAGATTGCACGGGCAACGCCGCCAAAGCCGCGCGAAAAATTCGTCACGATTGCGAGTCTCCTATCGGCAGCTTCGGTAATCTGAGCGAGGGCGCGGAGGAAGGCTTCCGGCCGTGCTTGCAAAACGGCTCTCGGATGATCGATTTTCTTTTTAGCGGCACTGCCCGCATCATTCGCGCCGTCATCGGTTTGCTGCTGATGTTTTTGGCCTATCATTCCCTGCACGGGATTGGCCGCGATATCGTTGGGATCATCGGGTTGGTCTTCATCGTTTCGGGACTGGTCAACTTTTGCGGCCTTTCGCCGCTCTTGGGTGGGCCGTTTATGAGGCGAGCTGGGAAATAACCACGAGCTCGCGGAGTCTTTCGATTTCGCGGAGATCGCCGAGTTGCGTCCCGGTCGTCATCGCGGTTGCGGCTCCGGCCGCGCTGCCGAGTCGTAGTGCCTCGGAGAACGGCTGATTGCAATTGCGAGCCCGGCAACCATCGAGTCGCCGGAGCCGACGGTAGTATTCGCTGCGATCTTGGGTGGTTGAGCCTCCCAAATGCTCTCGCCGACGAACGCGATCGTGCTTTCCTCGCCGCGCGAAATGACGACATATTCGGCGCCGCGGCGCTGTAATTCGCGTGCCGCTTCTATAACGGCACCCCGCTCGAGCAGGCTTCGCCCGAGAACCTGCTCGGCTTCATCGAGGCTCGGTTTAATGAGGAGAGGCCGCGCGGCGAGCGCTTGTTCGAGCGCCGCCCCCGACGTGTCGAGAATGCAGCGAACGCCGCGCCCGTTGAGTCGGCGAATCGTCTCGGCGTAAAAGGTCGCGGGAACTCCGGGCGGGAGGCTCCCGCCGAGGACGACGAGCGAGCCCGCCGGCGCGTCGTCGAGCGAGCCCGCCGACGCGTCGTCGAGCGAGGCTCGCAGTCGCTGGAGTTCTATCGCCGTCACCGTCGCTCCCGGGAGGTACATGCGCGTTCGCCTCCCGCTCGCTCGTTCGAGCAGCATCACATTAATGCGCGTCAGCCCGGCGATGCTTTCAAGCGCATGCGGAACGCCTTCGCGATCCAGTGCGGCGCGCACGTATGCGCCGGTGACGCCGGCGACGAAACCGAGTACGAGGGTGGAGCGACCGAGGCGGTGGATGACGCGACCGGCGTTGATGCCTTTCCCACCCGGATCGACGGCGTCGAGTTTGCGCCGATTTATGCTTCCAAGCGCGAGTCGTTCGACGACGATTGCCTCGTCGACGGCGGGGTTTAAGGTGACGGTTCGAATGGTCGGAGCGATGGGAAGCACCCTCCGATGCTACTCTCGCCGAAAGCCGCTCCGATGAGCGCGCGAGGAAGAATCAGCGAATCCGAATTTACGATTTATCGGGCCAGGTGACGACGACTTGGATGCGCGGCGCCTCGGGTGCGCGTAAAAACGATATCAGGACCTTCTCGCTACCCCACGGGAAGGCGAAGGTGTAATCGAATTCCATCGTACCGTGGCCGTCGGGGAGCGCGAGCTCGCGAAAGCGGCCCTCGAAGAGCGGATCTTCCGTGCAGGGGGCGACCTCACGAAAAAAATTCCGTCCGATCTGATCGGCCGCGCGGCGTTGCGAGCGCCCGGCCTCCGTACGATTGTAGCGAAGAATCGTGCCGTCGAGTGCGAGCGTGATAATGCCGACGGGGAGCATATCGATCTCGGCGGGATCCATCGCTTCGATGCGGGCGAGGAGTGCTTGCCGATCCGGGGGTGATAGGTCGCTCAAGAAGGGTACCCCGTGATGTGGCGGATCGCTCGGTAGAGCGGCGCGAGCCGACCGTACATCCGCGTATAGACAGCTCGGTAGAGCTCGTTGTAGAGCGCTCTCGCTTTGGGGTCGGGTTCGAAGATGCGTGCGGTTCGCGTCATCGCTGTAACCGCGGTGGGGAAATCGCGATGAAACCCAAGGCCGACGGCGGCGTCGATCGCGGCACCGAGCCCCGAGGTTTCATAGACATGCGGCCGCGCCGTCGGCAGGCCGAAAAGGTCGGCGGTGAGTTGAAGGGCGGCGTCGCTCTGCGATCCACCCCCGGCGACGCGCAGGCTTTGCACGGCGATCCCGCTCCGTTTCTCGATTCGCTCCAAACCGTCGCGCAGCGCAAACCCCAGGCCTTCAAGCATCGCGCGGTAGAGATGGGCGCGCGTATGAATGTCGCCGAATCCCACGATCGCCCCCTTCGCTTCGGGCATCCGTATGCCCGGCGTCCAATAGGGTTGCAGCATCAAACCCATCGAGCCCGGCGGAACCGATTCGACCAGTTCGTCGAAATAGGTTTCAACCGGTTTGCCGCTCGCTTGCGCGGCCTGTTGTTCGAGGTGACCGAACTGCTCCTTGAACCAATTCACCATCCAGTAACCACGAAAGATCTGTACTTCGGTCGTGTACGCTCGCGGAATCGCCGCGGGATAGGGCGGCACGAACCGCATCGCTTCGAGGTAGCGTTCCGAAAGTGTGTTCACCGTTGCGGTGGTTCCGTAACTTAAGGCGGCAACGGTCGGCGTAATGCAGCCCGCGCCAAGTACTTCGCAAGCCTTATCTGCAGCCGCCATTACGACCGGCGTTCCGCGCGGAATTCCCGTCGCCACCGATGCCGCATCGTGAATCTCTCCAGCGATCGTTCCGGGCTCGAGCAAGCGCGGGAGCATCGAGGGCTGAATCGGCATCGCACTCCATTTCCAGTCGCCGGTTTTCGCCCATTGTAAGTTCTTGAAATCGAACGGAACGTAACCTACCTGCGCGCCGACGGAATCGATCCATTCGCCGGTCAAGCGATAGAGTAGGTATCCCGAGAGCAGCAAAAACTTATCGGTGCGCCGCCAAAGATCGGGCTCGTTTTCGGCGAGCCAATTTGCTTCCGCTTCGCGTTGAAAGTACGCGATCGTCTCGCCGACGCCGGCGACTGCAAAGGCCGCGCGCCAGCGAAGCGGCAGCGGTGGAATGCGCGTGCTTTTTCGCTGGTCGAGCCAGGTAATTGCCGGACGCAACGGCGTGCCGTTCCTATCGAGTGCGACCACGGTACCGCGTTGCGTCGTCAAAGCGACGCCGGCAACGCGTTGGGCGAAGCTTGAATCTTGCTCCCAAAGGCCTCGACACGCGAGCGCGAGGCTCTTCCAAAAGCCGTCGACCTCGTGTTCGTGGCGCCCGGGAGCGCTCACGATATAATCGTCGAGCGGAACGCGCATCTTTGCAACCAACGTGCCGGAGGCATCGAAAAGCAACGCTCGCACGCTCTGCGTCCCGTTATCGATTGCCAGCAGGAGGTCGCGATTCATGCAAGCGCTCCGTAATATGCGGCGTGTAGCGCACGATATGCGTGCTCCTCGCGTTCGAACCGCGAGTCATCCCAAAGCAGTTCTTGCGCGCAGATCGCACGCAGGCGAGCCGACCAGCGAAGATCGCTCGCCGGGGCGACCAGCCCGAGCCGCGTGCGGCGAAGCAATAAGTCATCGAGATGCTCGACGCTCTCGTGGCGCGCGGCCCAACGGAGTTCGGCCCAGAGCGTCGGCGTATTATCGATCGCAGAATGCTCGCTGGGCGGGGTTTCGTCGAGCAATAATTGGGCGGAGGCCCCATAGCGCCCGGCGAGTCGCACGCGATCGGCAAGCGATAGATGGGGCGCGTGCGGCAGAGCGGAGCGCACGAATACGGGGCGCGACGCGAGATCGAAGCGATCGAGCCGTGTTGCTGCGGCATGGAGTGCTGCCATCGCCATCGGACGGAACGTCGTCAATTTCCCACCCGTGACGGTGAGCATGCCGCGTTCGTTCCAGATCGCGCTATCGCGGGACTCTTTTGATGGATCCGCTTTTCCGCTATCGATAACGGGGCGGAGGCCGGCGAACGTGGCGATAACGTCGCTGCGCTCGATGGCACTCGCGGGAAACTGATGCGCGAGCGCCTCGAGCAGATAGGTTGCTTCGGCTGTGGAGATCGCCGGTTCGCCGCGACGAGCATCATCGTGATCGACATCGGTCGTTCCGACAAGGGTGATGCCGAGCCACGGATAGGCAAAGACGGGGCGCCCGTCGCGCGGATGCGAAAACGCGACCGCTTGCGCTAATGGGAGTCGCCAATCCGGAAGAATGAGATGGCTACCGCGAAGCGGCCGTAACTTTGCGCGTTCTCCGAGTTGCACCCGCAAGGTGTCGGCAAAGCTGCCGCCGGCATTGATCGTAACGCGAGCGCGAACCTCTCCGCCGGTCTCGTGGATGCCGTCGACGACGCGCGCTCCGATAACGATGCCGTCGCGCTCGATAAGTTCGCGCACCTCGACGTAGTTCAGCGCGACCGCGCCCGCGGAACGGGCTTCCTGAATGAGGCGCAGCACGAGGCGAGCGTCATCGGTGGTCGCGTCGAGGTAGTCGTGGGCGCCGAGGAGCCCCGCGGCATCGAGCGTCGGCACGAGCCGAAGCGCTTCGTCGGCATCGACCGCGCGATGTTGGCGATGCCCGGCGAAGAGATCGTAGAGCGCGAGTCCGAGGCCCAGCGTTCGCGGGCTAGGCTTACCGCCGCGATAGTGCGGCATGAGAAAGTGCATCGGATCGACGAGCCCCGGTGCCTCGCGCAGGAGTGCTTCTCGTTCGCGCACCGACTCGCGTGTCAGCGCGAACTTTCCATTTTTCAGATAGCGCAAGCCGCCATGAACGAGTTTCGACGAGCGGCTCGAAGCACCCGAGGCAAAATCCGCGCGTTCGAGCAGCAACGCGCGCAGCCCGCGGCGCGCCGCTTCTAAGAGAATGGCGGCACCGGTAACGCCGCCGCCGATGACGAGAATATCCCACGGGTCGTCGAGCCTCGCCCACGCATCGGCCCGCAAAGCGCGCGGAGAATCGTGCGCTAACATAGCTTTCCGGGATTCATCATTGCCTCGGCGTCGAAATGGCGAAAGACGGCGCGCATCGCCTCGATGCCGAGCGCCCCTTTTTCTGCTATCAGATACCGGCGATGGTCGGTGCCGACGCCGTGCTGGTGGCTGATCGTTCCGCCGCAGGCAACGATCGCTTCGCTCGCCGCGGACTTCAACCGCTGCCAACGCGCGATATTCTCTTCGAACGTTGCCGCGAGGCGAAAAATAAAGGTGCTGTAGACGCTCGACCCCTGCGCGTACACGTGCGAGAGATGCGTGTAAGAGTGGATCGCTTCACCAGCAAACGCGTCGGCGGCGGCGGACTCAATCGCGGCGACCATCGCCCGAACGCGCGGCCAATCGACGGCCGTCTCGACGGTGTCGACCGCGTATCCATGCTCCCAGAGCGCGTTGCGGAGATAGACGCCGCGAAAACGATTGCGCCGCCAGCGATCGCCGAGTTGCGTTCCAAAATAGCGGCCGCGGTGCTCGGATGCAATAGCGCGTGCCGACTCCAGCATGATGCGTGCCGATTCGCTATCGCCGGTAACGCCGGCCACGAGCAGGCAGCGCTCGTCGCCGCATCCGCGCAAGCGGAGATAGCGATCGAGAAGTTCGAGTGCGAAGCCGCCGTTAGCCAGGCGCAGAGTCGTGAGTGTCTCCGCCGCGTTGGCAAGGCGAATCATCGACAGGCCGAGCCCATCGTGCGCGAGCGCGCGAACTGCCGCTTCGGCGCGCTCCCAATTCGGGAAAAACCAGCCGTGAAAGGACTCGTGCGCGGGCAGCGGGCGAACGCGCACCGTCGCCTCCGTCAGAATGCCGAGGCGTCCCTCGGAGCCGAGCACGAGTTCGCGCAGGTCGATTCCCGCTGCGGAGGCCGGCACCGTCGGGATCGTCTGCGTTCCGCTCGGCGTCTCGATGCGGCCGCCGGCAAAGAGCTGTTCGATGCGGCCGTAGCGCAACGATTGTTGCCCCGAAGATCGCGTGGCGATCCAGCCGCCGAGGGTCGAATACTCGAACGATTGCGGAAAATGACCGAGCGTATATCCACGCGTGCGGAGTTGCGCCTCCAAATCCGGACCGACGGCGCCGGCACCGAAGGTCGCGAGACGACTCTCCTCGTCGAGATCGAGCAAACGTCGCATGCGAGCGAGCGAGATGGTGAGCACGGGGCGGTCGGACTGCTCGGGCGGATTGATATGCCCGACGACGCTCGTCCCGCCGCCGTAGGGAATAACGTAGGCGCCGACGCCGCGAGCGTACTCGAGGAGTTCGCGAACTTCGTGCGATGTCTCGGGAAACGCAACGCCGTCGGGCAGACGATCGATGCGGCCGAATCGCAGCGCGCACCAATCGGGAAAGCTCTGTCCGCGGGCGTGGAGCACGCGCGTCTCCGCGGATCGGTCGAGCGATGGATGCGTCGGCAAGCGCGACTCGCCGGTTCTCCTAACCACGGACTCTAAGCGTGCATCGGATGGAGGCACGCCCTCGCCGAGACGCTCGCGAAGATACTCGAGCGCGCGTTCGGGAAGTTCTAGGTGGACGGCATCGTCGCCCCATCCGTTCCAGCGGCGCACGCAGCGGGTATCGGCGTTTCTATCAGGTAAGACCTGCCGCCGCCCGTGCTCCCATCGATGCGCGAGAGCATCATGGCAGAACCTCAAATTCGCTTTGTCACCGGGCCGAGGCGCGGCGCACGCAATCCCTGCGGCGATCCGTAGAGCAGCGGATCGTTGCTACTGAACCCTGTTTCCGAGTTTCCGAGCCGCTCGGGAAGGCGCGGGAAAATTTCTTGAAAGGTTGCACGGGCACGGGGCACCTACGGTACAATCGCTCTGGAGGCAACGATGAACGACCGAAACGCCGGGGAAGAGATGCTCTCGGAGTTGGGGCTCGACCCGGCCTTGGAGATCGATACCGATCAGCGCGCCGAGTTGCTGCGCAGTTGGCATAACGAGGAGACCGAGGGAGAAGACGACCCGCCCGAGGAGGGGGAGAAGCGCCCCGGGCGCGATTCGTCCCGCTCGCGGTAAGAATCTCGATCGAGCGGGCGCACGATTATAGGGAGCAGGGCTCCGGCGCATGGGCCGCATAGATCTCGCGCTATCTCGCCATCCGTAGTGGAGGTTCACACCAATGATTGTTTCCATTCGCCGAATCGTGTGCTTTGCGGCATTTTTGTTGATGTTCGGCGGCATAGCCGCTGCGGCACCTTTTCATCTCGATGGGCTCAATCTGCATAACGGTGTTATCCTTTTTGAGAACCACTCCGGTCAACGCGTTCAGGTCGTGATTTTCTGGAATTCGCACGAGCTACATGGGCCGGTAGCGGTCGAGCCCGGAGGAGCGTTCGCTTTTAATAACTGCTGTTACGCCGCGGGAAGCGTCTATCGGATTCTCGCGAGCGTCGGTCATCAGCAAACGTTCACGGGATGGACGAAGCCCGTGCTTTGCACGCGTGCCCACGGAGGGGCGGCAATGTTCGGGTTTTCGAGCGTCGCGTTCGGCCTACGCCACGAGCCCGACGGGAAGCTCGGCGGAGAGTTTATAAACAATACGTCTAACCTCATGGCATTTCATCGCGAATATCAATGTCAACATTAGGATGAACGCGTGGAGCCGAACGCTCTCGCCCCCCATGTGACGCACCTCGATCGCTCCAAATTTCGGTGGAAAGAACGATTACGAAATCGTGCGTCGTTATGAACGGAACGGCGTCGCCTCTGGATATATTGCGCATCTCGCGTTCGACAACCGCTCGATACCCTGCATGAGTGGTACGGAGGCTGACCCTAGGGCCAAAACCAGCGAGAGGCGGAGCTTCGGCGTCCGCGCATTACTGAAGCTCTCCGTACCGTTCGTTTCGTCAGTTCGCCGAGAAACGGGAATCGATACAACTCGCCGTATCGCGTCCGTTGCAGAACGGGGCTTTTGAAACGTCGATAAAAAGCAATGCTCCGCAGTTCACGCAGCACGTAAAATGGGCTTCCCCGCTTGGGAATTCTTTCCGGCCCTCCTCGGGCGTAACGTATCGCTTAGGTTCGTCGTCGTACGGCATAATATCAATCCACCTCCGGTAATCGTTTGAGGAACGTGCGTTGCGCGAGTTGACAGAGAAGAAGAACGCCATCGGCCGCACGGAGTTCTTCGAACGCGCGCGGGGCGTTCGAAGTCGTAGGCGCGAGTCGATCAATTCCGCCGCGTACGAATCATGCGGGGGTAAAATGCTCACCATCGAGGATCTATGGCGACAAGAGCCCTATTCCGTGGCCTGCGTGCTCGCCCCCGCTTCGTCGCGTCACCGTTGAAAACTTGTTGAACGGAATCCCGGGAGTCGCGGAGCGCCTCGAAACACAAGGCGCAAATTGGTAGCCCCAGCGGGATTCGAACTCTCTTTCCTCGTGCCGCCCCGTAACGCCGCGTTCGCGAAAACCGTTGTTTTTCAAGAGTATCCGGCCATGAGTCGTCCGGCGCGTATCGCTGTGGCCGCCCCATAGGCAGCCAATTAGGCAGCCATGCTCCAATTGTTAGGTCGCTTCTCTCAGTCGCGCTGCGATCGTCTCGACAGCCGCTGCGGCTCGTCCCTCGAGCACGTGGCCGTAGATATTGGTCGTGGTGCTGGCCGCACTGTGACCGAGCACGCGCTGCACCGCGGGCACTTCCATGCCGGCGGCGAGCATCCACGTCGCAGCCGTGTGGCGCAAGGAATGCAGCGTATAGCGCGTTGGCAGGCCCGCTGCGGTGGCGACGACGCGAAATGCTGCGCTCAGGCCGTAGGGTGAGAGCGGGTTGCCGAAATCGGTCACGAAGACGTGCTTTGACTCCTCCCATGCGTCGCCGGCGGCGAGCTGAAGCGCAGCACGTCGCGCGCGCTCGGCGCTGAGGGCGTCAAGCGCTAGCGACGAGAGCGCAACCTCGCGGGTGCGGCCGCTTTTCGTTCCGCGCTGCGCGCGCTTGCCAACGATCTCGTACCGCGACTCACGCACGATGATAATTCCGCGCTCGAGGTCGATGGCTTCGCGACGGAGACCGCAGATCTCGCCGCGGCGCATGCCGGTCGCAAGCGCGAGCTGAATCGCATTGCCATAACGCGACCGATGGACGTGCGCGAGCAGCGCGCGCGCATCGTCGACCGAGAGCGAAGCGGCTTCACTGCGAGGTCGGGATGGTAGATCGAGATCCATTGTGGCGAGCGGGTCGCGACCGATCAGCGCGCGACGAAACGCCCAGCGTAAAGATGCGCGTAGTAGCGCGTGCGCATGTCGCACCGTCGTCGCGGAAATGCCGGCACGACGCAACTCGCCATAGGCCTGCTCGAGCTCGTCGGCGTCCAGGGTCTCGGCTCGCGTCGAATGTAGCGCTGACAGATTCGCCGTGAGACCACGATAGCGTTGCAGCGTGGTCGGTGAGCGCCCCAGCGTAAGCACGTGCTCGTTATACCGAGATAAAATCGCTCCGATAGAATCTCGCGATCGGAGCGTGCGCGGCTCGCGCATCAACTCGTCGAGCGCTCGCTGCGCCTCGGCTTTCGTCGCGCACGGGCGCGACCATACGCGTCGTCTCTTGCCGCGGCCTTGCAGAGTAAGACATGAGATCCACTGGCCTCGTCGGCGATAGATCGCGCCTGATCCGCGTGGTCGCCGCATTCGACGCTCCTCAAATCAGCTGGCAAGAGTATACGCGCGTCTGCTTCGCTGCCGCGCTCTTGCAGCTGATTCGACAGGGACGCCGCGATATCCTGCGTCCCGTGACGAAACGTAACCCACGTACGCGCCGCGCGCCGACGAAAATCGCTCGGCCCGCGACGCCGAACACCACGATATCACGTCAGCGCGCGTATTATCGCGTCAGCGAGGTCATCGCGCTGATGGGTATTTCGCGCACGATGATATACGACGGCATCCGCAGTGGCGAGATCCCATCGCGCCAGGTTGGGCGTGCCGTACTGATTCCTGCGATGTGGGTGCACGCCGCGACGGATGAGGATGCCCGATAGCGACCGCGAGCGTCGGATCATTGCGATCCGACGCCACCAGGCGCGCGAGCTGCAGCTCAAGCTATTCCCCGATTGGCCCGATGATCGTCGCGGTGCGCCAAATGACGTAATTCGATCGGCGATTTTCGGCGTCGTGAAGAGCGGCAAACGCAAGCGCGTCGTCGATATGCCGATAGCAGGCCCTACGGGCAGCGCAATCACGTTGACGGGCTGGCGCCTCGATCAGCACGATGCAGATGTGTGGCTGGAGATCATGCACCTTGCGCGGGTTGTTAAGCCCGGTGAAGATCTCCGCTCTAAGCTGCACACGCTGCTGCGCCGCCTCGGAAAAACTGACGGCGGCGCGAATCGAGCGTGGCTCCACGCCCGCCTCAAGGCGCTCTCGGAGACGACGATAGCGTACGATGATGGCCGTTATTCTGGTGTCGCGGGCGCGATGCTTTCGCATTTTCGGCTCGATCGCGAGACCGGCGAGGTCGTCATCGCGACAAATCCGCAGCTCCGCGCCCTCTGGGACGAGATCACTCACCTCAACATCGATGACCGACGGTCGCTCGGCTCGAATCAGCTGGCCAAGGCGCTGCACGCGACGCTGTCATCGCATGCAGCGTGGGTGCCTATGCGGCTCGATACGCTGATGCAGCGCGTGGGCGCTGGCTATGGCAGGATGCGCGACTTTCGCGCCGCGTTGGGGGCGGTGCTGGACGACTTCGTCGGCCGCGGATGGGTGAGGAAATACCGGATCGGGCGCGGTGATAGCGGCCTCGTGATGATCGACAAGGTGCCGACGCCGACGCAGGCGCGTGCCCTCGCCGCTCGGCGCTGACCCGTCATAGCAGTCGCGCCGACCCGTCATAGCAGTCGCGGTTTTTGGCGCTGACCCGTCATAGCAGTCGCGCGCCGACCCGTCATAGCAGTCGCAAGGGGTACCGTCATAGCAGTCGCATCCCTGTCTCGCAAAAATCCGCATAACCACAAGCTTTTTTTGCGCTTCGCGAGCATCACATATCCTTTCCCCATAAATCCTGGTCATTAATCCCTATCTCTGCCAAGCCCGCGCGCGAGGAAGCGCGCTCCGGCTCTTGGTTGCTCGGCGTCGGTTGACCGTCGCCGGAGGGTCGCGCACCCTAGCGCTCCGGGCAAGGGACGCTCGCTCCGCTCGCTCGGCGAGCCGCCCTTGCCTCGGATGCGCTTGATCGGGTGCGACCCCCGGCTCCGCCCAGACCGCCTGCCTCCCGATCAGGCGCCCTCATAGCCTCCGCGCGCCGGGGAGTTCCCCTCTCCATCCGCCCGCCTGGCCTATTCTGACGGCAGGTGTCTATTATAATTGACAAATTATCGTTATGTACGGTACGCTCCCTTGAGAAGGGGAGTACGCGCATCATGACCGCTATGGAGACGCTACGCAAAAATGTCGTACGAAAGCGAGCCGAAAAATCTGTTTCGCAGTCGACGCTGGCCGATCGCGCCGGAGTCAGTCGTCCTACTATCTCGAAGATTGAGCAAGGCGATGGGAACGTTACCGTTGCGATCCTTGAGAGAATTGCGACTGTGCTCGGCTGTACGCTTGAACAACTTTTCGAGCGCGACGCTGAGCTGTGCGATGAGCTCGATCTTACCAGGCGTGCCAATGCCCCAGATAGTGAATTCGTTGACGGGCGGGCGCTCCTCGCCGCAATCGACGAAGCGAACGAAAGTCGCTTTAGCCGACGAGGGCGCCGGCGAGCGGTGGACCGTCAAGTTGCATCGGGAAGTCGCAAAACGCGTTGCTGAGGGAGGCCTTTCGAATCCGGACTTTTCGCCCACGCTTGCAAATATTTTTAGCGAACTCGAAAATAATCCAAAACAATTTCCAAAAAAATTAGGAGCCTTATCGAATACGCGAGCGGCCAAGATGAGGTTTCGCAACGTGACCTATCGTCTCGTGTATACGCTTGATGAGACCGCGCGAGTCGTCAAAATCTTGTCCATTGACGCGCATGATCAAGCCTACATAAAGGCGGCACGACGCCGATAGCAATTCACGATGTTAGAATATGATGTGCCCGTGTTAATTCACGGTCTGGCGACGTGGCTCGCCGATAATGGCTTCACCTGGTCATGGGCCATTTCGATTGTGGTGGGAGCTGGTGCCATTTGTTATGCGAGGGCATCAGCGATGTCGAGTGCGAAGACGTATGACTTCCAAAAGGACTATCTGACGCGGAAACCAGATGTAACGGTGGCGCTAGGCGGCGTTACCGCTTCCGGCAAGTTAGGGGAGCCCATCTGTTTAGCACCCGCAAATACCCAGCCTTCAAGCAAGATATTTTACGCGAGACTACTTGCAACAAACGAGGGACCCTTAGCGGCCGATGGATGCCGCGTAACGATAATGGTGCAGTCGCCGTTAGGGTTCGTTTTTGGGCACCGATGGGATACTGCATTGCCCGAAATGCGACCCGATGGAACATGCTACGATAACGAAGGAAACCTGTGGAATAGAGCCATCCTCGATGTTGAGCGCATAACGATAACGAACGCGCCAACGGCGCTAGCCCAGATCGTGCTTTTAGGCCCTATCGGGCCTACCGAAGGCGAGGTTCGATGGCATTGCTCGTCACAAGATTATGTGCGAGAGGGAAGTCAGCACATTAGCTTGTTCTGAGGGACTAGCATCTTGCATTCATGCTGTCTAGTTGCTATGCTAGCATTATGCGCACCATGCAGCTCCTCGCCCGAAAAGGTGGCGCGGGGAAGACGACCCTGGCGCTCCACTTGGCCGTTGCCGCAGCGACAGCTGGACGATCTGTCGCAATCGTCGACGCCGACGAGCAGGCGAGCGCGCTCGCATGGGCCTCTCGGCGTGACCCTGACGCGCTCCCGATCCTCGTCGTCGCAGGTGGTCGCGACCTCGCGCTGACCGTGGCTCGGATCGATGCCGAGCTCGTGATCGTGGATTCGCCGCCGAGCGCGCGGACGCGCGGCGCATGGCAGCCCGACCGGATCGTCGTCCCGGTGCAGCCGTCTGCGCTCGATCTGGCCGCGCTAGGAGCCACGCTCGACCTCCTCGGAGGGCGTGAGCTGGATGCGATGGCCGTCCTCACGCGCTGCCCACCGCGCAGCCCCGAGATCGACGAGGCACGGGCATATATTGGCAGACTGGGGCTGCGCGTGGCTCAGACCACCATCGGCGAGCGGCGTGACTATGCTCGCGCCTTGGCCGCTGGCGCGGCCGCTACCGAGAACGCTCCACGCTCGCGCGCGGCGCAAGAAATCACCGACCTTCTGAATGAGGTGCTAAAATGACAGCAAAACAACAAGATAACAAACCAGCACGCCAACAAGCACGAAAGGCAACATTCGCGAGGGTCGCGCCGAGGCCGCCCATGACGCCTACACCTGCGACGATCCGACCGAGCGATGATCGGCTCGTCGCGATCATGCTCCGCGTCTCAGCCGAGGCCCGCGCAAGGCTGAAGAAGATCGCGATCGATCGCGGAACATCGCTGCAACAACTCGTGATCGACGCCCTCAATCGCGAGCTCGCCGTCGACGGGCTGCGTCCCATCGACCAATCCCTAGGGCTTGATAATAAGCAAGAAAGCTAGAAAGATACCATGTTGACAACGTGGCAACCAAGCGCGATCGTCGTCGGCTGTGCGGTCGCGGCTCTCGCCATCCTCGTCGCCTGCGGCGGTAGCGGCGGCCCCAACCCGCTCCCAGTTGGCGGCGGCACCCCGACGCCGATCTCGAGTCCGGTGACGACCCCCGGCTCGCAAACGACCACGAACGCCTCGGGTGTGGTCGTGGACGACGCGAATGGCTCCCCGCTTGCCGGCGTGCCGGTCAAACTGATGCCCTGGGGGCCGTGCGGTACCCCGCCGCCGACGGCGCAGATCACCCCCGAGAACGACGGCTGCCCGACGCCGCTGCCCTCTCCGCAGGCAACGACCAACCCGCAGGGGCAGTTCGTGCTCAACGGCGCTCCCAATGGGCACTACCTGCTCGTCGTCGGCACCGATAGCACGAGCGCGACCGACCCGGTACAGGCGACCGTTCACGATAACGTCACGCTCAGGGGCGGGAACCAAACGCTGCTTGCGCCGACGCTACCGCCCGTGCCGACGATCACCCCGCAGCCGTGGGAGACCAACGGCGAGTATCGCCTCGCGACGCTCGATCCGACGAGCGAGACCCCGTGCTTCGTCGATTGGCAGAACGAACGGACGGCGAACAACCTGCCCGCCGGGAGCATCGACGAGTGGCTGCTGGAGAATATCCAGGCGCTAAACGCCTACGAGCGATCCCCAGGTGCGGTTCCTGGCCCGTGGCCAGGAAACTCGTACGGAGATATCACGACCGGCAACGGCGGCGGCATCGGCGGTACGTCGTGCGAGGGCTTCCTCGGTGGCTATTTTGCCGCGACCAACGGGGGGCAGTACACCCTCGACCCTCAGACCGAGTGGTTCGGCGGGCAGTATATCCCCTACGTGCCCGGCAGCACCGTCTCGGCGATTATGGGCGGTGAGTGGCCTATCGACCCCCGTGCGTTTACCGATCCGAACGTCAAGATCTGGCCCTAGGGCTGGCAGTAGACCATTTCCGACCCGGTGATGCCGGTGTTCCCAACTTGGCCCTGTAGCGCATAGGCCGCGGCAGCCGCCTGCGCCTGCGCCTGCGAGGCCAGCCACGCGGGGGACGGTGACGGGATGCCAGCAGGTAGCGGAGGCTCGACGGGCGTCGTGCCACCTGGGCACGGCGATGGGTTCTGCGGCGCAAGAGACTGACTAAACCCTGAGAGTGTATTGCTAGCCAGGTTCTGCATCGTAGTGGTGTCGGCGCTATTGAGTATGTCTTGACCGCCGCTGTCGGTGGTCGTCACCCAATAGCATTGGACGCCGTTTATCCACCCGCCGGAGTTCCATTGGGCCGCACAGACCCAAAAAAAGTACCCGCCCGGAGCAGGCGTCGGCGAAACCACCACCACAGGCACGAGGCCGCTACCAATGGCGGGCGGTTTTGACGACGCAGGCACGGTCGAAAAGGTGAGGGTGCAGGTGGTCGTCCCGGCCGCTGCAGACGTTGGCTGCTCGGTGACGACGACCGTAGGGCCCTGGAGGCTGGCCGGATATCGCCCGGTTGTTGCGACCTGATTGCCGCATCCCGCGCTTTTTCGGTACGAGTAGGTGGGCGAGGTCGCGCTGGTATCGGCCGGCTCGTAGGCGACGATTGGCGCGGCGTAGGCGGGCACACCGTGCAGTAGGACGCAGCCTATATCGCGGCCGCCGCTGTACGTCCCGGCGTCGTCCAGGGAGTAGCCGAGCGCGTCGAGCGCCGACTTAACCGGGGCGGGCATCCCGGCCTCGGTAGCGGGCACGCCGTTTGGGTAGGTGCCGCTCTGCATCGCCACGGCGTAGCAGCCGGTCGTGCCAGCGAGCACGGGTGGAGCCGCCGATCGTCGCGCAACCAACGATATCGCCGCCGTGGCGATCGTGAGCAGCAGCATCGCGCCGATGACGAGCGCGATCTTGCGCGCCGTGCGGCGAATCCGTGAAATTAGCATGATCCTAAATCCTCCTGGCTATATTGAAAATGCCCACCAGAGCGCATACGCGGTCAGGATTGTCATTATCGCGGCCACGTAGGCAGCAACAGCGACCACCGAGATCGCTGCGTTGCGCGCGATCGCGCGCGAAAGCGCGATGCGCCGTGCGCGTCGCTCGGCGACGGCCAGCACGCATCGACGCGCGTGCTCGCGGCGGATGATAGCTTCGGCTGCGGCCACCGCCACACCCGGTGCCGTCATTTCGGCGATCCCGTGCTAGTGAGGTCTGCGAGCAGCTCGCGATCGGCGGCGCGCTGCAGACCTGCGACGCGGGACGCGAGCGAGCGGAGGAGATAGATCGGCTGATCGCCGGTGCGGCGCGCCTCCTCGAGCATCCCGAGCACGATCGATCCGAGAATGATTTTCCGGCGGGTATCCTGGCGGCGTCGTGCCACGGCGTCACGCGCCGCGATAGCCTGGATCTGCGCCTCGATCTGGGCCTTTTTCTTCCGGAGGACGTCGAGCCGGGTGGATGTAGTGTCGCTCATATTGGGTCAAGTTCGCCGGAGATTCCCGGTCGCCTCCGGGCGGCCCCTCGGGCGCGCCCTTCTTGCGTCCGAGAGGCGCCTCCCTGACGCAAGAAGGGCGCGGTTATACATCGGGCCTCTGGCCCGATGTACCGCGCTGCAGGGGATGGCTGACGCCAGCCGAACGCCGCGTGTGATGGCGATCTACCGCCTTGCGGCGCAAGTGATTTCGCGCGGCGCTGGCCGCTCCGCGATCGCAGCGGCAGCGTACCGCGCGGGCGAGCGACTCGTGGATCGCCGCACGGGCGAGGTGCACGACTACACCCACCGCGGCGGCGTGCTCGATCGCACGATCATCGCTCCGGCGCACTCACCCGACTGGGCGCTCGACCGACAGGAGCTCTGGGCTCGCGTCGAGGCTGGGGAGGCGCGAGCCGACGCCCAGCTCGCGCGCGAGGTCTGCATCGCGCTCCCCGCCGAGCTCTCGCTCGCGGAGCAGCGCGAGCTGATCCACGAGTATGCGCGCGACACATGGGTCGCGCGCGGCATGGTCGCTGATATCGCGATTCACGCCGCGCACGCCGGCGGCGACGACCGCAACGTGCACGCGCATGTCATGATGACGATGCGCGAGCTCGATGGCGATCGCTTTGCCACACGCAAGCAGCGCGAGTGGAATGATCGAGCACTGCTGGAGCAGTGGCGTGAGGCCTGGGAGCGCGCCGCCAACCGAGCGCTCGCGCGCGCCGGGCGCTCCGAGCGCATCGACCACCGGAGCCTCGCTGATCAGGGGCTCGACCGTGAGCCCGAGCCCAAGCAGGGTCCCGTGGCGACGGTCATCGAGCGCGAGGGGCGGCGATCCCACGCTGGCGACGATCGGCGCGCTGCGCGTGCGCGCAACGACGAGCGCGACCGGAGACGGCTACAGCGCGAGGAGATGGATCGCCTCGAACGTGAGGAACGCGAACGCATAGTGGCCGCGCGCGCGCGCGAATCTGCCGCCGAGCGTACCCGGCAGCACGAAGAGCGCGAACGCACCAATACCGTGCGCGATGATCGACGCGAGCGCTGGCAAGAGTGGCGCGAGCAGATGCTCTCGGACGTGTACGAGCGCGATATGCGCGGCTCGCGACTCGCGAAATTTTGGCGTGTTGATAGGGTTTCAAACGGTATCAGGTTTTCCAACGCGCGCGGAAGTTTCTTGGATCGCGGCGACGCGATCGATAGCACCGGTGGAGCGCTCGACATGCAGACGCGGGCGATGGCCGAGCTCGCAGCCGCCAAAAGCTGGGACCGGATCTCTATCACCGGCAGCGACGAGTTCGTGCGAGTAATGGTGGCCGCAGCGGAGGCGCGCGGACTCGACGTGCGTGGCAGCGAGCAGATTGATCGGATGCGCGCCGCGATGGCGCGCGAGTCGGATCACGATCGCGAGCTCGGGCACGACGACATAAGGGATCGGTGATGCAGCCGCATCGCGCAATCGATTGGCCGCGCGCGGCCCCGCGGCTCGTCATTATCGCAGCGATGCTGGCCGTGATGCTCGAGTCGGTCGGCGCTGGACTCGCCGCCTACGCGGAAGCCTACGTCCCACTCGCACGTCTCGGCGTGCCCTGGCTCACGATCGGCACGCTGCGTCTCTACATGCCGTGGGAACCCATCGCATGGGCACTCGGGGCCATAGCGAGCGTCCCCGCGCATATCCCGGGTATCCACGGGTTGCGCATGCCAGCGTGGGCTCCCGGCGCATCACCGGAACATCTCGTTCTTCTCGACCGCGCCGCAGTGACGAGTATAGGGCTACTCACTGCCGCGATCGTGGCCGTCGTCGTCGTGCTCGCTCTGTCCCGCGCCGCACCGAGCGATCTGCACGGGCGCGCGCGGTGGGCGACGCAGCGCGACATTCGCGCGTCCTCGCTCGTCGGCCCGACGCAGGGCGTCGTGCTCGGTTCGGCGGGCCGGGAGACGCTCACCTACGACGGCCCGGCGAACGTGCTCGTACTCGGGCCGCCAGGCTCCGGAAAAACCTACAGCACCGCGATCGCAACGCTGCGCCATACCTGGCACGGCAGCGCGATCGTGCTCGATCCGGCCACCGACATTTTCGCGGCGGTCGCGCCCGAGCCGCCGCCGGGTGTCCGCGTCGTGCGATTCGACGCGCGCGCCGCCGAAAGCGTCCGCATCAATCCGCTCGCTGACGTCGATGCGAACGATATCGCCGAGATCCGTACCATCCTCGCGCCGATGCTGCTACCGGCCACCCAGCGCGACGATGCCACCGAGCGCTATTTTGACGAGTCGGCCCTCGAGCTATTGGTCGCGTTTTCCGCTCTCGCCATCGAGCGCGGACATGGCACGCTCGGCGGCGTCGCGCGCATCGTCGTCGATCCGGAAATTGCCGACGAGAAAGAACTCTGCGAGCAGCTGCTCACATCCTCGGTTGCCTACGCTCAGCAAACCGGAGCACGCTTCGCCGCGATGGAGTCGCGGCAGCGCTCGCCGATCGTGGCGACGATGCACCGACATATGCAGATATTTCGCATCGATGAAATCGACCACGCAACGAGCGCGAGCGATGTTGATATCGCCATGCTACGCGCGCAGCCGACGCAGCTATATCTGACGATGCACGAGCGCGACCAACAATCGCTCGCGCCCATGTACGCGATGATCCTTGGGCGACTCCTCGATGATTGCACGCGCAATTTGCCGATCGCAGACGACCTGAGCATCCTTGCGATGCTCGATGAATTCCACCTCGTAGCGAGCCTGTCGCTCTCCACGAAGCTCGCGACGATGCGGAAATACCGCGTGCGGATCGCGCTGCTGTCGCAGACCTACGCGCAGATCCAGCAACGCTGCGGAGGTGCGCACGAGACCATCTCCGGCGTCTGCTCTGTCCGCGTGTACTATCGCACGCTCGATGCGGCGACGCAGCGCCTCGCCGCCGACTCGCTCGGATCCGAGACACGATATCAGATCTCGCACGCTCGGCAGGGCGACGGATCCATGAGCCACACTACGAGCGAGACACAGCGACCGCTGCTGCTGCCACCAGAGCTCGGCGAGCTCGCCGGCGACGAAGTCATCGTGCACGCGGCTGGCGAACCACCCATCCGCGCGTACCGAACGCGCGTCGAGCAGCTCTCGTAGCCGCGCACACCTCGGAGAAAGACCTGACCGATGACGATAGACGACCTCGCGCGCTCGACGCTGAACCCGGAATACGACCCCGACTGGCACGAGCACTGGCTAGCGACGAAGCTGCAGCACGATGCGCTGCAGCAATCAGTGAGCGATACGCTCGCCGCTGATGCAGCGCACGGACAGGCTCGGCCGGAATGGTGGCCTGCGGACGTGCCCGCAGAGCTCAGGCGGTTGGAGGCGCTCATGTCATACTATCTCTGGTGCCGATATCCCACACTCGAGGAGCTACACGCAGCGCATGCCGAGCGGCTGCGCGCCGTCGTTCCGTCGCGCACCGCCGACGTCGACGAGCTATTCGGCTTCCAAGCCGATGAGACGCCCGAGCAGATGCGCCGGCGCCGACGCGACGCGCTCGGCGAAATGCTGACGCGCGCGAACCCACCGATCAAGAAATGAATGGCTGAATGTTGGGCAGCAGTCCTCTAGGTGGCTCTATGTGCGAATGATAGCTTGCCGTGTCTGGACTCCAGTCAAAGTAGATTCCATTTTCCGTCGTCGCGAGCTCGACCGATTGCTCGGGGCTGATCGCGACTTGAATCGACCCGAGCGGTAGTGCGATCTCTCGCCCCACGACTGTAGCAAGAATATCTACTACGTACGATCCTGGCAGGAATGCAAACCTAGTCCTATCGGCCGGTAGAAGAAAATGGTGATTTACTACCACTCCAGCATCGGAGATGAATAGCCCGCTCCCGCGGGCTAATCGTTCTTCGCCGTACACCCAAACGTTAAAAACTTGCGTCGTTTCCCCGCGGTGAACACGGAGAAACATATTTTCAACGATGCAACCGCGCTTCGCCGTTGAGTAAAGGAGCGCTCGCAAATACACCTTTGGGTGAACTAGGCCGTCCGCGCTGCGAACGTCAGGACCGAGGTAGATAATGGTAGGCTGCGTCATCCTCACGGTGCCCGGTCTAAGTAACGTGAGCCATGCAGTGAGAGACGAAATAAAAAGAGCAAGCGCCGCTATAGCGAGACTGACAGAATTCACCACGTCGTGCACCTCTTAGGTTGGCAATTTTGCGGCAGACGGGATAGTCCCTTGGGATAAGCGGCTAGATAGGCAGCCACTTAGGCAGCCGTTTCGTTTATTATGCGCTGAAAAGCCCGTCAAATAAGCATTCTCGTGGTAGCCCCAGCGGGATTCGAACCCGCGTTACCGCCGTGAGAGGGCGGCGTCCTAGGCCTCTAGACGATAGGGCCGTGGCTCCCGGTCATGGACTCGAACCACGAATACCTGGTTCAGAGCCAGGCGTGATACCATTTCACCAACCGGGAACGGCAGCGACCGATATACTACACGACCCTTGGAGAACCTGGCAAGGATTTTCGTGTTTTAGCATTGCGACCAGCAAACGTTGGCGTCTGGCTGTGACAATTTGGGCAAAGCATCCGAAGGTTCTCTAGGCGATTGTCGCCTTTTTTCCCGTTTATATGGTCGAGTTGAAAGGAAAGATTTCTTCCTTGCCATTCCGTGAGCCCACATTCGTAGCATGCGTTGCGAAGTAAGCCCTCTGAGAGAAGTCGGCGTTTCACGTTTGTGCGCGAAATGCTCGAAGCAAGCATTTCTTCGATAGGCAGCCCTCGCGAGCGAGCCCGAAGCGCGCCGCGATCGACTGCCTTGGTCCATGCACCCGCAGAGAATCCAAAGAGTGCTCGACATGCACGGTAGGAGTTTCCGAAGTCGTAGTGCCGCTGGATCGCATCCCAATCGTATCGGTTATTCGCCACGACCTTAAGGATATACGAACTGGCGTTCGATTGCTAGGCCGTTTTCGTGCTCCGCAGACCGAGTTAAGCAATCTGCCCTGGGGATGAACCCTGCACCCGAACCGCCAACCAGAAGGACCGATGCAAGCAATCATTCTCGTCGGCGGCGAAGGCACGCGCCTGCGCCCACTGACCTACGGAACCCCGAAACCGATGGTCCCCATCCTCGGTGTGCCCTTCCTGGCGCGCACCGTTGAGCGGCTCTACAAGGCCGGAATCCGCGATGTGATCTTCCCGGCCGGGTACTTGCCGCAGCCGATTCTCGATTACTTCGGCGACGGCTCGCGTTTCGATATGCACTTCACCTACGTGATCGAAGAGAGCCCGCTCGGCACCGCCGGCGCGCTGAAGAACGTCGAACGGTATATTACCGGGGCGTTCTTCGTCCTCAACGGCGATGTTCTCACCAGCCTCGATCTGCGCGCGATGCTCGCTGCGCATCGGGCCCACGGCGGCATCGGCACGCTCCATCTGATTCACGTCGCCGACCCGTCGGCTTTCGGATGCGTCGCCCACGACGCAAGCGGGCGCATCGAGGCCTTCATTGAGAAGCCGGCGCCGGGGAGCGCCCCGACCGATGAGATCAACGCCGGCACCTACCTATTCGAGCCCGAGGTCCTCGCCGCGATTCCGGCGGGGCGTCCGGTCTCCATCGAGCGCGAGACCTTCCCGGCACTCATCGCCGGGGCGCGCCCGCTCTACGCCTACACGACCTCCGACTACTGGCTCGATCTCGGGCGACCGGAGGCCTATCTCGCCGCCCATCGCGATATCCTCGCGGGAACGATGCCCCTGGTCCTGGAGCCCGGGATAACCGGAGCCGGTTCGGCGGCGCTGCGTGGCCATCCCGGGGTCGCCCAACCGGTGCACGCCGACGAAGGGGTGCTCGTCGCTCCGACCGCTCGCATCGGCCCGAACGTCGTCCTCGGTGCCGGTACCCAGATCGGCGAGCGAGCGGTCGTCCGCGACTCCGTGCTCTGGGATGGTGTTATGGTCGGAGATGATGTCCGAATCGATGAATCTATCGTTGCCAGCCGCGCCCGTATCGGCGCTCGTGCCACCGTTGGAAGCGGAAGCGTGATCGGACACGATGTGTCGATCGAGCCGGGTCGCATTCTCGAGCCGGGGGCGCGCGTCGGCGCGCAGACGGCAATGCGGTAGCTGCGTGCCGAGCGTTCTGTTCCTCAGTTCGTTTCCGCCGCGCGAGTGCGGAATCGCCACCTTTACCGCCGATCTCGTCGGTGCGATCGATCGTGAAGAAGATAGCAAGAGCGACGTCATCGCGGTCAACGAACCCGGCGGAGATCTCCGCCGGTATCCCGCTCGCGTTTACGCGCGCTTCGACGAACGCGATCGACAGGCGTACTCCGAGATCGCCGCTCGCATCGACGCTCACCCGGCGACGGTTCTCAACATTCAACACGAATACGGTCTGTTCGGCGGAGAACGCGGCGAATGGCTCGTCGATCTCGTGCGTCAGGTCGCCAAACCGACGGTCATTACGATGCACACGGTTCTTCCCGAACCCGACGCGGTGATGTTGCGGGTCGCGCGCTCGCTCTGCGATTTTGCCAGCGCCGTCGTCTCGCTCTCCGATACCGGGCGCGATTTGCTCGAACGCGTCTACGGCGTCAATCCCGTGAAGCTCCACGTTATTCCTCACGGCGTCCCCGACGTTCCGTTTCGCGAAACGGCGGCGGCAAAAGCGAGCTTCGGCATCGGCCAGCGCACCGTCATTTCGACCTTTGGTTTGATCAACCGCGGTAAGGGGCTCGAATACGCAATCGATGCGATGGCCGCAGTGGTGCGGCGCCATCCTGAGGCGCTCTATCTCATTCTCGGCGAGACGCACCCGGTGGTGCGCCGCCAGGAAGGCGAATCGTATCGCGAATCGCTACAAGAACTCGTGGCGGCCAAAGGCCTGCGTAATAACGTGCATTTAATCGATAAGTATCTCACTCTGCCCGAATTACTCGCCTATCTCGAAGCGACCGACATCTATCTCACTCCGTATCTCAATCTGACGCAGATCGTCTCGGGTACGCTCGCGTATGCGCTGGGTTGCGGCAAAGCGATCGTTTCGACGCCCTATCTCTACGCTCAAGAATTGCTCGCCTTCGGGCGCGGTCGGCTTGCCGACGTGCGCGATGCCGGCTCGCTTGCGCTACAACTCACGGCGTTACTCGACGACCCGAGTTTGCGGCGCGCGACCGAACGGCGCGCCTATCGCTATGCACGCTCGATGACGTGGCACGCGGTGGCCAACGCCTACGAACGCTTATTCAGCGAACTCACCGAGCCTCGCCCGGCATCGCTTGCGCACACCGCGTAAACGCATGTTTCCTTCGCTCGCCCATCTCGCATCGCTTACCGACGATGTCGGCACCATCCAGCACGCATTTGGGACGCTCCCGAATCGTGCGACCGGGTACTGCACCGACGATCTCGCTCGTTCGCTCATCGCTGCGACGCAACATCAAATCCTCGATCCGTCGAACGCTCGCGCCGAACGCATCGCGCATACCGCCCTCGCCTTTCTCTTGCACGCACAACTTTCCGACGGTCGCTTTCATAATTTTATGAGTTACGGGCGCGAGTGGCTCGATGATGTCGGCACCGAAGATAGTTGCGGGCGCGCGATTTGGGCGTTGGGATACGCGAGCAAGTACGCGCGTTATCCCGATTGGCGCGAGCGCAGCGCAGCGGCGTTTACACGCGCGCTTGCAAGCGTCGAGGGTTTTACCTATCTGCGCCCCACCGCGTATGCGGCTCTCGGCCTCGCCGCGGCCGGGGAGCGGAGCGCTACTGCGTCGGCATCGCTGGCCCGCCTCCGCGAAGCGTTCGCCGAGAACGCCGCAGGCGGTTGGCTCTGGTACGAAAGTCGCATGACCTACGATAACGCGCGTTTGCCGCAAGCGCACCTCTTGCTCGCGGATCTCCTCTGTGATGCCGCCGCCCGCGAGGAGGCGCTCGTCGCATTGGCGTTCTATCGCTCGCAAAACTTCGAGGGAGAGCTCTTCTCGCCGATCGGGAACCGAGGATGGCTGCTTCGCGGCGGCTCGAAAGCTCGTTTCGACCAGCAACCGCTCGAAGCGGCCGCCGCGGTCGATGCATTTTTGGCCGCCGATCGGGGCGGCGTGCCGGGCGCGCGGGGCGATGCGGAGCGTGCCCTGCAGTGGTTTTACGGCCGAAACGTGCTCGGCATTCCGCTCGTCGACGATCGGGGCGGTTGCTCCGACGGCGTCAATGCCGACGGAATCAACGGTAATTGCGGCGCCGAATCGACGCTGGCGTACCTCATGGCAGCGCAATCCTGGGAATTATCGTAAGAGCGAGTTCGCGCCGAGGCTTTCCGCTCGCGGACGTCGAAACCAGAACAATGCTCCAACAACGTGATGCTCTCAACGCCGTGCAAACGGCGGCTGTATCGCACGGGGACGGCCCGTGTTTGATCTTCGCCGGCGCTGGGAGCGGCAAAACCCGCGTTCTGACGCACCGTATCGCCTATCTGCTTGAAGAACATGGTGTGGCGCCGGATTCTATTTTAGCGGTCACTTTCACCAATAAAGCTGCCGGCGAGATGAAAGCTCGCCTCGAGCGCATGATCGGTGCGACCGCGCGCGAGCTCTGGGTAGGCACGTTTCATGCCATGTGCGTTCGCATTTTGCGGCGCGACGGTTCGAAGATCGGCATCGAAAGCAATTTCGCCATCGTCGACGACGGCGACCAGCGTTCGCTCGTCAAAGAGATTCTCGACGAACTCGATTACGACGAGCGGCAACTAAGCCCCGGGTTCTGCCTCAGCGAAATATCGAAGGCGAAAAACGCACTGATTTGGCCGGACGCATTCGCGGAAAAGCAAAACAACGCACTGGGCGAGCGTCTGGCGAATGTCTATCGCGAGTACGATCGCAAGCTGCGCGAAGCGAACTCGCTCGATTTCGACGATCTCATCGTTCGCGCGATCGATCTTTTGCAGCGCGATGCAAAGACGCTCGAAAAATACCGCGCCCGCTTTTCGTACATCTTGGTCGACGAGTATCAAGATGTCAACATGGCGCAGTATACCCTCGTTTCGATGCTCGCCGGTAAACACCGCAACATCACCGTCGTCGGTGACGACGATCAGTCGATCTATTCGTGGCGCGGAAGCGACCACCGCATGATCTTGCGATTCGAAGAAGATTTCCCGGGCGCAAAAGTTTTCAAACTCGAAGAAAATTATCGAAGCTCGCAGCAAATTCTCGAGGCGGCAAATGCATTGGTCGCCAATAATAAGACGCGCGCGAAGAAGAAGCTGTTCACCAAGCGCGCCGAGGGCGAGCCGGTCGTGGCCTATCGCGCCCCGACCGAACGCGATGAAGGCCGCTTTGTCGTCGAGAAAGTAAAAGAGCTGGTTCGGGATGGGCTGGCCTATCGCGATTTCCTCGTGCTCTATCGCACGAATGCCCAGTCGCGCATATTCGAAGAAGCGTTCATTGCCGAAGGCATTCCCTACCGCGTCGTCGGCGGCGTCGGCTTTTACGCTCGCTCGGAAATTAAAGACGCGGTCGCCTATTTGCGTTATCTCGCGAACCCGCGCGATTCGATCGCCTTCAAACGCATCATCAACGTTCCGCGCCGCGGCATCGGCTCGCAAACGTTAGGTGCGCTCGTTACCGAAGCCGCACGGGCAAAGGTCGCGGTCGGCGAAGGGCTCTTCGACGCCGCGCTGCTGAAGCGCGCCGTGCCGAAGAAGCTCAAAGAGATGGAACGCTTCGCCGATCTCATGCGCTCGCTGATCGAAAAGCAGCGCACGTTGGGTATCGCCGATCTTCTGTTAGCGGTGCTCGAAGATTCGGGATACGCGCGTGAATTGCAGAGCGAGGAGACGAACGACGCTCGCGCTCGCCTCGATAATTTGCGCGAGCTCGTCGGGGTAGCACGCGAATATGAAGAGCGCGAAGAAGAGCCATCGCTCGACGGCTTCCTCGCCAATATCGCGCTCATTAGCGATCTCGACGCGCTCGATCCGGAGGCTTCCTACGTCACGTTGATGACGCTTCACGGAGCGAAGGGGTTGGAATTTCCCGTCGTCTTTCTCACCGGTCTGGAAGAAGGGGTCTTCCCGCATACGCGTGCGCTCAGCGATACCGGCGAGCTCGAAGAGGAGCGGCGCCTCGCCTATGTCGGCGTCACGCGTGCGATGGATCGTCTCTATCTCACCCACGCGCAGCGCCGCATGATTTACGGCAATACCTACTCGTATCCGAAATCGCGCTTCCTCGAAGAGATCCCAAATCTCGAAGCGGTCGACGGCGAGGGTGCGGTTGCGCCGCGTCCGGCCGGCGGCCGTTGGCGCGAGGTAGCCATTCACGAAACCGCAGGTGCGGGGCTGGAACTCAACTTGGGTCCCGGCGATAAGGTGCGCCATCCCAAGTGGGGCGAGGGAACGATACGCGACCTCGTCGGCGCGGGCGGCGACGGCTTGGTCACCATCGACTTTCCGAACGTCGGCGAAAAGATGTTGATGCTCAAGTACGCCCCGCTCGAACGTGTCTGAGGTAAGCGCGCCGCTGCGCATCGGCATCGTCGGCATCGCAGGGCGGCTCGGACGAGTCGCCGCCGAAGCCGTTCGCGATGCGGAGGGGCTCGAACTCATCGGCGGCCTGGTCAGCGAGCGCACCGAACTCGACGTGGCCGGTTACGTGCGATCGCTGGAAGGGCTGCTCGCCCGCGGAGAGATCGACGTGCTCCTCGATGTTGCGACACATCCGGGGAGCGAGCGCTGGACGCGCGATGCCGTCGGGCGCGGAATCCCAATCGTGAGCGGAAGCAGCGGCTGGAGTGAGAGCACGCTCGAAGATATCGGAGCGCAGGCGGAAAAACTGCGCGTTCCGGCATTTTTCGTTCCGAATTTTGCGATCGGCGCGGTCGTGATGATGCGGGTTGCGGCTGAAATTGCACGAACCTTTCCGAGAGCGGAGATCGTCGAAATGCATCACGATGCGAAGCGCGATACCCCATCGGGGACGGCGCAAGTAACCGCAAAAAAAATGGAGGCGGCTGGGGCGGCCCATGTCGTCATTCATAGCGTGCGCCTACCGGGGCTCGTAGCGCACCAAGAGGTCGTCTTCGGAGGCCGCGGCGAGATGCTCACCTTGCGTCACGATGCGCTCTCGCGTGAATCGTTCTCCGACGGCATCGTCGCGGCATTACGCGGCGTGCGTCGGCTTCCGCCCGGGCTGCATGTCGGCCTCGATCTCGTGTTGTGAACGCGCTCCGAGTCGGGCTCGTCGGTGCAACCGGTGCGGTCGGAGAGACGCTGTTGCGCGTTCTCGAAGAGCGCCGGGTTCCGCTCGCCCACCTCGCCGCATTCGGCTCGCGCGACCGAGAGGCCGCGGTGCGATACCGCGGCGCGATGCTCGATGTCCGCGCGACGACCGGTGAAGCGCTCGCCGATCGCGACGTCGTTTTTTTCGCCGGCGGGGAGTCGCTGGGGGAAGCCTTTTTCACCGATCTTGCCGCGCGCGGCATCTATTGCATCGATAACAATCCGACCTTTCGTTTACGCGACGAGATGCCGTTGATCGTACCGGAGATCAACGCCGCCGCGCTCGAAGCGCAACATCGCATTCTTCCCGTCGGCAACTGCACGGCGATTTTGCTCTCGCTCGCACTCGCTCCGATTCGCGACACCGCAGGGCTGCGCGAAGTCGTGGTATCGACCTATCAAGCCGCAAGTGGTGCCGGGCGTGCCGGGCTCGAAGAGCTCGATAACGGGCAGCGTGCGCTGGCGCTCGGCGATCGCGAAGAGCCGGCAGTCGTTTTCCCAGCGCAACTCGCGCGAAACGTCGTGCCGCAGATCGGGGGCTTCGATGCCGATGGATGGAGCGGAGAGGAGCGCAAGGTCGCCGCAGAGACGAAGAAAATGCTTGGATTACCGAATCTCGAGGCAATCGCGACCTGCGTGCGCGTGCCGGTCCGCACCGCGCATGCCGAGGCGATCGTCGTGCGGACGGAACGCCCGACGACGGTAGCGCTGCTGCAAGCGGCGTTCGAGCGAGCGCCGGGTATACATTTTCACGCGGAAGGCATCGTGACGCCGCGCGACGTTGAGGGGAGCGACGAGGTGCATGTAGCGCGGCTGCGCGCCGAAGGAAACGACGGAACGCGCTTCGCCCTCTGGTGCACCGGCGACCAATTACGCAAAGGAGCGGCAACGAATGCGGTGCAAATTTTAGAATTGTTAATCGCGCGTGGGTATCTGCGGTGAGCGCGCCCGCACGCATCGCCGTATTGAAATTCGGCGGAACCTCGGTTGCAACTCCCGAACAGCGCGGACATATCGCCGCACGCGTACGCGATGCGATAGCGGATGGCTTTTCACCGATCGTGGTCGTTTCGGCGATGGGGCGCGCCCCCGCGCCGTACTCTACCGATATGCTCCTCGGGCTTCTCGATGGCGAGAGCGCAACACCCGAAAGCGATCTCCTGTTGGCCTGCGGCGAAAACATCGCCGCCGCGGTCGTTGCGAAATTCCTGCGCGATAACGGTATTGCGGCGCGCGCATTTACCGGCCGCGAGGCGGGGATGCTCACCGACGCACGCTACGGCAACGCGCGCCTCCGTTCCGTCGATCCTACCGCGTTATCGGCGGCGATCTCCGCCGGGTACGTTCCCGTCGTTACCGGTTTTCAGGGTGCGACTGCAGACGGTTCGACGACGACGCTTGGACGCGGGGGAAGCGACCTCACCGCCGTGGCGATCGGCGATGCGCTCGACGCCGAACGCATCGATATCTATACCGACGTCAGCGGCGCGATGACCGCCGATCCTCGTCGCATCGAACGAGCCCGGACGATCGCCCGCGCCACGCTCGAAGAGATGGCCGAACTCGCGAACCACGGCGCGAAAGTCATGCACGCCGTAGCGGCCGAGTACGCACGAGAGCGCGAGCGAACCTACGCAATCAAAGGGCTAGCCAACGATCGTGGAACGTTAGTGGTCGAAAGCATGCGCCACGATGCGCCGGTTACCGGCGTCGCCGTCAGCGAGCGCCTAACGTGGGTGCGCGTTATTCGCGGCGATATCGAATCTCCGAAGCGGCGCATGGAGGTCGAGCTGGAGATGTTCGCGCGCGTCGCCGGCGCCGAAATATCGATCGATCAAGTCGCGATCAATCAATCGGGTGTCTCCTTCGTCGTTGCCGGCGATCGAGGGACCGAACTGCGAGCGCTGCTCGGCGATCTGAACCTTGCGGTTCGCGTTCGCGAAGGCTGCGCGAAGCTCTCGATCGTTGGGGCGGGGATGCGCGAGTTGCCGGGCGTCGTTCTCCGCGTCGTCGAAGCGCTGAGCGCCGAGAACGTAGAAGTCATCCACCTTACCGACAGCAATGTCACCATCTCGGTTCTCGTTCCCGAACCCGATGCCGCGCGCGCCGAGCGCGCGGTCTTCGATGCGTTCGACCTCGCGCAGCAGAAAGTGATGAACGGTGAACTTCGGTAGCATTCTTACGGCAATGATCACGCCTTTCGACGGAGACGGCGCGCTCGATATTCGCGAGGCGAAGCGATTGGCGCGTTGGCTCGTCGATCGGGGAAACGACGGGTTGGTCGTAGCGGGTTCGACCGGTGAGGGCATGGCGCTCGACGATAAAGAACGGATCGAACTCGTCGCCGCGGTGAAGGAGGCCGTTGGAGACGACGCCTGCGTCATCGCTAACGCCGGTACGAACGAGACGCGCGGATCTATTGCCGCCGCGCGTGCGATGCAAGCTGCGGGCGCCGATGCGCTGCTTGCCGTCGTCCCCTACTATAATAAACCGACGCAGAGCGGTTTGCTCGCGCATTTCGGAGCCCTCGCCGAAGCGACCGATCTGCCGATTGCCATCTATAATATCCCCGGGCGTACGGCGACCAACATGGTACCGGCAACGCTCGTCGAGCTCGCGCGGCGACATGCGAACGTCCTCGGAGTGAAAGAATCGAGCGGCGACCTCAAGCAGTTCGCGACGATTCTGCGGGACCGGCCGCAGGGCTTTCAATTTCTCGTCGGCGACGATCACCTCTATCTGCCGGGCCTTGCGCTCGGTGCCGACGGTATCGTCGGCGTCGCGACGCATCTTTGTTCGCGGGAGTTCGTCGCCATGCGCGACGCATTTGCGGCGGGTAGAACGCAGGAAGCGGCGCGCATACACCGGTCGCTCCTCGAACTCTTCGAGTTGCTCTTTACCGTGAGTAACCCGATTCCGATCAAGTGGGCGATGGGCGAACTCGGTTTCGCAGTCGGTCGTTGCCGGCTGCCGCTCGACGGCATGCCTGAAGACCTCGCACGGCGGTTGCGACCGTTACTCGCCGCCTATGCTGCGTGAGCGAGGGCCCCGCTTCAGTCGAAGTGCTCGGCTGCCGTCTCGATTGCGTCGATATCGAGGAAGCGACGGAACGCATTCTCGCGTTCGCGCGTAGCAATCGCTCCGCACAGATCGTGACGCTCGGAACGGAGATGGTCGTCGCGGCCCAGCACGATGCACGCTTTCGTGCGGCGCTCGCAGCGAGCGCACTCAACGTCTGCGACACGGTCGGCGTCCTCGCTGCCGCACGGCGACGCGGCGCGCGCATCTCCGCTCGGGTTACCGGTATCGAATTGCTCGAGCGGCTTTGCGCGGCCGCCGCCGATGAGGCGCTGCCGATCTATCTTCTCGGGGCTGCTCCCGGCGTCGCTATCGAGGCGGCGCGATTGCTCGCGGAACGCTATCCGGGGCTCCGTGTCGCCGGTGCCGCCGACGGCTACTTCCCCGCCGAGCGTGCGACCGCAGTCGCCGAGGAGATCGCGCGGAGCGGAGCGCGCCTGCTCTTCGTCGGTCTCGGCTCGCCCCGCCAGGAGCTCTGGCTCGCCGATCACCTCGCGCAGAGCGGCGCCGGCGCCGGCATCGGCGTCGGAGGCAGCTTCGACGCGCTCGTCGGTCGAGTTCCGCGTGCCCCGGAGCGCTGGCGGCGCCTCAATCTCGAATGGCTCTACCGCTTGCTTCGAGAACCCCACCGCTGGCGGCGGCAGCTGGCGCTGCCGCATTTCGTCGCGCTAGCGCTTTTCGAAGAGCTGCGCGCATTTTTAGGAGGACGGCAAGGCCGATGAAAGCGATGATTCTCGCAGGAGGGCTCTCGACGCGCCTCTATCCGCTGACCAAACAAGTTCCCAAGCCGTTGGTTCCCGTTGCCGGCGAACCGAATGCCGTTCACGTCATTCGCTATCTGAAAAAGTACGGTTTTGACGAAATTGCAATCAACATTTTCTATCTTCCCGACGCGATTCGCGAAGCGCTCGGCGACGGTTCGCGATTCGGCGTGCGTCTGCAATACCTACACGAACGCGAGTTAATGGGAAGCGCCGGCGCGCTCAAACAGATGGAAGCCTATTTTGCCGATAGCGAGCATTTTGTGGTCGTCGGCTGCGATGACTTGACCGATCTTCCACTCGATGCATTGCTCGCGCAGCACCGCGCGAACGATGCCGTTGCGACGATCGGGTTGGTGCCGCGCGAACGAGTCGATCAATATGGCGTCGTCGTGCTCGACGAACGCGAACGCATCGTCGGATTCCAGGAAAAGCCCGCGCTTGGAACCGAGCGCAGCCGATTGGTGAATACCGGAATCTATGCTTTTTCGCGTGCGATCTTCAACGAGATTCCCGCGGCGACGTTCTACGATTTCGGAAAACAAGTCTTTCCCGGGCTTGAAAGCGCGGGGGCGCCGTTCTTCGGTTTCCGCGCGCCTGCGGCATATTGGACGGATATCGGCACGCCTGAAGAGTATCGACGTGCGACCTACGACGTGCTCGAAGGGCGATTCGTTCCGATCGGCGCGCGCCCGGTCGGTGTCGCCGAGGACGCATTCGTTGCCGCCGGCGCCCGCGTGGAAGGTAAGGTTTGGATCGGAGCCGGGGCGCGGATCGAGGGAGGAGCGCACGTCGTCGGCCCAACGGTCGTCGGTGTCGGTGCGAGTGTCGGGCGTGACGCACTCGTCGAACGCAGCGTCCTGTGGGACCGAGCCGCAGTCGGCGCAGGTTCCCGGCTGCGCGATGCGCTCGTCGGGCTCGATTATCGCGTCGAGGCCGGTAGCGAACTCGTCGCCTGTTCGGTTGCAAATGAATGATGCTCCCGCACTTGTCGTCTTCGAGATCGCGCGTGAAGGACGGATATGCTCGAGCGCGCACTCGACCTGCTCTTTCCTCCACGGTGCATTTGCTGTCATGCCTCCGGGAGCGCGCTCTGCCTGCGCTGCGCGCCCGTACGCGCGCCGTTACGGCGACTCGTCTTCGGTATCGAAGTTCGCGCGCTCGCGCCCTATGACGGCGTTTGGAGGCGGGCGGTGCTCGCGCTGAAAGACGGGCGTCGCGACGTTGCCGCCACCCTCGGCGAGCGCTTAGGGGCGGCGCTTCGCGCGGAAGATCGCCATCTCGTCGGCATTCCTACGAGCTTTTCGCGCCGTATCCGACGTGGGTTCGACGGCGGAGAGCGGCTTGCGTACCTCGCGGCGGAGAGCGGCGAGCGCGCGACGAGCCGTTCGCTGCTCTTCGTCGCGCGCGATCGCCAGCGGGGGCGCTCGCGCGCCGAACGACTCGTCGCTCGCGACCGCTTTCGCGGCGCCGGCGAGATGCTCGTCGGAACCTCGGTGACGCTCGTCGATGATGTCTGCACGACCGGAGCGACGCTGGCCGATGCCGCTCGTGCCTTGCGCGCACGCGGTGCGATCGTCGAGCGCGCGATCGTCGTAGCCCTCACCGATCTCGGGCGCAAGCGCGGCGAACGATGAAAGAAGTCGTCATCTCGGCCGCAATCTCGCTCGACGGCTTTCTCGACGACGACTCCGCGGAGCGGCTCGTGCTTTCCAGCGAAGAAGATTTCGCCGAAGTGCGCAGATTACGCTCCGATTACGACGCCATTCTCGTTGGGGCCGAGACGATTCGCCGCGACGACCCGTCGTTGCGTGCAACCGGGACGCAACCGCGCCGCGTGACGATTACCCGGAGCGGTGCCATTCCGCGCGAGGCGCGATTTTTTGGCGGCGAAGGGCCGCGCAGTATCGTGCTTGCGCCGAACGATGTCGTCGACGAGATTAAAACGAAGATCGGCGACCTCGCCGACGTGATCGCACTCGAGCGAGCCGACGCATTCGGTATCGTTGCGAAGTTGGAATCTCTCGGCCTCGCGCGCCTTTTTGTAGAAGGCGGGGCTCGCGTGTTGACCGCGTTCCTCGCTGCGGGTCTCTTCACGCGGATGCGCCTCTCGATTTCGCCCTGCTTTCTCGGTAGTCGCGGCCGGGCGCATTTTGTCGATTCGAGCGCGTTCCGGCACGACAAAGATCGTCGTCTCCATCTGCTCGGCGTGCGTACTCTGGGAAACTGTGCCGTGCTCGACCTTGAAAATACCGATGACGCTCTCCACTGAGGCGCGCGACCGCGCATGGCTGCGAGAAGCGATCCTCCTTTCGCACGCCGCCCCGCGTTCGAAGCGCGCATTCTCGGTGGGTTGTGCGATCGTCGATTCGGAGGGCCGATGCGTCGCAACCGGATACAGTCGCGAAAACGACGATCTCGCACATGCCGAAGAGGCTGCGATTGAAAAGGCCCAGCGAGCGGGCGTCGACCTACGCGCGTGTACGCTCTATAGTTCGCTCGAGCCGTGCGGAGCGCGGCTCTCACCTCGTCGCTCCTGCGTCGTGCGCATCCTCGAAGTGGGGATCCCGCAGGTCGTCTATGCGTATGCCGAGCCGTCGCTCTTCGTTGAAGCGCATGGCGAACGTCTGCTACGCGCCGCGGGGGTCGAGGTTCGCTCCTACCCGGAGTTCGCCGATGAGGTCGTCGCGGTGAACAGTCATTTATTGGGAGCGACCGAGGAGCGAAAACGACCGGGGGGCGAGCGTGTTTAGCGGCCTGATCGCGTATAACGGCCGCGTCGAGAGCGCGCTGCGCGACGAACGCGGCGGGATGCGGCTTCTCGTGGAATGCGAGGGTGTGGAACGCGAGCGCCCGGAGGTGAAAGATTCCATCGCCGTCAACGGCGTCTGCCTCACCGCCACCGAGATTCTCGGCAACCGCGTTGCTTTCGATGTTGTTCCCGAGAGCATCGAACGTAGCACGCTCGGCTCGCTCGTACCCGACGAACGCGTCAATCTGGAGTACAGTTTACGGGTCGGGGACCGCATGGGCGGGCATTTTGTTTACGCACACGTCGATGCGCGAGCGCGCGTCATCGCACGCACGCCCGAAGGGCAGGGAGAACGTATGCGCATCGAGCGCCCGGCACGTCTCGCCGACGGCATCGTCGAGAAGGGCTACATCGCCGTCGACGGCGTCAGCTTGACGGTTGCCGCAACCGGCAAAGATTGGTTCGAACTCGCACTGATTCCCGAAACGCTGGCGCGCACGACGTTGGGATCGCGCTCCGTTGGGAGTGCGGTGAATGTCGAGATCGATCCGATCGCACGCTACGTCGCAGCGGCACTTGGAGAGCGCCGATGAGCCGCTTCATCGACACGCGCCCGCCCGGCGCGCGACTTTTTCGCACGCGCGTGCGCGTCCAGTGGGCCGATATCGACGCGGCGGGAATCATGTATTTTGCCGCATATTGGCGGTATATCGAACGCGCGGAGATGGAGTTCTTTCGCGATCTTGGGTTCGCCTACGAAAAAATCTTCGAGACCTACGACTTTTGGTTACCACGCGTCAAAACCGATGCCGAGTATTTCGGCCCGGCGCTAATGGATGATTGGCTCGAACTCCAGACCTCGATCGAATACGTTGGAACTGCGAGTCTGCGTTGGCAGACCGTCGTCATGAACGAACGCCTCGGCGAGGCCGGGGCGCGCTTTACCTTGACGTGCGCATGTATGGACCGATCGACGCGCAAGAGCAAGCCGCTTCCGAGCGACCTGCGCGATGCGTTGCGCGGTGCGCTCGCGCCGGAGCGGTAGCCGGTGCGCGTCGCGATGCTGGTCGCACCGCGCAGCATCGAACTGCGCGAAGTCGCGACGCCGGAGCCGCCGCCGGGCGGAGCGCTCGTCGCGGTTCGCGTCGCACTAACGGATGGGACCGATCTGAAGGCGTACCGTCGCGGACATCCGCAGATGCCCTTCCCAACGCCGTTCGGGCACGAGTTTTCCGGTGAGATCCTCGCGCTCGGTGCCGGAGTGAGCGACTGGCGCGTCGGCGAGGCGATCGCCTGCGTGCATTCGGCCCCATGCGGAATCTGCTTTTGGTGTGCGGCCGGTGAAGAAGAACTCTGCGAAAGCGTGATGGAGCGCAAGATCCTCGGAGCGTATGCCGACGCGATCGTCGTGCCGCAGCACATTCTCACGCGCAATGCGTTCCATAAACCCGAGTCGTTATCGTTTGCCGAAGCGGCGTTCCTCGAGCCGCTCTCCTGCGTCGTTCACTCGCGCGATCTGCTCGGGCTACGGCGTCGCAGTAACGTCGCGGTCTTCGGTGACGGCGGTTTCGGGCTGCTCCATGCGTTACTCTTCGCACGCGACGGGCACGAAAGCGTGCTGATCGGTCGCCGCCGCGAACGGCTCGAACTCGCCGCCGCGCTCGGGCTCGCGACCGTCGATGCAAGCGTCGACGATCCCGCTTCGGCGTTGCGCGCGCGAAGCGGCGGTCGCGGCGTCGATGCAATCGTCGAATGCACGGGCACGCCCGAGATTTGGGAGCTTGCGCCCTCGCTCGTTCGCCGTGGAGGCATCGTCTCGTTTTTCGGCGGCTTACCCGCCGAGGCTCGGGTTGCGTTCGTCGCCTCGCGCCTGCATTACGATGAAGTCCGGCTCGTATCGCCGTTTCACTTTACGCCGCGGGCGGTCGCCGGCGCCTTTGCATTATTGCGCGAACGAGCTTTCGATTGCTCGCGCCTTATTTCGCACCGTTATCCGCTCGACCGGATCGTCGATGCCTTCGCCGCACTCGATGAAGGAATTGGGTTGAAGGTCGCCATTGAAGCCTGAGCGCGCGATAATTCCGACGGAGATGCAGGTGGCGATGCTTCGCAGCGTCGACGATATTCGTATCGAACGCATGGCCGTTCCGAAACTCGGCCCCGGCGAATTGTTGATCCGCACGCAAGCCGCCGGCATCTGTACCGGCGATATCATGGCCTGGTACGTCGAGCGCAAGGCTCCGCTCGTCTTAGGGCACGAGCCTGCAGGTGAGATCGTCGCCGTCGGGCCCGGCGATGCGCCGCTCGATGAATCGGGGCGGCCGTTTGCGCCCGGCGATCGTGTTTTCGTCCATCACCACGCACCGTGTTTTTCGTGCCCGTTCTGCGCGCGCGGCGAGTACGTGCAGTGCGCGACGTGGCGGGCGACGCGAATCGATCCGGGAGCGATTGCGGAATATTTTCGCGTTCCGCGCGAAAACCTCGGCGATACGTTGCGCCTTCCGGCGACGCTCTCGTACGTTGACGGCTCGCTCGTCGAACCGCTGGCGTGCGTGGTCAAATCGATGCGTCGAGTCGGGCTCGAAGCGCGCGATCGCGTTCTTTGCATCGGCTTAGGGGTGATGGGGCTCATGCACGTTGCGCTCGCGCGGCACGCGGGCGCCGAGGTGCTCGGAAGCGATCCGATCGCGCCGCGGCGCGATCTCGCGCGAGGAATGGGTGCGCGCGCAGTCTCCCCCGAGGAGCTGCCGGAGGCGCTCGCCGCGTGGGGGGAGCGGGGTGGAGCCGATCTCGTCATCTGCGGGCCGGGAAGCAGCGCGGTGCTTCGCGCGGCGTTCGATGCTTGCGCGCCGGGCGGCCGCGTGCTCATGTTCACGCCGCTCGAGCCGGGCGCGACCATCGATATCGATCCGGCAGCATTCTATTTCGGCGACCGGCGGCTCATCGCGAGCTATTCCTGCGGCCCCGACGACACGCGCTCCGCGCTCGGTTTCCTCGCGGCGGGGGTGGTGAGCGCCGAGCGCCTCGGCGCATCGATCCGCCCGTTCGGCGAGGTCGAGGCCGCGTACGCCGATCTTCGCGCTGCCCGCTGCGTCAAGCCGATTCTCACGTTCTAACCCGGCGGCGCCCCCGGCGCCGTAAAAGTCGCTTGACAACTGAAAAGACTGGGCGTAGCGTTCGCTCATGTCGAGCTTTGCCGAACGGCTCAATGCCGCCCTCGAGAGCAGCCGTATGAGCGCCGCCGAGCTCGCCACGCGCTCCGGCGTCACCGAGTCGGCGATCTCGCTGCTGCGCGCCGGGCGGCGCCAGCCCTCCTATCAAACCTTCGAGCGGCTCTCCCTGACGCTCCCCGAACTCGCCACGCCGAGAGTCGAGCGAGCCTCGGTGACCGACCCCATCGAGGAGGCGATCGCCGATATTCTCGCCGGGAAGATGGTCGTCGTCCTCGACGACGAGGACCGCGAGAACGAAGGCGACCTCGTGATGGCCGCCGAGAAAATTACCCCCGAAGCGATCAATTTTATGCGCAAGGAAGCGGGCGGGTTGATCTGCATCGCGATGACCGGCGCGCGACTCGACGAGCTCGAGATACCGATGATGGTAAGCGATAACACCGCCGTCCATGAAACCGCCTTTACCGTATCGGTCGAGGCGCGCGGCATCACGACGACGGGAATATCGGCGCACGATCGCGCGGCGACGATTCTGAAGTTGCTCGATCCTCATGCGGCGCCGGCGGATTTTCTGCGCCCCGGACACATGTTTCCGTTGCGCGCGCGCGAAGGCGGCGTGCTGGTGCGGGCCGGTCAGACCGAGGCCTCGGTCGATCTCGCCCGGCTTGCGGGGCTCGCACCGGCGGGCGTTATCTGCGAGATCATGGCCGAAGATGGAACGATGGAGCGACGTGACGGGTTACGAGCCTTTGCCGATCATCACGGCATGAAGCTTGTCACCGTTAGGGAGCTTATCGCTTACCGTATGAAAACCGAACAACTCGTCACGCGCGTCGCCGAATTTTCGCTTCCCACGACCTACGGGCTCTGGAGCGGCATCGCCTACGAGACCTCCGTCGATGAAAATACACACGTCGCGCTTATTATGGGCGAGATCGGTGACGGCAAAGATATTCTCGTGCGCGTACACAGCGAATGCCTGACCGGCGATGCGCTGCATTCGATTCGTTGCGACTGCGCGGCGCAGCGCGACGGCGCGATGCGGATGATCGCCGATGCCGGGCGCGGAGTGCTGCTCTATCTTCGCCAAGAAGGGCGCGGCATCGGCCTTGCCAACAAACTGCGTGCGTACCAACTGCAGGATAACGGCGCCGATACGGTCGAAGCGAATTTGGCGCTCGGATTGCCGGTCGATAAACGCGACTACGGCATCGGGTCGCAAATCCTCGTCGACCTCGGAATTAAAGAACTGAAACTCATCACCAACAATCCACGCAAGATCTTCGGACTCGAGGGATACGGGCTGAAGATCGTCGAGCGCGTTCCTATGGAAACGACGCCGACGCCGTTCAACCGTCGGTACATGGGAACGAAGCGTTCGAAGCTCGGCCATCTTTTCGACGAATCGGTTCAGAACGCACCGGCATCGTGAAACCCGGCGATCGATCGACGCTTCGACGTTTGCCCGTGCCATCGTGCGCGGGCAAACGTTTTGCCGTTATCGTCGCGCGCTTTTACTTCGCTCTTACCGAGCAGATGCTCGACGGAGCGAGACGAGCGTTGCGCGATTGCGGCGTTCGCGAAAGCGAGATTCGCTTGTACGAAGTTCCGGGATGCTACGAACTTCCGCTCGCAGCGCTCAAAGTATTGCAGGATGGCGAGGCCGACGCCGTCGTCGCCCTGGGAGTCGTTATTCGCGGCGAGACGCCGCATTTCGATTTCGTTGCCGGGGAGTGCGCGCGCGGATTAATGGAGGTTCAACTGCGCACCGGCGCTCCGGTCGGCTTCGGGGTGTTGACGACCGAGACGCTCGCCCAGGCCGAGGAACGGGCGGATCCGGCGCGCGGCGATAAGGGATACGACGCGGGCTTTGCGGCGGCGTGCCTGCTCGCATTATGAACGACGTGCTTGAAGCCGTCCGCTTCGAGGACGGGGTGCTGCAGTACCTCGACCAGCGACTACTGCCCGGCGAGATTCGTTACGAACCGGCGCGGAACTGCGAGGAAATCGTCGGAGCGATTGCATCGCTCGCCGTTCGCGGTGCTCCGTGCATCGGGGTGTTTGCCGCCTACGGAATCGCCGTGCTCCGTTCGCGGGAGATCGATGACGACGCCTTCGCCGCGGCCGCGGATCGCGTTCGCTCGGCGCGACCGACCGCTGTGAATCTCGCGTGGGCGGTCGATCGGGTTCGCGCATCCGATGACATGCTCGCCGAGGCCCTTGCGATACACGCCGAACAACGCTCGATCGATGCGGCGATCGGCGAAAACGGAATCGCGTTGTTTTCCAAAGGCGCGCGGGTTCTGACGCACTGTAACACCGGGCCGTTAGCGACCGCCGGCTACGGCACGGCACTCGGCGTATTGATCGCCGCGCAGCGAGCCGGGCTCGCGCCGCACGTACTCGTCGATGAGACGCGCCCGCTTTTGCAAGGGGCGCGCTTGACCTATCTCGAGTGTCGGCGCGCCGGCCTCGATGCGACCTTACAGGTCGATGCCGCGGCGGCGATTTCGATGGCGCGCGGTCGCGTCGATGCGGTGATCGTCGGCGCGGATCGCATTGCCCGTAACGGCGACACCGCAAATAAAATCGGCACCTACAATCTTGCAATTCTGGCCGCTCACCATAATATACCGTTTTACGTCGCCGCACCGCGTTCGACGTTTGATTTCGCGCTCGCGTCGGGCGCGGAGATCCCAATCGAAGAACGAGCTCCATCGGAGGTAACGTCGTTGGGCGGACGGCTCGTCGCCCCGGAGGACGCGGTGGTTTTTAATCCGGCGTTCGACGTGACGCCGGGGCACCTCGTCGCTGCCTTTATTACCGAATACGGTATTTTGCGCCCACCCTATGGCGAAAGCATCGCCGGGCTCGCCGGCCGTCCGCACTGGTCGGCGCTGCTCCACAGCGAAAGCACTCGGGCGTGAAAGCCTACGATTTTTTAGACGGCACTTCCAAACTCGGAGCAATCGTCGTTATCGAAGGAACCGATCGACTTCTTGCCGAGCGCGTGCGCGATGCAATCCTCGCGCGGGAGCTCGCCGACGACGTTCGCGCGCTCAACTGTAGCGGCGTAACGCTCGAAAGCGTTGACGACTGCGCGCAGATCGAAGAAGCGATCTCGGCGATGCCGTTTCTCGCTCCACGACGGCTCGTCATCGTCAACGAAGCGCAGAGTGCGAAGGCGGCACCGCGGCGCGCGTTGGTCGAACTCGCGCAACGTTTTGCCGATGGTGAGAACCTGCTGGTGATCTGCGATCTGCTCGCGCCGCGCTCGGCACGTCCGGCATCGATCGGCTCGCAACTCGGGCGCAGCGCATCGCGCATCGATTGCACGGTCAACGAAGAGATTCGCGCTCGCTTCGTCGCCGAGGAACTCGCCTCTGCCGGAGCCGAGGCCGAGCGGCAGGTGCTCGCCCACCTATCGCGCTCGGAGAGCGATCTCGCGAGCATTCGCAACGATCTCTCGAAGCTCGCGCTGTTGGGACGGAAAATCACGCTCGACGACCTCGAACAGGAGAGTCTTGCCGTTGACGACCCCAAGCCCTATCGATTCGCGGGAGCGCTGGTCGAGGGGCGCGTCGCCGAGGCCTTCTCGATCCTCGGCGATTGCTTCGAACACGACCCGCGGAATGCGGCGATGCCGCTGCTCTCCGCCCTCGCCAACGAATATGCCATGCTCTGGGAGATGGCGCGCCCCGGCGGAGCCCTACCCGCTCGGATGGCCTGGCGCGAGCGCGCGCTGAGGCCGATCGCTCGCCGGATCGGCGAGGGGCGGGCGCGAGCGGGCTACGAGCGGGCCCTGCGCGGGATTGAAAGCATCGTGACCGGACGCGCCGGGGGCGACCCGGAGGATCTCCGCCTCCTCGTCGAGCGGACCAGCCTCGAACTCGTCCTGCGTTGATGGACGGTGCGAGCCCTGAAAACTCCCCCCGCGAACGAGGCCGCGGCAACGCGCGGAGCGAACAGCGGCGAGCACCCATGGATCACTCCAGTTATGCTTCGCCGTTCTCTTGGAGGTACGGTCGCAAAGACGTGCGCTCGCTCTTCTCGGAGCGAACGCGGCGGCGGCTCTGGCGCGAGGTTTGGATCGCCTTAGCGCAGGCCGAATCCAAGCATGGCCTCGTCAGCGAGGCCGAACTCGCCGACCTGCGAGCGCACGCCGACGAGATCGACATCGAGGCGGCGCTGGAAATCGAACGCACGATTCACCACGATCTCATGGCCGAGATTCGCGTCTATGCTTCGCAGGCGCGCATCGGCGGCGGCAAACTGCACCTCGGTGCGACCTCGATGGATATCGAGGACACCGTGGAGACCTATCGCATTCGGCGCGCGCTCTCGACCATCGGCGAGCATCTGCACGAATTGCTCGCTGCCTTTTCCGAGCGTATTACTTCGCAAGCAGAGCGCCTCTGCATGGCATTCACGCATTTGCAGCCCGCAGAGCCGACGACGTTGGGATATCGCTTCGCGATCTACGCCCAAGATCTCCTCATCGACGATGCGAACCTTCGTCACGTCTTCGCGCAGATGACGACGAAAGGGCTGCGCGGAGCCGTCGGCACCTCGGCATCCTACGAACAACTGCTCGGCGGAGCGGGCGCCTCGATCGATCTCGAGCGCGAGGTGCTCGGCCACTTCGGCCTCGAGGCACGTGCGGCGAGCACGCAGACCTACACGCGGAAGCTCGACTATCTTTTACTGAGCGCACTCGCCGGAATCGGCACCTCGCTTTCGAAATTCGCAGCCGATATACGCATTCTTAGCGCTCCGCCGTTTGGCGAACTTGCGGAGCCCTTCGGTAGCGCGCAGGTTGGAAGCAGCGCGATGCCCTTCAAGCGCAATCCGATTCTCTGCGAACGCATCGATTCGCTGGCGCGTCTCTTGCCCGCTTACGCCGACGTCGCGTGGCAGAATGCCGCCACCAACTACCTCGAACGCACGCTCGACGATAGCGCAAACCGTCGCACGACGATTCCCGAGGCGCTGCTCTGCGTTGACGAGATACTCTCGCTTGCATTGCGAGTGGTGCGCGGGTTGCGCATCGACGAACGGCGCATCGCACAAAACGTTCGCACCTACGGGCCGTTTGCCGGCACCGAACGAGTGATGATGGAAGCTGCGCGCGCGGGCGGCGACCGCCAGGAACTGCACGAAACCTTGCGCGGGCGAGCGATGGAAGCGTGGGATGCCCTCGCTCGGGGAGAAGATAATCCGTTGGCGACGCTGCTCTCGGGCGACCGATCGCTCACGGAGTTCATCGACCCCGCCGAGATCCGTCGTTCGCTCGACCCAACGGGGCACGTCGGGCTTGCGGCGCGGCGCGCGCGCATGGTCGCCGAGCAGATCGACGCACTTCCGAAATTTCCGCAACAACGCATCGTCGCTCACAGTCCGGCGGAGGAATAACGTGGATAAAGGAATCGAGATCGCCCGCGGTAAGACGAAGGTTCTCTACGAGGTTCCAAGCTCTCCCGACCAACTCGTCGTCGCGCAAGGCGACGCGATCACCGCCGGGGACGGCGCGCGACGCGACGAGATTCCCGGCAAGGGACGCCTCGCCGCTCAAACGACCTCCCGCGTCTTCCGCTTGCTCAATCTCTGCGGTCTGCCGACGCATTTTCTCAACGGCGGTGAGGACGACGACGACAACGAGATGTTGGTGCGCCGCTGCTCGATGATTCCTCTCGAGGTCGTGGTTCGTGGAGTCGCGGCCGGCTCGTTTGCACGTCGGCATGCGGGCCTTCAACGCGGATCGATCTTGGTTCCTCGGGTAACCGAATTCTTTCTTAAAGACGATGCCAACCACGATCCGCTCATCGCGCCCGAAGAGATAGCCGCACGCGGGATTGCTTCGCCAAATGAGATCGGTGCGATGAGCGAGATCGCTCGGCTCACGTTCGAAATCCTCGCCCATGCATGGCGGCATCGCGACGTTCTGCTCGTCGACTTGAAGATCGAATTCGGTCGCCTGATCGGTGGAGAGAACCAAGGGCAACTCGTCATTGCCGACGTGATCGATAATGATTCGTGGCGTATATGGCGGCACGGGCATGAAGACCAGATGCTCGATAAGCAGATCTATCGAAATCTCGATCCCGTCGACGAAGTTGGGCTCGCTCGCGTAAAAACCGCGTACGAACAGGTCGCCGAGTTCGTTGGAAACTTTCCGGCGATGCGCCCGGGGGTTGCCGCAATTTTTGTCGATGAAGAAGAGAATATCGACCGGGCAAATGAAGTGGCGGCGGCGCTGCACGCCTACGGCATTCCAACCGCGAGGCATCTCGCGAGCGTGACCGTTACCCCCGGATACGTCTTGCAAATCGTCTCGCAGATCGAAGCGAGTTTTGCGCGTCCGATCTTTGTTGCGATCGGTGACCGCACCTTGCGCGCCACGCTCGACGGCAGCGCGAGCGCACCGGTGCTCGACGGAAACGACGAACCGCACCGCATCGCGCTTGCATGCGCGAAGTTACTGGCCATCGACGATTCGGCGATGTTCGGGCGCGTCATGCTCGCGCAATCGAACGCTCGCTCGGAGATGCTCCGCGTCGATGCGCAACTCCAGCAGCAACTGCCGCCGGGGGCCGTCATTGCCTGATTTAGCCGTTGCAGAACTCGACGATGAAGCGCTGCGCGCCCAGGCCGATTCGTTAGGGCTGGCGTTACGTGTCGACGAGTTGCGTAGTATCGCAGAGCGATTGGGACGCGCGCCGAGTCTGGTAGAGCTCTATGCATTCGACGCACAATGGAGCGAGCATTGTTCGTATAAGTCGAGTCGTGCGCTCCTCGGACGGCTGCCGACCGACGGCCCCGATGTCGTGCTCGGCCCGGCTGAAGATGCCGGCATTCTACACCTTGGCGAACACGAAGGCGAGCGCTACGGCATCGTCATCGCGCACGAGTCGCACAACCATCCGTCGCAAGTCGTTCCTTTTGAAGGCGCCGCGACCGGAATCGGGGGCATCGTACGCGACGTGCTCTGCATGGGCGCCGAGGTGGTTGCCGTCGCCGATCCGTTGCGCTTCGGGAACGTCGAGCGAGTAAACGAACACCAACGTGCCGTAGCTCGCGGCGTCGTCGACGGCATCGCTGCCTACGGTAACGCCATCGGCGTACCGAATATCGCCGGCGACTGTTATTTCGACGGCGACTTCGACGACAACGTGCTCGTGAACGTCGTCGCGCTCGGCCTAGTGAAAGAATCGGAGATCGTCCACTCGCGGGTTCCTCGTCAGGGTGCGGATTTCGTCCTGTTGCTCGTTGGGAAAGCAACCGACGCGAGCGGTTTTGGGGGAGCCTCTTTTTCATCGGTAGCGCTGGATGCTCAGGAGGCGCAGAGCAACAAAGGGGCCGTTCAAGTTCCCGATCCGTTTCTCAAAAACGTCATCATGCGGGCGAGCTACCGCGTCTTTTCGCTTCTTCGCGAGCGAGGCGTCGAGGTCGGTTTTAAAGACCTTGGTGCCGGCGGCATCATGGGATGCTCGGCGGAGCTATGCAGCGCCGGTGGTTTTGGAGCCGAAGTCGATCTCGATACCGTCAACGTCGCCGTCGATCGTCTGCTTCCCGAAGTAATTGCCGTCGGTGAGACGCAGGAGCGTTTACTCTGGGCGCTTCCTGAAGATATCGTCGATGAAGTCGAGCGGATATATAACGAAGAATTCTCGCTACCGCAGGTAGCGCAGAATGCGCGGGCGGTTCGGATAGGGCGCGCGACCGCGGAGCAACACTACCGGTTGCGCCATCGCGGAGAGCTCGTGATGGACGTGCCGATCGATTTTCTTACCGGAACCGTTCGCGATACGCTGCCTGCTGAGGCGCCGGTGCCGCCGACGATGCGTCGAGAGCGAGACGTTCTCAGCGAGCGCACGCTCGACGACCTCTTTCACGAGATTCTCGCGCATCGCGATGTTTGTTCGCGCGCGCCGCTCTACCGACATTACGACGCCGTCGTACGCGGACGCACGGTGATTCCGCGCGGTGAGGCCGACGCCGGCGTTCTCGCGCCGATACGAGGATCGCGCCTTGCCTTTGCGTTGAGCGTCGCTGGAAATCCACGCATCGGCCGCATCGATCCGCAGCGCGCTGCAGAGCTTGCCGTCTACGAGTCGGCGCGCAAAGTGGTGGCCGTCGGCGGCGAACCGATCGGCTTGACCGATTGCCTGAACTATGGAAGCCCCCGCGATCCGCGGCAGTACGGCGAACTCGTAGCCGGGGTGGACGGGCTCGCACGAGCCGCGCGCGGCTTCGGGCTTGCCTACGTGTCGGGAAACGTGAGTCTCTATAACGCCGCAGCGAACGGGCACGCGGTACCGGCCTCGCCGATCGTCGCATGCGTCGGTCGAATCGCGGATCTGTCGCGGTGCGTCACGCTGCCGCTGAAAGAAGTCGGCTCGCACCTCTACCTTATCGGCGAGACGCAGCGCGCGCTCGGTGGAAGCGTGCTCGCCTCGATCCTTGGACTCGCCGACGAAGCGGCGCCGGAGATCGATATGGAGCGCGCCGTGGCGGAACATCGCTTCATACTCGCCGCCGCGCGCGAGGGCTTGTTGCGAAGCGCCCACGCGATCTCCGACGGGGGCCTCTTGGTAACGCTCGCCGAGATGAGTTTTGGGTGTGTCGCGGCTCGCCGCGCGCCGATCGGGATCGAACTCGACGGCTCGGTCGGCTGGTCGTCGGTCGGACGGAACGAATCGCTCTTCGGCGAGTGGGGCGGCGTCGTCGTCGAGGTTGCACCAGGCGATATCGAACGCTTCGAAGCGTTGGCGGAATCGTTGGAGAGCGTTCGCGAGATCGGCACGACGACGGCAGAGCCGCTTCTGTCATTCGAGGACGAGGCGTGGGAGATCGCCGACCTGCAGCGGAGTTGGTCGCGACCGCTGGAGGAACTTTTTCTGTGAAAGCACGCGTTGCGGTCCTCGTCTTTCCGGGGACGAACTCCGAAATGGAGACACGCGATCTCCTCGTCGATTGCGGGGCCGATGCGCGAATCGTGCATTGGAGCGAAGCGGCGAGCCTCCAATATTACGATGCGTTTGTGCTACCCGGAGGTTTTGCCTACGAAGATCGTATTCGCGCGGGAGCGATCGCGGCGCACGATGCGATGCTCGACGCCGTTATCGAGGGAGCGCAGGCCGGAAAGTATGTTCTGGGTATTTGCAACGGAGCGCAAATTTTATTAGAAGCAGGCCTCGCACCGGGCACCGGCGAGGTTCGTCGCCCGACGGCGGCGTTCACGCATAACGCTCAGGGACATTTTATCTGCGAACGCGTGCTCTTACGCCGTACCGTCGCCGCGACGCGCTGCGCGATCGCTGCCGCGCTCCCCGAAGATGTGCTGATCCCGGCCTGGGCGGCGCACGGACAAGGGCGTCTCGCTGCGGTGCCTTCACACCTCGAGGAGATCGACAACGGAGACTTTATCGTCTTTCGCTACGCCGACGTCGCCGGCGCTACCGACGCGCACTTTGCTCCGCAAGGGTCGGCGCTCGGAGCGGCGGCGTTAACAAACCGCGAGGGAAATGTTCTGGCGATCATGCCGCACCCCGAGCGCGACGCGTGGAACTTCAATCATCTCGATCGAAGCGAAGGCGACGATCCGCTCGCGCCTTCGGGGGGAAGCGTGCTGTTCGAGAGTTTTGTCACCGCTCTGGAGCGCCGATAGTGAACGAACGTGCGTACGCCGTCGAGCTGAAGATTCCCGATAACGAAGCCTACACGGCGATGCGAGCGCTCCAGCGTCTAGGGGTGGCGGTAGCACGCGTGCAGCGTGCGGATATCCTCGTATTCGAACGCGAAGAGAGCGACGAAGCGCTGAGCGCGCTTATCGAACGTGACGAGCGGCTCTTCAACCCCAATAAACATCGGCTCGAGCGCCTGCCCGGCGCGCACCCGCGCGACGGCGAGGTGTGGGTGGAGATGCTCGATGCCGCGCGTTCGGCACCGATGCGCCGTCTGGTTGGCTGGCGTCTCTTCGACCACGCCGGGAACCCGCTCGGCGGCGCGGATCTCGACGCCGCATGCACTCGACTGCTTTGTAACCCTGCCATCGAAAGGGCGATCCGATGAACCGGCACTATACTATCGCGACGTTGGGCTCGCACTCCGCGCTCCAGATTCTCAAAGGTGCGCGCGACGAAGGGTTTCGCACGTTAGCTATTACGAATCCGCAAACCGAAAGGCTCTATCGCTCGTTTCGTTTTGTCGACGAGGTCATCGTCCTTCCCTCGTACTCGGCGTTCCCGTCGCTCTTCGAGGAACTTCGCGCGCGCAAGGCGATCGTGGTTCCGCACGGATCGTTCGTCGCCTATCTTTCGCCCGACGAGCATAAAAAAATGACGATTCCCTATTTCGGGAATAAGGCCGTTCTCGATTGGGAGGCGAGCCGCGAACTTCAGCGCGACTGGCTGACGCGAGCGGGGCTTCGGCTTCCACGCCAATTCAAAAGCGGCGCCGAGATCGACCGTCCCGTCATCGTCAAACTCTACGGTGCTGCCGGCGGTAAGGGCTATATGTTCATCCGCGATGCCGCCGATTTTGAGGAACGAGCGGGTTCGCTCAAGGCGCAATACACGATCCAGGAATATATCATCGGCGTGCCGCTCTACATTCACTATTTTTATTCGCCGCTCTCCGGCGAACTCGAAATTATGTCGATGGACCGCCGCTACGAGACCAATGTCGATTCGCTCGGCCGCATACCCGCGGCCGCACAGGAAGGGATGGATGTCGACCCATCTTATGTCGTAGTAGGTAATTCGCCGGTGAGTCTGCGCGAATCGATGCTCGCCGAGGCGTTGGAGATGGGCGACAACGTCATCCGCGTAAGTAAAGAGATATGCGGCCCCAAGGGGCTCTTCGGAGCTTTTTGCATAGAAACGATAATTACGCCGGACATGCATTTCTATATCATGGAAATTTCGGCTCGCATCGTTGCCGGAAGCAATCTTTTCATCGATGGCTCTCCCTACTCGTATCTCAATTATTCGGAACCGATGTCGACCGGGCGCCGTATTGCCCGCGAAATTAAAAACGCTCTGCTTGCATCGAATTTGCGAGCCGTTCTCGACGATTCGAGCGTTCTCTAGCAGATGGCGGATTTTACCTCGGTTGAAGAAACGCTGCGCGGCTACGATCTCGATGCGCTGACGATCTGCTCTATCGGCAGCCACTCTGCGCTCGAAGTCGCCGCCGGGGCGCGGCTTCGAGGTTTTCGTAATTTGGTAGTAACGGCTCGAGGGCGCGAGCGCACCTATACCGAGCATTTCCGTCGCCGCGAGGGACCGGTTCCACGCGGTTGCGTCGACGAGGTCATCGAACTCGAACGTTTTGCCGACCTTCTCGACGAGCGGGTGCAGCGTGAGTTGCTCGATCGCAACGTCGTATTTTGCGCCAATCGCTCGTTCGAAGTCTACCTTCACCAACATTTCAGCTACGATGAGATCGAACGACGCATGCTCGTCCCCTTCTTTGGAAACCGTTTTTTGCTTCGGGCCGAGGAACGTGACGAGGCGGGAAACCAATACGAGTTGTTGGCGAAGGCGGGCATCCGCCATCCTCGCCAATTCGCCTCGCCCGACGAAATCGATCGCTTGGTGATGGTGAAGGCGCCGCATGCGCGCGTGCGCTTCGAACGGGCGTTCTTTCTTTGCGCGAGCCCGGGCCAATATCGCGAAGTGAGCGCGCGCCTTATCTCCGAGGGAATTCTCGATGAAGCCGGGCTCGCCGGAGCGATCGTTGAGGAATTTGCCCTCGGGCCGTCGATCAATTTGAATTTTTTCTATTCGCCGATGCTCGGAGAGCTGGAGCTCATGGGAACCGATACGCGCCGTCAGACCAATCTTGAAGGTTTTCGTAACGTCCCGCCGTCGGTCTACGAGCAGTTACGCGACGTACCGATGCGATTGGAAGAGGCGGGGCATATCGCAGCGACGCTCACGGAATCGACGTTGGAATCGGCATTCGAAATGGGCGAACGATTCGTCGCCGCCGCTCGCGATGCTTTACCGCCGGGAGCGATCGGACCGTTTGCGTTACAGTGCGCGATCGTCGCCGGCCCACCGAAAGAATTTGTTTGCTACGACGTATCGCTGCGAATACCGGGCTCGCCCGGGACGCGTTTTACACCGTACTCTTCGTATCGGTGGGGGCGCGATATCGCCGTTGGGGAGCGAATTGCCATGGAGCTGGAATTCGCGCGCGACGCCGGACGTTTGGCGGAGGTGCTAACATAACCGTATGAAGACCGTCGTCATCCTCGACTTTGGAGCGCAATATAGCCAGCTGATCGCCCGGCGCGTGCGAGAGGCGGGGTATTATTGCGAGATCGTCCCCTACGACCGGCCCTGGAAAGACATTCTCGCACTCGATCCCGCGGCACTCGTACTTTCCGGTGGACCGGAGAGTACGCTCGCAGAGGGCGCGCCGACCTGCGATTCCGCCGTCTTTGCAAGCGGGCTGCCGATGCTGGGGATATGTTACGGCATGCAATTGATCGCACGCGAGGTCGGAGCCGAATTAGTCTCCGGCGGCGCCCCCGAATACGGGCCGGCGACGCTTCGCATCCTCGATCCTTCGCATCCGTTGCTCGCCGGAGTTCCGGAGCAGTCGCGCGTGTGGATGTCGCACGGTGACTCCGTGCAACGGTTACCCGGCGACTTCACTCCGTTGGCGGCGACGCCGCGCTGTTCGATCGCCGCGATCGGCAGTACGAAGCGAAAGATGGCCGGGGTCCAGTTCCACCCCGAAGTCGTTCACACCGAGTACGGAAAGCAACTCATCGAGAATTTTCTCCGCGATGTTGCAAAAATGACTCCGAACTGGGCGATGGATTCCTTTTTAGAGAGCAGCGTCGCCGAGATCCGCGAGCGAGTCGGAGGGCGTCGCGTCATCTGTGCGCTCTCGGGCGGCGTCGATTCGGCGGTCGCTGCGACCCTGGTCGCGCGGGCGATCGGCGAACAGCTCACGTGCATTTTCGTCGACCACGGTTTATTGCGAAAAAATGAAGCGAATGAGGTCTTGGCGGCATTCCGCGACGTCCTGCATCTCAACGTTATTCACGTCGATGCGGCGGAGCGTTTTCTCGCGAAGCTGGCGGGCGTCGAAGACCCCGAGCGCAAGCGCATTTTGATCGGCCACGAATTCATCGCGATATTCGAAGAAGAAGCGGCCAAGTTAACCGATGTCGGTTTCCTCGTGCAAGGGACGCTCTATCCCGACGTCATCGAATCGAAGACGCCGCAGAGCAAGGCCGGGCACAAAATCAAGTCGCATCATAACGTCGGCGGCCTTCCCGAACACATGAACTTCGCGCTTGTGGAACCGCTACGCGCGCTCTTTAAGGACGAAGTGCGCGCACTCGGTCGCGTGCTCGGTTTGCCGGAACACATCGTCGCCCGGCAGCCCTTCCCGGGCCCGGGGCTCGCCGTGCGCATTATCGGGGCGGTCGACGAAGAACGGTTGACGATCGTGCGCGAAGCCGACGCGATCGTGCGCGAAGAGATCGAACGCACGGCACTCGATCAACACCCGTGGCAATACTTTGCCGTGCTGACGCCGGTCAAGTCGGTCGGTGTAATGGGCGACGGTCGCACGTACGCGAACCTCGTTGCGGTGCGCGCAATCGTCAGCGAGGACGGCATGACGGCCGATTGGGCGCGCCTGCCGCACGATCTGCTCGCGCGCATCTCGACCCGCATCGTGAACGAGGTTCCCGGCGTCAATCGCATCGCCTACGACATCACCTCGAAGCCTCCGGCAACGGTTGAGTGGGAGTGATGCGCGTACTCCTGATCGGCAATGGGGCCCGCGAGGATGCGCTCGGTTGGCGTCTCGCGGCTTCGCCTTCCTGCGAAGCGCTCTTCACGACGCCGGGAAACGCCGGGACGGCGCTCTACGGAACGAATTGGAATCTATCGGTCACCGACGCGAAAGCGATCGCGCAGCGCGCGCTCGAGGAGCGGATCGATCTCGTCGTCATCGGCCCGGAGACGGCGATTGCCGCCGGCGTCGCCGATCGGGCGCGCGAACTGGGACTCTCCGTTTTTGGACCGAATCGCTCGATCGGACGGTTGGAGAGTTCGAAGAGCTTCGCCAAACGCTTCATGGAGCGTAACGGCGTTCCAACCGCGCGCTACGCCGTCGTGCATACGCTCGATACGGCGCGCAAAGTCCTTGCTTCGTGGGGCGAGCGCGGGGTCGTCGTGAAAGCCGATGGCTTAGCCGCCGGCAAAGGAGTGGTCGTCACCTCGGGGCCGGCCGAGGCCGAGGCCTTGCTCGCGCGCTGGTACGGCGAGCGAGCGATTCCCGGCGGCGGAACCGATATCGTTCTCGAAGAGCGTTTAGTCGGGCGCGAACTCTCGGTCTTCGCACTCTGCGACGGGCGCGCGATGATGCCGTTCATCGCCGCTTGCGATTATAAGCGCGCCGGCGACGGCGATACCGGTCCGAATACCGGCGGCATGGGCGCCTACTCCCCGCCGCATGGTTTCCCCGAACGGTACATGGACGTCGTGCGCGAGCAGATCTTTGCGCCGATGCTGCGCGGCCTCGCCGCTGAGAACGAACGCTACATCGGCGTGCTCTATGCCGGTCTGATGTGGTGTGCGGATGGGCCGAAGGTCATCGAATTCAACGTGCGTTTCGGAGATCCCGAGACGCAGGCGATCGTGCCGCGCATCGGCGGTGATTTCGCGGCGTTGCTCAAATCGTGCGCCGAGGGCTCGCTCGATCTCTCCATCGCTCGCGTCAATCCCGAGCCGTGCGTCGGGGTCGTGTTGGCAAGTTCGCGCTACCCGCTCGAAAGCACACCGGTTACGAATCTCCCCGCCGAGGTGCAACTACCCGAGGGCGTGCGCCTCTTCTGGGGCTCTTCGCAACTCATCGACGGCACTGTTAGCAGTTCCGGGGGGCGCGTTCTAACGGTGAGCGCGGTGGGAGCCACGCTCGACGAAGCGCGCGTGCGAGCCTATGACGGCGTGCGCATGCTCCGAGAGCGCTTTGGCGACGCCGACCTCACCTTCCGCACCGATATCGCAAAGTTTTAGCAAGCTGCACCGCAGAGAGAGCGCTCCTACAGCGAGGGGTGGGCAACCTCGGCAGGGGGGCTGCAAGGTGAAGGGAACCTTAACGCCTCCATGAGCGATTATAGAGAGCGATGAACTACCGCTTACAACCGCCTTCCCCGTACGGGGCCACGGTATCGACACCCGCACTCTTAAGCCAAGTGCTTGGGATCACCGGGCTCGGGCTCTGCATCACGGCGCTCGCCGCATATCTCTTTCGCGATATGGCGCCCGGCCTGTTCTCCATTGCAGCACTCATCGGCGGCTTCATATTGCTCTTCGCCATCGGGCGAATGAGTGCGAACGAACCTGTCGCCTTGTTGCTGTTCTATGTGTTTACCTTTCTTGAAGGCATCGGCATTGCGCCGACGATCGCATATTACGCGCATATCGACGGTCCGAGCATCGTTATGAACGCGGCACTGACGACCGGGCTTGGGATGCTCGGACTCGGTGCGATCGTCTATGCGACCACCTTCGATTTCCGCCGTCTCTACGGCGTGTTAATGATGGCGCTCATGGCGATTATCGTCATCAGCATCGTTTCACTCTTCGTCCACTTTGTCTCGCCGACGGCGATATCGTGGGTAGTGCTCTTCATCTTCGCCGGATTAACGCTCGCCGATTTCGCTCGTATTCGCGCGGGCGGAAGCGGATCGAGCGCGGTCATGCTGGCGGTAAGCATCTACCTCGACGCTATTAACATCTTTCTCGCGTTGTTGCAAATTTTCGGCGGCCGCCGCTCAAACGATTAGCGTTCGAAGGTGTGCGGGATCGTCGGTCTCTTCGCCCCAGGTCGTGATGCGGCGCGGCTTGCCTATTTCGGCCTCTATGCGCTCCAGCATCGCGGACAAGAATCGGCCGGCATCGCCGCCGGTGACGGCGGCACGCTGCGTTCGCATAAAGAGATGGGCCTGCTCGGGGCGATCTTCGACGAAGATATCCTCGCGCAACTCAGCGGACATCTCGCGGTCGGACATACCCGCTATTCCACGACGGGCTCGTCGGTGGTCGTCAACGCACAACCCTTGCTCGAGCGCACCGATATCGGTGAATTCGCGCTAGCGCACAACGGTAACCTCACCAATACCGACGAACTTCGCGCGGCCTTGCCGGCCGGGACCGTCATGCAAGCATCGTCGGATACCGAGGTGCTGGCGAAACTGATCGTCGAGAGTTCCGGAACGATGATCGAACGGATCGAAGCTGCCATGCAACAAGCACGAGGCGCCTATTCGATCGCGCTGTGCTCGGAGGACGAACTCTTTGCCTTTCGCGATCCGTGGGGCGTACGTCCGCTCTGTCTCGGCACCTTCGACGATGGTGGGTATGTCGTCGCCAGTGAGTCCTGTGCGCTTGCCACGGTGGGGGCTCGCTATCTCCGCGAAGTAGAAGCAGGAGAGATCGTGCACGTAACGCGCGAGGGAATAACTTCGCATCACGTACACGTGCGCGATGAATTTCCCGCTCTTTGCATGTTCGAATATATCTATTTTGCGCGACCGGATTCCAAGCTCGACAATCGTTCGATCTATATGGCGCGACACGAAATGGGGCGCCGCCTCGCGCGCGAACATCCCGTCGTCGCCGATTGCGTGATGGCCGTTCCGGATTCCGCCGTACCGGGCGGGATCGGCTATGCCACGGAGAGCGGGCTACCCTACGTCGAAGGGCTTATAAAAAACCGTTATATCGGACGGACGTTTATCAGCCCCGATCAATCGATGCGCTCGCGCGGAGTGCACTTGAAATTCAACCCGGTCGTCGAAAATTTGCGTGGCCAGCGCGTTGTCGTGGTCGACGATTCGATCGTTCGCGGTACGACGACGCCGCGTATCGTTGCGTTGCTGCGCGAGGCCGGCGCGCGCGAGGTCCATCTCCGCATTACCTCGCCGCCGATTCTGCACCCCTGTTATCTCGGTGTCGATATGGCGACGTACGAGGAACTCATCGCCGCTAATTATAGCGCCGATGAGATTCGCGCGAAGACCGGGGCCGATTCACTCGGGTATCTCTCCCTCGATGGTTTGATCGCGTCGACCGGACGCAAGCGGGAGGAGATGTGTTTGGGGTGCCTGACGGGCATCTATCCGAGCGAGCCCGCCGAACACGAACGGGCTCCGCGCGCGCTCACCCGCTCGTAAAGCAGAGGCGGCCGCGGTCCGGCAGGGCTACGGCTCGGGCTGAAGGTTCCTGGCGAGAGAACCCGCCGTCGGGATCTTGATGTGGTCGGCGAGCTTAAGAAAGGCGAGAAATCGCACGTTCAGCCAGGTCGGATCGAATTCAAACCAACGGAGACCATGCCGCGCCGAGAATGGAAACGCATGATGATTGTTGTGCCATCCCTCGCCCCACGAGAGAAGAGCGACCCACCAACAGTTGGTCGAGAGATCTTTCGTCCGATAGGTGCGGTAGCCCAACGAATGCGCGGCGCTGTTGACGAGCCACGTCGTATGATAGCCGATCACGAGGCGAACGAAGATTCCCCAGACGACCCAGGTCCATCCGCCGAGCGCGAAAAGCACGAGCGCGAGCGCTAATTGCATGTAAACATGCGAGCGTTCGAGGAAGCGATAGAATCGGCTCTCGCAGAGGTCGGGGGCAAAGCGCGCAATCTCGGCTTCGGTTGGAATAGCGTCGTTGTGCTTGTAAATCCAGCGAATATGCGCCCAACGAAAACCGCGATCCATTCCGTGCGGATCGTCCGCGGTGTCGGCATTCGCATGATGTTTGCGGTGCGTCGCAACCCAACGAATCGGGTCGCCCTGCAGCGCGAGAGCGCCGAAGATGGCGAGCACGTATTCGAGCGGCTTACGCAAGCGTAATCCGCGGTGGGTGAGCGTGCGGTGGTAGAAGAGGGTGACGCCGAGTGCGCCGGTGAGGTAGGCAACGATCGCGGCCACCACGAGTGCGCTCCACTGGAAGGCACCGGGGATGAACACCGCGAGCGCGCCGATATGAATCGCTGCGAGTCCGAAGCGATTCATACGGCGCCGAACGAGGTCGGTCACATTGTCCTAGCGGTAGCTGGGGCGCGACGCGAAGCAATCGCGGCAGTAGACCGGTTTATCGCCACGTGGTTGGAACGGAACTTCGGCGACGCCGCCGCACTGGCTGCAGGTCGCTTTGAACATTTCACGGCGGGCACCACCGCCGCCGCCGCTTCCGCCACGGCCGCCGCTCGCCTTACGGGCGGCGCGACAATCGGCGCAACGGCTCGGTTTGTTCGTGAAGCCCTTGCTCGCGTAGAACTGCTGTTCGTTTGCGGTAAAGGTAAACGTGCGTCCGCAATCGACGCAGGTGAGCATTTCATCGGTGTACATTCGAGACATCTCCTTGGATGCGAGGCGCGTTTGCTTCGCATGGGGGTGGGTAGATCCGCAAGAGCGAGTAGCAGCTGCTCCCGAGGCCAAAGAGCCCCCGCGCGATGCCGAAGATGTACTCTTCGGAGCCGGCAGGTGACCGTAGGCGGTGCTTCCACGGAGCGTCGCTAATGCCCGCTTTTTCTCGCAGTGATTTTCCCGTTCCCAAACCGGCACCGAAAGCGGCTCCGGGAGAAGGATTCGGAAAGGCCATCGGCAACGCATCGGCATGGCGTGGCCAACGCGGCGCCGTACGACGACGGATGGGGGAATATGGAAGTGCCTCCGGTTTTGGTTTCCTATGAGGGAGAACCCGTGACTCAGGTCGATCGAGCGATCCACGCCGCCGTCGAGGTGCGCGACGAGCATACTGCGGCCCACGGCCTACAGGTAGCCCGTCTATCGGAAGCATTAGGGCGCGCGATCGCGCTTGAGGACGACGAGGTCGATGCGCTGCGCGAGGCGGCTCATATCCACGATGTAGGGAAAATCGGCATTCCCGACCACGTGCTGCTCAAACCTTCGCCGTTGAGCGTGCAAGAGTGGGAGATTATGAAGAGCCACAGCATTCTCGGCGCGCGCATCGTCGCCGCGCAATCTTCCCCGCATTGGCAAGAGCTCCGTGCATCGACCGGAATCGTTCGCGCAATTCGACATCATCACGAACGATTCGATGGGCTCGGCTATCCCGATGGACTGGTCGGAGAAACGATCCCGCTTTGGTCGCGGATTATCCTCATTGCCGACTGTTACGACGCTCTTACCGAGACGCGCGCATATCGCCCGTCGCTCACCCACGATGCCGCGATGGCGGTGATGGATGACGAACGCGGGCGCGTCAGCGACCCGGAACTCTTCGACGTTTTTGCACGGACGATCGAAAGCAGCCCGTGGAAGGCGACCTCAATAGGGCGCGGCGCGGAAGAATAAAGCCGATTATCGCTCGGGAAAACGTCGCTCGCGTACTTCGCGAGCGTATTCCGCGAGCGCGTCGGTCGCCGCGGAGCCGAGTTCTGCAAAGCGTTTTGCGAACGGCGGCGACTGCGAATAGATTCCTAACGCATCGTGGAGGACGAGTACCTGCGCGTCGCAATGCGGGCCGGCGCCGATTCCGACCGTCGGAATCGCAATCGATGCGGTAATCTCTGCGGCGATCTCGCTATCGACGACCTCGAGAACGATCGCGTATGCGCCCGCCGCTTCGACCTTTTTTGCTTGTTCTAACAGGCGCTCGCGGTTCGCGCGTTTCTTATAACCGGGGCCGAGACCGGCGGTCTGCGGCATTACGCCGATGTGCCCCATCACCGGGATTCCCGTCGCGGCGATCGCCGCGATACGGTCGGCCTCCATTCCGCCGCCCTCAAGTTTGACGCTGCAGGCTCCGCCCTCTTTCACCAAGCGAATGGCGTTGCGCACAGCATCTTCGTCGCTGACGTGATACGAACCGAACGGCATATCGACGACGATATGCGCGCGCGTCGTGCCGCGTACGACGGCCTGCGCGTGATGGATCATTACCTCGACGGTAATCGGCGTGGTTTCATCGTAGCCCAGCACGACGTTTGCGAGACTGTCGCCGACGAGGATGATATCGATCCCCGCCGCTTCGGCGAAGGCCGCAAACGGTGCGTCGTACGCCGTCACGAGCGGGAACGGCGTTCCCTTGCGGCGCCGAACGGCCCCGGCGGTGATGCGGCGCACGGCGCGTCCGTGCGCCGGTTCGTACGGGCGCGCCTGATCGCTCGCGCCATGCGTGGACATCGTTACTCTGCCATCTTCTCGGCGAGATGAACGAATGCGCGCACGGGCGTACCGGTTGGGCCTTTCGCCGACCACGCAGTCTCACCGTCGACATAGGCGGTGCCGGCGACATCGAGGTGGATCCAAGGCGTTTTTTCTACGAAGGCCTTCAGAAAGGCCGCCGCCGTCAGCGTGCCGGCAGGGCGGCCGCCGGTATTTTTAAGATCGGCGATATCGCTCTTCATAGCGTTGCTGTAATCGTCGTAGAGCGGCATGCGCCAGTAGCGTTCGCCGCAGTCTTTCGCGGCGTCGAGAAAGAGCGTCGCGAAGGCGTCATCGTTGCTCACCGCTGCGCTTGCCGCATGGCCGAGGGCGATGACGCAGGCTCCGGTGAGGGTCGCCGCATCGACGATCTGCGTCGCATTGAGGGAGCGCGCATAGACGAGCGCGTCGGCGAGAACGAGCCGTCCTTCGGCATCGGTATTGATAACCTCGATCGTCGTGCCGTTGCTTGCGCGCACGATATCGCCGGGCTTCGTGGCTTTTCCACCGGGCATGTTTTCAGTCGCGGGGACGATGCCGACGACGTTGATTTTCGGTTTCAGCGCTGCGATCGCCCCCATCGCTGCAATCACTCCGGCGCCGCCGGACATATCGTATTTCATCTCTTCCATTTTTTCCGGTGGTTTCAACGAAATGCCGCCGGTATCGAAGGTGATGCCTTTTCCGACGAGCGCGAGCAATCGATCGCTCTGCGGCGCACCGCGATAGTGCATCACGATAAACGCCGGCGGCTGCGCGCTGCCTTGCGCGACCGAGAGGAACGAGCCCATTTTTTTCTCGGCCACCCAGGCCGCATCGTGAACCTCGATCTCCATGCCGCGCGCCTTCGCGAGGGCGGTCGCCTCGGCGGCGAGATGCGTCGGTGTCATATCGTTTGCCGGCGTTAGGGCGAGGCGCCGCGCGAGGTTGACCGCTTCCCCGATCGCGACGCCGCGCTTGAGGCCGCGGCCGACCGCATCGCCGTTGAATCCGTTTGCAAGCAAGATCGCCTCGCCGACGGCGATCGGCCGTTCCGGCGCGCTCTGGTAGGTGCCGGTCTCAAAGCTGCCGGCGATCGCGCCCTCGGCGGCAAAGGAGGCGCAGCGTTCTTCGTCACCTGAGGCCTGCGGCGGAAACGCAATCGCGATCTTCGTCGCGCCGCGTTTGCCGAGAACGCGTACCGCCGTGCCTGCGACTTTTGCCATCACCGAGGGTGAAAATGCCGCCGCGTCACCGAGGCCCACAAGCAGGACGCGCTTGAAGGGTTGAGAGGCGGCGTGAAGCAGGGTGCTTTCGCCGATCTTCCCTTTGAACTCGCCGGAGGCAAGAATATCGGCGATCGCTCCTCCGAGGAGGGCGTCGAGCTCTTTCGCGACGCCGATCAGCGGGCTCTCCGAGGGAATCGGCACGGCAATCGCGCATGGCAGCGACCCGAGAGTATCAGATGATTGAAGAACGTGCATGGTCAACCTTTCCCGTGGGTGAAGAAGGCGAGGTGAAAACGCCTTCCATTGAACCCAACTTTCCGTCGTCGGGCTGCGATGCCCTTGCGGGGCTCCGTCGATGAGCGAGAGCAAAGATGCCTACGCGCTCGCCGGCGTCGATATTGCCGCCGGGAACGCCGCTGTGGCGCAGTATCGCAGTGTCTTGGGACGTTGGCAGCATCCCGATCAACTCGACGCCATCGGTGGTTTCGGCGGACTCTTCGCGATGCCCGGGGATGCGGCGCGAGCGTTGGTCGCCTCTACGGACGGCGTCGGCACGAAGATTCTTATCGCCGCCGAACTGCAACGCTATGACGGCGTTGGGCGCGATCTCGTCAACCACTGCGTGAACGATATTTTGGTGGTGAACGCCTCGCCGCTCTTCTTTCTCGATTATTATGCAGTCGGGAAACTCGATCCCGAGGTCGCCGCAGCGGTGGTAAGCGGATGTGCGAGCGCCTGTCGCGCGCACGGGTGCGCGTTGCTCGGTGGCGAGACCGCCGAAATGCCGGGGCTCTACGCACCCGGTCATTTCGATCTTGCGGGAACGATCGTCGGTGTCGTCGACCGAGCTGCCGTTCCCAACCCCGACGACGTCGAGCCGGGCGATGCGGTGATCGGACTTCCCGCAGTCGGGTTGCACACCAACGGCTATTCGCTCGCTCGCGCGCTCATTCCGCAGGACGAGTGGTTGCAACCGTTCGGCGATGCGACCTACGCCGACGCGCTGCTCGCCGAGCACCCCTCGTATTACGAAGCGGTCCGTGCGATTCAAAAAGTTGCCTCGGTGAAAGTGATGGCGCATATTACCGGGGGCGGATTATTAGAAAATCTCCCGCGCACGCTGCGGCCTGCGGTGAAGGCGGTGCTCGAACAATCGCGCTGGCACGTTCCCGCCATTCAACAGGTGTTAATCGACCGCGGCGGACTCACGCACGATGAGTGCTATCGTACGCTCAACATGGGCATCGGCTACACGCTGGTCGTTCCGGTGGAGGATGCGGCGCGCGCCGTCGCCGCCGTTCCCGGCGCGAAGACGATCGGTTGGATCGAAGCGCGAACGGGAGAAGAAGCGCAGGTGACGATTCACCCGGCGCGCAGTTCCGATTGAGGGCTCTCGCCAACCTACTCGTCGATCTTCGCAGCGATACGTTCGATGAAGCGGCCGCCGCCGCAGCGCGAGGGCGATTGGCAGCCCGCGGTTTTCTGATCGAGGAATGCGAACGCGACGATGCGCTCTGTGCGTGGATCGATATGGCGTTCGGTGGAGGCTGGAGCGGCGAGGCCTTTCGTGCGAAAAATCTTGTCGTAACGCAGGATGGGCAACGGCGCGCGTTCGTTTCGTTAGCGGCGCAAGGACTGCGCTATGCCTGGTTGCGCAACGAGGGGGCGCGCCCGGGCACCGGTATTTTCGGGCCGATCGGCGTCAGCGCGGAGGCACGCGGAAGCGGCATCGGCGGTGACCTCGCGTTGCTCGGCTGTCTGCGCTTGCGCGAGCTCGGTTACGAACGCGCGCTGATTCCTGCGGTCGGAGAAGTGCAGCTCGAACGGTTTTACGAACGTGCGCTCTGTGCGCGGGTTGTGGAGCGCATCGATCCGATGCGTTGGTGGGAACCGCGCGCGCGCGTCGTGGCGATGGCTTCCGGCAACGGCAGCAATCTGCAGGCGCTGCTCGATGCGATCGCGCGCAGCGAGCTTCCCGTCGATCTCGCTGCGGTGGTGGTGAATCGAAACGAGGCCTATGCAGCCGAGCGTGCGAGCGTCGCCGGTGTGCGGAATATCGAGCGAGTGCTCTGGAACCGCGGCGAGGAATCGCGGGCCGGCTACGACGCGCGGCTGAGAGAGATCGTCGAACGCTTCGAACCCGAGGGCGTGCTGCTGCTTGGGTGGATGCATTTGCTCGACGAGCATTTCGTGAAGCGTTTCCCCGATCTGCTCAATCTACATCCCGCCTATTTACCTCACGACCCGCGCGCCGACTCGGTCGCAGTTCCCGACGGAAGTTCGATCCCGGCGTTTCGCGGAGCTCATGCGGTCCGCGATGCGGTTGCCGCGGGGAGCCCGTGGATCGGCGCGAGCGTTCACCGCGTGAGTGCCGAGACCGACCGAGGCGAAGTGCTCGTCCGTCGCCCGCTCGCCTGCGAGGGACGGAGCGAGAGCGAACTCGCTACTGCGTTGCGTCCGATCGAACATCGCATCACCGTGGAGGCGGTCAGATTATGGTGCTTCATGCGCGAGCGCGTACGCGTGGTGGGGTGAGGGCCATCTTGCATCGAAATGTCGCGCGTCTATCGACCGGGAGGCGGGCATTTCCGGCCAGCTCCCGCTCGACACCATCGCGAAGCATGCTCTCTCCGAGGACTTCGAACAAATGACTGAGACGAAGCGATATATTCTACCGTGGGGCAGAGCATGGAACATCCTCGCTCTGCCGTACATCAGTTTCACCGCCTTTAAAGCAGGTTATCTCTGGAAGAATCATATCGAACAAGCAGTCATCGAGATTGTAACGACCGCGATCTTTCTGCCGGTGGCGATGGTGCTCACCAGATACGCGTATTCGTGGTATGGGAACAACGTATTCGCGACGGGGAGTCAGAGCAAGGGAAACCAGCAGAATCCCTAGCGTGTTGCTTCGACGCAGATATTTCGCATAAGTAGTTCGGCGAGCGCCGCATCCTCGGCGAGAAAGGCATCGTGGCCGTGCTCGCTTTGGAACTCGATGTAGCGCGCGTCGATGCCGCGGCAGGCGATGCGCCCGGCCGCATCGCGTATCTCGCGCGCCGGGAAGAGCGTATCTGACGAAATACCGACGAACGTGAGCGGCGGCGTGTTCTCCGGCCAGTCGCCGTCGCGGAGATCGAACGAATCCATCGCATGGGTGAGCGTTGCGTACGTTGCGGCATCGATGCGTTCGACGATCCGCGCCGCCTGGAGATCGAGGAACCCCTCGATGTCGAAACATCGCCGTCCGTTGCGGTCGGGGCGGCGTCCGTGGCGTCGCGAGAGCAAGGCATCGCTTTTATACGAGAGCATCGCTATTTTGCGCGCGAGCCCGAGCCCTGCAACCGGGTCGAGTGCGAGTGCATCGCGCTGGATCGAATTCAGCGCAATCGCCAGCGTGCCGGTACGATCGGGCGCGCCGATCGCGACCGCGCGCCCGATCCGTTCGGGGGCATCGTGCGCCCACTGCAGCGCCTGCATGCCGCCCATCGAACCACCGATTGCGACGTCGATGCGTTCGATGCCCAGAACCTCGAGCGCGCGTCGCTGCGCGCGCACGATATCGGCGACGGTTATGCGCTCGCGAACCGGTGTCGAGCCGTAACACGAGCCGAGTATGTTGATACCGATAACGCAGCACGAGCGCGGATCGAAGAGCGCGCCCTCGCCGACGAGCCCCGGCCACCAGGCGGCGGCGCGATGGTCGCCGGTGAGGGCGTGGAGCGCGAGCACGATCTGCCCGCAGGCGGGGTCGCCGTAGATCGCCACGCGCTGCTCGACGGCAGGCAGCATCTGCCCGCCGTCGAGTTCGAGTGCGCCGATCGCTATCGTACGTTCGGTCACGATCCCAACGCGTTAGCGAGATCGGCGATGAGATCTTCGCTATCTTCGATGCCGACCGAGAGCCGGATCGTACTCTCATCGACGCCGCTTGCCAGCCGTTCGTTCGCCGTTAGCTGCCGGTGCGTCGTCGAGGCGGGATGGATCGCGAGCGATTTCGCATCGCCGACGTTGGCGAGTAACGAGAAGAGCCGCAGGCGGTCGATCGTTGCGCGCGCTGCGCTTTCGTCGCCACGAACGTTGAAGGTGACGATCGCACCCGCCCCGTTGGGCAGGTAGCGTTGCGCGCGTTGGTGTTCGCGATCGGCGGCAAGCCCCGGGTAGCGCACCGATGCAACGCGCGGATGCTCGGCAAGGTACTCGGCGACCTTCGTTGCGTTGGAGACGTGCCGTTCGATCCGCACGCCCAACGTCTCGAGCCCCTGAAGCAGTAACCACGCATTAAAGGGTGAGAGCGCGGCTCCGATATCGCGCAGCAATTGCACGCGCGCCTTTACGATATAGGCTGCCGGACCGAACGCGGCGGCGTACTCGATATTGTTATACGTGGGATCGGGGGTGGTGAACTCCCGGTGGCGCGAGCTCGCCGACCAGTCGAAGCGCCCGCCGTCGACGACGAGCCCGCCGATGGCGACGCCGTGCCCGCCGATAAATTTCGTCGCCGAATGGATGACGATATCGGCGCCGTGTTCGATCGGGCGAAGAAGATATGGTGTGGCCAAGGTGTTATCGACAATCGCGGGCAGCGAGTGGCGATGCGCGAGCGAGGCGACAGCCTCGATATCGAGCACGTCGAGCCGCGGGTTGCCGATGCTCTCGGCATAGAGCGCTTTGGTCGTCGGTCGAATTGCGGCTTCGATAGCGGCGAGATCGGAGAAATCGACGAGCGAGACGTCGATACCGAAGCGACGCAGCGTGTGCGCGAACGCATTATAGGTGCCGCCGTAGAGCGATGCCGAGCTAACGATATGATCGCCGGCTCCGGCGAGGTTGAGGATGGCGTAGATCGCGGCGGCTTGGCCGCTGGCGACGGCGAGCGCACCGACGCCGCCTTCGAGATCGGCGATACGTTTTTCGAGAACGTCGGTGGTGGGGTTATTGATCCGGGTGTAAATATTGCCGAACTCTTCGAGCCCGAAGAGCCGCCCCGCGTGCGCGGAATCGTCGAAACGATACGAGGTGGTCTGATAGATCGGAAGCGCGCGCGATTTGGTGGTTGGGTCGCCGTCGAAGGCGGCATGGAGTGCGCGAGTATTGAGGCCTTGAGATCGGGCCTCGAGGGTCGTGACGGACATGAGTTGGTCCTTTCTTTAACGTGCCGACGATGAGTGCGCAGCATCGAGCTGCGTCGCCGGAGATGTGAGGAAGCCATCGTTCCAGATGGCGAGTGCGTCGGGAAAAATCGACCGAATGTCGAGGATCGGCGTGAATTCATCGAGGAGGTCGTTGCGTTGCGTACGAGCGACGATGCTGCGCAATACGTCGGCAATATCGCCGAGGATCGCGCTCGATGTCGCCGTTCGGCCGGCGCCGACGCCGCGTAGGTAGAGCTCGCCGGCGTCGCGTGCGTGGATGAGGATGCCGTTCTGCGCGCCTTCGAGCGCGCCGAGCGGGTGATCGCGACGGACGAGCGCCGGCGCAACCTCGGCGGCGATTCCCTCCGCGTCGCGCCGTGCGACGGCGAGGAGTTTCATGCGATAGCCTCGCTTGCTATAGCGACGCAACGCCTCGCCATCGATGCCGCGGATGCCGCGATATCGCAGGCGCGGGGTAATCGCCGCAGCACCGAACGCGCGCTGGACGAGAATTGCGAGTTTATGGGCGGTGTCGAGACCGTCGATGTCTTCGCTTGGTTCGGCTTCGGCATAGCCGGCGCGCTGCGCGTCGGCGAGTGCCTCCTCGAAACTCCCGCCTTGCTCCATCGCGCCGAGAATTACGTTGCACGTGCCGTTGAGCACACCGACGAAGCTCGCGATAGGGTCGCCCGCGAGCGCCGCGTCGATCGTCCGCACGATCGGGAGTGCTCCGCCGACGGCGGCTTCGTACCGTAAGCTCAGACCACGCCGGGCGGCGAGCGCGTGAAGTCGCGGGCCCTGCGAGCCGATCAACGCTTTGTTCGCGGTCACGACATGAGCGCCGCGTTCGAGGGCGCGTTCGACGAATTCAGCGGCGAGCGTCGTGCCGCCCATCGTTTCCACGATGAGGTCGATTCGCCGATCGGCGAGTAACGCGTTCGCCGAATCGATCAGTAACGACCGCGGGATGCCGTCGGCCCGCACCGAGGTAAGCGAGCGTACGGCGATGGCATGGAGGGTGTGCGCGATGCCGTGGACGCGTGGCTCGCCGAGAAGCAAGCGTTGAGCGACGCCGCCGCCGACGACGCCGCAGCCGAGTATTCCGATTCCGATTGATGCCTGCATGGGTCTGCCTCCTGGTGAGATGAGGAAAGCGACGTAAGGAGATGAAAAAGCCCCCGTCGCTGCTGCGACGGGGGCGCCTACTTCGATGGTGAGCGTCGAGCGCTCTACGTCATCGCAAATGGCAACCTTGCCGTCGCGCGCTTGGCGGAACAGCAAGTGGACATTCGCGATGCGAACGAGATCATGGCGTGCATATTACCCCATGCATCTCGATCCGTCAAGGCGGCGAATCGCGCCGGATAAAAATCTTACCCTAGCCTCCCCGAAAGGGTAGGCCATGACAGCATCATCGTGCGAGAACTGAGCGTTCGGGCCATACACGTCGGAGGAGCGAAAGAAACGCTCGATGCGGTCGCACAAGCGAAAAATCGCCGAGCCCTTGGGCGTTTCGTAGGCGCGGGTCCCCTTAAATACAGCGGAACCATAGTGGAGCGCGTGCGTCATCGGCCCAATAGCGACCACGTCGGTAGCGTGAATCGCACCGTCGAGCCAAACGTACTCTTTTGAGAGGGCTTGAATCATAATAGGCCCTTCGTGGCGGTGATTGCGCCGTCCGTTGCGCAGGTAACGAGGGCCACGTATTTTGCAAACACTCCAGTGGCGTATTTTGGCTCGGGCGCGGACCAGCTCTGCAAACGAAGCCGCACCTCCGATTCTCCGAGGGCGACGTCGATACGGCGCGATTCGATGTCGATGGTGATCTTGTCGCCGTCACGTAGTGCCGCAATGGGGCCGCCAACGGCCGCTTCGGGGGCGACGTGTCCGATCATCAACCCTCGCGTGCCGCCGCTGAACCGTCCATCGGTTACTAGCGCGACGTCTTCACCGAGACCCGCGCCGAAGATCGCACTGGTAACGCCCAGCATCTCGCGCATGCCGGGGCCGCCTTTCGGTCCCTCGTAGCGAATCACGAGCACGTCGCCGCGATTGATGCGGCCCTCAACGATTGCGCGCATCGCATCTTCCTCGCAGTCGAACACGCGCGCCGGCCCGGCATGCGAGGTGCGCGCGAAACCCGCGAACTTCAGCACGGCGCCCCCAGGGGCGACGTTACCATGAAGTACCGCGATTCCGCCGTGTGGCTTGAAGGGCGCGTCGACCGTCGAAATCACTTGCTGTTCTGCCGTTTCAATCGCCGCAGAAACGGCGTGGCCGAGCGACGCGCCCGTCATCGTCGTCGTTCCGGCGTGAGCGAGATTCGCTTCGACGAGGCGCTGGATGATAAGCGCCGTTCCGCCCGCGCGATCGACGTCGAGCGCGACGTACTTTCCGCCGGGGCGCAGATCGGCAATCACGGGCGTGCGTCGGCTGATGCGATCGAAATCCTGTAGATCGAGCGGAACGCCGGCTTCGCGCGCAATCGCAATCAGATGGAGCACGGCATTCGTCGAGCCTCCCGTGCCGGTAACCAGCGCGATTGCATTTTCGAATGCTTCGCGCGTGAGCAGCGACCTCGGAAGTACGTCGCGTCGCAACATATCCATCGCGAGCGCACCCGCATCGTGCGCCACTTGCACGCGGCGCATATCGGTCGCGCCGATGCTGGAACTTCCAAGTGGCGATAGCCCGAGCATCTCGAGCGCCATCGCCATCGTGTTGGCGGTGTACTGGCCGCCGCATGCGCCGGCGCCGGGGCACGCGTTGTCTTCGACGCGCTTTAGTTGCGCATCGTCGATGGCGCCAGCCGCGTTCGCACCGACTGCTTCGAAAACATCGACGATGGTAAGATCGACGCCGTCGAGCCGACCGGGCGCGATCGGGCCGCCGTAGAGCACGACGTGCGGGATGTTCAAACGCACGGCGGCCATCGCCGCACCGGGAATCGTCTTGTCGCAGCCAACTAGCGAAATCATTGCGTCGAAGAGATAGCCGCGTCCGCAGAGTTCGATCGAATCGGCGATCACCTCGCGCGACACGAGCGACGCCTTCATGCCTTCGGTGCCCATCGTTATTCCGTCGCTGATCGCGATCGTGTTGAATTCCATCGGCGTTCCGCCCGCCGCGCGGACGCCAGCTTTCACGTGTTCGGCCAACGCGCGCAGATGGAAACCACACGGCATCGTTTCGGTCCAGGTGTTCGCGATGCCGACGAGCGGCTTGTTCAGGTCGTCATCGGTGAATCCGATGCCTTTGAACATCGCGCGAGCGGGCGCGCGCTCCCGGCCTTGGGTCACGACGCGACTGCGGTGGTTGAATGGCTCAGGCACGGAGGGCCTCCATGGCAAGTTGTGCGGTGGGAAAGTCGGCAAGCCGAAGGGCGCTCGTCATACTCTCGAAGAGCATTGGAGATCGCAAGTCGATCGTGATGTCGAGCGCCACGCATTTTGCCGGGAGATCTCGCAGCACGCGTTGATGTGTGACTTCGAGGATATTGCCTTTGTGCGCCGCGATGATAGCGGCCACGCGCGCCAGATTTCCCGGTACGTCGTCGATTTGCACGCGTGCGCGCACGACGTTACCCGCCAGCAGCCGCGCCTGTGCGGCAACCGCCGTGAGTAAGGCCGTATCGACATTTCCCCCGGAGAGTACGATGCCCACGCGCTTTCCGCGCAATCGATCCGGGTGCGCGAGCAGCGCTGCAACCGGAGCGGCTCCCGCACCTTCTACGACGGTGTGCAGGCACTCGAGCGCATAGGCCATCGCGCTTTCGATCTGTACCTCGTTCACGCTCACGAGGTTGACGCCGCGTTCTGCGATGATGAGACGCGGCAATGCGCCCAACTCGGCGACGCCGATTCCCTCGGCGACCGTCATGCGCGTCGCTCGCGCCTCGCTCTGCACGCCCACGATGTCGATTCCCGGCGCCAGGTGCTTCGCTGCCAGCGCAATGCCGGCTACCAAGCCACCGCCACCAACGGGAACGAGCAGTACCTCGAGATCGGGGAACGATTCGAGCATTTCCGATGCGATGGTCCCTTGCCCCGCGATCACGTCTGCGTCGTCGTATGGATGCACGAATGTCATCCCGTTCGATTTCGCTAGCGTCAGCGCAGTTCGGAGCGAATCGGCGATCGTCTCGCCCGAAAGGACAACCGTCGCGCCGAGCTCTTCGGTGCCGCGCACTTTCGTCAGTGGGGTTGAATTTGGCATCACGATCGTAGTCGCGATGTTCAAGCGCCCGGCGCAATAGGCAATGCCCTGCGCGTGATTGCCGGCCGAAGCGGCGATCACGCCGCGAGTTCGTTCGTGCGCTCCGAGCAAACGAAGTTTGTTGTACGCGCCGCGCACTTTGAACGACCCAGTACGTTGTTGATTCTCGTATTTGAGGTAGACGTCTGCGCCGGTAAGGGCGGAGAGCGACGGCGAACGTAGTGTCGGCGTGCAGTCGACGTACTCTCGCATCGCACTCGATGTCCGGTACGTCAGCATACTCGAAACTTCAGCTCGTCTTCGGCCGGCGCGAGCCATGGCATCAGGCCGCGCAGACGCGTTCCAACCGCTTCGATCGGATGAGCTTGCGCGGTTCGCCGACTCTCCTCGAAGTACGGCATGCCGGCCGCATGCTCGTGCATCCATTCGCGTGCAAACGATCCATCCTGAATCTGTTTGAGCACTTCGCGCATCGCCTCTTTCGCTGCGGCGCCAACCACGCGCGGCCCGCGCGTGTAGTCGCCGAATTCAGCCGTATTGCTAATTCCTTGTCGCATACCGTCGATACCCCGCTCGTACATGAGATCGACGATAAGCTTTAGCTCGTGCAAGCATTCGAAGTAAGCCATCTCGGGCGCATACCCACCTTCAACCAACGTTTCGAATCCAGCCGTTACGAGTGCGGAGACGCCGCCGCACAACACCGCCTGTTCGCCGAAAAGATCGGTCTCGGTCTCGTCTTTAAAGGTCGTCTCCAAGATGCCGGCGCGGCCGCCGCCGATCGCACTTGCGTATGCAAGCGCGACGTCGCGTGTATCTCCTGTCGGATCTTGATGCACTGCGATAAGGCAAGGTACGCCGCGCCCCCTCTCGTACTCCGAGCGCACGAGTCGCCCGGGGCTCTTCGGTGCAACCATGAATACGTTGACGTCTTTAGCTGGGACGATCGTACCGAAGTGGATCGCAAACCCGTGGGCAAATGCGAGATAGGCGCCCGGACGCAGATGTTCGTAAACGGAGCGAAGGTAGAGTGCGGGTTGCTCCTCATCCGGCGCGAGCAGCATCACGACATCGGCTCGTGCGGTTGCCTTCTCGATGCTCGTATATGGTAGCCCGTCGTCCGCCGCCCGTTGGGCCGACGTCGATTGCGCCCGCAGCCCAACGACGACGTCGCATCCGGAGTCTTGAAGATTGAGCGCGTGAGCCCGCCCCTGGCTGCCGTATCCGATAATTGCAACGGTCTTTCCAGTGATGAGGCGCAAAGTCGTCGCGCCGTCGTAATACACGTCCACGTTAAAGAGTCTCCTTTTCGGCATGGTTGAGTTTGTCGATTTGCTTGGACAGGCGCGCCAGTGCGTCGCTGGGCCCACTGAAGTGCAAGAGCCCGGAGTACGTTCCATCGAGCTCGTGCCCGGCTACGCTGGTGTACGCGCATCCGAAACGGTGCGCGAGATAAATCACTCGTGCGAGTAAGCGACCGTCGCTCGAGCATAGCCGCGCGATCATCCGGCTGCCTCGATCGCTTCGTGCATCGCGGCATCGGTTGGCACCATCGGCCACACGTTCTCCTCCGGGTAACACGCGCAGTGCAGAAGCATTGCCGACGAATGTGCGAGGAAGTGGCGCATCGCTTCGGCGAGATTGCTCGTATGATCTACGGATGATGCCTCGACGCCATACGCCCGCGCGATAGCACAGAAGTCGGGGTTGTCGCTCAGGTTGGTGGCCGAGTAGCGGCGATCGTAAAACAGTTGTTGCCACTGGCGCACCATGCCGAGATTGCGGTTATCGATCAACAGAATCTTTACCGGCACGTTGTAGCGCCGCACGGTTGCAAGCTCCGGTAACGACATCTGAAACCCGCCATCGCCGACGATGGCGACGACGGTTCGTCCGTTTGCAGCGAACGTCGCGCCGATGCCGGCGGGGAATCCGAAGCCCATCGAGCCAAGGCCGGCCGACGTGATGAAATTTCGCGCGTGTGAAGGTCGCGCACGTTGGGCGGACCACATCTGGTGTTGGCCTACGTCGGTCGTTACGATAGCGTCGTCGGGAAGCGCCGCGAACAGCGCGTCGAGTACGTCGGTCGCGCTCAGGCGTTCGCGATCTCCGCGATCGCGCGGAAGCGGACCACCGAAATCGGCTACTTCGTTCGCCCAGCGATCGAAACGTGGTATCGTTACGCCTTCGAGCGCGCGGTTCAAAGCGGCGAGCGTCGCCTGAAGGTCGCCGTGCAACTCGACGTCGATGCGAACTGTCTTCCCAAATTCGCTGGCGTCGATATCGGCGTGAACGATCTTCGCGTTCGTAGCGAAGCGATTCGGCGGCCCCGTGATGCGGTCGTCGAAACGTATGCCGAACGCAAGCACGAGGTCGGCTCCCGCCACCGCCAAATTTGCGGCTTTCCATCCGTGCATCCCGAGCATTCCAAGAAAGAGCGGGTCGCCGGGCGCTCCGCAGCCGAGGCCGTTGATCGTAGCAGTGTGCGGCAATCGAACGCGCCGACAGAATTCGCGGTATGAGTCGATCGCATTGGACGAACGCGCCCCGCCTCCAACGATAGCGACCGGCCGCCTCGCGCCGCGCAACAATTCAATGCACGCCGCGATCGCTGCCTCCGAAGCAACGGGAAGGCCAAGCGAACCGCCGACTCGCTCGTCCGCGCCCTCCGAGGAAATCGCTTTGAGCACATCCGATGGGATATCGACGAGCACCGGCCCGGGGCGCGGTCCGCGCGCGCATCGAAACGCCGCGTGCAGCGTGGCCCGGAGTTCGTTGACGTCGCGCACCACGAAATTGCGCTTTGTAATCGCGTGGGTGATCGCCACGACATCGGCTTCCTGGAACGCATCGGTCCCCATCAGGTTCGAACGTACTTGTCCGGTGATGGCAACGAGAGGAACGCTATCCATCATGGCATCCGCAATGCCGGTAACGAGATTCGTTGCGCCGGGCCCCGACGTCGCGATGCAGACGCCGACGGATCCGCTGGCTCGTGCGAATCCCCCCGCCGCAAACGCTGCCGCCGCTTCGTGTCGGACGAGCACATGCCGCAGGGCGTGCCCGAAAAGTGCGTCGTAGAGCGGCATGATCGCGCCGCCTGGATACCCGAAGACCGTATGCACGCCTTCTGCAAGCAACGTGTCCAGCACGAGTTGAGCACCGTTTCGTTCGGTTCGTTCGTGAGCCACTAACCCTCCAGATAATAGAAAAACCCCCGCCGGATCGGCGGGGGCTTTGCGTCTCTTGTTACCGAGTTTACGCGACAGCCAACCTACACCGATCCGAATGGATGGTGGTAATAATGAGGCCGACGATAACTCGGGCGAACTTCAACATTGCAACGGAGACTAACATGTGCTCGCCGTTTGTGTCAAGCTATCGAATCGCGCCGGCTAAAATCTTACCCGTGCACCTGTCGTCGCGCCGAATAAAAATTTTATCCTAGCCTCCCCGAAAGGCTAGGCCATCACAGTATCATCCAGGCACGATCTCCGTGAGGTTTTCAGTCGGCGCTATCGGCGTGCCCGTCGTTTGAGGGCGAAAGGTCTTCTGCTCGATCTCATTAAGAAAGAGCGCATTCGGGCACGGATCCTGCGGCGCTACGATCGGTCGCAAACCCCGCTCGATCGCGTCATCGCCTCGCCGCCGGGCGATCGAGCAATAAAGGCTGCGCTCGGCACCCAGCGCGCGCAACTCGATCCTTTTGTCCTCGCGCAGTGAATTGACGAAAAAATCGACGGTAGACGCGCTCCGGTCGGCAAGCAACCGGCGACGAAGATCGTTGCCCACGGGTTCCCTGCCGGTGCCGCCAAACCACATCCCACGAACGTCGCTCTCACGCCCTAGGGTCAGATTACTTCATGGCTTGACACGGGCGGGCTCGGACGTTAACGCAATCATGACCCTCATCGAGCGCTCGCTTCGCAGGCATTCACTCGATAGGCGGCAATCTCGCGAAGACGCTGTGCCGTTGGGTGCGGCTATTCCGGAAAGGTACGTGGACACGGATGAGTATTTCCTCGATCGCCTCCGCCTCGGCTGGGGTACAGAGCGCCGTCAAGTCGCTCGTCACGACACAACACGAAGCACAGCTGGAAGCAGCTGTCGGCATTCAAGACGGTGACGAGAACGTCGGCACCAACGTCAACCAGACCGCATAGCGCAACTTCAACGGTTGGAAAGAACGCGTGTGCGATAGGCTCGCGCGTTCTTTTTTATGCGGTTTCTGCCGATTCGCGAAAAATGAATCCGCGCGCGCTCGGTCGGAGACGCAGCGTGCTGCTGGCGATTCCGGCGGCCGCAAAGAGCGCCCGCATCTCCGCGCCGATGCGGCGCGCGTCCGCATGCCGATCGAGCAACATGAGGACCGTCGGTCCGGCGCCGGAGAGCGCGATGCCGCGCACGCCGGGTGCATCGTACGCAAGCGCCTCACGGAGGCCGGGAATTTTTTCGGCTCGGAAGGGCTGATGGATGCGATCCTTCATCGCTGCGTGGAGAGCGTCGAGCCTTCCCGCTGCGAGAGCTGCACCGAGCAACGCAGCGTGCTGAATCGAGTAAACGGCGTCGGCGCGAAGATAGCGAGTGGGGAGCAACGAACGCGCCTCCGCGGTGGAAAGATCGATCTGTGGGATCGTGACGAGCGCAATGGTCTCACGCAGCGCCGGCACGCGGATGAAATCACGCGCGTCGCAGGCGATGGTGGTGCCGCCGTAGAGTGCCGCGAGCGCGTTATCGGGGTGCCCTTCGATCTCGCATGCCAACGCGGCAATCTGCGCGCGGTCGATCCGATTCCCCGCAGCACGTTGGGCGATCCCTAAGGCAAGGAGCGTTGCCGCCGCGCTCGAACCGAGGCCGGCCCCGAGCGGAATATCGTTGGCGATCTCGATGCGAACGCGCGGAAGCGTTCCTATCCGCCGCATCGATCGTTCGATAGAGTCGCGCAATCCGTCGTGCGTCGGTGCATGCGGAGCCGCCGAAAAATGCAGCGTAAAACGCCGCGCGGGTGCGACGCTCGCCTCCATTCGGGCCGAGAGCGCGATGGCGACGGCGTCGAAGCCGGGGCCAAGGTTCGCGCTGCTCGCCGGTGCGCTCGCGCGAAAGCTACGCTCCGACATCGCTGCGGTCGGCGACGCGCAAGCTTGCGTCGCTGTCTTTGAGCACGTGCCCCGTTAATACGGCGACGACATCGTCGTTTTCAGCGATGCTTCCTTCGGCGCGCAAACGCGCGATGCCGGCAAGCGTCGCGGCCGATGCCGGTTCGCAGCCGATTCCCGCGGCACCGATCCGTTTCTTCGCTGCGTCGATTTCGTCGTCGGTTACGGAGACGGCGGCTCCATGCGATGCATCGAGCTCGGCACGGGCCTTACGCCACGACCTCGGGGCGCCGACGGCGATCGCGCTCGCGATCGTATGCGGTACGATCGGCACGAGATCGCGGCCGGAGCGATAGAGCTGCACGAAGGGTGCGGCCCCTTCGGCCTGCACGACGGCGATACGCGGTATGCGGTCGATCAAGCCGAGCGCGAGTGCTTCGCGAAAGCCTTTGCCGATGGCGCTGGAGTTCCCGAGGTTTCCGCCGGGAACGACCACCCAATCGGGTACGCGCCACGAACGTGCTTCGAGCAACGCGAACGCCGTGCATTTTTGCCCTTCGAGCCGATATGGGTTGATCGAATTCACTACCGCCGCATCTGCTTCGGCGCGTGCGGTGAGCGCGGCGAGCGCGTCATCGAAGGATCCCTCGACCTCCACGACCCGGACACCGTAGTCGCGCATTTGGGCGAGTTTTGCACCGGAGATTTTTCCCCGTGGTACCAACGCGTAGGCTTCCATGCCCGCGCGCGCGGCGTACGCCGCCATCGACGATGCGGTGTTCCCGGTGCTCGCACAGATCGCGCGCGTCGCTCCCTCTGCGCGCGCCGCAGAGATCGCTACCGTCATGCCGAGGTCTTTAAACGAGCCGGTCGGGTTCATGCCGAGGTGAAAAAAAGCAAGTGCGGCGACGCCTTCGCGGGCGGCGATCTTCGGTACGTCGTAGAGCGGTACGTTGCCCTCGGCGAGCGTTACGATAGCGTCGTGCGGAATCTGCGGGAGCAACTCGCGCCATCGCCAAATGCCGCTGCGGTCGAGCGAGGTCGTGTTTGCGCGACGAGCGGCGACCATCGCGGCATACTCGCGCGCGGCGCCCGGATCGCAGGCTTCGGTACGCAGCGCGAATTCCAATAACTCGCCGCACGCCGCGCAGGGTGCGTCGTGTCGCTGCGCGGGAGTTGCGCAGCCGCTGCACCGCAGTTCGAACGTGGCGATCATGCGGCGTTACCGATGCGTTCGAAGGGAAGGTTCGGATCCGCGGCGAGCGCGAGCGGATCGACGCGCACCGCTTCGCCCTGTGCCTCGGCGGCCGCAGCGATCATCGCCGCATTGTCCGTGCAATAGGAGCGCGGTGGAATGAAAAGGTCGACCCCGCATCGCTCCGCCCACGCGCGCATTCGTTGCTGTAAATACGAATTCGCGGCGACGCCGCCGGAGAGAGCGACGGCGCGGAAGGATCCGCGCGAGAACGCCGCATCGACCCGCGCGACAAGCGCGTCGACGACCGCCGCTTGAAAGCTCGCTGCGACGTCTTCGCGGCGAACGCGTGCATTTTCCGGACGTTCGAGAAAGTAACGAACCGAGGTTTTCAATCCCGAGAACGAAAAATCGAGCGCGTCGCCCTCGGGACGATAGCGAGGAAAGGCGATGGCGCGCGCGTCGCCGTCGCGGGCGAGCGCATCGAGCGCCGGCCCCCCGGGAAAACCGAGCCCGAGCAGGCGGGCGGTTTTGTCGAACGCCTCCCCGGCTGCATCGTCGCGCGTCTTCCCGAGAACGCGCAACTGCATCGGGCCGTCGACGGCGACGAGTTGCGTGTGCCCGCCCGATACTAAGAGCGCGAGAAACGGATAGGGTGGTGCCACGGCGCTTTCGAGGAAGGGAGCGAAGAGATGTCCGTGCAGATGATTGACGGCATAGAGTGGGCGCCGCGCAGCGAATGCGAGTGCTTTCGCAGTTGCAACCCCAACGAGGAGGCTGCCGATTAGCCCCGGGCCGTAGGTGACCGCAATCCCGTCGCAATCGGAGAGCGTCATCCGCGCGCGATCGAGGGTATGCTCGATCGCAGCCGAGAGTAAGGCGAGGTGCGCGCGGCTCGCGATCTCCGGAACGATGCCGCCATAGGCACGGTGGAATTCATCCTGATTCGTCGAGACATTCGCGATCGCGTCGCGGCCGTCGCGGAGGATCGCGACGGCGGTATCGTCGCATGAAGTCTCGATTCCCAGCAGCAGCATCCTCGGTTAGTTGGCGCTCTTCGCCCTCGGCTCCGCTTCGGCGATGATGGTTGCGTCGTTGCATTCGCGCGCCGCGCGCAGTGCGCCCGGCCGAGCGAGGCAGATGTACGCCGCTTCCGCCCCGCCCTCGCAGGCGGCGATCGCCGCTCGGAGTTTGGGGCGCATCCCATCGCGACACTGCTCGCTTGCGAGAAACGCGCGCGCGGTCGAGAGGGTGAGGCGATCGATGCCGCTGCGCGGATCCTCGGCGATCGAACGGACGCGCGCGATATCGGTGACGAAGAAAAGCGCGCTCTCGGGAAAAATCGCCGCGACCGCTGCCGCAGCTTCGTCGGCGTTAACGTTGAGTGCGGCCGCTTTGTCGATTTCGAGTGCGAGCGGAGCGAGCACCGGTATCGTCGGCATCGCCAGCAACGCTGCGAGCAGGTGCGGATCGCACGCGACCCGCTCGCCGACCGAACCGAGCCGTCCGTCGAACCGCGTACTGCGGCGCGCGCGAAGGGTGCCGCCGTCTTGCCCGGAGATGCCGACGGCAGGAACGCCGCGATCTTGAAGCGCGCGGACGATGCGTTTATTTATCGTCGCGCAGAGCACCATCTCGATGACCGCGAGGCTGCGTTCGTCGGTCGCGCGGAGGCCATCGATGCGCTCTCCTTCGATCCCTCGCTCGCGCAGTGCCGCGTCGATCTCCGGCCCGCCCCCGTGGAGCAAGACGACGCGCTCGCCGGCGGCATGCAGCGCGGCGATTTCATCGAGGAGCGGATCGCTCGGCGCCGCCCCCGGGTTCGCGCTGCCGCCATATTTTACGATCGAGACCCGCGAGGGTATTGCATAAGTATGCATAGTATGCATAATAATACACATAATGATCGCCACACGGCTAGCCCCCCACGAACATTTGCAGGGGCGCCACTTCCTCGACCTCGCCGAGTACCTCCCGGCGGAGCTACGCGCGCTCGTCCGTTTGGCGCGCGAGCTAAAGAGCGATGCGTCGCCCTCTTCGCGTACGCTCTTACGCGGGCGGACCCTGGCACTGCTCTTTGAAAAGCCGAGCCTGCGCACCCGGGTATCGTTCGAGGTGGCGGCGACCTCGCTCGGGGGGCAGGCGCTCTTTGCAACCGGTAGCGAGATGCTCGTCGGAACGCGGGAGACTCCCGAGGATGCCGCCCGCGTGCTCTCGCGTTACGTCGATGCCGTCGTCGTTCGCACCCACGAACACGAACCACTCGAACGCTTTGCCGCGGCGGCTGACGTTCCGGTTATTAACGGACTCTCCGCGCTCTACCATCCTTGCCAAGCGTTCGCCGACGTGTTGACGATGGAAGAACGCTTCGGGTCGCTCGAGGGCCTGCGCGTCGTCTATCTTGGGGACGCGCGGAACAACGTCGCCACCTCTCTGGCACAAGCCGTCGTCATGCTCGGCGGATCTATGCGCTTCGCCTCGCCGCTCAGCCACCGCCCGAGCGAAGCGACGCTAGAAAAATTGGCGAAGCTCGGTGCGAGCTCGGGTGGTCGCGCGCGCGCCTTTACCGATCCCGTGCGCGCGCTTCGCGGCGCCGACGTCGTTTACACCGACGTGTGGACCTCGATGGGCGAGGAGCATCTCCACGAACGCAATGCCGCGATGTTATTGCCGTACGCGGTCACCGAACGTTCTTTTTCTTACACCGCCGAACACGCGGTCTTCATGCATTGCTTGCCCGCGCATCGCGGGCAGGAGGTCGCTGCCGCCGTCATCGACGGGACGCGCAGCCTCGTTTTCGACCAAGCGGAGAACCGTCTCCACGCGCAGCGGGCACTGCTCGTCGCGCTCATCACCGATGGAAAGGGAACCTTATTATGAAGGAGCGTCGTCAACGAGCGATTCTCACGTTGGTTGCAACGCGACCGGTCCACTCGCAAGAAGAGCTCGTCGCGCTGCTTGCCGCGCAAGGGTTCGACGCCGTTCAAGCGACGGTCTCGCGCGATATTAAAGAGCTCGGGCTGGCGAAGGTGCCGGTAAAGAGCGAGCGCGGCGACGAAGCGCTTTTTAAATACGTGCTTCCGAATGCGACGGTTCAGTATGCCAGTCGCCTTCATCGCGTCGTTTCCGAACTCGTACTCTCCGTTGAGGGGAGCGCAAATCTCATCGTGCTCAAGACGCCGCCGGGGAGCGCGATGATGGTCGCCTCGGCGATCGACGATGCCGGCTGGCCCGAAATGATGGGAACGATCGGCGGAGACGACACGATTCTCGTTATCGTTCGCGATGTGAAAACGACCTCGATGGTCGTACAACGTTTTCGCGATCTTGGGACGGGAGGAGCGGCGTGAGTACGATCGTTCTTGCGTACTCGGGCGGGCTCGATACCTCGGTGCTGCTCAAGCGCCTATTGCTCGAAGGCAACGACGTGATCGCGCTCACCGCCGATCTCGGAGAGAGCGACGGCGCCACCGGTGAAGGCGCCGTCGATGCGATTGCCGCGATCTCGCAAAAAGCTCGCGCGCTCGGAGCGCGTGAGGCCGTTGCGCTCGACGTGAGGCAACGGTTTTACGATGAATACGTGCTCCCGGCATTCGCTGCAAACGTTCGCTACGAAGGGTGCTACCCACTGAGCGCAGCGCTCTCGCGCCCGCTGATCGCCGCCCTGCTGGTCGAAACTGCGCGCGCGTACGGTGCCGATGCGGTCGCGCACGGGTGCACCGGGAAAGGGAACGATCAAGTTCGCATCGAGTTGGGAGTCCGCGCACTCGATTCACGGTTGCAGGTGCGAGCTCCGCTGCGCGAGAGCCCGCTCTCGCGCCCCGATGCAATCGCATTTGCGGCCGAACACGACGTTCCCATCGCCCAGAGCGCGGCGAAGCCCTATTCGATCGACGCGAATCTCTGGGGGCGTTCGATTGAGGCCGGCGTGCTTGAAAATCCGTGGAACGCACCGCCGGAGGACGCCTTCGGTTGGACGGCGGCGGCGCAGAGTCGTCCCACGGCCGCAACCGAGATCGTCGTCAATTTTCGCGCCGGCGTACCGAGCCTCGAAGGTGATTCGGGGCCGGCGTTGTTGGCAAAACTCAACATACTCGGCGGCGCGCACGGCATCGGTCGAATCGATCTCATCGAGGATCGTGTCATCGGAGTAAAATCGCGCGAACTCTACGAGGCACCCGCAGCGACGATTTTGCTCGCGGCACGCGAGGCGCTCGAGCGGCTCGTGCTCACGCGCGACGAACTTCGTTTCAAGGCCGGTGTGGATCGCAAATATGCCGAACTCGTGTACGACGGGCTCTGGTATTCGCCGCTCCGTTCGGCCTTCGATGCATTTAATGCCGTGTCGAGCAACAGAGTGTCGGGCGACGTTCGGCTGCAGCTGTTGCAAGGGTGCGCGACCGTCATCGGCGTGCGTTCGCCGTTTGCGCTCTACGACGAGGGGTTAGCGACCTACGGGGCCGGAGATCGCTTCGACCATCGCGCTGCCGACGGCTTCATTCATTTAGCGGGGCTTCCGCTCGATCGTTTGGCGCAGGTTGCTGCGGTCGCCGCATCGTGACCGAAGGTTCGTTGCAGTGGGGCGGACGTTTTCGCTCCGCGCCCGATCCCGCGTTGCTTGCGTTTGGCTCGTCCTTCGAAGATGATTTGTTGCTCGCCCGTTTCGATTTGGAAACCTCGCGCGCGCACGTGCGCGCGCTGACGGGCGGCGAGGTTATCGCACAAGATACCGGCGCAAAGCTCGAGCGCGCGCTCGACCGAGTCGCTGCGGAGATCGACGACGGCAGCTTCGCTATCTGGGCGAGGAAGGGATCGTTCGAAGATATTCACGGAGCGATCGACGCGCGCGTGCGCGAACTCGATGAAGAAGCGGGAGGATGGCTGCATGCCGGCCGGAGTCGCAACGATCAGGTGGCAACGACCTTATCGCTCTATGCGGCCGCGCGGGCTCGCGACGGTTTGGCGCGGGTAACGACGATCGCCGCAGCGCTCGTCACGCGCGCACGTAGCGCGCTCGCCGAGGGGAGCGTGCTGGCAGGAACGACGCACGGCCAGCCCGCGCAGTCGATTTTGCTTGCGTTTTGGTTGCAAGCGGCCGCGGAGCCCTTCGTGCGCGGAGCTCGACGTTTTGCATCGGTTGAAAAAGACGCGATGGAGGCGATGCCGCTTGGGTCGGGGGCGTTGGCCGGGAGTTGTTTGCCGCTCGACAGACTCGCCGCCGCCCGCTATCTCGGGTTTGCGCGCCCTTCTCGGAATGCACTCGATGCCGTCGGGACGCGCGACGCATTATTTTCGTGCGCCGACGCCTGGGCGACGGCCTGCGTGCCTGCGGCGCGCATCGCCGCAGAGATCGTTCTTTGGTCCTCGCCGCTCGTCGGCTACGTGCGGATCGGCGATGCATCGGCAAGCGGCTCAAGTTTAATGCCGCAAAAGCGCAACCCCGATATCTTCGAACTCGTGCGAGCCGGGACGCAGCGCGTATTGGCCGATGCGAAAACGGCTTGGAGCGCGAGCGCCGCCGTCGGGCTCTCCTACCATCGCGATCTACAGGAATGTAAGCAGAGTGCGATCTCCGCAATCGAGCGTGCCGACGGTATTCTCGCGGCATTCGGGAGAGCGTTTGCCGATCTTGAGTTCGACGTTGCCCAAATGGAGCGTCGGACAACGCTCGGTTATACGCCGGCGACCGATCTCGCCGACGCGCTCATTCTCAAGGGAGTCGATGCTCGGCGCGCGCATCGTCTGGTTGGAGCGAGAGTGGCGCTCGCCGAGGAGCAGGGACGTCCGTTCGAGACAAGCGACCTACGTGCGCTTGGAGCGCAGATTGGGGCGGAGACGCTCGAGGCGCCCCTCGACGCACGTTCCGGCGTTCGCGCGAAGGCGACCATCGGTTCCACCTCGCCCGAATCCGTCGCCGACGCGCTCGACGAACTCGAAAAGGAACTCTCCGTTTTGGCGGGCGCGGTATGACGCGCGTTCACGTTTGGGGTGCGGCCGGGTATGCCGCCGCGCAAGCGATCGAATGGATCGATCGACACCCGCATCTGCACGTCGGTATTCTCGAAAGCAAAAGCCATGCCGGGACGATGCTTTCCGAGAACTTTTCGGTATTTCGTCGGAGTAATTTGAGCTTTTCCGCGAGCGGCAGCATCGCGTCCGAGCTCGCGCCGGGCGATATCGTGATCGCTGCCGGTGCGCACGGCGCAGGGCGTGAGGCGGTGCGGAGCTTTCTCGCTCGTGGTGCGCGCGTCGTCGATCTCTCGGCGGATTTTCGATTCGACGACGATGTTGCGTACGGGCTCACCGAGTGGAACCGCGACGCAATTTCCGAAGCGACGTTGGTTGCAAATCCCGGATGTTACCCGACCGCATCGCTGCTACCGTTGCTTCCCTTGGTCGAGCTCTTTCCCCCGATCGCGCTCGTTATCGACGCGAAAAGCGGAATAACCGGGGCGGGCAGAACGCCGACGCTCGGCGCAATGTTCGCCGAGCTCGATGGCGATATTCGGGCTTACGGCCTTACCGGGCATCGGCATCAACCTGAGATCGAACGTATGCTCGCACTGCATGGATGCGCCGCCCCGCTCACGTTTACTCCGCACGTCGTTCCCCTATCGCGCGGCATGCTCGCCGACGTCTATCTCGTGCTCGATCGCACCCCCGATATTCGTGCCGTCGTTTCCGCAGTTAGCGATGCGTACGAAGCCTCGCCGTTCGTGCGCGTACTCGACGAAGGAACACCTCCGAGCGTACCCGCCGTTGTCGGGACCAACGATGCCGAAATTTCCATCGGCCTCTGTGGGAATACCATTCGCGCGATCTGTGCCATCGACAATCTCGGCAAAGGTGCTGCCGGCCAGGCGCTCCAGAACATCAACATCATGCTTGGATATCCCGAAGAGGAGGGTTTTCGTGCTCGCACCGTCGCAGTCTGAAATTGAGGAGCGCATCGTCGCGTTACGCGGAGGCATCGGTAGCGTCTCCGGCGTGCGCGTAAGCGGAGTGCACGCCGGCATTAAACGGCGCAAGCGCGATCTCGCGTTGATCGTTTTCGAACGCGAGCAGGCTTGCGCTGCCGTCGTTACCACCAACGACGTCAAGGCGGCGCCGATTACCGTCAGCAGCGAGCACCTGGCTACGGGAATGGGCGTGCGAGCACTGGTCTGCAATTCCGGCTGTGCCAACGCCTGCACCGGCGAGCGTGGGGATCGCGATGCGCGGGCGACGGCGGCGCAGGCCGCCGCATTGCTCGATGTAGCGCCGCAGCAAGTCCTCGTCGCCTCAACCGGTGTGATCGGCGTGCCGCTGCCGCTCGATAGAGTGCAGCGCGCTCTGGAGCGTTGCGTCGAACAACTCGACGAGGGTTTGAAAGCGGCGCACGATGCAGCCGAAGCGATCATGACCACCGACCGCGTTCCGAAGCTCTCCGCATATGCGTTTTATCACGAATCGAAGCGCTACACGATCGGCGGCATCGCCAAAGGCTCGGGCATGATCTCCCCTAATATGGCGACGATGCTCGCATTTCTTGCAACGGATTTTCCGGTTGCGAAGGACGATTTACAACGCTTGTTAACGGCGGCGGTCGCCGACACGTTCAACATGATCTCCGTCGATGGCGACATGTCCACCAACGATGCCGTCTATCTGTTCGCTCCGCAGGGCTCGCTCGCGCCGCCGCCGCTTTTCGAACAAGTGCTTGGAAAGGTCGCGCTCGACCTCGCCCTGGCGATGGTCGATGATGCAGAGGGGGCGACGAAGAGATTAGAGGTGCGCGTCGTCGGAGCCCAGGATTCCGCTCAAGCACGAGCGGTCGCGCGAGCGATCGTCAATTCGAGTTTGGTCAAAACCGCTCTCTACGGCGAGGATCCGAATTGGGGGAGAATCGTCGCCGCCGCGGGCGCGGCGCGCGTCGGATTCGACGATCGAACGTGGTCGCTTACACTCAACGGACGGACGTGGGTGGAGCGTGGTGGTATCGAAGCGCTCTCCGAGGCGGAGGCACACCGTCTGTTGGAGGAGCGCGAGATCGTTGTGACGCTCGATCTTGGGCTCGGCGATGCGCGCGCCACGGCGTGGGGCTGCGATCTTTCGCGCGACTACGTGCGCATTAATGCGAGCTATCGGACGTGAACGAGCCGGCGCTCCTAGCGAATTACTCACGCGCGCCGGTGCGCTTTGTCTCGGGCGATGGTTGCTATCTCGTCGACGAGGAGGGTCGCCGTTACCTCGATGCAATCGCCGGCATCGCCGTCTGTGCGCTCGGGCACGCGCATCCCGAGATCGCCGACGCCGTCGCACGGCAGTCGCGGCGGCTGGTGCATGCAAGCAATCTGTATTTCCACGAACCCTCCGGGGATCTCGCACGAGAGCTTACCCGGCGTTCGGGATTCGCACGAGCCTTTTTCTGTAACTCGGGGACCGAGGCGAATGAAGCGGCGATAAAATTGGCGCGCAAGGCGGCCTACCGGCGCGGCGAGCGCGATCGGAACACGATTCTCGCATTCAGCGGCGGTTTTCATGGCCGGACGCTCGGTGCGCTGGCGGCGACGGCAAACCCGGAGTATAAAATCGGCTTTGCTCCGCTCCCCGAGGGTTTCGCGTGGGCGCCTTTCAACGATATTGCTGCACTCGACGCAGCGATCGACGATCGCACCGCTGCCTGCATTGTCGAACCGGTGCAGGGTGAGAGCGGAGTCCACCCCGCACGCGAGGATTTTCTGCACGAACTACGTCGCCTCTGCAGCGAGCGCGGCGCGCTTCTGATTTTCGACGAAGTGCAGTGTGGAATGGGACGTTTGGGCGATCTCTTTGCGTTTCAGAGCGTCGGAGTGCGCCCCGATCTCCTTACAATGGCAAAGGCGCTGGGAAACGGTTTACCCATTGGAGCGATGCTCGTTGACGGCGCGTTCGCCGAAGCGTTACAACCCGGCGACCACGGTTCGACGTTCGGAGGTTCTCCGGTCAGCGCGGCGGCGGCGCTCGCGCACCTGCACATTCGGGATAAGCTCGATCTCGATGCTCACGTTCGTACTGTCGGCGCACGTGCAATGGAGGGCTTGGCCGCGATAGCGCGCGCACTTCCAGCGTATGTGGAAGCTCCGCGCGGGCGCGGGCTCCTGCTCGGGCTTCCCGTACGGGAGCCGCTTCGGGCGGTCGCGATTGCCGAGGAACTACGCGAGCGAGGAATCCTTGTCGGTACCGGTGGAGGGAATACGCTGCGCCTCGCTCCGCCGTTGATCGTTTCGCTCGAGGAGATCGATCTACTCATCGCCGCGATCGCCTCGGTGGTTGCGGGGATGGGCGCTCGCGCTGCGAAGTAGGCTGTCATGATCAGGATTGAGGAAGTGCGTCGACTCCCATCGCCCGCGCCGCGACCGCAAGCGCTCGCTTACGATGGGACGTACCTCTGGATGGGTTCGGTAACAACGGGGAGACTCTATGCGATCGATCCGTTGCATTGGACCGTGCATGAAGAGGCGCAGGCGCCGGGTCTGCCGTGGGGCATGACGGTTGTCGGCGAAGAACTCCGCGTGGTTTGCGGTTTCGGCGAGAACGACGATCGCTATATCTGCCGTTTTATTCCCGGACATGGGTTTAAAGAAAATGAGAGAATCGCGTGCCCGGATTTCACCGGTTCCCAACTCGGTTATGACGGCGAGATGCTCTTTCTGTCGCAATTTTATAATAGCCGGGTGCTCGAACTCGACGCGCGCGGCGGAATCGTTCGCAGCATTCCGGCGCCGCGCCAGATCTGCGGGCAGACGATTCTCGACGGCACGATCTATCTTCTGACCACCGACGATGAAACGAAGCCCGAATATTTCCTCACCCAAATCGATGCTCGCGGCACGGTACCGCGCACGCGCGATCTCGCCGTCATTCCCTTTCACGCGCGATCGCTTGCCTTCGACGGCCTGCGCTTTTGGACGAATCATCGCGAGGCCCACGAGATCGTCGCATTTGTCGACCCGCGATAGCAGATCTATTCGAGAACTCGGTCGCGATGCTCGGGCGTAACGATAAAGCCGGTTGCCGCGAGCAATGCCACTGCGGCAAGAACGACGACGGCGATCGCGGCGAGCGCGCGCCCATAGTCGGCCCCCCCGCCGGGTAGCGCGAAGGAAGTCGCGGCGATGGTCGCTTCGATCTGCGCGGCACCCGCAGAGAGCAGGTTGCCGATTTGATAGACGGTTCCCGGAAAAAATCCGCGCGAGAGCGGTGGTGAAATTTCGTTGAGATGTGCCGGAATGATTCCCCACGCACCTTGAACCGCGAATTGCATTGCGAAGGCGCCGACGGCAAGCGCAGCAACGCTGCCGGAGAACGCCCAGAGCGGAATCGCGGCGATGCCTAGAACTGCAGCAACGATGATGCCCACGCGCCGCCCAACCCACTGCGAAAGTGCGCCGAACGCGATACCGCCCACAATCGCTCCAACCGCCGCTACGATCGCTAAAAAGGAAACAACTCCCGGCGAGAAGCCGTGCTGTTTTTGCAGGAATGTCGCATAGAGATCCTGCGTGCCGTGCGACATGAAATTGAACGCGGTCATGAATAGGATGGCGTAGAGCAGCAGCGGAAGCGCCCGGAGCGTTGCAAGACTCGGTCGAGCGCCGGCATCGCGGCGTTGCGCCGACGGTTTCCAACTCGGCGATTCTTCGACGTGTCGGCGGATGAAGAAGAGTAAAATCGCCGGTAGCACGCCGATGATAAAAAGGGCGCGCCATCCCCACGGCGTCCATGTAAAGACGATGAAGTTGGCGACGGCGGCGAGCAGATAACCGACCATATAGCCTTCTTGTAGCAGGCCACTGAGGATGCCGCGCGTTTTCGCGGGCAGGCTCTCCATCGATAACGCCGCGCCGAGCCCCCACTCCCCGCCCATCGCAACCCCGAAGAGGACGCGCAGGATCAAGAAAACCGTATAGTTCGGGGAGAAGGCGGTCGCGAATTCAAGCACCGAGAACAGCGCGATGTCGATCATCAACGGCAGTCGCCGTCCCAGTGCATCGCCCAGCGCACCGAAGAGCATTGCGCCGAACGGGCGTGCCGCTAGCGTGAGGGTAATGGCGAGAGCGATGCCGGGAATCGAACGATGGAAATCGCTTGCAATCTTCGCGACGACGAAGGTGACGATAAAGAAATCAAATGCGTCGAGCGTCCAACCCAAGAACGCGGCGATAAAGCTCGTCTTTGCTCGTCGGTCGAGCGAACGAATCGCCGCGAGCGTGCTCACGATTTGTTTACGGCGATCCCGTGGCCGCCGGTGAAGCCGTAGGTGATGCGGCGGCCGAAGGAGCCGGGCTCGAACTCGGGCTTGCACTCGGGCTCGAGGATGCCTTTGCCGGAAGTTCGTCGCCGTAGAGCACCAGCAGCCACGTCTCGCCCTTCTTGACCAGCAACTTCGGTGTTACGAACGAGAACGTCAGCGTCGTGCCTTTGAGCGTCGAGCTGTCGTAGGTGCCGATAAAGGTGTCGAGCGATTTCTTTTTTTGTTGCCTCTCTTCAAAGAGTTGCACGGCGAAGCCACGCCCGGCGATCTGCGCTTTGGGCAGCGTGTAGTTGATGCGCGCACCGCCGGAGAGCGTCGTGTCGGCGCTGGTTCGCAACCGCAGAGCGACGAGCGCCACGGTGCCCGCGCTCTTCGGGTCGGGATGCACCATCGGCGGCGCGTCACTGGTGAGCGCCGCGATCTGCAACGAGATCTGCGGCCCTGCAGGAGTCGCGCTCGCTCGCGGACTCGCGCTTCCCGATGCACTCGGCGAGGGCGAGGGGCTTGGCGTCGGCGTCGGCGAGGGAGTTGGGCTCGGCGTCGGGGAGGGGGGCTTCGCTGAGGCTCGCGACGTTGGAGAACCGCTCGGGCTTGGGCTCGGAGTCGGTAAATTAAAGGCGACAACGCAACTGAAGCCTTTGCTCTGCGGGCAGCGTAGGCCGGAGGCGGCCTGCGAGACGGGGTAGCTCACCGTGTCGCCCGGTGGCGGCGTCGGCGTCGGAACGGGCCCATGCGCACCCGCGGAGGTGGCTGAGTTCACTCCTGGGCTCGGTGCTCCGGCGGTCTGAGGTGTGAAGCTATTGGGCTGGGCGGTTCCACCGCTTGCGAAGTTTCCCGAACACGCACCGAGCAGTAGCGTGAGTGAAGCGGCAAGGGCGGCCGAGATCGTTCTAGCGCTCACGAACGGCGTGCCTCGATCTCCAACCGTAGTTCCTCGGCGAAGGCTTGCGGGGTAATGCTGCGTTTCGTTTCGACTCCACGTTGATTGACGTTGACGGTTCCGTCGGCAAACTCTTGTTTTCCGACAACCAAAATATAGGGCACGCGTTGCGTTCTCCAGTGACGAATTTTGTAGCCGATTTTTTCGTTGCTCTCGTCGACTTGTACGCGATAACCCCGTTCGTGAAGCGAACGGGCGACCGAACGCGCGTAATCGAGTTGGTGCTCGGAGATCGGCGCCACAACGGCTTGGATCGGCGCGAGCCAGGTTGGGAATGCGCCGCCGTAGTGTTCGATGAGGATGCCGAAAAACCGCTCCATGGAGCCGGCGAGCGCGCGGTGAATCATCACCGGGACGTGCTCGTTCCCATCGCTACCGCGATATTGAAGATCGAAACGTTGCGGCAGGACGAAATCGACCTGGACCGTCCCGAGTTGCCATTTTCGACCGATCGCATCGCGCACGTTGATATCGAGTTTCGGGCCATAGAATGCGCCACCGCCGTCATCGACTTCGTAAGCGACGCCTTTGCTTGCCAGCGCGGCGCGAATCGCGTTCTCGGCGATCTCGTCGGTCTCGACGCGATCCTTCGCTTCACGAGTCGAAAGAACGTACTGAAACTCATGAAAGCCGAACGCATCCATGAGGCGGAGCGCTTCATCGAGCGTTTGTTCGAACTCCGATTGGAGCTGATCCGGCATGCAGAAAAGGTGGGCGTCGTCCTGCGTGAAGCCGCGAACGCGCGTGAGGCCGTGCAGTACGCCGCTACGTTCGTAGCGATAGACCGTTCCGAATTCGGAGTAGCGAATCGGTAATTCGCGGTAGGAGCGCGGCTTATCGCGATAGATGAGGATATGCCCGGGGCAGTTCATGGGCTTGAGGCGAAAGCGCTGCTCCTCGACTTCGAGCGGACCGAACATATTCTGAGCGTAATTGTCGAGGTGCCCTGAAATTGCGTAGAGGCGCTCGCTCACGATGTGCGGCGTCACGACCGGCTGATAGCCGCGCTCGCGCAGTCCGTCGCGAATAAACTGTTCCACGATTCCGCGCACCGTCGCGCCCTTCGGGTGCCAGAAAATCAAGCCGCCGCCGGCCTCTTCTTCGATGGAAAAGAGATCGAGCTCGACCCCGAGCTTGCGATGGTCGCGTTTTTGCGCTTCCTCCATCTGCGCGAGGTAGGCGTCGAGCTCTTCCTGCGTCGGCCAGGCCGTGCCGTAGATGCGCTGCAACATCGCGTTTTTTTCATCGCCGCGCCAATATGCGCCGGCGACCGAGGTGAGCTTTAGTGCGCCCAGATCGCCGGTGCTCTCGGCATGTCCGCCGCGGCAAAGATCGGTAAAGGCGCCGATGGTATAGAGCGTGATCGGCTCGCCCTCCGGAATCGCCTCGGCAAGCTCGACTTTGTAGGGATTACCTTTGAATCGAGCGATCGCTTGTTCGCGCGTCACGCGCTCGCCGATCATCGGGTAAGCGGCGGTGACGATCTCGCGCATTCGTGCCTCGAGTCGCTCGATATCCTCAGGCGTAAACGGCGTCGCGCGGTCGAAATCGTAGTAGAAGCCGTTCTCGATCGCGGGGCCGATGGTCGGCTTCGCGTCGGGGAAGCAATCTTGCACCGCGTACGCAAGAACGTGCGCGGCCGTATGGCGGAGAGCGGCGAGCGCCGCTTCGTGCGCCTGGTCGTTATCGGGCATCCCTGCGGGTTCGGCGTCGATGGGGGGGCTGGCCTTGCGCCGCCGCCTTAATCACTCTTAAGAGTTCCATAAGCCGGTGTTTACCAGCGGGTTGTACGATCTCGGTGAGGGTGCGCGAAGGCGGACCCGAGCGTTGTACCGCACTTGTCATTTTTAACGAAGGGAACTACATGCGTAAGTTAACCGCCGTCGCTCTTGCAGCCGTGTTCGCACTCGGCTCGCTCGCAGCGGCGCGGGCTGCGACGCCGATCCTCGAGACCGGCTCGTCGCTGCTCTATCCGTTGATGAATATCTGGGTTGCTTCGTACCAGGCGAAGAACCACGGCGTCCAAATCACGACGCAGAGCACCGGCAGCGGCACGGGGATCTCGCAGGCGATCGCCGGCGTCGCACAGATCGGCGCATCGGATGCCTACATGGGGGATCCGCAGATGCGCGGACACCGCATGCTCAATATTCCGCTTGCGATTAGTGCCCAGCAGATCAATTACAATCTTCCGGGGCTCAATAACGTGCACTTGCACCTCTCGGGTCCGGTTCTCGCCGGCATCTACATGGGCCGGATTAAATACTGGAACGACCCGCAGATCAAGGCGCTCAATCGCCCCTACGCCGGCCGTCTCCCGCACCGGACGATCATTCCCGTCCACCGCACCGATGGATCGGGCGATACCTTCATTTTCTCGCAGTATCTCTCGTTCACCACGCCGATGTGGAGCCATGGCCCCGGCTACGGCACCTCGATCAGCTGGCCCTCGGTTCCGACTGCGGTCGGCGCGAACGGCAACCCGGGGATGGTACAGGCCTGCAAAGCGACCCCGTACTCTATCGCCTATATCGGCGTGAGCTTCATCAACGAAACGAATAAGGCCGGACTCGGCTACGCGCTTCTTAAGAATCGCGCCGGACGCTTTCTTGCCCCGACCGCTTCGACGATCGGTTCGGCTGCGGCGGCGATGTACTCGAAGACCCCGCGCGACGAACGCATCTCGCTCGTTTTTGCTCCGGGTGCGAACTCGTACCCGATCATCAACTACGAATACGCCATCGTTAACCCGCACCAAAAGAGCGCCCAGACACGCGAAGCGCTGGTGAAGTTCCTCTCGTGGGTGCTCGACCATAACGGCGGGCAGCAGATGCACTTCCTCAACGCCGTCCACTTCCTCCCGCTGCCGGGTTCGATTGCAAAATTGAGCCGCACGCAGATCGCGCAGATCCACTAGGTTGGCGAGCCTTACGCCGACAGTAGGGGGGAGCCGCGCGCGCCGCGCTGCGGTTCCCTTCTCGCAATCGCCGGCCAGCGGAACGCTGGCCGGCGTTCTCACGTCTATTGCCGCGGGTATTTGCCTGCTCTTGGTCGTGCTGATGTTGCTGTTTTTGCTGTGGTACACGTGGCCGGCGATCCGCTATAACGGGCTAAGCATCCTCAGCGACATCACCTGGAATATCGGCAACCAGTACGGTACGGGGAGCTCGATTCATAACGGCGTCGCCGCGGAGCCGGGCGCCGAGTTCGGCGGCTTGGTTTTCCTCGTGGGAACGCTGCTCTCGGCACTACTCGCGATGGTTTTCGCCGTGCCGCTCGCGCTTGGCGTTGCCTTGACGATCGTCTATCGCTTACCGGAGCGACTGCGCCTACCGACCAACGCCTTGATCGAACTTATGGCCGGCATCCCGTCGGTGGTGTATGGATTGTGGGGCACGATCGTGCTGGTGCCTTGGGTCGGGAATCACGTCGCGCCGTTCGTCACGCACCATTTTGGTTTCATCCCCTTTCTCGGCGGCGATGCCGGAAGCGGAAACGGACTCTTTGCCGCTGCGATCGTTCTCGCGATCATGGTGATGCCGATCATGGTTGCCACCGTGCGCGACGTTTTGCTGGCGCAGCCGAAAAGTATCTACGAAGCGAGCATGGCGCTGGGTAGTACTTCCTGGCAGGCCGTTACGCATGCGGTCCTGCCGAGCGTACGCACCGGCATCGTTGGGGCGATTCTCGTCGCTTTCGGCCGCGCGCTCGGTGAAACGATGGCCGTGCTGATGGTTGCCGGAAACGCGATCAACATTCTCCCGCAGAACATTTTTTCACCGATCAATACGATCGCTGCGGTCGTGGTCTCGCAATTGGAGTCGGCGGTTAGCGATGCCAGTGGAGTTGCGCAGCGATCGCTCGCCGAACTCGCACTCGTGTTGTTCGTTATTTCGTTAGCCGTTAATACGATCGCTCGGGTTGCCATTCGCGGACAGGATCGCTCGCACTGATGGTCTCTCACGTAAAGCGCAACGTCGCAATCTCACGCTTCTGGTGGGTGCTCTGCATCGCTTCGTTGGTCGGTGCACTCCTGGTGTTGCTCTCGCTCTTCGGGTTTGTGTTCGTGCGCGGAATCGCGGCGATTCGCCCGGATATCTTCGTCACGGTAACGCAAGGCATCGCCGGCGGCCTGGCTAACGCAATCGCCGGTACGATGCTGTTGGTAACGCTTGCTGTCGTCCTCGTCGTGCCCGTCGGTATCGGTGCGGCGATTTGGGTAACGCAATTCGCTCCGGATCGTTTACGCATCGTCGTTCGCCTTTCGATCGACGTGCTCTTCGGCGTTCCGTCGATCGTCGTCGGATATTTTCTCTACGTGGCGCTAGTCGAGACGGCGGGATGGGGTTTTTCGCTCGTCGCCGGTTCGCTCGCGCTCGCGATCATCATGCTTCCCTACGTCTATCGCGCGGCGGATCTCGCTTTTTCGGCGGTCCCGCGCGATCTCGTCGAGGCTTCGGTCGCGTTGGGCGCGCGCCCGCTGACGACGTTCTTGCGTGTCGCATTTCCGTGGGCGCTTCCGGGCACGCTCACCGGCCTGCTCATCGGCGTCGGCATCGCTCTGGGCGAGACTGCTCCGCTCATTTACACCGCCGGTTGGTCGAACTATATGCCGACGCTCGCTCCGACACATTCGCCGGTCGGCTATCTCACCTACGTCGTCTGGACGTTCATCAACGAGCCGTTCAAGGAGTCGCATCAACTCGCGTACGCCGCGGCGTTCCTGCTGATGATCGGTATCTTCGTTACCAACTTCGTCGCTCGCGCGGCGGTGGAGTACTGGGCCTCCCGCACCCGCTCCCACGCTTAATTCCGGGCTGAATCCGCCGATCTCGTCGTTGCCGAAACGCTCGCGTACTTCACGTACGCGTCGCGTTCCGGCGCCTCGATCTCGACGAATTCAGCTCCGGAATTATTTTTGTGCGGGCAAGGGCGACGGGGATGTGGGGAGAGTTAGAGATGACGGCGGGGGATAAAAAAAGACGGCGGGGGATAAAAAAAGACGACGGGGGATATAAAAAGACGACGAGGCAGATAAAAAGACGACGAGGCAGATAAAAAGACGACGGGGGATATAAAAAGACGACGAGATTTATAAAAACGACGGGGGATATAAAAAGACGACGGGGGATATAAAAAGACGACGGGGAGAGATAAAGACGACGAGAGATATAAAGAGACGACGGGGAGGATAAAAAAATAGGCGACGGGTTGGCGTCGGGAAGCGGTACGTGACGAAGGGCCGGGAAACGAGAAGAGGCGATCCGGCTAGCCTTGAGAGGACGAGCGCACGGAGTGCGAGGGGAGGAGCGTAGTGGCCACGCAAGTGAAGTCGGAGATTTTACCGGGAGTGCTCCATGAGGTTCCGACCGATATGGTCGAGGCGATAACGTCGGCGAAGAAGACCCTCGCGCTATGGAACGCCCTCACGCCGATTCAGCGCAACGAATGGATCTGTTGGACGACGATCGTTAAGCGCCCGAAGACGCGGATCGAGCATATCGAGCGTCTCATTGCAGATTTGAAAGACGGCAAACGACAACCGTGCTGTTGGCCGGGCTGTCCCCACCGTCGGCCCAGCGCGAAAAAGTGGTTTCGCGAGTGATCGAAACGCGACGTACTTCGCTAATGATTTTCGAGGAGCGGTGCGAAGCCTTTGGGAGGATGGTTCTCCCCGGGGATATGAACCGGCGTGATGCCGATCCTCCGGCAGTTCCACGTCGATGGAATGCTATCGACAACGCGAGTCGGAATCTCGGCTCGGCTCGCCGGTAGCGGCGCTTTCGTTCCGGCGAGACGTTGCGGATCGAAGGCTCCGACGAGATTACTGAGCGCCGGATTCGTGTCGCGTGGCCCCAGCGGCATATAGATTTTTTCGTCGGGTAGTGAGGCCAGTGCCGGTAATTTGAAGAGCGTCCCGAGAAACTTCACGAAGGAAGCATGATCGGAGAGCTCGTGTACCACCGCATGGTCGCGCGCGTATGGCGAGATCAGAATCGCCGGAACGCGAGGGCCGTCGCCGCACGCATGTCCGTCGAAGCATCGCTCGAATTGCGGGGGCGAGACGTGATCGTAGAAACCTTCGGAGTCATCCCAAAAGATAAAAATTGCGGAGCTCTTCCAATAGCGGCTGCGAGCGATCGTATCGACGACTTTGGCGACCATCGCCTCGGATATCTGCGAGTCGGAGTAGCCCGGATGGTCGTCGTCGCCGCGGAAGCGCGATTGCACGCGAGGGTTTTTATTTGCGGGTTTGAGGCCGAACGGGTTCTTCTTACCGCCTTTAATAAATATCACGCTTCGGTTGCCCAGTCGCCCTTGCGAAATGGCGGGGAAGAGCGCGGTGAGATCGTGGACCCCGCCCCAAAAATACGGATTCTTGCGCAGGTATCCGAAATATTGCAAGGCGTTGTGGTGCGGGATATAGCCGTGCACCAGATTCGTTGCATTCGGGTGTGCGGCGGCGGCGTAACCTTCCTGGTACCAACCCCACGGAATCGCGGGGCGCCCGCTGCGAGCGATCGCCGCGATATCTTTGCGGATGCCGTGATTGTCGCGCTTCGCTTCGATCGCATGGCGCTGCGCCATCGTCAGAAAAATCGTCGCATAATGTTGATCGTATTGGGCTTTGAGGGGATCGGGCGGGCTCCCCGGATAGGGGCCGAACGGCGGCTCTGCATCGTCGACGATCGGCTCTCCGGGGCCTTTGGAATCGGGCGCAACTTGCTCGGCGGCGTCGCGCGCCCACTGTGTCTCTCCGGTCTGTGCGGCGATGAGATCGATGTTTCCCGGCGTCGACGGTCCCCACATCCCTTGAAAGAAGCGATCGTAGAGTGCGAAGTTATGTGCGTAATACCACAAGTATGGAATGGTGTCGCAATCTTCGTGCGCCATCGTCAGCAGGCCGAGTCGCTCGGCATCGCTGCGTTGATAGCCGCGCGCGAGAAGACCGAATTCCTCGGTTTCAACGTAGAGATCCATTCGGCCGCCGTCGGCCTTCGTAAGAAGCGCCGGACGTGAATGATCGGCATCGGCGGTATCGGGGGCGGTGATACGAAACGGCGTTACCCATTGGCGCCCGATCGGATCGTATTGGCGAAATCCGTGGCTCCGAGCCGAAGGGGAGGCGAGGTTATCGGCACCCGGGAAGGTTCCGAAATAAGAATCGAAAGAACGATTTTCTTGGTAGATGACAAAAACGTGTTTGATCCGCGAACGAAGCAGCGAATCGAGCGATGAACGTTGTGGTGACGCGCCGCTCTCCGATGCGCCTGCGGGCGAGATCGAACAAAAAATGGAACAACCGATGATGAAAGCGATGAGACGGCGCAACGGGATACCTCCGCGAACGAAAACGGCAGACACGCTGTTGCATATTCTGCGGCTTTCGCCCGTGCGAGTCCTGGTTAATATCGTGAAAAAACGCTTGTTTTTGCGGGAGTTTTTCGATCGATCGTTAACAACGATTATGGACCTCAAGATTGCTTAAGAGAGTGAAGGAGAACCGCCGATGATCGAGATGGAAATGATTCGAGAGATCGTCCGTTTGCCCGCGCCGGCTCCCGAGCCGCAGGCGCTCGCCGCGGACGGCGAGCGCCTCTGGGTCAGCTCGATGCAAACGAGTCGCCTCTATGCCGTTTCACCGAACGACGACCGACTACTCGACGAATCGCAGGCTCCCGGGAAACCGATCGGCGCGATTGCGCTCGGCGACGAACTACGATTTGTCTCGAGTGAAGGCGCTGACGACGATCGCTATTTGCGGCGCTTCGTCCCCGGGCATGGCGTTAAGGAGCACGACCGCATCGCTTGCCCCGATCTCACCGGTTCCCAACTGGCGTTCGACGGCCGACATCTCTGGCTCAGCCAGGCCGTTCGCAAGCGCCTGCTCGCGCTCGATTCCGCCGGCTCGGTCCTCGCGACGATGGATTTTTCGGACGCACTCTCGAGTTTCGCGCGCGCGACCGTCGGTTGTTGTTTCGTCGAGGGGACGCTCTACTTGCTCGCTCGCAACACCGACGACGCGACGAACACCTTCGTGCGGGTAACCTCGCTCGAAGCGCGTACCGTCGAAGCGCTCGCTCATCTGCCGTTTCGCAGCGTCTCACTCACGCATGACGGTACGCGTTTCTGGACCGCCGACAAACCCGCGAACGCGCTGGTCGCATTCATCGCCGAATAGCGTCAGCGCCCTCCGTCGTCATCACGCTCGCGGCGACCGTCGCCGCGGATGAGATCGATTCGGTCGGCGATGAAGGCGCCGTCCTCGCCGCGATGCCCCCAAATGCGGAGCAACATCCCCCAGCGCGGCGTCATGCCGGTGGGGTTGATAATCGTGCCGCGATGCAGTTCGAGGGTCCGGCCATCCTCTAAGCGGAGATGATAGGGCCAGAAAGCGCCGACACGGGCGACGATCGTTCGCTCGCGCCCTCCTCCACCATTCCAGTCCGCCTGCACGGCGAGTGGGATGAGAAGCGTTAGGGTGGTTACCAAGGCAAAAACAAGCGATCTGCGTTTCATGGGACCCTCCGATTCGTGGTTGCTGGTGCGATCGATATCTTCGAAACGCTCCTGCGCCATCGGTGGTCGCGGCGCTCGGCGTTTTCTCACCCGCCCCTCATCGCCGGCGGCTGGACGAGAGCCGAGCTTGTGACGAAATGCACCTAGGGGCTTCCTCCCCCCATCTGCTAGGGCTCCTTATATCTTAACCGCTACTTAACGTAGAATGCCCGGGTGCCCGGGCCCGCTCGCGTGGGCCGGGGGCATCTGTTGCAACTACTTCGTACAACTTCGTACGACCAAGGAGAAGAATGCAAACATCCCTCCGACTCGTAGCATCGTGTCTCATTGCAGGCATGGTGCTCTCGGCGTGCGGCGGCGGCAATTCCGGTGGAGGAATTTTACCGGCCGGCACGCCCACGGTAGGCTCTTCGTCGCCAGCCCAAGGCCCGATTAGCAACGCTCCGAAGACCGGCGGCTCCCTCGCCTACACCGATATGGGTGCCGCTCCGCAGACGACGCCCGTCAACGTCACGTTGACGCTCGACTACAACCATCAGGCGCAACTCGATCAGCTCGTCGCCCAGCAAGCCGATCCTACTTCGCCGATGTACCATCACTATCTCACGACCGATGAATTTAATTCGTATTACGCGCCGACCACGCAGCAGGAGCAGAGCGTCGTCTTTGCATTGCAGCGTGCGGGCTTTACGATCGCCAAAGAGTATTCCAACCGCACCATCATCGAAGCCTCCGCCCCCGCCGCGAAGGTCGAGAGCTATTTCAACACCCAGATTCATATGGTGAACCAGGGTAAATTCGGTGCGCGTTACGTCAACGTGAAGCCGGCGACCGTTCCCTCGGCGATCGCACCGCTCGTACGCGCCGTAACGGCGAGCAATATTGTGGTTGCCCACACCGGCACCCACGTCCGCAGCTCGCTCTCGCTCTCGTCGTTGATTGCTTCGACGACACTCCCGAGCGTGCCGCACGTTCCCGCACAGCGCGCAACGCGCAAGATCGCGCTCTCGCCGCAGATGAAAGCGCGCGGAGCGATGCTTGCGAGATACGCGACGCCGTTTGCAACTTCCAACGTCATCGGCAACCCCGGTTTCGAGAGCGGAGCGTTCTCGCCGTGGTTTGCCTGCGGAAACGGCTATGCAACGATCGACTCGTCGAATCCGCATAGCGGCCGATATGACGCCTTTACCGGAAATCTTGCCAGCAATCTCGGCGAAGAGTACGGTCTCGACGGCGTCTGCCAGCAGGTAACCGTTCCGACCAACGGACAACTGAGCTTCTACGTCGACGAAGGTACGAGTGAAACGAGCACCTACAACGCCGATCAGGAAGCCGATCTCTTCGATGCCAACGGCAACTACCTGACCAACCTCTACACCGAGAACGGCAACACCAACGGCTACGTCCAACGCAGCTATAACATCGGTGCGTATGCCGGACAACAGGTCATCATTTTTGTCGGTATCTACGGCAGTGGATCGTTCAGCGATTACAACTACGTCTACCTCGACGATGCATCGCTGACCAACGGAAGCACGCCGACTCCGGCGCCTTCACCGACCCCGGTTCCGACCCCGGTTCCGACCCCGGTTCCGACCCCGGTTCCGACCCCGGTTCCGACCCCGGTTCCGACCCCGGTTCCGACCCCGGTGCCGACCGCGTCACCGACCCCGGTACCGACCGCGTCACCGACCCCGGTACCGACCGCATCGCCGACCCCGGTGCCGACGAACTCACCGACTCCGGTGCCGACGAACTCGCCGACCCCGGCTCCGACGCCGACGCCGGTCTCCGGCGGCACCTGCAGCGGCAGCCCCGATAGCGGTCCGGTCAGCGGCTCCAACGGCTGGCTCGCAACGGGCGTCGCCGAAGCCTTCGATTACCCGGTGCAGCATGGCTGCAACGGCGCAGGCGTAACGGTCGCAGTCGAAATCGATACGCCGATCAACACCAGCGATGTCGCCGGCTACCTTAGCGCGGCAGGCGTCACGCAGACCGGCACGATCACCAACGAAGCCGTCAGCGGCGGCGGCAACGCATCGAGCTCGGATTACACCGAGACCGCGCTCGATGTCGAAACGATCTCCGGCCTCGCGCCGGGTGCGAACATCATCGTCTACAACTTCCCAGATCTCAGTTCGCAGAGTATCGAAGCCGGCTACAACCAAACCGTCTCCGACGGCAAAGCCAGCGTCGTCAACTCCTCATTTGGTGGTTGCGAAACCTCCGATACGGCGTTCACCAATACGACCAATACGATCGCCGAACAGGCAGCCGCGAAGGGAATGACCTTCGTCGCCTCCTCCGGTGACTCGGGCAGCGATGAATGCGGAACGGGAAATAACCCACCGGGCGTTAGCTCGCCGGCGACCGATCCGTACTTCACGGCGGTTGGCGCGGTGAACTTCACCGACACTTCGACCGGCGCACTCGCCAGCATCACCTCGGGAAGCGACTCGAGCAACGGGTTCTCCTCCGGCGGCGGCGTTTCGACGATCTTCGCACTCCCGAGCTACCAGCAGGGTGTCGCGAATATGGTCAGCACCGGTCGGAACGATCCCGATGTCGCGCTCCCGGGTGTGGGCGTGATGGTCTATGCCAACGGCAGCCAAATGCAGGTTGACGGCACCTCGTGGTCGTCGCCGGAGTTCGTTGCCCTGATGGCTGAAGCGGATCAGTTGCACGGCAGCCCGCTGGGCTTCGTCAACCCGACGCTCTACAGCATCTTTACCAGCACCGGATATACCGACTTCACCGATGTGACGACGGGAACGAACGGCGCCTACAATGCAGGCACCGGATACGATCTGGTCACCGGTATCGGTGCCCCGAAGGGTTGGGCTCTCGCCAACGCCCTCTAGGCGACGGTTCGAGCTCACCCAAACGAAGGGAGCCGGCAGCGATGCCGGCTCCCTTTCGACGTTGGTGGTGCCAAGGGCCGGAATCGAACCGGCGACACCGCACTTTTCAGGCGCGTGCTCTACCGACTGAGCTACCTTGGCATGGATGCGGGTACAGCGACGGTGCGTTGTACCCGCATGGACGATGGCGACGCTGATGGGGCTCGAACCCACGACCTCCGCCGTGACAGGGCGGCGCTCTAACCAACTGAGCTACAGCGCCAGGGGATGGTGGGCACGGTTGGGATTGAACCAACGACCCCCCGCGTGTGAAGCGGATGCTCTCCCACTGAGCTACGCGCCCACGATACCCGGCGTTCGGGGACCGTTAGACGATTTCGGATGGTATCCTATCGCGATGCCGTTTGTCTAGCGCCTCTGCGGCAAATGTTCGGGGCAAATGCCGCCGCGATGTCGAAGCAATGGGGATGCTCGAAGGATTCCCCTTAATCTCGCGGTTCTCGGTTCCGTTTGCCGATATCGATATGCTCCATCACGTCAACAATGTCGCCTATATTCGCTGGGCGGAGATGATGCGCGCCGAGTACTTCGCGCGCGTCATGGGCGAAGCGATCGACGGGAATCACGGCATGATTCAAGCGAATATCTCCTTTACGTACGAAAAGCAACTCGCCTATCGCGAAAAAATCGCGGTCGGATGTAAGGTGTCGCGGATGGGAACGAAGTCGTGGGATTTCTGTTACGAAGTCTGGAGCGAGACGTTTACCCATCGTGCCGCGCACGGAACGACGACCGTCGTTGCCTTCGATTTCGAGGCGCAGAAGAGCATCGTGGTGCCCGAGAGTTGGCGAACGGCGATAGCGGCCTTCGAGAGCGGTCCGCAGATTTTATTTCACTGAAGCGCGCGTGCGGCGCTCTCGGCGCGATCGCTTATCGCGATACATCCGGTTATCGGATCGTCGCAGCAGCGCGGCGATCTCGGTTCCGTCGCGCGGGGCGATTGCCCAGCCGATGCTCGCCCCGACGCGGAGTCTGTTCCCATGCCAGGTCATCGGACGTTCGAGTGCCGCACGCACCTCCTCGGCGATGGTGCGCGCGTCTTCTTCGGTTCCGATACCGCGAAGGATCGTCGCAAATTCATCGCCGCCGAGGCGCGCGACGCTATCGCCGGCGCGGAGCCTTCGTAAGAGACGGCGAGAGGCACTTCGTAGGACGGCGTCACCCGCCTCGTGTCCGAATCGGTCGTTAATCTCCTTGAAACCGTCGAGGTCGATGAAGAGCACCGCGAGCCGGTCGCCGCTGCGCCGCACGCGACCGAGGGCGCGCGTGAGCGCGGCGGCAAATGCCGCGCGGTTCGGAAGCGTCGTCAGCGGATCGTGGTCGGCGCGGAAGCGCTCGCGATCGATCTGCTCGCGCAGCATCCGTTGGCGCAGCGCGACGGCAACGTAGGGGCCGAGGCTCTCGATGACGGCCGCATCCGCTTCGTCGTAGGAGCGAAGAGCGCCGCTTCGCACCGCGAAGCCGCCGACGGCTTCATCGCCGATTCGCAGCGGCATCGCCATTGCGGCCGGCTCGTGCGCTTCGCGGGATATGCCGTCGCGGACGACGGTCGTCAACGGCTCGGCGGGGGAGAGCCGGGCGAGAACGTATCGTCGCAGCTTGCCGTCGCTCCAGGAGAGACGAAGCCAGCTCTGCCCCTCGCGGAGTATCGCGACGACCTCCGTTGCTTCAACGAAGGTCGCTAAGAGATCGGCGAGGCTGGCAAAAACGGCCTCAAGCGTAATGTCCTCGACGAGCAACGTCGACATCCGTCTGGCCGCCTCAGCGACCCGTTGGCGTAACGCACTCATCGGGCGGTGAGGTTCGCGAGAAGCGATACTCGCTCCGCCCGCAGGGGCTTTGACGGGATTCGGCGCATCTGCTATCCTGCGTTGGGCCTTTCGGGCGGTTAGCTCAGTGGGAGAGCGCTTCCTTGACACGGAAGAGGTCAGAAGTTCAATCCTTCTACCGCCCACCATGTGGAATATACGCTAAAAGGCGCCGATTCGTTCGGTGCTTTTTTGTTCGAGATCCGGGCCCGAATCGGCCGGTCGGGCGCAGGGCGATGAGGGCCGCGCAAGAAAGCGAGGGCCATGACGGACTTGAAGCTCACGCGCTGCCTGGCAGTCCTTTGCGTACTGGCCTCGGCGTTTTTTTCGCTTCGCACTCCTGCGGTTGCCGCCGGGGCGACACTTCGTATCGGCTCGGATATTTCTTACGCCCCGCTCGAATTCTTCACCAAGGGGGATAAGAAACCACGTGGATTCGACATGGATCTCGCTCGCGCGCTCGGGGCCCGGCTCGGGCGGCCGGTGCAAATCCTCAATCGGAGTTTCGATGTGCTGCTCGGCGATGTCGCCGACGGGAAAATCGATCTTGCGATCTCGGCGATATCCGATACGCGCGCTCGCGAACGACAGGTGAGTTTCGTCGACTATTTTCTCGCCGGGAGCGGCATGCTCGTTCCGGCGGGGAATCACCATCATATTTTTTCGCTCGCCGCGCTCTGTGGTTTGCCGGTCGACGTACAATTTGCAACGTCGCAAGCAACGGCGCTTCAGGCGCAATCGATCGAGTGCAAAGAAGTCGGCCTCGCGCCGATCCGGTTGCAACAACGGGCGACCGACGATGCGGCGCTCACGATGCTCCTCTCCGGGAAAAGCGTGGTTCATGTGACCGATTACCCCGTCGTCGCTTACCTCGCGCGTACGCTTGCAGGCGGTAAACGCTATGCGGTCGCCGGGCGACAATTCGACGTCGTCCCCTATGGAATCGCGGTAGCGAAGAAGAACGTCGCGCTGATCGATACCGTCCAGTCGGCGCTTCAGTCGCTCATAGCCGACGGCACCTACGATCGATTGCTCGCAAAATGGGGCCTCGGACAAGGGGCGTTACGGTCGACGCCGATCGATGCCGGGACGTTGTACCAACACTAATGATTCGCTTTGCAATAAAACGCGCTGCCGCGGCGCTTGCGCTCCTCTCGATTTTCGCAACCGCCGTCGGGGGCGATGCGTCAGCCGCTCAGCCTCTTCTCGTCGGCACCGATATCTCGCATCCGCCGCTCGAGTTTTATCGACATCCCGGCGGTCGCGTGCACGGCTTCGATGCCGATATCGCACGCGATATTGCAAAGCGCCTCGGACGCCCGGTTCGGTTCGTAAACATGCCGTTCGGTGCGTTGTTGCAGTCGGTTTCAGCGGGCAAAGTCGATTTTACGATCTCGTCGATGTTCGATCTGCCGGCTCGCGAGAAGATCGCGGATTTTGTCGATTATTTTCTCTCGGGTACCGCTATAATGGTGCGTGCCGGAAACCCCCACAACGTCTTCACGCTTGCCGGTTTTTGTGGGCTTACGGCGAGTGCCGAGGCCGGTACTTTCCAGTTTACCGCGCTCGAAGAGCAATCGACGCGCTGTCGTTCGTTAGGTCTCGGCGGCATTCACGTCGTTTCGGTAGCAGGGGACGAGCAGGGGGCGCGAGCGCTGCTCGCCGGGCGCGTCGCGATTCATATTGCCGATTTCCCGATCGTGAGCTATTTGGCGCGTACGGTTGGAGGCGGGAAACTCGTTGTCGCCGGCCGTCCGTTTAATCAGATACCCTATGGCATAGCCGTTCGCAAGGGTAATCTCGCCTTGCGAACGGCTATCGTCGGGGCATTACGCGCGATGGTTGCCGATGGAACCTACGACCGGCTACTGAAAAAATGGCACTTGCAGGCCGGCGCGTTACGTTCGATACCGGTCGACGCCGGGAAACTCTACCAACACTAGCGTCGACCGAATCCGCGAGAGCCCCGCTCTCGCGCTACCCCGCGAGCGTGCGGTGGAAGAACTCGACGCTGCGCTTCCACGCGAGCTTCGCCGCCGCTTCGTTGAAATTGCCGATGCCGCCGGGATTTGAAAACGCATGTCCGGCATCGTAGCGGTGGAATTCGTAAGGAACGTGTTTCTCGCGCAGGCGCGCTTCGATCGCGTCGACGCGCGCAATCGGGAAGAACTCGTCGTTGAGAGCCCAGTGCCCTTGCAGGGGAATTTTAATCGTACCGGGATCCCCTGCCTCTTCGGGCGGAAACCCGTAAAACGGGATCGCCGCGGAGAGCTCCGGCACGTGCATGGCGCAGAGCAGCGTTAAGGCGCCGCCCATGCAAAAACCGATAGCGCCGACCTTCTTCCCGTTTGCCGCGAGATACTGCGCCGCGCCGCGCGCATCTTGCATCGCCGCGTCGGTAAAATCGAGACCCTGCATGAGATGGTTCGCTTCGTCTCCCGTTGCCGCGACGCGCCCACGATAGAGATCGGGGACCAGCACGCGAAAGCCGGCGGCGGCCATGCGTTCTGCGGTGTCGATAATCTGGTCGTTCACTCCCCACCACTCTTCGAGCATGACGACTCCAGGAGCCGACTTTGGATCCGTCGGCTCGGCAAGGTAACCGGGCGCCTTCGCACCATCGGGGCGCGTAAACTCAATCATCGATCCCATATTCGATCCTTTCGAAACCAAGCGTATTGAAGGGGGCTTGCGTCGGCAAGCGCGTTCCTCGAACCCGCATGGCGAGCGACGAAGTTGCAGTGCGGCGGGGTTTTAGCGCGCGCCTTTGAATCCCCCGCATCGATGGAGCGATCGAATGCCGGCCCACCAAACAATCGTCCGCACGCCGAGGCGATCGAGGAGCCGCGCTGGCACGCCTCCCTCGCTGCGATCGGGGCGCTCGTTCTTTACGTCTTACTGCCGCAACGGTTGGTCTTCGGCCCGGCCTGGTTCGCTCCCATCGTCGTGCTTGCGGTATTGGTGCCGCTCTCGGTCTTCGCTCCGGACCGAGACGACGAGACGCGGCTCCATCGCGTCGCCTCGATCGTGTCGATCGTCTCGTTGAACTTCTTCAACGTCTTATCGGTGCTGTTACTCTTGCTCGATGCGTTTTCACACCATGCGAAGGGTGCCCCCGGCATCACCGGCCAGCGATTGCTGCTATCGGGCGCAGAAATATGGACGACGAACGTCCTGGTCTATGCGCTTTGGTTCTGGGAGGTCGACGGGGGCGGCCCCTGGCAGCGCAGCCAGGCACGCAATGCGTCGGCCGATCTGCTGGCGAGCTTTCTCTTTCCGCAGATGATGGTCGACCCGCGGCGCGTCCGGTGCGTCGATCCTCAGTGGAAACCGCTCTTTCTCGATTATCTCTACGTTGCGTTCACGAACGCGCTTGCGTTTAGCCCGACCGACACCATGCCGATCACGCGGGCGGCGAAAATGTTGATGCTCGTCGAGGCTTCGATCTCGTTCGTCACGATCGCGCTCGTCGTTTCACGAGCGATCAACGTTATTTAGAGGGCCGTCGCCGAAAGGGCTCTCTACGGTTACGAATTATAGCTGCGAGTTCGCAACTAAACGCGTGCGAACGAACGCCGCCGGGGTGATATGAACGTCGCCGCGGAAAGGAAGATCGAGTTCGGCGATGACGACCATCGTCGCGACGATGGTCGCCGCTAGGAGCATCGTCATAAGATAATGTGCGGGCTTATTTTGAACGCGAAAAAGATAGGTGCCGCCGACGGCCACGCATGAAATGAAGAGCATCATCCCCCAGAGGACGAGTGGGATGCTCTCTTGATTGTCGAAGAGCCGCGTCCGTCGCCGGTCGATGAATCGATTCGTCAGATCGAGCATCGAGGCGAGTAGAGCGGCCTGACGCGTATCGGCCGGATGAAAACTCGCGACGCGTTCCATAATTGCGTGCGCCCGGTTGCGAGCCAATCGGCTAAACGATCCGTGCTGCATAGCCGGCCATTCGCGGTTGACGACCGCTCGCACGTAGAGCACGATATCCGCCCTTAGCGGCGTCGAAAAACTCTTCGGAAGCGTTTCGCAAAGATGATAGAGGTCTCCGAGCGCTGCGGCTTCGCCCTGCACCGTTGCGGCGGCTTGGTCGAACTCTTGCCAAACCGTGACGACCATGAACGAAAGGATGACGGCGAGAATCGTCCCGATCGTCGCGACGATCGGCCCGGCGACGTCGTTGTGAGTGATGTTGCCCCACGAAGCGCGCCGTTGAAAGATCGAGAGTCCAAGCGCGGCGAGGAAGCATGCGGCGGAGATCGCCGCGATGGCAAAGCTCCAGGTCGGAAAAGCATAGATCCAGTCCACGTAGTGGCCCATTCTGGAACGAAGGGGACCCTCCTCGATAGCGCGGCAACCATTCTCTTCGAGCCCGCGTTGATAGGACGAGTGGGAGGCAGCACAGAACATCGCGCGCCGTGTACGTGCGGGTATGATGTAATGGTAGCCTGCGACCTTCCCAAGGTTGATGCGTGGGTTCGATTCCCACTACCCGCTCCAATCCGGCGACGTAGCCAAGTGGTAAGGCAGGGCTCTGCAAAAGCCCCACTCGGCAGTTCGAATCTGCCCGTCGCCTCCAAAGCTCGCTCTCGATGCGCGTAGTCGTTATCGGGGCCGGTGGTATCGGGGGCTTCCTCGCCTCGGCCCTTGCCCGCACCGGCGTCGACCTCGCGGTTCTCGCGCGCGGCGCTCACGCCGAAGCGATCGCTCGTTCCGGACTTCACGTTCGCGGCGACCTTGGCGAGTATACCGTTCGGTTACGTCTTATTGCGGAGCTCGACGAACTCGCAGATTTCGATCTTGCGCTTCTTTGTGTGAAAGCCCATCAAATGTCGGCGCTCCGTGGCGCGCTTCAGCGACTCTCGCAGGGCGGCGCATGCGTGGTGACGTTGCAGAACGGCGTGCCTTTTTGGTTTGCGCGGAAGCCACCGCTCGAAAGCGTCGATCCCGGGTCGGCGATCGGGTCGCTCTTTGAAGATCGCCGGACGATCGGTGGAGTGGTGCATCTCTCCGGACACATCGATCGACCCGGTTCGATCGTGCAGAGCGGTGGTACGCGTTACGTCCTCGCCCCGATCGCGCCGGGTGGAAGTGCGGAAAAATACCTGCATCCGTTGCTGGACGCGATGGAGCGCGCCGGTTTAGCGCCGGAGCGAAGCACGGATATTCGCGGCGTACTCTGGGCGAAGCTGGCGAACAATGTCGGGCTCAATGCTGTGAGCGCGTTGACGCGCCTCTCGATTGCACCGATGCTTGCGTTCGCACCGACACGGGAACTCGTAGCGCGTGCGATCGGCGAAACGCTCGCAGTCGGTCGCGCTCTCGGCGTCGTCGGCGAGATCGATATCGAACGACGCATGGAGTACGCCGCGCGTCTTAGCGACGTTCGCACCTCGATGCTCCAAGATCTCTTGGCCGAACGGGCGCTGGAGATCGAACCGATCCTCGGAGCGGCCGTCGAATTAGGAGCGCGCGTCGAGGTTGCGACGCCGACGGTCGCAACCTTGCTCGCGCTACTGCGCGGCCTTCAGGCGAGTTACGTACGATGAGCGTGCTGCCGCGCATCATTCCTTGCCTCGATATTCGCGATGGACGGGTGGTGAAGGGCGTGCACTTCGAAGGGCTTCGCGACGCGGGCGATCCGGTGGAACTCGCCCGTCGCTACGAACGAGAGGGAGCCGACGAACTCGTCTTCCTCGATATTACCGCGACGGCAGAAGGGCGAACCGCTTCGCTCGAAATGCTCCAAAGCATCGGCGCCGAACTGCGCATCCCGTTCGCCGTCGGCGGAGGGATCGAGAGCCTCGAGAGCGCGCGCCTGCTCTTGCGCGCCGGTTGCGATAAAGTCTCGCTCAACTCCGCCGCCGTTCGCTCGCCGGCGCTGCTCGATGCCATCGCGGGGAGCTTCGGCAGCCAATCGCTCGTCGTTGCGATCGATGTGCGCCGGGATACCTCCGGAGCCTTCGCGGTGTACCTCGATGGCGGGCGCACGCGCAGCGGCCGGGAGGCCGTCGAATGGGCCTGCGAGGTGCAAGCGCGCGGTGCGGGCGAGTTGCTGGTGACGAGCATGGATCGCGATGGGACGCGCTCGGGGTTCGATATCGAACTGACTGCGGCGATCCGTGCCGCGGTCTCGATCCCGGTTATCGCCTCGGGGGGCGCCGGACGCATTGAAGATTTTGCGGCGCTCTTTGAAGCCGACGCCGCCGACGCGGCATTGGGGGCCTCGGTCTTTCACGACCGAACGATCTCCATTCCGCGCCTGAAGCAAGAACTGCGCGAGCGAGGCATAATGCTGCGACCGTGGCAACCGACGGATTAAACTGGGACGACCGCGGCCTGATGCCGGTGGTCATCTGCGATGCGCGCAGCGGCGAGCTATTGACCCTTGCCTGGGCGAATCTGCATGCGCTCGAAGAGACGCTCGCTACGCGGAGTACCGTGCTCTACAGTCGGTCGCGCGGCACGCTCTGGCGCAAAGGCGAGCAGTCGGGAAATCGGCAGCATGTCGTGGCGGTCGCGACCGACTGCGATTGCGATGCGCTCTGCTATTACGTTCTTCCGCAAGGGCCGGCGTGCCATACCGGTGCCGCGAGTTGTTTTCATCAGCTCTTGCTCGAGCCCGATTCCTCGGCCGGCGACCTTCGCCGCGCCGTCGAACATCTGCGAGCGACGATCGCGCAGCGCCGTAACGCAGAGCCGGAGAGCTCCTACGTCGCGCGTCTGTTACGCGACGGCGTCGATCGCATCGGGAAAAAAATCGGCGAAGAAGCGACCGAGGTCGTCATCGCGGCTAAAAATCCCGACGATGACGAACTCGTTTGGGAATCGGCCGACCTCATCTTTCATCTGCTCGTCTTACTCGAAGCGCGAGGAATCGATCCCGACGCCGTGGGGAGGCATCTCCTACAACGCGCAAACCGATGACGTTACGCGAACTCGCCGGAATCGGGCCGAAGCGCGTGCTTGCGTTTGCAGCGTTGGAGATCGAGACGCCGCGCGATCTCCTCGAATACTTTCCGTTTCGGTACGACGATCTTCGCGAGGCAACTCCGTCGGTCGTACTCGGCGCGCGCGGCGGGGAAGATAATGCCGTCGGCATAGTGACCGCAGTGCGAGAACGACGGGTACGAAACCTCGAGATCGTCGAAGTCGATTTGCGCGACGAAAGCGGGGCTTTTCGTGCGAAATGGATCGGCCGGAATCGTTATGTTATCGGGCGTTTTAAGAATGGAATGCGCCTCTTCGTACGCGGGCGCGTGGAGCGTTCGCTGACGGGCCCCGTTATAAGCGCGGGTACGTATCGAATTCTTGGCCCTGACGAAACCTATCGGGGAGCGCTCGTCCCGGTCTATCATGCCGCCCGCGATCTCGGCAGCAAAATAATCGCCGCTGCGATCGTGCGGAATTTCCCCCGTCTTCTTGCAGAGGCACCCGCAGATCCCATTCCGCCTTCGTATCTCCAGGCCGCCGGATACGATGCGATGGAAAGTGCCTATCGGAGTATCCACGCCCCCGAGAGCCCGGAGCGGGCGCAGCGCGCGCGCGAACGCTTTGCCTACGGCGAATTTTTGGTGCACTCGTTTGCGTCGCTTCGTCGCCGCGCGCTTCGGGCGCTCGAAAGCGGTGCCGAAGCGATGTCGGATGCGCAGGAATGTATCGATCGACTCGAACGAAATTTGCCGTTCCCGCTCACCGTTGCGCAGCGCCGCGTTATCCATGAGATCGTCGGAGATCTCGCCGGTGCTATGCCGATGAACCGGTTGGTCCAAGGCGATGTCGGTAGCGGAAAAACGCTCGTCGCGGCGGCGGCGATGTTCGTGGCGGCGCGCAATAACGTGCAGTCGGCGTTAATGGCGCCCACGGAGCTGCTGGCATTGCAACACGCGCAGAAACTCGGGCCGCTCCTCATGCCGTTCGGCATCGCCGTCGAGCCGATACTCGGTAGCCAGCGTGCCTCCGAGCGCAAGGAAGCGTTGCGAAAGCTCGCCGGCGGCGAAGCCGCAGTGGCGGTCGGAACGCATGCGCTCTTGACGGAAAGTACGGAGTTTATGCGCCTCGGGCTCGTCGTGATTGACGAGCAACATCGCTTCGGCGTCGAACAGCGCGCGCGGCTGCGAGCGAAGGGCGGCACGCCGCATACGCTGCATTTAACGGCGACGCCGATTCCTCGCACCCTCGCGCAAACGCTGCTTGCGGGGCTCGATATCTCCTCGATCGACGAATTGCCCCCGGGGCGCACGCCGATTGAAACCTTTGTATTACGGATGAGTCGACTCGAACGCGCATATCGCTTCATTCGCGAACGGGTAGAGAAGGAGAAGCGACAGGCGTATGTCGTTTGTGCGGCGATCGAGAGCGACGATGACGAAGGCACGGGATTGATCGGCGCGGTTGAAGAGGCGGCGCGCGCGGCCGCGGGTCCGCTCGCGGGTTTACGGGTCGGGTTGCTTCACGGACGCATGAGTGCCGAGGTGAAAGATCGCACGATGCGAGGTTTTACGGCCGGAGAGATCGACGTGTTAGTCGCGACGACGGTCGTCGAGGTCGGGGTTGACGTTCCCAATGCCGTCGTGATGCTCGTCCTCGACGCGCACCGTTACGGCCTCGCGCAACTCCATCAGCTGCGGGGCCGCGTGGGGCGCGGCGGCGCAGCATCCTACTGCGTGCTGGTTCACCCCGACGACGCCCCGCAGAGCGCACGGCTCGATTTCCTGCTGGAAAGCACCGATGGCTTCGCAATCGCCGAACGCGACCTCGAACTGCGCGGCGGCGGCCAACTCGGGGGGCTGCTGCAGTCGGGGCGCAGCGGCATGCGCTACGGCGATCCGATCGTCGATCGCCCGCTCTTTCTGGCCGCCGCGGCCGCGGCACGCGAGATCTTCGAACGAGATCCCGAATTACGGGCTTCCGAGAACGCCGGTCTACGCTCGGCGCTGCTCGCCGAACAAAATCTCCGAGATTTGCAACTTTCTTCGTAACGAAGCGGTAAACTTACCATCGCCCTCTATAACTGAAGGAGTCCTCCTATCGTGCGATTCACTCGCCCGCTCGTCGCGTTCGCGGCTGCGCTTGCCCTTGGGTTCGCCCTCGTGGGCCAGGCGCGCGCCGATTCGAACGTCACGCGTACTACGCTCTCTAACGGGCTTCGCGTCGTGGTCGTTCGCGACACCCTCGCGCCCGTCGTGACGACAATGATGAATTACAGAGTCGGCTCGAATGAAGAGCCGCTCGACGGTCTCGCTCATGCGACCGAACATATGATGTTCCGCGGCAGCAAGACGATCTCGGCCAATCAGCTTACCGAAATCATCGGCCTAACCGGCGGCGATTTCGATGCCGACACGCAAGCTGAAATGACACAATATTTCTTCACCGTTCCTTCGCAGTATCTCGATGTCGCGTTACGCCTTGAAGCATCGCGCGCTCGAGGGTTGCTCATGGCCCAAAATCAGTGGAACCAAGAGCGCGGAGCTATCGAACAAGAAGTCACGCAGGATAACAGTAACGCAATTTCGCGGATGCTGATGAAAATTCAAAAGGCGGTCTACGTCGGTACGCCCTATGGAAATAACACCCTCGGGACGATCAAAACGTTCTCGACGCAGATCAACCACAAGCAGTTAATCGATTTTTACAATACCTGGTATCACCCGAATAACGCCATCTTCGTCATCGTCGGCGACGTCGATCCGCATTCGACGATTGCAATGGTGAAAAAACTGTTCGGATCGATTCCGTCGGCAAAACTGCCGGCGCGCCCGAAGGTGGCGCCCAAGCCGATGAAGGCACAAGTGATCTCCGAGACCAGCGACCAGCCCTATACGCTCGTCGCTCAGGCATTTCGCTTCCCGGGGTACGATAGTAAAGAGTACGCCGCATCGGTTATCGCCTCCGATGTCCTCAATTCGCAACGCGGCGCGCTCTTTGCGCTCACCGCCAACGGCAAGGCGCTTTTTACCGGCTTCCAGAGCGACAACCATCCGAAGCTCTCGGGCGGCTTCCTCTTTGCAGCCGTCGCTCCGACCGTTAAGCCGCAGACCATCGCCGCCGAAATGAAAGCGGTTATCGAAGGCTATAAAAAGAACGGCGTTCCGGCGGCATTGGTGCGCGCATCGATTCGCCGTGAAGTCGCGCAGGCATCGTTCCAATACAACAATATCGCTAACCTCGCATTCGCGTGGTCGACGGCGCTCACGGTGCAAGGGCTTCGTTCGCCCAACCAAATGATCTCCGCCTACAAGCACGTGACCACGGCGGAAGTCAATCGCGTGTTGCGTCGCTATCTGACCTATAAAACCTCGATTCTCGCCTATGCCGTTCCGAGCAACTCCGGGAAAATTTCGATGGGAACCGGCGCCCCGGCGAAAGAAAACAATTCCATCCCGCCGACCAAGCACGAGGCGCTGCCTTCGTGGGCGAACGACATTCTCGCGCACCTGAAGGTTCCGCCGGAGACCGTGCACCCAACGACCTTTACGCTTCCGAACGGTCTTCGCGTCATCGTCGTTCCCAGCAAACTCAGCAAAACGGTCGTTCTGCGCGGCTCGATCGATAATACCTCGGTGCTTCAGGAACCGAAGGGGCAGTCGGGAGTCGGCGGCGTTCTTGCGACCCTGATGGGATACGGCAGCACGACCTACGATCGGCTCGCCTATCAGGCGCAGCTCGATAAGATCGCGGCCAACGTCAGCGTCGGGACCGAGTTTTCACTCGACGTCCTCTCGGATCGCGTCGCTCGCGGCATGCAACTGCTCGCCGATGAAGAGTTGCATCCGCTGCTCCCGGCGGCGATATTCCCGGTGGTTCGGCAACAGGCGCTCGGAGCGATCCTCGGAGCGGAAAACGCTCCCGATACGCTCGCCGGCGAGCAACTCCAAAAACTGCTCTACCCGGCCGGCGATCCGACGCAGCGTCATGCGACGCCCGCTTCAATCCGTGCGCTCACCCTCGCCGATCTTCGCAACTACTACCAAGCGGCCTATCGTCCCGATCTCACGACGATCGCGATCGTCGGCGATATCACTCCGCTGCGCGCGAAGATTCTCGTCGAACGCTACTTTGGAGCCTGGAAAGCGGTCGGTCCGAAACCGAAGACCGATCTCGCCGCACAGCCCAACAATCCTCCGGCCGCGGCGGTCGTACCGGCGACCGGACGCGTGCAGTCGTCGACGATGTTGGCACAGACGATGGCCTTCGGTCGCTCGAATCCGGATTACGCGCCTCTGCAACTTGCAAATACCGTGTTGACCGGTGGATTCTATAGCTCGATGCTCTACCACGATCTGCGCGAGATCCATGGTTGGGTCTATTACGTCGGATCGCAATTTAACATCGAGAAGCACCGTTCGGTCTTCACGATAAGCTACGGGTCGAACCCGCAGAATATCGTTCCGGCACAGCAACAGATCGTTGCCGATATCGAACAGCTCCAGCAGCATCAACTCGGCGCGCATCGCTTGCTGCGTGCAAAAGCGCTCTTGCTGGGCCTCATTCCGGTACGGCAACAATCCTATGGCGGCGTTGCCAACCTCTTGCTCGGGTACGCGCAAGAAGGCTTGCCGCTCGACGAAAATATCATCGAAGCGCGCCAAGAATTGGCGACGACGCCGGCACAAGTGCGGGCGGCGGTCGCGAAGTGGGTGCGCCCGAAGGATTTCGTCCGCGTCGTAACCGGCCCCGGTCCGCGCTAGGCGCGACCGAGAGCCGCTCTCCCGAGGCCCTCGCGTCGATCCGACGCGAGGGCCTTTTCTCGCCGCGCGGCGGTCGAGGTGCCGGCATACCCACGGCGAACGAGCCGCTCTATGAAGCTTCGCTTTGACGGCGTGGCGTTCGACCTCGACCATACCCTGTTGGTCGACAACCGCCTCGAGCGCGTAGCCCTTCTCGACCTGATCGTGCGCATCGATGCCGGTGCTTCGCCGCTGCATCTTTCGCTCGATCGTGCGGGAATCGTCGCCGACGAAGAGCTCTCGCGCTACCGTGACGAAGATATCGATATCGAAACGATGTTGCGCCGTTTTGTCGAGCGCTGCGGCGGTGGAGGCGGTGAAGCGTGGGCGCCGTGGTTCCGTCAGCGATCTCTCGATCTCGTCCCCCGCATGGTCTTGCCGATGCCGGCGCTCCGGCGAACGCTACCTGCGCTGGCTCGGGCGAATCTTCGCATCGCCGCACTTTCGAACGGCCCCAGTCCACTCCAGGAGCGCAAGGCGGCGCAGATCGGTTTCTTTTACCCCGTACTCACCAGCGAACGGATCGGCGTTCGGAAGCCCGATCCGTCGGCATTCGAACTCCTGGCCGCGACGATGGGCCTAAAGCCGCAACGGATTGCGTACGTCGGCGACGACCCATTCCTCGATATCGCCGGCGCGCTGGAGGCGGGATTCGTCGCCATCTGGTTCGACGGCGGCAGCAAACCCTACCCCGCCGATCTCCCTCCTCCGACCGCGACGATCCGCTCGCTCGACGAATTGCCTTCGCTTCTCGTCGATCCGGCGGTATGATGATCGTTCGTGACGTTGAACCTCACCGCACCCCCATCCGTAAGAGAGCACGATGCCGAAAATAACCGGTGGCGCCCTGAACAGCCGTAAGCTCAAATCTCCAAAGGGTCCGAACGTGCGCCCGACGCCGGGACGGGTCAAGGAGTCGCTCTTTTCTATCCTCGCTCCTCGCATCGCCGGAGCCGCGTTTCTCGATCTCTTCGCCGGGACCGGAGCGATCGGTTTCGAAGCAGCCTCGCGCGGAGCGGGGCGCGTCGTCAGCGTCGAGGGGCACCGCGAGACGGCGTTGGCGATCGAAGCGGCCGCAGAGAGCTTCGGCCTAAGCGCGCCCGCGTATGCGATCGTCGCCGCACCGGTCGAGCGCGCGCTCTATCGGGTCGCCGGCCCCTTCGATCTCGTCTACATGGACCCGCCGTATGCAGATCCTGTCCCTCTCCAGGCGTTTCGACTGATGGTCGAGCGCGGGCTCCTCGCACCGGGCGCGCTCGTGATCTACGAGCATAGCGCGAAGCGAATTTTGCCGACGATACCGGGGTATCGCGGGGTACGAGAAGAAGTGTACGGCGATGTCGCTCTCGCGTTTTTCGAACCCGACAACGGCTAGGCTCGTCCTCGCGTGACTCGCGCAATCTATCCAGGCTCGTTCGATCCGCCGACGAACGGACACCTCGATGTTATCGAGCGGGCTTCGCATGCGTTTGCCGAGCTTCTCGTTGCCGTCGTCGTCAATCCGCAAAAGCGGCATCCGATGTTTACGCTTGAGGAACGCGAGCGCATGCTCGGCGAATCCGTCGCGCATTTGGAGAATGTCCGCGTCTGCCATTTTCGCGGATTGCTCGCCGATTACGTGCGCGCCGAAAAGGTCGATGTCATCGTAAAAGGGCTGCGTGTCGTCTCGGATTTCGAGAGCGAGATGGCTACTGCTTTAATGAATCGGACGCTCTCCGACGTCGACACGCTCTTTCTTATGTCCGATCAGCGGTTTTCGTTTGTAAGCTCGAGTATCGTCAAAGAAGTGTTTTTTCTCGGAGGGGACGTGAGCGGTCTGGTCCCCGAGCCCGTGCTACGCATGATGTCCACCAAACGCAACGAACGTTCGCATCGAAACGGAGGGTAATAATGTCGGTTGAACGCGTTCTCGAGAAGCTCCACGCATACGTTCGGGAAGGGCTGTGGTTGCCGGCCGGCTATCGCGTCCTTTCGGCCGAACGGATCGACGAATTCATCGATAAGATTCGGGATTCGTTGCCGAATGAGATCGGCCGGGCGAAAGTCATCGCTCGCGACGGAGATCTCTTCGTCCGCGATGCTCAGGAACGTGCCGAAGCGATGCTCGCCGAGGCCTCGGCGAAACACGACGAATTGCTCGACGAACACGAGATCGTGCGGCGCGCGCGCGCAACGGCCGAGGCCGTCTTGCGCGATGCACAAGAGCGCGCAAAAAAAGTACGCGAGGGAGCCGACCACTACGCCGAGCAAATGCTCGCCGAACTCGAAGGCCGACTCGGTGGGGCGCTTGCATCGGTGCGAAAGGGGCGCGACGCGCTCGCCGGGCGCCTTCCCCAGCCGAGCGTTGCGGCCTCGCCCGGCAACGATCCACTCGCCGATGCGGCGGCACAAAACAAGCGCCTGGCTTTCGATGCTCAGGCGCCCGAGGCAGTCGAAGCGGTCGAGGTGGTAAGCTAGACCGGCGGGGCCTGAACGTTCTGCGCGAACGCCTCTAAGCGCGCGCGATCGATTGCTTTTACGCGCCCGCGGTCTAACTCGACCGCGTGCGCGTTTTTCAAGCGGAGAAGTGCGCGTGCGGCCATGTCGCGGACGGTTCCGGCAGCTGCGGCGATCTGCGCTTGCGAGAGATTCTCGACGCCGGGAAGCCCGCGCGTCATGCCAACCGACGTGCGCGCGTATCCGAGAAGAAACTTCGATACGCGCTGTAGGACGTGTGCGAAGGCGAGATCGGCGATCGTGTCGATCGAGCGTCGGCGCGCTTGCGACGATCCGATGAGGAATCCGAGTGCGAGCTCGGCATCGTTGCGACAAGCATGGATGACCGCTTCGCTTGGAATGGTAACGATCGTTGCATCGGTGAGCGCTTCGGCCCGCGTGGTCGCGCCGCCGCCGTCGAAGGTGCCGCTCTCGTTGAGCGTATCGTGCGTGAGTCGCTCGCCGATGGTATGCGTCTTGCCGTCGGGAGAGAGCAGGGTATAGATAACCTTCCCGCTCTTGACGATGCCGAGATACGGCCAGAGTTCGCCTTCGTCGAAGATCGTGTCGCCGGACTTAAAAGATCGCTCGCTTAACTGTCCGGCGAGTTCTTTCACCGTCGAAGCTTTTGCATCGCTAAATTGCGAGACGTGTTCGAGGAAAGCCTCGCCGTCGGCGTGTTCGTCGATTCGCTCGAGCCGCAGCGTCCAGCGATTTCCTCCGAGATTGCGCGCGTCCCACGAAAAACGCCCCGGACGCAATTGCGTGAGCTCGTTACGTAAGGCCCGCGGGTCGCCCTCTTCGCGAATCTCGAGAATATTTCCAAGTTGAAGTTTGTCGAAACTCTCGAGGATCTGATCGGTCTTCGTCGCGGCGGAGAGCGAACGTGCATCGAGCGTAAAGGCAGCAGGTCGATTGATCGGCATAACGCGCGCTGATTATGGATCGAGGAGGGATGGGCCTGCCGGAGCGGGGCTCTCCCGGGCAGAAGTGGGCTGCCATGAAGAGTACCCTCACAGACCAGGATATCGTTATCGTTGCCGGTGCCCGCACGCCGTTCGGCAACTTCGGGGGCGCCCTAGCGGCGCTAACCGCCACCGATCTCGGGGTCGCGGCCGCCGCAGGCGCGATCCTTCGCAGCGGCGTTCCCGCGGCCGCTATCGACGAAGTGATCTTCGGCAACGTCATCCAGAGTAGCGCCGACGCGATCTATCTAGCGCGTCATATCGGCCTGCGCGCCGGCCTTCCGGTCGCAGCGCCCGCCCTGACGCTCAATCGGCTCTGCGGCTCGGGGCTGCAGGCGATTCTCTCGGGCGCTCAGTCGCTCGCTCTCGGGCAGGCGCGATACGTGCTCGCCGGTGGTGCCGAATCGATGAGCCAGGCGCCGCATGTCGTTCGGGGAGCGAGGAGCGGCTTTGCGCTCGGCGCAAAGGTAGCGTTCGAGGATTCGCTTTGGGAGGCGCTGACCGACTCCTATAACGGCCTGCCGATGGCGATCACCGCCGAGAATCTCGCAGCAAAATATTCCGTCTCGCGCGACGAGTGCGATGCCTTCGCCTTGGCGAGCCAGGAGCGCGCGCTCGAGGCGCAGCGGAGCGGTTACTTCGCCGAAGAGATCGTCGCCGTCGAGGTGCCGGGGCCCAAGGGCAGCACCCAGCGCATCGATAGCGACGAAGGGCCGCGCGAGGGGCTCTCGATGGAGCGCCTCGCCAAATTACCCGCTCGCTTTCGTAAGGACGGCGTCGTGACTCCGGGTAATGCCAGCGGCATCACCGACGGGGCCGCTGCGGTGATCTTGACGACGGTGAAGCAGGCGCGCGCCGATGGGCTCCGCTGGATCGGACGGCTGCTCGGTGGTGCTTCCGTCGGCGTCGAGCCCGACATCATGGGCATCGGGCCGGCGCTGGCGATCCCGGCGGCGTTACAGCGCGCCGGTATCGCGCACGGGGAGCTCGATCTCGTCGAGATCAACGAAGCCTTCGCACCGCAGGTGATCGCGTGTCTGCGCGATCTCGGCGACGACGGCCGGAAACTCAATCCGCACGGCGGCGCGATCGCGCTCGGACATCCTCTCGGGGCCTCCGGCACACGCATTGCCTATACGGCACTGCACGAATTGCAGCGCCGGGGCGGCGGGATCGCCGTCGCGTCGGCCTGTATCGGCGGGGGCCAGGGAATCGCGGCCGTCTTCTCCGTGGAGTAAGGTGAACGATTCGCAGATGCCCCCGCGAGCACGCGTGCCGTGGGGGCGCGTGCTCGACGTAGCGGCCGTTGCGTTGATCCTCTTCGCTCTCTGGAAAGTCTTCGTCGCGCCGCGCTTTCTCAACCGCCCCGGGGCCTATCCCGCTCCGCGCGTCGCCTTCGCTCGCCTCGGCGGTGGAGCGCCCTTCTCTATCGCTTCGGCGCGCGGGCACGTGCTGTTCCTCGATTTTTTCGCCACGTGGTGCACGCCGTGTCGCGCGGAATTACCGCTCGTGCAAGCGTGGGAGCGCGCCCATCCGCAGGCGCTCGTCGTGCCCGTCGACGTCGGCGAATCGCGTGCCGCGGTGCTTCCGTTTGCCGCCGCGCACGGCATGCAGCGCGTCGTCCTCGATCCGGAGCAGCGCTCCCGAGGCTACTTTCAGATCCTCGGGTTTCCGACGATGGTGGTGGTCGATCCGCAAGGAAATATTCGTGCGACCTGGACCGGCTTTAACCCCGCGATCGGGCTCGCGATGAGTAACGCACTGCAGAACCTCACAAAAAAACGGTAGGAGCAGAGGCTCCCACCGTTTTTTATTTGCGTGCTTTTTATTACGGATTGACGATGAACGTATCGGTCGTCGGAATATTCCACGAGTTATACGCGAGGTAGAACGTTCCGGCATTCGCCCAGTCGGGGCCCCAAGAGTTTGCGACGATAAACGCATTTTTCGTGTCGTCGTATCCGACGATCGCCATTGCGTGGCCGCCGCCGGTCGCCGTCGGTCCGGTCCAAATATCGTTTGGCCCGAGGTTTTGGAAGCCGGCATCGACATTCACACCCCACGGAACCGGCACGCCGGCGGCGATCGATGCCTTAATTTGCGCGATGCCGTTCGGGTCGGTGCGTGGAAGATAGGTGAAGTTCGAGATTCTATTCGGAAGCGCCGCTTGGAACGCCGCCGCACTCGGTTGCGTCAGGAAGTCGGTGGGATTGAACGGCATATCGACCCAGGGCGGATCGCCCTTGGCGATGAGTAGGGTCAGCGCGTCGGATTCCAAACTGCCGGCATCGCGGCCGCGGTTGATCTGGTTGTACACGAATGCCGGCGAGAGAATCTTCGTGTAATCGGGGGTGCCCGAGCCGGTTAGGAAACTCGTATAATTCGAACGCGCGGGGAGACCGGAGATCGTCGAAGCGGTCATATATCCGGTCGCCCAAGCGACGCAGGAGCTCTGCGTTCCTTGGTTGCCGCTCGGCGGGCGAACCGCGATGATCGCCGATTGCGGGTAGCGCAGAGCGAGCGGACGTCGCGCGGCACCGCTGAAGGTGACGCTGCCGTCGCCGAACGCTGCGGCCATCTCGTTGGTCATCCGCTGATCGCCGCCGACCATCTCGTCAGTGCCGTTGATATTCGCCGTATCGTTCGGAATGTGTTCGGCGAGCGTCGCCGTCCCGCTAAGCGATCCGACGCTGTCGGTGAAGGTCGTCGCACCGTAGCCCGACGAGCCGCCGTTATAGGCGAAGGTCAAGCGCTGATTCGCGCTCGTAAATTGAATGACGGGCAGAGTTCCCGGAGCCCCGCTCGGCGCGGTTACGAGAACCGGCGTCGAGAGCGGTTGAGAGCCGACGATGCGGTTTCCGTTTGCATCGTAGGCAAGTAAGGTGAGCAGGACGTTCTGCGAAGTGCCGATTTTCACCGTCGTCGGTTCGACCGAGAGCTTCACCGAGGCGATCGTACCGCCGAAACTCAAGCCGACGCTCTGCGCGTGGTAGAGGACGTTTTGGCCGATCGTTGCCGTCGAAAGCACGCTGCTTCCGGCGGTGAGATTGATGACGTAGCCGCTTGGCCCGACCGGTGCATTGGGGAGCGTGACGCTGCATCCGGTGGTCGTGCAGGGAGCGGTGAGCGTCTGTGCCGGTTGGCCGATCACATTACCGCTGACGGAGACCGCGGTTACCGCGCCGACGCCCGGTGAGGGAATCGTGATATTGAAGGTGAGCGGCGTGGTCAGGCCGCTGATAAACCCCGGTACCGTCGCGGGCGTTGCGACCGCAAGCGGCGTAGAGGGCTGCGACGGAAGGAAGGTCGCGTTCGAGCCGCCGCAGGCCGCGAGCAACAACGTCGAGATCGACGCAATACCGACTAAAAGCACTTGCTTATGAAACATAAAGTCGATTTCGGGCGCCCACAAAAAGGCCCCTGCACTGCGGAGCGGAGCCTCTTTGTGGATCTGTTAAATTTATGACATCTTGCAGCCCGCGGCTGCCACGGCAATCTACTTGCCGGTCCAGGCCGGTTTGCGCTTTTCAAGAAAAGCGCTCGTTCCTTCGCGAAAATCTTTGCTGTCGACCAGCAACCCGAACTCCATCGCTTCGAGCTCTAAGGCATCGGCGAGCGAGAGATGCGCGCCGCGATGGATCGCCCGTTTGCAAGCTGCAATCGCGAGCGGAGCCTTCGCGGCGATGGTCGTTGCGATTCGATGCGCCTCATCGATCAACTCGGCGAGCGGAACGACCCGCTCGACGAGTCCGATTCGCAAGGCTTCTCGCGCGTCGACGATCTCTCCGGTCAGGCAGAGATAGAGCGCCATTCCCTTACCGAGCAGACGCGTGCTGCGCTGGGAGCCGCCGTAACCCGGAATGAGTCCGAGGTTGACCTCGGGCTGGCCGAATTTAGCGTTCTCCGAAGCGATGCGAATATCGCAGGCCATCGCGAGTTCGCAGCCGCCGCCGAGTGCGAAGCCGTTGACGGCAGCGATAACCGGCTTCGACAACGACTCGATCCGTTCGGTAATCGTTTGCCCGGCGCGTGCTTTCTCCGCGCCGGCACCGGCGTTGGGAATGGCGTTGAGCTCGCCGATATCGGCACCGGCGGCGAAAGCTTTTTCGCCCGATCCGGTGAGAACGATCGCCCGAATCTCCGGGCGCGCATCGAGTTCGGAGAGCGCTCGCGAGAGTTCGCCGAGCAGCGATGCATTGAGGGCATTGAGAACCGCTGGGCGATCGAGCGTTATCGTTGCAACCGGCCCCGTCACCGTTAACCCGATAGCGGTGAAAGGTTCACTCATAGTCATAGAATCCTTTACCGCTCTTGCGCCCGTGCCGCCCGGCCAGCACCAGACGTTTGAGCAACGGCGGAGCGGCCATCATCGGATCTTTGAACTCCTCGAACATAATCTGCGCGATATAATAGGTGGTATCGAGCCCCACGAAGTCGAGCAATTCCAGCGGACCCATCGGGTACCCACAACCGAGTTTCATGCCTTTGTCGATATCTTCTTTGCTTGCCAGCCCGCCCTCGTAGCAACGAATTGCATAGAGCAGATACGGAATGAGCAGGCGATTGACGACGAAGCCCGGCGTATCTTGCGCGAGGATCGGTTCTTTGCCGAGCTTCTGCGCGAACGCGTAGAGTTCGTCGATGGTATCCTGGGTCGTTGCGATCGTGCGAACGACTTCAACGAGTTTCATAATCGGAACCGGATTGAAGAAGTGCAGGCCGGCGACGCGGTTGGGGCGTTTCGTCGCCGCTGCTAATTCGATGACGCAAAAACTCGAGGTATTCGTGCAGACGATCGCATGAGGCGCTAAAAGATCGTCGAGTTGTTTAAAGAGTGATTTTTTGGCTTCCGGGTTTTCAACGATCGCCTCGATAACGAGATCGCAATGTTTGAGATCGGCGATCGCCGTCGTTCCCTTGATGCGTCCGACGACGGCGTCGCGCTCGCTTTGCGGGAGCTTGCCTTTTTCAACGAACTTATCGAGTGATTTGGCGATCGATGCGAGCCCGCGCTGCAAAGGAGCCTCGGCGACTTCCATGAGGACGACGTCGAAGCCCGCGCTCGCTGCGGTTTGCGCGATCCCGTTGCCCATGAGTCCGGCGCCGCAGACGCCGACGGTACGAATCTTAGACACGTGTAGAAACCTCTCGCTTCCTTAAAATGAGATAAAGAGCGCAGGTGCTTTCGTCCTCTCGTCGGTATCACCCTAGGGAAAGGGGAGTACGGTATCGATGCGGACCGCGTATCACGAGGCTTTGGAAGGAACCCGGCTCGATGTCGTGCGTCTCGGCGCCCTCGTCGGCGATGCCATTCGGGTGAGTGTCGATGCGCTCGAGCGTCGCGATGAGGCGACCGGCGCGCGCGTCGTCGCGGGCGACGATGTCATCGACGACCTTCGTCGCAAGATCGAAGCGCATTGTATCGAGTTGATCTGGCGCCAACAACCCGTCGCCGGCGAGCTGCGCGAGATCGCCGCTATGCTGGAGATTGCGACCGACTTGGAGCGCGTCGGAGATTATGCCGTCGAGATCGCCAAAAATGCGATAAAACTCGCAGATACCGCATTGCGCCCGCAGAAGGTGGAGATCGATCGGATCGCTGCCGTCGCACACGGCATGCTGCTCGACGCCATGCGCGCCTATACCGAGCGCGACTCGGAGCTCGCCACCGAGGTGATCGCGCGCGACGACGATGTCGACCGGCTGTATAAGCGGAGCATTGCGTTACTGCAAGAAGAGATGCAACGCGATTCCGAACTGGTTACCTCCGGAACGCGCTACCTTTTCGTTCTGACCGCCGTCGAACGCGTCGGCGATCGTGCGAGTAATATTGCGTGGCATACAAAGGACATGATCGGCGAGTAGCGTGGCGGAGCCCGCTCCACCGCTCGATCGCGCGCTTTTCGCGGTAACGAGCGATCGCATCTACCTCAATCATGCCGCGGTCGGCGTTCTTCCACAGCCTACCGTCGAGGCGCTCCATGCATTCGTCGACGCGCACGCGAAAGGCGGGGTGCTGGGAACCTTTCCCTATGAAGGAGCGATGGCGGAGTACCGAGAGCGTGTCGCCGCATCGATAGGGGCGAGCGGTGCGGAGATCGCGATCCTCCGTAACACCAGCGAGGGTGCAAACGTACTCGCGCAGGGCTTCGACTTACGCCCCGGCGACGAAGTGCTCGTCCCCGCGGAGGAGTTTCCAAGCAATGCCTGGCCGTGGCGCGCGCTGCGCACGCAAGGCGTTATCGTGCGGGAACTCGATTGTTCGACCGAGCTGTTGAACCCGGAGCGCCTCGCTCGTGAGATCGGTTCGCGTACGCGGGTCGTGGCGCTTTCGTGGATATCCTATGTCGATGGAGCGCGCCACGATCTTGCGGGCCTCTCCGCCGTCGCTCACGACCGCGGCGTCGCACTCGTCGTCGACGCGATCCAAGGGCTCGGCGCACTCGATCTCGACGTGCGGGCGAGCGGCGTCGATGCGCTCTACGCCGGCGGCGCGAAATGGCTCTGCGCGCTTCAAGGTGTCGCGTTACTCTACGTGAGCTCGGCATTGCGCGAACGGTTGCGCGTTGCCGCACCGGGATGGCGCAGCGTCGCCGATCTGTGGGACTTTCATAACGACAGGCAAGGATGGATCGACGATGCCTCGCGCTTCGAAGGCGGCACCCCGAATTTCATCGGCGCGCTCTCATTGGCGACCTCGCTCGATCTCTTTCGCAGCGTGGGGATCGCGCGGATCGAGCGGCAGATCGCAGCCCTGCGCGAACGCCTCGCCGACGGCGTACGCGCGCTTGGCGCGACGGTGCTCGAGCGACCCGGTCGTGGGGGGCTATCGGGAATCCTCACGTTTTCGGTTGCGGGGCGCGAGAGCATCGCGCTCGGTCGAGCCTTACAGAGCGAGGGCTTCGTGACGACGTGGCGAGCGAACGGAATTCGCGTATCGCCGCACGGATACAACACGCTCGGCGAGATCGATGCGTTTATCGCCGCGCTCGCGACGAACGTTTAGCCTAGCGGGTTGCTATATCCTCGAGCGTAATATGGCGAAAGATGGCCGGGCTCCATTCGATTTCGGCCTCGCGAATCGAACTGAAAAAATCGACGAGCGATTGAAGATGTCCGATTTCAAACATTCGCGTGACGCTCGCGGAGGCCCCGACGATGCGTAGCCGCGCGGCGCTCCCTAAACGTGCTGCGCGCATTCGCGAAGTGTCGCGCACGGCGTTGACGAAGGTCGTGTCGGCAAAGGCAACCGCCGTCATGTCGACGATAGCAATCGGCGCCTCGATGAGCGCCGCTAACGTCCATTGAAGTTCGTCGCGAACCTCTAAATCGAGATCTCCGGAAAGAGCGACGACGACGGAACGCTGGTTCATAATGCACCTCGAGCGAAACGCTCGGCTATTTCTCGCCTTAGCATAGCGGCTCTTGGTCCCCGGTTTCTGTTCCGAATCGCACAGGGCCGCGGGTTCGCGGTGGGAGGGAGCTAGCGAGCGAGAGCCGTTCCCCCGGTGGTAACCGCGCACGAAGCCATGACTGCGTCGGTCATCCCGTGAATCAGCCGCTTATCTGCCGGAGCAACCGTTGCAAGAATGCCGCCGACGCGCACGCTCTCGCCGGCCACGAAATAATACGGGCAGAGGCGAACGCGGCCGTCGAAGGTTCTGATCTCGTCGCTTCTCCGGTCGAGATAGCTCTGTCGCACGCGCTTGGGTTTATGAAATCGCTGCAAGATGTGCGGTGTCTTTTCGAATTGCGCGAGCCCGTTGCGTAACGCCTCGGTCCATTCGTCGCGCGTGAGATCGTTCGCGACCTTGACTCCGCGCGAGCCCCACGCAAGCTCGGAGAAACCCGATGGTTTTACGACGTACTCGCGCTCGCTCTTCGTCAGTTCGGCGAGGTGCATGAAGTTGTCGACCGGGCGACCGGCGACGGTCACGCCGACGATGGCGGCCTGCGGCGGCAGCGGGCGTGGGTCGAGGATCCACGTCTCCGGGAAAAGCGTTCGCAAGCGAATGAAAAGCTCTTCGCCGAGTTCGCCGACCCAGAGTCGCTCGAGCGCGTAATGATGCAGAAGGGCAAACGAGAGTTTTTCTTCTAAGTGCGCCTTCGGCGGCGGCGTTATTCGCACGCGCTGATGACGAGCGGCGTAGAGCATAAGCTCCTGTTTTGGAACGTTGAGAAGATCGAAGAGCTCGAAGTTGCGGTAGATCGCATCGATGCGTCGCTCGTTGCCCGCATCGTCGCGGACGAAGAGCGCTTCTTCGGTGAAAAAAACTTGCTCCGGCCGCACGACGGCGATATCGGCGATGCCCAAGCGCGCTATGTCGGCGGCGAGCCAGCTCATCTCGGCGCGATAATCCCCGGACTCCTCGGAGACCACGACGGCGACGCTCGGATGCTCCTTCCCGCACTGCGCTGCAAAGATCTCGGCGAATCCGCGCGCCATGCCGTTGCGCCCGCCAGCACTTTCAATACCTACCGTGCAGTACGCATGCGCCATCGCGCCGACGAAGCCCATGCCGCCGGGAACGCTATCGAGTTCGGAGGCAATAAAACCGCTCTCGGTAATGAGGAGATCGGGACGAATCACCGCCGGTATATCGTTCTTAAAACGATTTTGGCGTGAGAGGCGGACGATATGCTCGGGTTTTCCGAGATCGAGATATTCGGCGATGAAGGTGGGCGCAGTACCGCGCGCGCTGCGCGTGTAAAGCGAATTGAGCGCTTTATAGAAGCGGAGGAGATCGTTACCGATGCGTTCGATCTGCGAGAACTGCTCGACCGAGAGCCCGAAAGGTTCGGGAGCGACCCGCCACGCGATGCGGTCTTGTTCGTTCTCTACCCGGAAGAGCCCCGGGGGAATCGCTGCTTCGACCTGGAGCGCCCTGTCGCGGGCGGTTAGGTCGGGGATGGTGGATGTACAGGACAAAAGAAACCTCTATCGACAGCCGTCGGGTATTTTTGCTGAGTTATACGCGATGTAACGTCGCCGCATGTTCGTTCTAAACGCCTTTGCTTCGAACTCGGTTTCGCTCTATTTGACGATGACCGCGCCGGGGGTGAGCAGGGCTGAGTCGATCGAGGCGGAGTTCGGCGTCACGTGGAGAGTGAGGTGAAGGGTGCCGACGAGCCCGACCGGGGCGAGCTCGATCGTCGCCGGGGCATGCGCCGCCGTGCTCCCCATCGGCAGGAGCAGAGCCAGCTGCGCGGTCGCGCTGCGGTTCGCCGTCGAGGTCGTCGCCGTGACGTGGGCAATGCGCGAGCTCGTCGATGGATCGAGCGTCACCGAGGTCAGACAGAGCTCGATGCTCAACGGCGAGCCCTCGACCGTGAACGCTTCGCTCGTGCAGGCGGCACGCGCGACCGCAGGGCTCGCGAAGGCGAGCGTTATCGCGATGGCGAGAAGGCCGGCAAACCTGCGTCGATGCGCCGAGCGGGAAGATTTCACGATAAAGTGCTCTTTCGACCGCCGATGGTCGCACCCCTCACATTGACGGGAGCGGTTATGCTATGAGGCCGTGGTACCTATTGAATTGATCGCGCTCGACCTGGACGGCACCCTCTTGCAAGCCGACGATCGCGTCGCGGAACCCGAACGGAAGGCGATCGAACGAGCGCTTGCTCGCGGCGTGCGCGTCGTCTTCGTGACCGGGCGCGGGGCGGAGTTCCCCTCGCTGCTCGCGCGCGAACTCGGCCTCGATCTGCCGATTATTTGCTGCCATGGGGCGCTGACCAAGGATTTCCTCAGCGGCCGGACGTTAGGGCACATTCCGGTGCCGCTCCAGCAGGCGCGCGACCTGATCGATCTCGCCGTCGAGCGCGATCTCGATCTCGCCATCTATCATGAAGAGCGCTTTCACCGCCTGGCCGGGCGCGAACGCTATATGCCCGATATGGTCGCGCCGCACTGGGTCGAGGTGGAGGACTTTCGCTTGCTCCGTGAGGGCGCGCCGACGATGTTACGCTTTCTCGGAAACAGGTCGGTGGAAATCGTGCGGGCCGAGCTTGCGCGACGGCCGGTTCACGCAAAATTCGAGCGTTGGGGTGATTTCGAAGAGTGCGCGGTCACCGCTCGCGAAGCGACGAAGGAGCGTGCCTTGGCGCGCCTCTGCGGCGATTTTCAAATTCCGCGCGAACGCGTGTTGGCGATCGGAGACTCGGCGAACGATCTTCCGATGCTGCGATGGGCGGGCATCGGCGTTGCGATGGGGAACGCGGAGCCTGCCGTTCGGGAATCGGTGGGGCGCGTTACGCTCGACGTAGCGCACCACGGCGTGGCGCGCGCGATCGAACGGTATGCGTTGGCAGCCCAAGGGAGAAGAAGTGCATGATGCAGCCGAACGCTCATCCCGAATATGAATCGCGGTTGCGCAAGATTCTTGCCGACGGCGATTGGGCCGCGCTGCGCGAGTTTGCGCGGAGCGAAAATCAAATCCCCGACGATATCTACGATCGAGACGAACACTTCTGGATGGTGCTGCTGCATAAACTCATCTGCAATCGCATCGATCAACTTCATCTCCACGCCGCTTCACGGGCATGGCTCGATCGGAACGGATACAGCACCGATCTCGGCGGCTTTTAACGCGATGCCGAAAGTGCGCGTGCTCGCGTTCGCTCGGCTGCGGGAGTTGCTCGGCGAGAGCCGCGAGGTCGCGCTCGCCGAGGGGGCGACGCTGCGCGACCTCTGGAGCTCGCTTCTCGCTGCCGAACCGCGGTTGCAGGGGCTCGAAAGCGGAATGCGTTTTGCCTGCAACCAGCGGATCTGCGCCGATGAGAGAACGCTGTGCGAGGGCGACGAGATCGCGTTGCTACCGCCGTTCGGGGGCGGCTAGCCTCGATGTTTGAGATCGTCGAAGCGCCGATCGATCCGCAAGCGGTCGAGGCGGCGGTACGGGCCCCGGCCTGCGGCGGAATCGTGAGTTTTTCCGGAGTGGTTCGCGAGAGTGCCGACGACGGACGAGCGGTGAGCGGACTTCGTTACGAGGCGCACGCCGCCATGGCGAGGGCGAGCTTCGCGGAGATCGCCGACGAGATTCGGCGAACGATGCCCGAGGTGCGCTTGGCGATCGTCCACCGCATCGGCGAACTTGTGGTAGGAGAGATAGCCGTCGTCGTCGCCGCCGCCGCACCGCATCGGGCCGATGCCTTTGCGGCAGCGCGTTTCGCGATCGACGAACTGAAAGAACGGGCGCCGATCTGGAAAGAGGAGCGTTATCGCGATGGAGCGCGCCTTTGGATCGAGAATCGCTGCGGCGAGATGAAGCCGTGAGACTCGATCTGCACCACGTCGCAACCGAAAACGGCTCGATAGCAGCCCTTGCCTACGAGCCGCGCCGAGCGCGCGACCTGGCCATCGTAGCCGGGCACGGGTATTCCAGTAGCAAGCACAATCTCGATCCGCTCTGCGCTTTTCTCGCCGCGCATGGGTTTGCGATGTACGCGCTCGATTTTCCCGGACATAAACTCGGCGCAAGCGGCGGACGACTGCGCGATGCCGACGACGCAGTCGCGGCGATGGCGGCCACCGTCGCGCTCGCGCGTTCGCATGGCTTCGCTCGCGTGCTGACACTGGGGCATAGCATGGGGGCGATGGCCGCACTCTTTACCGCCGCTGAAGATCGTTCGCTGCTCGGTGCGGTCGCAATCGCGACCGGGTACGGGCGGCCGACGGCGCTCTCGGCGTTACAGCGTGCCGGCGCGACGGATTTTCGCTCGGGCTACGTCGAGGGCGCAACGCTGCCCGAGCTCGTCGAGGGGATCGATCGCCGCTACGATCGCGCGCTGCCGTTGCTGCTCGGTCGCCAGGCGCTCTACGTTGCGGCGAGCGGCGACGCGATGGTCTCACCGGCGAGCGTCCGCGATCTTTACGAGCGCGCGCCGCAGGAAAAGCACTTCGTTACCATCGAGAGCGACCACACCGAGGCCGGGCCGCGCGCTCGCGCCGAGGTTTTGGCGTGGCTTGACGAACGTTTTCCAAGGTCGTGAATCTCGCGGGTTCGCATGCCTTGCGGCGCTATAGCAGGCACCTCCTCATTCCCGAGATCGGCTTGGCCGGGCAAGAACGACTCGCCGCCGCTCGGGCGTTGGTGATCGGCGCCGGTGGGCTCGGGGCGCCGGTGCTTGCCTATCTGGCAGCAGCGGGGGTCGGGAGAATCGGCATTATCGACGATGATGTCGTCGATGAAAGCAATCTTCAACGGCAAATTCTTTTCGATCAAACCGATATCGGGCGGCCGAAAGCCGAGGTCGCCGCGCAGCGTTTGCACGCGCTCAATCCGCAGATCGCCATCGACGCGTTGCAGCGACGCTTCGATGCGAGTAATGCGCGCGAACTGGTGCGTCTCTACGATGTCGTCATCGATTGCAGCGATCGCTTCACCACACGCTATTGCACGAGCGATGCCTGTTCGTTGGAGGGAAAGATCGAGATCTTTGCGGCGATTTTTCGGTTCGACGGACAGGTGACGCGCTTCGATTCCGAGGGGCCGTGCTATCGCTGTCTCTTCCCCCACGCCCCCGAGCCGGGGAGCGTTCCCACGTGCGCGGAGGGAGGCGTATTGGGGGTCTTACCGGGCATCGTCGGTGCGTGGCAGGCGAGCGAAGCGCTCAAAGCATTGCTGCAGATCGGCGAACCGTTGCGAGGGCGTTTGATGCTGGTCGATGCGCTCGCCGCTCGCACCCGCGAAGTGCGCTTCGAACGCGATCCGGAATGCATCCGTTGCGGTGAAAACCCGACGCTCTTCGAGCCGGTCGATCGCCCCGAAGACGAGAGCGTCGCGCTCGCCGGTGTCGCCGAAATCGCTCCGGAGGAGCTCGACGCGGCGTTACGGGAGGCACTACTCCTCGACGTGCGCGAGCCGCACGAAGTTGCGCTCGGCCTCATCCCCGGGGCCTTGCACGTGCCGGCATCGCAATTGGAAGCGCGCATGCACGAACTCGATAGCGCGAAACGGTACGTCGTTGCCTGTCGCGTCGGCGTGCGCTCGCGTTGGGCGATCGGGCGCCTACGCGATGCCGGGTTTAAGCGATTGGCGCACCTCGACGGCGGGCTGTTGCGTTATGCCGCACTCGACGCCGGATTCGAGTTTTTCTAAATGCAACGTCGGCCCTTCGGAAAGACGGGGCTCGCACTGCCCATAATCGGGCAAGGCACCTGGAATATTCCGGAGAGCAAAAAGGGGCGAAGCGAGGCGATCGCCGCACTGCGGCGCGGCGTCGAGCTGGGCATGACGCATATCGACACCGCCGAGATGTATGGTGCCGGCGAGGTCGAGCGCATCGTCGGCGAGGCGATCGCGCCACTCGAGCGCGAGTCGCTCTTTCTCGCGAGCAAGGTGCTGCCGAGTAACGCAAGTTATGAAGGCACGCTCGCCGCGGCGAAACGGAGCCTCCAGCGGCTTGGAACGCCCTACCTCGACGGCTATCTGTTGCACTGGTGTGGCGAGTATCCATTGGAAGAGACGATGCGTGCGATGCGCACGCTCATCGAGGACGGCAGCATACGTTTTGCCGGCGTCAGCAACTGCGATGTCGAGGAGCTTGAGATCGCCCGCCGCTGCCTCGCGCCCTATCCGCTGCTCTGCGATCAGGTGCTCTACCACCTCTGCGAGCGCACTGCGGAGCACCGGCTCTTCCCGTATGCTCGCTCGCACGATATTCCGATTGTCGGATATACGCCGTTTGGTAGAAAAAAAATTGCGTCTTTGCTTGCCGACGGAACGTTGCGCGAGATCGCAGCGACGCATGCAACGAGCATTCGTGCGATCGTTCTGTCCTTCCTCACGCGCGATCCGATGCTCTTCGCAATTCCCAAAGCCTCCTCCGTAGCCCACGTCGAAGAGAATGCGCTCGCCGGCGATATCGCGCTGCGAAGCGATGAAATCGCGGCGATCGACCGCGCATTCCCGAAGGGCCCGCTCGGCGATCTTGCGTCGCTCTGAAGAAATCGCGCAAGCGAACCTCCGCAAAGCGATCGACGAGCGCGGCGCGGCTCTGGGCGTCCGCGTGCGCGTCGCCGATGCGGAGATAGATGTCGAGACGCGCGCGCGCATGCGTGCCTCATTCCAACGCGGCGATCTACTAACGTGGGGATACGGCGACGCCTATGCCGATGCCGCCGCCGATCCGCTCCACATTCTCGATCGTGCGCGTAGCGTTATTTGCGTGGCGATTCCGTACGCGCGGTTCGTGCCGAGCCGGGTTCCGAAGGGAAGCGGGCGGGTCTCCAAATACGCGTGGTCGCGCGATTATCACGCGCGCGTGCGTGCGATTCTCAACGACCTCGCCGCGCATATCGATGCCGCCGCCGATGGCAGCGTCACGGCGATTGCCTGCGACACCGCGCCGGTCGCCGAACGCGCGCGCGCCGCCCGCTCGGGGCTTGCGTGGATCGGCAAGCACACCAACGCGATCGCGCCCGGACTAGGTTCCTACGTTTTTCTCGGTGAGATTTTTTGCTCGCTCGCGCTTGCGCCCGACGAGCCGTTAAAGAAAGAGTGCGGGAACTGCCGCCGCTGCGTCGATATCTGCCCTACCGGCGCGTTGCGCGGCGATTATACGATCGATGCGACGCGGTGCATCGCCGATCTCACGCAGCGCGTCGATGCGATACCGCGAGCGCTGCGCCCCTTGCTCGGCGATTGGGTTTGGGGTTGCGACCTCTGCCAAGAGATCTGTCCGCCGACCGTGCGGGCCGGCGCGTGCGGCGACGCGGCGTTCGATCCGCTCGACGACGAGTTGGCTCGTCCCGATCTCGAGCGTTTGCTCGCGCTACGCAGCGGCGAGTTCAAACGCCGCTATCGGCCGACCGCGATGGGTTGGCGCGGTGCCGCCATACTCCGCCGCAACGCCGCGATCGGGCTGGGAAACTCGCTCGACCGTGCGGCGATCCCGGCGCTCTGCCGAGCGCTCGATGAGGACCCGAACCCGCTCGTGCGCGGGGCGGCCGCCTGGGCGCTCGGCCGGATCGGCGGCCCGGCGGCCTCGCGTGCCTTAGCTCGCGCGCGAGAGTTGGAGAACGATGCGGCGGTCGCCGAGGAGATCGCCGCTGCATCCAAGAGCGCCTCTCTCGGCGTTGAAGGGCCGAGCTAGTGGAAACGATCGACCTTCGCGCCATACCCCTGACCGATGCATTCGCGCGGCGAATCGATTACCTACGCATTTCGGTGACCGACAAGTGCAATCTTCGCTGCATCTATTGCATGCCCGAGCAAGGGCTTCCGTGGATCGAACGCGCGCAGCTTTTACGCTTTGAAGAGATCGAACGGCTCGTTCGTATTTTCGCCGGCCTCGGTGTGAGCAAAATCAGGTTATCGGGCGGCGAGCCGCTGGTACGGCGCGATCTCGATCGTCTGGTGGCGATGATCCATGCGGTAAAAGGTATCGAAGAGATCGCGCTCTCAACCAACGGCATTTTGCTCGAAGAACAACTACCGTCGCTGATGGCGGCCGGGCTAACGCGCGTGAATATCTCGCTCGATACGCTGCGCGAAGATCGCTTCGAAGCATTGGCTCGCCGACCGGGGCTCGACCGCGTTCTCTCCGGAATCGACGCGGCCGTGCGAGCCGGTGCCGAACCGGTCAAGATCAATTGCGTCGCGATGCGGGGGAAGAACGACGACGAGATAGGAGCGTTCGCCCGTTTCGCGCGCGAACGTGAGGTCGCGGTACGGTTTATCGAATTGATGCCGGTTCGCGAGAACCTCGGCATCGCCGCCGATGCCTATATCGGGGCTGAGGAGATCCTCGAATGCATATCGGGGGCCGAGTCGTTGCGGCCTATTACGGGGCCGCCGGGTAACGGCCCGGCGCGTTACTTCGGTTTTGCAAGCGGTCGCGGGAGCATCGGCGTTATAAGCCCGCTCTCCCACGATTACTGCGAGCGTTGCAATCGCGTGCGCCTCACCGCCGACGGGCGGCTGCGGCTCTGTCTCTTCGGTGAGAATCACCTCGATTTGAGGAAGGCGCTACGCGACGGCGAGAGCGACGAGCGTCTGTGCGAACGGCTGACGGCGGCAATGATGGTGAAGCCGGAGCGACACCATCTTCGCGTCGGCGAAGCTTCCTCGCGGATGCGCGCTTTTAGCGAGATCGGCGGATAGCAATGCGTTGGGCGATCATCCGTTGCGTCGCCGAAAATATCTGCATCGCGGCGGCGCGCCGCTCCGGAGTCGCTGCGTTTTCATCGGGAAGAAACACGGTCATCGCGGCGTTGGCCTCGAAGACCACGAGCTTTCCTTCAAGCGAGACGGCGAAATCCACCCCAACATAATCGAGTTCGGTCGAGCGGCCGACGGCGACGAGCGCGTCGGTGACGCGATCTCCGAGATGCGCTCGAAGATCGCTGAGGTAGTCGATCTCTTCAGCTCTCTCGGCGGCGCCCATCTCGGCGCTGAAGTAGTGGATATTCCAGTGGCGCGCGATTGCCAAGTGCGCGGGGTACGGCGTGCCGTCGACGATCATCGCGCGATATTTTCGAATGCGTCCATCGTCGGCGGTAGTATCGACATACTCGATCTGCAATAATTCGTAGCCCGGAAGGCGTGCGAGAGCGGCCGCAAGTTCGGCTTCGGTGGTGACGCGCTCGAAGTGCGCGCCGTTGTGGAAGCCGGGAGAGCGGAGAAGAAACGGCAAGTCCACCGCTTCGATCTCGGTGCGAGGAAGCAGACGAACGCTCGGGGCGATCGTGTCGGGGATCGTTTGGAGGCGTAATGGATGCGCGACGCGCGAAGTGTGCGCGATGAGGCGCGGCGCGTTGAGCACCGGGGCCGTGTCGCTTTCGAGGAGTTCTATCGCCATTGCAAGGGCGGGAGCGTCGATATCGGGATCGGCGATGAGATTGAAGGTGATGTCGTGGGCGGGAAGCGCGAGTTCGGGGTCCCAGTATTGAACGAGAATCGTCGTCGTTTCAAAGAGTTGCGGGTCGAAAATTTGGTCGGTACCGGTTTGCCCTTGAACCGAAGAAGAGCCAAGTTGCAAGGCTCGAATCGGCGTGCCGCTTCCACGAAACGGAGCGACCTGCCCGGAGATCGGGCGAAACCCCGCGCGCATCTCCGCGAGCGCGGCATCGGCTTGCCCGAGTTGCATCAGCAGTTCGGCGTAGCGCATATGGGCGGTGGCGAAATCTGGAACCAACGCGATGCAGCGGCGATATTCGGCGGCGGCGGCCTCGAAGTCGCGCGCGCGATAGAGCGCCTGCGCCTTGCGAAAGAGCGCGATCGGTTTCTCGATCTCGTTCATGGCGCGGCTCTCTCGCTCCCGTACCGTCTGCGTTCTAGACGGTTTTTCGGAAAAACGCAAGCATTTTTGAGGGCTCGGCCATAATGCGAAATTCTTCGAAGCCCCACTCTTTGACTTGGCGAATGGCGCGCGGTTGGTTCATCGGGATGCAGAAGGTCAGCGTGGTAACCCTGCGTTTTGTAGCGATTCGCTGGATCTCCTCGATCATTTCGTTTCCGACCTCGGGGGGGACGCCCGCGCGCAGATGCAGCCCTTCGATCATCGCGATATCGAAGCCGTTCGCCGCCTCGGGATCCTTAAAGCCGATCGGCAGTTCGAAGACGAGGTGGAGAATGCCGAGCAGACCGGTGGAATCCTCGGCGACGAGGACGGCGCGGCGACCCGCGCGCTGCTCGGAGAGCCACCGCACGATGCGTTGATTCCACGTCTCTTTCGCTGGTGGGGGAGCCGTGATGACGCCTTCGCGCGTCAGCCGTTCCACGTCGCTTGCCTGCGCGAAGCGAAGGAAAATCTTGCGTCCTGCCACGGCGACTCTCTTCCCAATGGTGGGGAGAAGCGCCTGCACGGGGCGAACGCGTCGCGCGTGAAGAACCGAGCCGGTATTGCGAGCCTCGCCCTCCTCCTGACGGCATGCTCCGGGCACGTTCGCAACGACCGGGCGGGCGTTCTGCACGGGGACGGCTCGCGTGGCCGGGGCGTCTACCTGCAACGGTGCGCGGCCTGTCATGGCGCCGACGCCCGCGGCACGCGGCTCGGCCCCGATCTGCACGCGCTGCCGAAATCGTGGAGTAAGAAGCGCATTTTCGGAGCGATCGAAGAGCCGGAAGCGCCGATGCCCAAGCTCTATCCCTCGCAATTGTCGCGTCGCGATCTCGCCGATGTCGCCGCATATATCGACGGCGTAGCCGCCGAGAAATGAGCGCGACGCTCCTTTGCTTCGACCGCGACCTCCGGCTGAGCGATCGGGGCATTTTTGCTGCGCTGGAGCCGGGCAGCGCCCTCGTTCCGCTCCTTATTCTCGATCGGCGCCGCAGCGAACGTATCGCCCGCAATCCACGCCGCGCGGCATATTTTTGTGCGGCGGTCGCCGCGCTCGATGCGGAGTTGCGTCTCCGCGGTTCGCAATTGCTCGTGCGGCGGGGGGCGCTCGACGTCACCATTCGCTCGGTCGCGCGGGCTACCGGCGCGCGTTGCGTCGCGTGGAGTAAACGATACGATCCCGCGGGAGTGCGCGAAGACCTACGGCTGCAAGCGATCGTCGAGGAACTCGGATTGCGCGCGCTCGGCATACACGAAGCGGTCGCGCTCGATCCGGAGCGGCTCGAACTCGATACGGACGAGGGCGGCTTTCGCTCGTTCAATGCATTTTTTCGGCTCTGGCGCGCGCCCGAAGTGCTTCGCTCGCCGATCGATCTCGGCGCGCGTTTTTCCCCGAGCGTTCTTCCGAGCGAACCGCTCCCACGTCCCGAAGAATTCGGTGCATCGGCGTGGCGCGATCCCGTCGGCGAACGCGTCGCGCGCGCCGCGCTCGATCGCTTCGTCAACGAGCGTCTGGTGGAATATTCGCGGGCGATCCGCACGCCTGCGATAGCGACCTCAGGGCTCGGGTTACCGCTCTCCTATGGATTGCTCTCGGGGCGGGAGGTGGCGTGGAGCGTGTGCAGGCGCCTGGAAGACCCGTTTCTTCTCGCCGAGGAGCGTACGGGGATCGAACGCTTTCTCCGGGCGATGGCGCGCCGCGATTTTCTGCTCCTCGCCGGGACGGAGAGCGCGCCGCAGCCCGAGGAACGGCTCTTCGCGCGCACGAGCGCGGAGCTTCCGGCGTTGATGGAGGCGCGGACCGGGTTTCCGCTCGTCGATGCGGGTATGCGCGAACTCGCCGCGACCGGGAGCATGCATTCGGCGGTACGTGCCGTCGTCGCGTCGTTCTGCTGCTTCGATCTCGGGCTCGATTGGCGGACCGGAATGGAGAGCTGGGAGGGGTTGCTCGTCGAGGACGAACCGGCGTTGGCGATTGGGAACTGGCGCTGGAGCGCCGGACTGCGCATCGATATGCATTTTCCGCGCATCATCGACCCGGAGCGGCAGTTTCTCCGCGGCGACCCGCACGGACGCTACGTCCGCCGATGGATCCCCGAGCTTGCCCTGCTCTCCGATGCGCGGCAAATTCATGCCTGGCACGATCGACAACTCGCCCTCGACCTCTTCGAGATCGACCGGTACCCACGCCCGATGCTCGACCACCGGGAACGCGCGAGCGCTTTTCTCGCGCGCTACGCTGAATGGAGGTTGGCTACGCCGCCGGTAGGTGCTCCTCGATCCAGTCGCTGACGATAGGGACGCGCACTTCATCGCCGTGCCACGTCTTTATGCCGTAGTAGACGGAGGCGACGAGAAAGAGCGGAACGAGGAAGGGAATGAGGATCGCCGATTCAATCCCGATCCATGGAATTGCAAGCGAACTCATGAGTTGCAGGACGCCCCAGAAGGCGGCGAAGGCGAGGTTGAAACCGATCGCCTGCAGCGCCGCTCGCTTCAGGAAGCGCGAGCGACGACGCTCTAAGAGCGAGAGCAACGCGAGTGGGAGGAGCGGATAACCGAGGGCGACGAGCGCACGCGATTCGACCGGATCGAGTGGATCGCCGACGCTGACCGTCGCCGCCCGGGGCGGCACAACGCTGCCGCCGGTAGAGCTCGAAGCTGCGCCGCGATAGGGCGCGCGCTCTCCCGTCAGCGTGCTCTGCGAACTCGCGCTCTCGATGCGCGCGGCGAGGCGACAGCTCGGGCAGAGCCCGTTGCTATCGCGACAGGTCTCGCAGATCCCCTTCGAGCAGGTCGGGCAAGCGGCGACCGCCGGTACGCGGGCGTGAAAGAAACAGTCCATTCTCGGTTCTCCCTTTGCTTGCACGTACCGCTGGGAGATGCGAGAGGTTTCATCGGCGCGGTGCGGCAACTTCGGGCCGGTATCATGACGCGACGCGGAACGTTGGCACGCCTATCGCGCGAGGCTCGCCCCTATATCGGGCGCCTTGCGGTCGCTGCCGCATTGGGCACCTTCGCCGGCGTACTCACGACGATTCCGCCGTGGGCCTTCGGCCAGATCATCTCGCGCGTCCTCGAAGCGAAGCATCCCGATCTCGGCGTCCTCTATCGCATGCTCGGATTGGTCGCACTCCCCCTCATCGCCGCGCAGGGAGCGACCTACGCGCAGACCTACGCGACCGCATGGTGCGGGCAGAACTTCATCGCGATGTTGCGCTTGCAACTCGTCGATCGGATCCTCCGGCTGCCGCTTCAGATATTCGACCGCTGGCGCCCCGGCGAGTTGATCTCGCGCTTCAACGCCGACCTGCAGATCGTCAGCGATGCGGTGACGATCTCGCTTCCGCAACTCGTCGTCTCTATCGTCACCTTCGTTTCGTCCTTCGCCGTGATGCTCTGGCTCGATTGGCTGTTGACGGTCGTCCTCGTTCTGGTGGCGCCGATCATTTCGCTCGCCGTCTCGCGCTTTTCACGGCTGATCACGCGCAGCACCGCGACGACGCAGATGCGCATCGCCGAGGTCATCGCCGCGTTAAGCGAGGTATTGCAGGGGCAGCGCATCGTCAAAGCCTTCGGGCGCGAGTCCTACGAAGTCGATCGTTTCCGCGAACGGACCGAAGAGTACGTCACGGCCTCGCTGAAAATGACGCAATTCGTGCAGACGCAACCGATGGTCGTAAGCACGATCATGATTCTTGCGGTGACCGTCGTCATCTGGCTCTCGGCGCGAGAGGTCTTGGTCGGACGTCTCAACGTCGGTGAGGTTTTCAATTATTACCTCCTGCTCGTAAATCTCGTGAACCCGCTCAATCGCGTCGCGGCGTTCGTCGGCGATATCAATCGGGCGATCGTTGCGACCGGCCGCATCTACGAGATCGTCGATCTTCCCACCGAGCCCGTCGTTCCCGTCACGGCGCTTCCGCTGCCTTCAATTCGCGGCCGCATTACCTTCGAGAACGTGCGGTTCTCCTATGGCGAAGGCGAGAACCCGGCGCTCGACGGCGTGAGCGTCGACATCGCGCCCGGCGAGATCGTCGCGCTCGTCGGTCCCTCGGGTTCCGGGAAGACCACCTTTATCAATCTCGTGCCACGCTTCTACCAGCCGCAGTCCGGGCGCATCCTCATCGACGGATACCCGTTCGAAAGGATTCCGCTTGCCCTCCTGCGCGCGGCGATTGCGATCGTCCCTCAGGATCCGCAACTCTTCCGACGCAGCGTGCTCGAGAATATTCGGTACGGCCGTCTAGAGGCCGATGAATCCGCGGTCATCGCCGCAGCGCGGGAAGCGAACGCCGACGAGTTCATCGCCGAGTTACCCGAGGGTTACGCCACCGAGGTAGGCGAGCGTGGGGTGCGGCTCTCCGGCGGGCAACGGCAGCGCATCGCCATCGCTCGCGCGATCCTCCGCAATCCGCGGATCCTCATCCTCGACGAAGCGACGAGCGCCCTCGATACACACTCCGAGACGTTGATCGAGTCGGCGCTCGACCGCTTGCTGCCCGGGCGAAGCACGTTGATCGTCGCGCACCGTCTCTCGACGATCCGCCGCGCCGACCGCATTCTCTACTTCGAGCACGGTCGCATCGCCGAATCCGGGACGCACTCCGAGCTGATGGCGCGCCGGGGAGCCTATGCCGCGCTCTACGAGGCCCAGTTTTCCGCTCGCGGAACTTAAGGTCGCGCGGCGGACTCAAGTTCCACCCCACGAACGCCGATAGGAGAAGACGATGGCAGAGATTCCAGGACTCTCGTTCGGATCGACGGTCAACGTCCTCAAGGAGGGTTTGTCCGGAGCCGGGCTCGAGCAAACGCAGATCGCGAATAATATCGCCAACGTGAACACGCCGAACTATCGGCGCACGACGACCGATTTTAAGGAGTTGCTCGCCGAGTCGCTCGGCACGCCGCCTTCAACGACGCAGTTGCCGATGGAGACGAATAGCGCGCGGCAGTTCGCCATCGGGGATGGAGCGCCGCCCAAGCCGTTCGATCCGGTTCCCATCGTCGATAGCGGAACGCAGATGCGCGTCGATCGCAGCAACGTCGATATCGACCAAGAGATGGCGCACCTCTCGATGAACTCCGGCTACGCGCAAGACATGGCAAAGCTGTTGTTACAGCAGTATAACCGCTACTCCGAAGCGATCAAGGAACAACCGTAAGATGGGTTTTTACACGGCAATCGATATCAGCGCCTCGGGTATGTCCGCCGAGCGCTTGGCGATGGACGTCATCGCCAACAATATCGCCAACGCGAATACGACGCTGACGCCGCAGGGTGGCGCGTTCAAACGACAGTTGGTGGTCTTCGCGCAGAAACCCGATGCAACGACGAAATCGACCGGTAACTCGTTCAATCCGTTCCATACCTCGAACCCCGGCCAAGCCGGCGTCGAAGTGCTCGGCATAACGCAGGATCAATCGCCGGATCGGCTCGTATTCGACCCGGGCAACCCTCAGGCCGATGCTCGCGGGTACGTTCACTATCCCAACGTCCAGGTCGTCAAAGAGATGGTCGACATGATGGCTGCTTCGCGCGCCTACCAGGCGAACGTCGCGGCGATCAAAGAGACGCGTTTGATGAATAGCGCCGAAATCGGCCTCCTCAGCTAGCGGTTCGTAAGGAGCTTTGCCAATGGATATCAAGAGCTATGCCGATGCCGTGAGTAAGGTGCTCCCGGGGACCTTCGTTCCGGATGTGAAGCCGGGAAGCGGCGGCGCGCCGAGCGCGAGCCCTGAGGTCGCGCCGGTCGTCGGCGGTTCGTTTAAGGACGCCGTGAAGTCGTTTCTCGGCGGCGTCAACGAAAAGATGGCGACCTCCGATCATCTGACGACACAGCTCGCCGCCGGAGAGATCCATAATAGCGGGAAGGTGATTACCTCGGTTGAGGAAGCGAATCTCGCCTTTCAGTTTACGCTCGCGGTGCGGAACAAGCTCTTGAGTGCGTACCAAGAGATCCAGCAGATGCAGGTTTAACCTGCACGGAACTGCTCGCGCGAAGGCGTCGCGCCGAGATCGCAGCGATGAATGAAAAAAAGAGGCGGCTAAAATGCCGCCTCTTTTTCGCCGATAGAAGAAGGGAGCGCGGCTGGACGACCTCTCGCACGGGGCGGGGCCGCGGGCCGAACCTGACCGATTGATGGTTCGACCACCATAGAGAACACCGAATCCGTGCGGAGGGTCTTTGTATTGGTACGCGGTCTTTATACAGCTGCGAGCGGGATGCTCGTCGCCCAGCAACTAGCCAACACGGTGGCGAATAACCTCGCCAACGTCAACACCAACGGCTTCAAGCAGACGTTGCTGGAGATTCAATCCGCCCCGACGCTCGACATCTATCGTTTGCAGACCGACCCCGGTCCGCGGGAGTCTGGGAAGGCGCTTCCCGGCGTTCCGGTCGCCGCACCGGTCGGGCAGCTCGGTACCGGCGCCTGGATCTACGATACGCCGGAGACCTTCGCGCAAGGCCCGCTTCAGGCGACCGGCAATCCGTACGACCTCGCACTCGGCGGGACGAACGCGTTCTTCAACGTGCAGACGCCGCAGGGCGTACGCTACACGCGCGACGGACAATTCACCGTCAATCCGAACGGCAATTTGGTGACGGCGGACGGCAACTACGTCCTCGGCCAGAACGGCCCGATTCAGGTGCAGCAGCAGCAGGGCGCGGTGAGCGTCGGACCCGACGGAACGGTATCGCAGAACGGTATCACGATCGATCGCCTCGCGCTCACGCGCTTCAACAATCTCGTCGATCTGCGCAAGCAGGGGAACAATCTTTTCGTCGACACCGGCAACGCGCAACCGCAGCCGACGACCGGTGCGACGGTCATTCAGGGTTCGCTTGAGAAAAGCAACTCCAACGTCGTTCGCTCGATGGTCGATCTTATCGTCGCCGAACGCTGGTTCGATTCGAACTCCAAATCGGTAAAAATGCAAGATCAAGCTACTCAGCTGGCGATCCAAGACGTCGGCACCACGGCATAACGGAGAGAGGACACTACCACCATGATGCGAGCACTCTATACGGCCGCCAGCGGGATGATCGCCCAACAGTACAACATGGATACGATCTCCAATAATTTAGCGAACGTCGATACGACGGGTTTTCGCCGCAACGTCGCGCATTTTCAGGATCTGGTCTACCAGCAAATCCAAGCACCGGGTGCGCCGATCGGCGCCTCGATCGTTCCCGTCGGCCAGCAGGTTGGGCTCGGCGTGAAAGTCGGTTCCTCGGAAAAGGTCTTCACGCAAGGCTCCCTCCAGCAGACCGGCAATCCGCTCGATGTCGCGATCGAAGGCGACGGTTTCTTCCAGGTCACGCTTCCCGACGGAACGACCGGCTACACGCGCGACGGCTCGTTTAAGGTCGACGCCAACGGCGCCGTGGTGACCGCGGATGGCTACTTCGTCCAGCCGCAGATTACGATTCCCGCGAACGCCACGTCGGTGCAAATCGGCCAGGACGGCACCGTGACCGCACTCGTGCCGGGCAGCGCGATTCCGCAGCAGCTCGGGCAGCTCACGCTGGCGCGATTCGTCAACAACGCCGGGCTCTCGCCGATCGGCGGACAGAATATTTACACGCAGACCGCGGCGAGCGGTCCGCCCGTCGTGACCCAGCCCGAACTCAACGGTGCGGGCTCGCTTCAGAGCGGCTACCTCGAGAACTCGAACGTCCAGGTCGTCAATGAGATCGTCAATATGATCGTTTCGCAACGCGCGTTTGAAGCCAACTCCAAGGCGATCACCGCCTCGGATCAGATGCTCCAGACGGCGAATAATTTGGTGCAGTAACAAAAATGCGCACCATGCTCGTTGGGTGTATGCTGCTACTGTCGGTCCTCCATGCGCGACCGGCAGCGGCAGCATATTCCCACGCGCAACGGATTCCGGCCGCGGAAATTATGACGCTCGCTCGCTCCGCCATCGCGCGGATGCCCCACGGCGCGAATATCGCCTATCTGCCGGTCTCGGCGCTCTCCGATCAGTTCGTCGATCGCGGCCGAGTCTCGCTGCACCTCAGATCGCCGCTGGTCACCTCGGCGTACGTCAACGTCCCGGTCGCCATCGACCTCAACGGACATTTTCTGCGCACGGTATTCGTCGGATACCGCATCCAGCATTACGTACTGGCGGCGACGGCGGCGCACGATCTTGCGCCGGGTACCGTTCTTTCGGCGAGCGATCTAAAGATGGCGATGGTGCCGCTTACCGGTCTTCCGCTCAACGGTACGAAGGTGCTCGTCGGTCGGCAAATCATCGCTCCGGTACGCGCCGGGCAGCCGATTGCCATCGAGCAGACGCTCGTCAACGAAATCGTGCGGGCGGGCATGAGTTGCGTGCTCGTCATCCGCGACCATGGAGTCTCGCTCGTCGCAGACGTCGTGGCTCGCAGTAGCGGAGGGCTCGGCGATCAGGTCTCGCTCTATAATCCGCAAACCAATAAATTACTCTCCGGCACGGTAGTCGGGCCGGACCGCGTCGAACTCGATCTCTCCGGAGGAGATGGACGATGAACAGCATGATACGCACGATCGCCGTAATCGGGCTCTGTCTCGCGCTCGCCCCGGCGTCGGCACTCGCCGGCTCGCTCTACGTGCCGGCACCCGCGCCGGCGGGTCCGGGACACCCGTTGCAGTTGGGACCCGACCATCGCGCATCGCAGATCGGCGATCTCGTCTATGTCGTCTACGATTTTAGCGTTGCCAGCAATAGTTCGAACATCGTCAATAACAGTAAGACTGCGAGCCTTGGCTATCCCGGTGCGACCGGAAATCTCGCGCTGGCCTTCCTGCGCATCCCCACCTCGATCGGGGGCTCCTCGCAGGTTCAGTCGCAGACGCAACACACCGGGCAGAACAGTTTCGTCTCGGCGATGATGGCAACCGTAACCAACGTCCTTCCGAGCGGCGTGCTGCAGATCGAAGGTAACCAAGGGCTCACGGTCAACGGCAGCGCTCAGGTGTTGCACGTGATCGGGTACGTTCGGCCCGAAGATATCGATTCGACCGACCAAGTGTTGAGCTCGCGCATCGCCGACGTTCAGGCGACCTTCTCGGGGAATTTCCAAGAGGGGCATAAGGGAATCATTCGCAAGATATTGGATTTCTTGTTTTAGCCATGAACGTTCGTATGAAGACGCTCCGCCGAATCTCCGCACTCGTTGCGGCAATCGCTTTCGTTGCAACGCTCGCGGCGCCGCGGGCGACGATGGCGGCGTTTTTCGAGCGCGTACTCGTCAAAAACATCGCGCGCGTTCAGGGCGTCACCTCCAACCAACTCGTCGGGTACGGCGTCGTCGTCGGCCTTCAGGGGACCGGCGATTCGACCTCGGTGCTCTTCACGAGTCAGACGATCCAGAACATTCTTCAGTCCTTCGGACTGACGGTGAGCAGTCAGGCGGTGCGTACGCGCGACGTCGCTGCAGTGATCGTGACGGCTTCGTTGCCGCCGTTCGCACACCAAGGAGACAAGATCGACGTCACCGTTTCGGCGATGGGCGACGCGTCGACGTTGCAGGGGGGCACCCTGGTGCTCACCGAGTTGCACGCGGCAAACAATCTCGTCTATGCGACCGCTCAAGGAGCGATCTCGGTCGGCGGATTCGTCGCCGGGCCCGCCGCCGGCAATAGCGTCACGCAGAATTATACCGCCGTCGGGATGGTGCCGCGCGGCGGCATCGTCGCGCGCAGCATGAAGACGCCGATTACGACCGGGAACGGTAGCGGTTTCAATTACGTCTTAACGACTCCGGATTTCAAGACCGCAGCGGACCTCGCATACACGCTCAACGGGCACTTTGGATATGGAACGGCTCGCGCACTCGACGCCGAAACCATCCACGTGACGCTGCCGCGAGCCTACGCCGGGAACGTCGTTCAATTTCTTGCCGATGCCTCGGATCTCGGGGTGCAGCAGGACGAGCCGGCGATGGTCGTGATGAACGAACGAACCGGAACGATCGTCTTCGGAGGCGATATCAAACTCGCACCCTGTGCGATCGCCCACGGCAACCTCACGATTACGATCTCGACCCGGAATAAGGTCGTGCAGCAACCCTTTACCACCGCATCGCCGGGAACGCAAAGTAATACGACGGTCACCGCGACCAACAAAGGCAAGCGACTGGAGTTTATCGCCGGAGCCGCGACCCTCGCGTCGGTCGTGCGCGCGCTCAATACGCTCGGCGTTGCGCCGCGCGACCTGATCGCGATCGTCCAAGCGCTCCGTCGGGCGGGCTCGTTACAGGCGGAGGTCGTCTTACAGTAATGAGCGAGATCGGAAAAACCGCGGCGACTCCGCCGTTAAGCCCCGTCCAGCAGCAAGCGATGAAGCGTCTCGATCAAGCGGCGACGCAGCTCGAAGGCGTCTTTTTGCAACTCGTCATGGGCGCGATGGATAAAACCGTCTCGCACGAATCGATTTTCGGCAAGCAGAGCAACGGCGAACGGATATTTCAGTCGATGCTCGACCAGCAGCGTGCCGAAGAGATGGCTAAAACCGGAAGCATCGGCATCGCGAAGATGTTGGAAGAGCAACTCAAGGCGAGCGTACTCGCCGATGCATCGCAGGAAGCGAAGGTCAACGTCAAGAGGAGTAGCGGACCGTGAGCGATTCGTGGGAACTTTTTGCAAAGGCTCTTGGGGCGGAGTCGGAGGCGCTGCGCGTCCTCGGAGAGAGGGCGCAGGCGCTCTCCAAGGCGTTGGTTCATCTCGATGCGGAGCAAATCTCGGTTGCCCAGCAGAGTCTCGATGAAGCACGCGAGAGCTTTTCGCGGGCGGCATCGGAACGACGAGCCATGCAGGTTCGCGGTTTCGGTACGATGACGTTGCGACAGGTCTGCAGTTATGCACCCCGCGCTTTGGCGTGGGAGATGAACCAGCGCCTCGCGGAATTGATGACGACCTCGATCGGCGTGACGATTACCAATAACAATAATAAAGCCCTAATCGCCGGCGGCATGGATCGCCTGGTCAAGACGACCTTGGCGATGCAACGTGCCGCGAGCGAGCCGGGCACCTATCGTCGGCGCGGCTTCGTGGCACCGCCGAGCAACAGCGTCTTAGTGAGCAGCAAAGCATGAGCTTTATTCCCCAGGGCACCTTTTTCGATCTGAGCATGATGGGAGGCGCGCTCAATGCCTTCCAATATGCCGAAAGCGTCACCTCGAATAATATCGCGAACGTGAATACGCCCGGCGCATCGCGCCAGGTCGTCATTCTCAACGAGGCTCCGCCGATCGCAGGGTCGCCTTTTTCGCCGACACATTCGCAGGGGACGGTCGGCGACGGCGTGTTGGTGCAGCAGATCCTGCGCATTCACGCCGATAATTACGATCAACTCTTTCGAGGCGCATCGTCGTCGCAGAATTTTTACAGCACCGAGCAAAATACGCTCAATGCATTGCAATCGACCCTTGGCGACCCGAATTCGGGGATCGGCGCGCAGTACACGGCGTTCCAGACCGCGATCAATCAGCTCGTCGCTCAGGGGAGCGGCGCGCAGAGCACCTCGGTGCGCGCAAGCGTGATCGCCCAGGCGCAAGCGCTCTCGACGGCACTCAATAATGCATCGAGCGCGATCGTCACGCAGCAAAACTCGGCGCTCTCGCAGGCGACGACGTTGGTAACGACGGCGAACGGCATCCTCGATCAGATCGGTGCGCTCAACGGACAGATTCGCGCTTCGACGGCGGCCGGCGACAGCCCGAATACCTATAAGGATCAGCGCAACTATCTCATCGACCAGCTCTCGCAGTATCTTTCGACGCAGACCTCGATTCAGTCCGACGGATCGGTCTTAGTCAGCGTGAACGGCCAGGCGCTCGTCAACGATACGGTGGTCTACCACCTCGCGGCCCCGACGGTCGGTACGGCGAGTAACGGCACCTCGACGTTCAAGATCAATTTCCAGAGCACACCCCCGGCCTCGTCGAGCGCACCGGGCGTTCCGCTCGGAAGCGGGCAACTCGCGGCGCTGCAAGATCTCTACAATAATAAATTGACCGTTTACGGACATCAGCTCGATCAATTCGCGAGCTCGCTCGCAAATGAAGTCAATCGCATTACGCAATCCGCGTACGACCAAAACGGGCAGCCCGGCGCCGCACTCTTCCAGCCGATCGTCGGGAATCTCCCGATCTCGGCGGGGAATATCAAAGCCGGCATAACCGATCCGGCGCAGCTGCCGATCGCCTTTGCATCGACCGCTGCGGGCAGCCTCGTGATTCCGATGAACTCCGGGAATAATAGCATCGACACATCGGCGCCGCTGACGAACTATGCATCGCTGGCGAATCCGCCGACCGCGCCGCTGGTCGGGACGTTAACCGTGACGATCAACGGGATTCCGCAGACCTTCAACTACAACACCGGCACGACCGACGGCAGCGTGAACGCCTTCGTCACCCACTTTAATAGCGCGCACCTCGGCGTTACCGCGTCGTTCGATCCCAATTCGCAGCGCATTATCTTCGCTCAAGACCCGACCAACGTCGATCCCGCGAGCCGGGCGGCTCAAGGCGGGGCTCCGCAACAGCCGGGATTCACGATCTCCGACTCTCTCGATGCCGTTCCCGGCACGACGCCGGCCAATCAGTATCTGCTCGGCGTCTTAGGCGCCGGCGCTATCGACGGCGTCGCGCAGAACGCCGGCAATGCTTTCGGTGCGCAAGACAACTCCGGTGCGAACGCACTGCTCTCCGTCTTTTCGGCGAATGTCGGCGTCCCGGCGCTCTTGACCACCTCGGCGACGGCGGCGACGGCGGGATCGCCGACGACGGTAGCGTTGCCCTCCGGCGTCAATAATATCTCGGTCGGCCAGGTGCTGACGATCGACGCAACCTCCGGCGGCGGCGCACCGCAAGAGAACGTCGTGGTCTCGGCGATCTCGGTTAACCCGACGACGGGGATCGAATCGGTGACCTTTACACCGAGTCTCGCGCATGCCGTCGGCTATTCGGTACAGAGCGCGCAGACGCAGACGCTCGGCCAGTTTTACGGCAACTTCGTCACGCGGGTCGGGCTCGATGGCCAGGCCGCGATTTCGGGGAACCAGACGCAAACGACGCTGGCGAACAACATCAACCAAGTTCGACAGAGCATCAGCGGCATCAACATCAACGAAGAGACGCAGAATCTCGTTCAGTATCAGAATGCCTACTCCGCCGCCGCGCGAACGATCAACGTCATCAACCAAATGATGCAAACGCTCATTAACAATCTCGGAGTCGGGTCCTAAGGATAGGGAGTTCGAACATGCGCATCGCCACATCGTCACTCTACGAACAGCAGACCAACGCCATCGACAACCTCGTCGTGCAACAGGCGATCGAAGGGCAGCAGCTCTCGACCGGCAAGTCGCTCAACCAGCCCTCCGATAATCCGTCGTTGATCGCAGAAGATCTCGCGATCCGTACCGATGGTGCGCTGGGAACGCAAACCTCATCGAACCTGACGAATCTCTCGAATCAGCTCACGACCGTCGACGGCGCCTTGGGCTCGCTGACGAGCGTCTTGCAGCAGGTCCGTTCGCTGGCTATTCAGGGGGCGAGCGACACCGTGACCGCTTCGCAGCGCCAGGCGATCGCGACCCAGGTCAATCAACTCTTTCAGGAGAGCGTCGGCCTGGCAAATACCCAATTCGCCGGCCAGTACGTCTTTGCCGGAACGGCGAACCCGGCGGGTACGCTGGTGCAAGCGGTCGGGACGGCCCCCAACGGCATTACGTTTAGCGGCAATCTTCAGTCGCAGACGCAACGGCTGCCCAACGGGCAGATCATCGATTCGTCGGTGACGTTTCAGCAGGCATTTAATTATAACTCCCCCGACGGCTCGCCCGATGTCTTCCAGGTGATGAAGAATCTGCAACTCGCACTCACGAGTTCGACGGTCGTCGACGAAAGCAGCGTTGCGGTCAATCAGGGCGGTTATTACATTACGCTCGGGACGCAACTCAACGCGGCCGGCTTTCTCACCTCGATCGCGCCTGACGGCAGCGGTCAGATCTCGATCAACATCTCCAACGCTTCGGTGCCCTCGGGCGTGACGCTGACCTTCGCCTCGACCGCTACGATCGGTGCGGTCGTCGCGGCGATCGATGGATCGGGAACGGGAGTTACCGCGCAATTTATTCCTGGGACGATTCCGCAACAGGGTGCAGAGCGATTAATTCTTAGCGATGTTGCCGGCGCTTTTCAGGTCAACAACGTGCCGAGCGCGGGAACGACGACCGCGGCGAACTTCACCTCGGTGTTCAACCTGCAAACGCAGGCGAATACGGTGCAACAGCTCAGCACGCAACTCGGCAACATCGACCGGGTGATTCAGGGAGTATCGAACGCACGCGCGTTTCTCGGGGCGAATATCCAATCGATTCAAGCCGCCGGGAGCTCCGTGAATGCACAAGTTCTTAACGATACCCAGGTACAGTCGAATATCGAGGATACCGATATTGCTAAAGTGACGTCGCAGTTCTCTCTCACGCAGACCGCGCTGCAGGCGGCATATAGTACGACCGCTCAATTAGAGCAGAAGAGCCTCTTCGACTACATCTCATAAGGGGCTTTAGAGAGGCTTTACGGTGTTAACGATGAATGATATCTCGGTGCAAAGCATACCGGAGAGCACGACGATGGATTTCCCGCGTTTCGGAACGTTCACGTTTTCGCCGAGCGACGTCTTCGAATTCACCTGGGGGTTGCCTGGTTTCCCCAACCTCCATCGCTGGGTCGCTCTCACGCTCGATACGCAACCGAATTTCGTCTGGCTTCAGAGCCTCGACGATCTCAACGTCGCGATTCCCACCGCCGATCCGTATGCGCTCTTCGACGACTACGCTCCGCGCATTCCCGCCTACGCTATCGCGTCGCTGGCGATCGCCGAGCCGACCGATTTCGCGACGCTCTGCGTGGTCATCGTCTCGCAGAACGCCGAGGAGATCTCGATGAACCTCTTCGCGCCGATATTGCTCAATCTCAATAATCACCGCGGTCGCCAAGTGCCGCTCGACGGAAGTTCCTACCCGGTCCGGATGCCGTTGCCGAGGAAGGCGAACGCCGCCGCGCCGACCGCCCCTCACGGCGCCTAGCCGCTCCAGAGCGCAGGGGGGGACTCCCCTGCCCGCGAAATTCCTCCGCGAAGCGAGCCCATCTGCGGCTTGCAGCAGCCACGGAGGGCAGCCCGATGCTTGTGCTCAGCAGGAAAGCGAATCAGTCGATCATGATCGGCGATGATATTCGTTTGGTGGTCGTCTCGCTCGATCACGACCAGGTCAAGATCGGCATCGACGCTCCGCGCGATATCCCCGTCCACCGCTCGGAGGTCTACGAGGAGATCCAACGGAGCAACCAGCGCGCCGCCGCCGAAGCGGCCGCTCCAGGGGAGCCGCCCGCCGCCGGCAGGACCGGGGTCGCCGCGCTCCGCCCCCATATTCCGGTAAAAAAACGCTAAATTACGGGGGGGGGGCCTAAAGTCGGGGCCGCCGCCTTCCGATATCCTAGGGGAGGGAGCAGGACGCTTCCTCGCAGATGACTAGTCTCTACCTGTGCGCTCCGCGCGCAACAATCAAGGAGGAAATCAAATGGCTCAAGGTCTGAGCATCGCCAACAACCTGTTGGCCAATAGCGTTCAGTTCAACCTCAATAATAACCAGAGCGCGCTGAAGAACATTGTTACTCAGCTCTCTTCTGGTTTGCGCATCAACTCCGCGGCGGACGATCCGTCCGGTCTCGCCATCGCAACGAACCTGCAAACGCAGGTCGATGGCTTCAATACCGCCGTTCAGAACGTCCAGAACGCGAACAACGCGGCGCAAGTCGCGCTCGGTGCGCTTTCGACGACGACCGACATTCTGCAGCGTATCCGCAGCCTCGCGGTCGAGGCTTCGTCCTCCCTCAACAGCAATCAGGATCGCGTCAACCTTCAGGCTGAAGTGAGCCAGTTGCTGCTCGAAGTCAACAGCATCTCGCAGAGCGTCAACTTCAACGGTCAGCCGCTCCTCGACGGTAGCCACGCCGGCTTCCAGCCGCAGGTGCAAGCTGCGTTGAATGTCACCTCGAACTCGGCGCTCTCCACCAATGGAGCGCTCCAAGTCTCGGGCTTCAACTACGGCTTCCTCGCCGCTTCGGCGGTCGCCAGCAGCGCGAACTTCTTCACCACGGCAGCCGGCCCCGCGGCCGGTCTCTCGGGTGCGGCCGGCTCGACGCTCGACGGCACGATCGAACTCCAGGTGGTCAACACCGGCGTCTCGATCGCCGTTCAGGAAACCTTCGTTGCCAGCGCAACGGGGCAGGTCTGCGTCTCGAGCACGCTCTACGGTGCCACGGGCATCGCCGGCGCGTTCGACAACGTCAACGTCACCATCGGGTCGATCAGCTCGCTCGATGTCGGCGTGACCTCGTACGTCAAAGTGACGCAAAACGTCGCTGCGCTGACCAACCCGAACAACCCCGCGTTCAACTTCCAATCGGGAGCGAACGAGGGCGACGTCATCCAAATCGGCATCCAGGCGACGAATACGCAGACGCTGCGCATCTCGAACATCAACCTGGCGCTCTCGGCGGCGAACAACCCGTCGATCGGTTCGGAAGACGCGATCGGTCAGATCGACCAGGCGCTGAACACGATTCTCAACCAGCAGGCACTCCTCGGTGCAGTCGTTGTCCGTCTCAACGAAGATTCGACCAACGCCAACATCGCGGCCGTCAACTTGCAGGCCTCGGAATCGTCGATCCGCGACCTCAACGTCGGTCAGGCAACGACGCAGTTCACGAAGCTGCAAGTGCTGGTACAGGTCGGCACCTCGGTGTTGGCGCAATCCAACACGAACGCTCAGTCGGTTCTCGGACTCTTCCGCTAAGGCGGAATCCTCGGGTAACCAACCTGGGATCGGGGCTCGCGCACGCGGGCCCCGATTTTTTGTGCGTATCGACCTATTGAGTAAGAGCTCCGGTTCGAGATGCCGAAGAAGAAGAGAGCATGCCGGTTCGGATAAAATCAAAAAAACAGGCGGTAGCGCCGCCGAGCGTCTCGCCGCCGCCGACGCCACCCGCAACGATCGCTCAGACGATCGCTTTGCCGCGCCCGCCCGCCGATGCGCCGCAACTTCCCGCCGGTTTGAGTCTCTGCATGATCGTGAAGAACGAGGAGCGATTCCTCGCGAAATGTCTCGAGAGCATCGCTCCCTACGTCGACGAAATTTGCGTCGTCGATACGGGTTCGACCGATCGTACCGTCGAGATCGCACGCGAGTTCGGTGCGAAGATCGAGCTGCGCGAATGGCGCAACGATTTTGCTTGGGCGCGCAACGAAGCGATCGCGATGGCGTCCTACCGCTGGATATTCATGCTCGATGCCGATGAAGAGTATCTTCCCGGCAGCGAGTCGCTGCTCGCGCAACTCAAAAACGTCCCCGCCTTCGATACCGGGATCTGGGTGCGCTGTTATAATGAGTCAAACGACTATCAAGGGACCGGGCAGATGTCGCACCTACTCATTCGCATCTTCCCGAATCACCCACGCATCCGCTACCGCGGCCTCATTCATGAATTTATCACCCTCGACCAATCGCAGTTAGGGCTGAAGGCATCGGCTTCGCCGATCGCGATCAAACACAGCGGTTACCTCAAAGAGATCGTCACCGAGCGCGACAAGGGCGCGCGCAACCTTGCAATCGTCAAAGCTGCAGTCGAGCGCGAGCCCGAAGAAGCGTTCCATTGGTTCAACCTCGGAACGACCGCTTTTCTCATCGGCGATTACGAGACGGCGCGTAGCGCGCTTGAGAAGATGATCGAGGTCAATCAAGAGCAGCCGCGCGGGTTCTTTTCAAACGGATTATCCGCTCTCGCCGACGTCTATACGGAAAAGATGAACGACCCGGTGAAGGGCGAAGAGGCGGCGCGACTCTGCTTGAAATTTTCACCGCACTACGCGAACGGTCACTTCGCTCTTGGAAAGGCGCTCGTCGCACAGAAGCGGCTCGCCGACGCCCGCGAAGCATTCCAGGCTGCGATCGCCGACGGCGATTACAATCATTTGCAGTTCGTCGTCGACGACGAAGTCTCGAAATGGAAGGCCTATAGCGAGATCGGCGCGACCTACGTCGCCGAAGGGAACGATGAAGCGGCCGTCGAGTGGTTCGAAAAAGGCTTGAAAAATCGCCCATCGGCCTTGCCGTTGCGTCTGAACATCGCGCGCGCGTACGAACGTCTGAAACGAATCGACGAAGCGGCGGTGACGTTCGCAGCGGCATTTCGCGATTTGCCGTCGGACCAGAGTGCGGTCGATTACGTCAACTTTCTCCTGCGCGCCCACCGCGACCGCGAAGCGCTCGATGCAATCCGCGCGGCGATCCCGCAGATATCGCCGACCGCGCAGTTTCCGGTGCTCATGGCCGGCGCTGCGGCCTGCGAACGGAATGGTTGGCCGGAGCAGGAGCAATTTTTACGCAATGCGGCCGAACGTATGCCGGGGGCGGCGCTCGCGCTCGATCCGCTCGAGGCGATCTTTCGCGCTCGCGGCGATCTTGCCGAGGTGGAACGACTCTACGCCGCCGAAGAAGCAACGGAACCGCTCGAACTCGCCGATTTCCGTCGACGCGCGAATCGCCTCCTCGCCCAGGGGCGCTTCTCGGAATCGCGCGCGATCGCCGAGCGTGGATTGGAGTGCGACGCTGCCGATGCTCCGCTCTTACTGAGCGCCGCGCTAGCATGTTCGGCGATGGGCGATGCGGAGAGCGCGCGAGCGTGGGCGCGAAAAATTCCCGCTCGGAGCGGCGAGCACTACCTACGCGCCCAGATGCTGTTAGCCCTCGACGCGCGTGGCCGCGGGGAGTTCGGCGAGGCGATCGCCGCAACCGAGTCCGTGCTGGCGCAGACGCCGCAGAACATCGAAGCCGTCATATTGCGTGCGACTCTGCTGCAACAAGTCGCTCGGGATACCGAGAGCGAGCAGATGCTCCTGGCGGCACTTCGCCTCGACCCGCAGCGCATCGCGGTCGAACTCTCGATGCTCTATCTCCGGCAGGAGCGTTTTGAGGACGCGCGCCGTATCGCCGACGCCGCGCTCGTTCGATAGCGCCGACGTTGCTCTATTCGATCGTTATCCCCGTCTTCAATAAGGCCGCGCTCACGCGCGTCTGTTTGCAGGCACTCGCCGAAACTTTGCCGCGCGAAGAGATGGGCGAGGTCATCGTCGTCGATAACGGTTCGAACGACGATACCGCGACGGTGCTTGCCGAGTTCCCGTGGGTGAAGACGATCGTGAACGAACGGAACCTCGGCTTCGCCGTGGCGAACAATCAAGGCGCGGCGGTCGCATCGGGCCGCTTTCTCATCCTCCTCAATAACGATACGAAAGCGTTGCCCGGTTGGCTCGAAGCGATGCTCGCGCAGCTCGAGAGCGATGATGTGGGCGCGGTCGGCGCGCGGCTACTTTTCGGCGACGGTTTGGTCCAGCACGCCGGGGTGATCTTTAACGAAGTCCTCGTCGGTGCAAACACGATAGCACCGACGCATTTCGGTTTCCTCGGACCGAGCGAGGAACCGACGGTTATGAAGCGGCGCGACGTCCAGGCGGTTACGGGAGCGTGCCTTGCAACGCCGCGCGAACTCTACATTCGGCTCGGCGGGCTTGACGAAGGCTTTTGGAACGGCTACGAAGATGTCGATTATTGTTTGAAGATTCGGCATGCCGGCCTACGAATCGTCTACGAACCCAAAGCCGTGCTCTATCATTACGAGTCGCAGTCCGGTTCGCAACGCTTTCGTCGCGTCATGCCGAATATCGCACGCTTAGAGCAAAGGTGGCGAGATTTTCCGCAGATCGACGCGGGCCTTTGGGGCTACGAACGCGGCCTCGTCAAGCGCAGCGTCGTCATGCCGAACGCGGTGGTCTCGGCGCAGCTCTTGCCGATGCCGTCGATACACGTCGTCGTCCATGGTGAGCTTTCGCAGGAGCATCGCGCGCGGATCGAACGCGATATTCGCTCCGCCCCGGTACAAGTCACTTCGATCGCGTGGGTCTCCTCAGAGGATGTAGCCGCGGCGCGAGCGGCGATGGAACTGCGCGGCAACCGCTATGCACTCTTCGTCGACGCGCGCGTCATCCTCGCCCCTCTTTGGTTCGAGCATCTTTCGCGGCGCCTGGAGATCCGCTACGACGCGCTCGCGGCGACCGGGGCGCCGGAGTCGATGCTGGGCTTCGATGCCTCGCCGGCGTGCGGGGATGCGCGCCTGCTGCTGCTGGCGCTCTGGCGCCTGCCGCAACATTATCGGCTCGCTCCCTTTCCGAGCATCGCGGGTTCGCTGGCCGACCTCTGCGTGCGCGCACTCGAACTCGGCCTCGGCGTCGTCGGTATGGATGAACCCGTTCTGACCGAATACCCCGAGCCCGCGCGCGACGATCTCTTCGAACGTACCTATCAACGCAGCATCGCCTCCCTGCTCGGCCGCGACGACGAGTTTCTCAAGAGCCGGCTCGCGGTCGGCGAGGCGCCGCCACCGGGGTTGGTCTCGATCGTTACTCTGAGTTGGAACGCCCCCGAATACACGAAACTCGCCGTGCGATCGCTGCTCGCGCGTACGCGAGAACCATTTGAAATTATCATCGTCGACAACGGCTCGGGCGCCGAAACGCTCGCCTATCTCCGGTCGATCGACGACCCGCACGTGCGCGTCATCTATAACGAAAAGAACCTCGGCTTCGGTGCCGGAAACAACATCGGCATCGCCGCTGCGAAAGGCGACTTTATCGTTATCCTCAATAACGATGTGCTGGTCGCCGACGGCTGGCTCGAAGCGTTGCTGCGGCCCTTCCGGAGCATGCGTTCCGTTGGAATAACGGCGCCGCGGAGCAACAGCGTCTCGGGGCACCAGCAGATCCCCAACGCACGGTACGATGACGAGGCAGCGATGCTGGCATTCGCCCTCGAGCGGGCCCGCCGATTAACCGGGCGCGGCTATTATACAGATCGGGCGGTCGGGTTCTGTCTCTGCGTGCCGAAAATGCTCGTTGACGAGATCGGCGGCTTCGACGAACGATTCGGCGTCGGTAATTTTGAAGATGACGATTTCTGCATGCGCGCGCGCGCTGCAGGTTACAAGATTTTCGTTTGCGAGGATGCTTTTATCCATCACTTCGGCAGCCGAAGTTTCGTGGCAAACAACGTCGATTACGCCGCGACGATGCGTACGAATTGGGCCTACTTCGCCGCGAAATGGGGCTATCCGTCGGCATATCCCGAGCAGGGATACGACCCGCGCCCCGGTTACTTCAACGGTTTCGATCGCGGCCGCCATTTTGCCGCGTTACGCTCGCCTGCAATCTCCGAGAGCGCGACTCGCACCGACGATGTGGGTACGCCCACGGCGGCAAGCGTGCGATTTCTCGCCGACGTCGCCGCGGGTGAGACGGCGTGGGAACCCATCGGGCGGTTCGTGCGCCGCTATCTACGAGCGTTTCGCGCCGAGGACACGGTGCTGCTAACGTTGCGTTTGGGAGAGGGATGCGATGCGGCGACGATCGGGCGCCGAATCGAACGGCTTCTTGCATCGGTGGACCTCTCATCGGATCTCTGTGCCGATATCGAAGTTGTCGACGCCGATGACGAACTCGATGTAGTCGAACGCACCGTTCGCATTACCGAACTTCCGAACCTGAGCCCGAGTGCGCTCCGTCGGATGATTGAAAAGGAGCAACCGTGAGGTTTCACGATCGGCACCGACGCTTCGCGCTCGCTCCTCGGCCCGAGGCTCTCGCGAGCATCGATTCCTCGATGTTGGCCTTTGCGCGGCTCGAACCGGGCTGGTCGCTTACGCAACGCTGCGCGATCGACCTTGGTTTTTACCGTGGCGACCGCTGGTCGATCGCGTTCGGCTGCGAGGTGGATGTCGCCGGGCTGCTGGAGCGAGAGAGCAGTGTCCTCCTCTGGCCACTCGATTTTCGCGCGCTCGACGAACGGTGTGCCGAGGGCGTCGAACGCGCGATCTTTCCTTGGCTGCGCGTCCAGTTTCTCAATCGGAGGGCGCGCGAGGAGAGTTTGGAGATTTTTCAGCCCGGGCGGCGTAGCGATATTCTGCACGCACGAGAATCGCGTCTGCTCGGGGTTGTCAACTACACCGACCTCTTTGAAGATCTCGCACCCTACGTCTATGCCGCGCGTCACATTCGCACCGGCACGTGTGCCGCGATCGTCGATCCGCGCGGTGCGGTCGGAGCGCTTTCGTTTGAGCGCGCCGGGGCAGAGGTCGCTCTCGATCTGGGCGACGGTGATGCAATCGCATTTGCGTCGCGCTGGCTCGATATCGCGCCGACGCAACTCGATCCCCAGCGTCTGTACGATGTTGCGATTGCAAACCGCTCCGGCGAGCTCCCCGCGGCACGCGTGCGGGTGCTTCGCGATGGCGGGGATAGCGGCGATATCGCGGTGCCGGTCGTCCTCTCGCTACCGCCTGCGATCACCGTCTCGTTCGATCCCGACGACGGCCCGACGGCTAGTACGCTCGGCACGGTCATCGTCGGCGATGCCGTTGCCGCCCGTCCGAGCGTTTTGCACGAACCGGCAGCGCAGGGCGGTTCTTCGGGGCGCATCGCGATGCTCGTTCGCGAGGATGCGCTTGCGAACCCCGATGCGGATATCTCGGCGATGCAGGTACTCGCGCGGCGGCTCGAGCGCGAGGGTTTCGAAGTCGTCGTCTTTCCGGTCGGTGTGCGTGTCGATCTCTCGTCGTACGATCTCGTGCATGCGTGGGGCAGCGAGGTCGCCCCCGCCGCACTTGCCCTGCTCGAAGGGCTACCGGCGATGCCGTTGGTTGCCTCGCTCTCCGTCGACGATCCTCGCGGCGAGAGCTTCCTCGGGCCGAAGGCGACGAAGGCGGTCTATGGGAACGTGAACGACGCGGGGATGCTCGATCTCTATCTCGCCGCGCTTGGGGCGCGCGCGCTCTCGATCGAGAACGCCGCCCCGGAGCGAGAGTTCGATCCGCGCCCCGCCGCGGAGCTCGCCGTGCGAGCGCTGCTCGGCCGCTGCGACGTAGCGCTGCTCTCCTGCGCGGCGGAAGAGGAGCTGCTGAGGAGCCGTTTCGGGTGGTCGGGGAGCACGATCGTCGTTCCCGCGCTCGCCGAGGGTGCGCCACGCTGCGAAGATGCCGGAGTTCTCGCGGGAGAGGGGGAGTTCGTCCTCTGCGATCTCCCGGTCGAAGCGCGCTCGAACCAGATCGCCCTTGCCCTCGCGGCGAAGAAGCTCGATATTCCCGTGGTCTTTACCGGCCCGGTCCTCGACCATCAGTGGTTCCAAGGCCTGATCGAGGTAATCGGCGTTCGGGCGCTCTGGATTCCGCAGAGGCACCTGAACCTCGGCAACCGCGCCTGGCTGCGTGCCCGCGCGCGCGTCGTCGCGGATTGCTCGTGGACGGGCCGGGGAGCGCATCAGGTCGTCGCCGCGGCGGCGACCGGCGCCTTCCCGTTGCTCTCCGCCGCCGGGTACGGTCGCGAGCTCTTCGGGCCGCTCGCCGAAGTCGTCGACCCCGGGGAGCATGCCGCAATCGAAGCCGGGCTCGCGCGCGCCTGGGAGCGCTCGCCCGCCGAGCGCGAGAGTCTCCGTTCGCACGTCCGGGTCGCCTTCGACCAGACCTCCGCTTTTATCGCCTGCGTCACCGCCTATCAGCTCGCCGGCGACCGGGCCCGGAGCCGCGTCGCGGCGGGCTAAACTGCCCTTCGTGCGGCGCCGATGATAGAGAGAGAGCACTCAAGGGGGATTTCACATGGATGTCACGTCTGCAGCGGCAGTTGCGCCGCCACCGATCGCCGCCGGTAGCGTCGGCGTCTCCGGGGCGAGCGGCCTTCCGGCTCAAGGATCCGGCGAAGGCGCTCCGCTCGAAGGAGCGACCCCAACCGTAGCGAGCGTTCCGCCGGCCCCACCCGGCCCGATCGGTACGCCGAATTCTTCGGGCGCTCCACCCTCGGTGGGTTTCGGTCCGGCACCCGTAAGCGGCGACGGAAAAGTTGTTTCGTCAGTCGCGCGCTTCTTTGGGCCCCCCTCGAATCCCCAGCCGGTGACGCTCAACGTTTCGTACCGCGTCTTGCATCATCCCAATGAAATCGTGACCGTTTTCTCCGATCCGCGAACGAATCAGGAAGTCGCGCAATTCCCGCCGGAGATTCTTATTGGGATCGCCGAGTTTTTCGACCAGCACCAAGGAGTGACGCTCGACAGCAACGCGTAGCGCGTTGCCGCATGGGCGCAGTTAGGAAAGGAATCCATGTCCAGCAGCCAGATCCCCGGGACGAACGTTCCCCCGATCTCTTTCCCCGGCATCGTGTCGGGTATCGATTACAATTCGATCATTCAGAAATTGACCGCGCTGACGCTGGCGCCGACGACGCAGATCAACCAGCAGATCGCGACGCTCAACGCCGCCAATCTCGAACTGATCAAGATCAACAATCTGCTCTCCTCGGTGCAGAGTGCGCTCGGCGCGATCTCGCAGCCGAATATCTACGATGCGGTTTCGGCGACCAGCACGAACCTCGCCGCGATCGTCGCGACCGGTATCGCCGGGGGGAATGCGGTCCCGGGGGTTTATACGATCGATTCGGTGCAGACCGCGACTCCGACCTCGATCCTCAGCAATACGGCAGCCGGACATAACATTACCGACCTTCTCCCGGCGACTGCGGGAATCTACGCCAACCAGGCTTCGAACACCGTCCCGCTCGCCGATTCCTATGCGGCGGTTACGCCGAGCAACGGTAGCGGCACGACCGGATCGGTAACGATCGACGGCGTCTCGGTCAGCTACGACGTCAACACGCAGTCGCTCAATACGATTTTGGCAAACATTCAAACCGCGGTGCAGGCGTACGATCCGTCGTTTACGGCGACGCTCAATGCAGCGGGAGCGGTCGTGCTCAGCGGCAGCAAACCGATCACGCTCGGGAGCGCGAACGACCAAGGGAATCTGCTCGACGTGCTGCGGCTTTCGGGAGCGCAGATTAACAATACGGGTCCGACAACCGGCGTTACCGGTACGGCGGGCGTCGGCGGCATCAACCAGGCGGTCTCGTTCGATTCCACCGGCACGAATGCCGGTTTCGTCACTCCGGTGACGAGCGGAAACTTCACGATTAACGGCGTTTCGATCAGCGTCTCGGCCTCCGGCGATAATCTCGCCTCGGTGCTCGCAAAGATCAACGCCAGTAATGCCGGCGTCGTCGCGACCTACAACGCGCAGACCGGTGCGATTTCGTTGACGAATAAGAGCAGCGGGGCGCAATCGATCGTCGTCGGCTCCTCCGGCGATACGAGCAATTTCCTGACGGCGGTCGGCCTTACATCGGCGGCGGGAGCGACGACGACGGTCGGTCAACAGTCGCAGGTGGTCGTTGCGAACCCCTCGGGCGGCTCGACGACGTACTACAGCAACAGCAACACAGTGACGACGGCGATTCCGGGAGTCTCCCTACAACTCACGGGAAATACCACGTCTCCGTTTACCGTGACGGTCGCGCAAGATAATTCACAACTCGTCAATGCGATCAACACCTTCGTCTCGGCATATAATTCGGCGGTCACCGAAATCAATAGTGCGACGCAAGCTCCGATCGTGTTGCAGGCCGCGCAGGGAAGCGCGTTGCCGGGACAGGTTGCGCCTGCCGTCGGCGGCGGCGTACTCTTCGGCGTCGACAGCGTGACGAATCTGAAGAACCAATTGACGAATATCGTGAGCGGCTTCCTAGGAAGCGGCGCCTTCGGCGGCTATAATGCGCTCTCGCAGATCGGGCTACAGACCAGCAGCTCGTTCTCGCAGCTCTCGTATAACAGTCAGGCGACACAACCGGGATCATCCGGCCAACAGGCGGTCAATACGACGACCTTCCAAGGGACCGACGGGACGTTGCAGCCGCTGAACGTCACGCAATTCGATGCCGCGTTAGCCGCGAATCCCAATGCGGTCCAGGATCTCCTCAACGGCGCGCAGGGGCTCACCAATCAGCTCGGTTCGTACCTCACCTATGCCACCGGGCTGCCGACGCTGCTAAATAACGGCATCGTCGGGACGGTGCCCTCCGTTTCGCTCTTGCAGACCTTCCAAAATCAGAATACCAATCAGATCACGCAGCTGCAGTCGCAGGTGGCGCAGATTCAAGACAACGCCAATCAGCAGGCGAATACGCTTCGTCAAGAGTTCGTGCAGACCGAAGCGACGCTCGCGCAATACCAGTCGCTCCAGTCGCAACTTTCGGGCTTCTTTAACGGCTCGAGTTCGGGAAGCTAGGGATACAGCAACCACGTGACGCGTTCGGCAAACGACAAATACGTCGAAACGGCGATCTTGACGGCTTCGAAAGAAGACCTCATCGTTCGCGTCTTCGATATCTTGGTCGTGGCCGCGCAGCAAGCGATTGAAAAAATGCATGCTGACGTCGGCGATATCGAAGGAATCCATCGCGCGCTTCTTCGCGCACAACGCGCGCTTGCAGTGCTGATGGGAGCCCTCGATATGGAGATCGGCGGGGAGCTCTCGGTGAATCTTTTCCGCGTCTATGAATTTTGGCACCATGAATTGGTGATGGCCAACATGCAAAAAGATGTCGGCCGCGTCGAACGCTTGCTCCCGGATTTCGTCGATTATCGCAAGACCTGGGCCGAGGCCGTGTCGCAATGGAAGGCGATGCAGCGTTCGGATGATGACGAGGGCACTTCTCGTACGAGCAGCGGCTTTGCCGCCGTCGGATAGCTTGGCGCGCTCGGCGGCACTCGCCGAGATCGGTGCGCTCGAACGTTCGTGCGCGGATCTCGAAGCGGCGCTGCAGGAGCACGACTGGGAGCGACTCGATGCGGCGATCGGGGCCGCGCGCCGCATTACCCATTCGTTGGAAAAGGAACTCGAGCGCGAGGATCTCGATCGGGACGATGCATTCGATACCTTGGTGCGCGAGCGGCTCGAACGCATTCATGCCATCCGCGAACGACAGATCGTTCGTTTGAGCGCTTACCACGAAGAGCTCGGCGAACGGTTGAAGACCTTCGTGAAATTTAAGGCCTACGCGCGGTCGATAGGTGCGAACACGATCCCGCCGCGCCGCGCCGGGCTCGATTCTCAGCAGTAGAAGAGGCGGCCGCGCGGGCGGCTTAGCTGCGTTTCATCCGATCGATCACTCGACGTGCCGCCGTATCGAGCGTCGCATCGCTGCTCTGAACGACGGCGATACTCGGTTCCAGACGTGCGCGCACGAAAAGCCTTTGCAGCGCTGCCTGCCAGAGCGATCGATACTCGGCGAGTGCTTCACGATCGAGGCTCGATTCGCGCTCGTTCGGCGATGCACTGACGATCGCGTCGGCCATGAGCGCGAGTTCGATCCGGCGGGCGCGATGGAAATCCCACGGGCGGTCGCCGCCGATGGCAGCGGCAACGCGTTCGCGAACTTCACCGGTGACTTCGAGCGTCAGCACCACTTCGTCTTTTGCCGGTGCCGGTGGCGGCAGATCGACGGCAATCGTTGGTTCGAACGACTCGCCTGCGTAGGCCGCGAGCTTCTCGGCGCGGCCAAGCTTTGCATGCAGCGTAATGCGATGGAGCAGCGCCGCCTGGCGATCGAAGTGGGCGAGCAGCGGAGATGACTCCCCGTCGACGCAGGCCAGCGACGATGCGAAGAGCGCGTGCGTGACGAGCGTCGCGCCCCGACCCGCTGCAAAGGAGCGCTCGAAGAACGCAACGGATGGCCGATCGAGGCGGCGATGCAAAGATGGGGACGAGGGTAGGGCCCGCGCAGGCGTAGGCATAGGCGCAGGCGCAGGGGCAGGCGCAGGCGTCGGTTCGGGTGCGGAGGGCGTGGGCGCACTCGCTTCGGGGAGCTCTCGTTCCGCAGGCTTGGCGACCGGGGGCGCAGCGCTCGACAGCGCGGCTGCGGTCGCTTCGTATTCGAGTTGCTCTTCCTCGTCGAGTTCGTAGATCGGTAGCTCCTCGACCCGCTCGGCGGGCACCGGGTTCGTGTCGGCGAGCTCGCTCCGAACTGCGGCGGTGAATGCCGTCCCGCTGCTGCCGCGGGCAAGCCTCAGCGGCCGTGCGCCGATCACCGCAGCGTTCCGCGAGCGCGCGTGCGGAAGGAGGAGGAGCGGCGTCACGCCGGCGCCGACTTCGATGCGATAGGAGATCGTGCAGCGCTCTCCGGGGGCGAGCGTCCCGATGCTCAGGCCCTCGCCGAGGAGTTCGTCGGCGCGCTCGTCGTCGAGCGGGCGACCGTCGCGTTGGAGCGTTCCCGACCGATAGCGCGAGGCAGCCGGGAGCGGAAGCGAGAGCCGAATATCCTCGGCCGCGAGTCCGCCGTCGTTGGTGAGCGCCAGCGTGACGCTGACCAGGGCGCCGGGAATGAGCCCGCGCTCCGGCCCGGCCGCGAGCGCGAGATGGAGGATCGCCCCAGTCGACGGGGCGATCGGCGCGTCGTCGACCCGTGGCGCATCTTCGAGGTCGTCGAGATCCGCGGAGCTCGGCTCCCACCGAGTCTCGCGGATGGGCGCCCCGGCGGCCTGACGCTGGAGTTCGAGCAGCCGCATATCGGCGCTCGCTTCGAAGTCGGGGCGCTTCGCCATCGTCGGCTACTTCGTGGCGAATCGCCGAAAGAGCCGCGCGAAGAACGATTCATGCGGCGAAGAGCGGTGCGCGGCTGCAGGTGCGGGAGGCGTCGTCGGCATCTCGATGCCCCGAGCGAAAAGCGCACTGCGAACGTGATCTTCGAGAACGAGCGGGGCGCTCCGATCCGCCGCCTCTTCCATGGCGAGGTGGGCGAGCATCGTAAGACGGCGCGGAAGCCCGGCGGCGGCGCGGATGAGCACTTCACGTGCTTCGGGGGAGAAGATCGCTCGGCCGGGCGGCAACCCGGCGCGGGTCAGCCGGTAGTCGAGCAGCGCCGAAGCCATTCCATCATCGAGGCGATCGAGCCGCAACCAGCCGTCCACTCGGTCGGCGAGATTCCCGCGCGCCTCGATGCGCAGGGCGAGTTCGCTTTGGCCGAAGAGCAGAATATTGAGGAGCTTTTTCGCCGGGACTTGGAAATTGAGCAACATGCGTAACGCCTCGAGATTCGCATCGCTCAGGTTCTGGGCTTCATCGATAATGAGGACCAGTGTCCGCTTCTCGAGGATCGCCGATTCAAAGAGAAAGTTCTTCAGCGCGTTCTTGAGCGCCGCGCTGGAACGCGGAGGAAGCGCGAGCCCGAAGACCTTGCCGACCGCCACCAAAAACTCGGTGTCGCTGGCGAAGGTGGGATCGAGGATCTTTCCCAGGACGATCGCGTCGTCGGAGAGCAGTTCTTGTTCGAGTGCCGCACAGAGGCTCGTCTTCCCGGTGCCCGGTTCGCCCAGCACGACCGTCATGCCGCGCGAGGCATCGACCGAAGCGGTGAGCCGCGTTCGGGCTTTCGCCAATGCGCCGAGTTCGCAATAAAAAAACGGATCCGCGGTGTCCAGAAAAGGGTCCCGCTCGAGCCCGAAGTGCCGATGATAGCGCGCCATGCAACGGAGGTTATTGGCGCTATGGGCGAAGAATCATCTTGGGAGTGTTCCGGCCGCGGCTTCCCCTGAAAACGGCACCCCGCACCGAGCTATTACGACGACCGTCATCGCGACCGAGCCTTCTTGGAGAATGATGCAGCAAGACGTCCATCGCCCGGACGATTCCATATCGCGCGTGGTCCGAGTTGAATTTGACAGTCCCTACTATCGGTCATCGAACGCCGATGTGGCACGCTCCGGTATTGACCCCGTCAGCCATTACGTAAATTATGGCTGGAAGGAAGGACGGTTCCCAAGGCCCGGCTTCGATCCGAAAAAGTATCTTGAATGTAACGCCGATGTCGCCGCGGCAGGCCTAGAGCCGTTCTACCACTATCTGAGATTCGGGCGAGAAGAGTGCCGCGCTCCCTACGGAGCCGGGATCTCCGCTAGCGAACCTAGCGAGGCGCCATCTGTATCGATCCTCATCCCTGCTTTTAGGCCGGATTTTCTTGATACCTGCATTTTAAGCGCCCTCGCTCAAACGTACCAGGATTTCGAGATACTTATCAGTGACGACTCGATCGGCGACGCAGTACAATCTGTCGTTTCGAAATGGCAAGATACCCGAATTCGATATCTCAGCAATCCCCGCCGCCAGGAACCAGGCGCAAATCGCGATTATCTCATAGAGAAGTCGCGCGGAACTTATCTCAAATTCATATTTGACGACGATTATTTATTGCCGAATTCGCTTTCTACATTGGTGGATATCGCCCAACGTTATGAAGCGGACATGGCCTTCCATTCGCGGTATGAAGTCGACGATCGTGGCCGAATCGACGCTGCGACTATTCCTTTTGGCTTTCAGGAACCACGAACGATCGACGAAAAAGAATTTGCCGATCGAGTAATTGCGCGTTCCGAAAACGTGATCGGCGAGCCGAGTAATATTCTCGTTTCGAAAGACGCCCTTCTTCAACTGGACAACCCGTTCATGCTCCATGGCCGTAGAATGCGCTTTTTGACCGACGTAGCATTATATTGCAATTTGTTCGACGCCGGTCTTCGGGTGGCGCTCGTTGGGAATCTCGGCAGTGCATTTCGTCGGCATGCCGCTCAAAATTCTAAAACGAAGGGCCCAATTTACGCGGCTGGCATATTCGAATGGGAATTTATTCTTAGGTGGGCCGCAGATCGCGGATGGGTAAAAGACGACGGCTATTTGCAAGCAATGGCACGCCTTTTCGTTGAGCTCTATCGTCCAAATCGCGCGGATTATCCGGAATTGGATATGTTTATTGAACTGGCGGGCCGCGGGAGCGGCGGAAAGTACCTAACGAATGAGTACTTAAGCATCTTAGATGCCGCTCATCAGACGATCGATGCACGCGTTCGGCGCTCGCGGATCGATCGGACGGGAAAATAAAATGGCGGATCCCGCCGACGATCGAGTCTATCCGAAATACGACTATGATGAATATCCAAAAACCCTTCCTTCGGACGATTTTTGGGGCCAGGTAAGGCGAACGGTAAATGGCAAAGCAATCGGAACAGAGCAGATAAAAATGATTGTCGACGCTGTTCGCGATGGCCTTGCCTTTCGTTCAAGCGACGGCCTCTTGGATATCGCGTGTGGCAACGGGGCCCTTTCAAAAGAGTTCTTCGGTGACATTTCCCATTTTCGCGGCATCGATTCGTCGGAATATCTCATAGAAGTCGCAAAAACTCATTTTGCCGATCCTCCGAATTTTGAGTTTGACAAAAGCGACGTGCGTTCGTTTATTTCTTCACAGTCGCAATACCCTAGACTAAATAAAGCGCTTTGTTATGGCAGTTTTTCGTATTTTAGTGAAGATGACGGCGAACATTTGCTCGGTCAGTTGTCAACCTGTTGCCCGAATATTGAAGTGTTGTATATAGGAAATAACCCGGACTTGGAACGAGCGCATTTATTTTATCAAAATGACTCGGTGGAGCGATCGCTTTTAAAAACTCACCGCTCGCAGATTGGCCGCTGGCGGTCACGGCCTGAGTTTATCGATCTTGCTTATCGCACCGGATGGACGTGCGAAGTTCGTCTTATGCCTAAAGAGTTTTACGCATCCCACTATCGGTTTGACGCGATTCTTCGTCGTATTCATAGGACTTTATAGGTGAGCGGAGCATCGGGGTCAACGATTCTGAATGTTAACGGCACGCCTACGAAGGTCGAGGTAGAGATATCTTTCGAAGATATTGATATCAATGGTGTGGCCTGGTGCGAACCGGTACGCAAACTTATAGGTCATCCTGCGGAAACCATTCGCTTGATCGGAACTCTTATTGTCGTCGCAGCAATATGCCGAGAAAGCGACCGCTCAGACCATGCATTGGGTGCTCTTCGAATGGCGAGGCGGATGACTGCTGGATCGGTTCGATCGATTGGAGAATCGATCGCAGGAATTGTTGCTAAAGCGGGGCCAAACGCAGCTTCGAATGACAAGGTGGAGGTAGTCTCCTACGCGTCCGAGCCGCTGAAATTTCTGCGACTTTTGAATCTGAAAGGGATCGGAAGCAATATCTACCATCCCGGTTTGCCGTATGCCGGTTTGGTTGGAATTGAAGGCTTTGATGGTCGCCCGGAAAGACCGGAAGTTGACAACGTCTCATTTCTAATTGTGGTAGACGGGCGCGTGGCGGCTGTCGTTCCGATGCTCGTCTATCCAGATCACGTTGCGTCGTGGATAAAATGGGTTGAAGGCATGCCGGGAATGCCGGCTGAGGTGTTTTGCAGGGCGCCGAGCGATAGACGTTTGGTTTATAAATTTTTAGGTCCGTATTTAAAGTTGATGTCTCGATCCTACGGCATACGCATTTATAGCATTCAGGAAGACGCGGCGAGCTTCCCTGCGCTTTCTCGAAGCCTTGGGAGTCATTTGCATTACGCTTTGGAAGTCTGGGATAGGCCTGTCGTCGACCTTACACGTGGCGTTGATGCCATTTATAGAAACGTTCGCAAGAGTTATAAGTCGTCGATTAATTGGGGACGGGATAATTTGCAAATGCGCTATTTGAGCGGTTCACAACTTGACGACGCCCGAGTCGCTGAGGTTTTGTCTGCGCTCCGAAAAGCTCAGGAACACACATATACACGATATGGTGATGCCTTTAACCGGCAATTGTTCGACGAGGCCGTTCATATGTGCAAGAATGGGGATGGCGAGGTGTCTATATCCTATCTTCGCGACGGCGAAGCCTGTGGCGTCGTTATCACCAGTGACGCGGGGGGGAAATCCTATTACGCGCTGGGCGGCTCCACTTTGGTGTGGGAAAATCGTAGCCCGTCTCACTGGAATGTTTTTAATGCGATACAACGTGCGAAGCTAAGAGGGAATCAAGAATTTCATTTAGGACGCTTATTCGGCGCTCCAATTTCGATCGACGGCTACGGCACAAGAAAGGCTTCAAAAAGAGAAATAGATTTAACGTTTTTTAAGCACGGCTTCTCAGATAATGTGGAAAGTCGATACGTTCACCAAATTCCAACGGATGCAATTTAAAATGCTAGTCGAACGAGCTCGGTTCTCGCGAACGAATCGAGATCGAGGCGTTAGTAATCGCTTCGACGTCGATATTGTAGGTTGCTAGGGTGTCTTTGGGCGGGGCCATGTGTGGTTCGATGCGTGGCTGATCCGAACTTATGAAGAAGGCGTTGTTTCCTCGTAATGAGATCGTCGACAGAAAGCGGTGCGCGAGCATTTCCGATACCCGTTTATGTTCGTTTGCTGAGATATTAATAGCGAACGATCCACCTTCGCGTAAGCGTGCCCGAACCGCATCGTAAAAGTCGGCGTTTCGTAGAAAAGTCGGCGTCTCGAGTGATGGACCCCAGATGTCGCAGCATATTAGATCGTAGGTGGATGTCGATTGTAAGATAAATGTGGCCGCGTCATCGGAAATCAGTGAGAACCCTGGCTGTTCGAGGTCGAAAAAATATTTGTGCGAAATTTCAAAGAGCTCCCGGTTATAATCTACAATGTCCACGTGCGCACTTGGAAAAAACTTCTCTGTTGCATGAATGGCGATTCCTGCGCCGAGGCCTAGAAAGAGTATGCGGACTAAAGGAACCGCCGGTGTGAATGCGGCGTAAGTTAAGTGGCGTGTGAATTCGTGGAGTTGATAGAGGGGCCGTGATGTTTTAAGGGCTCCTTGGCAACTTAAAAAATCGGGTCCGAAAAAGAGCTGCCTCTGCATGTCGCCATCGGCATCAAGAAACTCGGCGACTCGGATGTTCGAAGACTGGTAGATAATGTTCATAGGGTCGTGGTGGTTATTCGTTCGGCGGGGAGCGATTACCTTACCGGCAATCGGGCCGTCGCCCCCCGCCCGCCGACGTGCCTTCCGGAAGGTATTTTGTGATTGTAAACTTTAGGCGCGAAACTGCGATGCCCAAAGTGATTCAGCCGAATCTCTCGGGCAAGACGGAAGGGCCGGGAACGCGTTTTTCCGATAAGGTTCGGCCTGCAGGTTCCCTTGATGGATCGAAGGAAAGTCAACCTAATGTCGACGGTTAATCAGAAACATCGGACCGGGGACCTCGCTCGTTTTGGCGGAGCGAAAACATTCGAATTTGTGCGCGGAACCCCAAACTTGGTGCGCCCGGACATCGAACAATTTTTGACCTATTCTCGTGAATTCTTTGAAGCGCGGCGATATACTAATGGCGGGCCGCTCGTTCGCAAACTTGAAGCCCGATTGGCTCGACTTCACGGAGTGAAATATTGCGTAGCTTTCTCTAACGCTTTTTGGGCCATCGTTACTACCATTAAGTCGCTTGCGCTGGACGGGCGCACCGAATTAGTCATGCCTTCACTGACATATCGACGCCTCGCTGATATCGTATCTTGGACCGGGCTCACTCCGCATTTCTGCGAGATAAACTCGAAAACACTGGCGATGGATCCTGAATTTGCAATAAAAGCCATAAACGAACAAACGGCGCTATTATTGGCCCCCCACCCTATCGTCAACAATTGTGATGTGGCCGGCATGGAAGCGCTCTCGAAAGAGACGGGTATTCCGCTGGTTTTTGATTCGGTTGAGTCGGCTATGGAAAGTTATCGCGGCAGGATGATCGGGGGCTTCGGGCGAGCCGAGTGTTTTTCGATGCATTCCAGTAAATTGCTCAACGGTTTCGAGGGCGGGTACGTTACGACCGACGACGCGGAGCTGGCCGAGCAATTATCTTATGTTCGCGGTTTTGGCTTTGCAAACGAAGACAAGGTCGTCGCACTCGGCCTTAATGCCAAGCTCAACGAAGTCCATGCCGCGATGGCGCATGCGGCGATCGACGACCTTCCCGATCAGATAGAAAGAAACAGGGGGCGGTATCACCTCTACCGATCGTTACTTGAGAACATTCCTGAAATTCGATTACTGGAGTTTGACGAAAACGAGCAACGTTGTTTTAAAACGATAGTGGTAGAGTTACTCGATACTTGGCCGCTCTCTCGGCGGGAAACGATCGACCTTTTGCATGCCGAAGGGGCCCTGGTAAGGCCGTATTACTCGCCGCCCCAGCATTTGAAGAAGATGGCCTATTCTACAATCTGCGAAGACTTGCGTGAAACGGAGCGCCTTGCCGAGAGATTTCTGCTCCTGCCTTGTGGCGAACACGTGAGCGAAGAGGATATACGGGAGGTTGTCGGCCTACTGGTATTCATGAAAGCGCATGCGGCGGAGATTCGTACCGAATTTAAGGGAGGGGCGCTGTGATGGCAGTGAAGCGTTCGGCTGCCGAATTTGCCATTGCCGGTGGGGAACCGAAGTTTTCCAACGTCATCCCGGTTGGCCAGCTGTACTTTCCCTCTTGGGAGCGCTATGAGTCGGCGATGCGCGATATCTTTCACCGGAGATATTACACCAATCATGGGCCGCTGTTGGAGCGATTGGAAGCGCGGTTAGAGGAATTTTTCGGAGTACGCCACGCGATTGCCGTTACCAACGCGACGATTGGGCTTATCATGATCGCCAAGGCGCTCTTTCGAGACGGTAAGATCGTCGTGCCGGGATTTACTTTTGTTGGAACCGCGCAGGCGGTGTCATTCGCCGGCTTGGATCCGGTTTTCTGCGACGTTGATGCGTCGACGCATCATCTGACGCCAGAGTTGCTGGAGGAAGCCTTCGAGGCCGACGTGCGCGCCATTCTTGCGGTAAACTTGTGGGGCGGTGCGGTAGATTTTCCATCGATCGCGCGCTTCGCCGAATCGAAAGGCGTACCGGTATTTTATGACTCGGCACACGGTATCGGATCGAGAGTCGGGGATCGCCGTTTAGGTGGTTTCGGGCTAGCTGAGGTCTTTTCGTTTCACGCCACGAAGGTGTTGGGATCGACAGAGGGCGGTTGCATCTGCACGAACGATGACGACCTTGCAGCGCTTCTCCGTAACATGCGCTGCGGATACGGAATGGGACGTATCGTTGAGGTCCCGGTAACGACAAACGGACGAATGTCGGAGGCGCAAGCGGCCATCGCGCTCATGAGCCTTGACGATCTCGACGAACATATCGCGCGAAATCAAAGCCTCGCCGCTCGTTATGCCGCGGGCCTTGCCGATATTCCGGGAATGGAAATTTGCGAGCCCTCGGGAGTTGATTTTTCGAACAGGCAGTATCTGGTTTGTGCCGTCGATGCCAACCTGTTCGGACTTTCACGCGATCAGCTTGCCCGTCTCCTGAAAGCCGAAAATATCTACGCCCGGAAGTATTTTTCCCCGGGAGTGCACCGAAGCGTCCCTTATGCAACGCAGTATCCGCAATATGTCGAGCGTCTCAAGACTACCGACAGCCTTTGTTCGAAACTGATCCAGCTGCCGATCGGAGCTCTCGTGACTGATGAGGATGTTGATAATATTGTCGGTATCATTCGGGACGCGTCTCTAAATGCGAAAGCCTTGCAGGAATTTTTGACGTAAATTCATGCGCTTGGCAATCATGCAGCCGTATTTTTTCCCGAATGCGGGTCACTTTGCCCTGATTGCTCGTACCGATCGCTGGATTGTTTTTGATATAACGCAATACACGCCAAAATCGTGGATCACGCGAAATCGCGTACTGAAACGCGATGGAGGGTGGGCGTATATTCAACTGCCGATTCAAAATGCTTCTCGATCGCAGCGCATTCGCGAGGTTTGTGTTGGCGATAACGATGCTGCGTCGAGGCGAGTCCTCGGTGCGCTAAGTCATTATCGTAAGCGGGCACCATTTTCTAAAGTAGTGGAAGATATTGTCCGCGAAACATTTTCGCGAAATGATGAGTCGTTAGTCGCAGTTAACGTTCGGGCTCTCGAGCTTGTCTGCTCCTACCTCGGCGTTCCATTTCGGTACGAAATTTGCTCGGACATGGGCCTCGATCTCCCCGAGCAGGCCGGTGCCGGAGGCTGGGCGCCACGGATCGCCGGTGCAGTGGGGGCCGATGAATATGTCAATCCTATCGGAGGGCGAGAACTTTTTAATCCGCTCGATTTCTCATCGCGCGGCGTCACGCTCTCTTTTCTCGAGACCGCTGACTTCGTCTACCAAACCGGGACGTTTACCTATGAACCGGGCCTCTCCATTCTCGATGTTATGATGTGGAACGAGCCGTCGGCGATACGCGCATATTTTGAAGAGGCGAGGATTGTTCCGGCTATTTTTTCGTGAATAAAAAAAACGGCTCGAGCGGGTTGCAACCATACCGAGTTGCGTCGTGCTGCGGAAGTACGCGTCCGTGCGGGAAGAGGTCGCCTTCGAGCCCGGAGCTACGAATGCAGTCAACAACGTCTCGGCCGAAGAGCCGAACGTGGTCTTCTTGGCCATAGAAGAAACGTGCTCGTTCCGGTGAAAGCTTCTCGGTGAATTCCATTCGATAGCGAAGCGTTGGGACGTATGGCGTCTGCGCGACGAGATATCCGTCGGATGTGAGGGTGCGATAAAACTCGCGCGATGCAGCCTCGGGGTCGGTAACGTGCTCCAGGACGTGGTTGCAAAGAATAAGATCGAAGCTGGCGTCGGGAAATTCCATTCGCTCGCAATCGACACGAACGAAATCCGGCGAGGTTGGGAATAGGTCACCGCGGACGTAACGGCTGGGCCGACGGGCTGCTATAAGCGGTGAAATTTTCGCTTCCGGGGCGATGTGGAGGACGCGCGCGCCGGTGATGCGATCTGCGAGCCCGGAGATGGTGAGGTAAAGCCAGAGGTGACGGTCGCGATCGTTACAGCCGCAGTTCGGGCAGAGATAATTTTGCAGGTCGGAGCCAACGGTCCCCATCATGGACATGAGCGGACTGCGGTCAGCGGCGTTAGGATGCGGCAGCCAGGCCGCGACCTCCGTATCGCAGACGGAACAAAACGGCATTTGGCTACCTCGCCCTCATCACGAGCTTTCGCCCGATTCCATCCGTTCGCGTGCGATCAGCTGGGTCGCATTGAAGAGCGATTCGAATTGGCCGGCATCGGTCCACCAGCCGTCGAGAACGTCGTAGTGAAGGTCGCCTTCGCGAATGTAGTGGTTGTTCACGTCGGTGATTTCGAGTTCTCCGCGGTGCGACGGCTTGATGCGGCGGATAAAATCGAAGACGCGACGGTCGTACATATAGATCCCGGTTACCGCATACCCGCTCTTCGGCTGCGCGGGCTTCTCTTCGATCCGCACGATGCGCTCGCCGTCGAGTTCGGGCACGCCGAAGCGCTCGGGGTCCGGAACGGATTTCAGAAGAATGCGCGCGCCTGAATCCTGTTGCTCGAAGCGTCGCACGTACGGCGAAATATCGTCCTGTACGATGTTATCGCCGAGAATAACGACGACGCGGTTCCCTTCGGCGAAGTGCTCGCAGAGTTTGAGCGCGTCGGCGATCCCGCCTTCGCCCTCTTGGTAGGTGTAATAGATATCCTTCAGGCCGAACTCGGAGCCGTTCCCGAGCAGCCGAAGAAAATCGCCCGCCGAATTTCCACCGGTAACGATCATAATATCTTTGATGCCGGCACGAACCAGCGTTTCGATCGGATAGTAGATCATCGGCTTGTCGTAGATCGGCAAGAGATGCTTGTTCGTGACCTTCGTGAGCGGGCGCAAGCGGCTCCCGAGGCCACCAGCGAGGATGATGCCTTTCATGGGCGAGCGATCTCCTTATCGGTGCGCGTACTGGCGCTGGTAGTAAGCGAGGAATTCACCCGACTTGAGCGGGCGCCACCACGATTCATGCTTCCGGTACCAGTCGATGCTCTCTTCGAGCCCTCGTTCGAATTCTATCTGCGGGCGCCAGCCGAGCGCATGAGCTTTTGCGCTGGTGATGGCGTAGCGGCGGTCGTGCCCTTCGCGGTCGGCGACGTGCCGGACGTGGCTCTCGAACGCACGTCCGCATCCGGCGAGAAGACGCCGGGTGATCTCGATGTTGGTCCGTGGATTGCCGCCGCCGATGTTGTAGACCTCGCCGAGCTCGCCCCGCTCGAGGACGCTCAGGATGCCGCGGGCGTGATCCTCGACGTGGAGCCAGTCGCGGACCTGGAGACCGTCACCGTAGAGCGGGACGCTCTGGTCGTCGATTAGATTGGTCACGAAGAGGGGAATGAGCTTCTCGGGGTACTGGTAGGGCCCGTAGGTATTGCTGCCGCGGGTGATGAGCACCGGGAGGCTATAGGTGGCGCGGTAGGCGAGCACCTGGAGGTCGCCACCGGCCTTGCTCGCGCTATAGGGGCTGCGCGGGCGCAGGGGGGAGCTTTCGACGGATTCACCGCTCTCGACATCCCCGTAGACCTCGTCGGTAGAGACCTGGAGGTAGCGGGCGATGCCTCGCTCGCGGACCGCCTCGAGCAGGGTATGCGTTCCGAGGATATCGGTGCGCAGAAAGGCCTCCGGATCGAGGATCGAGCGGTCGACGTGGGTCTCGGCGGCGAAGTTCACGATCGCATCGACCCCGTCGCCGATCCCTTCGGCAACCGCGCTCGGGTCGGTGATATCGCCCTTCACGAATCGGTAGCGCGCCCCGGCGGGCAGCTGCGCGAGGTTCGCTGGATTTGCGGCGTAGGTCATCGCGTCGAGATTGACGATCTCGATCTCGGGGCGTTCGGCGGCAAGCAGGCGGATGAAGGCCGAGCCGATGAAGCCGAGACCGCCGGTAACGAGATATCGCATCGGTCGCTCCTTCGCGCTTGCACAACCTCCCTCCGCCCGTGCTATACTCCGAGGGTTGTCAACTCGCCCGGCACGGAGGCCGGGCTGCGATGGCCCCAAAGAAACGTTCGCACCGCTCGGAGAGCACCGCGGTCGGGGGCCAGCTGAAAGGAACCCCTTCATGTCCGTTATCTCTATGCGCGAGCTTCTTGAAGCAGGCGTGCATTTCGGTCACCAGACCCGCCGTTGGAATCCGAAGATGAAACCGTACATCTTCCAGGAACGCAACGGAATTTACATTATCGATCTCGCCATCACGCTCCAGCGCGTCCGCGACACCTACGAGGTCGTCAAGCAGATGTCGCGCGAGGGGCGCGTCATTCTTTTCGTCGGAACGAAAAAACAGGCCCAAGAGGTCGTGAAAGATGAGGCGGAGCGCGCCGGAACCTTCTACATCAACCAGCGCTGGTTGGGTGGAACGCTGACGAACTTCTCGACGATTCAGAAACGCATCTCCCGCCTCCGCGAGCTCGAAGAGATGCGCCTCCAAGGCGACTTCGACCGCTTGCCCAAGAAAGAGGTTGCCAAACTTCAAGACGAGCTCAACAAGCTCGAGCGCTTCCTCGGCGGCATCAAAGAGATGCATCGCCTCCCCGACGCGATCTTCATCGTCGATCCGAAGAAAGAGCGCATCGCGGTCCTCGAAGCGCGCAAGCTCGGCATCCCGACGATCGCGGTGATCGATACCAACTGCGACCCCGACGAGATCGACTACCCGATCCCCGGGAACGACGACGCGATTCGCGCCGTGAAGCTGATGGTCGGCAAGATGGCCGACGCGATCATCGAGGGCCGGACCGAGGCGGAGAGCTCCTTCGACGGCGCGGTTTACGCCCAAGCCCCCGTCAATGAAGCAGGCGCCTTCGAGGCAACTGAGGCCGTCGCCGGCTAGTCGTCGCGACCGTGAAGAGACCCGTCGCAAGGGAGGCCGTCGTCGGCCTCTCTTCGCGCGCATGAAAGCAAACGCAAGCCAAGGAGAGAATCTGTGAGTACTATGACCTACCAACCGAAGGCCGACGAGATCAAGGCCCTACGCGACGAGACCAGCGCCCCGATGATGGATTGCAGAAAAGCACTGGTAGAAGCCGCCGGCGATCGCGAGCGAGCGAAGGCGTTGCTCCTCGAACGCGGTGCGGCGCAAGCGCAGAAAAAATCGGAACGAGCTGCGAACGAGGGGTTGGTCGGCAGCTACATTCACGCCGGCGGAAAGATCGGCGTTCTCGTCGAGGTGAACTCGGAGACCGATTTTGTCGCGCGGAACCCGAAATTCAGCGAGCTCGTGCGCGACGTCGCGATGCATGTCGCGGCGATGTCTCCCGCCTACCTCGACCGCGCTTCGGTTCCCGAAGAGATCGTTGCGCAGGCGCGCAAGGAACTCGAAGAGTCGGTGCCGGCGGGTAAGCCCCCGGAGGTCGCCGCGAAAATCGTCGAGGGCAAACTCAATAAATGGTACGAAGAGCACTGTTTACTCGATCAGTCGTTCGTAAAAGATGATTCGATCACGGTCGGAGATCTCGTCAATGCCGCCGTCGGAGCGCTCGGCGAAAATATTCGCGTTCGACGTTTCGTGAAGTTCGCGCTAGGCGAGTAGGCATACGTGGAGGCAAGCACCGCGCGCTTTTCCCGCGTTCTCATAAAACTCTCCGGTGAGGCGTTCGCTTCGAGCGCCAACGGAGTAGACGTGCGAACGACCGAGACGATGGCGCGCGAGATCGCCGATGTCGCCCGCAGCGGCATAAGCATTGCCGTCGTCGTCGGCGGCGGCAATATCTGGCGCGGAAAAGAACATGAGGCTGCGGGCATGGAGCGCGCGACCGCAGATTACATGGGGATGCTCGCTACGACCATTAACGCACTGGCCCTGCAAGACGCGCTCGAACGGATCGGGGTTCCGTCGCGCGTGCAGACGGCGATTGCCATGCACCAAATCGCCGAGCCGTATATCCGCCGTCGCGCGATCCGACATCTTGAAAAAGGGCGCGTGGTTATTTTCGCAGCGGGAACCGGAAACCCGTATTTCACGACCGATACGGCGGCGGCGTTGCGAGCCGTCGAGGTCGGGGCGCAGGCGATCCTCAAAGCGACCAAGGTCGACGGCATCTATACCTCCGATCCGAAGAAGGATCCCGATGCGCGGCGCTTCGAGCGCATCGATTACATGGACGCCCTCAACCGCGGTCTGGAAGTTATGGATACGACGGCGATGGCGCTCTGCATGGACAATCGCCTGCCGATCCTCGTCTTCGACATGGGGGTCTCGGGGAATATTCGGCGCGCCATTGACGGCGAAGCGATCGGAACCTACGTTGGTAAAAATGAGGCGACGGTGATCGCCGGAGGAGCTGAATGAACGATTTATTTTTTAAGGACGTCGAGAGCAAGATGCAGAAATGCGTCGATGCGACCCGCGCCGAGTTCGCCGCGATCCGCACCGGTCGCGCCACGCCGGCGTTGCTCGACCGTCTGCACGTCGATGCCTATGGGCAGAGCGTGCCGCTCAAGCAAGTCGCCGGTATCGCCACCCCAGACGCTCGGACGCTCGTTATTACCGCCTACGATAAGGGCGTCGTCGGTGAAATTCGCAAAGCGATTGAAAAAAGCGATCTCGGCATGAGCCCGAACGTCGATGGAACGACTATCCGCATGAGCGTACCGCCGTTGAACGAAGAGCGTCGCCGCGATCTCGTGAAGGTCATAAAGAAGAAGTCGGAAGATGGGAAAATTGCGCTTCGCAACGTGCGGCATAAGGCGCACGACGATATCAAAGGGCAACTCAAGAGCTCGACGATTACCGAAGACGAAAGCAAACGGATGCAGGAGCATCTGCAAAAATTGACCGATCGGTACAGCAAAGATATCGACGTGCTGGTCGTTTCGAAAGAAAAAGAAGTGATGGAGGTCTGACGCAGAGTTTCGTGGACCCGCAATTGGCGTTGATGCCCGAGGTTCATGCTCGCCGATTGCTTGGCGATCGGTGTCTGCGGATGCATGTCGTGCGACCCTACGGGGGCTGGGTGGGCGTCGGAACGCTACGCGTAATCGCCGTGCGCGCGATCGATAGCGGGCTGGAATTGCTCGTCGGCTACGAACGGTACGATCGCGGAGAGGCGGCGTGAAGGCCCCGGTCGCCGCACCGAACTCCGGCGCGAACGAGACGATACCGCGGCATATCGCGATTATTATGGACGGTAACCGCCGCTGGGCGAGGCAGCGCGGTTTACCGGCCGTTGAAGGGCACCGTCGAGGAATTCTTGCGCTGAGGGAAATTACGCGTGCCGCGAGCGACATCGGCGTAGAGGTTCTCACCGTCTACGGTTTTTCGACCGAGAACTGGCGGCGCGAGCCGAGCGAAATTTCGTTTCTTTTCGATCTTTGCGTCTTTTTTGCTCGCACCGAACTCGCCGAACTCAACAAGAACAACGTTCGCGTTCGGATCATCGGCGACTGGGAAGCGTTGCCGGCGCGCTCGCGCGAGGCGCTCGAATCGCTGGCGCGCGATACCGCCGGAAATTCCGGCCTTCTGCTGAACCTCGCGGTCAACTATAGTTCGCGCGCCGAACTGCTCGATGCGATGCGCGCGCTGGCGCGGGAAGTCGCCGCCGGAACGTTAGCGCCGGATCAAATTAGCGAGGAGACGCTCTCGGCGCACCTGGAGACCGCGAATCTTCCCGATCCCGATCTTGTCATTCGCCCCGGCGGAGAGCGGCGACTGTCGAACTTTTTACTCTATCAGGCCGCCTACGCGGAATTGGTCATGAGCGACATCTTCTGGCCGGATTTTTCGCGCTCGGATTTTACCGAGGCGATCGAAGAATTCGGCCGGCGCGCTCGGCGCTGGGGCGCATGAGCGAGTCGGTCGCGTCGAACTCGGCGACCGCCGTGATGTCGGGGCGTCCGCGAGTTACGAAACGTCGCATTGCCGTTGGGCTGCTCATCGCCGCGATCGGGTTACCTTCGATCGTATGGGCACCCGCGTTCGATCTCCTCGTCTTGGCCATCGGCCTCGCTTGCCTCTACGAACTCAACGCGCTCTGTGAAATTAAAGGCCAAGAGCTCGAATATCCCATTGCGGTGCTCGGCGTATTCGCCTACATCGTCCTCGCAAGTCTCGGGCGCCTGCAAAAGTGGGAAGGCGTCTTGCTCGCCGGGGTTACCATTGCCGCTTTTTCGATCGGTATGTACGGCGACCAGCGCGGCTACTTCGCGCGCACGGCATATACGTTGCTTGCCGTTCTGTATATCGGAAAATTACTCACCTATCTCGTCTTTCTGCGCAATCTCCCCGGCGTCGGTGCCTATTGGACGGTGTTCGCGTTATTGTGTATCGCGTTTACCGATATATTCGGGATGATAATCGGTAACCGTTTCGGGCGCCGACAACTCACGCGCATATCGCCGAAGAAAACGGTTGAAGGGTCGCTCGGAGCACTGATTTGCGTTTCGGCGTTTGCCGCAGCGGCGAGCTTGTACGCTCCCCTTGGGTTGACGCTCTGGCAGGCGGTGGCGTTGGCGGCGGCAACCAATATCGGCGCGCAGGCCGGCGACTTGGTGGAGTCGGCGCTCAAACGCGATGTCGGAGTGAAGGATACCGGGACGGCGATCGTTGGGCACGGCGGTTTTCTCGACCGCTTCGATTCCTATCTCTTTGGCGGAACCGTCTTTTTTGCCGCCTTACACATCCTCGGCCTGTTGAGCGTTCGCTAGCATGGCGCGAAGAAAAGTTGCGATTCTCGGTTCGACGGGCTCGATCGGCACGCAGGCGCTCGACGTCATCGCTGCAAATCGAGAGCGCTTCGAGGTCGTCGCGCTCGCCGCGGGCACGAACCGATCGCTTTTAGAGCAGCAGGCGCGCATCTTTCAACCCGGAGTCGTCGTCGATGCACGAGCGGGTGCCGAAGGGCTCCTCCGTGCGGCGACCGGCAGCGGCGCAGAGATCGTTCTCGCGGCAACCACCGGGGCGGTCGCGCTCGATGCAATTTTCGCCGCCGCAGAGCGCGGCATCGATCTCGCAGTTGCGAATAAAGAAGCGATCGTCGCCGCCGGCGAGTTGCTGGTCGATGCCGTCGCTCGCGGCGGCGGACGATTGCTTCCCGTTGATTCCGAACACAGCGCGCTCTTTCAATGCCTCGTCGGGGAGGATCGTACTCGCGTTGAGGCGCTGCTGATCACCGCTTCGGGCGGGCCGTTTCGATCTGCATCGGCCGAGACGCTTGCATCGGCGACGCTCGAGCAGGCGTTGAATCACCCGACGTGGCGCATGGGTACGAAGAATACGATCGATTCCGCGACGCTGATGAACAAGGGGCTCGAAGCGATCGAGGCGGCGCGACTCTTCTCGATGCCGGCGGAGCGCGTGCTCGTCGTCGTTCATCCGCAGTCGCTCCTCCACGGCGCCGTGCTCTTCAGCGACGGTAGCGTCAAAGCCCAGCTCTGCGCCCCCGATATGCGGGTCCCCATCGGCTATGCCCTCGCCTACCCCGCTCGCCTCGAGCGAGCCCCGTCGGCGACGCCATCCGACCCTCTCGAACTCCTCGGGGCACAACCGAATTCCAGCCTCCTGCGTTATGATTACGAACGTGTCGATATGCAGCGGTTTCCCAGCTTGGCCCTCGCTTACGACGCCCTACGGCGCGGCGGCTGCGCGCCTGCCGTGCTCTCCGCTGCCAATGAGATCGCCGTCGAGGCCTTCGTCGGCGGGAGCATCGGATTTTGCGATATCCCCCTGCTCGTCGGTGAAGCGCTGGCGGGGGTTCCGCCGTACGACCTTACACTCGTCGGCCTCCGCACCGCCGATGCGGCGGCTCGCACGTTCGTGCACGCTCGCCTCGCCGAGCGCCCCACCCTCTCCACCGGAGTCTAAATGCACCTTTTGTCGCTAATTCCGTTCGCGATGTTCGGAAAGATCCTGACGTTTCTCATCATGCTCTCGATTCTCGTGGTGCTCCACGAGCTCGGTCATTTCGTTCTAGCTCGTCGCAACGGCGTGCGCGTGAATGAGTTTGCATTGGGAATGGGGCCGAAACTCTTCGGATTTACCAGCCCGCGGAGCGGCACGCTCTACTCGGTCCGCGCGTTGCCGATCGGCGGATATTGCGCGATGCTCGGTGAGGATGGAACGCGAACGCAGGCCGAGCAGCAGCGGGAATTTCGCGGGGCGGGGCAGGCCGAGGACGGAGACTTTCAAAGCAAAGGACCGCTCGCGCGGCTGGCGATCGTGCTCGCCGGGCCGATCGTCAATTTCATTCTCGCTTACGTGATTCTCTTCGTCGGTATTGCAGCATTCGGCGTCGCCTCTTCGCGGCCCGACACCGTCGTGGCGATGGTGGAGAACGGTTCGCCGGCGCAGCGCGCCGGCATCGCCCCCGGTGACAAAATTCTCTCCATCGACGGCATGCCGTTCACCAGCGGAACGGCGTTGGTGCGGAAGTTGCACGGATCGCTTGGGAAAACGTTGCGCATTGCGTTCCTGCACGCCGGGAAGACGCTCGTGCGCACCGCCGTTCCCGCTCCCTGTCCGGGCCATGCGCGGGACGGCTGCATCGGCATCGCGGCGAGCGTGCCCTACGAGCGCGTCGGTCTCAAAGATGCCTTTATCGATGCGGGCTACACGTACGGTCTCATCGCGGCGCAGAGCGTCGGCAGCATCGAAAAACTCGTCACCCATTTTACGAAATATGCGGGGCAGGTGAGCGGGCCGATCGGCATCGGTCGCGCGGCGATCGCCATTCAGGATCTGGGATGGGGGCCGTACTTTGCGCTCGCGGCGACGATCTCATTCGCGCTTGGGCTCTTCAACCTCTTACCGATTCCGGCGCTCGACGGCGGCCGAGCCGCGTTCATCATCGCCGAATTGATACGCGGTAAACCGGTCGATCCCGAACGCGAAGCGATGGTTCATTTCGCGGGCTTTGCCGTCGTTCTTGCGCTCTTTGCGATCATCGCCGTTCACGATATCGGCAATATCATAGCCGGTAAGGGGGCGCTCAACTAATGCTCCGTCTCCGTCGAAAGAGCAACGCGATCGAGCTCTTCAATAAAACCGATAAAGAGGACGTCAAACGCGTTTGGATGGGGGGCGATCATCCCGTCGTCGTTCAATCGATGACGACGACCGACACCGCGGATGCCGATGCGACCCTCGAACAGATCTACGGCTTGGCGATGGAGGGCTGCGAAGTCGTTCGCGTGACGGTGAAGGATCCGCCCGATGCCGCAGGGCTCTCGGCGATCGTCCATCGCTCGCCGGTGCCGATCGTCGCCGACATCCATTTCGATCATCGCATGGCGCTCGCCGCGATTGAAGCCGGCGTGGCGAAACTGCGACTGAATCCCGGGAATATTCGCGACCCGAAGAAAGTCGCCGAGGTCGTACAGGCCGCGCGCGCGCGCGGAATCCCCATTCGCGTCGGGGTCAATATGGGGTCGCTGGCGCCGGATCTGGAAGAGCGGCTCGGCCACAGTGCCGAGGCGATGGTCGAATCGGCGCTGCGTCACATCGCGATGCTTGAAGAGCACGGACAGAACGATATCGCCGTTTCGTTGAAGGCGCACGACGTTCTCACCACCGTCCACGCCTATCGCTTGATGGATGCGCGACTCCGCGATCGCGGAACGCCGTATCCGTTGCATCTCGGCATTACCGAAGCGGGGCTGCTGCGCGACGGAACGATCAAATCATCGATCGGGCTGGGGATCTTGTTATTCGAGGGAATCGGCGACACGATCCGCGTTTCGCTTGCTGCCGATCCGATCGAAGAAGTTCCGGTCTGCTGGGGTATTCTTAAGTCGTTGGGATTGCGCGAAAAAGGATTCGATATCACCGCCTGCCCGAGTTGCGGCCGCGCCGAGATCTCGGTGCTCGAACTCGGGCGCAGCGTCGAGGCGATCGCCAAGCTCTACACCGCCCCGGTCAAGGTTGCGGTGATGGGTTGCGTCGTCAACGGGCCCGGCGAATCGAAAATGGCCGACGTCGGTGTCGCCGGCGGCAAGGGTAAGGGAGCGATCTATCGCGCCGGCGCGCTGATCGGCACCTACCCCGAAGAGGAATTACTCGGGGCGTTACGCGTGGAGATCGAGCGCGTGATTTTAGAAAAATATCCGTCCTATCGGCACGAGGTGACGCTCGTCTCATGATCTACGCCGTTCCGCGCGCTCGCACGGTGCTGTTGACCTGCGCGCTCGCCGGATTTACCGCACTCTGGCTCGCGCTCGCGCAGCGGCCGGAGTTGCGCGTGAACGGGCGAGTGGTCAACCCGCGCGTTGCGCCGTTCGTGACGGCCGACGAACATCTCTTTCTTCCGGTGCGTGGCATCGCGCGGCGCGTCGGCGGACGGATCGAACTGATTCCGGCAAAGCGCGAGATCATTCTGATACGCGGGCGCACCGTCGTCCGCTTTCGTATCGGGGATCGCTATGCGAATCTCGATGGGCGGGCGATAAAATTAAGCCGTGCGCCTTTCGTCCTGCATGGTAGGACGATGGTCGATGCCGCGATCATCTCGCGCGCATTTGCCGTTCACGTTGCCTACGAAAAGGCGCGAAATCGCGTCGATATACTCACGCCCGGACTCAACTTCCAGAGCGTCGCTAAACCTCGCTAAGACCTTCGGGTTCGTCGACGGGTACGATTTGCTCGGGGTTCGAGCGCCAGAATCCGTAGCTAAAGAAGAAGATGAGGCCGATGACGAGCGCGCCGGCGAACCACTCCCAGGTCGCCCGCGAAAGCCCGAAAATGGCGAGGAAGAGCGACGACACGATTCCCAAAATGGGGAAGAGCGGTACGAACGGCACGCGGAAGCTGCGCGGCATATCGGGCTTGCGCTTGCGGAGGTAGAGAACGCCGGCACAGACCACGGTAAATGCGATCAGCGTGCCGATGTTGACCAGGTTTAAGAGTTGGTTGAGCGGCACCACCAGCGTCAGAATCGCGACGGCGACTCCCGTGAACATCGTAGTATTTACCGGGGTTTTGAATTTCGGATGTACCTTAGCGACGATCGGCGGCAGCATTTTGTCGCGCGCCATGACGTAGAATATGCGCGATTGGCCGAGGAGCGAGCTCAAGGCAACGCTCGTCGTACCGGCGAGCACGCCGACCACGATGATCGCGCTAACGAACGGCAAATGCAGCGGTGCGAGCGCGATGACGAGCGGATCTTTGATGGGAACCGTCGACCACGGCATCGCACCGACGAGGACGATCGCCGTCGCACAGTAGATGAGCGTGCCGATTCCCAACGCGCCGAGGACTCCGAGCGGGACGTCGCGTTTAGGGTTCTTGCATTCTTCGGCGGTGGTCGTCGCCGTATCGAAACCGATGTAGCTAAAGAACACGTACGCTGCGATCGCCACGATGCCGTAGGGTTGGACGGTGGAGTTATAATCCGCCGACCCCCCGAACGGGGAAAGCTTTCCCCATCCGAATGGATTGAAATCGTGCAGGTTCGCCGGGTGGAAGAGGAAGAGACCGGCGACGATAAAGACCATCAACGCCGAGATCTTCAGAACCACAAAGACGTTATTGGTCGTCGCCGTCTCGCGAATACCGATCGAGAGTAAGGCCGAGAGCGCCAGGACGAAGAGCGCGCCGACGATGTCGACCTGTGAGTGCGCGAGATCCCAGGTGTTGAGCTGCCACCATTGCCCGTGAATGACGAGATTCGATTGCTGCGCCCATGCGGGAAGAACGAGGCCGATCGATTTCAACACATCTTGGAAAGCAGCTGAAAATTGCTGCGCGACCGGTGCGGCGCTGATGCCGTACTCAAAAATGAGCGCAAACCCGATAATCCAAGCGAAAAGTTTGCCCATCGTCGCGTACGCATAGGTATACGCGCTTCCCGCGATCGGAACCATCGCTCCGAGCTCGGCGTAGCAGAGAGCGGCGAAGAACGACGTGATACCGGCAAGGAGGTAGCTGATGATAACGGCCGGGCCGGCTCCCTTGACGCCGGTACCGATGGTGGTGAAGATGCCGCCGCCGATCATCGTGCCCAGCCCTATGGCAACGAGATCTTTCGCCGAGAGAGCGCGTTTGAGAATTTTTCGTTGTGCGAGCGCGCGCAGCCGCTCGACGTTCGTTGTAGCGAACAGCCGTTGAAAAAATGCCATCGGCCGCGCTCTTTCGCAGGCCTGGTCGCGGCGTCCCCCTAGGCGAGCGTCAGGAAGGCGGCGGGGAGCCTTTCGGGTTCCAAAGATATTCGGGCTCGTGCAACTCGTCGTTGATCCAGCGCGACCAGACAAAGAGCGCATCGGAGAGGCGGTTGAGAAAATGGAGGGTCTCGAGCGAGAGCCCATCCTCCTCTTCGCGTAGGGTGACAAGGAAGCGCTCCGCACGCCGACAGATCGTGCGCGCGAGGTGGAGAAATGCGCCGGCCGGTGCGCCGCCGGGATGAATGAAATTCGCAAGCGGTTCGAGATCGCGCTGCGCTTCGTCGATCGCCCGTTCGAGCGCGAGCACATCCTCCGCCGAGGTGAGCGGCATGCCTTCCCATCGGTTGGCTGGTAACGTGGCGAGATCGCTGCCGAGGTTAAAGAGGGCATCCTGCACCCAGTTGAGCCAGGCATCGAGGCGTTGCGCGCGCACGTAGGCGGCGAGAAGCGGCCGGAGCGCGGTACGGGCGAGCCCGACGGCGCTCGAGAGTTCGTCGACCGTCCCGTAGGTCTCGATGCGCAGGCTGTTCTTCGCGATTCGCTGGCCGCCGACGAGGCCGGTGCTGCCGTCATCGCCAGTGCGCGTGTAGATGCGGGTGAGTTTGGGCATCGACGGCTCGGGTTCGCGTCCACGCGCAGGCGGCCCCGCTAAATCGCGCGAACCCGGTGCGCTTATGTCCGAAGCTCCCGTTGCGCTCCCCAAATCGATCCCGCCGAAATCCGAGGATCTCTCGGCGTGGTATACCGCCGTCTGCCTGAAGGCCGAACTGATTTCGTACGCGCCGGTGCGCGGTTGTGTCGTCTTACGCCCCTACGGGTACGGGCTGTGGGAGAATCTCCAACGCGAACTCGACGCGCGCTTCAAAGCGACCGGGCATGAGAACGCCTATTTCCCGCTGTTGATCCCGGAGAGTCTGCTGACCAAAGAGGCCGAACACGTCGAAGGCTTCGCGCCCGAGGTTGCGTGGGTAACGCATGGCGGCGGTGAAAAACTCACCGAACGGCTCGCGATTCGGCCAACCTCCGAGGTCACGATCGGCACGATGTATTCGCAGTGGGTGGAATCCTATCGCGACCTGCCGATCTTGATCAATCAATGGGCGAATGTCGTGCGCTGGGAGAAAGCGACGCGCCCATTCCTGCGAACGATGGAGTTTCTCTGGCAGGAGGGGCACACCGCGCATGCCGGTGCGGAAGAGGCGCGCGAGGAGACCTTGAAAATGCTCGGGGTCTACGAAGAGTTCGCGCGCAACGTCGCGGCACTGCCGGTGCTCTCCGGACCAAAGAGCGCGAGCGAGCGTTTCCCCGGCGCGGTCGAAACCTATAGCATCGAAGCGTTGATGCCCGACGGCAAAGCGCTTCAGTCGGGAACCTCGCACGACCTCGGGCAGAATTTTTCGCGAGCCTTCGATATTACATTTACCGATATCGACGGAGCCGTGAAGTTCGCATATACGACCTCGTGGGGCGTCTCGTGGCGGATGCTCGGTGCGGTGATTATGGCGCACGGCGATGACCGCGGCCTGCGCGTTCCGCCGAAACTCGCGCCGATCGAAGCGGTCTTTATTCCGATCGTTCGCGGTGAGGATCGGCGTGCAATCGATCGGGCGCATGAATTAGCGGCGACGCTCAAACGTTCGGCGATGCGGGTACGCGTCGACGACCGCGACCAGTCACCGGGATGGAAGTATGCGGAGTGGGAGATGCGCGGCGTTCCGGTTCGGATCGAGATCGGCCCGCGCGATGTCGATGCCGGCAGCGTCGTGCTCGTCCGGCGCGATCTCGAGAAAGGCATGCCCGACCGTTCGCGGAGTATCGCGGTCGGCGCGCTCGAGGAAGAATTGCGTCGGTCGCTCGAACTCGTGCAAGAATCGCTCTACGCGCAGGCCAAAGCGGCGCTCGACGCACGGATCGTACGCATCGTCGAACGTGAGGCTTTTTTCACGGCGGCGCGCGAGCGAGTCGGGATGATCGATATCGCATGGTGCGACCGGCCCGAGTGCGAGGCGCATATCAAGGCCGAGTGCTCGGCAACAACTCGCGTTCTTCGTCCGCTCGATGGTGACGAGAAAATCTGCGTGGCTTGCGGCGAGCCGGCGAAAGTACGAGCCTACGTTGCTGCATCGTATTAGGGTCGTCGGCGCGGCGCTCGCCGTCGCATTCACGCTCGCGACGCCGATTCTCGCGCACGCCGCAGAGCGGCTCCATCCGTCGATCGCGCAGATCGATGCCGGGGCCCGCGCTCGCGGTAATCGGCGCGCGCTCGCCGTGGCGATCGGCGAACGGCTTTTTTCACGCGTGTTGCCCGTTCAACTCCTCGAGATCCGCGCCTCGGGGTTGCGGAACCGGGCGTACGTCGGGCTTCGATTTTCCGGTGAGAAATTTCATGGCCCGGTCGGCAAAGCCTCGCTCGACCGCGAACTCGTCGATGCGGTGGAAACCTCGTTCGCGATCTCGCCGCAGGTCCGTGAGGTCGATTGTTGGATCGTGGTGCCGATTCCGGTTGCGCCGGGTACGGTGGTCTCCGGTGACAAAGCGATGCCGACCGAGCGCGACGTGCTGACGGTAAGCGTGCGGCGAGGCGAGAGCGCGGCGGCGCTCGCCCATCGCTTGCAATCGGGAATCGGCGTGGTCGCCGATCCGCGTTGGATCGCACGGGCGCTCGCGCGAAGGAGCGAGCGTGCGTAAGAAGAGCGTTTTGGAGAATGGAATTCGCGTCATAACCGAAGAGATGTCCTCGGTGCGGTCGGCGAGTATCGGGCTCTGGGTCGACGTCGGCTCCAGTGCAGAGCGCCCGGAGCTTCGTGGGATCTCGCACATGGTCGAGCACATGTTGTTCAAAGGAACGCAGCGCCGAAGCGCGCGCGAGATCGCCGAAGCCCTCGATTCCGTCGGCGGCGACCTCAACGCGTTCACCGATAAAGAGACGACCTGTTATTACGCGAAGGTCATCGATCGGCACGTCCCGCTGGCGATCGACGTGCTCGCCGATATGCTCGCCAATTCGCTCTTCGATCCCGAGGAGTTGCGCAAGGAGCGAAACGTCGTTCTCGAAGAAATCAAAATGTACGAAGACGCTCCCGACGACCTCGTGCACGAGATTTTTTCGCAGCAACTTTGGGAAGGCTCCGATCTCGGTGCGCCCACTATCGGTTTCCCCGAGACCGTTGCCGCTCTGGAATCGAGCGACCTGCGCGCGCACTTGGCCTCGCATTACGCACCGAATGCCGTGGTTCTCTGCGCCGCCGGAAACGTCGATCATGACGAGATCGTCGCATTAACGCGCGCGGCACTCGGGCGGCAGAGCGGCGTCGCGACGCTCCCGGCCGCAACCGCGCCGGCCGTTAAGACCTCGCTCGTGCGGCGGAGTAAGGATATCGAACAGGTGCATCTCGTCCTTGGCGGAGCATGCGTCAGTGCGCGGGACGATCGGCGTTACGCGCTCTCGGTAGCGCAGACGATTCTCGGCGGAGGCATGTCGAGCCGGCTCTTTCAGGAAGTGCGCGAAAAACGCGGGCTCGTGTATACGATTACCGCATACGGAAGCACGTATCGCGAAGCCGGTAGCCTCGCCGTCTACGCCGGAACCTCGCTCAAGAACGCCCAACCCTGCATCGACACGATCCTCGATGAAGTCGATCGGCTTGCAAGCGATCCGGTTGGAGATGAAGAGTTGCGCCAGGCCAAAGAACACCTGAAGGGCAGCATGATGCTCGGCCTAGAGAGTACGTCGAGCCGCATGATGCGTCTCGGTCGCCAGGAGCTCGTGCATGGCCGCGAGATCCCGCAAGAAGAGATCGAGGCCGGCATCGATGCGGTGAGCACGGAGCGAGTGCTCGAAATCGCACGGCTGGCATTTACCCCGCAGCGACGAGCGCTGGCGTTCGTGGGGCCGACCGCTGCCGCCGAGATCGGGTGGGGAGCGCATGGCGCATAGCATGTTGCTGGTTCCCCATCTTTTTTCGGGGAAGCTCTGGGGCGCGATGGTTATTACCTTCATCGTGCAGGGCGTCACCATCGGCGCCTATGCCGCTCGTCTCGCCGGCGTGCAGACGAAGCGCATCGCGACCTCGATCTCGCTCTTCAATCTCTTCGTGACCACCGGGCGGTTGGCAAATCTTTTCTCGGCGTTTTTTATCGGACCGCTCTCCGATACTGCCGGGCACGCAGTCGTGCACTATCATAACGATCCGGCGACGCTTGCGACTTGGCAGCATACCTTCGAATTGCAACTCCGCCTGATCGTTCTCGCCGGAACCTTCGGCATGATCGTCTTCGCGTTGTTTTTACCGATGTTCGCTTATCTCTTCCGTCGCGGAGTCGCCTCGTTCGAAGCGCGCGGCTCGGTGCCGCATGCCGTCGCCAGGCTGTTGAGCCCACGCATCTTCTTCGAAGTTTTGCGCGCCGAGCATCTCCCGACCCTCGCGCAACTGCGGGCTTTTAAATGGCGACAATTGCCGCGCCGCATGCTGATTTTTAATATTCTGGTCATGGCCGTCTATGCCATCGGGGTGCAAGGCGCGTTCCTTGCATCGGTACTCGACCCGGCGGTCTCCCGCACGGCGATCAGCCTCTCGGGGGTCGTCAACGGCATCGGCACGATCGCCTTCACGCTCTTCGTCGACCCCACGTCGTCGATGATTACCGATCAAGCGATTCACGGCAAGCGGAGCATCGAGGAGGTGCGCTCGATGGTCTTCTACTTGTCGCTTACCGCGATTCTCGGTACGATACTTTCGCAGTTGCTCTTCGTGCCTGCAGCGCTTTTGATCGAGGAGGTAGCCCGCCTTGCCGTCCACGTTCACTTCTAGCATTCGCTCGCTCGCGCTCGTAACATCGGTGCTCGCGCTGAGCGGTTGCGCGCATTCCGTCGCTTCCTGGATCGCCCAAACGCGCGTTCACCAGGGGCGTCTCGCGCTGGTACGCGGCGACGTTCGCGGCGCCGAACTCTCTTATCGTCTCGCCTTAAAAATCGACCCGCACGACGCAGCGGTGCGTGCCGGCTACGTCGCCGCCGCCGCCGACCTCGCGCACAAACAATATACGCTCGGCGACCTTCAAGGGGCGTTAGGGACGATTCGGCAGGCCGAGCATATCGCGCCGAAAGATCTTCGCTTGCAGGCGTTGCGGGCCGAGATCGAGAGCGCAAACCTCAAGCAGAGCATCGTGAGTTCGAACTATCCAACCTACCGCAGCGCCGCGCGCCGCATTCTGGAAGCCTACGCGCAGTTGGATATCGCGAACCGGGCGATCGTGCGCAACCTTCATCGTTTTTCCTATACCTACGATACCGCCGACCTTACCTCGGCAATTAAAGCTTCGTACGAATTAGAGCTCGACGTCGCGCGCAATACCAATCGCTTGATCGCCTATCGACAATTGGTGAGTTCCGGCGTTCCTAATGCGGCCGCTTCGAGTTCCTCGAACCTCGGCGGAGCCTCGCTGCTACCCCTTCCCTGATCGAAGGAGACAGAGGCCGTGCGCGGTGAGGAATGCGCGCCCCTCTCCCGCGCGCTCGGCGCGCCGGAACGCGCGCCAACGTCGCCGCGCCCCCGGAAGCATCGCTCGCAACGAGGTGTGGTAGACCGGCCAGCTCACCCCGGGAAAGCGAACGAGCGGAAAACGCGACATCCAAGCGCAGAGTTCGAGGTTCTTGCGGAAGCGTGCGTCTTCGATCGAGATGAAATAGCGAGACCCTTTGGCGATCGCGCTCTCTTCATCGAACGGGGTCCAAAGATAAGGGTCCTCTTCCCAGCCGAAACGGTCCATGTAATAAAAAATATCGGGACCGTAGTGGGCGAGAACGGGTAAGGCGTTGCGCGGCAATGCGCGATCGAGGGCGACGGCGTTCCGATATGCGGCCTTGCTATAGCGATAGTAGGGCGCAATAGCCGTTAAACCGCCGACGAGCACTGCCGCTCCGAGAATCGTTCCGCCGACGGCGAGCACGGCCCTCGTGCGACGATCGCCGCCGAGGCGTTCGCGCGCCCACACGGCAGCGCCGCCGATTGCCAGCGCGCAAGGCGGTAGCAGCAAGAAGAGGTAGTAGTCGACCCGTTCGACTGCGATCACCGCGTACGTATAAAAGGCTCCTCCGAGAAACCAGAGCGGAAGAAGCAGCGGCGAGCGCGTTTTCACGCGCGGCAGAGCGAAGAGGGAGAGAAACGCCACCAACGTTCCCATGCTTCCGAGCATGGTTATGCGGAAGAGATTCAAGCCGTAGAGCGCGTGTTTGACTTGCCATGCGAAGGCGTGAATCGAGGTGAACGAAGCGATGAGATGCGGAATGACGTGTTTCGAAAGTATGCCGCTCGCCCAGAGCCATTGTGCGTGTGCGCGCACGGCATGATCGTACATTTCAAGGATCGCGAGCGGGACGAAGCCCAAAACGATGAGCGCGGTCGGGCGGATCGGATGTTTTGCGCGCAAGCGCTCGACGAGCGGGCCGACCGCGGCGAAGAGCCCGGCGAGTGCGACCGGTTTTGCGAGCAAGGCCATCGTGCAGAGGCCGGCCGCGCGTGCGAGCCGGCGTGGTTCGACGGCGAGATCTTCAAGCAGCAGTCGCGATGTAGCATAGAGCGCCGCAGTTAAGAAGAAGACCATCGCCGCATCGGGAGTGAACGTGCGCCCGTAGTAAATGCTGCCGGGAAAAATTGCAAAGGCGAGCGCGGCCACGAGCCCGCCGAGCGCATCGTCGAAGAGCCATCGCCCGAAAAGCCCCAGCACCGCAATCGTTGCAACGCTAAATGCCAGGGAGAGCAGGCGCCCGAAGATCGGGTGTATCCCGAACACGTGATAGAGCGCCGCCGCGAGATAGGGGACGATCTGCAGTTCCAGCTCGACATAGTGGGGCGGCGGCCCGTCGTAGTTGGTCTGCGGATAAAGAATGTTTCCGTTGAGACGATAGAAATTCCGCGCGATATTCGCGGTGTCTCCTTGGCGCCAATTTGGATGATCGAGGATGGGGTTATGAATGCCGTGCAGCCGTAAAACTGCGCCGAACACGCAGATCGCGAGCAGCAAAAAACGAAACGATTTCACCGGGCGTGCCGAAACGTCCAATATTTGTTAACGAAGAAGTTCACGAAGATTCCTGCAATCGTTCCGACCAACCAGGTACGGTGCCCGTAGTGATTGCCGAAGAACGGCTTCGTGAGCGGAGCGACGGCGAGCCCGACGAGCAGTGCGAGCGCGGAGACCGTGAGAAACTGTACGCCTTCGCGCACGGCGTTTGCATCGGAACGGAACGTCCAGCGTCGGTTGAGATAGTAATTCGAGACGCCGCCCGCCATGAACGCAATTGAATAAATTATCGCGTACTGCAGGGCTTGGTCGTGATTGGGCACGAGCCGCTGGAGAACGGTAAAGAGGATAAAATTGAGGATCGTACCGGAGAGCCCGACGATCGCAAATTTCGTAAATTGGCGGACGCCGCGGCGCTTTGCGACATTGTGAACGATACTATGCAACCCAATACCAATCGGCAAAGAGAACGGTGAAAAGCCCTAAGAGCGGGAGCGAGAATGCGAGGATAAGATTGTTGACCCAGGGGCGCTCGCCCCAGAGAGCGAGGATGGCGAAGAGCGGAAAGAGTACGAGTGCGAAACGCGGCATGCTCATGAGGCTCGACGTAGACATCGGAATAAGGATGGAGAGCCCCAGATAGGCGATGTACGACGGCCGCAGGCGTTTCCACCCGAACACCAACACGGCGACCATGAGTGCGGTAAAGCTAAGTTCGAGCGCTTGGTTCGCGACCGCCGCGCCGGAGTGCGCGTGCGTGATGGCATAAATAGAGTTTGCGACGCTGACCCACGGGGGTGCGAGGTGCCGGTTCCAGTGCGCTTGGACGTGCGAGAAAAAGAGCGGATCGCCGGTGAGGACCCAGAGATAGGCCATGTAGAGTGCGAGCCCGCAGCCCATCAATGCTGCCGGTAGAAGGGAGCGAATGTTCTCGATGAGACGCGGTCGATAGGCGGCATACCACTCCAGAGCAAAGGGTACGACCAACAGGATGCCTTCAACGCGCGTCATCGCGGCGAAGAAGCCGATCGCTCCGGCCATCAGCCAACGGCGACGACGCAGATAGAAGAACGTCGCAACGGTGAGCATGAAGAAGAGCGACTCGGTATAGACCGCGGAAAAGAAAATCGCCGACGGAAAAATCGAGACGTAAAAAATAGCGCGCCGCGCAACGGTGCGGTCGAATTCGCGCTCGAGCAATTTATAGAGAAAGAGCAGAGCGAAGAAAAAACAGGCATTGGAGATGAGCAGCCCGGCGACGAGATGATTGCCGACGAGCACGCCGAGCGCGCGGATCATCATCGGATAGAGCGGGAAGAAGGCCATCTCGGTCCCTTGATAGCCGCGCGTTGCGATATTGAGGTAATGGACGGCATCCCATCGTCCCCACACCGCAAGAAGTAATTGCGACGACTCGCTGACGTGCTGCCCGGGTCGCTGGCCGATGATGACGGCGGCGAGCTCGGCGATGACGATGATGGCGGCGCGGGTAGCCACAAAATCGAGCAACACTTCGCGCACGGTCTGATTGAAGCGCGCGGCGATGAGCACTTTGAGGATCGCGAAGAGCATCGTAGCAAGGACGAGCATCCGCGAACCGGTCGCCAGGTTCGGCGGCACGACGTAGGTCAACCATAAGAGGAGGAACGGTACCCAGGTGATGGCGTCGTGGCGGAGCGACTTCGCAAATGTGACGCCGGCGCGAGCGCTAAAATAGCGCGCGTACTTAAGCCAGAGCACGATCGCGGCGATCGCTCCGAGCAGCGGGAGCGCGATGAAGGCAATCTCACCGAGAAACGAGCCCAATCTCGGCGCGGCCCAACTCTCCCAGAGGAAGAAGCCGAGGGTAAGCCCCGCGAGCGCCACCACGACGAAGGCAGGAATGCCTCCTTCGAGGGTGCGATGGGCTGAAGAGCCGGCTGGCGACATGGCGTTGGCGTGACGTTCGGACACGCCGGGGGAAGTTAAAGGATTCGCACCGCTTCCCTTGTAGCCTGAGGCGGATGAACGATGTTACCACGCACGAGCGTATGAAGCCCTCGCTTGATTTCGTTACCGTCACCGAGCGCGCGGCGCTCGCCGCTTCGCACTGGATGGGTCGCGGCGAACGCGATATCGCCGACGGCGCGGCGGTCGAGGCAATGCGCGCAGCGCTAGGCGAGATGGAGATCGCCGGCCGGATCGTTATCGGCGAGGGCGAGCGCGACGAAGCCCCGATGCTTTTTATCGGCGAAGAGGTCGGCTGCGGCGGCCCCGCGGTCGACATTGCCGTCGATCCGGTCGAGGGGACGAATCTCGTGGCGAACGGCTTGCCGAATTCGATCGCCGTGATGGCGATCGCGCCGCGCGGTGGGCTCTTGCACGCTCCCGATTCATACATGGAGAAGCTTGCCGTCGGGCCGAAGGCGGCGCCGTACGTGCATATCGACGCCTCGGTTCTCGAGAATCTTACGGCGGTCGCCCGTGCGCTCGAAAAACCGATCGGTGACATCTGCGTCGTCATTCTCGATCGGCCGCGGCACGGCGACTTGATCGAACAGGTTCGATCGGCCGGGGCGCGCATCAAGCTTATCTCCGATGGCGATGTCGACGCGTGTATCGCAACCGCGATCGACACAACCGGCGTCCACGTCGCGATGGGTACCGGTGGTGCGCCGGAGGGCGTGCTCGCTGCGGCGGCGATCAAATGCCTCGGCGGCAATTTCATGGGGCGATTGAAACCGCGAAATCCGCAAGAGGCGGCGCGCGCGCAGGCGATGGGCTTCGGCGACCTCGACCGCATTCTCGAAATCGGCGATCTCGTCAAGAGCGACGACGTTCTGTTCTGCGCGACGGGGATTACCGACGGCGACCTCGTCCACGGCGTGCGTTTCTACGAAAATCGTGCCCGCACGCGATCGATTCTCGTTCAGGCGGGTGGAACCGTTCGTTTCGTTTCGACGACCCACCATCTCGGCAGTAGGAGATGAGCCGCCGGACGCATTACGATCTCGTCGTTATCGGCGCGGGAAGCGGCGGGTACGCTGCGGCGCGCACGGCGCGCGATCTCGGCGCTCGGGTCGGTATCGTCGACCGTGGTCCGCTCGGCGGCCTCTGCATTCTTCGTGGGTGCATGCCGAGCAAAGCCTTCCTTGCCAGCAGCGATCGCGTTCAGGCGATCCGCACCGCCGTTGCGCTCGGCATCACCACCGGAGAACCACGCATCGACATGCCGTATATTGCGGCACGTAAAAGAGCGCTCGTCGGCGAATTTGCGGCGGATCGTATCGACGGTATCGAGCGTTTCCCGCTGCATCGCGGCCTGGCTCGCTTCGTCAACGAACGCGAACTCGCCGTCGGGGAGGAACTGCTCGAGGCGGACGCCTTCGTTATTGCAACCGGCAGTAACGTCGCGCCGCCGGCGCTTCCCGGCCTGGCCGAAACGGGCTTTCTGGATAGCGACGCGCTGCTGGATATGGAACGCGTGCCGGAGTCGGCGATCGTTCTCGGCGGCGGTTACGTGGGCTGCGAACTCGGACAGTTTCTCTCGCGCATGGGCGCGCGAACGCAGGTGGTGATACGCGGCGAGCACCTGCTTTCGGGCGCCGATACCGATATCGGCGAGACGCTTACCGAAGCATTTCGGAACGAAGGTATCGCCGTCCACGTACGCTCGCGGATGCAGTCGGTACGTAAGGAACGCGGCCGGAAGATCGTGCGCTTAGAGCGCGACGGGATCGCCCTCGACGTCGATGCCGAGGAAATTTTTTATTGCCTCGGTCGGGTCCCGAATATCGCCGGGCTCGAACTCGAACGCGCCGGGGTCTCGGCGCATGCCGTTACCGGCATCGAGGTCGACGCCGCAATGCGCACCAGCAATCCGCGAATATTCGCCGTCGGCGACGTCACCGGCGAGTTTCTGTTGGTGCACGTGGCGATCTACCAAGGAGAGATCGCCGCGCGTAACGCGTTCTCCGGTGGCGACGAACGCGCCGATTATCGGCTGCAGCGCTCTCACACCATTTTCACCGAACCGCAGATCGCGGTTGCCGGAGCCTCGGAGAAGGAACTGCAGCGAGCGGGGACGCCGTATGTCGCGGGACGGTACGCTTTCGCCGAGCACGGTAAGTCGATGTGCCTCGGGAAGACCGACGGATTCGTGAAAATGCTCGCCGACCCGACCGACGGTCGCATTCTGGGAGCTGCGTGCATCGGCCCCGAGGCGTCGGAATTGATTCACGAAGTCATCGTAGCGATGCACTTCGATGCAACGGCCGAGCAATTTGCGAAAATTCCGCACCTCCATCCGACGCTCGCCGAGATTTGGACCTATCCCGCCGAGGAGTGCGCCGAGAAAATCGGCGCGAGCGCAGTCGGTGCAGAGCGATAGCCAAGCGGCCCCGGCGCGCATAGCGCTCGTACAGAGCAAGCCGCGCAAAGGTGCCTACGTAGAGAATCTCGCCGCGTTACGAGCGGTCTTCGCACAGCTCGCTGCGCTCGACGCACCGCCGCAACTTCTCGTTCTGCCCGAAGCTGCGCTCACCGGCTATTTTCTTGAAGGAGCGGTCTACGAGTCGGCGCGCAGCGCCGAGCGTTTTGGGCACGAACTCTCGTCGCTCTGGCGCGACGTCGCGGGGCAGCGCCCCGTCGAGATCGTCGCCGGCTTCTACGAAGTCGATAACGGGTCGTATTATAATAGCGCGATTTGGTTGGCGCTCGACGAGCGAGAGACGCGCATCCTTCACGTTCACCGCAAACTCTTTCTCCCGACCTACGGGGTTTTCGACGAAGAGCGTTTTCTATCGCGGGGGAATCGCGTGCAGGTCTTCGAGTCGCCGCTCCTCGGGGCGACGGCGCTCTTGATCTGCGAAGACGTGTGGCATTCGATGGTTCCGACGATCGCCGCACTGAAGGGAGCGCGCTCGATCGTCGTGCCGAGCGCGGCGCCCGGTCGCGGGATCGATGGAGAGGGCGAGCTCGTCTCCGTCGCTCGATGGCGCGAATTATTGCGCGGCATCGCGATGGAGCATGGATGCTTCGTGCTTTATGCAGGGCTCGCCGGTTTTGAGGGCGGGAAAGGCATGACGGGCTCGTCGTGCGCGATCGGCCCCGATGGGACGATGCTGGTGCAGGCCGACGCCGACGACGCATGCATCGTACGCGCGGAGATTTTTCTCGACGATGTCGAAATCGCGCGAGCGAATCTTCCGTTGCTCGGAGATCTTCGCGCCGTCCTGCCCGATCTGCTCTCCGACGAGGAGTTGCCCCGGTTGCGGGGACGCGACGATGCTTCCGGTTGTTGATCCGCCGCAGCGCGATGCGTATGCGACGCCGAAGATCGATGCAGCGGTAGCAGCTCGCTGGCTCGTCGCATTTCTTCGCGACGAGTGTATCGGACGTCGCGGCATAAAGAACGCCGTCATCGGTCTTTCCGGCGGCGTGGACTCGGCGGTAACGGCCTATCTCTGTGCGCGTGCCCTGGGGCCGCAGAACGTGCACCTCATCCGCATGCCGTATCGGCTATCGAGCCCCGCGAGCCTCGAGGACGCGCAACTCGTTATCGACGCCCTCGGAGCGGCCGGGCATACGGTCGATATCAGTGCTGCCGTCGACGGATATCTGCAGTACGAACCCGATGCCGATCCGCGTCGACGCGGAAACGTTCTCGCGCGCACGCGGATGCTCGTGCTCTTCGACCAATCGGTGAAATTCGCCGCATTACCGATTGGCACCGGAAATAAAACCGAGCGTCTACTCGGGTATTTCACCTGGCACGCCGACGATACGCCGCCGATCAATCCGCTCGGCGATCTCCTAAAAACGCAGGTGTGGGAGCTCGCACGCTACCTCGGCGTTCCCACCCCGATTATCGAGAAGGCGCCGAGCGCCGATCTCGAAGCGAATCAAACCGATGAAGGCGATCTCGGTATTCGCTATCCGCGCGCCGATGCAATTCTCTCCTCGATGTTGCTGGGATATCGCCACGAACAGCTCGTCGCGCGGGGATTCGACGCCGCCGAAGTTACCCTCGTGCGGGGGCGAGTCGACGGCACGCATTGGAAGCGCCATCTTCCGACGACCGCGATGTTGACCGATACCGCAATTAACGAATTCTATCTGCGCCCGGTCGATTATTAATGAAACCCGTCACGCCGTTTTATCCGGTGAGCTTGAACCTGAAAGGGCGTCGATGCGTCGTTGTCGGTGCGCGCGACGACCGCGAGGCGATCGAGAAGGCCGCGGCACTGGAAGAGAGCGGAGCCGATTTGCTCTGGGTCACCGATCCCTCGACGGTCGTGGAGAGCGACTTTATCGATGCCTTCTTCGTCATCTCCACCCCGCAAGACGAACGGCTCTCGGCGCGATTGCGTGAGTATGCCGACCGCCATCGCTTCTTACTCTGCTGCATCGACCAGCCGCGCTTCGGTTTCGTCGCAATGGCGGCAATTGCAAAGGCCGGCCCGGTGCGGATCTCGGTCTCCACGACCGGGCTCGCACCACGATTGGGAAAAAATCTCAAGGAAGCATTGCAACGTGCGATGGACGGCACGTTCGAGCGCTTCATCGATTGTCTGGCGACCCAGAAGGAGCGCATCCGGCACCGCTATAGCGCCGCCGAGCAAGGTGGGCTTCGCCGAAAAGAGATGATTCGCATCGCCGACGGGTTCGATGCCGAGATTCGCTTCCGATACCCCGAGTGGTTTGAAGAAGAACTTGCACTTTCGTTCGCTCCGCAGGTCCTCGAAGATGAGTAGCGTCGAACTCGTTGCCGTCGGGACGGAGTTATTACTCGGTCAACTCGTCGACACGAATACGTCGCATATCGCCGCCGCGCTCGCCGAGAACGGCATCGACTGTTACGCAAGCCACGCAGTCGGCGATAATCGCGAGCGGATCGCCCAACTCGTTCGAGAGATCCTCGAACGTGCCGACGGAATCGTCACCACCGGCGGTCTCGGCCCAACCGTCGACGACCTCACGAAGGAGGCGGTCGCCGATGCATTTGGGCTCGACCTCGTCCTCGACGAAAATGCGCTCGCCGAAATCGAAGCGTTCTTTACGTCGATCGGCCGGACGATGCGCGAGAATAATCGGAAGCAAGCATTTCTGCCCGCGGGCAGCTATCCGCTGGAAAATCCACACGGTACCGCGCCGGGGTTTATCGCCTTCCGCGCCGACGGAAAATTCGCAGCCTGTATGCCCGGCGTTCCGCGCGAAATGAAGCCGATGTTGGCGGAGCGATTGCTTCCGTGGCTGCGCTCGCATTTTTCGGTTCGTGAGGGAATCGTCACGCGCGTCCTACACACCGTCAATATCGGAGAGTCCGAGATCGACCATCGCATCGCCGATCTCTTTGCGAGCTCGGAGAATCCGAAGATCGCCGTGCTCGCGCACGACTATCGCTGCGATGTAAAAATTATGGCGAAGGCCGCATCGACGGCGAGCGCGCGCGCATCGATCGCTCCGCTGGAAGAAGAGTTGCGCTCGCGCCTTCAAGGGCACGTCTTCGGCATCGACGCGATGACGCTGGAGGGTGCCGTTCTCGCCGCGCTCGACGAACGCGGCGAGAGCCTCGCCGTCGCCGAATCCTGTACCGGAGGGCGTGTCGCGGCGGCGATTACCGGCGTCCCCGGCGCTTCGCGGCGCTTTCTCGGCGGCATCGTTGCTTACGATAACGCGGTCAAGCAGCTTCAACTTGGTGTGCCCGAAGAGATACTCGAACGTTTCGGCGCCGTGAGTGAAGAGTGCGCTCTTGCGATGGCGCGCGGCGTCCGCGCTCGCCTGGGCGCGAAGATCGGCATTTCGACGACCGGGATCGCCGGCCCGGAGGGTGGCAGCGTTGAGAAGCCGGTCGGGACGCTCTGCCTGGCGGTCGCCGACGCTCGCGGGGAGCGGGCGTGGACGCTCCGTATTCGCGGCGATCGGGCGGCTATTCAAGCCCGTGCCACAACTGCCGCCCTCGGTTTGCTCTGGCGCGAGGTGAAGATTCCGTGAGGACGAGCGACTTACCGGAGTGAAACGAATCGCACGAGGGTAACGTCTAAGAACTATGATGACCGCTCGTACCGCGCTCGCGGCGCTCCTCTCCGGTTCGCTTCTCGTCGCCTGCGGCGGCGGGGGCGGTATCGGCAACATCATCGGCGGGCTCGTGCCGACGCCCGCACCGACGAGCGCGCCGGGAAGCACCAACATCGGATACAGTTGCCCGAGCAGCGTGAACGGTACGAGCACGGCGCGGATGGCGGCTTCGGAGGCATTCTTCGGTAGCGATGCGATTCGCCGGGCGCCCGCGAAAGCACAGTCGCAGCCAAGCACGTTTCCCGGGCTGTTAGAGGTCGTTCGCAGCGATGTCGGCGCGACGAGTTCGCGCGGTACGCTTTCGACGCAGATCGCGCGAGTCGGCGGCAGCGTCACGCAGCGCTTTCTCTTTTCGCATCTTGGCACGAGCGTCGATCTCGTCGCGGTCGATGCCGCGAAGAGCGCGGCAATCGCGGCGCAGTTGCGCGCGCTCCCCGGCGTCACGAAGGTCGTGCCGATGGGCGTGCGTTACACGCAGAGCGTCCTCGCCCCGATAACGACGAACGATCCGTACTTCCATGGTTTTCCGGGTTCGAGCGCACCATATTACGAAGCCGGTAATCCGGCGCCGAGCCCCTCTCCCGGGACGAGCCTGCCGGGGCAATGGGACATGCACGCGATCTCCCTCGGCCACGCATGGGCCTATTCGAGCGCCACCGACGCCCCCGTCGGTTATCAAGCTCCCGATGCAATGGGGAATTCGGCCGTGCGGATCGCGATCGTCGACACCGGCGCCGACGTTACCCATCCCGAACTGCAATCGAAAGTCGCGTATACGCATTGCTTTATCACCAACATCAACACGGGCGTACAATCGAGCTCGAACTACGTTACCGATCTCGATGGCCACGGTACCGACGTAGCCGGGATCGCCGCGGCCGATGCGAATAACAGTCTCGGCTTTGTCGGCGTCGGCGGAAATGTATCGCTGATCGTCGAGCGCGTCTTTCCGTCGCCGCCCTCGAATTGCGTATCGCAACTCGGTAGCAATCCGCAGGCCTGTAGCACGAGCGCATCGACAGCCGATATCGCCTCGGGGATCGATGATGCCGTAGCCAACGGAGCGAATGTCGTAAACTTGAGTATCGGTGCGAGTTGTGCCGGCGGTGACGATCCGCTCGAAGCGGCTGCCGTCGCTAACGCCCTCGCCGCCGGCGTCGTCGTCGTAGCGGCTTCCGGAAACTCGAGCGGCGCTTCACTCGACGCGCCTGCCTGCGATGCGGGCGTCATCGCGGTCGGTGCGAGCGCGCTCTCCGACGGATTTCCCAGCGGCACGTATAGCAGCAACGCGCCGGGAACTCCGAGCGCTCCGGTCGAGTACGTTGCCTCGTACTCCAACTACCAAGCGGGAAGCACGACGTGGGGGCTCGTCGCACCCGGCGGCGACCCGGCGAACCTCGGTCCCGGTGTCGACGATCTGCATTGGATCGAGAACATCTATTCGAGCACCGCGATGGGCGGTGCGACCTGTACGCCCGATTTCGAAGCACCGGCGGGTTCCCAGGGCGACTGCCGCGTTCTTATCGCCGGCACCTCGCAAGCAACGCCGCACGTCTCGGGTGCAGCCGCGCTCTTGCTCTCGGTGAAGCCGAACCTCACGCCGACGCAGGTACGGAACTATCTCTGTAGCGATGCCTACGTGCTTCCCACGGTGAGCGCGGCGGCGCAGGGCTGCGGGCGACTCGATATCTATCGCGCAATGGCCGACGCACTCGGCGACCCGAATTTACCGACCGCGCAATAAACTCGCAAAGAGCCGACCGACTCGAGCGCGAAGGAGCGGCGGTGAAGAGATCGAGCTTGCGTGCGTTCCCGGCTCTAACCTCGCTGATCGCGACCTGCGCGTTGCTGGTTGCCTGCGGCGGCGGCGGCGGATCGTCGAACCCCGTGCCCACGCCCGTGCCGACACCGGTTCCGACACCGACGGTTGCGCCGACGCCAGGGCTCTGCACAGCAGGGATCGGTATCGTGCCGGTGGGAACCTCGACGCCGACCCCTGGGCCGACGCCGGTTCCCGACACGCGCCCCTCGCCGACCCCGGCTGCGCTCTCGTTTCTCTCGGCGCCGACCGGTATCGCTGTGAGCGTCAACGGCGCAACGATCGGCGTGACGCCGACGGCGACGACGCCGCCGTACGGCGGGAGCGCCGGCGGAAACCCGTTCCCGGAGAGCCAGACGCTCATGACCGTTTCGTTTGCGGGCAGTAGCCCGAATGGAGCCTACGCGCTCTGCGTACAGAGCAACGCGAATCCGGCGACGATTCTCTATAACCAAAACGCCGATACGGTCGGCAGTATTGCCTCGGTCGCCTCGGTCTCGCGCGGCCCGGCCTCGCTTCCGTTCGTTCGGATGCCGGTGCGCCGCATGCCCGTGGCCGCACCTGCGACGCCGATCTCCAAGAACGCAACTTTACTGGAGGTGCGCTACGATCCGGTAGCGATCGCGGCGGGGCGCGTACATCCATTCGCGCTCGCTGCGCGGAGCGGCGCTATCCTCGCTCGCACGATCACGCCGAGCGATGCTCCGGTCCGCAGCGATTTGATCCGCGTTACCGTCGGAAGCGCCGCGCAGGTGGCGGCGCGGTTGCGTGCCGACGCAGGCGTACTGAGCGTGCAATCGGTTCAGCGGCGATATCCGCTCAACGCGGCACTCGCGCCGGCTCCGAACGACACGATGTTCGATCCGCTCGACCAATGGGATATGTACCAGATCGGAATGATGCACGCATGGAACTACGGAAGCGGCTGGCCCGTTCCGGTCGGTTTCGGATTACCGACGATGCGCATCGCGGTGCTCGATACCGGGATCGATACCTCGCCGAGCAACACCTGGGCGCAGGCCGATCTCATCTCGCATATCGGTATCGCTGAAGAAGATGTCACGCCGGTCGGTGGCACCGGCACGGTAACGACACCCTGCCCGACGCCGTTGCTCGGCGTCTCCTGCCCCGCGGTCCAAGATTCCGATGGTCACGGAACCAATGTCTCCGGCATCGCCGCCGCCGCCGACAACAACGGCGCGGGCTTCGCCGGCGTCGCCGGCGGCGTCACGCTCGATTTCTATAAAATATTCTCCGGGTCGGGCGCCAATTCGAGTGCCTCGACCGCCGACGAAGCGACGGCGATCTATCATGCCGTCGCAAACGGCGACCGCGTCATCAATCTCAGCCTCGGTTCGCAACCGAACAGCGGCCCCGATTTCACCGAGCAAGATGCCGTCGAGTTCGCACTAGCGCACAACGTACTCGTCGTCGCCGCGGCCGGCAACGAACGGAATAAAGGCGTTCAAGGGCTCGATTATCCCGCCGCCTACCCCGGTGTCATGTCGGTCGGCGCGACGGCGATCAACGACGGCAATGCCTGCGCCGGCGCAACCTGGCCGAATGTTACCGCAACCTGTAGCGCGGCGCTGCCGACCGCCGATACTCCCGCTCCCGGTGAATACGTCGCGTCGTACTCCAATAGCGGCCCCGGTCTCGGCGTCGTTGCGCCGGGTGGAGATCCGGGAGGAAGCAACGATACCGATGATCTGCATTGGATCGCGAATCTCTACTCGACGACGGGCAGCCCGCCGTGCACGACCCCGGCAACCTGCTACACGTTGATTGCCGGAACCTCGATGGCGACGCCGCACGTAACCGGCGCGGCCGCGCTCTTACTCTCGGCCGATCCGAATCTCACGGTCGCGCAACTCGAGGGGCTCATCGACGGAACCGCAGATAATATTAACGATCCCAATCAAGGGCACGGGCGGCTCGACGTCTATCGCGCGATGGCACAACTCGAAAGCGATACCAGCATCGCTCCGACGCTGCCGGCGAAGGCGCAGTTCGTCGCCTTTGCGTACGGCAACAGCGGCGCCGTGAACGCCGCGCCGTCGATCCTCGATGCGAACTTCACCGCCGGCGTACCGGTTGAAGCGAACGGCACGTTCCGGATCGCCGATATTCCCGCGACGGCGCCGAGCTACCGCATCGCGGTCTGGTTCGACGCCAACGGCGACGGAAAAATCGATGCCGGGGATTATTTCGCCGCCTCCGGTCCCTGCAGCGCGAGTGCGCCGTGCGCGAGTGCCGTCGGGTTAACGCCGACGTTGATTACGTCCTCGAGTTTCGCGCTGCCGTAATCGTATCGCCGCGCTGCGTCGCTTCGCCGTCACGCCGCGTTGCTTGAGGTGTCACGCCGAGTAGGAGGCTTTGTCACGCCGAGTAGGTTGCGTTGTCACGCCGAGTAGAGCGCGAAGCGCTCGTATCGAGGCGATGCCGTGCGCTCACGTTCGCCTGCGCTGCACCGCTCCTCGCTAGACGCTCGCGGCTCGGACAAGCAATGTCAGGGTCCTCGCCGCTCGCTTAAGCGCTCGTCGGGTGCACGCAGGCTCCGCTCGCGCACGCGGTTGTGCTGCGTTGCTTGCGTTGTCACGCCGAGTAGGAGGCTTTGTCACGCCGAGTAGAGCGCGAAGCGCTCGTATCGAGGCGATGCCGTGCGCTCACGTTCGCCTGCGCTGCACCGCTCCTCGCTAGACGCTCGTCGGGTGCACGCATGCTCCGCTCGCGCACGCGGTTGTGCTGCGTTGCTTGCGTTGTCACGCCGAGTAGGAGGCTTTGTCACGCCGAGTAGAGCGCGAAGCGCTCGTATCGAGGCGATGCCGTGCGCTCACGTTCGCCTGCG
>JAJZED010000002.1:0-24379 GCA_021805775.1 bacterium | reverse complement strand
GCTCCGCTCGCGCACGCGGTTGTGCTGCGTTGCTTGCGTTGTCACGCCGAGTAGGAGGCTTTGTCACGCCGAGTAGAGCGCGAAGCGCTCGTATCGAGGCGATGCCGTGCGCTCACGTTCGCCTGCGCTGCACCGCTCCTCGCTAGACGCTCGCGGCTTGGACAAGCAATGTCAGGGTCCTCGCCGCTCGCTTAAGCGCTCGTCGGGTGCGCGCATGCTCCGCTCGCGCATGCTCCGCTCGCGCAGACGCGCTTTGTTTGCGTTCGTCGTTTTGCTGTCGGGCCGAGTAGAGCGCGCAGCGCTCGTATCGAGGCGGTGTGAGGGTATGCCCTCGATACGGCTGCTACGCAGCCTACTCGAGCTGACACAACGTTGCTGCGCGCTCTACTCGGCCTGAGCGGCTGCTACGTGCCGAATCCGACCGCGGCGAGAATGCGCTGCGTGGCGAGTCCATCGGCGAAGGTCGGCAGCGCTTGCCCGGCTGCCGGAGCGGCGGGGTTTCCGTCGATTTTCGCGAGCCAGGCGTCATAGAGCTCCATCATCGGGGGGACGTTGCCGTTGATCGAGGCGAAGCGCGCATAGCGCGAGGGCGCACATTCAAGTTCGTTCGTCTCCTCCTCGTCGACGCTAAAGAGCCGTTGGTCGGCAAAGGCCTTGCCGCTGCAGACCGCGGTGCGGTTCTCACCGTGGATCGCAAAGGTGAATGAATCGACCGCCGCCGTGCCGTCGACGGTAAGCCGCGCAACGGCGCCATCGGCGTAGCGAAGTAATGCGAATGCCCCGTCGTCGACATCGCTGATGAATGTACCTTCGGCGTCGAAACGCTCCGCATTGGCGGAACGCAACGTGCCGACAACCTCGATTGGCTCTCTGCCGAGTACCGCGTTTGCTGCATCGATCGCGTGCGAGAGCATAGCGCCGGCGATGCCGCCGCCGCGCGAGCGTTGGAACCACCATCCGCGCGGTCGCATCTCCTTCGCGCGGAGGAAGCCCATCAATTGCGTGTATTCGATCTCGCGAATCGGGTCGAGGTGAGCGTTAGCGACGAGCTCTGCGATGGCTATGCGCTCTGGGCGGAAGCGAAACTCATGTGCGAGCGCACACGCCGTACCGGCCGTTTTCTCAGCGGCGATCATCGCCTCGGCCTGCGCGATGTCGAGCGCGAATGGTTTCTCGCAGAGGACGTGCGCTCCGGCACGCAGCGATGCGAGAACGTCGTCGTGGTGGGCAAACGGCGGCGATGCAACGACGACGGCATCGAGTTTGCAGCCCGCGAGCATCTCGGCGCATGACGAAAACGCATGCTCGATCTGCCGTTCGGCGGCGATTCGGGCGGCGTTGCGCGGCGAGGCGATGGCGAGCACTTCGAAGCGTGGATGAGCGCGGAGTGCGGGCAGGTGCGTACTCGCACCAAAACCGGTTCCAACGATCCCGATGCGTATCTGAGCGCTCATCGCGGGGCCAACGCGCGGTCGAGGAGGTCGATCGCATGGAAAAGTTGTCGTTCGCTCATCACGAGCGACGGCGTAATGGAGATCACGTTTCCCTCCGGTCCGGCTTGGAGTAAGAGAAGGCCGAGCGATAAGGCGCGCACGACGGTTTCGTGGGCACTTGCCGCACTATCGAGTTCGATGCCCCACATCATGCCGCGTCCGCGAATATCCTGGACGATCTTGTGGCGATGGAGATTACCGAGACGCGAAACCATCGTTACGCCGAGTTGCTTCGCCCGCGAAACGAGATCGTTGCGCTCGATCTCTCCAATCGTCGCCAGAGCGGCAGCGCAGGCGAGCGGATTGCCGAGAAACGTTGAGGTGTGCAGCGCCTCGCCCTCGGAGAGCGGCCATGCGTTCATCGCGGCCTCGGTACCGACGAGCGCGGCGATCGGCAAGCCACCACCCATCGCTTTGCCGATGCAGAGCAGATCGGGTAGGACGGCTTCGCGTTCACAGGCGAACATCGTTCCCGTCCGTCCGAACCCCGTCCAGATCTCATCGACGACCAACAATATTCCGAACTCGTCGCAGATCTCGCGCAATCCCCGCAAGAAACCGGTCGGGGGAAGAATGACGCCGCCGCGCCCCTGGATCGGTTCGACGACGAGCGCGCCGATATCGTCGCGCTTTTGCAGCGCTGAGCGCGCGCTTTCGAGCGCGGGCGCGCTATCTTCGTCGGCGGCATTTTTTGCGCGCGGATAATCGAGAAAGAGAGCATGCCCGGCAAGTGCCCCAGCGAACGGTTTGCGGAAGCGCTCGATGCCGGTAACCTCGAGCGCGCCAAAACTCAGGCCGTGATAACTATTGCGAAAACTTGCGTGACCGGCCTTTCCCGTTGCGAGCATCGCGGTTTTCAAGGCCACCTCGATCGCTTCGGAGCCGGAGGTTGCAAGGTAGGTGCGGCTGAGGCCCGCGGGAACGATCGACGCGATGCGCTCCAGCAGCTCGATGCGAACCTCGCTTGGGTGAACGTCGCCCATACTGTGTGCGAGTCGGACGACCTGGTCGGCAACGGCCGAAGCAACGTAGGGATTGCTATGCCCGATCGCCGCGACGCCGAATGCCGACGTGAGATCGAGAAACTCGTTTCCATCGACGTCGGTGACGACCGATCCGAGCGCCGATTCCCAGACAACGGGGAAGCGTTCCTCGATCGCGGTGACGTTGCGCGATTCGTGCAGGCGCAGCCGTGCGAGCAACTCGGTGCTTCGCTTCCCGGGAATGGGCCCGCGCACGTTTTCCAGTGGTTCGCTCACTCGCGCTCTCCGTCGATATCGAGAAAGCGGACGTACTCGGCGATCCGAGGGCGCCCACCATGGTGTGCCCGTAACGGCGGGCGCTGCATCTCGCCAAGCGGCGCGATGCGGGCGGCACCGATACGCATTGCTATTTCCGTGTAGGAGCGCGGAGTCCCGGTAACGCCGAGAGATTCGATTGGGAGGGCGTGCCGCTCGACGTAGGAGATAATATCGTCGGGAGCGTCGACCGGCAGCAGTGCTACCGTTCGTGGCAAGAAGATCGGCGGCTCCTGCGTCGGCGGATCGAGCAGCACGAGAAATTGGAGTCGCTCGTCGCTGAATGCTGCGCCTCGCCCGGCTGCGGCGCGAAATGCGGCGAGATTTCGGTGTTGAAGCATCGCGGCACGGCTCGACGGCGAGCGCTCCCCGACCGGAAACTCCGTGGCAGCCCTCTCCATTGCCGCGGCAAAACGCTCGCCAAGCTCGCTTGGACTGCAGGCGCCCCGTTCGAAGAAGAGAGCGTGCAGGCTCATGCAACCCTCGCCTTCGTAAAGGCTCGCATCGCGAGCGGCGCCGGAAAGGGCGGCTGCGAACTCGGCGGGAGCACGCTGCGACGATGCGTTGAGAAAGCCGATGCTCGTTCGCGAACCGAAACCGATGGTGCGGGCATCGGCTGCACGTTCTCGCGCCACATGGGCGATCGTTTCATCGCTCCCGAAAACGACGATGAGGCGAGCCCCCTGCAAGCGCGAACTTCCTTGGCGCCCATCCCAGTGCGCGACGTGAAGCGCCCGCGCAAATGCTTCGTGCTCCTGGGCGAGGCTCTCGGAAAACGCGGCGACGAGCCGATCTTCGCGATCCTTGACGATAACGTCGTTTTTCGCACAGAGCGCAAAACACATCGCCGGGATCGCTACGCCGATCGTGGTGCGACTAGAGAGAATCGCGATGCGTCCGAGCGGACGTATCCGTGCCGTGGCTCCGTCGAGTGCGGCCGGATCGCCGAGTTCCCTCGCGATCGTCTCCAACAGCGCATCGGTGCGCAGCTCGCCAAAGAGCGCGTCGAGCGCAAACTCAACTGCGGGGATGCTATACCCGGTTCGCTCGACGATATCGTTGGTGGCGCGGACGCGGGGTGGAAAATCTGCGTCGCACCAGCGCAGCGCGGCATCGCCGATCGCCGCGGCAATCGTACGCACCGGTATCGCGGAGAGCGCGGTCACGAACGGCGAAGATCTTCTGCGTCGAGCGAGCATCCGCGCAACGAAGCGCCCTGCTCGCGGCCGAGTAGAACGATCCCGTCGTCGACGGCTGCACCGAGATCTTCGGTAAGGACGGCGAGGCAAGAACTGCGATTTGCAAGGTCGATATGCGCGAGCGCGCCGATGGTTCCGGGGGCGCAATCGCGCTCGCGCTCGTCGAGGATGCGCGTACGAAGCCACGGCGGAGCGACTTTTAGGCGATGCATCGCTCCGGCAAAGGAGCGTTCCGATTCGGGTAGGTCGTAGTATTGGGAACAGAGTTCGCTCATCCCGTACTCCGCAACGATCTGTTCGCCGGCAATTCCGAACGCTCGCACCGCGCGCGCGTAGAGCTCTTCGCGCGCGACGATGCGCTCGCGTCCTTTAAAGCCGCCGGTCTCCATGATCCGCGAACCCATAGGAAGCGTAATGCGGATACCGCGTTCTTCAAAAACTTCGAGAATATGGAGGAGCGAGAATGCCGTTGTTGCAATGCAAACCGCTTGTGCGCGCTGGCACGCATCGCGGGCGTCGGCGATAAAGGCATCGACCAATAGTCGATCCTCATCGAGGTACCAGCCCGTCTCGGCATCGCCGAATTGCCAAGCAACGCGGCCCATCATATACCCAAGCGATGAGTGCGGTCGTTGAGCGGGGTTGGGGACGAGCAGCAGGTAGCGTAACCGCGCGCCGTCACGTAAGATCGCGCGTTCGAAACCCGCAAGGAGCGAAGCATCGTAGAGCCGACGATTTTCGAGGTAATGTCGACTCGGTGCGCCGAGGGTAGTGCCGCTGCTCTCAAAGACTAATTCGGCGCTTTCGGCGGGAAATGCGGCGATTTCCGCCTCTTTGAAGGCGCGGGCCGGCAGCGGCGGGATCGTACGCCAGGTCGACGGCAGTGCGTCGGGCGAGAGCCCATAACCAGCGCAGTACGCCGCATACGCCGGATCGTAGCGCAGTTGGTGAGAGAAGAGGGCGATCGCGAGATCGTTGAACTCCGGCTCGCTTATCGCGCGTCCGTGGCGATGCCACGCTTCGATCGTCGCGAGAACGAGCGTGTCGAGTTCCTCGGCCTCGCGTTCGCGGCTCACCGAAGCGGGGCGCGGCGCGAGGTGATGACGCCGCTGTTCAGTCCCGCCGTTGCGAGCCCCCCATTGAAACGCGCGATCTCGACTTTTATGCAGCGGTCGACGACGACGTCGAGGCCGGCGGCATCGGCACGAGCGATCGCTTCATCGTTAATGACGCCGTATTGAAACCAGATCGCTTTCGCACCGACCGCGATGCTTTCATCGACGACGGGAAGCACGGAGGCCGGGTTGCGAAAGACATCGACGATATCGGGCGCACCGTTTGCTCGAGCGTACTCGGCGAGCGAGGGGTAGGCGCGGATGCCGTCGATCTCTTCGAGTTTCGGATTGATCGGAGCGATCGAGAAGAGCCCGCCGGTGCGCACGAACGAGAAGACGGTGTAACTGGGGCGCAAGGGATCGCGCGATGCACCGACCATGGCGATCGTTTTGCTGCGCGCGAGCAATTCGCGAATCGCTCCGGGCTCGGTGAGAATCATCGGCGCACCGCATTACCGGAACGCGCTCGCACGAGCGCCTGGTCGATATCCCAAAGGAGATCCTCGCAATCTTCGAGGCCGACCGAGAGTCGGATCGTCTCCGGCGCCACTCCTGCGGCGAGCATTTCCTCATCGCTGAGTTGGGAGTGCGTGGTCGATGCGGGATGAATGACGAGCGATTTTGCATCGCCGACGTTGGCGAGATGGCTCCATAATTCGAGCGCGTCGATGAAGCGGCGACCGGCGTCGCGCCCGCCGCGAATGCCGAAGGTGAAGACCGAACCGGCACCGCGCGGCAGATAGCGGGCGGCGAGCGCGGCGTCGGGGTGCGAAGGTAAGCCGGGGTGGCGTACCCATTCGACATCGGGGTGCGCTTCGAGGTGTTGCGCGACCGCACGCGCGTTGGCAACGTGTCGTTCCATACGCAGCGGGAGGGTCTCGAGCCCTTGTAAGAGCAGCCATGCATCGTGCGCGCCGAGTTGCGCGCCGACATCGCGAAGAATCTCGGCTCGCAGGCGCATCAGGAACGCATACTCTCCGAATGTTTCGGTGAAGACCTTCCCGTGATAGCCGCGACTCGGTTCGGAGAGCAACGGAAAGCGAGCGGTTCCATAATCGAATCGCCCCGCATCGACGACGACTCCGCCGACGGTGGTGCCGTGGCCGCAGATGAATTTCGTCGCCGACGCAACGACGATATCGGCGCCGAATTCAATCGGTCGGCAACAATAGGGTGAGGCAAACGTATTGTCGACGACCAACGGAAATCCGTTCTGGTGGGCGAACTCGGCGAGCGTACCGAGATCGGCGATCGAGCCGGCCGGGTTGCCGATCGTTTCGACGAAGAGCAATTTGGTTTCGGGGCGAAGCGCGGCGCGCATCGCGTTTGCGTCCGAGATCGGCACGAACGTGACGGCGATCCCCATGCGTTCGAGCGTTATCGAAAATTGGGTAACCGTGCCGCCGTAAACATTTTGCGAACAGAGCATGTGATCGCCGTTTCGGGCGAGCGCGAGAACGACGGCGAGCTGCGCGGCGAGTCCGCTCGAAAAGGCGACGGCACCGAGGCCGCCCTCGAGGCTCGCCATGCGCTCTTCAAACGAAGCAACGGTGGGATTGCTGATTCTGCTGTAGATATGCCCGTAGCCCCGGAGTGCGAAGAGCTCGGCCGCCTCCTCCGTGGAGCCGAAGACGAAGGCGGAGCTCTGGTAGATGGGCGCCGCGCGCGAGCCGGTCACCGGGTCGGGCGGCGTTCCGGCATGGATGGCACGCGTTGCAAAGCCGAAGGTACGGTCGTTCATTCTGCTTTAATGGTGCGCGCCTCCGCGGGGCTATGCCTGCTGCGATGCGGGAGTCGCCTCCGTCGGGGCGAAAACAGAGCGAGCGTCTTCGTTTCTCCCCCAATCGCTAACGAGGTACCAGATAATCGTGGGAATGACCCTCACCGAAAAGATTCTTGCGCGCCATGCCGGGCTCGATCGCGTCGAACCCGGGCAGATCATCAACGCGAAAGTCGATCTCGTCCTGGCGAACGAACTCTCCGCTGCCGTCGCGATTAATGTCATGCGTTCGATGAAGGGCGCAAAGCGCGTGTTCGACCGCTCGAAGATCGCGCTCGTTGAGGATCATTTCGTTCCGGCAAAAGATGCGCAGTCGGCGAAACTCGCGCGTCAGATGAAAGAATTTGCCGCAGAGCAGGAGATCGAGCATTTTTTTGATGTCGGTCGCGGCGGCATCGAGCATGTCGTTCTTCCCGAAGAAGGGCTCGTCGCTCCCGGCGAATTGATCGTCGGCGGCGATTCGCATACTTGCACCTACGGCGCGCTCGGCGCGTTCGCAACGGGGATGGGCTCGACCGATATCGCGGCGGCCTTCGTGCTCGGTGAGGTCTGGCTCCGCGTACCTTCCACGATCAAGGTCCTCTACGACGGCGCTCTGCAAGAGGGCGTCTATGCCAAGGATTTAATGCTGGCGACGGTCGGAAAACTCGGTATCGACGGCGCGACCTATCGCGCGATCGAATACCACGGTTCGACGATCGATGCGCTCTCGATCACCGGGCGGCTGACGATGGCGAATATGGCGATCGAGGCGGGTGCGAAAAACGGAATTTTTCACGCCGATGGGAAGACGCTCGCCTTCGTACGCGAACGCACGGAGCGTCCCTTCGTCGTCGAGCGCGCCGATGCCGATGCGGCTTACGAGCGGATCGTTGCCATCGACGTCGCCGCCCTCGAACCGCAGATCGCTTGCCCGCATACCCCGGATAACGTCCATCCGATCTCGCAGGTAACGCGCGATAGCATCCGCCTCGATCAAGTGTTTATCGGGAGTTGCACCAACGGGTACATCGACGATCTGCGAATCGCGGCAAAGATTCTTCATGGGAAGAAGATTGCATCGAGCCTGCGCGTGATCGTCAATCCGGGCTCGCAGAAAGTCTGGATGCAAGCGGCCGACGAAGGCATTCTCAAAACGCTGGCGAGCGCCGGATGCGTCGTGAATACGCCGGGCTGCGGTGCGTGTTTCGGCGGGCACATGGGGACGCTCGGGGACGGCGAACGCTGTCTCTCGACGACCAACCGCAATTACGTCGGGCGCATGGGGTCGCCGAAAGCGGAAGTCTACCTGGCCTCGCCTGCAACCTGCGCCGCCTCGGCGCTCACCGGGCAGATTACCGATCCGCGCGTCGCCGAACTTGCGTCGGCGCATTCATAACGAGCACACCGAGATAGAACGAGGAACGACCACCGATGGAAACGACACTGCGCGGGCACGCCCATACCTACGGAAAGAACGTCGATACCGACGTGATCATTCCGGGAAAATACTGCAATATCGTCGATCAGGCCGAACTCGGAAAGCACGCGATGGAGGGCATCGATCCGGAGTTTTCGGCGCGCGTTAAAAGCGGCGACATCATCGTCGCCGATAGTAACTTCGGTTGCGGCTCCAGCCGCGAGGTCGCACCGATCGCCATTAAGGGCGCCGGCGTTTCGGCGGTGATCGCAAAATCGTTCGCGCGTATTTTTTACCGCAATGCCATCAACATCGGCCTCCCGATTCTCGAGTGCCCGGAGGCGGTCGATGCGATCGCGGCCGGCGACGAGATCGAGATCGATCCCGCAGCCGGAGCGATTCGGAACATTTCGAAGGGCACGAACTATAAGGCGGCGGAGTTCCCGCCCTTCATGCGCTCGCTCATCGAAGCGGGCGGCTTAATCCCCTACGTCGAGCGACGGCTCGCCGAAGGCCGGTAAAGCCCGGACTCCCGCGCGGCTATCGCGGCGGGTTGTAGCCGCCGCCGACGCCGCCGGTTCCAGTACCGGTACCGATCCCGCCGTTGCCGAGGCCACCGGGCACGGGGCTGAGCGAGTCGAAGAATTTTTCTTTCGGGCGATATGAGGCCGTGAAGACGACGCGCTTTCCGTCTGCCTTCGTGAACATCCCAACCATATCGGTCGTGCCGTTCAATTGCGATTCGAAGCGTAGTACTTTGCCGTCGGCAAGGGTGACGACGACGACCATGTTTTCGCCGGAGACGCTGCCCGCGAGGCGCGATTTCTTCCCGTGCGGGCTCAGGTAGCTACCTTCGAGCGCATCGCCATGTTGGTGCATGCTGAAGTGCGCGTAGATCGTTTTATTGGGATACTGTATTTGAATCTCCCAGACGCCGCTGATGCCGATCCGTTGCGGCGGCGGGGGCTTCGGGGTCGGCTTGAGGACCGGCTTCGCTGCGGGTTTCACCGGTGCGGAACTCGCAGCGGGGGGCGGCGACGCCGTCGGGGGAGCTTGCTGCGCCTGCACGGCGGCGGGCACGGCGAGAAGTGCTGCTAGCGCGCAGCCGAGAGCGATACGTTGTGGCTTCACGAAGGCGTGCTTCGCGGTTGCGGGGGCGCGGACCCTGCGGGCGACGGTTCGCTTGGCTGGCGGCGCGGTTCGTTCCCTGGGAGCCCGATGCGCCGTCCTACCGTCGGGGCGGGCATGCCCGAGGCTGCGATGACGGCGTGAATGTCGGCCGCTATTGCGCGCGCCGAAGTGCTATCGAGCGGGCAAGTAATATCGGGGGAGCGCCAACCGTGCCAGAGCGCAAATACACTATGTCCGAACGACGCAGATTTCATGCAAGGTACGCCGCGAACGTGTTGCGCGCGCCCATCGGCAAGCGCGTCGAGAAATCGGCGCGCGATGCCTTGAGCGATGGTAAAGGTGCGTGCAGGTGCCGTGGGCTGCCCCATTCGCGTCGACGGGCGCCACCATCCGGTGCCGTCGGAACGAATCGCCATCGTGAAGCCCGCGACGTTGGTCGAGCCGGTGTCGAGGATGCGCGCGCCGTCGAGACGACAGGGTGCGGCTGCTAGGGTCAAGAGCGTAAGCGCCGCGATGACGGATTGGAGTCGATTTTGGAAGTGCATGTTCGAAAAACGCTCGCTAGGTGATAAGTGTCACAGGAATCGCGCCGAGATCGTGGGTAAAGAATGCGCTAAGAAATCCATTTTGCTGCTCCCCCTCGAGAGAGGTCTATAAATCCGTGAAAATACCTGCGATACTCTTCGGAGCGGTCGCTGCTGCGGCGCTTCTAGCAGCCTGCGGCGGCGGCGGTGCTCCTGCCCTGCCGACGAATCCACCACCGGTCGGCGGCCCCGGAAATCCGGCCGTATCGAGCTCCGCGCGACCCGCAGTGGTCGGCGATACTTTCGCGTTCTCCGGCAGCTCGCTCGAGAGCGACGTTTACACCTATCCGGTAGGGAGCCCATTTCCCAGCACCTCGACCGCAGCGAAGATCGGCGAGAACGTGGTCGTAACGGCGAGCGCCGATCCGCTCGGCGCTGGGGGAACCGATTTCCATACCACCACCACCACGGTCGGAACCACGGCGACCCGCGTGACGACCGGCGATTCGTACTATTCGACGGTCAGCGCAGGGAGCGGGACGAGTTTCGTGCTGAACGCGCAGCAGAGCGTCGACGACAGTCGGAATTCCTATTCGTGGACCTACACCACTCCGCAGATTCTCGATGAGTTACCCGAGAGCGCAGGCACCTCGTGGACGAATTCGCCCGCCGGCACCTATAACGAAACCGATGCCGACGGTGCGACCATCGCTCGCACGACGAACGCCGACGGCACCTATACCGAGAACGACGGCTTCCCATCCGGCCCAGCCGGCCTCACCGGCTTTATTCAGAAGATGTCTTTCACCGTCAATCCCGACGGTTCGGGAGCGTGGAATATCTATTACCTCGGCGCGCCCGGCCCGACGCTCGTCAGCTATTCCGCGCCGACTGCGGGGACGATCTCCGTCTCGGTGACGAGCCCGACCCCGACTCCCGCGCCGGGTGCGACCGGGACGCCGGCACCGAGTACACCGTCTCTCTACGCTACCCCAGTCGCTTGGTTCTCACCATCCCCAAAACTCTATCAGGAGAGCGATGCGGTGAGTACCGGCGTCACCTATCCGGCGAGCTGTGCCGTTCCAAGTGCATTCGGTACGAGCGGTAATTCGATCGCACAGACAATCACGAAAATCGATCCGATTCTCGGGCTCGACGAAGCGACGACCACCACGACCTATACGGCGCAAGGATTCGGCCCGGTCTGCGTGGCGATGAACGACGTTCAGACCTACTATTACGACTATCTCAACGATACGGTTTCTGCAGCGGGTTTTGCGAACTTTGTCGGCACGCCGCAACTCACGAAAACCTATACCCAAACGCTGACCCTGCAGACCGCCGGAACCTCAATTCAGAGCGAGGCCCGCTCTACCGAGAGTACGGCAGTCGCGCCGATTTCGACGGCGCTCTTCGCCGCCGATCGAACGAGCTTCCGCATGCATATCGCTCGCGAACGGGCGCAGGCGCGCATGGCCTACGCGAAGATGCTCTTCCGCATCCTCGCCCCTACGCTTTCGCTCGGAGGTAACCGCTAATGGCTCGTATACCGCGCACGCGCACCCTCGTCGCAACACTTGTTGCGGCGTCCTTACTCGCAGCCTGCGGCGGCGGGGGCGCCGGCTCGCCGCTACCATCCTCCAATACCGGGGGGGCTATTCCACCGATCGGCTCGACCGGCCCGTCCTCGTTCCATTGGGGGCAGCGTATGCTCCAACAAGCGAGCTATATCGGGCCGCTGACCAAACCCGTCGCGCTGGCGATGCTCGCGCAACCGCAGTTGCAGAACGGAGCGGGTTTGGTTTCGTACGCGCAACAAGCGAGTACGCCGGGAAATCCGAACTATCGCCATTTTCTTACCCCGCAACAGATCGGGCAACTCTACGGAGCCTCGCCGGCAAGTCAAGCGAAGGTCGCCGCCTATTTCCAGCAATACGGCATCGGCGTCGGCTCGTGGCCGCAGAATTTATCGCTCTCGCTCGTCGGCAGCAGCACGCAGTTCACTGCCGCGCTCGGCGTGAAGTTCGGCTATTACCAGTATGGGAAAGAACGCTTTATCGCGCCGATCGGTACGCCGCACGTCAACGGCAGCATTCCGCTCGTCGCGCTCAACGCGCTCGTCCCAATCGCCTCGCAGTTCCATAATTTCCTCATTCGCCCGTCGACGGGAAGCTTCGGCCCGGGGCTCTCCCCGCAGCAGGTCGCGCGCGCCTTCGATTTCAGCGGAGCGTATAATGCCGGGCTCACCGGCAACGGTATCGGCTTAGGGATCATCGCCACCGGGCCGATCGACCCGAACGACGTTCCGTACTACGGCGCGGCATTCCACACGCGCGTCGCGACGGTCAGCCTCATTCCGACCTCGCCGCTCCTCATCAATCCGGCGACGGTACCGGCGTTGCTCGGCCCCGGGCTCCCGGCGACCGGCTTCACGCTGCCGCCTAAGGTGACGACGCCGCTCGATGGGAACTTTTTGAGCTGTCAGGCTGCCGGAACCGGCGTTCCGAATTTCCAGACCTGCAATCTTGAGGATGGCGAAGCGCAACTCGATACCGAGACGACGGCGAGCCTCGCTCCCGGGGTGAACGAGAATTTTTATCTCGCATATTATTCCATCTGCTACAACCCATCGACCGGTGCATTCGATAACGCCAACGCCGGTGTGAGCAGCTGCCCCACCGGGGAAGTCCTCTCCGATGCCGAGGGGATCACACTCGCTGATTTTGAGATTCAACAAGCGATCGCCGACAATCGCTCCGACGTGCTGAGCGTCAGCTACGGCGAAGGTGAAACTGACCTTGCGCCGTCGTATGTTGGGAAGAACGGTCTGGGCCGCACCGAATTCGCCGCGCTGGCATCGGAGGGAATCGCGGTTTTCGTTGCCTCCGGCGATAATGGAAATGCCAATTGTGTCGATCCCATCACCTTCAGCTACCCAACGACGCCCTGCGTTTCGTACCCGGCTTCCGATCCCAGCGTCGTGGCGGTCGGCGGAGTGAATCTCCCGGTCGATGGCGCCGGGAACCTCCTCGGCCAGATCACCGCCTGGGCCGACCAGACGACGATGGGTGGAAACGGCACCTGGGGAAACAATATCGGCTCCGGCGGCGGCGTCTCGACACTAATTCCGGTGCCGCCCTGGCAGGCCGGGCTCACGCTGACCGGCGGGAATCCGCAGCTCGGAGGCTTCCGCGGCATACCGGATATTGCTATGGATGCCGATATCCTTACCGGTCAGGGGATGGGTGAGTATATCGCAGAGGGCGGCACGATCGGTGCGGTCGGCGGCACCTCCATGGCCGCGCCGCAGGCCGCCGCGCAGTGGGCGCTCGTCCTGCAGGCATGCAAGCAGTCCGCGACCTGCAGCAACGGCTCCACGGGGCCCTATAGCTATCGCTTGGGGAACCCCGCGCCGCTCTTCTACCAGCTCGCCTCCACGCCGGCAAGTTACGCTTCGGTCTTCGACGACGTACAGTACGGTGAGAACGAGGCGAACCAGAACGGGGGCGGTGGCCCGCCGGGGCCGCCGATCACCGGCTGCTGCTTCTCGACCCCGGGATACGATCTCGTTACCGGGCTCGGGGTCCCGATGACGGGGCATCTCATCACGGCGATCACGAAGACTCCGGTCAACTAACGGGTTACCCCTTCTGGGGGGAGGGGAATGCAAGAGACCTCAGGGGTGCCTCTGAGGTCTCTTGCATGGGCTGCTATACTACGAGGGCTGTGAAACCTAAGATTCATCCCACCTGGTACCCCGACGCGCTGGTCCATTGCGCGTGCGGGAGTACGTTTACGACCGGATCGACGCATCAAAAAATCAGCGTCGAAATTTGTTCGGCTTGCCATCCGCTCTTTACCGGGCAGCAAAAACTGATCGATACCGCCGGACGCGTCGATAAATTCAACCAACGCGCCGCCGCTGCAGAGCAGAAAAAGGCCGAAGCCGCCGCGCGCAAAGCTGCGCGCGAGTCGAAGAGCTCCGCCACCTCCGCTTAACGCTGCAAGCGAAACGCAAGCGGGCCGCCTGTGCGGCTCGCTTTTGCTTTGTACGATGGCCGAACTCAACGATGGAATGATCGAACGCCTGCGCTCGGCGGCGCGCCGATTCGACGAGATAGAACGCGAGCTGGGAAACCCGAGCGGCTCGTTCGATCAAGCGCGCTTTACTGCGCTCTCGAAAGAGCGAGCGACGCTGGAGCCGACCGTCGCCGCATTCCGACGGCGCGAGCGCCTGCACGGTGAGATGGGAGAGGCGGAAGCGCTCGCCCGATCCGCGGGCGATCCCGATTTGCGCGCACTCGCCGACGAAGAGATCGCTTCGCTGCGCGAGCGGCTCTCCGCCCTCGACGCGGAACTTCAAGAACTCATGCTCCCACGCGACCCCGACGACGACCGGGACGTGTTCATCGAGATTCGCGGCGGTGCCGGCGGAGATGAGGCGGCGATTTTCGCCGGCGATCTCGCGCGCATGTACATGCGTTATGCCGAGTCGCATCGCATGAAGGTGGAGTTACTCTCCGAGAGTGCGAGCGATGCCGGCGGCTACAAAGAGATCGTCTTTTCCATCAAAGGTGCGGGAGCCTACCGTCGCTTCAAATATGAATCCGGCGTTCACCGCGTTCAGCGCGTGCCGCAGACCGAGAGCCAGGGTCGGATTCACACATCGACGGCGACGGTGGCGGTACTGCCGCAAATCGACGACGACGTCACCGTTGAAATCCGTCCCTCCGATTTGCAGATCGATACCTACAAGTCGAGCGGCGCCGGCGGCCAGTACGTGAATAAGACCGAATCTGCAATTCGCATCACGCACGTTCCGACCGGGATCGTCGTGGCATCGCAGCAGGAGCGGTCGCAGATTCAGAATCGCGAAAAGGCGATGCAGATGTTGCGTTCGACCCTTTACGAACGCAAGCGCCGGGAGCAAGAAGAGGCGCTCGGCTCGATCCGGCGCAGCCAGGTCGGGACGGGGGATCGCTCCGAGAAGATCCGTACCTACAACTTTCCGCAAGATCGCGTCACCGATCATCGCGTGAACGAAAACTTCGGAAATCTTCGCGGCCTGCTCGACGGCGACATGGATCGACTCGTCGACGCGCTATTACAGGACGAACGCGCTCGACTATTGGCGGGGAGCGAGGCGCATCTGCCGAACGCCTCCGAGCGATGAGCAGCTCGGGGTATCGTCCGCAAAGCGTCTCCGAGGTGCTCGCACGAGGCATCGTGGCGTTGGCGAAGTACGTCGAATCGCCGCGAACCGACGCCCAACTGTTGCTTAGTAGCGTACTTGGGCGCGACCGCGCCTGGCTTGTGGCGCATAGCGATACGTTTCTTTCACGCCAGCAGAGCGAGCGTTTCGGCGAGTTATGCGAGAAACGCGCGACCGGGATGCCCGTCGCCTATATCGTTGGGACGGTCGGTTTTTACGGGCGCGAGTTCGTCGTGAACGAGAAAGTCTTAGTGCCACGCCCTGAGAGCGAGGTACTCGTCGACGATCTGCTTGCCTATCTGCGAAAACGTCTCGATCCCGCCTATCCCAAGCAATTGCTGACCGTTCTCGACATCGGCACCGGAAGTGGTGCGATCGCCTGCACGCTCGCTGCGGAGTTAGCGGCGGTCACCGTGGAGGGCGTGGATATCTCGCTCGCCGCGCTCAAAGTCGCCGAGCATAACGCGCGTCGTTTTAATGTTTTCGCGAAGTGTAAATTTCGCTTCGGCGACCTCACCTCGGGAATCGGCGACCGTCACTTCGACGCAATCGTGGCGAACCTGCCCTATATTCCGACCGGCGCGCTTCCCAAACGTCCGGATCCGCTCTCATTCGAGCCGCAGGAAGCGCTCGACGGCGGCGTCGATGGGCTCGCGCTCTATCGCCGCCTCCTCCCGATGCTACCGCCGCTCCTCAAGCCCGGGGCGTTGGTGCTGCTCGAAGCGGCGCCCCCGACCATCGCCGGCCTCCTCGATCTCGCGCGCGCGAGTTTCCCGAACGACCAGATCGCCGTTGCCCGCGATCTCTCGGGTCTCGAGCGCTACGTGCGTATTCTCACCGCAAAATAGCGACTCGTTCCTCGCTCGGCCGCAGTTGTCGAAGGCAGGCCCGCCCGGCGAGGCGAAAAGAGCCTTCCGTCGTGGCGAAGTATATATTTTTTACCGGCGGTGTCGTGAGCTCGTTGGGCAAGGGGATCGCCTCTGCGTCGCTTGGGCGTTTGTTGCGCTCGCGAGGCCTTTCGGTGGCGATTCTTAAACTCGACCCCTATATCAATGTCGATGCCGGTACGATGAACCCGTATCAGCACGGCGAGGTCTTCGTAACCGAGGACGGGGCCGAAACCGATCTCGATCTCGGGCACTACGAGCGTTTTATCGACGAAGCGCTTTCACGAGCGAATAACGTCACCACCGGACAGATCTACAACTCGGTGATTGAGAAAGAGCGGCGCGGCGAATATCTCGGCGCGACCGTTCAGGTAATTCCCCATATCACCAATGAAATCAAAGCGCACGTCAAGCGCGTCGCCGAAGGTAGCCGTTGCGACGTCTGCATCGTTGAGGTCGGCGGCACGGTCGGCGACATCGAGTCGCTCCCATTTCTCGAAGCGATCCGTCAATTGCGTTACGATGTCGGGGAAGAGAACGTCATGTACGTTCACCTGACGTTAGTTCCGCATCTGGGAGCCGCCGACGAACTCAAGACGAAGCCGACGCAGCACTCCGTGCGCGAGCTTCGTGGAATCGGCATCTCGCCCGATGCGATCGTCTGCCGCACGCAGTCGGCTTTGCCGATGCCGCCGGAACTCAAAGAGAAAATCGCGCTCTTTTGCGATGTCGCCCCGCAGGCCGTGGTCCAGAACGGCGACGCGCCGACGATCTACCAGGTGCCGCTCAATCTGGAGCGCGAGGGGCTCGCCGAAGCCGCGATGCGCAAGCTCGGCCTTCCGGCGCGCGTTCCCAATCTCGATGAGTGGGCAAAGATTGTCGACCGCATCCTCCAGCCCGAACATCGCGTCCGCATCGCGCTGGTGGGTAAGTACGTCGAACTCAAAGACGCCTATATCTCGATCAACGAGGCGCTCTATCATGCCGGAATATTCCATGATGCCGCCGTCGACATCGTGCGGATCGATTCTGAGGCGATCGAGCGCCAAGGGGTCGGCGTGCTCGCCGACGCCGCCGGTATTCTCGTCGCGCCCGGTTTCGGCGCGCGCGGCGTGAGCGGTAAACTTACGGCGATCCGCTATGCGCGCGAGCATGGCGTTCCCTTCTTGGGCATCTGTTACGGCATGCAATTGGCCTGCGTTGAGTTTGCACGCGACGTCTGCGGGCTGGCCGAGGCGCAGTCGAGCGAGGTCGACGAAACGACCCCCGATCCGGTCATCGATTTCATGCCCGATCAGCGCAATCTCGAGAGCTATGGCGGCACGATGCGGCTCGGAACCTACGAATGTACGCTCGAAGCGAGCTCCCTCGCGGCTACGGCCTATGGCTCGACGACCATTCAAGAACGTCACCGCCACCGCTACGAGTTTAACAACAAGTATCGCCCGATTTTCGAGGAGCACGGCCTGCGCTTTACGGGGCATCACGTCGTTGGGAAGACCAGCTTGGTCGAGATCGTCGAACTTCCGGTGGAGCGCCATCCGTGGTTCGTCGGCACGCAAGCACATCCGGAATTTAAGTCGCGGCCGAACAGGCCCTCGCCGCTCTATCGCGACTTCGTCGGCGCGGCGCTTCGTTGCGGCGGTGTGCCGATCGCAAAGCAGCTCTCGCAAACCTAGCGTGGTCGAGCCTAGCACGCGCAGCCCAAAGCAGTGAATCTTGCCGATATAACCGCCGTCATCCTCACGAAGAACGAGGAGCGAAGGCTCGCGCGTACGCTTGAGGCGTTGCCGAAGGGAATGCCGGCCTTCGTGCTCGACGCCGAATCCTCCGATGCAACGCAACGCATCGCGCAAGCGCACGGTGCGAGGCTGCTCGTTCGGGCGTGGACGGATTTCGTCGAGGCGCGGCGCTTTGCGCTCGCGCAAATAACGACTGCGTGGGCCTTCGCCGTCGATGCCGACGAAGTATTCGACGAACGGCTCCGCACCGCACTCGCCGATGCCCCAACCGATGTGGAGGGCTATCTCGTTCGCCGCGATACCAGCTTTGCCGGGCAACCGATCCGCATGTGGAGCGGCGAGCGGCTCCTGCGCTGCTTTCGCGTCGATGCGGTGCGCGTCGAGGCGTTTCCGACCACCGGAGGGGATGCCGCGCTGCACGAGCGATACGTTTGCGCGGGGAGCGTCGGCGAGCTCGCCGGTTGTTTGCAGCACGACTCCTATGCCGACCGCGACGAGTACCGAAGAAAATTTTCGCGCTACACGGAGATCGAGGCGCGTGGGCTGCCACCGTCGTTTTCACGTCTTGCTCGCGAATCGTCGCTGGTCGCGTGGCGATTGGTGAAGTTCGCTTTCGTCCGTGGAGAGTTGCTCGATGGACCGCGCGGGTGGTACGTCATGTGGTGGTCGGCACTCTATCCCGTTGTAGTGGCGTGGCGCGCATGGCGCGGGTAGCCCTCGATGCGCGTCTAACGCGACAGATGTCGGTTGGAATGAAGATCCACACGCAGGCACTTCTCGACCGACGAGCGCTTTTTGCGCCGGAGATCGAGTTGATTCCGTGCGGGCACGGAGAGAACTTCGGCTTTGCCGAACAGTTGCAGTTGCCGCTGGATATCTCGCGTTCGCGCGCGCGGCTCGTCCACTATCCAACGCAGTACCTCCCGCTCCTCCGGCCGGTTCCCTACATTCTGACGATTCACGATCTCATCCACTGTCGTTTCGCCGAGTTGTACGAAACGAAAGTCGCGTGGTATTACCGAGCGGTCGTCGCTCCTGCAGCCCGCAGCGCGCAGCGAGTTCTCGTCGACGACGAGCGCAGCATCGAAGATTGCGAGCGCTTTCTCGGCGTCGATGCAGCGCGAGTTCGTGTCGTGCCGCTCGGCATCGAGAGCGCGTTTCTCGAACCGGTCGACGTGCCGCACGTCGCGCGCCCCTATCTTTTTTATGCCGGCAACCATCGCGAGCACAAAGATTTGCCGACGTTGCTCGCCGCATGGGCCGCCCTTCCCGAGGGCATAGGGTACGATTTGGTCGTCACCGGCGCCGACGATTTCGGCGATCTTCGCGCGCGTTACGAACGCTTCGGACGCCGACTGATCGCACTTGGGGATATCGACGAAGCGACGTTGCGGCGCAGCTACGCCGGTGCGAGCGCGCTGGTGCATCCGGCGCTCTGGGAGGGTTTTGGGCTCACGATGCTCGAGGCGATGGCGGTAGGAACTCCCGTGATTGCGTGTCGCGATGCGGTGCCGCACCCCTTGGCGCCCGCTTCGGTAACCTTCGGCCCACGCGACGTCGCTGCAGTGACGCGCGCGATCGTGAGCCTGCGTACCGAGCCCGATGCCTGGGCGGCGCGCGTTGCCGCCGGACGCCGCGCGGCAGAAGAGTTGACCTGGGATCGCTTCGTACGCCGGATTGCGGCGGTCTATGCCGAAGTACTCGCCCTATAACGATGCGCTTTCGACCGTTGCTTTCCGTCGCCGTTCTCCTCGCGTTCTTGGGCGCGAGCGCATCGCCGTCTCCTTCGCCCGGAGCGAACGCGCCAATGTTATTCGTCGACGGCGTGCGAGTCCCGGTAGAACCGCCGCCGATTCTCGTCGGCGGTCGGGTCTACGTTCCGCTGCAACGAACGCTCGATGCACTGGGAATTCCCTTTCGTCTACGCAACGGCGTACTTCACGCGCGCTTCGGCGCGCATCGCGTGACATTGCGGCTCGGGGAGAGCCGAGCGATGCTCGACGGTAGCGAGGTGAGTTTCGGCGCGCCGCCGGTGGTTCGCGATTTCACGACTTACGTACCGTTGCGTTTCGTCGGCGCGGTGCTGGGGGCGCGGACGCATTACGATGCGAAAGCGCGTACGATTGCGATCCTCGGTTCGTCGGTCGGCGAGACGGGAAGCGGTTTCGTTCTTTCGGCGAGCGGAAACGGCGTGCGCGAGGGGAGCGTCAGCGCGCTCGATGTGCTCTCGAACCCGAAAACGATTACACTCTTGTTCGGTGGAAGCGCGCATACCATCGCACTTCACGATAGCGTTCGCGTCGAGCTCCACGACGTTGCCACCAACGTCGTGCGACCGGGAACGCTTGCCGATGTCTTGCCCGGGGATTTTGTGCGCGTCGACCTTGGGAAGAAGGGGCGCGGCACGGAGATTCACGACGATTTCGGAGTGCGCGCGGGTCGCGTTGCCGCCGTAGCCGGCGGCGAATTCGTGCTTGAGGACGGACATGTAATCGTGCCCGATCGAACGACGCAATGGTTGCTCGACGGCGCACCGGCAAGTCTCGCGCAGGTCCATCCCGGCGACGACGCGACGATTCGCTATAACGTCGAGAGTAACGAAATTCTTCAAGTCATCTTAAGCGATCGGCACGACCCGCTCGCACCCAACGGCGGCATCTCCTCGATTGCGATCGACCCAGCGACTCCCTTGCGCGCGGGAGAAATCTTACGGGTAACGATGCGCGGAACTCCCGGCGGACTCGCGAGTTTCGATATCGGCGGGCTCGTTCACGACGTCGGAATGCGCGAGGAACGCCCGGGGTATTATGGCGGATCGCTGCGCATCGGCGACGCCGTCAGCATCGCGCGTTCGCCGGTGATCGTGACATTAATGGTCGGCGCGCAGCGTTCGGTCGCGCGGGGCGCAACGCTGGTGAGCGCGTCGTCGGTTCCACCGGGAATCGGTCGCGTCGGACCCGACCCTGGGAGCATCGTCAGCAGCACGACGCCGGCGATCTACGCGACGTTTCTCCCCGACGCCGTCGGGGTCGATCCGCGCAGCGCAACGTTGATCGTCGACGGGCACGACGTAACCTCCGAGACGATTCGCAGCGCGCGGTTCATTCATTTTATCCCCGAGATCGCTTATTCCGGTCCCGTGCATGTGACCGTTCGCGTCGCCGATTTCGCCGGAAATGTTGCCACCCGTTCGTGGAGTTTTACCGTTCGCCCATGAGTTGTATTTTCTGCAAAATCGTCGCCGGCGAGATTCCCTCGACGCTCGTCGCGGCCAACGATGAAGGGATAGCGATCGCCGATCTTCAGCCGATGGCGCCGACGCACGTCCTCGTGATGCCGCGCGTTCATGTCGCAAATTTCGCCGCCTATCTGCGCGAACGACCGCAGGGAGTAACTGCGCTCTTTTCGCTGGCGACCGAGATCGGCGAGCACTGCGAGGCGGGCTATCGATTCGTCGTCAATACCGGAGGGGATGGCGGACAGACGGTCGAGCATCTGCACGTGCACGTGCTCGGCGGCAGAGCGATGCAGTGGCCCCCCGGCTGACGGCGGCGTTTGCCCTGGCGATCGCCGTGCTCGTCCCGCTCGGGGCGAGTGCGCGATGCGAGAATGTGTTCTTCGTTCATCGAAATGCGCTCTCGCTGATTCCCGTTCGCGCGACGCTCCAGCGCAATCGCTTGTGGCTGCGCTTCATGATCGCCGCTCCCAAAGGGCGAAAAACCTGGAGCGGCTTCGTCATCGCCGCCGTCGACGGAAGGCGGCGCTTTGCCGTCTCGACGCGCGTCGCCGCGCTCGCGCCGATGACGCTGCTGATCGACCGGCTCCCGCGCGGGCAACGGCGGATCGAGATCGCGATGTCTCCGGCAGCGAACGGTGCCGCGGCAAGCGATGCCGCCTTTACGACCTGCGTGAGCGCGCCCGGAACGACCCGAATCACGCGTTGGGGCTTGATTCCTTAGCTCGCGGTTAACGTACTCCGACGCAAGGAATAGTCACCACGATACGACGACGCTCGGCACGGTCGGTACCTCAAAATGCAAGCGCCGACGTGCCGTCGTTTCGCCCTGCCCTCCTGGTGCAAGGCGTATCGGGTGAGCGAGCGGTGCGCATGTTGCGTTTTGGTGGCGAACCGCTCCACCGTGCACGACCAATCGGTGAAGACGGATCTCTCGGAATGACGGGCGTGAATGAACGAGTTCGCTGCGACCTGCGTGCGGTACGGTTATCGGCGAATACATGTTTTTCGTCGCCGGGATGGCTGGGCCGCGCATCGCAAACGCGTGTACCACAGCAATCGCGAAGAAGGGCTCGCCATGCGCCTTCAAACGCCCAAACGGCGAAGGCCCGCAGTCGAGCGCACGGAACATACCATCGCGACCGCGGTAACCCAAGCCTGCTCGGTGGACGCGATGGCCGATAACTTCGCGGACGGCCGAAAGATTCAGCTCTTAACGATAGTCGAGACCTTTAGTCGTGAGTGCCTCGCTCTCGACGTCGCATTCGGCTTCAAGATAGGCCGACATTCTCTCGTTTAAATTGCTCCACGTTTAGGCACACCGTCGGATCCACTAAATGAATGGGGATTTCTTTCCAAGGAATCGGGGCCATTTCTGTAAACTGCACATACTATGAGCGCGACGCCGCCAAGTCTGTATTTCCGAAGATACGCGGGGCTGTCCGTCGTTCTTGGCAGTCAAGTCCGCGCTCGAGAAGAACGCTTAACAAAGTCTGACAAACCTTGTCTTTTCTGACAAACGTAGCCGCACCAGCGGCAGCACCTTCCCTTTGAGCGCCGCCGAAGGCCCCCTTCTCCAACGTCCGCCTGCCCCGCTATACGGCACCAACCGTTCTAGAAAGCCCGAGGAGTGCGTTTCAGAGACAAGGCCTCATGGCCAAACGCCCGACGGCCCCCTGCGGGCCCCCAAACGAGCACGGTGGCGGATAGAAAATCGAACCTGTTTGGGTTGTTCTTGGAGGCGACACGGGTTCAAGACGATTCGGCGGGGTACTCTTCATCGCACACCCGCTCGACCATCATCCACCGCACGTTCACGCCAATGTCGGCAGCGCGCTGCTCGCTTTTGAATGAAAGATCGACGGTCGCGTGATCTTGGCGAAGCGATCGAACACGGGCCGCGCCACGCGAGTGGAGATCCGCAATGCGTTGGAAATCGCGGCCGAACACTTCGTCGCTCATGTCGAACTTTGGAAGAATGAACGTGCATAAAAAAGGCCGCATCGAGGTCGCCGACGCCGAGATTGACGCTGCGATCGCGCGCAGCAAAGTGTACGACGAGCACACGCCGCCGATCGCGGTCGACGCTGCGTATGCAAGCGGCGCAATCGAGATTCGCTTTGCAACCGGTGTCGAGCTACGCGTGCCGGCGAAGCTCCTCCAAGGACTCGAACGCGCAAGTGCAGCGCAACTTGCGGCATCGACCACTATCTACCGACTACCGATGCTACTCGCCGGCGTGTTCGGTTCGCGCCGGTGGATGCGCGAAATCGGCAAGCGCGGCGGCGCGGCCCGAAGTGTTGCCAAGACCCGCGCAGCGCGCGTGAACGGGCGCAAGGGTGGCCGGCCGCGCAAGGTCGCTGCGTAACTGCTGCGCGGTCGGTTCGCGCCGGCAGCGCTTCGGTGCAACGCAGCGGGTCGGGCCGTTTTTGAGCGGTGTGACCGCTCGCGAGAAACCCTAAAAAAAACGCGCACCAAACGCATCGGCGGTCGCTCGGCCGCTGCGCCGAATGGATCGCGGGTGCGTTTTTTTCCACGCGCAACGATACGGCGGGGTTTTCGCGTGCTTGCTCGCTTTTTAACCGCCACAAACCGCCGTTTGGAGCGCACCGCGCCGCCCCGTTTAATGTCGTAGACGGAATTGTTTCGCTCTGGTAGAGGGGGGTCGAATTTCAGAGTTGCCCTAATGGTGCCGATACCAGGCCTTTTGCAAAGGTCCGCGTAACATCGCCAGATAGGGTGGAAGGGAGGCAAGTAGGAAAATGATGCATGGAGTGTTACTAGCAGCGCAACTGTGGTACGGCACCTATTCAGTACTTGATGCGAGTGCGGCCAATGTACTGCCAAGATTGACACACAAGCAGCAAGCATGGCTGACACTCATCCACCGGGCACCCGCGTATCGGTGGCGCTGGGATCGCTTGCGGTTCATCGCTCCGGACCAAATCATAGGTGGAGGTGAAGGACTGAAAGTTCCCTTAATTGTTTTTGACACACAGGTAGCACCGAATAGGCTTGGACGGATTTTTAGTGTTCCTCTCCACGTCATCGGCGAGCCGTGTACGATCGATTACTTAGCTGCCTCCTATCGAATTACTGCGCAAGAACCTGGGATGTGCGGACACTATAAATTGCCGACGGTGCCTGGGGAAGCGAAGATCATTCACCGCTAGGAGACTGTCGGAGGAGGTCGTGCCGATTTCCGGGGGAGCCGCGAAGCGGCGTAGCGTGAGCAGTTTGAGGCTGTCCCGGTTTCCCGGACACTTGGATAGAGCCGGCGAATATCCGGCCAATGAGGTGTCATGGAAACGCAGAATCGGACCTATAGCGAAGAATTCAAGAAAGACGCGGTTCGCCGCGTAGA
>JAJZED010000001.1:281001-292475 GCA_021805775.1 bacterium | reverse complement strand
GACTGCGGCGCCGACACGAGAAAACCACGAGCCGGCGCATACGCTGCGCCGACGAGGAAGTCGCTCCATAGGCGCGCCCACCCTTGGCGAGCCGCAGAAAGAACACCTTTACACTAGGTGAACATTATGAATCCGACAAAAGTACCTTTGTACCTGGGACGATCGGAATAAGCCGACAATCGGAACACGCGGCGCAGCAACCCGCTCTGTTATTGCTTGAAGAATCCGGTTAGCGCGCCGTTGCGGTCGAGGACGAAACGCAGCGGCAGATAGCCGTCGGCGAACGATGCGAGATAGTCGTACTCGTGGTAGCCGTCACTGATGAAGCGATCGCGATACGTGAGGCGACGCAACGGGCCGAGACCCTTGAAGAGTTGCGCATCGACTTGCGCGATCGCGCTCGGTGTCAGCGCAGCGGCCATCTGCGGCGCCACATGCGCGTCGACTTGTTTCCCAGCGAGTAAGCCGCGCACGAAGGCGGTGAAGCGGCGCGTGAGCGCCGGGTTGGGATCGGCGACCGGCTTTGCCGATGCAGCATGCTCCGCGATCACCATTTTCGCAAATTGTTTGGGATAGTAGCGTTCGAGCACGAGATTCTTCGGGCGGTAGGTTGCGAAATTGGATGCATTACCGAGCGCGATCACCGCGAACCGATCCTGCGGGATCATCTGGTCATCCGCTGCAAAGCCCGGGAGCCCGCCGTGATGCCCGACGAGGGTACGGTCGCCGAACGGCTCAATCTCGACACCGTATCCGTACCGCGCATCGCCGAATCCGGTCGCCGGTCGCGCCGCCTTTACCATCTCGGAAAAGGTTGCCGGAGCGAGCAGCGTGCCATCCATCAACGCACGATCGAAACGCGCGAGATCGCCGACGGTAGAGAGAATATCGCCGCAGGCAAAATACCAACTCGGGTTCCCCGGCTTCGCAATCGTCGCCTTACCGCGCGCGGCATAACCGAGGGCGACCGCTCTCCCCACCGGTGCGACGCTGACAAACGTCGCGCGCATCTTTGCCGGACGGAATATCGCGCGCCGTTCGTAGGCAGCGAGCGATTCACCCGCGATCCGTTCGACGATGAGCCCGAGCGCAACGTAGTTCGTATTGCTGTATTCGAAATGCGTTCCGGGTGTAAAATCGAGCGGTTCTGCAGCAATCGCCCTCAAGATCGCTTGCGGCGTCGTCGGCTTGGCCGTGCGGCCGCTCGCGATCGCAGCGTCGAGATAGTTGGGGATTCCGCTCCGATGCTCGAGCAACTCCGCAATCGTTACACCACGCCATGCAGCGAACTGCGGAAGATATTGCGTCACCGGCGCGCGAAGATCGATCTTCCCCTTCTGAACGAGTTGCATCACCGCCGTCGCCGTAAACATCTTCGTAATCGAACCGATGTGAAAGATCGTCTGCGGCGTGACCGGGCGCGAGTTCGCCACGTCGGCGTCGCCGGCAGCGAAGCGCTCGACGATCCGCCCGTCGCGCACGACGGCAACGGCAAAGCCCGGAGCATGCGATTGCGGCTGCAGAATTTGCAACGAACTCGCCAACGGCACTAACGCCGCCGCAAGCAACACGTGCAGGGAGCGCCCCACGCTAAAAACCGTTCGGGAAAAAGAGCCCGGCGATCTTCCCCTTCGTATCGATCGTCACGCGCATAATCATCGATTTGCCGTCGGCAAAGCGGAAGAGATAATCGGTCGACCGATAGCTCGTCGTTACGTGATCGGCGGCATCGAGAATCGTGACCGGCGCTCCAAACGGCTGAAGTTGCTTTGCCAGGCCCGCTAACACCACCGGCTTTAATAGCTCGTTCATGCGAGCATCGAAAAGCGCGCTATCGAGTTTTCCAGCCTGCACGCCTGCAAAAAGCGAACGCGCGAAGGCGAGTCGTTTCGGTGAAAGGGCGGTCGGTGCCGACGTCGCCGGTGCCGTCGCGGTAGGAGCGGACGTCGCCGCCGACGCACCGATCGGAAGTGCGACCAAGATGAGCGCGAAGGCGAAATTTCGCAGGCGAAGTCTTCTCATGCGAACCCCGTTCGCGTCCGGAGCGGGGCCCTTCCTGCACTCGCTCCTTCGGCGGCTTCGCCGCACTACTGAAATTTCTCCGGGAACGATAAACCGCTGATTTTTCCGCCGGAAGCGAACGTAAAACGAATCGCTAAAGAGCGAGCTCCGGAAAACTTGAACGTATAATCGACGACCCTATACGTTGGCGTAATCTGCTCGAAGGATGAGATGATGATCGACGGGGGGCCGTACGGCGCAAGACTTTTCTTCAGCGAAGCGAGCGAAACGGGATCGAGCAACTCGTTCATTCGTGCGTCAAACAGCTTCCGGTCGATCTTCCCGGCGAGCAGCCCCAAATATACCCTCCGCACGAGGGCGATCTTCCTCGGTGCAAGCGTCGCTGGTTGCGATGACGGTAGCGGCTGCGAGGAATTCGACGGGGCCGGAGATGCGACGGCCTGAGAGCGAGCGACTCCAAAGGCTGGATATCCGCACGCGCAAGCGAGCATGCATGCAACGACGAGGTTGCGAAAGTTCGTACCAGGGTTCATCATCGCCCCATCCTGCGCTATGCCGCGACACTCCTTTTTACGCACGCGGGCAAAGGCCCTCACCCCCGCGAAGAAAACGCGGTGGATTCGGCATTTCGGAAGGCACAAGCGCTCGAAGCGGAAGGCGATCGCGCATCGGCGCGCGATGCGTATATCGCCATCCTCACCACCGATCCAACGCACCTCGGCGCGCTAACGAACCTCGGTACGCTCCTTACTTATTCCGGATTCAAACGCGCGGGGCGACTCGCGTACGCGCAAGCCGTCGCAGCGCACCCGAGCGACCTGCGCGCGCGGACGAATTTTGCCGCGGCACTCCTCGACGCCGGCGAATCATCCGAGGCGCTCGCGCAATACGAGGCCGCACTCGGAATCGATCCGCAGTCGCGCGACGCGCACCAAGGGCTCGCAATTCTGCACGCGCGCAACGGTGCGTGGGAATGGGCTCGCGCGCACGCGCGGATCGGTTTTGCCGGGCAGCCGCTCCGGCGCGCTCCAGCGCTCGGGGGAGCGCCACGCACGCCGCTGCTCGTCTTGCTCTCTGCAGTCGGCGGAAACGTGGATACCGAACGCATCGTCGATACCGAACGTTTCGCCTGTGACGTCCTCGTTGCGGAGTTCTACGAACCATCGATGCGAATCGAAGAGTATCCGTTGATCTTCAATGCGATCGGCGATGCCGAGCGTTGCGGCGAAGCGCTCGCGCGCGCGTCGAGCTTCGTCGAAACGCGTAACGAACGAACGATCAATGCACCATCGGCGATCCTCGAGAGCACGCGCGTTCGGAACGCCGAGCGCCTCGCGACGATCCCCGGCCTACGCGTCCCGCGAACGCGGGAGATGATGCGCGCCGAGGTCGCCGCCGCGCCGTTCGCGTTCCCCATCCTGCTTCGCTCGCCCGGCTTCCACACCGGCGAACACTTCGAACGCGTCGAAAGCCCCGATGCGCTCCCCGCCGCACTCGCCGGGCTCCCCGGCGACCGTATCCTCGCTATCGAGTATATCGATACGCGCCGCGCCGATGGAGCGTTTGAAAAATTTCGCGTCCTCATCGTCGGCGAGCGCCTCTACCCCATCCATCTCGCGCGTTCGCCGCAGTGGAAGGTGCATTATTTTTCCTCGCAATGCAGCGACGACGGCGCGGAACGCGCGTTCCTCGCCGAGATGAGCGGCGCGATCGGTTCCCGCGCCTGCGAAACGCTCGAACGGGTGCGCGCGACGCTCGGACTCGATTACGGCGGCATCGACTTCGCGCTCGATGCCAAAGGAAACGTCGTCCTCTTCGAAGCGAATGCGACGATGAATCTCTTCGATCCCGGCCCCGATGCCGCTCCGGAACGACGGGCCGCCTTCGCAGCGGTGCGCGTTGCGGTTAGCGAACTTCTCGATTCGCGTGCAGGCGACAGAGCGTAGCGACCTCACTCGGCGAGGTCGTGCGCGTTCGCCCTTCCCAGGTTACGCGAATATAGGCCAGCACGTCGGCGATCTCGCGGTCGCTCAAAAGCCCGCACCAACCCGGCATCACCGCATCGCCGTGTCGAGTTCCGCGCGTGACGGCGACGAGTGCCGATTGCGAATCGAGTGCCGCTCCGAGCCGCAGCCCCGGTGCGACACCGGCGACTCCTTCGCCGCGCACGCCATGACAGGTCGCACACTGCTGCCGATAGATCGCTCCCCCGTCATACGATGAGACGAGCGCCGGTGCGGTGTCGGATGCCCCGGTTCGCAAGCGGTGCGCGCAGCCGGAGACGAGCAGCATGGTCGCCAGCGCCGCCACGAGTGCGTTTGCGAACTTAGACACGCTCGGCGGTCGCCGGCTGAACGATCTGCACGTCATGACGCCGCTGCAAGAGCCCTTCGATCGCGCTCACGTCGTTCGGACGCGGACGCATCAGCAGCACCACGATACCGCGCCGACGCGCGAGCGCGGTCGCCTGCTCGAGCATATAGGTGATGTACGGCACGGAATCTCGGTCGTCGATCCGTACGTCGCGACGAATCAGTCGGATCTCCGAGCGCGTAAACTCCATCGGATTGCTCGCGCCACGTTCGTCGAAGAGCACGAGCGTGCTTCCGGCAAGCGTCGCGATCATGCGATTGGGGTGGCGGGTCGCAATGCCGAGCAGCCCTCCAAACGCATTCTGCCAATTCTTCAAATCCGTCGCGCTCGGAGCGCGATCGGCCTGAACGAAGAGTTCGTCGCCGCGCTCGTGCGCGATCTTCGCAACGCTGCGCGCATCGCGTGCGCTCGGATCGAGGATGACGCCGATCGGAAACGGCGCCGCGAGCATCGCCCGTTCCGCGCGTAGCGACGAGCCGAAGAGCCCGACCATCGCGACCAAACGCGCCGGGCCGGGAATGAAGCCGTGGCGCGGCGATCTCCCGGCGATCACCGGGTCGCGGCTGAAAAGATCGCGCCGTGCCGGCCCGGCGGGAGCGAGGCGCGGCAGCGCCGTCGGCTTCGGTGCCGGGGCCGGCTTCGGCGGATGGAACGCGCCGTACACGAAGGCCCAGAGTGCGAAGGCCGCGAGTAAGCCCCAAAAGATCGAGCGCGCGTTCACGCGCGTTCCGCCGCGGGGCGCCGCGAGGCGATCTCTTGCAGCAGCGAGATCAGCAAAACGTTGGCGACGAGCGAGCTACCGCCGTAGGAAACAAACGGCAGCGTGATCCCGGTGAGCGGAACCAGCCCGGCGACACCCGCCACGATGATCGCTACCTGAAACCCTAACGTCGCCGCCAAACCGACCGCGAGCAAACTCGCAAATGCATCGGGCTGCTCCCGCGCAACGCTGACCGCGCGCCGAACCAGGGCGAGATAGAGCGCGAGAATCGCGAGAATCCCCAGCCAACCGAACTCCTCGGCGATCGCCGCGACGATATAGTCGGTGCTGACGTCGGGGATGAAGCCCGGGTGTCCGAGCCCCAATCCGGTGCCGAAGAGTCCCCCGGCGGCGATAGAAAAATAACTCTGTGCGGCCTGATATCCAGCGCCATAGGGATCGGCGAACGGATGCAACCACACGGCGATCCGTTCGTGCACGTAGGGAAAATGCAACGCCGCCCACGATGCGACGAGCGCGAAAATCGCTGCCGCGCCAAGAGCGAGATCGCTGCGTCGTGTCGCGGCATAGAGCGTGGTGAGCAGCGTACAGAGTAAGAGCGCACCCATTCCTAAATCGCGCTGCACGACGAGCAAACCGATCGATGCGCCCCAACCTAAAAACAGCGGTCCGAGGTATTTCGCGTTCGCCCGCAGCGACCACCAGCGGGCTTTTGCAATCGCGTCGCCCATCTCTGCTAAATAGGCGGCGAGAAAAAATACCAAGAGCAGTTTGATGATCTCGACGGGCTCGACATGAAGCGTGCCGATCCGTATCCACAACTTTGCGCCGTTCACCCGCTCGCCGAAGATCGCCGTCGCCGCGACGAGCCCTAACGAGAGTACGATCCAGGTATATTTCACCGTCGCGATTCGTCGAAAGCGCGCTAGATAGGGTTGAAGTACTATCGCGATGCCGAATGCGATGCATATCCAAACCAACTGCTTGCGTGCGAGCGTCGGGGAGAGGCGGGCGAGCAGAACTTCGCCGAAAAGCACGAGGACGATCGTCGCAAAAGGAAAGAACCAATCGCGTCGGCTACCACGCGTCCTACGCAGCGCCCAGCCGAGCGCGAGCAGCGCGGCGAGCGCGACGAGCCAGGGAGAACCGGTTAGCACGCTCACGCCTCGATCCCCTCGATCTCCACACGCGTCGCACCGCAATCGATCTCGTCTCCGGCGCGCAGTTCGATCGCTCCCTCGAAGGCTTCTCCGTTCAAAAAAGTCCCGTTCGCGCTACGCAGATCGCGCAGGTAGAGCACGCCCTCTTCGGCTTCGAGGCGCGCGTGTCGCCGACTGACATCGCCGTCTTGTAACTGCACGTGACAATTTCCGGCACGCCCGATCAACGCCGGCGTCAACACGCGCAGTTCGCGACGTTGCGAGCCCTCATAGATTGTAAGACGCACCGATATCGGCGCGAGATCGCCGATCGGTTCGCGAGCATCGGGGCGACGCATAAAACCAACCGCGGCAACTAAAGAAAGGGCAGCGGTGATGCCCAAAGTATCGAGGCGCACCCATGCATCGTGCAGTTCAGTCACGAATTTCAACGCGCATTCGCGTGCTTCCAACGACAATTTCGTCGCCGTCGTTAAGGTTGTGACGATCGATACGCGCATCGTTGATATACGTGCCGTTGGTCGATCCGCAATCGACGATCGTAGCGATGTCGTCGCGAATATCGATGCGCGCGTGGACGCGCGAAATACCCGGATCGAGCAAGAAAATATCGGACGATTCACTACGTCCGATGACGGTGCTCTCCTCCAACGCAAAAATTCCGTATGCCGGCGCTCCCTGAACCATGTGCAAGAAAAATCGATGATGGGGATCGTCGGAGATATCCTCGGCGACGGTCGGCTCGGGTTCGACGCGCACGTCAACGGTGCCGGAGGGCAGATCGGGGCGTGCGATCATCTTGATGCGCGCGGGGCCATCGGAAAATGTTATACCGACGCGCGCGGCGCAATCTTCGAGCAGATCGGCCCACTGACGTTCGAGATAGTCGCGATGCTCTTCTAGCCGTTCGTAATCGAGATCGCTGACGCGCGCCTCGTAGCCGCTTGGTGCATACGTGCCTCCGTCGACGGAGTTGCGCGTCTGTGCCTCCATCACGGCGACGAGTTTACGCGCGACCTGCGCGGGTTCGAGGTCGCTTGGAAAACCACGCGCAAAGGCCCGCTCGACGAAGTCGGCGAGGCTGCGTTCGATGCGCGCGAACCAATTCATCGCACGCGCTCCAAGCACGCTGCGAAAAATCCGTCCCGTCCCTCGATTGGAGCCATCAGCAGATCGCCGTTTGCGTCGGAGAACGCCGCGAGTTGGGCGGGAAGCGGAACGCGAACGAACGCGCCGTCGGCAAGAAAAGTATCGATCGCGTTCGTACTCTCGCGCTCCTCGGTCGAGCAGACCGCATAGACGATACGTCCGCCGGGCTTTACATGCGGTGCGATAGCAGAGAGGAGCTCCGCCTGCAACGCCGCCATCCGTTCGGTATCCTCGGGGCGTCGGCGCCAGCGGGCCTCGGGGTGACGAGCGATCACCCCCAATGCCGTGCACGGCGCATCGAGAAGAACGCGGTCGAAGAGCATTTCGGGCGGGAGGAGCGCAACATCGGCGGCATCGCCCACCACGACTGCAGGCGCGGGAAGCTCGACGAAGCGGCGATGCTCTTCGAAGCGCTCCTGAAGGACGGCGATCTTGCGCGCATCGCGATCGACGCAGGTGAGTTCCCCGTTCGGGCCGATCCGCACGGCTATTTGCCCCGCTTTATTGCCGCGGCCGCTGCAACAATCGAGAATGCGTTCGCCGCGCTGCGGGTCGAGGATATCGACGATCGCCGCGGAGCTCTCCGACTGTAACCAGAACGGCAGCTTCGCGCTCTCGACGAGATCGAGCGCCGCACTCTCGCTCGCGCGCACGACCACGGCATCCCGTGCGATCGTGGATCGGCTTGCCTGCATGCCGCGCGCGGCCATCATTTCCAGCACGCGCTCGCTCTCACCGAGTGCAACCAGCGCGTGAGCCGCCGGCTCGTTCGCTTCGCGACAGATACCTTCGATAAGCTCGTCGCCGAAGCGCGCGTGCAGGCGACGAACGAGCCAGGTCGGCAGGGAGTAGAGCGCGCCGTAGTAGTCGTCAACATCGGTGTAGCGCTCGCGCTGCGGCTCCGGCGTCGGCTCGCGGAGGTAACTTCGCAGCACCGCGTTGACGAGCGAACCGAGCCCCTGATGCCCGTAGCGCTTTGCCAGATTGACCCACTCGAAGAGCGTTGCGTGGACGTCGGGTTGCGTGTAGCGCAGCTCGTAGACGGCGAGGCGAAGCAATTCTTGAATCGTCGAGGGCAGACTCTTCGCGCGTTCTTTGAGAAACGGACGCAGCGCATCGTCGAGCGCGCGTCGCATCTTGATCGCCCCGTACGAAAGTTCGGTCGCGAAGCGACGGTCGCGCGCGTCGAGCTTGCCGCGCTGCGCGCGATAAGCAAGCGCCGCCTGTGCCGGACGCGCTTCGACGCCGGGTTCGCCCGGAAAGACATCGCGCACGACGAGTAACGCCACCTCACGCGCGCTCACCCGCGCACCGCCGAGCGCATCTGTCGGTACCGATCCCACGACATCGCGCCTTTATTGGGGGCGATGAGCTCGTCGATTGCGAAACGGCCGTCCTCGTCGTGCGCGCGCACGATTTTCAGCCACTCTCCGTCGACGAAAGCGCGCGCAAGCGGAGCGGGTGCAAAGGCGCGCACCGCCGCGAGCAGCCGCGATGTGGGCCACGTGAGATCGACGATAAGATCCTCCTTCTTCAACGGTCGTGTCGTACTCGCTACGCCGCTTTGCGGCCGAGCCGTCAAGCTCCCGTCCTCCGCGCGCGCGATCGCCTCGCCGAGCATGCGCGCGCCGAGGGCGGCGAGCCGATCGTGCAGCTCGCCGTACTCCTCCTGCGCGCCTATTGCGACGCGTTCCTGCGCGACGAGGGGCCCGGTATCCATTCCCGCGTCCATCAGCATGATCGAGAGCCCGGTCTCGCTCGCAGCGTCGCGGAGCGCCGACTGGATCGGCGTCGCTCCACGATAGCGCGGCAGGAGCGAAGGATGAACGTTGAGCGCACCGATCCGCGGCCACGCAAGAAGCTCGGGAGGCAAAATGCGCCCGAAGCTCGCCAGCGCGATGAGATCGATCGGTTCGTCGCCGCGTTCGGCGAGAAATGCACGCATCGAGCTGGGTTCGAAGACCGGAACGCCGAGTTCCAGCGCCGCTCGCTTCACCGGCGTTGGGGTGAGACGATGCCCGCGCCCGGAGGGGCGCTCGGGTTGGGTCACGACACCGAGCAGGCGAGTACGCCGCGCCGTCTCATGCAGTGACGGAACGGCAAATTCGCTGCTTCCAAAAAAATAGGCGGAGAGCATGGCCCTTACGGAAGCGACGCTGCGCGTTCGGCTGCCTCGAGCTCTTCGTCGCTCTGCGCGGGGCGCAAATCCTTGACCTTATCGACGTAAAGGACCCCGTTGAGATGATCGATTTCATGTTGGAGGCAGATGGCGAAGAGCCCCTCCGCTGCGAACGATATGCGCTTCCCATGTCGGTCGAGCCCGCTGATGGAAACGCGTTCGAAGCGCGTTACCTCGCCGACGAGGCCGGGGACGGAGAGACAGCCTTCGGTCCACTCGATCTCACCCTCGGTCGAATCGAACTTCGGATTGACCACGACGAATGGGCCGTGCTCGGGGTTCCCGTCCTGTAAATCCACCGTAAAAATACGTTTGGAGATATTGACCTGCGGCGCCGCCAGGCCGATCCCCGGCGCATCGTACATCGTCTCGAACATATCGTCGATCAACTGCTGGATCAACGGATCCCGCAGCTCTTTGGGATCGACCCGCTTTGCGACCTTGCGCAACGTCGGGTGACCGTCGGTCACGATTTCGCGGAGATAGGGCATACGTTAGGTATTCTACCTCCGCGCGCTCTGCTCTCCCTACTGCGTCGAGAAGCTCGAGAGCGCGGTCGCGCCCGTTCCCACGGCATAGCAAGCGGCATCGTTGAGGTTGTTGATATAGATCGAGAAGCCCGAGCCGGTCACGAGCGCATTTACCAGCGCCGTCGAGTAGTACTGGGGGTTGGCCATGCTCGGCGTCGCCGAGCCGACGGGAAGCGCACTCGCCGTGCTCGCAGAGAACTGCGAGGTAAACTGCGCCCCGTAGGTCGGCGGCCCGACGAGTTCGAGATCCCAGGCGTTGTTACTATCGCTGGGGAAGGCCGCACTCGTCGCAACGTAGATCGTCGTCAACGTTGCGGGGACCGCCGTCGCTCCCGGCTGCGGATAGAGTACCTGCACCGTTACCGGCGAGACGCATGGCGCCGTCGGCGTCGCGGGCGCGCTCGAGCCTCCCCCGCCGCATCCGGCGAGCAGCAGTGCGAGGGTCGGAACCAGTAAAAGCATTCTCATCTCTGCGATTGTAGCAGATCGCGCCTGGGGGCATCCTGAAGGGACGATGAGCGTAAAGGAGTCTCTCCGCGGCGCCTCTTTTTGTGAAGGCCTCGAGCGCACCGCGCCGAGAAAGAGCGGACGCTCCCCTGCCCGAGCGCACCTCCGGAGAAAAACCTTGCTGAATCGAATCGCCCTTCTTGCTGCTGCGACCATCGCCGGCGCAGCACTCCTCGTCGGAGGCGTTGCATCGCAGACGCTCCAGCATCAAACGGCCGCGCGTTTCACCCCAGGTCCCGGTATCTGGAATGCTCTCACCCCGGACGCGCACGGTCGCCCGGTGAGTCCCTTGCGCACCGTGTGGTCCCATATCGTGAAGCTCGGCGGCCCGATTCTCCACGGCATCCCCGAGAACAGCCTCAATGCCCGCGTCGCCGTTCTTTCGTGCGACGCAGCATTCGAGGGGAGTACGACCTCGCCGCAGGAATTCGAAACCATACGCTTTACGGTCATGAACGAGACGCCGTATCTTCTGCGCTACACGCGAATCGTGGTGGAAGTCGATCGGGGGGCCTCCTACGAAGATCCAATTTTGTTCGACCTGAAACCCTACGAACTTCGCTCGTTCGTGCTGACCCAAGGCGGAGTATTCGCGGATGGTAACTTTCCTCGCCAGTACCACCATTATCCCAAATGGATGCTCTGCGGCGCGGGCCCCGCGCAACGAGCGAACGGAAAGATGCTCGATTTCGAGCCCGGTTTCTTTAATCCGAAGGGCGAGCAAACGAAACTGGTCCTCCCGGGAAAACCGTAGCAACCAACGACATTCGGAGCGCGCGATCGCAAACTACAGAATGTACCCCGAGAGATCGGCGCTCTCGACGATGTCGGCG
>JAJZED010000001.1:155799-280991 GCA_021805775.1 bacterium | reverse complement strand
AATCCGAAGGGCGAGCAAACGAAACTGGTCCTCCCGGGAAAACCGTAGCAACCAACGACATTCGGAGCGCGCGATCGCAAACTACAGAATGTACCCCGAGAGATCGGCGCTCTCGACGATGTCGGCGAGCCGCTCGCGCACGTAGGGCGCATCGACGACCAGCTCACGCTCGACATCGGGGGCGGCAAACGAGATATCTTCGAGTACCCGCTCGAGCACCGTGTGCAACCGGCGCGCCCCGATATTCTCGCTGCGTTCGTTTACCTCCATTGCAAAGCGAGCGATGCTCTCGATGCCGTCATCGGTGAAAAGGAGCTGAGCGCACCGCGCCGAGAAAGAGCGGACGCTCCCCTGCCCGAGCGCACCTCCGGAGAAAAACCTTGCTGAATCGAATCGCCCTTCTTGCCGCTGCGACCATCGCCGGCGCGGCACTGCTCCTCAGTGGCGTTGCATCGCAGACGCTCCAGCATCAAACGGCCGCGCGTTTCACCCCAGGTCCCGGTATCTGGAATGCTCTCACCCCGGACGCGCACGGTCACCCGGTGAGTCCCTTTCGCACCGTGTCGTCCCATATCGTGAAGCTCGGCGGCCCGGTTCTCCACGGCATCCCCGAGAACAGCCTCAATGCCCGCGTCGCCGTTCTTTCGTGCGACGCAGCGTTCGAGGGGAGTACGCGCTCACCGCAGGAATTCGAAACCATGCGCTTTACGGTTATGAACGAGACGCCGTATCTTCTGCGCTACACGCGAATCGCGGTGGAAGTCGATCGGGGGGCCTCCTACGAAGATGCAATCTTGTTCGACCTGAAACCCTACGAACTTCGCTCGTTCGTGCTGACCCAAGGCGGAGTATTCGCGGATGGTAACTTTCCTCGCCAGTACCACCATTATCCCAAATGGATGCTCTGCGGCGCGGGCCCCGCGCAACGAGCGAACGGAAAGATGCTCGATTTCGAGCCCGGTTTCTTTAATCCGAAGGGCGAGCAAACGAAACTGGTCCTCCCGGGAAAACCGTAGCAACCAACGACATTCGGAGCGCGCGATCGCAAACTACAGAATGTACCCCGAGAGATCGGCGCTCTCGACGATGTCGGCGAGCCGCTCGCGCACGTAGGGCGCATCGACGACCAGCTCACGCTCGACATCGGGGGCGGCAAACGAGATATCTTCGAGTACCCGCTCGAGCACCGTGTGCAACCGGCGCGCCCCGATATTCTCGCTGCGTTCGTTTACCTCCATTGCAAAGCGAGCGATGCTCTCGATGCCGTCATCGGTGAAAAGGAGCTGAGCGCACCGCGCCGAGAAAGAGCGGACGCTCCCCTGCCCGAGCGCACCTCCGGAGAAAAACCTTGCTGAATCGAATCGCCCTTCTTGCCGCTGCGACCATCGCCGGCGCGGCACTGCTCCTCAGTGGCGTTGCATCGCAGACGCTCCAGCATCAAACGGCCGCGCGTTTCACCCCAGGTCCCGGTATCTGGAATGCTCTCACCCCGGACGCGCACGGTCGCCCGGTGAGTCCCTTGCGCACCGTGTGGTCCCATATCGTGAAGCTCGGCGGCCCGGTTCTCCACGGCATCCCCGAGAACAGCCTCAATGCCCGCGTCGCCGTTCTTTCGTGCGACGCAGCGTTCGAGGGGAGTACGACCTCACCGCAGGAATTCGAAACCATGCGCTTTACGGTTATGAACGAGACGCCGTATCTTCTGCGCTACACGCGAATCGCGGTGGAAGTCGATCGGGGGGCTTCCTACGAAGATGCAATTTTGTTCGACCTGAAACCCTACGAACTTCGCTCGTTCGTGCTGACCCAAGGCGGCGCAGCCGCCGATGGCAATCTTCCTGAGTACCACCATTATCCCAAATGGATGCTCTGCGGCGCGGGCCCCGCGCAACGAGCGAACGGAGAGATGCTCGATTTCGAGCCCGGTTTCTTCAATCCGAAGGGCGAGCAAACGAAACTGGTCCTCCCGGGAAAACCGTAGCAACCAACGACATTCGGAGCGCGCGATCGCAAACTACAGAATGTACCCCGAGAGATCGGCGCTCTCGACGATGTCGGCGAGCCGCTCGCGCACGTAGGGCGCATCGACGACCAGCTCGCGTTCGACATCGGGGGCGGCAAACGAGATATCTTCGAGTACCCGCTCGAGCACCGTGTGCAACCGGCGCGCCCCGATATTCTCGCTCCGTTCGTTTACCTCCATTGCAAAGCGAGCGATGCTCTCGATGCCGTCATCGGTGAATTTGAGATCGACGCCGTCGGCGGCGAGCAATGCTTTATACTGCGCGGTGAGCGCGCTCCGCGGTTGCGTGAGGATCGTTACGAAATCCTCGGCGGTGAGCGAATCGAGCTCGACGCGAATCGGAAAGCGCCCTTGTAGTTCGGGGATGAGATCGGAGGGCTTGCTCATGTGGAATGCGCCCGCGGCAATGAAGAGAATATGGTCGGTCGCGATCGCGCCGTGTTTGGTGCTGACGGTGCTCCCTTCGACGATCGGCAGGATGTCGCGCTGAACGCCTTCGCGTGAAACGTCGGGGCCGCCGCGCGCCCCTTCGCGCCCGGCGATTTTGTCGATCTCATCGATGAAGATGATGCCGTCCTCGCTCGCCCGCCGAATCGCCTCGCGCTTCACCGCATCGCCGTCGATCAATTTCTCCGCTTCTTCGTCTTCGAAAATGCGCAGCGCGTCGGCGAGCGTCACCCGCTTACTCTTCTTGCGTTTGGGCAGCAGACCGCCGAGCATCTCGCCCATGTCGCCGCTCCCTTGGTCCATATTCCCGCCGATCACGCCGATCGGCAATGAGGCCTGCTCTTCCACTTCCACTTCGACGAGCCGAACGTCGTAGAATCCGCGCGCGATCTCGTCGCGCGTCTGTTCGCGGATGCGCTGCGCCTCCGGCGCGGGAACGCTCGGCTGCGGGGGCGGCGCGCTCGGCTGCACGGTTGCGTTGCCGCTGAAAATCGACCCGATGGTCGCGGCGAACGAATTCGCCGGTTGCTGCGGCTGTGCGGCGCGCGTCTCGGGGTGCAGGAGGTCGATCGCTCGTTCGACCGCCTGTTTGCGGGCGAGATCGCGCACGTCTTCGCGCCGTTCCTGCGTTACCATCCGAATCGACTGCTCGACGAGATCGCGCACCATCGATTCGACATCGCGGCCGACGTAGCCGACCTCCGTATATTTCGTCGCTTCGACCTTCACGAACGGGGCGCCGGCGAGCGCGGCGAGCCGACGTGCGATCTCGGTCTTTCCGACGCCGGTCGGGCCGATCATTAAAATATTCTTCGGTGTGATTTCACCGCGCAACTCCGACGGAACCGCAGCGCGCCGGAAGCGATTGCGCAGAGCGATGGCGACCGCCCGTTTGGCATTCTTTTGGCCGACGACGTAGTGGTCGAGCGCTTCGACGATCTCGCGCGGCGTCAACGGAGCACTCACGGGAGAACCTCGACCGTGACGTCGTCGTTGGTATAGATGCAGATCTCACCGGCGATTCCCAATGCCGCGCGTGCGATCTCGTCGGCACTCATGCTCGTGTTGCGAAGCAATGCCGCAGCGGCGGCCTGCGCGTAGGGGCCGCCGCTGCCGATCGCCGCAATGCCCTCGTCGGGTTCGATCACGTCCCCGGTTCCCGATAACAAAAACAAATGCTCCGGCGTTCCGACGACGAGCATCGCTTCCAATCGCCGCAAGGCGCGGTCCTGGCGCCAATCTTTGGCGAGCTCGACGCTCGCGCGCGTGAGATCTTTGAACTCGTTATATTTCTTCTCGAACTTTTCGAGCAACGTGATGCCGTCGGCCGCCGAACCGGCAAAGCCCGCGAGCACCCGCCCCCCGGCGATCTTGCGCACTTTCCGCGCAGAATGCTTGACGATCGTTTTGTCGAGCGTCACTTGCCCGTCGCCGGCGATAGCAAGCCGGCCGTCGCGCAGGACGGCGAGTATGGTGGTGGATCGAATCTTCATCGGTAGGTAATACTGCGCCGGGAGCGATTTCGTTGCACCCCGCCGGCCCGGTTCGCGAACCGCCTCGCGGCGGGAGTCTCCTTTTAGGGGGTGTCGAGGCGCGCTGAAAACTCCGCCAAAGCGTGGAGAGCGCGTTCGGCGAGCAGGGCGCGGCGCGCTTTCTTATCGCGAATCGTCGTCGGCAGCGGTGGGACCATCGACCACGTGACGTTCGCGGGCTGGAAATCGTGCGAGACGGTGTTCTGCAAATGCGCGACGACGGCACCGAGCGCGCATTCGGGTGGGACGACCAGCTCGCTCCAACCCAGCATTTCGCGAGCGGCGTGGATGCCGGTCATCGCACCGCAGGCGGCCGCTTCGACATAGCCCTCGGCACCTGTAATTTGCCCGGCAAACCAGAGCGGACGATCGCCGCGCAAGCGCAATCGCTCGTCTAAGAGCCGCGGCGAATCGATAAATGTATTGCGGTGCATCACGCCGAGACGCAGCCATTCGGCGTTCGCAAGGCCCGGTATGCGTTCGAACGCCTCGCGTTGCGCGGGCCAGGTAAGGCGTGTCTGAAAGCCGACGAGATTGAAAGCACTCGCGTCGCGATTCTCCTTCCGCAGTTGCACGACGGCATGCGGCGTTACGCCGGTGACGGGATGGCGCAGACCAACCGGTTTGAGCGGACCGAAACGCAGGACGTCGTCCCCGCGATCCGCCATTTCTTCGATCGGTAGGCAGCCCTCGAAAAAACGCCCGTCGCTTTCAAAAGCTTTTGCCTCGTGGCGCGGCAGCGTCCGCAGATCCTGGAGCAACTGCGCGTACCCATCGCGGTCGAGCGGAATGTTGAGATAGTCGTCGCCGTCGCCCTTCTCGTACCGCGACTTTCGGTACATCACCGATTCATCGATGGAATCGGCGGCGAGAATCGGTGAAGCGGCATCGAAGTAATGCAGGCGGCGCGGCGCGGCGCCCTCGACGGAGCTTCCGGCGAGAATGCGGTCGATCGCAGCGAGCAATGCCTCGCCGGGAAGTGGCCCGCAGGCAACGATGGTCGGGCGTGGGTCGTCGAGATCGAGTATCTCCTCGCGATGCAGCGTTATGCGCGGATGCTCCGCGATGCGTCTCTCGACGAGCTCGGCGAATCGCTCGCGATCGACGGCGAGCGCGCCGCCGGCGGGAACCGCGGATTCCCGCGCGGCGTTCACGATCAACGAATCGAGCCGCGCGAGCTCTTCTTTCAACAAGCCGACGGCGTTTTCAAGGGCGGCGCCGCGCATCGAATTACTGCAGACCAATTCGGCGAGTCGATCGCCGGTGTGGGCGGGCCCCCGCCGATGCGGGCGCATTTCGTAGAGATCGACATCGACGCCGATGCGTGCGGCCTGCCAGGCCGCCTCGCAGCCCGCGAGCCCGCCGCCGACGATCCGTAAACGCACGAAGGTGCTCAGGCCTGCACGAGTTCGCGCTCTTCACCGGAGTTCGAACCCGGCAACGGCAGCGACGAGACATCGTGTTCGGCGTCGGCCGAGCACTGCAAGCGCGCGACTCCACGCTTGCTCTTTACGACCACGTGCGCGCCGCAGACCGGGCAGGGTTGCGGAATAACACGATCCCACGAAACGAAATCGCAGGCCGGGTAATTCGCGCAGCCAAAAAAGGTGCGCCCGCGCTTGCTGCGCCGTTCGAGAATATCGCCGCCATCCTTGGGGCAGAGCGCGCCGGTCTTTTTGAGGATCGGTTTGGTGGTTTTGCACTCGGGGTAGCCGGAGCAGGAAATAAAGCGCCCGAAGCGCCCGGTTTTAATCACCATCGGCTTGCCGCAGTTCGGGCAGATCTCGTCGGTCGGTTCGTCGCGGACCTCCAGGCGCGGTAACTTCTTCTCCGCTTCCTCGAGCCGGAGTGCAAACGGGGTGTAGAAGCGGCGGAGCACCGCAACCCAGTCGGCGTTACCCTCGGCAACTTTATCGAGATCTCCCTCCATCTGCGCGGTGAAGCGCAGGTCGACGATATCAGGGAAATGCTCGGCGAGCAGATCGTTGACGGCGATCCCGATCTCGGTCGGCTTAAAGCGACGATCGGCTTGCTCGACATACCCGCGCGCCTGAATCGTTTCGACGATGCTGCCGTAGGTCGAAGGTCGACCGATGCCGTTCTCTTCGAGCGCTTTCACCAGCGTCGCTTCGGTAAATCGCGGCGGCGGTTCGGTAAAGTGCTGCTTGGGATCGAGGCCGGTAACGGCGAGCTCCTCGCCCTCGGTAAGCGGCGGTAGGCGCTTCTCGTCTTTCTCCTCGGCCGCATTTTCGTCGCGCCCTTCTTCGTAAACGCGCGTGAAGCCGGCGAAGGTGACGACGGTGCCGGTCGCGCGGAAACCGTACGCTCCCGCGGCAATCTCGGCGGTACTCTGATCGAAGCGGGCAGCGGTCATCTGCGATGCGACAAAGCGCTCCCAGATGAGTGCGTAGAGCCGAAGCTCGTCGCGTTTGAGCGCGCCGCTCAGGCTCTGCGGAGTCCGCGTGACATCGGTCGGACGGATCGCCTCGTGGGCGTCCTGCGCGCCTTCGCGCACCTTATGGATGCGCCCACCGTGGAACTCCGGGCCGTATTGTGCGTGAATGAAGGCGCGCGCCGCCTCGCGCGCATCGTCGGAGATGCGCGTCGAATCGGTACGCATGTAGGTGATGAGGCCGACGGTGCCTTCCTTGCCGAGATCGACGCCTTCGTAAAGGGCCTGCGCGAGTTGCATCGTCCGGCGTACGCGCATGCGTAATTTCCGCGAGCCTTCCTGCTGCAACGTCGAGGTCGTAAAGGGCGGGGCCGCGTTTCGTTTGACTTCGCGGCGCTTCATCGCCTGGACATGGAAGCGTTCGCCCTGTAGGTCGGCGAGGATCGCCTGCGCCTGCGCTTCGTTAGCGATCTCGAGTTTTTCGCCATTCTTGCTCGCGAGATCGGCCGTAAAAATCTGCGCGACCGGTGCCGTCGCAGCGCTGCTCAGCCTGGCGGTGAGGCTCCAGTATTCTTCGCGATCGAAGGCGGAAATGGCGCGCTCGCGATCGACGATGAGCCGCACCGCGACCGACTGTACGCGCCCCGCGGAGAGCCCCCCGCGAACCTTCGCCCACAGCAACGGCGAGATCTTGTAGCCGACGAGTCGGTCGAGAATCCGACGGGCCTGCTGCGCGTTGACGCGGTCCATATCGATCTCGTGCGGAGATTCGAGGGCCCGCAGCGCGGCCTCTTTCGTGATCTCGTGCAGCTCGACGCGCTTCGGATTTTCTAGTTTCAGCAGCTGCGCTAAATGCCAGGCGATCGCTTCGCCCTCGCGGTCGGGGTCGGTCGCGAGATAGACTTCGGAGGCGCCTTTTACTGCTGCTTTGAGCTCTTTAATGACGTCGCCTTTGCCCTTGATCGTCAGGTACCGCGGGGCAAAATCGCCCTCGGTATCGACGCCGAGCGTACTTTTTGGAAGATCGCGCACGTGGCCGACCGAGGCTTTGACGATGTAGCGCGCCGGAAGAAACTTCTTTATGGTGCGCGCCTTCGTCGGCGATTCGACGATGATGACGGGCTTTTTCACGGGCCTAAGTATACCCCCGGGGTCAAGGAATCCCCAAAACGTTGCACGGGTTCGCGCGAACTTCGCACGCCGCTCGTGCGCGCGTATTTGCATAAATCGGCGAAATCCTTTAAGATGCGTTCAAAGCGCAAGATAAAATGCGCTATCCACTCTGACAATCGTCCCCCGGGGACGAGGAGGATGCATGGAACACGATATGATGGCCAACGGCGAAACGATGGAAAAGAAACCTCGCCGCAAGGCACGCCGTAAAACCGCCGGCAAGAAAGCCGCCGTCGCCAAGAAGACGACGCGCAAGAAAACCGCCGGACGTAAAAAGGCCACCGCAGGTCGTAAAAAGACCGCCGGACGCAAGAAAGTAGCCGGACGCAAAAAGGCAACCGGACGCAAGAAGGCAGCCGGACGCAAAAAGGCAACCGGACGCAAAAAGGCAGCCGGACGCAAAAAGGCACCCGGACGCAAAAAGACCGCCGGACGCAAAAAGGCGACCGGACGCAAAAAGACCGCCGGACGCAAAAAAGCAGCCGGACGTAAAAAGGCAGCCGCTCCCCGCAAGAAAGCGGCCGGGCGTCGCAAAGTCGGCCGTCCTCGCAAGAAGGCCGCGAAGTAGCTCCGTCTAGGAGTTCTCGGTCAAGGGCGCATGCATCGCATGCGCCCTTTCCACGTGCTTGTTAGCGGATCGAACCGTTCTCGACGGCGTGACAGGCGACCATATGCCCGCCACCGACATCGCGCATCTCCGGCTCTTCGATCGAACAGCGGTCGAACGCAAACGGGCAACGCGGATGAAAGCGACAGCCGCTCGGCGGCGCCATCGCCGTCGGTACATCACCGCTGAGGAGAACGCGCTTCTGCGTCCCCTGCAGCGCGGGGTCGGGAACCGGAATCGCCGCGAGCAGTGCCTGCGTGTAGGGGTGCAACGGATGCTCGTAGAGTGCACCGCGATCGGCAACTTCGAAGATCTTCCCGAGATAGAGCACCGCGACGCGCGTCGAAATATGTCGGACGACCGAGAGATCGTGCGAGATAAAGAGATAGGTCAGCCCGAGTCGCTCGCGCAGATCTTCGAGCAAGTTCAGCACCTGCGCCTGAATCGATACATCGAGCGCCGAGACAGGCTCGTCGCAGACGATGAACTGCGGCTCGACCGCAAGCGCACGCGCGATGCCGACGCGTTGCCGCTGCCCGCCCGAGAATTCATTCGGGTAGCGATTGAGATGCGAGGATTGCAGCCCGACCAGTCGTAACAGCTCGACGGTCCGCTCCATCCGCGCCTTGCCTTTGGCGAGGCCATGAATCGCGAGCGGCTCGCTGACGATCTCTCCGATCGTCATGCGCGGGTTGAGGCTGCCATAGGGATCTTGGAAGATAATCTGCATGCGGCGGCGGAGTTCGCGCGTCTGCCGCGACGAGATCGCACTAATATCGCGGCCCTCGAACCGAATCGTACCGGAGGTCGCGGGCAGCAACTTGAGCACCAGTCGCCCGATCGTCGTCTTTCCCGAACCCGATTCGCCGACGAGCCCCAATGTCTCGCCCTTCCCGACGCTAAAGCTGACACCATCGACCGCTTTCACATCGGCGACATGCCGACCGAGGACGCCGGCGTTCACGGGGAAGTATTTCTTGAGGTCGGTGACCTCGAGCAAAGGTTCGTCGCTCATTGCGCGGCACCGACGGGGGCGAGCGTTTCGGTGCAACGCCAACACCGGGCGAGATGGCCGCCGCCAAGATCGGTCACCGGCACCGGCGCGTCACAACGCTCGATCCGGTAGGTGCAGCGCGGAGCGAACGCACAGCCCGGCGGCATGCGATGGAGATTCGGCGGTTGTCCGGGGATCGGCTTCAGGCGCGCATTCGCCGGCGCGTCGAGGCGCGGCAGCGAGGCGAGAAGACCTTGCGTGTACGGCATTCTCGGCTCCGCGAATATCTGTTTCGCGTCTCCATATTCCACCATGTTGCCGCCGTACATCACCAACACGTCCTTGCAGGTCTCGGCGACCACCCCAAGATCGTGCGTGATGAGAATGATCGCCGCGCCCGTTTCGCGTTGGAGTTCGTTCATCAGTTCGAGCACCTGCGCTTGAATCGTCACGTCGAGCGCGGTCGTCGGCTCGTCGGCGATAAGTAACTGTGGGTTACAGGAGAGGGCCATCGCGATCATCGCACGTTGACGCATGCCGCCGGAGAACTGGTGCGGGTAATCGTCGACGCGCTTCTCCGGCGAGGGAATGCGCACTTTTCGCAGCATTTCGATCGCCGTTTCGCGTGCCTCGCGGTGGTTACGCCCGAGGTGCAGGCGCACGACCTCGGCGATCTGCTCGCCGATCGTAAGCACCGGGTTCAGCGAGGTCATCGGATCTTGGAAGATCATCGCAATGCGGTGCCCGCGCACGTGGCGCATCTCCTCATCGCGAAGCTTTAAGAGATCGCGCCCGTCAAAAACAATCTCGCCGGATTCGATACGCCCCGGTCGATCGATCAAGCGCATGATCGAAAGTGAGGTTACCGATTTTCCCGAGCCCGATTCACCGACGATGCCGAGCGTTTGCCCGGCATCGAGAGAGAATGAAAGGCCGTTTACGGCGGTGATCGTGCCGTCCTCGGTCTTAAAGGTCGTGCGGAGGTTGCGGACCTCGAGCAGAGCCATCGCGGGGTCGGCTAGATTCCGGTTAATGCGAGAATCGTCATCGAGGCGACGAACAGCACCGCGACAATTCCGGTAACGCGCGCGAGTTGTTCGTCCATGCCGAGGCGACCGCGATAGGCCGATTCGACCTTCCCGCCGATCGTACCGGAGAGCCCTTCGTTCTTCGTCGTTTGCATCGCCAGCAGCACGATCAGCGAGAGTGCGGCAATCACCGCGAGCCCGGCGACGCCATGCGTCAGCCAACTCGCATGTTGCTGGAACCAAGTGTGGGGCGCGATAGCGGCAGGCACGCTCTGCACCGCCTGCGCTGCGAGCGGATTCGGCACCGTCGTCGCTCGTGCGAGCGGAACGGCGTGCTGGGCTGCGGCACCTGCGGTTTGGAGCGGGTGCGTTGTGGTGGCACTAGCTGGCATGAAAAATCAGACTCCCTGTGAGGGTTGTACGGCTCAGGATTCTATCACGAGGCGGTAGCCCCTACAAGGCAGGCGGCTATTCGCCGAGCGAGCACCCGGGCATCGAGGCCGACCGCGCTCCGCTGCCGGGCTTGGGTATCGGCCTGCAAAAAGGTTTCCCCTACCCCGATCCGCTCGACCGGAACGCGCTCCCCGGCATCGGCGAGCGCCTCGAGCACCGCAGACCCAAAGCCGCCGGCAAGGCTGTGCTCCTCCAGCGTTATCAGCAAGTCGTGGCTGCGCGCGCAGGCGAGGAGCGCCTTTCGGTCGATCGGCGCGACAAAACGCGCACTATAGACCGTTGGTAGTGCGGTGCGAAAATCACCGTACTCCCCGCTCTCCAGCAACGCATAGGCGTCGAGCGCAACGTCGACGGTGTTGCCGAGTGCAAAAATTGCGACGCCGCTCCCGGCCCGCAGCAATTCGCTTTTTCCACGTTCGATCGGCGCGGGGGGATCGAGCGTGCGCCCGCTACTCGAACCGCGCGGATACCGAATCGCGACCGGTCTATCGCAGCTCAGCGCGAACTCCAGCATCGGCTGCAATTCTTCTTCGCAGCGCGGGGCGAGAATCGTAAAATTGGGAAGCGTGCGCAGATATGCGATATCGTAGAGTCCCATATGCGTGGGGCCGTCATCGCCGACGACGCCGGCACGATCGATCGCGAAGATGACCGGCAATTCCTGTACCGCGACATCGTGGACGATCTGGTCGTACGCTCGTTGCAGAAAGGTCGAATAGATCGCACAGACCGGCCGCAGTCCATCGGCCGCCGCACCGGCCGCGAAGCAGACGGCATGCGCTTCGGCGATTCCGACATCGAAATAGCGATTCGGAAAGCGTTGCGCGAATTGCGAGAGCTTCGTACCGTCGGGCATCGCTGCGGTAATCGCGATCACCCGCTCGTCGCCCTCCGCAGCATCGATAAGCGCACGCGCAAACGCATCGGAGAACGTCGGCCGAGCACCCTCTTTCATCTCGAGTTTTCCGTTCTCGATATCGAAGGCACCGCAGCCGTGGAAGGTCCGCGCATCGCGCTCCGCCGGCTCGTAGCCTTTCCCTTTCACCGTGCGAACGTGCACGAGCACCGGCCCGTCGATTCCGGCAGCGGCATGCAGTGCCGCCTCGACCGTCTCGAGATGGTGCCCGTCGAACGGCCCGAGATAACGGAAGCCGAGCTCTTCGAAAATAACCGCGGTCTTCTCCGCGGGAGCGACAAACCGCACCGCCGCGACCTCGGCGCTGGCGATCGCTTTGCGCGCCGTTCCGCCGAATGGCAGATGGTGCAGCACATCTTTGGCTTTTTCGCGCGCGTAGTTTACGAGTGGTTTACTGCGGAGAACCGAGAGATACGAAGCGATCGAGCCGACGTTCGGCGCGATCGACATCTCGTTGTCGTTAAGCACGACGATCAGATTACTCTGCAGTTGGCCGGCGTTATTGAGCGCCTCATACGCCAGCCCGCCGGTGAGCGCGCCGTCGCCGAGAACCGCTACGACGCGCTCGCTGCCGCCGCGGCGGTCGCGCGCGATCGCCATTCCCAAGGCAGCGGAGACCGACGTGCTGGCGTGGCCGGCTCCGAAGGCATCGTAGGGCGACTCGGCGCGCATAGAAAAACCCGAGATGCCGCCGCCCCGACGTAAGGTCGAGAAACGCTCGCGCCGACCGGTGAGAATTTTATGGACGTAGCTTTGATGGCTCACATCCCAGAGAATCTTATCGGCGGGCGCATCGAAGACGCGATGGAGCGCAAGCGTGAGTTCGACGACCCCGAGATTCGGCGCGAGGTGCCCGCCGTTGCGCGAACAGGTGACGACCAGCAGGTCGCGGATCTCCCGCGCCAGCAGTGCGAGTTCGTCGCGGTCGAGCCCCTTGATATCCGCGGGGGAGTTGATTTTTTCGAGCATATCGCGTGCTTCCGATTCGTGAACGGTGCGGGGAAGCCCCGGCGGGGGCACCCTTACCCTAGGAAACGTCGGCGAAGGGAGGAGGGTTCGCTAGGTCGCATTTCGGCCGGGTGATCGACCCCTCGGTACATCTTCTCCCCGAGCGCGCCCGAAATGTATGGCGCGACCTCGCACGCATTCTCTCGACGATTTTCAATCCGTTTCTCTGCGCTCTGGCGCTCTTTGTAATCCTGTCGAGCCAGACGGCGCGCTCGACGCTTGAGTTCTGGAAGCTGCTCTTCCTCTCTACGACCTTCACCTCGCTGCTTCCGATGCTGTACGTCTTCTGGCTCTACGCCAGCGACCGCATCTCCGATCTCGATATGTCGCAGCGTCGCGAGCGCGAATCGGTCCTCTCGGCGTTTACGCTCGCATATACTCTGGGGTTGATCGTCCTCTGGGCCGCACATGCGCCGATGCTCATGCGTGCCGCATTAGCCGGATATGCCGTCTCGGGGGCGATCATTCAGGTCATTACGCGCTACTGGAAGATCAGCACGCACGCGCTGGCGATCTCGGCTGCGCTAACCGTCATCGTCTTCCTCGACGGTCGCTCTCCGCTACCTTTTCTGATTCTCATTCCAATGGTAGGATGGGCGCGCGTCTATCTTCGCGCGCACACGCTCGCGCAGGTGATCGGCGGCTCCGTGCTCGGAATCGTCAGCGTCACCGTACTTTTCGATCTCTTCCATATTCCAAACGCACTGCTTCACTAGCGCGGGCTGGGTCCTTTCCGAGAATCATCTCGAGTTGCGCTGCAAAACGCGCCCCGTCGCCGGTCGTGACGCAACGCGTTCGGCCGTGCCCGCGCGGCGAACCCGCTTCGATTGCAAGCGCAACCGCCCGCTCTGCCTGCACGATCGCCGGATCGATCCGCAGCACATTCGGGCCAAGCGCCGCAGCGAAATGCGCGTCGAGTACCGGAAAATGCGTGCAAGCCAACAGCACCGCTTCGCAGGAGGCTGGAACGCGCGCGCAGACCTCCGCGACCGCCGCGCGCGCACGTTCGCCTTCACTCTCGCCGGCCTCCACCAACGGTACGAGCGCCGGTGCCGCGATCTCCGTCACCTGCATCGAGGGAACGCGCGCGCGCAGGGCGTTGCCGTAAGCGCCGGTACGAACGGTCGCAGTGGTCGCGATCACCGCGACATCGCGCAGGCCGCGCCGCGTGACGGCGAGCGCCGCCGACTCGATGAGATCGAGAATGCGAACGCCGGCGATCGGCCAGCCGTGCCGCTGTGCGACGGCACACGAAGTATTGCACGCCATCACGATCGCATCGGCACCCGCCGCCTCCAACCAGGCAATATTTGCCTGGAGCAGCGCCACGAGCTCTTCTTCGTTGCGATCTCCGTAGGGCACGTGCGCCTGATCGGCGAGAAAGACGATCTCTTCATCGGGAAGCGCCGCGCGAACGGCTCGAAGCACGGTTAAACCGCCGAGCCCGGAATCAAAAAGCCCCAGCATATCTTATTGTTGTGGTTGGATTGCCGGAGGCGGCGCGCCTGCATAATCGGTGATACCGTCGGCGATCGCGACGGCAACCTTCTGCCGCCATGCAGGGTCGGTAAGCAGGGCGAAATCGTCGGGATTGGAGAGAAAGGCCGTCTCGACCAGACAGGCGGGCATGAACGCATGCAACGGAATGTAGAGATGGCTCTTGATAATGCCGTCGTTTTTCGTTCCGACCTGTGCGGCGAGTTCGTTCTGTATATCGCGCGCGAGCGGCTCGTCGATCGGCTTTGCATAATACGTCGTCGTACCGTTAGGGCCGGCATTGATATAGGCGTTGGCGTGAATGCTCACGAGCAAGCGCGCTCCGGCGCGATTGGCGATGTTGTCGCGTGCCTGTAATTCTTGCTCCGCCGTATCGTTGGGCGCGTAGACATCGACATCTTTAGTGCGCGTCATGATGACCTGCCAGCCGCGCGCTTCGAGAATCGCGCGCAGGCGCTTGGCCATGTCGAGCGTGAGCACCGCTTCGGCAACGCCGTGACGGACCGCTCCGCGGTCGCTGCCGCCATGCCCCGGATCGATCACGATCAACCGTGGATTGGTCGGAACGTACGCCGCGACGGGATTCACGCTCCAAAGGTTGGGGTCGCCGCCGGCGACGGGCGCTGCGGCGGCGAGCGCGACGCTCGGCGTTCCGGTACCGGCGACGCCCGTGCCGGCAGTCGAAGCATCGGCGAGCGAGAGCGTACCGTTCACCGCGATATCGACGCCGGTCGCCGCCGGAGTCACCGTGACGTCGTGCGCACCCGCAATCGAGAGCGCGATGCGTACGGTCTGCGGATCGATCTGCCGCGCGCGAATATCCGTAATGGGGGCCCCGGTCGACGGAGGGATCGCGGTCGGTTCGAGCGTCGCCCCATGCAGATCGATCCAAAAACGATTGTCCGGCGCGCGCAAGTGGTGCCAATCGAACGAGGCGGCACCGGTAAGAGCGACGTGAAGCGTTACGCCGGTCGTTGTTAGTTGCGCTTGGATCGCGTTAATTTGCGCGAGTGCAACGAGTGGGGCCGGCGTTACCTCGGCGACCGGCGGGCTCGTCGCGAGCGGCTCGTTCGCGACCCGATTCCATGGTGAAACGGTCGGGAGTTCGGCATTCGGCGGCGGCCGTAACGCAACGGAAACGCGCGTCGTCGGTGGAGGCGTTGCGGTGGAACGGCTCGGTGCGGGTGCGGCTGGAGCGTTGAGGACGACCTCGCTCGCCCCGGGAGCGATGACGAACCCGATATCGCGACCGTCGAGCGAGCCGACCTGAGCGACGTGCGAGCTCCCGTCGAGATCGAGCGTAACGTAGGTCGTCGGATGCGCCGCCGTCCCAACTTGCGAGAGTTCTACCGCAACCAGCCCGCCGGCATCGACGCTACGGAGATGCGATAATCGGCTTCCGACACCGACGAATGCATAGGTCATCTGCCGTTTGCTCGCCCGCACGAGCCGCGCTTGCAGGGGAATCGCCCCGCGCGCGACGACGCGCATGCCGCTGCCTTCATCGCGGACGTCGAGGTTGGTGATCTGCGGTTGGAGGATCGTCGTCGCCCCATCGGCGATCTTGCGCAGCCCCAACGAGCGCGTGAGGGCATCGAAGTCGAGATACGCTTCACCGCCGTGCGCAAACGGCGCCGCCTTCGAGCGCACCGCGAGCGGACCGATATCGTAGGTGCGATGCCCGACGGCGAAACTGACGATCGTCGGCTCGCCGGTCGCAATTAAAACGTAGCGCGCCCCCGGTTTCCAGGTAACGATCGCGCCGAGCGCGTGGAAGAGCCGCCGCAAAGCAGGGTCGTCGACCCCGACCATCAGCGTCGCATCGCGCCGTTCGACGTGGGTAAAGGCAAAGGTGCGCCCCGCAAATTGCCAGAGCGGGGCCGCAACTGCGACGCGCGGCACGCAGAGCAGCGCGAGGCAGAGCGCAAAGAGTGCGCTAGAAATCCGAGCGATGGAGCGGTTCATCGAGTTCGAGGTGCCCTCCAGGCAGCGTCGGCAATCGTTGGCCCTCAACGGTAATCTGCACGGCGGATATTCCCGGCAATGCCGTCATCGAATAGACGAGCGCTTTGAACTCCGCATTTTCACCGAAGGTGCCTCCGGGTTGCGATTCGACCGCTTTCGAAAGATCGACGGTTACCGTCGATCCGTGAATCGCGACATCGATCACGCGCGTTCCAGGCGGGAAACGCACCGCACGGATGTCGGCAGGCGGGCCGACGACAGCTTGCAGCGCGGCGTAGAGCGCGCGGTCGTGCGCCCACTCTGCCCGCGTACTTCCCGCCGGGCGCGGTCGCAGCGTTACATCCCAGGGCTTCACGGTGGTGCCGTCCATTTTCGTGTAATAGATCGTTAGGGTATTGGGCGCGGCAGCATGCGGCCGCATGAACCACCACCCCGCGCCGACCGCGAGCAATAGCAGAACGACGATGGGAATGGCGTAGTTCGGGCGCGATTTCGGAGCGGAGCGATGGCCGCTGCGACGGATATCGCTCACTACATCGACCCGCGCGCGAGGGTGATGCCGAGCGAGAAGGTTCCGACCGCCAAGAGTAAGCCAAGGATGGAGAGCGCAACGGCGAGCCCTTCCTTGCCGGGTCGTTCTCCGAGCCGACGCGCGAAAATATAAGCAATCATCGCCGCGAGCGCGCCGCCGATGTGGAACCAGATCACCGAACTGCTCGGATGATAGACCCCCGCGACGATGAGCCCGACGAGAAATTGGAGACCGGTTACCGCAACCATCACGCGGCGACCCATCGTGTTCCAACTAAAGACGAGGGCGCAGAGAATCACCAGCGCGGCGACGATGAAGTGGGCATCGAGTACGTATTGAGACATTATGCGTACACCGTTAACGTCGGCACGGGGGCAATCCTCTCGCTATCGAGCGCTAACGCACGGCGACCGTGAGAAAGACGGTCACGCCATAGAAGAACGTGCCGCGCGCATCGGCCGCGAGTAATCCACGCACCCAGGCATCCGCTTCGGCACGATCGAGACGGCCGCTCTGAATTGCCGCCGCGAGCGCCGATTCCAGCACGAAGGCATAGGCATGCGCGAACGAGAGCGAGGTGACGAACGGACGCGAGTCGATCTGCGCGAAGCCGGCGCCGACGAAGTGCTCGCGATGGCGCCTTCCGGCCCAACCATCGGCGAGCGAATCGGCGAACGCATCGACGATCGTGCGCGTGGTAGCGCGATCGCCTCCGGCGACGACGATGCTTTGCCAGTCTTGATCGATCGCCAGCAACGAACCGCCGGGAGCGAGCACGCGGTGCATCTCCTTCACGGCGGCTAGCGGATCGGCGAGATGCTGTAGCAATCGCTCGGCGCGTACCGCATCGAAGGAGGCATCGGGAAAAGTTAAGCTCTCTGCACTCGCGGTTATAAAACGTGCGTTCGGCGGAACGCCGCGAGCGATCGCCGCCGCGATCAGCGCCTCGTTCGCGTCGAGGCCGACCACCATGCCGTCGGCACCGACGCGTGCGGCGATCGCTCGCACGTCATCGCCGACGCCGCAGCCGCAATCGAGCACGCGCGAATTTGGTACGATGCCTTGCATGGCGAAGGTTGTATCTTTTGCTTGCGCGCCGAGTTGCGCGACGGCATCGAGATAGCGTATCTGCTCGGCGGCATCGCCGGCCGCTCCGACGGAAAAATCGGTTACGTCGCTCATCGCGTCTCGGCGAGCGTTACCGAGCATTGCATCGTCATCGTCACGAATCCGTCGCGGACGAATCGTTGGAAGAGCGCATCGAGATCTTCGTGCAAGCTGCGAGCCGCCTCACCTTCGTGCGGAAGATACGAGGTGCTGCCCGCGCGCGCGAAGAGGGCGGCGCGGTCGAGCCGCTGTTCGTTTGCAAACGGTGCAAAGCGGACGCGTTTCCAACCTTCGTAGGCGAGAAAGGTCATGCGAGCGTCGGCGCGGCGCGCTTCGCTTTCGTCGGTTGCGTAGGTACGCACGATCTCGCCGTATGCCGCCGTAAAGGCGTCGCGTTCGTCGCGTTCGTTATAGAGTAACGCAGCACGTCGGCCGGGGCGAAGAATGCGTTCGATCTCGGCAAGCGCGCTCGCCGCATCGAACCAATGGAAAGATTGAAAAGCGGTGACGAGATCGACCGATCCGTCGGGGAGCCCGGTCGCCTCGGCGCGCGCGTCGCGCCATTCAAGACGCGGATACGGCGCCGCACTCTCCCGCATCGCGGCGTTCGGTTCGATCGCAATCGTCGTTCCGGCGCGCTCGGCGAGCAGGCGCGACGAGATCCCCGTTCCCGCGCCGAGGTCGACGACGCGAAGCGCCAATGGGTCGCCGTAGCCGTCGAAGAGCGCGTCGATTGCCGCCGCTGGGTAGGAGGGGCGGCCGAGCACGTAATCTGCTGCGCGCGCGGAGAAGCGTTCCGTGGGGTCGATCATCTTCTCTGCCTTTGGCGGGGCGGAAAAGAATACCTCGCTCGAATACTTCCTTACTTCGAGCGTGCCGTTTGTAAACACCCCGAGCCAGCGGAAATATCGTATGGTGCATCCGCGGGCATATAGACCATGTTGCTGCAAAAACCCGTGTCTAACAGCGCGTAGATAACAGACGCGCACGGGCCATCGGTTGCTCTATATAGAATAGTGATGTGTTTCGGCAAGATCGCAAATCGTAACTGATGCTTTGGGTCGCGCTTTTCCAATTTTCGTAGCTGCGCGCGTCGGGGCGCCGAAAGGCTCGGAACGCCCGGTTTTCCCAGATCGTATGCCGAATAGCTCGGCGGGCCCAGCGATGTGCGGCGATGACGAGAATCTGAAATTTTGCACCTGATCCCACCGTGGAAAGGGATCGGCTGCGCGGTAATGGTCCACGAACCAACCCAGTGCCGGTGTGCCGATCGTTGCGAGCATGCAACGACCGAAAGCGCCATCACGGCGGAAACGAACACGCTCGCAAACCTGTACGTGCTTCCGATGTGATGCCGACGCCGGTGTAGCACGACTATTTCGCGGCGTGCATTCCCAGAGCCGCAAGCAGATCTGCATCGCGGTCGGCAGCGGCATTCTCCGTCGTCAGCAGGCGATCGCCGGAAAACATCGAGTTGGCGCCGAGTAAAAAGCAGAGTGCTTGCAACTCGTCGCTCATCTCGGAGCGCCCGGCCGCAAGTCGGATGTACGAAGTCGGCAACACGACGCGGAGCGTCGCAATCGTTCGCGCGAGCTCGATCGGGTCAAAATTCGCTCGCTCCGCAAGCGGGGTTCCCTCGATCGGAACGAGCACGTTCACCGGCACCGATTCGGGCGGGCGCTCCATTGCCGCGAACTCCGCGATAAGCGCGATGCGGTCTTCGCGCGATTCTCCCATACCGATAATGCCGCCGCAGCAGAGTTTCAGCCCCGCATCGCGCGCGTGCGACAGGGTTGCAAGCCGGTCGTCGTAGCCGTGCGTCGAGACGACTTCCGGGTAGTATTCGCGCGAGGTATCGAGATTGTGATTGTAATAATGCAGCCCCGCTTCGCGCAGCGCTTGCGCTTGGTGCGGTTGCAGCGAACCGAGCGTTACGCAGCTCTCCATACCCAGTGCGTTGACCCCCCGTACCATTTCGAGAACGCGTTCGAACGCCGCGCCGTCCTTCACTCCGCGCCACGCCGCACCCATGCAAAAACGCGTCGCGCCGCCTTCTTTCGCCGCGCGTGCCGCAGCGACGACATCGTCGATCTCGGCGAGCGGCTCGGGGCGCACGTGCGTCGTGCGCCGCGCGCTCTGCGCGCAGTAGCCGCAATCTTCAGAACATCCGCCGGTCTTTACGCTGAGCAAGGTCGATTGCTGGATCGCCAGGGGATCGAAGGCGGCGCGATGCGCGTCGATCGCCGCGAAGGCGAGCTCCGGAAAGGGGCGTTCGTAGATCGCGCGCACGGCGGCCGTATCGAGGAAAGTTAATTGCATCGCCGCCCCATTTCGTGCATCGCCGCCGCCCATCCTTGCAGCGCTGCTGCATCGCGCCGCTCGACCGAACCGAACAGCGTCCTCCGGAGCGGGGCAACGCCCATGCTTTTCAGGACGCTCCGTTCGAAACTTCTCACCCCGTATCCGCCGAAATACCAACGAAAAAAAGGTGCCGGCATGCCCATCGTCACCACCATGCGCGCGCTCTTTCCGCGCAGAATCGAAGGAGCGCTCTCGTTCCCATTTTGCGGCGACCCGGTGCGCAAGAGTTGCTCCCAAAACGCTTTGCAGTAGGCGGGCATCGCCCCCAACCACAGCGGGAAAAAGATCGCGAGATGATCGCTTGCGGCAACTTTTTCACGCAGCGCGAGAATCTCCGGCGCCGGCAGCTCTTCCTCCCACTGCCGTTTGGTGCGCAGAAAACCGATATCGAGATCGGCGATATCGACGCGATGCACCTCGTGCCCGGCCGACCGCGCTCCCCGCTCGTATGCATCGGCGAGCGCGTAGCCCAAGCGCGCTCGGTCGGGATCGGGATGCCCGTGCAAAAGAACGATCTTTCGAAGACCTCGCGTACTCACCGGGCGAGCGTACTCGAAAGCGTCGGAAAAGTTGCGAAGAATTCGAGAAGATTCGCCCTCTCCGCGAGCGCCTCGCTCTTACGCTCTCGCCGTCGTCGGCTGTTGCAAACGGAGATACGAGATGTTTTCGAGCGTGATAAGTCCTTCGCCGATCATCGTCTCCAACTCCGGAATCAACGCGCGCAGGCGATCCTCTTCATCGACGACTTCGATAAGCACCGGCGAGTTCGGCGCGGCCGAAAAAGGTTTGGCAATATGAATTTGGTTGTGCGCGCCAAAGCCTTCGATTCCGCGCAGCACGGTCGCTCCGGCGACGCCGCGCTTGCGCAACACTTCGACGACTGCGGTGTAGAGCGGTTCGACGCCGTGACGATCGTGCTCGTCGACGAAGATCCGCATCATTTTCCCGTTTTCGAAGCCCTCCATCCCGCCTCCCACTCAAACGCTTCGGGAGGCAATTGTACCACGAGGATCGCTAGCGGTGGACGGTGCTCATATCGGGATAGCGCAGCCCTGCAGTCGCGCCCTTCGGCGCCGCTGCGGCGATCCGCGCGAGATCGTCGGCGCCGAGCGTTATCGATGCGGCGCCCACGTTCTCTTCCAGGTAGGCGCGCCGCTTCGTGCCCGGGATCGGCACGATATCTTCCCCCTGTGCGAGCAGCCAGGCAATCGCGAGTTGCGATGGAGTTACGCGCTTCTCGCTTGCAATCTCGCGCACGCGGTCGACGAGGCGGAGGTTCTGCACGAAATTCTCGCCTTGGAATCGCGGATGCCGCCGCCGCGTGTCGTCGGCCGGGAAATCCTCGGGGGTTTTGAAAGCGCCGCTTAAAAAACCGCGCCCGAGCGGGCTATAGGCGACGAAACCGATGCCGAGTTCGCGCACCGTGCCGAGGATATCGTCTTCGACATCGCGCGTCCAGAGCGAGTACTCCGTCTGCAGCGCCGAGATCGGGTGCACCGCGTGCGCGCGCCGTATCGTCGCGGGTGCGGCTTCGGAGAGCCCGAGGTATCGCACCTTTCCGGCCTTCACCAACTCGGCCATCGCACCGACGGTCTCTTCAATCGGCACCATCGTATCGACGCGATGTTGGTAATAGAGATCGATATGCGCGACGCCGAGGCGCTTCAGCGACGCATCGCAGGCCGCGCGCACGTAATCGGGATGCCCGTTCACCCCTTGAAAGGAGCCGTCGTTGCCGCGAACGTTTCCGAATTTCGTCGCCAACACAACGCGCTCGCGACGATCGGCGATCGCTTTCCCAACGAGTTCCTCGTTTTTGAACGGCCCGTACATATCGGCGGTATCGAGGAAATTGATTCCGAGTTCGAGCGCCCGGTGAATCGTGGCGATCGATTCGGCATCGTCGCGCCCGGCGTAAAATTCCGACATCCCCATGCAACCCAGCCCAATCTCCGAAACGACCAAGCCCTGGGCACCAAGTTTTCTCTGCTTCATGTCGGATACGACCGCCCGAAGGCACGCGGGGTTTCCGGCGGCGCTTCCGTTCGGCGATCACCGATCCGTCGGCGATCGCGAAATCCGAGCGCAGAAGAGCGCCCCAACGCAGATCCGCGGCTTCGTCAATTGACGAACTAGACTAGACCTAGTAGACTAAGTCTATGAAACGTGTGAAGATGCACGAAGCAAAGAGCAGCCTCTCAGCACTGGTGCGAGAGGTTCGTACGGGGATCGAACCTGATGTGACCATATGCGTCGCCGGGCGTGCTGCGGCGCGCCTCGTTCCAATCGCTCCGGCGCCCAAGCGCACCCTCGGGGTCGATCGCGGCCTGATCTCGATCGCGCCCGATTTCGACACGGTCAATGTTGAGATCGCCCGGCTTTTTGAGGGCATCTAGTGCGTGTGTTGCTCGATACGCATGTGCTTCTTTGGGCCGCCTCGGCGCCTGAGGAACTGAAAGACGAGGCCCGCGACGCAATCGAAAATCGCGAGAACGAGATTTTCGTTTCGGCGGCAACCGCTTGGGAGATCGCGATCAAAGTTGGGCTTGGAAAACTCACGATACCCGGTGACGCCGCGGTCTGGCTCCCGGCACGCGTTCGATCGCTCGGATTTGCATTTCTCGCAATCGAAGCCGCGCACGCATTAGCCGTCGGCGCGCTCCCGAAAATACACGCCGATCCATTCGACCGCATGATGATCGCACAGTCGCAATGCGAAGGTCTGATATTTGCAACGCGAGATTCTGAAAGCCTCAAGTATCCCGTGCGTAGCCTTATGGCATAGAACGACCACATTTCGTCGCCAACACGACGCCGTCGCGGCGGTCGGCGATCGATTCGGCATCGTCGCGCCCGGTGGCAAAAAAAAATGCGCCGGAGCGGCGCATTTTGCAGAAATGGTGGAGCTGTCGGGGTACTGCCCCCCGAGTCCGCAAAGCCGGACCGATGCGTTCTCCAGGCTCAGCTTTGATTTTGTCTTAGCCGCTCGATCGCCCCAAAGCTAGGCTATCGTGCGTCGCAGATGCAGTAAATCTCGTTTGCGCGTCACATCATCCGTGCGAACCAGCCCGAATTTTTGACCGGAAGGCGAAGTGGTTCGGGCCGACCCCTCGCGTCCGGTGGTTACCTTATTTAGGCAGCCAGTGCGTAGTTGTTGTTGGCAGTTATTGCCGTTGCGATCGTTTTAGGAGAGCTCGCAACTCCGCCTGCTGACATCGACCGCGGATCTTCACGTCGAACCTGCTTCAGCCCCGCGACCATCGACATTCAGTATAACCGATCCGGCAAGCGGGAAGTTACAAGCCTCCCGCCGCCTTCGAGCCCGTGCTCCGTTCCATCAACGTGCTGACCAGCATCATCACGATGGTTCCGTAGAGGTAGGCGAGCCAGTGATTGACGTCGCCGCCCGCGCGGAAGTCGGGCGTGAAGTGCGCCGTAACGGCGAAGAGCAGGTAGTTGACTACGAAGGAAAAGAGGCCGTGCGTGAGCCAGGTGATCGGCGCGGAGATCAACCGTAAAAGCGGTCCCAAGAGCATGTTCACGATGCCGAAGATGATCGCTGCGATCAGCGCGGTGCCGATGCCGGCATCGTGGTTGAAGCCCGGTACGAACTTCAGAATGAGGTACAACGCGATGGCGTTGACGATAAATCGGATGATCATGGATGCGACATTCCTCGCACCGAGCGCGGCTCCTATGCGGGCGGGCGCTCGTCGAGACGGGCCCGGACCGCCGCCGCGAGGGTCGGAGTCATGCCCTTGACCGCGGCGACCGCATCGAGCTCCGCACGGCGAATCGCAGCGACCGAGCCGAAGGTCGCCAGCAGCCTTTTCCGGCGCACCGGGCCGAGCCCCGGCACCTCGTCGAGCACCGAGCGGATCATCGCCTTATCGCGCTTTTTCCGGTGGAACGAGATCGCAAAACGGTGTGCTTCGTCGCGAACGCGGACCGCAAGGTGCAGCGCCGGCGAGCCGGGCGGCAAAACGATCGGCTCGCTGCGCTCGGGAAGGTAGAGCCACTCGTGCTCTTTGGCGAGCCCGGCGACCGGAATTCCGGCGAGCCCGAGTTCGTCGAGCACCTCGACCGCCACTCCGAGTTGTCCCTTGCCGCCATCGATCAACAGCAGGTCGGGGCGCACCGAGAAGCGCTCGCGTTTCGTCCGATCGACGCCGAGCGCATCCTCTTCCTCGCGTTGCGCGAGGTAGCGCAGCCGCCGCCGCAAGACTTCGCGCATCATCTCGAAATCGTTCGGGCCGTCCTTGTACTGAATCGCGAACTTGCGATAGGCGGATTTCTTCGCCCGTCCTTCGACGAAGACGACCATCGAAGCAACCGGGTTGGTGCCTTGGACGTTCGAGATGTCGTAGCACTCGATGCGGCGCGGCAGATCGGGAAGCTCGAGCGCCTGCGCGAGTTCGTCGAGCGCGCGCGCCTGTGCGCTCTCTTGCACTTCCTGATGGGCGAGAAAGGCTTTGAGGTGTTGTTCGGCATTCCGTCCGACCAGGCGAAGATAGTCGGCGCGCTCGCCGCGCTGCGGCAAGAGAATACGAACGCGTTGCCCTTTAATGCCGCTTAACTGCCGCTCGATCGCTTCGCGATCCTCCGGCATCGCCTCCAGCAATAATTCTTTCGGCACCACCGAGGCAGCGTACGGCCGCGCGCGCGCGCTCGCCGGAGCGGGCGCTGCGTTATCGCGCGCGACCCGCCCTTCGGAGATCGTCGAGAACGTCCGGCGTTCGTCTCCGGCCGCGCGCGAGCTGTAAAATTGCGTCAGAAACTCGGCGTAAATTTCCTGCGGTTCGCGCGCGGCGACGCCGTCGAGAATGACATGCTCTTGACCGACGAGCTTGCCGCCGCGCACCACGAAGACCTCCATGCATGCCTGCCCCTGCGCGCGCGCGCAGGCGATGAGATCCATATCGATGCGCGAGCGCCACACCACGCGCTGTCGTTCGGTGACGCGGCGCACCGCGATCGTTCGGTCGCGAATCGAAGCCGCCGCTTCGAAGCGCATCTCCGCCGCCGCACCCTCCATCTCCGCATTGAGACGCGCGAGGAGTGCGTCGTGTTTGCCTTCGAGAAAGAGTACCACGTCATCGACGATCGCATCGTACTCTTCGCGGCTCTGATACCCGACGCAGGGCGCCAGACAACGTTTGATGTGATACTGCAGGCACGGGCGCGCTCGCTTCCCGTCGATCGGCTCGCGACAGGTACGCAGCGGGAAGACCATGCGCACTAAATCGATGAGTTCGCGTAGGTCGCGCGCATTGGTGAAAGGGCCGAAATAGCGGGCACCGTCGGGAGCGAGCGTGCGGGTGAAATGGACGCGCGCGAACGGCTCGTTCGTTACTTTCAGATAGGGGTAGCGTTTATCGTCGCGCATCCGCACGTTAAAGGGCGGTTGATAGCGCTTGATGAGATTTGCCTCAAGAATTAGCGCTTCAATTTCGTTGCCGACGACGGTCGTCTCGATATCGGCGACCCGTGCGACCATCGCGGCGATGCGCGGATGGTGCTGTGCGCTTCCCTGAAAATAGGAACGGACGCGATTTCGTAACGAGATCGCTTTCCCGATATAGAGCACCTCGCCGCCCGCTGCGAGCATCTGATAGACACCCGGCGCGTCGGGCAACTGGGCGAGGGTAAGTTCGAGCGGCGCGGCGGCCATCGAAGACTACAACCTTAGGCGGCGCGTTTTCGTCGCATCAGCGCAGCCACCGCCGCCCCGACGATCCCCGCCAGCACAACGACGAACAGCAAGCGCGCGTAATGATGGAAGAGCGGCAGAATCTGATCGAGGTGATGGCCGAGCGCATTCCCCAATAAGATCAGGCCGCCGCAGAAAATCGTCGAACCGAGCGCCGTCCAGAGAAAGAACGGGGCGAGATCCATCTCGGCGATCCCCGCCGGAATGCCGTCGATGCCGCGCAACACCGGGATGAAGCGACAGAGAAAGACGGCGAAACTTCCCCAGCGGCCGAAGAACGCATGGACTTGGTCGAGCCGATCGTGATGGAAGCCGACGTACTTCCCAAAACGCTCGACGAGCGGGCGCCCGCCAAAGCGGCCGACGGCATAGCCGAGCGCCTGGCCGACGAGTTCGGCGAGAACCGCGACGAAGATCGCGACCCAGAGGTTCCCGAGGTGCCCGGTGGCGACGAGCGCACCCGCCGTCGGCAGAACGACCTCGCTGCCGACCGGCGCGCCGATATTGCCGAGTACGAGCGCGACGAAGAGCCCGCCGAGGCCGGCGTGGTCGATAAACGAAACGACGGCTTGCTGCATGGGGGTTAACTCCGTTCGGACTGCTCGGTGTTCGGCGCGGCGAGGAGTAAAATGCGTGCGGCCCGGCTCCCGCCCTCACGGCGCAGCGCTTCGAGCAGGTGAAGCGGTTCGATTTCACCGCCCGCGCTCAGGTCATGTGCGACGCGAACGATCTCCTTCACCCGTGGAGTCACAAGGACTCCTTCCCAGCTCCGATCTTCACCGGTGCCGAGTGCCCGGCGCACGGCTGCATGCACCTCGCCGATATCGATCCCGTCGCGCTCGAGGCGCTGCATGACCGCAGGATCGCGCTCATCCAGCAGCGCCACGAGCAGATGCTCGGCACCGATGTAGTAATGATTGTGATTGCGCGACTCTTGCTCGGCGGTATGCATGACCCGCCGAGCTGCCGAGTCGAATCGTGACAGCAACGCCTAAAGACTTTACTCGTAGGGAAAGGGGGAAAATGGTCGGGGCGACTGGATTCGAACCAGCGACCTCTTCGTCCCGAACGAAGCGCTCTACCAAGCTGAGCCACGCCCCGAAGGCTCCCCCCGTTTCTCAACGGTAAAGTCTCGCTCCTGCTCACAGGGGAACGCAGCGTCACAGAGAAGCCGCGAGCGCGCATGAGGTATCTCATAGTCGGCTGCGGACGAGTCGGTTCCGCCCTCGCCGAAAAGCTCGATGAAGACGGACATGAAGTCATCGTCATCGACGAAAATCCAACCGCATTCAAACGCCTTCGCAAGGAATTTCGCGGGCACGTTGTCGTCGGCACCGGTATCGACTCCGAAGTGCTGCGCCGCGCCGGCGCCGAGAAAGCCGACGCCTTCGTCGCCGTCACCAACGGTGACAACCGCAACATTATGGCCGCGCTGATCGCGCGAACCGAATTTCACATCCAGAAGATCGTCGCGCGCATCTACGATCCGCAGCGCGGGCAACTCTATCGCGACCTTGGCGTCGAGACCGTCTGTCCGACGACCGTTAACGCACAACTCATTCGCGACCGGCTCGTCGAATCGTCGGCAACCAGCACCCCGGAGATCGAATTCGGCGTGCTTACCACGCTCGTCGCGCACGTCGGCACGATGCAAGTCGATAAACGGGTCGGCGAGTTTGAAGAATTCGAGCGCATTCGAATCGCCGCGCTCGTTCGCAAAGGCCGCCTCCTCGTCGTATCGACCGACACCATCTTAGAAAAAGGTGACGAGGTGCACGCCGTCGTCACCTCCGATGCATTTAGTGCGTTCGTTCAGTCGTTTCCCGACGCGCGCAAAGCCCAACCGGTGAGGTCGTAACGTGTTTATTCTCATTGTCGGCGGCGGCAAAGTCGGTTCCTACCTTACGCGAGCGTTGATCGACCGCAAGAGCGAGGTTGTCGTCGTCGAAAAAGACGAACGAAAGGCAAAAAATCTCGAACGGTTGATCGGGCAGCAGGTTACCGTCGTCGGCGATGGGTGCGATCCCAAAGTGCTGCGCGCCGCGGGCGTCGAGCGCGCCGATATCGTCGTCGCGGATACCGGCGACGATGAAGATAATCTCGTCGTGGTGCTCTTGAGCAAACGCATTTCCAAAGCCCGCTGCATCGCGCGCGTCAACAATCCGCGTAACCGGCGCATCTTCGAATCGCTCGATAGCGGAGAACCCGTCACGGTCATCTCCTCGACCGAGATCATCCTCGATGTCCTCAACGAACACGTAAGCGCCGCCGGCTACGGGGCCGTTCTCGAAACGATGCACCTATTCGGCAAGGGGAACCTCCACTTGACGAAGATGTCGGTCGCTGCTGCATCCTCGGTCGCCGGTAAGGAGATCGGCGAGGTGACGCTTCCCAACGACACCGTCCTCGTCGCGATCGAACGCGAAGGCGAAGAGATCGTGGTTCCAAGCGGGCACACGCGCCTTCAGGTCGGCGATCGCGTCATCGCCGTCGTAAAAAACGGCGCCCGCGAACGCCTCGCGCAGCTCCTAGGGGCCGCGAACTAGCGAATTCTTTTGCCCCGCGGCTAATGCACGTGCGTGAAGTTGCCGACGCGCACGCCGAGTTCGGTGATGCGTTCGATGGCAGCGCGCATGCCGATGGTCGCAGCGGGACGCCCGACTAAATCGAAGTAGCGATGCGGGTCGATATTGAGCGTTCGCGTCTGCACCATATCGACGGGTCGATCCGATAAAAACCGCTCCATCGCAGCGACTTCCTCGACGTCGTCGGTGATGCCGGGATGCGTGAGCAAGTTGAGCGAGACGCGTAACCCCGCGGCGCGTGCGATGCGAATCGATTCCAATACCTCGGCGAGGCCATAGCCCTGCGGGCGATAATAGGCGGCGTACGTCGCGTCGCGAAAACTATTAAGGCTGATCCGAACGGCCTGAAGCCCGGCATCGATACAGCGAGCGAGTTCGCGCGGCCGGCTGCCGTTGGTATTGAGGTTGATCGTGCCGTTGCTCCGAGCCGCGCGTATCTTCTCGATCGCCGAGGCGATGGCGAGCGAGCGCAGGAGCGGCTCGCCTTCACAGCCCTGTCCGAAACTCACGATGCCTTCGGGAACCGCCTGAAGATGTTCGATCGCCACGCGCGCGATCTCGTCGCCCTGCATCTCCACCGCGATCCGTCGTTGCGGCGATGGCAAGCCGGCCTCGGGATCTTGTTCGGAGATACATCCCACGCAACGCGCGTTGCACGTCGGCGAGACGGGAAGCGCCGCTTCACCTCGGGCGAGAAAGACGTTTTGCGCGGTGAAACAACCGTACTCACCGGCACAGACCCGCAGTTGTGCGAGCATGCGGTTTTTAGGGTCGCGCGCGCAGCGCTCGTCGAGCAGCGACTCCAACTCACCGTCGGCAAAACGGCGCGGTTCCCAATCTTCGTCGCGATCGGTTCGCATCGCCGCAACGTAGAGTTCGTCGTCGATCGCACAGGCAAAGGTGTAACCGAAGAGCGGCAACGTCGGCGCCCGTTCGTCGGTTTCGAAAGCGGGCACGAGTAACCGCGTATATCCGGCGGGGAGCAAGACGCCGAGTGCGTGACGGCGCCTTTCAACACCGCGTCGGCCGAGCGGGCGGCGCAGCGGCAAGAGCGTCGGCACGCTTCCCGGCGGTGCCGGAATCAATTCCTCGGGGCGCGGCAGACGCACGATGCCACCATCGGCGAGCGGTTCGCAGGCGTCGTCAAAATAATAGCGCCCGCGCGCGTCGGCATAGGCGAGCGCCGGGTGCCCGCGTTTACGCGAGATCATCGTCGAGGACTCCGACGAAGACGCGCGCCGCCGGGCCTACGAGCGTCGCTTCACCGCGTACGTCGAACTCAACGGCGAGCGTGCCGCCGGGAACCTCGATCCGTAACGGCGACGCGGCGTCGCGCATGCGAACCGCCGCCGCTACGGCAACCGCTCCGGTTCCGCAGGCCTGCGTTTCGCCGACTCCACGTTCGAAATGGCGCACCCGCACGCAGTCGCGTTCGAGAACCGCGGCGTGCAGGTTCGCGCCGCCGGCGAACGCCGGCTCTTCGGCGATGCGTGCGGCGGCAGCCGCGAGATCGTAGCCGTCGAGGCGATCGACGAACAGCACGACGTGCGGATTTCCAACTCGCACGACCGTTGCGTCGGGGAAGGCGTTCGTTCCGTACGATACGCTCGTCATCCCCATTGCAACGCGAACCCGCCAATCGTCGGCACGGCTCTCGACGGTCGTGTGTCGAATGCCCGCAAGCGTTTCGATTGCGAGGCGATCCGGCTCGCCCGCCTCGGCGAGAAATCGCGCGACGCAACGGATGCCGTTACCGCACATCTCCGCCTCGCTGCCGTCGGCATTGATGACACGCATGCGCGCGTCGGCGACGACCGACGCCTCGATAACGAGCACCCCGTCGGCACCGACGCCGGTATGCCGTTCGCACCAGCGGCGCGCGAACGCGGGAAGATGCGGGAGCGAATGCGCGCGCGTATCGATAACGATAAAATCGTTCTTCGTACCGTGCATCTTCGTGAAGGGAATCGCCGCCATTTACGGGGGCGTTGGCGCAACCGTCAAGGCTTCCTCCGCCGCTCGCACGAGATCGTCGGCGGCCAGCCACTCGAGATTCGGTTCGGAGCGAAACCAGGCGATCTGACGGCGCGCGTAGCGACGCGTCGCACGTGTAAGTGCGACCAATGTCTCGCCGAAGGTACTCTGCCCTCGCAGATAGGCGAGCGCCTGCGGGTAACCGACGGCATCGGCGGCAACCGCCCGCGCCCCCAATGCCTCGGCTTCGTCGAGAAGGCCGCCCTCGAGCATCGCGCGCGCGCGTAATTCGATTCGTCGGTCGATCTCGGGGAGCGGCAGTGCGAGAGCGAAGGTGCGAAACGTCAGCCCGTGCGAGAGCAGTGTCGGAATCTCCGCCGCAGCAGCGCGCGGCGGTGCGAGCGCAATTTCGAGCGCGCGCCCGATTCGGTAGAGATCGCTCCTTTCGATCGCCGCGGCGCGTTGCGGATCGCGAAGCGCGAGCCATTCGTGAAGTACTTCGGGAGGATGCACGCGCGTCTCGCGCGCGATGCGGGCACGAAGATCGTCATCGCCACGCTCCCCGAGCGCAACGCCCCCGCGCAACACGCGCAGATAAAATCCGGTTCCGCCGACGACGATGGGGAGCCGCCCGCGCGCGCGTATATCGAGGATCGCCGCCATTGCGTCGCGCGCGTACTGCGCCGCCGAATAGCGATCTTCGGGGTCGAGAAACTCGATGCAATGATGGCGAATCTCGCGCTGTGCCGCTTCGTCGGGGGCCGCCGTGCCGACGCGCATGCCGCGGTAGATCTGTCGTGAATCCGCACCGACGATCTCGCCGCCGACGGCGCGCGCAACGCGCATCGCCACCTCGCTCTTACCCGACGCGGTCGCGCCGACGATCGTGCAGAGGTCGATCACGCGCGTTTGAAGAGCCGAGCGACCATCTCGGGATCGATGCGTAACATGGTGGGTCGCCCATGCGGGCAGTGCATCGGATTCGCGCAGCGTTGCAAATCGTCGACTAAACGCGCCATCTCCGCGAATGCTAAGCGCTCGCCGGCGGTGGTGACCGAGTGGCAGGCGAGCGAGGCCCACACACGCTCGCGCACGTCGCGTTGCGGCGCTTCGTCGGCGAGATCGTCGAGAAATCCGGCGATATCGAACGAGCGTGCACCGTAGCCCGCCGGCGTCGCCGTGATCCGGAAGCTGCGTTCGCCGAAGGCCTCGATAGCGAGGCCACCGTCGCGCAAGGCTTCGAGCGCAACTTCGAGGCGCTCGCTCTGAGCGAGATCGAGTTCGAGAATCGTCGGCACCAGCAGCGGCTCGCTCGGTGCGCTCGCCGCTGCGGCCGCCACGATGCGTTCGTAAGCGATACGTTCGTGCGCCGCATGTTGGTCGACGAGAAGAATCGTGCTTCCGTCGCTGGCGAGAATGTACGTCGCATCGATCTGCGCGAGCACGCGCAGTCCGTTCGTCGCCGCGGCGGCCGCGTTCGCGAGGTCCGGATCGACTTGCAAAAGCCGCGCTTGCTCGTATCGTTCCGGAGGAGCGAGCGAAATTTGCTCTCCGGGAAGCGCGCCCAAGCTCTGCGCCAAGCGTTCCCGCGCATCTCCGCGCAGCGTCGCCGCGATTGCATGCCGAACGCTATCGGCAACCTGCGAACCGAAGCGCAAGCGCACGTCGCTCTTCGTCGGGTGGACGTTTGCATCGACGTGGTCGGGAGGGAGATCGAGCATCAGCACGCCGTACGGCTGCCGCCCGATCATCGCAAAGGTCTGATATCCGCCGCTCCAGGCTCCCGCTAGAAGCGAACTGCGCAATAGCCGCCGATTCACAAAGAGCAGTTGCATGCGTCGGTCCGCGCGTTCGTTTCCCGGCGCGCTGATAAAACCGCGCAAACCTCCATGCATAGATGCGGCCGGCGCAGCGTCGATCGCCAACATCGTCCGCGCAGCCTCGCGCCCAAAGACTGCAGCGAGCCGCTCGCGCGGGTCGCTCGACGCGGGCATCGCCCACTGCTGCTCGCCGTCGTTGCGCAGGGTAAACGAGATCTCCGGGTACGCTAACGCAAACGCGCTCAACCACGCGTTCACACGCGAATATTCCGTTCCGGGCGATTTCAGGTACTCGCGCCGTACCGGAACGTTTTCGAAGAGCCCTTCGGCGACGGCACTCGTTCCCGCAGGGGCGGCGACCTGCGTCACCGGTTCGATCGTGTCACCGTAGGCAACGATCTTCGCACCGATCTCTGCATCGCGGGTACGCGAGACGATCGTCAATCGCGCGACCGCGGCGATGCTCGCGAGCCCCTCGCCGCGAAAGCCGAGGGTAGCAACGGCGTGCAGATCCTCGGCGTCGCGCAGTTTGCTCGTCGCATGGCGCGCCGGTGCGAGCGCAAGATCGGCAACGGCGATGCCGACGCCGTCGTCGTTCACTTCGACACGCGCGATGCCCCCACGTTGCAACGAAACTTCGATGCGGCGCGCGCCTGCATCGACGGCGTTCTCCACCAACTCCTTCACGACCGAGAGCGGGCGTTCGACGATCTCGCCGGCGGCGATTTGCCCGATCGTCCGCTCGTCGAGCGCCGCAATCTGCGGCATCAGCGCGCCTCGATACGGTGGCTTCGCCACCTACTCGGCGTGACAGCAGTAACCTGCGGCATCAGCGCGCCTCGATACGGTGGCTTCGCCACCTACTCGGCGTGACAGCAGTAATTTGCGGCATCAGCGCGCCTCGATACGGTGGCTTCGCCACCTACTCGGCGTGACAGCAGTAATCTGCGGCATCAGCGCGCCTCGATACGGTGGCTTCGCCACCTACTCGGCCTGACAGCGGTAATCTGCGGCATCAGCGCGCCTCGATACGGTGGCTTCGCCACCTACTCGGCGTGACAGCGGTAATCTGCGGCATCAGCGCGCCTCGATACGGTGGCTTCGCCACCTACTCGGCCTGACAGCGGTAATCTGCGGCATCAGCGCGCCTCGATACGGTGGCTTCGCCACCTACTCGGCGTGACAGCAGTAATCTGCGGCATCGCGAAGGGAAAACCCATCAGAGCAACCGCAGCTGTTCGCGGCTCTCGGTAGCGGCTGGACGTTTGCGCATCGGAACGCGCGTCTCGAGATCGGGCCCCGCACCGAGATTTTCGGCGATCTCTTGAGCGCGCTCGACGACGCCGGCGGGCAGCCCGGCCATGCGCGCCACTTCGATCCCGAACGAGCGCGAAGAGCTCCCCGGCTGTACGCGATGCGAGAAGACCGGCTCGTTCCCGCGCCCGAGATTTTCTACTGCCGTTATATGGTAATTTGCGACCCCAGCCCAATGCTCAGCGAGCGCGCACAGTTCGTGGAAATGCGTTGCAAAACAGGTCATCGGCGCCCCGTCACCGAGCGCGAGAATATATTCGCAGATCGCCTGAGCGATCGCGAGCCCATCGATCGTACCGGTGCCGCGCCCAATCTCGTCGACGAGCAGTAACGAACGTGCGGTGCAGCGCCGAAGAATATTCGCCGCTTCGGCCATCTCCATATAAAAGGTCGATTGCCCCGATGCCAGGTCGTCCCCGGCACCGATGCGCGTAAAGATGCGGTCGACGATTCCAAGTTTCATACTCTTTGCCGGCACGTACGAACCGACTTGTGCGAGAATCGTCAGCAGGCCGATCTGGCGGAGATAGGTCGATTTTCCACCCATATTCGGCCCGGTCAACAAAATAAACCGATGCTCCTTCTCTAAGAGCCGAGCGTCGTTGGGGACGAAACGGCGCTGCACGACCGCTTCCATAACCGGGTGTCTCCCATCGACGATCTCGATACGCGACTCATCGAGAAATTCCGGGCGCACGTAGTCGCGGATTGCGGCCTTTTCGGCCAAGGCAACGCTGACGTCGATCGCCGCCAAGGCGGCACCGGCGGCGGCGAGCGCATCGGCCTGCAGCGCGATCCGCTCGACGAGTTCGGCGAAGAGACGCTGCTCGATGCGCTCCTGTCGGCTCTGCGCGCTTGCGATCGCCGTTTCGAGTTCTTTGAGTTCGGTAGTCGTGTAGCGTTCGCTTCCGGCGAGCGTTTGGCGACGGACGTACTCGGCCGGTACGCGCGCGGCATACGCATGCCCGACCTCGATAGCGTACCCGAAAGCACTTGCGTACTTCACTCTAAGATTTTTTATCCCGGTCCGCTCGCGTTCGCGTTCCTCCAATGCCGAAATGCGCCCGCGCGCATCGCCGCGGAGAGCGATGCACTCGGCGAGCTCGGGATCGGCCTCGGGGCGCACCGCGCCGCCATCGCTTAAACGAGCCGGAGGCTCCTCTGCAAGCGTCGCGCGAAGGTCGGCGAGCAGCCCGTCGAAACCCAGCAACGCCGCCCGACGACGCGCGAGCGCCTCGGGCAAGCGCGATGGGATCTCCGCCATCGCTTCAAGCGTTCGCCGTAACGAGGCGAGATCGCGCGGGTTCGCACGACGCAGCGCAATTTTTTGCGCGATTCGCTCCAAATCGAAGCAGCGGCGCAAAATATCGTGAAGTTCTCCGCGCAGCGAGTGCGTCTGGACGAGCGCCGCGATATCGTCGAGCCGTCGTTCGATTCTCGCGCGGTCGACCGATGGAGCGGAAATACGGCGTGCGAGCAACCGCGAACCCATCGAGGTAGCGCACCCGTCGAGCGTCGCCAACAACGTCGCGCGCTCGTTCGCCCCTTCGGCACGCAGCAACTCAAGATGCTTGCGCGTCGACGGGTCGATCGCGACGTGCGCGGCGTCCCGGCGGTACTCGGTGCGCGCGCGCAATGCGGCGCCATCGGCGACGATGCCGGTACGCGCGAGAAAACGCTCCATCACCTCGCCGGCTCGCAGCATTGCCAGCGACTCTACGAGCGAAAAACCCGGCACGGCGTCGACCGCGCGTGCCGAGGCGCCCGATATCGGTAAGGTAGCTAGACGCGCGCCGAGATTTTCGATCTGTTGCCGCAGCGTCGCATGCCCGCCTTCGGGAATATCGAAGACGATCTCGGCGGGCGCGATACGCGCGAGCTCTGCAACAAGTTCGTCTTCGCCGGCCTCGCTTGCAAATGCCGTGCCGAAGCTCTCGCCCGTCGAAATATCGCAATACATAAGGCCGAAAGTATCGTCGAGATAACTCAGCGCGGCGAGAAAATTATTTCGCTTCCCGTCGAGGAGATGTTCCTCGACCAGCGTTCCCGGCGTAACGACGCGAACGACATCGCGGCGCACGAGCTTATTGGGGCGCGGTTCCTCCATCTGCTCGGCGAGCGCGACGACGAAACGTTGATCGACGAGCCTGCGCAGATAATTATCGAGCGCGTGGTGCGGCACCCCGGCCATAGCGACGCGCGTTCCGCTGCCGGAATCTTTTCCGGTAAGTGCGATCTGCAAAGCGCGAGCTATCGTCTCGGCATCTTCGCCGTACGCTTCGTAGAAATCGCCGACGCGCGCAAGCAAAATAGCCTCGGGGTTGCGAGCCTTCATTTCGAAATACTGCTCGATCGCCGGCGAGCGTTTCGTTGGTGCGCTCACGCAGGATATCGCCTATCCATCGATCACAGAAGCGAGAGTACCGGAAGAGCTACCGACGCTCCGCGATCGGAGAAACGAGCCGCACGCGCGCGAACGCTCCCGGAGTTTCCCCACACGTGCGCGTCGACGATTTCGATGTCGAGCCACGGTTCGCGAGCGTAGAGCGCGGCATCGTAATCGGGGGGCATCGGTACGTTGACGGTGACGTTATCGAGCGCCTTTGCCGTCAAGCGCTGCGGATCTTTCTTCGATGGTCCGACGACGAGGCAACGTTCGATACGCCCAATTTTACGGGCGTGGTACGCCGTGCTGGCGTCGTTCTGCGCCTCGATCAGGCGCTCGAAGCGTTCGTGCGCTACCTCCCGCGAAACTTGCTCCCAGTTCGCAGCCGGCGTCCCACGTCGAATCGAATAGATGAACGAATAGGCATTGGCAAAGACCCCGCTACGAACGTAGGCCAGCGTCGATTCAAAATCGACATCGTTCTCGCCGGGAAATCCGACGATGATATCGGTCGTGATCGCCCATTTCGGCAGGTAGCGTGCGATCCACGCGACACGCTCGTCGAATTGCGCGCGCGTATATTTGCGGTTCATTCGGCGCAGCACGGGGTCGCTCGCCGATTGCATGGGCAGATGAACGCGCGGATTGAGCGCTCCGACCTCGGCGAACCCGGCGATCGTTGCCTCGGTGAAATCTTTTGGATGGGGAGAGATGAACGAAAGCCGCTCTAAGCCCGGCAACGCCGCGACCGAACGCACGAGTGCGAGAAAATCGGCACCGTCGACCGGATCGCGCCAGGCATTGACGGTCTGTCCGACCAGCATCACTTCGCGCGCACCCGCCGCGATTTTCTCGGCGACCTCGGCACGAATCTCGGCGGCGGGGCGATGGTCGAAGCGACCGCGCACGTGCGGAACGATGCAGAACGTACAATAATAGGAGCAACCGCGCTGCACGTTCACGAAAGCGCGGAGATGTGAAAATGCGTCGATGACGCCGTCGGCGGTGCCGCCCATCGGTTCGAGCAAGGCGCGCTGTTCGATCGCTTCGAGATCGGGGTCTTCCCCGAAATCCTCGCGCCAGCGTTCGAGACGATCGCCGAGCGCGCGCAACTCCTTCGTCCCGTAGATCGCATCGACGTGCGGCGCAAGCTTGGCCATGCGATCGCGGTCCTGCTCGGCGAGGCAGCCCATCACGACGATGCGAACGCTCGGATCGGCGCTCTTGAGCGCGCGAAAATGATTCATCCGGCCGTACGCGCGCCGTTCGGCATTATCGCGCACGGTACAGGTATTGAGCAGCACGACCTGCGCGTCTTCGGGGCGCGTGACGATAGCATACCCCGCGGCGCTTGCGCGCTGCGCGATCTCTTGGGAGTCGGCCTCGTTCATCTGACAGCCGAAGGTCTCGATATAGAGTGAAGCCATGGAAGATCGGCTCTCTTCGGCGCGAGGCGGGCAAACTCCGACCGGACCGCCAATCTCCCGGCGGTGGATTTAGAAGCATCGGAGACGCCGGTTCTCGCGCGCGTCGAACCGGCGACCGTCGCCATCGTCGGCCGCCCCAACGTCGGGAAGAGCGCACTCTTCAACCGACTCGTCGGCGCTCGCTTGGCGATCGTCGAGGACACCCCCGGAGTCACCCGCGACCGGCTCTACGCCCTCGCGGAATGGCAGGGCCACACCTTTAATCTCGTCGACACCGCCGGAATCGACCCCGAGGCAGCGGTCGCCCATGGCGACGCCTTCGCCGAAACGACCCGCCGACAGGCCGAGGCGGCGGCGGCCGCCGCCGATGCGATTCTCTTCGTCGTCGACGCTCGTGAAGGGGCGAACCCCCTCGATGAAGAGGTCGCCACCATCCTCCGGCGGATCCGTAGGAAGATTATTCTGGTCGCCAACAAGGCCGAGTCTCCAAACGCCGCCGATAGCGCGACCGCGGAGTTTTCACGCTTGGGCTTCGGCGTTCCGATCGTCGTCTCGGCGATCCACGGCGAGGGCACGGGCGATCTCCTCGACCGAATCGTTGAGGCGCTGCCGGAGAACACGCCCAACGCCGTGCGCAGCGATGAAATATCGTTGGCGATCGTCGGCCGCCCCAACGTGGGAAAATCTTCGCTTCTCAACGCGCTCGTCGGCCAAGAGCGCGCAATCGTCTCCGACGTCGCGGGAACCACGCGCGATGCAATCGATACCGAGTTGATTTGGCGCGGTGGCAAATATCGACTCGTCGATACCGCCGGCATGCGCAAGCGCCCCGAGGCGATCGGCGATATCGAATACTATGCGACGTTGCGAAGCCTCAATGCACTCGCCCGTTGCGATATCGCGCTCGTCGTCTTCGATTCGATGCACGGCATCACTGCGCAAGACCGTCGTCTCGTCGGCCTCGCGATCGAAGAACGCAAGGGCGTCATCTTGGTCGGCAATAAATGGGATATCGTGCGCGAGCAGGGTGAATACCAACAAGGCGACCTCAAAAACGCCATCTACGATATGCTTCCGTTCGCGCGATTCGCTCCGATTACGTTTCTCTCGGCGATGACGCATCGGAAACTCGGCGGGCTCATGCCGCTGGTCGCTCACGTCTGCGAGAACCTCGACCGTCGCGCGCCGACGGGACAGCTCAATGCCTTGATCCGCGACGCGGTGATGGCGCACCCGGCGCCGATCTCCGGTGGAAAAGCGCTGCGCATTTTTTACGCCGCACAGGTCGCGGCGCATCCCCCGCTCTTTATCATGCATTGTAACGATCCCGATTTGGTGCAACCGTCCTACCGACGCTTCCTCGAACATACGATTCGCGAAGCGTACGATTTTGAAGGCGTACCGTTGACGATCGAATTTCGCCCGCGTCGCGGCGAGGAACGCGAGGACTCGGCATGGCCAACGCCCTCATAGGACTCTTTGCCTTCGCCGTCGGCTCGATTCCGTTCGGACTCGTCGTCGGGCGCCTCTTCTTCTCCACCGACATCCGCGCGCAAGGATCCGGGAATATCGGCGCGATGAACGCACTTCGGTCGCTCGGAAAACGTGGTGCGATCGCAGTTTTACTGCTCGACGTCGCGAAAGGCGCGCTCCCCGTTCTTCTCGCCGCTCGTTTCGGAACCGGCGATGCAATTCAGGCGGTCGCCGCGATCGCGGCGGTCCTCGGCCATTGCTTCTCTCCGTGGCTGGGATTTAACGGCGGTAAAGGCGTCGCAACGATGCTCGGCGCGACGCTTGCGCTTAGCCCCCTCGCCGTCGCCGTCGCCGTTGCCGGATGGTTGCTCGGCGCAATCGTCCTTACGCCATACTCTTCGGTCGGCTCGATGCTCGCCGGTCTGCTCGTCATCCCGTCGCTCGCGTTCTTCACGCGTTCGTTGTGGGAGACGCTCTATGGAGCCGCGGTCGCAATCCTCATCATCTTCCGCCATCGCGAGAATATCGAGCGATTACGCAGTGGGACCGAGAACCCGATTCCGTTTTTGAAGGGGCGCGCGGCGAAAAAACGCTAGGCGCGTTCGTAAAATGCGGAAAGGCGTTTTTCTCGGCCTCCGGAAGGGGGGCGACTCAGCCGGGGCGTAGGTGCGCGGACCGATGTCTTTCAGCTTCTCGCTCGCCTCGAACGCTGCATCCGACGCGGCCCGTACCGCTCTGGATCGCACCACCGAGCAATTGACGAACGAAGCCCGGCAACTCGCTTCCGGCCTGCGCATCAATAGCGCGGCCGACGACCCATCCGGGCTCGCGATCTCGCAATCGCTCACCGCGCGCGTGAACGGCTTCGAACGCGCGCAGAGCAACGTGCAGAGCGCTGCGGACGCAGTCAACGTTGCCGACGGGGCGCTGGCGAGCGTTACCGACATCCTCACGCGCATTCGCACGCTCGCGGTTGAGGCCTCCTCAAGCGTTGAAAGCACGGGCGATCGCGCCAACCTCCAGGCCGAGGTTTCGCAATTGCTGCTCGAGGTGAATCGCATATCGCAGAACGTCACGTTTAACGGTGCATCGCTGCTCGACGGCAGCCATGCCGGTTTCGTGCCCGCGGTCGCTGCGAGCGTTACGGTGCAAGCCAATAGCGTCCTTGCCACCAACGCCGGAGCGCCGGGAAGCAACTTCGGCCGACTCGTCGCCGATGCCCGGACGATTCCGGCGTATCAGCGTCCCATTTACTACAATGCGCTCACACAGAACGTTCCCGCCTCGACCGCCCCGCAGAGCGTGACCGTCGGCAGCACCGTCGGCATCGTTCCCGGCGATTCGCTCGTGCCGGCAGGTTACAACGGGCCGGCGATTCAAGTGCTCGCAGTCGATGCGGCTACCAAAACTATTACGGCGATCTTTCCGCAGGCATTGAGCAGCGGCGCGCAAATTCGCAACGACGTCAACGGATCGCTGACGAACGCCGTCACTCCCGGCGAAAATGTGGTCGCGATAAGCGGAACCGCACAGCCACTCTACGTCGGCCAAGAATTACAGCTGCCGTTTCCCCCAAACCCCGAAGTCGTTACCGTCCAACAGGTGCTCGGCCCCACGACGTTCGTCGCCGATTTCGCCTTCGCGCACGCTGCCGGCGACTATATTGGAAGCTCGCACTTCGACGGAATCGCTGCCGGCGCGGGGCCCGGCCCCTACACGATAACCTACGGCACCGTCAGCAACCCATCACCACCGGGGCAACAAGTCGATATCCTCGACGCCGGTAATTTCCCCGCCGGCGTCTATATCGGAACGGTGCTTTCCTACACGTCGACCTCCTACACGCTCTCGCTCCCGACGGCGTTCCCAAGCGGCGCCTACGCCCTCGCACCGGTCGGAAACGGCACGGTCAGCAACACCTACGACGGCAGCATCAAGTTGCAGGTCGTTAACACGGGGGTTTCGATCGCCGTGCAAGAGAGCTTCTACAACACCGCAACGCAGCAACAAACGACGAGTTCGACGCTACTTGCGCCCGGCTCGACGAGTTCGCTCTTCGATGGAGTTTCGATTACGTTGGGGAGTTTTACGAGTGCCGACGCGGGCTCGACGGCGTATGTGAAGGCGCTCCAAGCGAGCCCGGCGCAGGCGAACCCCGATGCCCCGGCGCTCGACGTCCTCGCCGGGGCGTCGGAGGGCGATACCATCGCGTTCTCGCTCCCGGCGGTCACCGCGCAAGCATTGCGGGTCGCGACGATCTCGCTCGTCGCAGGCTCCGGCAACGACCCGACGCTCGCCGCCGAAGACGCGATCGGCCAGAGCGACTTCGCGATCCAGCGAGTCCTCGCCGAACGGGCGGGGCTCGGAGCCTTCGGCGTCCGCCTGCAGGCGGACGAGCAAAACGACGCGCTCGCCGCCCTGAACCTGCAGGCATCGGTCTCGACCATTCGCGATCTTAACGTCGGGGCCGCGAGCACGCGCTTCACGCAGACGCGGATCGAGGAGCAGGTCGGCACCGCCGTTCTCGCGCAGGCGAACGCCCTGCCGGAGACTTTTCTCGCACTCTTCCGCTAGCGCGGCGCACAGGGCTTCGCGAGGCGCGGCCCGTATTGGGGCGGGCTATGATCTCATCGAACGATTTTCGTAATGGTGTCACGATTCTGCTGGACAACAATCTCTGGACCGTGATCGAATTTCTCCACGTAAAACCCGGCAAGGGCTCGGCATTCGTGAGGACCCGTCTCAAAAACGTTCGCACCGGAGCGACGGTCGAGCGCACGTTCCGCGCCGGGGAGAAAGTCGAACGAGCGACGCTCGACAATCGCACGATGCAGATGCTCTACAACGACGACGAAGGTTTCCACTTCATGGATCAAGAGTCGTTCGAGAACGTGACGATCCAGCGCGATCTCATCGGCGGCCCTGCCGACTTCCTTAGGGACGGCATGTCCGTTGACGTCCAGTTCCACGACGGAACGGCGATCGGCGTCGAACTTCCGCCGCATGTCGAATTGCGCATCGTCGAGACCGACCCCGGCTTTAAAGGCGACACCGCGACGAACACGACCAAGCCCGCGAAACTTGAGACCGGCGCGACCGTTCAGGTGCCGCTCTTCATCGAGCCCGACACCGTCATTCGTATCGACACGCGCGATCGACGTTATATCGGCCGCGTCAACTAATCACGCCGTCGGCGCTCGCGCCGGAGAGGGCAGACCGTGAAGAAGAAACTGCAGTCGCTCGGCATCGCACTGGCGCTCGCGCTCGTCGCAAGCGGAATCGGTATCGCAACCTTCTACTCGCAAAATCCTCAACTTTCACGGCTCGCCGATTACATCGCACACATTACGGTGCTCGCGCACGCCGATCGCATCGGCCTCAAAAACCCGGGATATGGAAGCCCGAACGACAACCTCGCGATGATCACGCTCGACGATTATTCGCTGAGCGGTCACACGAACGCGGGGCTGGGAACCTGGCCCTTCCGCCGCGGCGTCTATGGAACGCTGCTCGATCGGCTCGCAAAAGCCGGGGCAAGAACCGTCGCCTTCGATATCGATTTTCTCGATCCCAGCCCGAGTGCCCGACAGGATGCGCTCTTCGGGAAAGCGATCGCCAAGGTGCCCACGGTGCTCGCCTACGCGCTCAATACCACGACGACCGGACAGATCGGGATCGAACCGGTGATTCCCGTCCTCGCGCAGCACGTCGCGGCGATGGGTTTTTCGAGTTCCGATAGCGTCGGCAGTTACACATCGGGGCAATTCCCAAAAATTCGCACCAGCGGCTCGGGCTTCTTCTCCGACGAGACGTTCTATTCGCTCGCTGCGGCGGCGGCACAGACCTACCTCGGCCATACGATCGACTTCGCAAAAACCCCGCGATTGCACGGGCGCATTCTCTTATTGCCGCCGCACTACGCATCGACGCAAGCGGTCAGCGGCCGCGTCGGCAGCGAGCAGAGCACCGCCCCTACCTTCATCGGCGGCGGGCAGATGTCGCTTGCCGATGCGTTGACGGTCCCCATCTCGCAATTGCGACTCTTCGCTAAAGGACGATTGATCTACGTCGGAGCGACCGCGCAAGCGCTCGGCGACTTCGTTATCACGGCGCGCGGCAAAATGCCGGGAGTCTACGTCAACGCGCGACTCACCGACCAGATGTTGCGCGGCATCTACATTAAAACGCTTCCGACCTGGATCGATATCGCGCTCATCGTGCTGTTGCCGATCCTCCTCGCGCTCTTCCTCATGTCGGCGCGTTTCGCGATTGCGCTCGTCGTTTCTGCGGCGACGATCCTCGCGTATGCCTGGATCGATATGGCGATCTTCGTCACGCACCTCGTTTGGTTCGATTTCATCCACGTCGTCGTCGCGATGATTCTCGCAGTCACTTTCGTCGCCGCATTTAGAACTATCCTCGAAGGCTCGCAACGTCGCGTCGTCACCAATTTGTTCGGCATGCACGTCAGCCCGGCCGTCGTCGCCGAAATTCTCGAATCCGAGGATCCCTCCGGCGCGCTCTCGCTCAAAGGCAAGCGCGTCAAGTCGACGATTTTCTACAGCGATATTCGCGGATTCACCGCGATGTCGGAAACGATGAGCCCGGAGGACATCTATCACCAGCTCAACGAGTACTTCGAAGAGATGGTAAAGATCATTTTCAAATACGGCGGTTACGTCGACAAGTTCATCGGCGATTGCGTTATGGCCGTTTTTTCCGCGCCCTATCAAACGCCCGACGACGCCAAAAATGCCGTGTTAGCGGCGATCGAACAGCAACAACGCATCGCCGAACTCGCGGATAAATGGGCGGCGCAGGGGCGGAAAGTCTTCACCGTCGGCATGGGCATCAACACCGGCGAAGTCGTGATGGGGAATCTCGGTTCGAGTTCCCGCATGAACTATACGGTAATCGGCGACAACGTCAACACGGCGGCGCGCCTCTATAACGTCGCCAAAGGTGGCCAAATCATCATCAGCGAGACGACCTACAACGAGGTACGAGGGCTCGTCGACGTCAGCGAACTCGACCCGGTAACCGTAAAAGGCAAAGTCGAACCCTTGCGCATCTTCGACGTCGTCGTGCCGCAACGCGAAGCGCCGCCCGCAGCAACCACGGCGTGATCGTCGCCCTCGCGCTCTTCGTTGCGGCGCTTGCGGCGAGCGCGCTGGGCTCGATGGTCGGGCTTGGCGGCGGATTTCTGATGGTGCCGATTCTGCGGCTCGCATTCGGGTTCGCACCCGCCGAGGCGGCGGGGATGTCGTTAGCGATGGTCGTGGCGAACGGTGCGAGCAGTACGCTCGCGAATCTGCGGGCGCGACGCGTGAACCTCCGCGTAGGGCTGCTGGTCGTCGCCGGAGGCATCCCCGGCGCGCTTCTCGGCTCGCGGATCGTCGAGCGCATCGCAAGCCCGATCTTCGATTGGCTCTTCGCCGCGCTCGTCGTCGGTGTCGCCCTCGACTTTGCGCTACGCCGCTCGCGCCTCGCACTCTCCGGCACCAACCGCGATGGAGCGCCGCGAACGATGCACCCCGTCGCCTCGCTGCTCGCCGGTTTTTTTGCCGGTATTCTCGGGGGGCTCTTCGGCATCGGCGGCGGCATCGCCATCGTTCCCGCGCTCGCGTATTTCTCCGACGTTCCGATCCACAGCATCACCGCAACTTCGCAATTTGCTATCGCACTGACGTCGCCGTTCGGGTTTGCCGCACACGCTGCCGCCGGCAATGTCGACTTTTTGCGCGCGATTCCGCTCTTTCTCGGCGGGATCGCCGGGGGAGCGCTCGGGCCGCGCTTCGCCGCTCGCTTGCATGCCGCACAACTGCTCGCGGTCGTTTCGTTCGCACTCTTGCTCGCCGCAGCTGCGATGTTGCTGCGAGACACACACGTCCTCTAAGGGGTACGCTAGGAACTCATGAACGACACGACGCCGACACCGGAAGGTTCGACCCACTGGGAGCCCGGGCCGCTCGCCGCGCTTGCCCGCAGGGAAAACTATCCCTGGCTCGTCGTCGGAACGGTCTGCATCGGTGCGTTCATGGGGCAACTCGACGCGAGTATCGCTCAACTCGTCCTGCCGACGTTACAGACGACATTTCGCTCTTCGCTCGCCGACGTTAGTTGGGTATCGCTTGCGTATCTGCTCGTGCTCGCGTCCACGCTCCCGATCTTCGGACGGCTCGCCGATATCTACGGTCGGAAACTCCTCTATACCGGCGGATTTCTCGTCTTTATTCTTGGCTCGGCGCTCTGCGGTTTCGCGCATTCGCTCGGCGTTCTCATCGCCGCGCGCGTGTTGCAAGCGATCGGCGCGGGGCTTTTGCAAGCGAACAGCGTCGCAATTATCACTGCCGCGGCGGGGCCGCAACGGCGCGGTCGGGCGATCGGCATACAGGGAGCGGCGCAAGCAATCGGGCTTTCGTTGGGGCCCGCGCTCGGCGGGCTTCTCATTCAGGCGATCGGCTGGCGCTGGGTCTTCTGGATCAACGTCCCGGCGGGCATTCTCGGAACGATCCTCGGTTGGTTCGTGCTTCCGCGGACCGAAGGGATGCATCTGCACGATCGCGGCTTCGACTGGCTCGGCGCCTGGCTCCTCACCCCGGCGCTCGCGCTGGTGCTGATCGCACTGAGCGAAGCACCGAGTTGGGGCCTCGTCTCGCCGCTCTTTATCGGCTGCGCGATCGGCGGCCTGGCACTCATCGCGGTCTTCGTGCTCCACCAGCGTCGCGCCAAACCGCCGTTGATCGATCTCACGCTCTTTCAATCGCACGCATTTAGCGCCGGAAATCTCGCCGGGCTCATCTCCTATGGTTTGCTTTTCGGCGTGTTCTTATTAGTGCCGTTCGCGCTTGAAGGCGGCTATCACGACGCGCCGTTCGCCGCCGGGCTGCGCTTGGCAACGATCCCCATCGCGCTCGGTATCGTCGCGCCGTTCGCCGGTGCGCTCTCCGATAAACTTGGCCCGCGCTGGCTGACGGCGATCGGCATGGCGATCGCTGCGCTCTCGCTCGTCGGGCTCGCATTCGCGCTCGACGGCGCGCCGGGCTCGCTGCTTGCCGTCACCGCACTGCTGGCGATCTTCGGGCTCGGTCAGGGGCTCTTTACGTCGCCGAACAACAGCGCGATAATGGGGGCCGCGCCGCTGCATCGATTGGGGGCGGCTGGCGGCGTGCTCAACGTTACGCGCACGTTGGGAACGAGCCTCGGCGTCGCGGTCGCATCGTCGCTGCTTTCTTGGGCGATCGCGAGCTACGGCCACTTCCGCGATACGCTCGACGCACCGCGCGCCGATCTGCTCGCCGGCATTCACGACGTCCTCTTCGTCTTTGCCGCACTTGCAATCATCGCCGCCGGTATCTCGATGTTACGCGGCCGCGAAGAGGCGCTCGACGAAGCGCATCGCGAGGAGATCGCGTTGATCGAACGCTCGGGCGGAGTATGAAGACACCTCTCCACTATCGCATCGGCGTACTCGTCACGCTCGCGTTCGGCCTATCGGGCATGCATGGGGTAATCGCCGGATCGCCGGCCCAACCACCGAGTTCGCGCGACGTCGACGCCCTTATCCGCATCGTCCATCGAATTGCCGAATCGACTCCGGTTCGAAATCTCGATATCGAAACAATCGCCGTCGTGAAACCTTTCGCAGTCGTCGAATGGTATGCGCAGCCGACGCGTCAATGGATAGCAGCAAAGGGAGGCGCGTTCGTTGCGCGCGAGCATGGCGACCGATGGGAATTCGCTGCGCGACTCCCGTCGAGCTACAGCGCGGCTACGCTTACGCATCTCATTTCGGGCCTTACGCCGGCTAACGCTCGCGTTCTGATCGATGCCGGTCGGATTGGGTTAATCCTACAGGGCTGCAGCCGCGCCGGTGCGTGTCGTAGCGTGACGCAAGAGATCGCCTTCGCGGTCGTTCACGACGCCTTGTACCTTCGTAGCCTCACGATCGCCCCGGTCGTCACACCCGTCGTTCGCAATTGGAATATCGCGCTCGCCGATTATACGGCGGGCGAGAGTGGGGGCGAGGCAATGCTCCAGCGCACAAACGCTCGTTGGAAGATTCTTGCTATGGGCGGCGGGAGCTTGAACTCCGTTCGGTTGTTGTCCGCGAGTTTTCGTATTTCCATTTCCGCGGCTCGCGCTCTCGTTTCTGCCATGAAGAAAAACGAGGCGGAGACCTACTCGGGTCTATGCGCCCCTCAGCGTCGATGTGTCGATCGGGCGCGCTCGGCGACGTTGGCGTTCTCCAGCCGCTTTGCAAACGCCGCCGGCACTCGCACGAAAGCGGTCGTTCGTTCCATCGCGATCTCCGGCAGCAACGCATTACTCTATTACAGCGACGGCAAGACGGGAGGCGAAGCGTTGCTCCAACTCCGAGACAACCGCTGGAGACTTCTGGCGATGGGGCCCGCCTCGCTCGCCGGTGCGGAGCTTCTCGCGATAACCTTCGGCATTTCGCCGACGAACGCAGCGCGGCTCGCGTACAAAATGACCGACATGTTGCAAAGGTAGATTGTTTTTCGAACGCCTGCAATTAAAAAAGCCCGAGCAGCATCGCTCGGGCTTTTTTGCTTCTGCATAAGCGAGCTTACTTCGGGTAGGTCATTTCCTTGGGCACGACGATCTTGTCGAACTCTTCGGCAGTCACGTAACCGAGTTTAAGCGCGGTCTCTTTGAGGGTCGCGCCGTCGTGGTGCGCCTTTTTAGCGATCTCCGCAGCCTTGTCGTAGCCGATCTTCGGCGAGAGCGCGGTGACCGTCATCAGCGATTCGGCGAGATATTTTGCAATCACCGGCTCGTTGGCTTGGAGCCCTTCGATGCAATGTTCGCGGAACATCGTGCAGGCGTCGCGGAGCAACGTCGTGCTGTGCAGGAAGTTCGAAATCATCACCGGGTTAAAGACGTTGAGCTCGAAGTTTCCTTGGCTCGCTCCCATCGTAATGGCGACGTCGTTGCCGAAGACCTGCACGCAGACCATCGTCATCGCTTCGGATTGCGTCGGGTTCACTTTCCCCGGCATGATCGAGCTCCCGGGTTCGTTTTCGGGGAGCACGAGTTCGCCGATACCGGCGCGCGGTCCGGAGCCGAGCCAACGCACGTCGTTGGCAATCTTCATCAGCGCCGCGCCGAGCATTTTGAGCGCTCCGGAGGCGAAGACGAAATCGTCGTGCGAGGCGAGCGCTGTAAATTTGTTCGGATGCGAACGAAACGGCAGCTTCGTGAGCTCGGCGAGCTTCGCCGCCGCGCGATTCGCGAACTCGGGATGAGCGTTGAGCCCGGTGCCGACCGCAGTGCCGCCGATGGCGAGATCGTAGAGATGATCGAGCGCTTCGCGGCAGGCAACCATCGCGCGGTCGAGCTGCGTGACGTAGCCGGAGAACTCTTGCCCGAGCGTGAGCGGCGTCGCGTCTTGCAAGTGCGTACGCCCGACCTTCACGATATCTTTCCAGGCTTTCGCTTTAACATCGAGAGCGTCGCGAAGCTTCTGTACTGGGGGCAGCATCGCTACCATCGCCTCGGCCGCAGCCATATGCATCGCCGTCGGGAAGGTGTCGTTGCTCGACTGCGACATGTTGACGTGATCGTTGGGGTGGACCGGCTTCTTGCTGCCCATCTCGCCGCCGGCCATCTCGATCGCGCGGTTGGAGATCACTTCGTTGACGTTCATGTTCGTCTGCGTTCCGGATCCCGTCTGCCAAATCCGCAGCGGGAAATGAGCGTCGAGTTTTCCGGCGATGACTTCGTCGGCTGCAGCGACGATGAGTTTTGTTTTCTCGGCATCGAGTTTTCCGAGATCGTGATTGACCAGTGCGGCAGCTTTCTTGAGTTGCGCCATCGCAACGATGACCTGCTTGGGCATCACATCGCGGGGCCAGCTGCCCTCGCCGATTTCGAAGTGAATGAGCGAACGCGCCGATTGCGCGCCGTAGTATTTGTCGGCGGGCACATCGATGGCACCCATAGAGTCGGTCTCTTTGCGCGACTGAAGCGCGCCGTTGGAGGCGGTATTGGTGGTCGTCATAGCCCCGCTATCTTTGCGCGAAGCGAGGCCGGACCGCCCGGACTTAGGTCGCTCGGGCTGCCCGAGATGCGGCCCGTTTCGGAGCGATCGTGCCGACCTCGCCCAGAATCCGCATTTCGACGACCTCGTAAACGGTCAGCGGGAAGCGCGCGTCGTGGCGGCGCGGGTTGCAGCGGCCGCAGGTGAGCGAACGCCTCGGCAGGCGGCGGCGGAGGGCCTCCATGCCGCAATGCTCGCAGCGAAAGATATACCGGGTGCTCGCCTCCTGGAGCGGGCGCACCGTGCCGAGATCGTGATGGATCGAGGTGATTCCGCACTGCTTCATCTTCCGACGAAAGTGCGCGCCGTGCCCGGTCTCGCCGAAGCGTTGGTAACACCACACGTGGATCATTTCGTGCAAGAGCGTCTCTTCAAGCGCGGCGGGATAACGCCGGAAATGCTTCGGCGAGAGCTCGATGAGGGCGGGTGTGCGATAGGTCGTTCTTCCGGCACAATTGGAAAATCGCTCGTTGTAAGCGAGCGAACACGCGCCGATCTCACCGTCGAAGTGCGCGAGGTTGAGGCGCGCGAAGAGCATTTGGAGGTCGGCTTCGGTCGGCAAGGGAGCGCTCATCTCCGCTCGCATTTCGCCGTCGCACGCGCTCGTTCCGTGCGGGTTCCTCGCGCGCGACGGTCGAACGATGGCTTCATGCAATCTCCACCACCCCCAAGGCGCGGACTTCCGGCGCCGCTGGCTATCGGGCTCTTCGTTGCTTTCGCCGCCGTCTTGTTGTTGGTCACCGGCGATTTCGTCATCAAGGGCTTCGACGTTCGCGGATCGGTCTTCGGTGCCGGCGGCCCCTCGATGCAGCAAAATGCCGGAAGCGCGGCCGCCGTTCAGGGTGGGCCGCCACCGGCGGTGATGCTTCAGGTGACCCAGCTCAAGGCGCGCATCGCGAAGGATCCGCATGACGGCGTTGCGCTCACACAACTCGGCGATCTCTATCTCGCTTCCTCGCAGTTCGCCCGTGCGATTCCCTACTACGAACGCGCGCTGGTCATCAATAAAGGCAACGTCGCGGCGAAGACCGGACTCGAGCAGGCCCGCATCGGCCTGGCGCAGGCCGCGAAGGAGTGATAACCCTCCTGCGAGCGATGCTCCTCGCCTCCTCGTCGCTGATCGCCGCTCTTCCCAGCGGCTTCACCTATCTCGCCACGTTCGCTCCGCAGATTCGTCAAGATATTCGCTATGCGACGCCGAATAATTTTACCGGCGCGCGCGTTCCCGGTTACGAAGCACCGGCCTGCATTCTCACGCTCCCCGCGGCAAAAGCGCTCGCGCGCGTCGAACGCCTCTTACTCGAGCATTACTTGACGCTTCGCGTTTTCGATTGCTATCGCCCCGAGCGCGCCGTGAAAGCCTTCGTAGCGTGGAGCGAGCGCCCCAGCGCGATCGGGCCGAAGGGGCGCTACTTCCCGAATGTCCCAAAATCCGAACTTATCAAGCGCGGATATATTTCCGAAAATTCCTCGCATAGTCGCGGCAGCACCGTCGATCTCACCATCGACGGCCTTGCGATGGGAACCCCGTTCGATTTCTTCGACCCGCTCTCGCGCAGCGACGCTCCGGTTCCAACGCAGGCACGCGCGAACCGCACCTTCCTCGCCATGGTCATGGAGCGCTACGGTTTCAAGGCCTACCCGACGGAGTGGTGGCACTTCACGCTGGCGCGCGAACCCTTCCCGAAACGCTCCTTTAATTTCCCGGTGACGGCGCAGCGCTAGCCGCCACGCCGCGCGCACCGATCGCGCGCGCGATCTCGACGACATCTTCGGCGTCGAGGGCGAGGCCGTCTGCAATCTCTTCGTAGCGTTCGATCGCTTGCCGCGCCGTATTTCCGGCGGCGCGTTCCTCGCGAATACGCTTCACCTGTTCGGTGACCGCGTGCGCGAGCGCACTCGTCACTTCGACCCCGCTCGCTGCAAGGCGAGCTTCATTCTCGCGTAGCGTTTGTTCGACCAGCCCGACCCCCGAATGTTTGCCGAAGAGAAACTCCGTATGCGCTCCGACCAATTCGCTTGGAACCGCTTCGTAGATGCGCCGATCGATCATGATGCCGTGCGTATGAATCCCCGATTCGTGTGCGAAGACCCGCGAACCCACGATCGGTTCGTGCTGTTGCATCGGGACGCCGCTCATTCGCTCCATAAAGCGAGCGAGATCGCGCAGCTTATTGTATTTGAACCCCGGAATTTCGATTCCGTATAACTGCCGCATCGCCACGACATATTCGTGCAGTTTGACGTTGCCGGCGCGTTCGCCGTAACCGTTTGCGGTGAGCGAGATCACTTTGAATCCGCACGCCGTCGCCGTAATCGCGTTGATGGTGCCCAAGCCGTAATCGTTGTGCAGATGTGCGACGACAGGAATGCCCGCGGGGAGCCCGGCGATGAGCCGCGTTCCGTGCGCGCGCATCGCCTCGGGGGTCAAACAGCCGACGGTATCGGGCCACGCGGGGCGCGTGCCGCCGGCATCGAGAACGCGGTTGTAGTATTCGATGAAATACTCGACGTCGCCGCGGCTTCCATCCTCGCCGCCGAATTCGATACGTTCGACGCCGTGCGAACGCGCGTGGCGAACGGCATCGCATTGAAGTTCGATGTTTGCTTCGCGATAGAACGAGAGCGGGAGCGTCAGCCATTCCGATTCGTCGCGTCCGGCGAAGCGGAGTAGGACTTTGCCGACTTTATACTTGAGATGGAGATCGCTGCCGCTGGAAAAAATAAAAAACGTAACGTCGCGCGGATTGACGCCGATCTCACGCAGCGCTTCGACGGTGACGTCGATATCGTTGCGATTGCTCCGGCACATCACGAGGATCTCGACTTCGCCGAGCTCGCCGCGCCGTTTCGATTCCATGACGAGTTGAAGCGTGCGTCGGTCGCCGGAGGATGCGGCGGGGAAGCCGACGCTGATGATATGGAGGCCGATATCGGCGAGCGCGGTTGCGATCTCCAATTTCTGTTGCGGCGTGTAACAAACGCCCGGCATCTGCTCGCCGTCGCGAAGCGTCTCGTCGTAGAGACGGATCTCGGCAGGATCGGGGAAATGCACGTCGCGGGTGAAGCGCGTCGGCTCGGCGATGAGTTGCTCGATCGGCTCTTCAAATTTCATGACTTTCCTTGCTTCGACGCACGAGGGGGGGCTTCTTCGCGGTCGAAGCATCATCGCCCATGGATTCCCATCAGCCGCCTCTGGAAAAACCGGCGAAGAAAAAACCGAAGGGGCTGGCGGCTCTGCTCGCCGCACTTTCAGCGCTTGCCGCGAAGTTTAAGGGGCTCCTCGTATTGTTTTTCCATGCGCCGATGTTACTGGGGAGCTTTAGCTTTCTCGCAACCCTTTGGCTCTACGGTCTGACCTTCGACTGGCGCTTCGGCATCATTCTCGCACTCGTGCTCCTCGCCCACGAATTAGGGCACGTGCTCGCTTTCCGCAACTACGGCCTCGCGGTGGGAGCTCCGGTCTTCTTACCGTTCGTCGGAGCGCTCACGCCGGGGGGCAAGCCGGCAACCAAGGAGGACGGAGCGTATATCGCTCTCGCCGGGCCGCTCGCCGGCATGGGGCTCGCGGCGGCCGCGCTCGCGATGGGTTTGGCGACGCACGATCCGTTTTGGATGCTGGCGGCAAATATCAGCGCGCTGCTCAACCTCTTCAACATGGCGCCGGTGCTGCCGCTAGACGGAGGCAGAATCATCCAAGCGGTATGGCCGCCGATCGTCGTTCTTGCGTTGCCGATTTTTATTATCGTCGCCATTCTCGCGCAGTTACCGATCCTGCCGATTGCGTTGATCGCACTCTTCAGCGTCTTCTGGCTGGCGGGCTCGTGGCGAACCGCACTCGCCTCCACCGCCGACGGTATCGGTGCTCCGGCCCGCATTCGCGTCGGTCTTGCGTATGCGGGTACGCTCTTGGGCCTGCTCTTCATCGAAGCGCGCATCCACCTGCCCGCGCTTGCAACGTTGCACCGATGAGCGAACGCGAACCGCCCGATTTTGCGATGCAACGTGCGGTCGAGGTGTTGGCGAGCATCTACGAGCGCAAGCGCCCCGCACGCGCACCGACGCTTCCACCGCGCGCCCACGCTCCGATCGCACTTTTTAACGAGCGCCTCTCACTCGTTGTCGGAAACAGCACGCGCCGCGAAGTCGAGCGCGAACTCGGAATCGCCTATCGCTACCCGTCAGCCGGCTGGTACACCTATTGCCTTCGCATCACTGGCGAGCGCGCATTCTTATCGCTTTTTTTTAGCGACGCGATCTTAAGCGCCGCCGAGCTTTATCGGCCGCGTGCCGCGCAAGCACCGCCCCTGGAAGCACGCGACTGTGGAAGTTATCGCTTGGTGCCGGGCGAGATCGAGCTCGGAATGCAGATACTCGCGCTCCCCGAGTATTACACCTCGATTCCCGCGCCAAGCGGTGGAAGCTACGAGCAAATTTTCGCCACGGGCTTCCCGGGAGGCAGCGCGCTCGTGATGGGAAGCGATGGGACGATCGAACGCCTCGCCGTGTACGTCGACTCGTCGACCGCCCAGAGCGAATAGCCTGCGGTTGTCGGCCCGAGTAGGTGGCGAAGCCACCGTATCGAGGGCGCGCGCGGCACGCGCTGTGTCGGCCCGAGTAGGTGGCGAAGCCACCGTATCGAGGGCGCGCGCGGCACGCGCCTCGATACGCCGCTTGCAGCGGCTACTCGGCGTGACAAAGCTCGCCGACTACTTTGCGTGAAGCGAAGCGGCGCCTATATATCCACCTTCATCATGTTATCGAACGGCGCGAGAACGCCGGGGTGGAAGTGCTTGAGATCGCGATTGTAGGCGTAGATCGCCATGCGCCCGTCGGTGACAATCGAGGGAACTTCTTTCACGAACTGCTTGGTGAGAATCGCGACATCGGCATTTCGCTCGCGTTGCGTGAAGTGCGAGAAGAGCGCTTTCATCGCCGCATTGGCCTTCGGATCGCACCAGCGCACATCGTTCTGCCCGTTCGGCGGGAACTGGCTGCAGCCGTAGATGAACGAATAGTCGCCGAGCGGATCGTTCCCCCACGCGAACAATGTGACGTCCCAGCTATTCCCGTAGACGATGCCGCCGTTTTGATAGGGCGCAAAAAACTCCGCCGACGAATAGTGGCGGACGCTCAGCCCGACGCCGATCTTCTTCCACGATTCGCGGATGAGCTCGATGATGTTATCGGTATCGGGGAGACCGACGACGGTGGCGAGGTCGAGCATGAGGCGCACGCCGTTCTTTTCGCGGATTCCGCCGGGGCCGCGCTTCCAGCCGGCTTTGTCGAGAATTTCGTTCGCTTTGGCGATGTTGTACTGCGTGAAACCGATGCCGTGAACCCAGTAGGGAGCGGTCTTGGGATTCGGTTGATCCTGCAGGTTCCCGATATTATGGCGAATCTTCCGATTGATGCGCGCACGCGGCGTCGCGTAGAGCAGCGCCCGGCGAACCGCAAGGCTCGCGACCTTCGGATGCGAGAGATTGAAATCGATGTGATCGTAGTAGTAGTCCGGCTTCACCGAGACTTTAAACGGCGTCATCGCTTTGAGACGGCTCACATAAGCCGGAGAAACGTACATCCAGAGATCGAGCTGCTTTGCCTGCATCTGCGTCAGCACGGTATCGCGATTGGGAATGATCTCGAAGATAATTTTCTTGAGCTTCGGCAATCCGCGGAAATAGAGCGGATTCGGGACCATGACGACATCTTGGCCGCGGTTCCAACGTTCGTATTTGAACGGTCCGATACCGACCGGGAGCGAATTATAGGAAACGTTATTGATGTTCGGATACTTCGCCAAGAGATGTTTCGGCAGCACGCACGGGTTAGCGTCGGCGCTGGAAAAAAACGTCGTGATAAACGGCGAGTACGGGTGTTTGAGGTGCAGGATCACCGTGTATTTATTCGGCTCTTGAATTCTGTCGATCAGATCCCAGCCCGTACGGCTCACGATATCGTTCGCCGGATTCATGATCGCGTGGATCGACCACACGACATCGTCGGCGGTAAAAGGAGCGCCGTCGGACCAGCGCACGCCGTGGCGAAGATGCCAGGTAATCGTCTTGCCGTCGGGGCTAATACCGCCGTTTGCTTTCGTCGGCTCGACGGTGAGCAGTTCGGGAATCGGTTTGTTCTGCGCGTTCCACTTCGTCAACCACGCCATCGTCAGCGAGGACATGAGGCTCAGCGTGGTCTGCTGCGTCAGCACCGGATTGAGTGACGAAATATCCTCTGCGGTCGCATAGCGCAACACGTGGGGAATCGTCCAGGCATTCACTTGCCCGTTCGGGCCGACGGCAGCGTTTTTCTGCACGCGGCTACAGGCGGTAAACGCGAACGTGATCGCAAGGGCAAGAACGGCGAAGCGTTTCAAAAGAAGATCTCCTCCCGGGCAGCAAGGCAACTAGGCCGAGGAGAGTGCTTCGCCGTCCTCTGCCCGCATCGCTTCCGGATCGTTGCCGAGAGTGCGATGAAATGCTACGAACGCCGCCGGGGCAATCTCCGACGGTTTGATCTCGCTCCGCCCGCCCCAGAATACATTGGTGTAGTCGAACGGAATCCCCGCCTCACGTAGATGGGCGTCGATCGCGGCTTTATGTTCGAGAACGAGCGCCTTCTCGGTTCCATGCGCGACCGCCATGATGTTGACGTTCATGAATTCCGGACCGCCCTCGCGCCAATACCCGTGGGTAATAACGTAGTGACGAGCGACCTCCCGGCCGGCTGCAACTTCGCTCCCCGGAGCGACGCGCCAGTGGAAGAGCGCGTTATAGCGCGTTACGCGCTCGTTGGCGGCGTTCGGTTTTACATGCTCTAAAAAAGTCGAGAAGCGCCCGATCACCTTGCGGCGTTCGAGCTCTTCGGCGACGGCGAAGAACCGCTCCAACGAGACGCCGGCCTCGGCGGCTCGCGCGACCCAACACTCTTCAACGATTTCGTCGATCGCAAACTCGCGTTTCAGCGTGGTAAGTACGCGCCATTCCTCTTCATCGAGCAGCACGAGATTCGTACTCTGAATCTCGCCCGGGGCATCGGCGCGCGCGCCGGGTTCGAGGCCGCGTCGACGAACGTGCCCGACACCAAGGGCAAAAAGCATCTTCGCGGGCATCAGTTTGAAGGCTTCGGCTCCGACCCGGGTCGCGAGAAACTCCGCGTGCTTTCGCAACGAAAATCCCTGCGGCACCTTCAACGTGGTCCAGAGGCGATAGGCGCTTCCGGGCGAGTCCCCATCGGTACTACGAATGACGATATGCCCCGAGAACGGGTCTTCCTTACTCATAAAATCGAACGCCGCCTCAAGGCGCTCCGCCGGCACGCGCCAGGCGACGAGCGCGCCGGGCGCGAGGCTCGTTGCGAGCAGCGTCTGCCGAACGCGGCGAATCGTACCTGCCTCAAGCATCGCAACGATGCGATCGAGCACGACCGGCAACGGAACCCCGCTCCGCCGAGCGATCTCTCCGAACGGATCGCGTTGAAAGCCCGCTAAGCGATCCTCCGCAACGGCAAGAATTTCAGCGTTTACCGGGTCTGCAATCGCGATCACTTCGTGTATTCACTTTCACCGAGTGCAAGTTCGTAATTTTGTTCCGCCGTCTGCAGCGAATAGACCGAAGAAACCGCATTTTTCTGCGCCGTTGCCAACGTCGCTTCTGCGGTTACGAGCGTAACGAGGTTCGCGACCCCGGCTTTATATTGTGCGCTCGCGGCGTCGTATCCAACTTGCGCCGCTTTCAGACTTGCCTGCGCCTGGTCGAGCGCCGACTTCGCAGCGGCGAGTTTTGCGATCGCACTGCGCACGTCGCTCTCTACCTGCAATCGCGAGAGCGTGATTCCGGCCTTCGCCGCGTCGGCCTGCGCCGCAGCGACGGCAACGTTGTAATTGGTAAGCCCTTGGTCGAATATCGGCACCGTAAGCGTCGCGCCCAAGGATTTCGACTGAACCGGAATGCCGTTGAGGCCGCTCTGGTAGCCGTCGCTCGCATTGGCGTTGATCGACGGGAATTTCGTCAAGCGATTGAAACGGACGTTTTCCTTCGCCGATTGATAATTATTGAGCGCTGCGAGGTAATCGGGGCGCAGTAATAACGCGCGCCGAATCGCTCGATCGTAGGAAAGGACCGGGAATTTCGGCGCCGGTGCGGTCAGCGAACCAGCCGTATTATCGATCGGTTCGATGAGCGCGTTCGCATCGAGCCCCAACGTCGTTGCAAAGGTCGCCTGCGCGGCGACGCGCGTGCCTTCGTCGGTGACGAGTTGCAGACGGGCCTGAGCGGTAAGCGCTTGCGCGGAAAAAAGATCGGACGGCGCTGCTGCGCCGACGCGAATCTGTGCCCGTACGAGCTGCTCTTGCGTGAGGTACTGTTTGATAATTTGTCGATCGACGCTTACCGAGCGATCTGCAAGCAAAACCCCGTAGTATGCTTGCGCCACGGTATAGCCGAGTTGTTGTAACGAACGAATCAGCGTGTCGCGCCCGGCGACCTCTCCCGACTTGGCGACGTGAATACCGGCGATAACGCGCCCGCCGTCGTAGATGAGTTCGCTGAGTTTGAGCCCATAGTTGACGCTGTTGTAGATTCCGTTGGGCGTGCCGAGGCCGGTGCCGACGCCACCGATCGTGCCTGAAGAATAGCTGCGCGTCGCCGCCGCGCTTCCGGATACCGATGGGAAGACGGCACTTTTTGCAACGTCATATTTTGCGAGCGCCTGCGCGTAGGTCGCGCGCGCCTGCGCGAGCGTCGGCGATTGCGCGACCGCTATCGCCACCGCTTGCACGAGCGTTACTTTCGTGGGTACGCCGGGGAGCGCGACGCGCGGTGCAATCAGTCCCTGCGTCGCCGCATCGACGCTCTGCGGCACGATCGCGCGCAACAACGCACTGCAGAGAACGGCTGCAGCGAGGCGCGCCGCGTGCCGCGTCACTGGGCACCGCCCGAGACGACGCGTACCGGGCTTCCGTCGCGCAGCGAATCGGGGCGCGTCGTAATCACGCGCTCTCCGGCGGAGAGCCCCGAGAGAATCTGCGACTCGGTATCGGTCTGAAGGCCGACTTTAACCGGAACTTGTTTCGCCTTGTTTCCGACGACGATGAACACTGCATCGCCGTTCTGTACGCTTGCAACTGCGGCACGCGGTACAATAAACGCATTATTCGCAGTTTGTTTCGCCATTTTTGCGGTTACCAACATTCCGCCGCGCAAAACTTCGCCGGGATTCTGCATTTTGACGCGCGCGAGATAGGAGAGCGTCCCATTCGTCGGCACCGCATTCACGGCGTTGAGACGCGCGTGGAAGACGCGCCCCGGAAGCGAGCCCGTGGTAAACGTCAACGGCGTACCGGTGTGAGTATAGGCGAGATCGCCGTCGGGAATATTGATATTGACCCAGACGATATCGACGCGCGAGACCTGCAGGGCCGGTGCGGCCGGCGAAGCCATCGTGCCGGGATCCATCATGCGAGCGGTCACCACGCCGTCGAACGGCGCGTAAAGCGCGGTCTGCCCGATCTGCGTGCGGATGAGATTCGCCTGTGCCGCCGCAGCCTGCGCGGCCGCCTGCGCGGCTTTCACCGATTCGGCATTCGAGGGATTCGCTTGCGCGTTTGCAAGCGCCGTATTGTAGTTGCCCTGTGCGGCGGCGAGCGCGGCGCGCGCCGACTCGAGTGCTTGCTGCGAGAGATACTTCTGGTTGAATAGCTGCATGTCTTGGTTGAAGACGAGCTGCGCGTTCGCTAACGCCGCTTTCGCGCTCGAGAGCGCGGCATCATTGGCTTGGTTACGGGCCGGAAGATCGATCTGTTGGCCGCGAGCGCTCGCCTGCGATTGCAGCGCCGTCGCTTCGGCGGCCCGCAGTTGTGCATCGAGCGTCGAGGGATCGATGCGCGCGAGAATCTCGCCCTTCGTGACGCGGTCGCCGACGTTAACGTAGACCGCCGAGACGGGGCCCGATTGCTGAAACGAGAGGGTCGAGTTTTCGTAGGGGGCGACCTGCCCGTCGAGGGAGAGGTAGGTCGCGATCCGCCCCACCGTTACCGGAGTTGCCTCGACGTCGAGCGGTATCGGTGCGCGAGCACCCTTCGCCCCGCAACCAGCGAGGAGGACGGCGATCGTAGCCGCCGAGATCGTCATACGGATTGGGCCGGGCATAGCTCTCCTATTGAAGACAATGAGGTCGTCTTTCCCCATATACACCACAAACCTGAGAATTGATTCATGGCTTATCGGCAAGCGGGGGATTTTGCGCGGGGCACTAACTACCGGAACCCGCGCTATGTCCAAAAACATCCTCCTCGGTCGATCCCACAGCTTCCAATGCCGCGTCGAGGAATGGATGACCGCGCACAAGGCCGGTAATTCCGGGGTCGAGGTCCTCTCGACCGCGATGTTGGTCGATCTCGTCGAGCGGGCGGCGATCGCTTGCCTCGATGGCGCGCTGCTTGAGAACCAGATCTCGGTGGGGACCCACATCGAGCTCGAGCATCGGCGTCCGGTCCCGGTAGGCTTTCTTGTCCGAACCGAGGTCGAGGTCGCGCTGGTCGACGGTCCCCGCGTCAGTTTCGCCGTCCGCGCCTTCGATGAATCCGATGCGGTCGCCGAAGGCACCCACGAACGCTTTATCATCGACCGGGAGCGCTTCGAAGCAAAACTTGCCGAAAAACTCGACTAAATCCCTCCTCAGAAGAGGGTGATCTCCGCTCGAGCCGAAGAGGGGGGAGACGGTTCTTCGGGGGCCCCGTCGTCGGCGAAGGCCGGCCACGGGCTCCTAGCGTTGTTTAACAGACCGCGCTTAACGAAGAAACCGAGGCATCTTTACGACTCTCTTACCTATCGAGGAGGATACTTTGAAGCGACTGAGCACCGGAGTCCTAGCAACGCTGATTGCAGCGTTCTGTGGGCTCAATGCGGTCGCAGCTCCCTCCGGCGCGTCGCATGGAAACATCGGCAACAAAGCGATCGTAGCGGATATGAGCTCGACCAATGCGGCTCCGCCGGCGAACTTCGGTTCTCCGCCGTCGGGGCAGGTCCCGATTCTTTATAACGACCACCACGTGTACTCGAAACCGGATCTTCTGAAGAAGGGCCGCGTTCTTTCGGCACTCGTGCGTGGCGGCACCGTCCTGATCCCCCTGCGTTCGATGTTCGAACAAATGGGTGCGACGGTAAGCTATAACGCCCGCACCAAACAAGTCACCGTCAGCAAGCCCGGCGCCGAGATCAAACTCACCGTCGGCAAGAAGACGGCGATGATCAACGGTGAAGAGCGTACGCTCGACGTCCCCCCGATGATCTACAAGGGCTCGGTCCTCGTGCCGATCCGCGTGATCTCGGAGACGATGAACGCGTACGTTCAGTGGGTTCCCGAAAAGCGCGTCGTCGTCGTGCGGTACATTCCGCCGACCCCGCCGCCGGCACCGCCGACCGCGTCGCCGGCACCGCCGACGGCCGCTCCGGCGACGCCTCCGCCGACCCCGACCCCGGCTCCGGTCGTTGCACCGTACCAGGATCGTTTCATCGTCGGCGACTACATCGTCTCACCGAAGATTTACAACGAGTTCAGCCCGGGTAACACCGGCACGAGCAGTCCGTTCTCGTATGCGATTCGTGGCGCCGCCGAGTTCAATCTCTTCAACCTTCCCTGGATGATTGAAGGCGATTACCGGCAGTTCAACTATCGGCATAACCAGGGCGTCAACACGCCTGCCGCCTACACCCCGGCAAACAACAGCTGCGGCAACCTCGGCGTCGCCGGCGATGTCGGCTGCGTCACGGGTATCGGCGGCACCGGTTCCTACTTCGTGCCTGCGTTCACCGCCAGTGACTACACTGCCGATGCTCGCCTCGGCCTCCGCGTGGCGAACCCACGCATCTACGTCGGTATCGGCTACATGGTTCGTACGAACAACTACGGCTACGGCCGCTTCAACGGCGTCGGTTTCGGCATCGAGAAGCTCCCCAGCCTGAACAAGCAGTTCTCGATCTATGGCAGCCTCTGGGATTACCCGACCGTGAAGACCAACTACAACAATGGGTCGGTTAGCGGAACGGTTTCCTATAGCATCCTGCGGTACGAGTTGGGAGCGACCTACTCGTTCCTCAAGAGCCCCCTGTTCATCGATCTCGGTGTCCAGGGCGACCGCGGCACGGTGAAACTCAACGCGCCTACGGGCTTCGCTGAGTACGGCCCGTATCTCGGCCTCGGTATCAAGTTCTAAGCGACTCGTCGCAAACGAACGAAAGAGTGCGCCCCCGTCGAAAGACGGGGGCGCACTCTTTTTATTCCGCCGCGTTTTTTACGTTCGCTACGGTGCCGGCGAGCTCGACGGCACGGCGGCCGGAATGCAGGGCGATGCGAGGACATCGACGTGGAGATTTGGGTCGGATGGCGTTGCGACCGGCGAAACGACTCCGGTGCTTCCGCACGGCTGAGCCGGTGCATACCAATGTTCGGTGAAGCCGCGCGCTAAGCTCTTCTTCATCACTTTGCCGAAATAGGTGTGGGGAAACTTCTTCACCAGCACCAGCATGTAATGGTAAGCGCGATCCTGCTCCGGCTTCACATAAAGCTTGCTCATCGCCTGAATCGCAAGAAAGTAGCTGCGCGCGAGTTGCGGATCGCCGGGATAACGATGCGCCCAATCGCGCAAGGCTTCATCGGCGAAATTCACCGACGAGATAAGCCCCGAGTTCGTCGTGTACGCGCCGGCACGAATGGCGTCGTCGTGGAACGTGTTATTAATGCCGAGGTAGCTCAACTTCAGACGCCCGAAGTATTGGTCCCCGGGCGCAGAACGAACCATTTCACGGCACTCCGTTCGTTGCCATTTGCTCGGTTTGTTCGCGCAGGGATGTTCGGCAGCCCGCGCGGTTGCGCTGCCGAGAAGGGCGACCGCGCTTGCGAGCACGATGCCACCGGTTAGGAAAGAGATTTTCACGGTACTCCTTGTCTCCATGTCGTCGAGGGAGATAGCGCGCCGCAGACGTTGCAGCGCGTTGCATCCTTGAGGTTAGCGATGAGAGGGCGTCGAACCCTTGCACGATGAGTTCCCAATTGCGGGTCGCCGCACTCCAGTTGCAAGCACACGACCGCTCCGCTTTTCCCGAACGCTGGCCGGCCATTCGCCATGCCGTCGAGCGCTCGCTGGCGGAGAAGCCGGACCTGCTCGTTCTGCCGGAGGCGACGATCCCCGGTTACATTCTCGGCGAGAGCCCGGTCGAACCGTCGGAGATCGATGGCGCGCTCGAGGAGCTCGCGGCCCTGGCACGACGCTTCGGTAGCGCGATCCTCGTGGGTTTCGTACGCGTTGAAGCCGAGCGCAGATTTAATGCAGCACTCCTGATCGACCGCGACGGCAGCCGTGCCGGCTACGCCGACAAGATCTTTCTCTGGCACTTCGACCGCCGTTGGTTCACCCCCGGAGAACGAATCGAACCCATCGATTCGTCGCTGGGAAAGATCGGCGCGTTGGTCTGTGCCGATGGCCGCATCCCGACGATCGCCGCGAGCCTCGTCGACCGCGGCGCGCAAATTCTTGCCATGCCGACCGCCTGGGTAACGAGCGGGCGCGACCCCTCTGCGTTGGAGAATCTTCAGGCTGACTTGCTCGCCTTCGTCCGCGCCCGTGAGAACCGCGTGCCGTTCGTCGCCGCCAACAAGGCGGGCGGCGAAGCCGACATCGCTCGCTACTGCGGAAAGAGCGCGATCCTCGCCGCGGACGGTTCCATCCTCGCTCGGGCCTCCGAGCGCACCGAAGAGACGATCTTCGCAACCGTCGAGATCGGCGCGCCAAACGCTTTCATACGCCCGCGCGCGCTCGCCCTTCCCGGAGGCGCGCCGAGCGCCGCAATGCCCGCTCGTCGGCGCGTCGCCGTTGCGTATGACGCCGCATCGGTGACCGAGCCTGCGCGCCGCTTTCTCGACGCCCTCGATAGCATCGCCGATGCGTGGGAGATCGACGACGCGGCGCTCGCATCGCCGCTTGCACTCGTCGAAGCACGCTTGCACGGCATGCGGGTATTTCGCTGCGAGAGCGACCTCGAACGCAGTTGGTGCGAGCGGTTCACTCGCGCGCGCTGTGCCGAACTGCGCTGCTACGGCGTCGTCGTGCATCGTCCTTCGGCGGAAATTTTCGCCGTCGATCCCGAGGGAACGATCCTTACCTCGAGCAGCTCGCAGCAGCCGGTCGTTTCGTTCGCTATCGATATCGCTCGGACCGAAATCGGCGAACTCGCGCCGAGCAGCGACGCTCTCGCCACCCTCGCCCGCGTAGAAATGCTCCGCCACAAATGCTCCGTATGAAGCCGTTACGCACCTCGCTCTATGCGTGCGCCGCCGCAGTTGCACTGCTCGGTGCGATTTGGTTACCGCGAGCGGGCAACTTCGTTCCGGCAAAAATTTCGTTCGCTCCGCTGCCGTACTTCGTCGGAAGCCGCATCGCGCTAACCGCCGTCGGCCTCGCGCCAAGCGCCACGTGGTCGGTCGTCGGCCCCGCGCGCATCTCTTCGGCAGGCACCGATTCACGCTATCTTTCCTTGCTAAGCCCGGGGAGCGCGCAGGTCATTGCAAGCGACGGTCACGCGCTCGCCACACGCACCGTAAAGATTCTTCCCGCTCCGCCCAAAAACGCGACGCTTATCGCCGTCGCTTGCTACGACGACGGCGTCGCGTTGTATGACGCGCGAAGCCTCTCGATGTTGGGGCTCGTTGCCACGGGTGGTTCGCCGAGCGATCTCGCCGCCGACGGCGCTCGCCTCGCCGTCACCGACAACGACGGCAGCGCGTTCACTATCATCGAACGCGCTCCGTGGCGAATCGTCCGTCGCCCTCTGTCGGCGAGCGATGAGATTGTCGCAGCTCCGGGCGGAGCGTTTTTTGCCACCCTACGCGATTTTGACGGACTCGGTGCGGTTGCGCGCGTTTCTGCGCGGCCGCAGATCACCAAGACGGGAATGACCGCCGAGGGCATCGCCATCGATCCTCAACGCAACCTCCTCTACGTCGCGAACGTCAACGACGGGAGCGTGCTCGAACTCGACGCACGAACGATGAAGCCGGTCGCCCGCATCGAGATTGGGATGCGCGTTTTTTCGCTCGCGCTCGATGCCGACGGCACGCATCTTTATGCGGTTCGAAACGGCGGCATGACCGACGACGACGGTGACGTCGTTGAAATTGCGACGCAACCGCGTCTCCATATCGTCGCGCGGAGCGGGTTACTGAATCTTCCGCTTGGGCTCGCACTCGATGGAAGCGCGCACCGTCTTTTTGTGACCGACGAAGCATCCGACGTGGTCTACGTGCTCGATCCTCGTACGTTGCAAGCGATCCACGCGCCGCTCCACACCTGCCACACTCCGTGGGACCCGACCTTCGACGCGCCCACCGACCGTCTCTACGTTCCCTGCGCGCGCGATAACCGATTGGATATCTTCAACGCTGCGACGCTCGCGCGCATTCCGGGGGCGCCGCTTCGCACCGCCGGTTATCCGCTGGCGGTCGCGGTTTGGCGATGATCGAGAAGAACTCGCTGCGCGCACTCGCGGCGAGCCTGCTTCTTCTCACAACCGGAGCGATTGCGCCGCCTCCGCCCTTTCCCCAAGTTCTTGCCGAAACGGCATCGCGCACCGAGATCGCGCCCGGGCTCCGGCTCGCGCGCTATCGTTTTCTCACCGCGCTAGGCCCCATCCATGCCTCCGTGCTGGCGTTCGATCCGCACGACCCGCGGCTACGCCTCGTGCCGTTTCTCGCCCACCATACGCTCGTTGGCGCGCGGGAGCGCCTTTCCTCGATGCTCGCCGCACACCATCGTGCTGTTGCGGCAGTAAACGGAGACTACTTCGCTATCGCGGGAAACGGCGCACCGATCGGGGGACTGGTGCGCAACGGCTCGCTATTGCGCACGCCCTATCCGCGCGCGATGTTCGCCATCGATGCAAATGGAGACGCGCGAATCGGCAGCCTCGTATTTCAAGGCTCGATCTCGCTCGGCACCCTGCGGCTTCCGCTCGCGGCGATCGATCGCCGCGCGAACGATGGCCCGGTGCTTTTTCTTCCGTCGTACGGTGCGATGCCCGCGTTCCCCGATGCAACGCTCCTCGCGCTCGCACCGATCGCCGGGTCGCCGCCCTTTGCGACCTATCGCGTGCTCGGGGTAGCCGATAACCTCCAAAGCAACCCAGCGGGATATTATCTCTCCTACGGCCTTACCACCGAATCGGCGATCGGCGTTCCGCCCGTCGGGGCAACGCTCGCCATTGCGGGTACGATCGAACGAGGCGGCGAGAGCGCTTCGATTCGCACGGCATTCGGCGGCGGCCCGATGTTTTTGCGCGCGGGAGAGTACCAACACGATCCCGAGGGTCCAAACGGAGCGAGTTTCTCGGTGGCGATTCCGACGACGGCGATCGGTACGACGGCAAGCGGTCGCGTACTGATTGTCGAGATCGATGGGAAGAATCCTCACTACAGTATCGGCGTCACGCGTCGTCAACTTGCAGCGTTGATGCTCTCGCTCGGCGCACGCGACGCGATGGCGCTCGACGGAGGGGGATCGTCGCTCATGCTCGCGCGCACGCCCGGTCGCATGCACCCGCGCGTTCTCGGCGATCCCTCCGATGGAACGGAGCGCCGCCTCGCTGAAGGAATCGCTATCGAAGAACTTGCGCCGATTGGGCCGCCGGCGGCGCTCGCCGTTCGCCCGCAGAAAATTCGCGCGCTGGTCGGTGCTCGCGTCGAACTGAATATTCTGCGCGTCGATAGCGCGCTCCATCCGCTCGGAGCCGCCGACACGAACGTTCGCGCTCGCATCGAACCCTCGTCCCTCGGCACCTTTGCGAACGGCACGTTCCTCGCTCGCGCAGCCGGTAGGGGACGGCTCGTGCTCGGCGACGGACCGTTACGGGGGAGCGTTGCGCTCGAAATCTTCGATCGCCCCGCCGCGCTGACGATTCATCCGCGGCTCGCCGACGTGACGGCGAACGGTACGCTGCAACTGCGCGCGACCGCGCGCGACGTCGATGGGGCGCGAATCGCGCTTCCCGGCGAGCTTCCCTGGCACGCCGTCGGTGCGAACATCTCCCCTTCGGGCCTGATGACCGTAGGGGATGGCGATACCGTCGCACATTTGGAGATCGGCGGCACCATCGCATCGAGAAGCGTGCGTGTCGGCATGCACTTCGTTCGATTACGTCTGGCGCGTGTCGCGCGGTTCTTGAGCGTTCCCGCCTCGCAAGCAGGCGGCGTCACGGCAGCGAACGGCGGAGATGCCGTCGATCTCGCTTACGATTTCAGCGGTGCCGAGCGTGCGGCTTTCGCCCTCTTCGAACAGCCGTTACCGCCGGAGACGACCGCGCTGACGTTCGACGTTCGCTCCGCGGGGCAGGGTGGGGTCCTGCGGGTCGCGATGCGCGATGCGCGTAACGACGACATCTTGCTCACCGCGGAAAGGCTCGAGCGTCCCGGCCTCCGCTCGGTGCGAGTAATTATCCCAAAGACGGCGCTGCCGCCGTTACGCCTCACCGGCATCTATATCGTGCGCGCGCTCGGACCGGGGAGAGCGAATCGTTCGGCGGGGAGTATCGAGCTATCGAACTTGCGTGCGCTCGTCGCCGGGGCGCCCCCCGAAGATCCAAAACCCGAGCGCCGCTAACCCGAACAACACGGCTAGTCCCAGAATCGGCAGCGAGGGAACGGCGAGAACGACGATCGCCGGATAGCGATGGATGCGTGGTTGCAAGTAGAGATCGGCGACGCGCGCGCGCTGCCCGTTCGCCGCGAGCCCGAGGCTATGCGCGAGCGTACGACCGAGCGAATCGTCGACGGCGAAGAGTACGGTGCGATGCGCGCTTCCGCCGCGGAGCAATTGCGCCTGCGCCGCCGTGAAGAGCACGACCTTGACATCGCGATGAACCGCAGGCAACGCAAAAGAATCGAAGGGGAGATTGAAACCGGCGATCTCTTGCGTATGCTGCATCAATAGCACCGGGGAAAGAAAGGTGCTCCCGGTAGGCTGCGTGATCGTAAGGTGCGCGCCTGCAAGCGAATCGGCGCTGACGGCGACAACCGTCCGCTTGAAACAGCGCAGCAGCGTCGCACCGCGGTAAAGGCCGTGGCGACACGAAATCGGCGCCTTCGTTCCTCCACGTTGGAGCAGAACGCGCGCACCGCGGCGATCGAGATCGGGAAAGACGAGCGTCGCGCCGAGCTCCGGCAGCGCAACTTGCGCCCCGGGCACCGCAACGATCGTGCGCGGATCGGGGGCGAAGAGCGAGTCTGAAAAACCGGCCGCGCCGACGACGAGCATCGCCGCGAGCATCAGTAAGGCGGCAGTCGTGCGCCGACGCGTCGGCACCGCTCGCAAGGAACGCAGAACGCGAATACTGCCGAGGAGCGCCAAGGCGGCGATCGCCAAGATCCACCACGTTGCGTGCACGAAGGTCGCGTCGGGGAATGCGATCTCGGCGAGCGCCGCGGCAAAAAGCGCGATGCAGAAGGCAGCGCCGATTTTCATGGTGACTCCAAAAGCGGTTTGAGGGCACGAACGATCTGCGGATAGGTGAGCGGCCCATCGAACGCGCGCACCACGATACCGCGCCGATCGACGATCGCCGTTGTCGGGAGGCCGAAGGCCCCGAATGCACGACCGTAGCGTTGCGTCGGGTCGACCACGATGCGATACGTGATTCCGAGCGAGCGAGCGAACGAACGCGCAACCGCGCCGGATTCGCCTTGATCGATGCCGATCACGCGCACCCCGTGCGCCGCTTCCTTACGAGCGACGCGCTCGAGATCGGGCATCTCGGCTCGACAGGGCGGGCACCACGAGGCCCAAAGATTGACCACGAGCACGCGCCCGCGTTCGCCGGCGAGCGAATACGGAGCGCCGCGTTCGTCGACGAGCGGAAGGTCGGGAAGCGGAGCGCCGACGAGCGTGCCCGGGCCGGCGGAGGTCGAGGGGCGGAAATAGGGGATCAACAAAAAGGCCGCGAGCGCGATCGCAGCAATCACTAAGAACCAGCGCCAAAGCCGAGTCATCGGAGCGAGCATACGACTTTCTTACCAGTCTCCCATGCGATGTTCATCGACCTCACCTTCGAGTACCAGGAGCCCCGGCGGCAAAATTTCCGCCGAGAGCGGAACCCCGCCGTACCGTATCCGGGCCTCCAATCGCTCGCCACGAGATGCGGCGAGCTCTTCGAGACGGAACAGCACGTCGGCACTGCAAGTTCCCTGCAGCGGAGCGACGTTATAGAGCCGCCGAAAACGAGCGAACGCCGCGGCAAATGCAGCCTCGTCAAATCGAGGCTCGAGGCGTACTTCGCAACGAACGCGTTCCAGGTGCCCGACTCCTTCTAAACGAATCGTGGGCTCGCTCATGCCCGCTCACATTCTCGACGGCCGTGCCCTTGCAACCGAGATGCGCGCCGATTTAACGGCACGCGCCGCTGCGTTGCGCGCTCGCGGCATCCAGCCGCGATTGACCATCGTGTTTGTCGGCGAGAACGAGTCGAGCGTTGCCTACGTTCGCAACCTCGTCCGCAGCGGCGAACGCTGCGGCGTCGAGGTCTGCGTCGAACGACTCCCCGAAACGAGTGATACGGCAGCGGTGCGAAAGAGCCTGGAACGGCTCGGCCCCGATCCGAGCGTTCACGGCGTCATGCTGCAGCAACCGCTTCCAACATCGCTCTCGATTCGCCATATCGCCGATGCGATTCCGCCCGAAAAAGATGTTGATGGAGCGCACCCCACCAACCAGGGGCACCTCGCCTTCGGGAGCGGCACGCGTTTCGTTCCGGCCACCCCGGCCGCCGTCATGCGTCTCCTCGAGCGCAGCCCCCATTGGCCGCCGCTCGGACGGCGCACCGTTGTTATCGGGCGTTCGATCGTCGTCGGGCTCCCGGTCGCGTTGCTGCTGCTCGCCGCCGATGCGACCGTCACCGTTCTGCATAAGGAATCCGCGAGTCTCCAACCTTACCTTTCGCTCGCCGAGATCGTCGTCGTAGCCACCGGAGTTCCCGGGCTCATCGGCGGTGCCGATATCGCGCCGGGGGCGACGGTTATCGATGTCGGAACGACCGTCGTCGACGGCGTTCTGCGCGGAGATGTCGATTACGAAAGCGCGCTTGAAGTTGCCGGAGCCATCACTCCCGTTCCCGGCGGCGTCGGCCCGGTCACGAACATGACGCTCTTACACAACGTCATCGAAGCTGCGGAATCGGCGCATTAATTCAAGCTGAAGTAGGTCCCCAGCAATGGATCGGGCGCGGTACGATGCAAGATATCTTCGCCGCGCGCGCGACGTAATTCGATCTCCGCGCGTCGACGCTCCACCACCCGACGCAGTTGCGGCAGCAACCGTTCGAGCACGTCGATCTCGGCGCGCAGGCGAATCTCGGTCTCCGTCAATTCCAGGAGTCGCTGTTTGATGCTCTCCGAGATACGCAACGCATCGGCAACAAAAAATGAGAGCGCGGTCGGATCGTCGGGGGTATCGGCCTCCAGATCGTTGCCGGAATACTCGACGATGAGCGCAAGATACTCTTCGAATGCCGTTTTTAGGCGATCGGCAAGTTCGTCGAGCGCGCGCGTCGGGGGCGCTTCTTCCAGAATCTCCGCTCTCACCAGGAGGTACGGTTCACGCGCCAGCACCTCGAGGATGCGAAAGCGCTCGGTGCCGATCGTTTGAATGAAGTAGCGGCCAAGCGGTAATTGATGCGCGGTCGAAATTTCCGCGATCGTACCGACGTCATGCGGCGTCACCTCGGGATCCCCCGCTTCCGCACCGTCGGCGATAAGCGCGACCCCAAACCCTTCGCCGGTCGCAAGACACTCGGCGATCATCTGCCGATAGCGCGGCTCGAAAATATGAAGGTTGAGCGCTGCTCCCGGGAAGAGCACCGCATGAAGCGGAAAGAGGCGCAGCCTCGCAATCATGGGCTGCTAGGCGTTCGCCCCCGGCGGCACACGGCCTTCCCACAAGCCCGGAGAGGCGGGCCGATCCACTGCAAAGCGCGAAGCGTTGCGGGGTGGCTGATGCGATAACCTACCTCGAAAGCGTACACCCGCCGATCCATGCGCTCTTGTTGGAGCTCGAACAACATGCGCGCAAGGACGGCGTCCCGCTGGTCTCTCGCGATACGGGGCGCTTGCTTTCGACGCTCGTTCATGCGATGCAGGCCAACCGTATTTTAGAGATCGGAACCGGGTATGGCTACGCGACGCTGTGGATGGCCTTCGCCCAACCGCCGATGGGTAAAATTTGGACGCTCGATACCGACGTGACGCGGACCGAGATCGCGCTATCGTATTTTCAGCGTTCCGGCGAAGGCGATTATATTACGCTCTTCAACCAGAGCGCGCTCGAGTTGTTGCCGAATTTCGGCCATCGCAACCTCGACATCGTCTTTCTCGACGCGCGCAAACCGGAGTATATCGAGTATCTCGATCTCGTGGTTCCGATGCTCAAGCGTTCGGGGCTGATCGTGGTAGACGATTGTCTGCTCGGCAACGTCGCCGAGACTCCGACGACGAAGGATAGCGAGGACGAGCGCGCGATTCGCGCCTTCAACGAACGCTTTCTTAGCCATCCCGATCTCGACGCGACGATTCTTGCACTCGGCAACGGCATCGGCATCGGGGCTCGCATTCGGTGAGTCGCGGCGAGCCCGCGCTCGCAGAGGCAACGCGCGCGGCACTGCGGTACGTCCCGACGGCGGTTGCGGTCGTTACGGCGGTTCGTGAAGGCGAGGCACGCGGGATTACGATTAGCGCGTTTACCAGCGTCTCGCTCGAACCGCCGACGCTCTCGATCTGCATCAATCGTCGAGCGCGCAGTTATCTCTACATCGCGCATTCACGTCGTTTCGCGCTGAACGTCCTCGCCGCCGACCAACGCGAGATCGCCGAACGTTTTTCGGGGAAACGGCGCGAACGGCAATTCGAAGGCTTAGCAACCGTCGCCGGGCTCGGCGATATTCCGCTCGTCTCAGGCGCCCTCGCGCATTTCCAGTGCGTGGTCGCCGCGGAGCACGAGGTTGGCTCGCACTCCATCTTCATCGCCGAGATCGAACGGGCCGCACATCACCCCGGAGAACCACTCGGGTATTTCGACGGCGCATTCCGCACCTTCGCATTAGAGCGCGTTCCGTGATTATCGAAAGCTTCCCCGTCGGCGCGCTCTCCTGCAACGCCACGATCCTCGGCGATGAAGAGAGCGGCGATGCAATCGTCATCGATGGCGGAGACGGCCGCGACGAAGTGCTCAAACGCCTCGCCGCACGCGGCCTGCGCGCGCGCTATCTCCTCCACACGCACGCGCACTTCGACCACATCGCCGACGTCGGCGGCCTGCGCGCGCGAACGGGAGCGCGAGCGCTGCTGCACCCCGCCGATCTGCCGATCTATCGCGCCCAACCGGCGTTAGTGCGTGCATTCGGCTTTTCGATGCCCGAGCCGGTCGAACTCGACGGCGATCTTCTCGACGGGGATAACCTCCGCGTCGGATCGCTTGCGCTCCACGTGTTGCACACGCCGGGGCATACGCCCGGAAGCGTGAGTTTCGCCGTCGAGGACGGCGGTGCGAGCACGATTTTCAGCGGTGACACCCTCTTCGCCGGAGCGATCGGGCGTTGGGACCTCGGCGGAACATCGATGGAGGATATCGTTGACTCGATCGAACGCAAGCTTCTCACCTTCGACGACGGAGCGATCGTCGTTCCCGGGCACGGTCCGAGCACGACGATCGGGAAAGAGCGTCGCACGAATCCGTTTTTAGTGCGGTAAAAGCGCCGCCTCGATACGCTGCCTTCGGCAGCTACTCGGCGTGACAGCGCAGCTACTCGGCGTGACAGCACGGCGACGCAGCGACGCGAACGTGTGCGCGAACGTGCACGTGGACGTGCGGCTGCGATGCCCCGACGAGCGCTTAAGCGAGCGGCGAGGACCCTGACATTGCTTGTCCGAGCCGCGAGCGTCTAGCGAGGAGGGCGCGCGCAGCCGCACGGAAACGGCAGCGCGCGGAAGCGGCAGCGTACGGAAGCGCCGCCTCGATACGCTGCCTTCGGCAGCTACTCGGCATGACATCACAGCTACTCGGCATGACATCACAGCTACTCGGCATGACAGCACGGCGACGCAGCGACGCGAACGTGCGCGCGAACGTGCGGCTGCGATGCCCCGACGAGCGCTTAAGCGAGCGGCGAGGACCCTGACATTGCTTGTCCGAGCCGCGAGCGTCTAGCGAGGAGGGCGCGCGCAGCCGCACGGAAGCGCCGCCTCGATACGCTGCCTTCGGCAGCTACTCGGCATGACAGCACAGCTACTCGGCGTGACATGGAAGCGCCGCCTCGATACGCTGCCTTCGGCAGCTACTCGGCATGACAGCACAGCTACTCGGCGTGACATGGAAGCGCCGCCTCGATACGCTGCCTTCGGCAGCTACTCGGCGTGACATTACGGCGACGCAGCGTGACAGGGAAGCCGCACGGAAGCGGCAGCGTCAGTGCAGTCGGATGAGAACTTTTTCCTCGGCGACCGGCGCGGCCGGTGCGAGATCGACGAGTTCGCGCGGCGCGGCGGCGCGCGGCGGCGCGGGCATCGCCGCAAAATCGGGGATCGACCCGGCGGCGAGCTTTGCGCGATAGTCGGCGACGGCGACGTGGAGCGCTTCAATCGCTCGCTGCGGATAATCTTTCTTCTTCTCGGGATAGCCGTCGAGCGCGGCTTCGATCTCCGCGGTGCTCAGCGCTTCGGCCTCATCGATCGTGCGTCCGCGCACGAGATCGACGACCAAGCTACAGGTCGCAGTACCGAAACCGCACCCGGTCGTGAAATACGAGATATCTTCGATGACCGCGCCGGGGCCGACTTTGAGGAAGAAATTATACATGTCACCGCATGAATCGCTAAAATACTCGCCGCTCGCGGTCGCATCTTCCATCGTGCGGAACCCTCGACGCTCTTCGACCAGCCTCTGAAATTTCGGAAAATCCACGATCGTACGTTCGCTTTCTTTCTATGGAGCTGCGGCGGCGATTGCCGAACGCACTTCAAACCGGCACTCGCGCCCGCCGGTTGCAATCGATTCGGTCTGAGCATGTTCGCCGATGGTCTCATCGATCACGCGGTGGATCACGCTGCAGACTTCAGGGTTCTCTTTCGCGACCTCCGAGTACGGGCAATGATGCTCGCGCAATTCAACGCCGCCTTCGATGAGATTGACGGTCGCCGATACCCCTTGCTCGCGCAGCACGTCGCCGAGTTGAGCCGCACGATCGTGCGTGTTATCGCCGGTGATCCGCTCGCGCACCTTCGCCAGCGTCCGGTCCGCGATGCCGTCGAAGAGACGCTCGACCGCCTCGGGGCCGTGTTGCTCGCGCAGTTCCCGAAGCACGGCGGAGAGCATCCGGTCGTAGGCCTGCGGAAAATACCGATCGGCGAGCGGGGCGAGCGAGAACTCCAGGGTCGGCTTGGTCGGCCCGCGACGCACGGAGCGTTCGACGACGAGGCCGTCGCGCTCGAGAACGATGAGCTGCTGGCGCACGGCATTGGGCGACAGATTGAAGGAGGCAGCGAGATCCGCCGCCGAGGCGCTCCCGCGCCGGCGCAGTTCCTCGACGATCCGCCCTCGGGTGCTTTGAAAGAAACGATCTGCGTACATCTGCACCGAATTCTAGCATGTGCGACCTAGATAGTAAAGTTTTTCCTTGACTTTCTAGGAAAGCGAGGCTACGATAACCCCGGAGCATAGACAGCACCCATTCAAAAGATCTGGAGCAGGTTGGCAGTGAGCGAAACCATGGGTTTACGCGTCGCAGGGTTGCGCGCGACCGTTGAAAACACCGAGATTCTCCGCGGCATCGACCTCGTCGTCGAGCCTGGGAAGATCCACGCCCTGATGGGCCCGAACGGCAGCGGGAAATCGACGCTCGCCCTCTCATTGGCCGGGCATCCGCACTACCAGGTCACCGCCGGGAGTGCAACGCTCGACGGCACCTCGATGCTCGATCTCTCCCCGGAAAAACGCGCCCGAGCCGGCCTCTTCCTTTCGTTCCAATACCCCGCCGCGATCCCCGGGGTGAAGGTCGCGAACTTCCTTCACGCCGCCCGACAGGCGGTTCGACCCGGCTCCCTCGCGCCGGCGGCGTTCCGCGCAATGCTCGTCGAGAAGATGGACATTCTCGGGATGGACCCCTCTTTTATGGGGCGCTACCTCAACGACGGCTTCTCCGGCGGCGAAAAGAAGCGCCTCGAGATGCTGCAGATGGCGATGCTCGCGCCGAAGTATGCGATTCTCGACGAAACCGATTCCGGGCTCGACGTCGACGCACTCCGCGCGGTCGGAGACTCCATCGCTGCGCTGCGCGCGAGCGAAGAGGGACGGCAGGCGGGGATGCTGATCATCACCCACTACCCGCGCATTCTCAAACACGTTACCCCCGATGTCGTCCACGTCATGATGGATGGGCGCATCGTGCTCACCGGTGGCCACGACCTCGCCGAGCGGATCGAACGCGAGGGCTATGACGGCATTCGCGATGAGGTCGGTGCGCGTGCCTGAAGGCCTCCTCGCTCCGCCGACCCGCGATCGTCTTCAAAGTGCGGCAAACGCCGCCGACGTGCGGATCCTCGCGCATGCCGCGCGCGCGCGAGCGGTCGATCTTTACCTTACCAATCCCTCCGGGCGTACCCGCCCGAACCGCCGCTGGAAGATCGATCTCGACGCGCTCGCCTTCGATCCGCTGCCCGCGGAGGCCGCGAAGCACGAGGTCGCATTTTCCGGTTCGCTCGGCCGTGCAATCGCACTACCGCTAGCGACTGCCGCGCGCGAGCATGCCGAAACGCTCGCACATATCACGCGACGCATCGATCTCGAACGTTCGAAATTCGGCGCGCTTGCACTCGGGTTGAGTTCGTTTGGCGCACTCGTGCACGTTCCCGCCGATTACGACGTCGCCGAGCCGATCGTTATCACCTATAACATCGATGCAATCCCGGCGTTCCCGCGCACGCTCGTATTGTTAGAGCCCGGCGCGCGCGCCACCGTCATCGTCGAATTTGTGAACCCGACCGGTGCATTCGTCGTCGGCACGAGCGAACTCATCGTCGAAGAACGCGCGCACCTGCATTATGCGACGGCACAACGGGTCGATAGCGGCTCCGTCGCCGTCGAGTGCGCGCTCTCACACGTCGGCCGCGATGGATCGATCGCTCTCGCAAGCGCCGATTTCGGCGAAGGGCTCATCCTCCGCGATCGCGATACCTCGCTCGATGCCTCCGGCGCCCGGATGGAGCAGAGCGCAATCTTCCTGCCAACCGGCAACGGGCATCTCGATGTTGCGGCGACCGTCCGTCACGTCGCCGGGAACACCTCGTCGCAAACCGTCGTGAAAGCGGCGGCCGGGGACGAATCGATCGCCCGGTTTCTCGGCAACATCGTCATCCTTCCCCATGCCGCCGGCAGCGATGCCTCGCTGCGCGACGACGCACTCATTCTCGGCCCGAAAGCGCATATCGATTCGGTTCCGGCATTAGAGATCGCCTGTAACGACGTAAAGGCCTACCACGGCGCGACGATTGGAGCGATCGATGACGAGCAGATTTTTTACCTTCGCTCGCGCGGGCTCGACGAAAACGAGGCGCGGCGCACGATTGCACTGGGATTTTTCAAGCCGGTCGTCGATGCATTTCCCACCGCTAGCTTACGCGAATCGCTGACGCGGCGAATCGTCGAAACGTTACGATGAGCCGCACGGCAAGCGCCCTCGTCGCCGGCGAACGCGACGTCCGCGCGGATTTCCCGATCCTCGGCGAACGCACGTCGCGAGGAAAGCGCTTGGTCTATCTCGACTCTGCGGCGACCTCGCAGAAGCCCACGGTCGTCATCGATGCAATCGAACGTTACTATCGCGAATATAACGCGAACATTCATCGCGGCGTTTACGAAATCGCCGCCCGTGCGACCGATGCCTTTGAGGAGGCACGCGCGAAGGTTGCCCGTTTTCTCAATGCCGCGGAGTCGGCGGAGATTATTTGGACGCGCAACGCCACCGAAGCGATCAATCTCGTCGCGTGGAGTTGGGGCGGTGCGAATCTGCATGAAGGCGACGTCATTCTCGTCTCGGAGCTCGAACATCATTCCAATCTCGTTCCGTGGCAGTTGCTCGCGGAACGGAGCGGCTCGCGCCTGCGCTTCATTCCGGTCAACGACCGCGGCGAGCTGCAACTCGACACGCTCGACGCGCTGCTGGAAGGTTGCAAGCTGGTTGCGATCGCGCACGTCAGCAATACGTTAGGTACGATTCTTCCGATCGCCGAAGTCGTCGCACGCGCGCACGCGGCCGGCGCCATCGTGCTCGTCGATGGGGCGCAGGCCGCGCCGCACATGCCGGTTGACGTTCGCGCGCTCGATGCCGATTTCTACGTGCTCTCCGCGCACAAAATGCTCGGCCCAACCGGCATCGGCGTGCTCTACGGAAAGCGCGCCTTGCTCGATGCGATGCCGCCGTTCTTATCGGGCGGCGATATGATCCGCAGCGTCTCCTACGAACGCTCGACCTTTAACGAACTGCCCTGGAAGTTCGAGGCCGGCACCTCGAATATCGCCGATGCGATCGCCTTCGGCAGCGCGATCGATTATCTCGAGGGCTACGGCATGGAGAATATCCGGGCCCACGAACGGGCATTGCTCGCCTACGCCTTCGAGGGATTAGGGGCGTTGGAGGAACGAGGCCTCGCCATCTACGGCCCGCACGATCCCGAACGCAGTTCCGGCGTCATCTCGATGAATTTCGCCGATATTCACGCCCACGATCTCGCCTCGATCCTCGATACCGAGGGCATTTGCATTCGCGCGGGGCACCATTGTACGATGCCGCTCATGGGACGCCTCGATCTCGCCGCAACCGCACGCGCATCGTTCTATCTCTATAACGACCGCAGCGACGTCGATGCTCTCATCACCGGCTTAGAGAAGGCAGCCGCGATTTTTCGGCTCTCGTAGCCGAAAGTTCGCCGACTCGGAGAAAGAACGATGGACGACTTTTACCGCGATTTTATTCTCGACCACTATCGAAACCCACGCAATTTCGGACATCTCCCCGAACCCGATGCCGTCGCTGAAGATCGCAATCCGCTCTGCGGCGACGAGATGCGGGTCGAGATCGCCGTCGATGAATCCGGAAATGTCAGCGACATTCGTTTCTCCGGGAAAGGCTGTGCGATCTCGCAAGCCTCGGCTTCGATGCTGCTCGAACAGGCGAGGGGAAAGTCGCTCGAACATCTTCTCGCGCTCGGTAAAGAGAGCGTTCTGGAGAATGTCGGGATCGATATTAGCCCAACGCGCATGAAGTGCGCGATGCTCGGGCTGAGTGTATTAAAGAGCGCGGCGCTCGCCGGGCTCGCTAAGGCAGAGTCGGAGTAGCCGAAGCCGCCGCGTGCGAGAGGATGACGGCGCGTCCGCCCCGTTTGCCGACCAGAAACGTCATCGTATAATGTTTTACGCCCACGATAATCTGCGCGGTGACGCTCTGCGCGCCGTTCGCAGCGGGAGTGCTGCCGACCGTTCCCATCTGTAGCGTCCCATCGATAAACGTATCGGGGCTTCCGCTTGCGAGCAACGCCGCGGCGCCGGCACTATCGCCGCGCGCAAGGTCGGCGAGATAGACGCGCACCAGCGATCGCGCGGCCGAACCGGCGAGCACCGGAGCGGGCGTCGGGCTCGGGTGCGCTTTCCGCACCACCGAAGCCTTTGGTGCCAAGGGAGCGTGCGGTTTTTTCTCGATCCTATGCGGCTTCGTAGCGGCGCTTGGAAGCGGGCTCGGCGGCGCGCTCTGCACGGCTTTCCGCGTCGGTGAGGGGAGCGGGCTCGCAGTGGGCGAGGGTTTCGCCGCGGGGCTCGGCGTCGGTTTCGGGCTCGCTGTCGGCTTCGGACTTGGCGTCGTCTTCGGTGTCGGCGTCGTTTTCGGTGTCGGCGTCGAAACCGGCGCAAGCGTCGGCGTCTGCGTCGGAACCGGCGAGATGCTTGGAACGCTCTTCGGCAGATGAGCGTGCATCGCCGTTAGGCGCCCGGCAAGCCCCCCGATAGCGAGCCCCGCGAGCACGACTAAAAGGCCGAGGAGTAGGACCGGCATCCAACTGCCTCCTTCGGGAGGCTGTTCGCGACGGCGACGGTTTGAAAGATCGTTCATGACGCTATAGCGTGGAAGTACGCGCTACGGGCAGGCTGATCCTCGATTTGACGGCGAAGTATTCTCGCGTGATCCACGTGAGGGTTCCGCTCGACCTCAACGCCATCGCCGACGGCGATGCAAGCGCGTTCGCCCTCGCAACTCCGCTCGCGCTCGTGCAGATTCTCGCGCTCGCCGTACGACAGAGTATCGGCGACCGCGCGCCGCGCGATCTCTTCGAACGGAACTTCGAGCGCACGCTTGCTGCACTCGACTCCGGCGACATAACGGTTACCGTCGACGGACGCGAATGCCGCAGGCTCGACGAGGTTATCGTTTGCGGCACCAACGCATCGGTGCGATTTTTCCTCAGTCACGCGCGCCTCTCGGCGCTCGCCGCGCTCTACCGCTAGCGCTACGTGCCGGCACCACTTGCGCTCTCGGCGCTCCTCCGAGAGGCCTTCACGCGCTTATGGAATCGCCGTCGCGGTACGATCGCGGTAACGGCGATCGGCTGCGCTCTCGGGTTGGCAATCGCTCGCGCACCGCTCCGCCCCCCGGTCGCTCAGAGCGCCGCGCAACTCATCGTACTCCCGCTCGTTGCAAGCTTCATCTATCTTTGGGTCACCGATCTCCCCGACGGCTCGCCGCGCCCGCTCGGGGCAACGCTCGAACGCTTGCTCGAACGTTCCTGGGCGGTCATCCTGATCGATCTCGTGCTCTCGCTGGTTCAGTCGCTGACGACCGTGCCGGGAATGATCCTCTGGGATCTGTTGCTCGTTCCGTTCCTCGCCGCGACGATCTTCGCCGACGTCGCCGCGACGCTCGATGCCGATCTCTCGGCGATCGACCTTTTTCCGCATGCGATCGTGCGCACGCTCTCGCTGGCAATGCACGCGCGCAACTTCGGGCGCATGTGCCTGCTCCTCGCCGCAGAGTTCGGGCTCCAAGCGATGCTCCTGGAGATAGCACTCATTCTCCCGCGCGGGTTTCGTGCCGACGGCACGCTGGTACTTGCAATTATCGCGCAAGTCGCCCTGGCGGCAGTGGCGGCGCGCATGTTCGTCGAAGCATCTTCGGCAAATCCATGAAACGCATCGTCGCCGCGCTCTTCTCCATTCTTCTGCTCGGCGCGCAAGCCCGCACGACGTGCTCGCCGGCGCTTTCACGCTTCAGCGGCGAGGATGCCTACACCATCGACGGACGCAATGTGATGACGGTCCTCTACGATGGAACGCAGAGTCTCCGGGTACGCCGCGTCGGAGCGAGCTTACATTTTGAAAACGTCATCGACTATACCAAGACGCTCGGTTCGCGCGTTCGCCATAAAACCGCGCGCGTCGTGCGCATCCTCACCCCCGATCTTCGCGAGATTCGCACCTCGCTGAACCAAGATGAGGACTCGCTCTCGCTACTCGACCAACCCTTTGCTGCGCGCATCGACGCAAAAACACTCGCCGCGCTCGCCGGGCTCACGCAATCGATTCCGTTTACCGCCTCCTCGCCGCTGGGGGGGGCGCCGCTCCACGGGAGTTTGCGCACCGCCGGATCGCTCGCGGCTGTTCCCGCCGGCGGGGTTCGCGTGGCATTCACCGCATCGGGGCCGATGCGCGGCCCGCTGCCGGAGCTTCCCACTGCGAGCATCGACGGACGCATCGCGCTCGTCGGCACCGCGGAATACGATGCTGCGGGCTCGCTGCTCCGCTTGCGTAGCCGCCTCCGCATCACCGGCGTCCTCGCCGCGTCGGGGCAGAGCGGTCCGATCGAAATCCTCTTCGTGCGCCGCTTTGCTCCCGATTGCTCGCCGACCGCACGCCCCTCGGTATCGCCCGAACCGACGCCCTCGCCGTAGCGCGCGCGTTCGAAAATCCCTCAACGCGGGAAACCGGAGCGCTCGCCGTGAAACCGTCCTCCGGGCCGCGGCGGTTGGGGAGATCATATGATCGCCTACGCGCCGCCGATGAGGGAGATTCCGTTGCTACCTGCGGTCGGGAGGGCGCGTATCGCGGGCGATGGCTCGCCTGCAGCGGCGTCGGCATTTATCCCGAGCACGTCGACCTTCGATCGCATCGTCGGCGATTATCAACGTCGTCTTTACGGTTTCGCCCTCCGCATGACGGGCAACCGTGAAGATGCCGAGGAGATCGTCCAGGATGCCTTCGTGCGGGCTTTTCGTGCGCTTGGGAAGATGGGCGAAGAGCAGCGGCGCGATCTTCGGTTGCAGCCATGGCTCTACACCATCGCGCTCAACGTTACGCGCAATCGCCTGCGCAGCAAGAAGCCCCCAAGCGTTGCAATCGACGCACTCGCCGATCCCGATGCCTTACTGCGCGACGTCGGCGACCGGCCGGTTCAGCCGGAGACCGTCGTGGAGCGCAACGATGAAGTGGCGATGGTGGAGCGGGCGTTGCTCTCGCTGCCGACCCATCTCCGCGCAGCCGCGACCCTGCGCTTTATCGATGGGCGCAGCCACCCCGAGATCGCGGAGATCCTCGGCCAACCGATCGGCACCGTGAAATCGCACGTCCATCGTGCGGTGCGTATTCTCCGCAAGATACTCGGCCCGCAATTGGGCCGTTTGGTCAAGGATACCGATGAGGAGTTGAGCGATGCGCTGTCGTGATGTCGACGCGATGTGGGATGAGGTCCGTGGAGACGGGACGGCGACGCTCCACGAAGCGGTGCACATCCACGTCGATGCCTGCCCAACCTGCAACGAATCCTACCGGCAGTACGAAGTGCTCGCGCACAAACTCGAGTCGCTTCCCAACCCCGAACCGACCTGCGATCTCGCGCGAAAGGTCGTCGAGCATATCGCGCTCTTACAACGCCGCGAACGCCTCGACCCCATCCATCTCGTGCTCGTCGATTCGCCGATCGGCCGCCTCTACATCGGTCACCGCGAATCGCGAATCGCCTACGTCGGCATCGATCTGGGGGAGCCCTACGAAGATGTCGCCGCGCGGGTAGAACGCCGCCTCCGCCGCCCCGTTGACCGCGCCGAGTTACCGCCCTCGCTGCGCGCGATCATTGCGACGTTCTTCACCACCTGGCAGGTCGATGCGTCGTCGGTCGATATCAGCGATCTCACGCCGTTCGAACAGGCGACGCTCCGCGCGACCGTCGAGATCCCGCCGGGCGAGGTACGCTCGTACGGATGGCTCGCCAAACAGATCGGCCGCCCGAGCGCCGCGCGAGCCGTCGGGCGCGTGATGGCACGCAACCCGATTCCGATTCTGGTGCCGTGCCATCGCGTGGTCGACGCGACCGGCGCACTCCATCACTACGGTTACGGTGTCGAACTCAAGGCTCGCCTGCTCGCAATGGAAGGCTACCACCCGGTACACTAAGGCTGGGTTACGAGCGAAAAACCAGGGAACCGCGCTCGCGGCGCTAACCTAGAACGCCGTGAGCAATCGCGTGCTCGTCACGGGCTTCGAGCCCTTTGGCGGTGAGAAAGTTAACCCAAGCGAGTTGGTCGCGCGCAGCCTCGACGGCCGCCTCATCGCGGGGCGTCCGATCTCCGTTGCGATTCTTCCGGTGGAGACGCGCTCGCTCCACGACCGTCTCGAACTGCTCCGCCTCGAAGAAGAGCCCGAGATCGTTTTGCTGTTGGGGCAGGCGGGCGGGCGCAGCGCCCTCGCACTCGAGCGCGTCGCGGTCAACGTCCTCGACTTCGATATCCCCGACAACGTCGGCGTCCTGCGCAAGAACGAGCCGATCGTGCGCGGCGGCCCCGATGCCCGGCTCTCCAATCTCCCGTTTGAGAAAATCGTCGCGGCGTGGGCGGAGATCGGCGTACCGGGATACGTGTCGAATTCCGCGGGCACGTTTATCTGCAACCAGTCGCTCTACGAACTACTCGCGCTCACCGAGACGGCGACACCTCCCGTGCTCGTCGGCCTCGTCCATCTCCCGTTTCTCCCGGCTCAGGCGATCGCCGCCGGCCCGGAGACCCATCCCTCGATGACCTTCGAACTCATGAAAAAAGGCGTCGAACAAATTATTGAATGCATCGTGCCGTGGGTCGAAAACCGCGGTGCGGAGAGCGCCGCACAGCCACGCGAGCGCACCTCGCGCATGTGGATACCTCGCGGAGTGAAGGAAGCAGAACGCTGAAAGACACAGAGAAGCAGCTCGCCATCGCTGCAATTCCCGACGTACACGGGCACGCGAAGGGCGAACACCGTGCATTTTCCGAAGAGCGTCCGTTGCCGTATAGCGCGCGCATGCTTTTTCTGTGGTTCTATCATGCCTGTCGACGCGGCTCGCCGCGCTTTCTCATGGTGAGCGACCACGTCAACTTCCTCACCTTCGAAGATCCCGGCGCAATCAACACGGTTCGTCGCGCGCTCAAGCTCGCACTCGCCGGCGATGTTTACGGTGCCGCCGAGACCGCCGTCGTCGATGTCGCGCACGCGACGATCGTCTCCGAGGCACTGCGCCGCGGCATGCGTTTCTCCATCGGTGCCGAGGTCGATAACGACCCGCGTTCGCGCCCCGATGTCGCCAACATCATCGACGCGATGCGCCCCGATGGGATCGTACGCTCGATTCATTTCGTTCCGATCGAACATCCCGAAAAAGGCGCGGACTGGCTCTGGCCCTTCGATAACCCCGAGTTTGCCCATCTGCTCGAATCGGTCGGGGCGGAGCGGCTCTGGGAGCTCTACACGCAACGCCTCTTCGAAGATATTGCGACGCTGCCGACCCATATCGTCGGGCATTTCTACGTCGCGGCGACCTTCGGTGCGTGGCCCGAAACTGCAAACCTCGAGCGCTACGAAGATCGGCTCCTGGAGATTTGCAAAGAACGCGGCATCGCCGTCGAGATCAACGTTCGTTTTCTCTATCGCGAAGGCGTCGCACCCGAGCAGCGGGATTTAATGCTCGCGGCGTACACCCGGCTGATGCGAAAAGCCTCGGCGGCAGGGGTTGCCGTCGCGATCGGCTCCGATGCCCATAGCCCGAAGGATCAAGGAAACGGCTTCGAGCTGATCGCCGACATTCTCCGCGATCTCGATATCAACGAAGTCGTCTTCCCGATCGCCGGACGTTTAGCGAAGGTCGCGTTGCGCGCGAGCCGCGAGCATATCGAGCGCGCAAAGCGTGTGGACATTCCGCAGCCCGGCACGAGCATCGCCGGATTCAGCCGTGCCGAACTCGGCCTGCCCGAGATCGACGAAGAGGAAGAGCGTCGACTCGCAGAACAGCGCGCGCGCAGCGTACGCGACGTCGGTTCGAAACGGCGCGCCGGCTCGCCGGAACGCGCGACAAAATCGCCGAGCGAGGGATCGCCGGAGACAGCGCGCGGCGCGAGAAGCTCGCCGAAGCGCACCGCACCGGCCAAGCCTGCAAAGGATGCGCCGAAAGAGAAGAGCGCGCCGCCGCCCCAACCGAAAGCCCCCGCAACGAAACCGGCGGCAAAGCCCGCCGCGAAACCTGCGGTGAAAAAAGTTGCTCCCGTGGTAAAGAAAACCGCGGCAGCGAAGCCCGCGGCGAAAACCGCGGCAGCGAAGCCCGCGGCGAAAACCGCGGCAGCGAAGCCCGCGGCGAAAGCCGCTCCGGCGAAGAAAGCCGCTCCGGTAAAGAAAGCCGCTCCGGCGAAAGCCGCTCCGGCGAAAAAAGTCGCTCCGGCGAAAGCCGCTCCGGCGAAAAAAGTCGCTCCGGCGAAAGCCGCTTCGGCGAAAGCCGCTCCGGCGAAGAAAGCCGCTCCGGCGAAGAAAGCCGCTCCGGCGAAGAAAGCCGCTCCGGTAAAGAAAACCGCTCCGGCGAAGAAGACCGCACCGGCGAAACCCGTCGCAAAGAAAGCCGCCGCGCGCCCGGTCGCGAAGGCGATCGCGAAAAAAACCGTCGTAAAGAAAACCGCCACGGCGAAAAAGTCAAAACGCCGGTAGATTCGGCGCAAGGAGGGCTCTCATGTCCGAACATCCGCGCATTCGCAACGTCGCATTCGTCGGCCCCCATCATTCGGGCAAGACGACGTTGCTCGAAGCGTTGTTGTACGCATGCGGAGCGGTCGCGCGACGAGGTTCGGTAAGCGACGGGTCGACGACGACCGATAGCGAGCCCGAAGATATCGCCCACGCACAATCGACCTGCGTCGGTTTCGCACGTGCGACGCACGATGCGATCGAGATCAATCTCGTCGACACGCCCGGCTTCATCGATTTCTTCGAAGAGACGCGCGCCGCACTGCGCGGCGTCGATGCCGCCGTCATCGTCGTCGAAGCCGACCCGTCGCGCATCGCACTCACGCATGCGCTCGTTGAGGAGATCGAACGCCTTCGTTTGCCGCATATCGTGGTCATCGACAAGCTCGATCGGCCCGGCGCCGAGTTCGATGCAACGCTCGCCGAATTGCAGCGTCTCTACGGGCGTCACCTCGTTGCCGAGCAACTGCCGATCAGCCGCGACGATACGCTCGTCGGCTATATCGACCTCGCCACGATGCAGGCCGCTCGCTTCTCCGCCGATGGCGAACGCGCCGAGGCGATCGAACCTGCGCTCGAACTCCCCGCTCGCCAAGCTCGCCGAACGCTTCTCGAAGCGATGGCCGATTTCGACGATGCGCTCATGCAAGAGCTCCTCGACGATGTCGAACCGCAGGCCGACGAGATCGATCGCAATCTCTGCGACGAATGCTCGCACGACCAAATCGTCCCGGTACTCGTCGCTGCCGGCATTCACGGGTACGGCGTCGCCGCGCTGCTCCGAGCGATCGAGCGCTGGTTTCCGGCACCGGTCGGCGACGCGCAGGCCCCGCTGCGCGCGCAGGTCATCAAGACGATCGTTCACCCGCAATCGGGCAAACTCTCCGTCGCGCGCATTCACGACGGCACGCTGACCGGCGATGCGACCATTACCGATCTACGCACCGGCGAACGGATCCGCGTCGGTGGGCTCTATCGGCTCTTCGGGAAGAAAAGCGAACCGTTAAGTAGCGCCGGGCCGGGTAGCATCGTCGCCATCGCGCGGCTCGAAGGGGTAACGACCGGCACGACGCTCGCCGGCGCCCCAACGGTAAAACCGCTACCGCCGATCGAGTTCTCGCCTCCGGTCTTCGCGGTCGCCATCAAGCCGAAGGAACGCATCGACGAAGCCAAGATATCGCAGATGCTCGCGCGGATCATAGAGGAAGACCCCTCGCTCCAACTCGCGCGCGCTCAATTTACCGGCGAGCAACTGCTCCTGGGCTGCGGAGAGCAGCACGTCGGCATCGCAGTCGAACGCCTCGCCCGCAAGCACCGGGTGGAGATCGACGTTGCGCCGCCGGCGGTGCCCTATCTCGAGACGATCTCTGCGGGAACCGAAATTCATTCACGCTACAAGCATCAGACCGGCGGGCACGGACAGTTTGCCGACGTGCATATTCGTTTTCGACCGCGTCCGCGCGGCAGCGGGCTGCTCTTCGACGACGAGATCGTCGGCGGCGTCGTTCCCAAGCAATTCATTCCCGCCGTCGAGAAGGGCGTACGCGAAGCGCTCGCCCGCGGGAGCAGCGGTTATCCGGTCACCGATCTGCACGTAACGCTCTTCGACGGGCAGTATCACGATGTCGATTCGAGCGAGCAGTCCTTTCGCACCGCCGCGAGCATGGCGGTCCGCGAAGCGTTGCCGAAGTGCAAGCCGGTTATCCTCGAACCGATCGCTCGCGTCGAAGTGACGATTCCCGCGCACTTTACCGCAACGGTCATCGGGCAGCTTACCGCGAAACGCGGGCAGATTCTCGGAATGAAACCAAGCGACCGCGAGGGGCGCGAGATCGTCGAAGCCGACGTTCCGCTCGTCGAGCTCGCCCGCTATATTACCGAACTGCGCACCGCCACCCAGGGGTTGGGAACCTATCGATGGAGTCACGAACGGTACGACCCGGCGCCTCCTGGGCGCGTTCCCGCCGGTACCACCACCTAATCGCCTTCGTCAGCCATTTATCGCCTTACACTCGGAGGATCCGCCGTTGTTGAAACGCTTGCTCTCGGGAGCGCTGCTCCTTACTCTCGTCGTTGCCTGCTCGAAATCGGGATCGCAGAACGCCGTCGGCGCCGGCGTCGAGCCCGGGCACCTGCGCATAGCGGTTCAAAGCGACGTCAAGAACCTCAACCCGCTTCTCAATTCCAATACCACCGACGTGTTAGTCGATGCGCTGATGTTCGAACCGCTCATCGTTCCCGATTCCAAGGGCAAAATGCAACCGATGCTCGCGTCGGCCGTACCGACGCTGCATAACGGCGGCATCACCGACCACGGGTTGACGATAACCTATCACTTGCGCACCGACGCCAAGTGGACCGACGGGAAACCGGTTACTGCAGCCGACGTCGTTTTTTCCTGGAAAGCGATTATGAACCCCAACAACGACGTGATCTCGCGTCACGGATATACCGATATCGCTTCGATCGCTACCCCCAACCCCTACACGGTCGTCGTACATCTCAAGAAACCGTTCGCACCCTTTGTCGATACCTTCTTCACCAATAGCGATCAACCGTATTTCATCGCCCCGGCACACGTGCTCGCTCAATACCCCAACATTAATACCGTTCCGTTCAACAGCGAGCCGACCGTGAGCGACGGGCCCTTCCGGTTCGCCGAATGGGTCCACGGCGATCATATTACCTTGCTGCGCAACGATAACTTTTTTCTCGGCAAGCCGAAGTTAAAGAAAATCACCATTCGTATTATTCCCGACGAAAATACGACGATCAATTTGCTGCGCACGCACAATATCGACTGGATGTTCCAGGCCTCGATCAGCAATTATCCGGTCATCAAAACGATTCCGGGGATCGATATCCGCTGGATGAGCGCGAACGGCTTCTCGGGCATCTACGTCAACACGCAGCGCCCGTTCCTGAAGAGCCTGCGCGTCCGGCAAGCCGTCGCTGCCGCGATCGACAAGCAACGCATCATCGACACGCTCACCTTCGGGCAAGAGCAGAAGGCACTCTCCGATACGCCACCCTTTATGTGGTCGTACGATCCTCACGTGAAAGCGATCTCTTACGACCCGGCAAAGGCACGCGCGCTGCTCGACGCCGCCGGTTGGAAGGTCGGCCCGGGCGGCATCCGCGTCAAGAACGGGCAGCAACTCGAACTCGTTCTCGTCACCGATAACTCCAATGCAACGCGCGTCAAGAAGAGCGTCATCATCCAAGCGATGCTGCGCAAAGTCGGCATTAAAGTCCAGGTGAAATACTTCGCCGGGGACGTCCTTTTCGCGCCGGCCAGCGTTGGCGGCATCCTCCAGGGCGGGAAATTCGATCTCGCCTTAGCCGGGTGGTATGCCGGTATCGACCCCGACGATTCGACGCAGACGACCTGTGCGAACGTTGCACCGATGGGATACAACTACTCACGCTACTGCAATCCGCAGATGGAGGCGCTGCAAAAAATCGCCCTCACTTCCTACGATCGCGCGACGCGGAAGAAAGCCTACGCGAAGATCCAGCAACTCCTGGCAACCGACGTACCGATTATTTACCTCTACTACGAACGCCAGATGGAACCGATCAGCACTTCGTTCAAGGGCTTCGCCCCCAATCATGTGGTCGAAAGCTGGAACGCATGGCAATGGAGCATTTAGGGCATCCCGGCGAATCGGTCGTGCCGCCGGGCGATATCGCCTGGTTGCGCAAGATCATCGTCGAACGCGCGCTGACCCGAGGGGATTACCAACTCTCGGGCGGCGTGCGCAGCGATTATTACATCGACAAGTTCCGCCTCTTTAGCGACCCGGTCGTGCTGCGCCGCATCGCGCGGCTCTTCACTCCCGTTATCGCGCACTTGCGCCCCGATGTCATCGGCGGCACCGAACTCGGCGGCGTCGTCATCGCAACGGCAGTCTCCCAGCTCACCGGACTGCCGATGCTTGCCGTCCGCAAACAACCCAAAGGGTACGGCGCCTTCCCCGATGAGTACGTCGAAGGCGCTTACGCACCGGGGCAGCACGCGCTGTTGTTGGAGGACGTCATCACCAATGCAACCGAGTTGATCGCCGCAAAGGCGCGGCTCGAAGCGCTCGGCTTACAGGTGACGCCCTACGCGGTGGTGAGCCGCGGGCTCGCACCGATCAACGCGCTCATCGCTTTTTCGCTGCCGCGCGGTGACGCGAAGACCGAAAACTAGTTAGACGCTGAATTCGTTCCCGTCGTCGGCGATGGTGACGCGGCCGCCGAAGACGCGCGCTGCGGCATCGTGCATATCGTCGGGATTCACCTTGCTTCCGTAATGCGTGAGTAGGAGATGCCGCGCTCCCGCCCGCTCGGCCATCTCGGCGGCCTCGGCGGCGGTCGCGTGGCCGCGCATCCCTTTCTCGGGCGTGAGCCCAAGCGTCGCTTCGCAGATAAAAACATCGCAGTCTTCGGCGTGCTTGATAACTCGGTCGCAAGGCGCGGTATCGGCGGAGTACGTGAGAACGCGATCGTCGACTTCAACGCGCATGGCATAACAATCGATATAGTGGATCGTCTTCGTGAAGGTGATGCACATGTCGTTGATATGCAACGGCTGCTCCGGGTTATATTCTTGGACGTCGAAGACGTCATCGAGGAAATCGCCCGGCCCCTCGGAAGCAAACGCGCCGCAGAGCGCGCGCAGCATCTCGGTGCCGTTGGGCGGCAACCAGAGCGGCAGTCGTTCTTCGCGAAATTCCGGGCCGTACTTCAGACCGTACCGCAATGGAATGAGATCGACGAAGTGGTCGGCATGCATGTGCGAGATCAACATCGCATCGATCTTGGGATACGCGACCGCGCCCCGCAACCGCGGTAGCGCGCCCGTGCCGAAATCCATGATGATCGACGTCTCGTTACTCTGCAGCAAATAGCAACTGCAGGCACGCCAAGCGCGCGGAACGGAATCGCTCGAGCCCAAAATACGTAAGCGCAGGCTATCGTCGGTCACGATATCGCCGCCAGCACTTCTTCCGCGTGTCCATCGACGGAGACTTTCGGCCAAGCTGCGACGACCTTCCCGTGCTCGTCGAAAAGAAACGTCGCGCGAGCGACGCCGACACTTTTCTTGCCGTACATGTTTTTTTCAATCAGCACCCCGCAGGCATTGCAGAGCTCCGACTCCGTATCGGAGAGCAATGCAAACGGGATTTTGAATTTCGCCTTAAATTTTTGGTGCGAGGCGACCGAATCGCGCGAGACGCCGACGATGTGGGCGCCTTTGCGTTCGAAGGAACGATAGAGATCGCGGAACTGCGAGGCCTCGCTGGTGCAGCCCGGGGTATCGTCTTTGGGGTAAAAATACAGAACGAGGGGAGCGCCAAGCAGGCCCGCGGTATGAACCGTCCGGCCTTCATCATCGAGGAGCGTCACCTCCGGCAACGTGTCGCCGACTCCGATCATCCACTATCCTTTCCTACCCCTACGACAAACTGATCGAGGGGTACCATGAAGAGGAGCCGGTCGCCCGGTTCGACCTCCCCGCGAAAGTTGTGGATGGAGAGCGCCATTCCCTTGCCCCGGGCGGACTCTCGCCAGACAAAAAGCGGAACCCAGCGAACCGATTCGCCGCGTGCGATGAGATCGGGCGACGAGGGCGGGGGAAGATTCTCGTCGCCTTGTAGGCGCTCGGCGAGCTGATAGGTAGCGAGCCCCGATCCATCGGGGCGCGGCACCTGAAAACGCCCGCGCGTCGATTCGAAACGAGCGAGCCCGGCGATCGTCGCCGCGGTCAATTCGCTCGTTGAAAACGACGCGATGCCGAAGTGTCGCTGGATCGATTCCCCGAACGAGCGGTCGTCGACGCGCAAGACGACGTGCAGCGGCGATTCGGCGGGCGAGCGCGAGCGCGCGCCCAAAGCCGCCTCGAGATTGCCGGTATCGCTGTTAGTAACCCCGACGAGCGCTTTCGCGCGCTCCGGAGAGCTAAATGCGATCGTCTCATCGTTGGTGACGTCGCCGGTGAGGAGATCGACTTTGTGATCGCGAGCGAGTTCGACCAACATCGTATCGGGATTTTTTTCGATCACGACCACCTCTTCGCCGAGTTCGCGTAGGTAGTCGATGACCAGCGAGCCGACGTTCCCCGAGCCGCAGACGATGATGTGCCCCGAACGGTGGATCTGCCGTAATCCGCGCAGACGGCGAATTTGCGCGGCATTGAGCGTCGAGGTGATCGTTGCCGTAAAGACGGCAAAAACGAATATGCCCGTAAACATCGCCAACATGGAGACCGAGAGCGCGAGCGCAGTTGGAAACGCGATCGGGCCGGTGGCGCAATTCACGCACGGAGTGATATCGCCATATCCGACGGTCGTCATCGTCGTGACGACGTAGTAGACGGCGACGAGCGGATTGAGTTTGAGAACGAAGCTAAAAAAGATTGAGAAGCAGACGAACAAGGCAAGGCTGACGATCGTTACGGTGCGCAGGATCGGTTCGGTGCGGCGAATGCCGGTCGCAATATCGTTGATGGCGCCGCGCAGCCTTTCGTTGAGTCGCCACGGGCGACGTTCGCGAAATTCAGCAGCCCTGCGTTTGAGCGCACGCATCGCCCCGAAGACGACGAGAGCATCCTCGGGTTGGAGTTTTCGCGCGATCAGTGCGGCGTTCGATGCAGAATTCTCGCCGGCGCAGAGATAGGGATGCTCTCCGTTCACCGAGACGATGCGCGCGTTGATTCGACGCTCGGCCTGATCGATATTGAGGCCGACGACACCGAACGCGGCCGCCGTTCGCTCCGAGAAACCGAAGAGCCCCGAGGTGCGCATCTCGCCGACTTCGTCGGCTTCATCCATCGTCGATTGCGGATGCGAACGCCGCTCGGCGAGCGTTTCCAGCGTCGGGAACGGCATTGCGTAGCGGCAGGATGGATCGATCGCTGCGGCGGCATAGGTCGCGGCGGCGTGAGCGGCCGGCGAGATCGCCGTGCAGTTCTCTCGCAACCCTTCCTGAATTTTTTGTCCGAGCAGTGGGTTGAACTGCCGGATCGTAACGCGCACGGTATCGTTGATATCGCGGGCGGCGAGTGCGATGCGGAGGTTGAGGCGATCGCTCGGCGAGACCGCCACCAGTGCAAAAAACCGGTGCCCGAGATGGGGATCGTCCTTACCCTTGAGGCCGGCCTGACGCAAGGCGTCGGCGTCGGTTGCATCGGCGTGAATGAGGCGGAAGTTCTTGCGGTATTGCTCGGCAAGACGCTCCGCCATCTGGGTAAAGCGCCGGTCGGCGCGTTCGTCGTCATGCTTCCAAACGAGCGCAACCTCATGCCCGCGCGTCTTGAGAATCTCCGCGCAGACTTCGTATGCGAGGTCATCGCCGCCCACAACGATAATGAGCGCTTCGGCTAGCATGACCGACTCTTCCGCAAATCTCGCCGACATCTTGCGCGCCGCACACCCGCTCGCTCGCGAACTCATCGCGCGCCTTCCGCGCGGAGCGCGGGTGATCGAGATCGGGCATGGGAGCGGGCGCAACCACCGCGCGCTCGAGGCGGCAGGCTTCGAGATCGTTCATTTCAGCTCGGAGCTCGCCCCGGCGAACGGGGCGGCGGCGGCGCTCTCTACGCATACGCTGTTGCACGGCACCCCCGACGAGATCGCCGCGCTTCTCGCCGAGATCGCCCGAGGGCTCGCCGCCGGGGCGCCTTTCCTCGCGACCTTCGGTTCGCAACGCGATGCGCGCTTCGGCACTGGCACGCGGCTTGGCCCCGCGACGTTCGCCCCCACCGAAGGCGACGAACGCGGCGTCGCCCATAGTTACTTCGATGAAGCGACGCTGCGCGGCGTTCTCGACGAGCGCTTCGCGATCGCGGATCTCCGCGAGGTCGAGGTCGACGAAATCGTCGGAGCCTGGGCGCACGAACGCGCGCCGCTCAGCGGAGCGGTACACTGGTTCGTGGTAGCGCATCGCCGTTAGTCACCGCCGATTTGTCAGCCCGAGTAGCGCGCGGATTTGTCAGCCCGAGTAGCGCGAAGCGCGTATCGAGGGCCCGCTGTCAGCCCGAGTAGGTGGCGAAGCCACCGTATCGAGGGCGCTCTGTCAGCCCGAGTCGCGCGAAGCGCGTATCGAGGGCCCGCGCTGTCAGCCCGAGTAGCGCGAAGCGCGTATCGAGGGCCCGCTGTCAGCCCGAGTAGGTGGCGAAGCCACCGTATCGAGGGCCCGCGCTGTCAGCCCGAGTAGCGCGAAGCGCGTATCGAGGGCGCTCTGTCAGCCCGAGTAGCGCGAAGCGCGTATCGAGGGCCCACGCACCAAAAAAAACACGCCTCGATACGCCGCTTGCAGCGGCTACTCGGCGTGACAGAACCTCGCTACTCCGCGTTGCAATGATTGTCAGCCCGAGTAGCGCGAAGCGCGTATCGAGGGCCCACGCAGCAAAAAAACACGCCTCGATACGCCGCTTGCAGCGGCTACTCGGCGTGACAGAACCTCGCTACTCCGCGTTGCAATGATTGTCAGCCCGAGTAGCGCGAAGCGCGTATCGAGGGCCCGCGCAGCAAAAAAACACGCCTCGATACGCCGCTTGCAGCGGCTACTCGGCGTGACAGCGCAGCGGCTACTCGGCGTGACAACGCAGCGGCTAGGCGATCGTGCTGCCGATCAACCCCTGCAACGGGCTGGAAGCATTGGCGTATAACCGCTTCTCCATCCGCCCGGAGAGAAACGCGAGCCGCCCCGCACGCGTTGCAAGCGCCATCGCTTCGGCCATCGCAACCGGGTTCTGCGCGACGGCGATGCCCGTATTCATCAGCAACGCATCGACGCCGAGTTCCATCGCGACGGCGGCATCGGAGGCCGTACCGACTCCAGCATCGACGATCACTGGAACGCCCGCGCGTTCCTTGATGATGCGAATCGTGTAGGGATTGCAGATGCCCAAGCCGCTGCCGATCGGTGCGGCGAGCGGCATCACCGCCGCGCAGCCGAGCGCTTCGAGTTGCGCGCACGCAACCGGATCGTCGCCGATATACGGCAGCACCGTGAATCCGTCGGCGACGAGCTGTTCGGCGGCAACGAGCGTTTCGCGCGTGTCGGGATGGAGCGTTTGCGTGTCGCCGATTACTTCGAGTTTGATGAGATCGGTCTCGAGCAATTCGCGCGCGAGCTGCGCGGTGGCGACGGCATCGCGCGCGTTGAAACAGCCTGCGGTATTCGGAAGAATCGTCATCTTCGAACGATCGATGTAGTCGAGCAGCGAGCCGCCTTTCTCGCCGAGATTGACGCGCCGGATCGCCACCGTCACCATCTCCGCACCGCTCGCCGCGTGCGCCGCCTGCATCGCTTCCATCGAGGGATACTTTCCCGTGCCGACGATCAAGCGCGAACGAAATTCGTAGGCTCCGATGCGGAGCGGGCTATCTTCGAAGCTTTGCATCACCGCCCTATCTTCCACCGCGCGAAGCAACCTACATCCAGCTAAGGTCGCCCCGGCGGCACCTACCCACCGGCGACGGCTCGGACGATCTCGATGCGGTCGCCCTCGGCGATACGCTGCTGCGCGTACTGGCCGCGCCGCACGACGCGGTCGTTACAGGCGACGGCGACGCCGTTCGCCTCGATCCCGAGCGTCGCCAGCACCTCGGCGAGCGTCGCTTCGGCGGCGGCGAGCTCGCGCCGCTCGCCGTTGATCTCCACCCTCACGCGCCGACGGCGGCCTCGTTGTTCGAGAATCGGGCGAGCGAGAAGGCGGGGTCGATCGGCGTGCCGCGTTCGATCTCGTCGGCGAGCAGTTCCGCCGTCCGCGCGCAGAGCAACACGCCGTTGCGGTAGTGCCCGGTCGCAAGCAGGTAGCCGTCGCGCGGCGTCCGGCCGAGAATCGGGCGTTCGTCGGGAGTTCCGGGGCGCAGCCCCGACCATTGCTCGACCAACGAGAAGCCGGCGAGGCTCGGCGCCCCGGCGAGCACGCGATCGAGGAGTTGCCGTTGACCGCCCGCCGTGATGCGATGGTCGAAACCGACGCGCTCGCCGGTCGCTCCGACGAGCAGGCGCCCATCGGTTCGCGGAACGACGTAACAGCCGCCCAGCCAGATCGTGTGACGAACAAAATCGTGCGGCATCGCGAGTGCGAGCATCTCGCCCTTCACCGGCTCGACCGGGGGGCGGCACTCGTCGGGAACTCCGGCGAGATGCGGCGCCCATGCGCCGGCGGCGTTGACGACGATCTCCGCCGGGCGAAAGCCCCAGCGCGTGCGCACGCCGCAGACGCGGCGCGCATCGAATTCTAACTCGATCTCTTCGCTCGTCGCGACCTGCACGTGCATGCGCGCGAGCGCCGCGAGAAGCGCGCGCCCGAGCAATCGATTGTCGACGCTGCCTTCGTCGTGCGTGAGCAGGGCACCGAGGACGCCGCTTGCAAGCGCGGGCTCGAGCTGCAATGCTTCGCGTGCGTCGAGCAGCGTGTGCCCGACGCCTTCGGCTGCGAGTGCGCGCGCGCGCGCCTGCAGCCGTGCCAGCGCCGCTTCGTCGAACGCCGCCTGCACGATGCCGTCGCGACGCAGTTGCGGATCGATCGCACTCGCTTCGCGCACTGCATCGACGAACGTGGGGAAACTTTCGAGCGCATCGTTACAGAGCACGCGCATCGGTTCGTCGGCGATCTCTTCGGTGCGCGCCGCGAGCATGCCGGCGGCCGCCCACGAAGCGGCTTTCGCCGGTTCGAAACGATCGAAGACGGCGACGCGCGCGCCGCGACGACGGAGTTCGAAGGCGAGGCTCAACCCGATGAGCCCGGCGCCGATGACGACGATCTCGCCGCGTTCGTTTAGTGAATTCATCGCCTACATCCCCGTGTAAACGGGGCCTTCCCCGCCCTGCGGCGGCACCCATGTGATGATTTGATACGGATCGGCGATATCGCAGGTCTTGCAATGGACGCAGTTCGTAAAATTGATCTGCAGACGCCCTTCGAATTTGCCGTCCTTCTTTTCGAAGAGCGGTTCGTAGACCGCGGCCGGACAGAAATAACCGCATGGGTTGCCGTACTCTACCGTACAACGATCGCGACAGATGTTCGTGTCGGCGACATGAAGATGGCAGGGCTGGTCTTCGTCGTGCATCGTGCCCGAATTGAAGACGTCGGTGAGTTTATCGAACGTCAACACGTTATCGAGATTCGCGCGCGGCGACGGATCGGCTTGATAGCCGCGTTTCTCCATGCGTTCGTGCCCGGCGACCGCGCCGAGTTTTTCGATGAAGCCGAACGCGCGACCGCCGGTAACGGTGGAGAGACCGGCATTGAACATCCCGGCCCACATGCCGTGTTCGAAGCCTTGATGGAAGTTGCGCGCCGAACGCATCTCTTCGTACGCCCACGACGATTGGAAGCGTTCGACGAAGCCGCTTAACTGCTGTGCGTCGTAACGGTCGGCTTGCACCGCAGCGAAGATCGTTTCGGCGGCGAGCATGCCCGACTTTATCGCGAGATGGATGCCTTTCAAACGCATACCGTTGAGGAAGCCGGCGGAATCGCCGGTAAGAAGCAGTCCATCGGCGTACGGGCGCGGCATCGCGAAGAAACCGCCCTCGGGAATCGCCTTCGCGCCGTAGCGGATGAGTTTTCCATCGGCGAGCAATGCGGCGATCGCCGGATGCTGCTTCATGCGTTGCAATTCGTTGTGCGGATCGCTCGTCGGGTTCTTCGCGTCGAGCCCGGTGACGTGACCGATATCGAGCACGTCGTCGGCCATGCCGTAGATGAATCCGCCACCGAAGGTATCGGGAGCGAGCGGATAGCCCAGCGTGTGGATGACCGCGCCGGCGGCAAAGCGCCCGGCGGGCAGTTTCCAGAGCTCTTTCACGCCCGCGGCGTAGACCTGCGGCTCTTTGCCGGCGTCGAGATGGAGTTTTGCAATCGCCTGCTTGGCGAGCGTTCCGCGCACGCCTTCACCGAGTACGACGACCTTCGCGTAGATATCCGCGCCGGGTTCGTAGTTTGCTTTGTGCGAGCCGTCGTGCGCGACACCTTTATCGCCGGTGCGCACGCCGACGACGCGGTCGCCCTCCCAGAGCAACTCCTGCCCGGGAAACTCAGCGAAGACCTGTGCGCCTGCGGCCTCGGCCTGCTCGCCGAGCCATTTCGCCATCTTCTGCAAGCTCGTTACATATTTGCCGTGATTGTTGAGCGGCGGCGGCGTGAACGGTGCCTTAATTTTTCCGCCCGCGGTGAGCAACCAGAGTTCGTCGCTGGTCACCGGCGATTCCACCGGCGCACCGCGTTGCAGCCAATCGGGAAGTAATTCGCCGATTCCCTTGGGGTCCATCACGGCGCCGGAGATGCCGTGGCTGCCGATATCGCCGCCCTTTTCGATCACGAGGATTTCGAGCGCTTGCTTCTGCTCGGCGGCGAGTTGGCCGAGCCGGATCGCACCGGCGAGAGAGGCGGGCCCTGCGCCCACGAAGAGGACATCGACATCGAGACGATCGCGTTCTTGTGCCATGAGTGGTTGCTTCGGCACCGGGCGCTCCGTACTCTTGCGCCGAAGACTGAGAACATGAAGATACAGATCGGCGTTATGGGTTCCGCCGGCGGTATTTTGACCGCCGAACAGCTCGACCGCGCGCGACGCCTCGGGAGGCGCATCGCCCAGCGCGGCTGCACCATCGTCACGGGCGCATGCCCGGGGCTGCCGCACGCAGCGACGCTCGGTGCGCACGAGGAGGGAGGAGCGAGCCTCGGGGTCTCGCCGGCACTCTCGCGCGAAGAGCACGTGAACGTCTACGGTTCTCCGTTACAGCCGTACACCACCATCGTTTTTACCGGCTCGGGATTGATGGGGCGTGAGACGCACAACATTCATAGCTCCGATTTCGTCCTTTTCGTCGGCGGGCGAAGTGGAACGCTCGGCGAGTTTTGCATCGCCTACGATGAAGGCAAGCTCATCGGCATCCTCACCGATTCCGGCGGCATCTCCAACGATCTCCCAAAGATCGCCGACTTAGTGAAAAAAGAGACCGGCTCGACGATCTTCACCAACTCCGACCCGGAGAAACTCGTCGATACCTGCCTCGATTACTATCGCAAAGAATCGCTGCCGAGTTCGGTCGCGTTCAATCGTACCGGCAATTTTTCCGCACTGCATCAGCGTTTGGAGGAAGTTCGTGGCTGAGATCACCTTCGTCGGAGCGGCGGGAACCGTCACCGGCAGCAAACATCTCGTCACCGTCGGCGGGAAACGCTTTTTCGTCGATTGCGGGCTCTTCCAGGGAACCGCCGACGTGCGCGCACTCAACGATGCGAAGCTCCCCGTCGATGCCGAGGAGATCGACGCGGTCGTGATCACGCACGGACATCTCGACCACACCGGCTATCTTCCCAAACTCGTGAAAGACGGCTTCGACGGCCCGATCTATTGCACGCCGGCGACGGCGGCGATCGCCGAGATCGTGCTCGAAGATGCCGCGCACCTGCAACAGGAACTTAGCGAGCGCGGCCACGGGCACGAACAACCGCATGCGCCCGCACCGTTCTACGACGATCGCGACGTCGCGCGCACGCTACGCAAAATGGAGCCGGTCGAATACGAGCGCGAGTTTTCGGTCGCCGGGATCTGCTCGGCGCGTTATAGCAACGCCGGACACATTTTGGGTTCGGCGTTCGTGCATCTCGCAGTCGAAGGAAAGCAGGTGCTCTTCTCCGGCGACCTCGGCCGCTATGGGCGTCCGCTGCTCGCCGACCCGTCGCCGATCGGTGCCGCCGATATCATCTGCTGCGAATCGACCTACGGCGACCGCGAGCACCCAGCGGAGAGCATCGCGGCGCTCGGTGATGCGCTGCGCGCCGGAATCGCACGCGGCGGCGCGATCGTCATTCCCGCGTTCGCGGTCGAGCGCACGCAAGATATTCTCTACGCGATCGCGCAGTTGCAGCACCAAGATCCCGCGATCGCCAATCTCGCGATCCATCTCGATAGCCCGATGGCGGAAAAAGTCGATGCGCTCTTCGAACGCTTCGGCGGCGAACGCCGCGACATCGTCGGCGATAGCCCGAGCACGCCGTTCGGGATTCACCATTTCACCGAACATCGTAGCACCGACGAATCGAAGGCGCTCAATGCGATGCCCGGCAATTTCGTGGTGATCTCGGCGAGCGGCATGGCGAGCGGCGGGCGCATTCTGCACCATCTGCACAACCATCTCAGCGATCCGCGCGCGACGATTATTCTCTGCGGCTATCAGAGCGTGGGGACGCTTGGGAATGTGCTCGAGCACGGGGCGAAAACGGTTCGCATCTACGGCGACGCGCTGCCGGTGCGCGCGAGCATCGTCGCGCTTAAAGGCTTCAGCGCGCATGCCGACCGCGCCGGGCTGCTGCGCTGGCTGCATACCTGCACCGGCACTCCGCAGCTCTACGCGGTGCACGGCGAACCGGCATCGGCGGCGGCGCTCGCCGCCGAGGTGCGCCAAGAGCTCAAGTGGAGCGCGCAAGTCGCGACGCGCGGCACGACGGTTACGTTCTAGCGCCCCGGTCACGCCGAGTAGGTGTTGTCACGCCGAGTAGGGCGCGTCAGCGCCCGTATCGAGGCGGCGATCTGTCACGCCGAGTAGGGCGCAAATTGTCACGCCGAGTAGGGCGCGTCAGCGCCCGTATCGAGGCGGCAATCTGTCACGCCGAGTAGCTGCCGAAGGCAGCGTATCGAGGCGGCCCGCGAACCGCCCTCGATACGCGCTTCGCGCTACTCGGGCTGACAATGTGCCCTCGATACGCGCTTCGCGCTACTCGGGCTGACAATGTGCCCTCGATACGCGCTTCGCGCTACTCGGGCTGACAATGCGCCCTCGATACGCGCTTCGCGCTACTCGGGCTGACACCGCGCCCTCGATACTCGCTTCGCGCTACTCGGGCTGACAACGCGCTACTCGGGCTGACAACGCGCTACTCGGGCTGACAACGCCGCACTCGGCGCCACTCGGTTGCCGCGAGCAATAATAGGAACGCAATCGCGACCAACGGCGGCGCGTCGCCGAATGCGTCGTAGAGGGTCGCGCGGGCGGGCGGCACCGTAAACACCGCGCGCGCCGAGGAGCGAACGGGCAACCTTCCCGTCCAGCGCCCATCGGCGCCGATCACGCCCGACGGCCCGACCGTCCCCGCCAAGACCATCGGCGTCCCGGTCTCGATCGCAACCAAACGTGCGCTCTGCTCGAGCTCCCACGGGCCGGGTGCGTGCGCGAACCAGGCGTCGTTGGTCGCGGCAACGAGGACGTTCGCGCCGGCGACCACCTCGTCGCGCGCGAGCGCCGGGAATGACGCATCGTAGCAAATGAGCGGCCCGACGATATGATTGCCGGCCACGAACGTCGTGGGGCCCAGGCCGGGAGAGAGATTTGGTAACGACCGCGTCAGCGCAACGGGAATGAGATAATGCGCGAGCGCGGGCAGCGGGACGTACTCTCCGAACGGCACGAGATGGCGCTTCGCGTAGTACCCGCCGATGCGGCCGTCGCTCCCGAAGAACATCAGTGCATCGTGCGTCCCAGTCGCGTCGGTGACGATTCCCCCCGCCAGCAGGGGAATGCCGCGCGCACGCACGGCGGCACGGATTGTTTTCAACGTTGTTCCAGGCCCCAAATTCAGATCGGATTCGGGCCAGACGGCGAAACCGCGCCCGAGCTGCAATCGCTGGAACGACGCGAGATATTTTTGCAGGTTGCCGGCCGCGCCGACCTGTCCGAACTGAAAGACGGCGGCGCCGAAACCGGGCTTCGTTACCGGAATCGGTTTGTCGAACGCAACCGCACAGAGGAGAATGACGGCGACGCAGAGCGTCCAACCGAAAACGCGCCACCGCAGCGCGCCCCGCGACGCTTCGAAGAGCGCGGCGGCTGCGAGCACGCACGCGAACGTGAGTATCTCCGTGCCCCCGATGCGCGCGATCGCGACGAAGGGCGTATCGACGAGCGCGTGCCCCACCTGGACGTACGGAACGCCGAGTGAGGAGTTCGCTCGCCAGTATTCGCCGAGCGTCCAGAGGCTCGCGATTGCAACGCACCACCGCCAAGCGGAGCGCTTTGCGAAGAACGATGCAGCAAATCCTACGAGCGCACACGGAATGCACTCATAGAGCAACGCGATCGCCGAGGTATAATAGACGCCCGGCCCTTGGTGCGCGACGGCGCCCAGGTAGACCCACCGCAGCCCGACGAGCAATTGCGCAGCCGTATAGGCAACCGTAAGCCATACGCAGATGCTGCGGCGTTTGAACCGATAGGCGTAAAAGAGCGGAAAGAGCGTCAGCGGCGTCACCACGGCAAACGGCGCTGCCCACTGCGCGCCGAGGAGCGCACCACACGCGGCGCCGCACAGTAGCGTAACGGCGACCAACGCGATCATCGATGAGAGGTTTTGGCAATGCAGGCATCGCACCCTTCCCAAACGAACCGCGGCCGCCACCACCTATGCAGTTCGAGGGACGAGTGGCGCGCCGTACGCGCCTTGCCGCAATCCTTTTATGCCCGCCGCTTCTCGCGTTCGCATACGAGCGCTACTGCGCAAATATCTTGTGGAGCCTCGCCCTCGCGTACGTGCCGCTCCTCTTTGGGAGCATCGGGCTCATTGCTCGCTCCGCCATCGATGCAGCGGCGGAACGCACGGACCTTCGGAATGAATTTTCGGCGAAGGGCGCACTCATCGGCTCTGCCGGATCGTTTTTCGTGCTCCTCGTCTTCATACCGCACAGCGTCGACCGCACCGCGCTCGTTGCAATTTTTCTCGCGAGTCTGTTGTTTTATTACGCCGTCGGGAAGATCGGCTGTGTTTTTCTCGGCTGTTGCCGCGCCGCCGTTCCCTGGCGCGCTCCGTTGCCGACGATCGAGGCGATCTGCAGCCTTGCACTCAGCCTCGCCGCGCTCGCAACGCTCTACGAAGCGAGCGTGCCCCGTCTTTTCAGCACGGCGGCTATCCTCGGCTGTTCTCTGGCTCTGCGCCTCTTCTCACGCTGTATGCGCGGCAGTTCGCTCGGCAGCGCGCTCAAACAGGTCGATTCAATCGCTCTCGGTGCGTTGATTTGCGGCACCGCAGCGATCGCCGTTCTGAGGTAGGCAGGATATCCTCCGAGCGAGCGGCAACCGCCGATCGCTATGAGCTCAAATAAACTTGCACGAGTAACAAAGGTTCTCACCCAATCACTCGTTGCGATCGGCGGATCGGCGACGTTGGCCTGCGGCCCTGGGTCTGTCGGCGGCGCCGGGGCGATTCCGACGCCAAATCCGAGTGCGAGCCCAACGGCATATTCCTTTACGCTCTCAAACAACACCCCAACGACGCCGGAATCGTTCACGCTTCCGAGTACCGGCACTATTCTGAATTTCTACGGGACGGTAACGATTTCGGGCGCAACCTCCGAGACGGTTTCATATTACGAGACCCAAGGATTCGCAACGGGGGCGTGCCCGGTCACCGGGAAGACCGTCATCGAAACGATCGAGCTCTCCATCCTCACCGCCTTTACGTTTGCGCCGAACGGATCGTTTGGAGCGAATACCGGTCTCCTCGACACGCAATTCACCACGACCGCGACCGGCCCGTTTAGTGGCGAGATCTTCCAATACTCGAACTGCACGGTATTTTCGCCGGCGCAGAGCGTCGTTAGCAACGGCGGAACCTCGTACGAATACCCCGGCGGCGGAAACACGAGCGTTACCCCCGGCTCGTATTTTATCGAAATCTGGAAGTAGCCGGCCGCGCAGGACGCAGCTTGTCACGCCGAGTAGGTATTGTCACGCCGAGTAGGTGCTGTCACGCCGAGTAGGTTGCGAAGCAACCGTATCGAGGCGCCGATCTGTCACGCCGAGTAGGTTGCGAAGCAACCGTATCGAGGCGCCGATCTGTCACGCCGAGTAGCTGCCGAAGGCAGCGTATCGAGGCGGCATCCTGCAGTTGTGCGTTACGTGTAGGCGTTCGCGGTGTCGAGGTGGCGCGGCATCGAGGTAATCAGCACCGCCTGCCGTGGTTCGAACCAGACGTAATAGACGCAGGCGTGCCGCCCTTCGAAATCGACGCCGCCCTGACGGACGTGCCACTGCTCGTCACCACGGATGGTGCTCCCGCCGAACGTGCAGTCGTATTGCTCGGCAGCGATGCGCCCGAGCCCGATCGACGTGATCGCTTTGCGCACGACGAGCCCCTGCACGGCCCTGCTCCAGCTATCGCGAGCACCGGGGATTCCGCAGCACATATCGACGAACGGGCCGCCAAGTGCGCGCAGTATCGTAAAGAGCGCGGCAGCGCCATCGGCGGTAAGATGCCCGGCGGCGAGGCGCTCCTCGATACGCGGATGGAAGAGCATTCGCGCCCCGAACCTGCTTTCGCGCCACCGGTCGAGCGAGGCAAAATCGCTCCAATCGACCGGGCACGGCACCAGATCGTCGCTTCCAAAAGCCGCACGACCGACGGTAGGCGCCGTTTCGTAAAGCCGCGAGCGGAAGCGTTCGGCAAGATCTTCGGCGTCGGTGATTTGGTCGAGCAGCTTTGCTTCCCGCTCGAAATGCTCGGCGAGCAGTTCGGTCGCCGCGAACATTTTTCGCAGTTGCGCGCGCTCTTCTTCGGCGAATTCCCCCAGCGGGAGAGAGAGACTCTCGGTTCGCTCCTTGAGCAGCGCTTCGCGTGCGCGGTCGCTGTCGTCCCACTCTGAAAAATATTGATCCCTTTCCTTGCGCACGGCGGCGAGTTCTTTGCGCAGCGAATCGTTTTGGTTTTCGAGTTCGGCGATGCGTACGGCGCCGTCATCGGCGGGCTGCTGTACGGGTGGAGCAGCGGTGGCCTCTGCGGCTGCGCCGGGCTCGGTGTCGCGGACTTCTTCCCAGCGCAACACCGCGCGCGTTTCGAAACGAAAGGTATTCGCGTCGAGCACCGCCTCGCGCAACCGGCGGGCAAAAGAGACGCCGATCGCCTCGCCTCCGGCGGCGACCGCGCCGAGCAGGCGCTGCGGATTGAGCCCGAGGCTGCTCTTTGGTTCGCCGAAAGAAGCGCGCGCTGGAAACAGACGCGCAAACCCACCGAACGCCGATGCCTGCCGACCGAACCGATTCGTCAGCGCCCACCCGGCATCGTCGCCCACGCAAACCACGCGCGCGATGCCGGCGAGTTTCTCGGCGAGTTCCTCGGCATCGACCGCGAGCGGCTCGCTGAGCAAGAGGATCGGGTGCCGACGTTCGGCACGATCGACCGCCGCGACGAGCCGCGGAATATCGCTTACAGCGACATGCCACGGCGTACGCTCGAGTGGGTCGCCGTCGACGAGGCCGATGCGTTCGATCAAGGCACGGAAAAGCGACGGCGGGTAGAGATCGAGCGGGTCGTCGCTACGGTAAAAGAGCCGCAGCGAGAGATCGAGCACCGCCGCATCGCCGCCATGTTCGGGGTGCGGGCTCACGCTGAGCTGACCGTGCCAAAGGCGATGCGCGTTGCGTTCGTCGCCGTGCCGGTATTCCGCGAGGAGGCTTGCCAGCTGTTCGCGCCGCAGGGCCTCGCGCATTCGCAGTATCGGGGAAGTGTCGCCCGGCATGCTGCCGTCGCCGACAGCCGTTACGACGCCGTGCCGCTGCGCGATCGCGTCGAGCCACTCGCGCGCGACCTCGCACGAACGCCGAAAAGCGCCCGCGGATTCGGCGGTATGAACGCGGACACGCAAAACCGTGCGCGTGAGCGGAACGATTTTATTCCAGCCAACCCGATCGCCGATCATACGAGCGCGCTTCGCTTGGAATCTTCGCGTTCCTCGCGCGAAAATATGAAATCACGGCGGCCTGACGCGTGCGTCCTCCGAGCTCAGTTGCCGAGATATCGGCTATCGACGCATGCCTAGCGAAAAGGCGCTAGAAGGCCCCGACAAGCTCGAGAATCGCGAGCGCCACTCTCAGCGAAACATCCAGAAGCGATACGGTCTCACCTCTCGGAAGTTGCGGATGGGACGGGTCCTAGTCCGCCCCTCAAGCCGCTCGCTCTATCCCGGATCGAGATAAAGGAGACGTGGCATTAGACCGCAACCCCGCTCGGCAGAAAGGCGCTCCGCCGACCCATCGAGGAGGGCTCAATGGACTGGTTGTTTCAAGTAAATCCGAAGCGGTACGATCTTATCGCTGCCCTCGAGGCCGGCGTCGATGAGTGGTGGGCCATGAACCAGGGCCGCAAAGAGGTCAGTCCGGGGGATCGCGTATTCTTCTGGAACGTCGGCAACGCCGGCGAAAACGCTGCCCTCGTTGCCGTCGGTCGCGTCACCTCCCCGGTTCGGGATAATCCTGGAGGCAGCTTCGGCGACTACCGCGTCTAAGTTGCCTACGATTTTCGCGTGGATCCACCGCTACCCGATACGAGATCCTCTCGCGAGGCGGCGTGCTGGCGGAGTTCAAACCATTCTCGTTGTTTCGAGGTACAAATTTACGGCTGCGCGATCCCGTCATCGTCGCCGCACTCAACGCAGAGCTTGCGGATAGACTCGAGCCTATCCATGTCGATGCGAGCCTCGATGCCCCGCTTCGAACCCCGCAGAGCGACCTCGACGCCGCGATAAAGCACGCACAACTTGGTGTGCGAAACGCCTTGTTAGAGTTCATCAGTACGATGGATCCCACCGCGTTTGAATGGCTCGTTCGCGCGTTGCTTTTGCGTCTCGGTTATCGTGATGTCGTCGTGACGAAGCGCAGCAATGACGGGCGAATCGATTTGCGCGCGATGTTGGTTGCGGGCGGCATTACCAACTTACATACGGCAATTCAAGTAAAACGCACGAAGCGCGTGGGACGCCCGGTGATACAACAACTGCGCGGATCGCTTTCCGTACACGAATCGGGGCTGCTCATTACATCGGGTGTAATCGGAGATTTGGCCGAAGATGACGCCACGCATAACGAACGCCAGCCAATCGCGCTTATAGACGGTCAACATTTTGTTGACTTCCTGATAGCCAACGGAATCGGCATTAGCGAAAAACGCTACTCCATCTACCAACCAAACACAAAGGACTTGACGCTCGAGCATCTACAGGAAATATCCGAGTTGGATTTCTAGGGGTTCCGCAAGCAGCCATCGCGAGGTGATCTTAAGTCTTAACTCCCCAAAAACGATTCGGTGGTATCATCTTAAGCATTAGGCGCCACGCTCGTTAGCGATGCCGCCTGCAAGCGCCGCCGAACACCGAATGGCGCACCAACGAGATTCACGACACCAAGCGCGATCGACCACGCGAACAACGCGGGAGTAAGCACCACGCCGACCAGGTAAAAGAACACGACGAACACGGCTCCGCTCGCCGCCGCTTGCCTCGGCATAAACGCTCCTACCCACAGATGCGGGCGCAGCTCGCCGTATTGCCGCTTGATTTTTCCTCCGAATGTTACCTTGACCGAATTAAACATCCAGCCCACGAACGCGAACGAAAACCCGGCAAAGAGCATCACCACAGGCGCAGTATCGTGTGCGGCCACATGGTGAGCATAGATCGCGTAGCCAAAGATCGCGCCAATAGCGCCCGGAATGATGCCGCCACTCGCGATATACCGAAACCTCTTCCCGTTAATCATTAGCTCGAACGCAAGCCACCCAGCAATTCGCCGTCGCAAATTGCGCGGGGCCTTTGCTTTTGGCGTCAATAACTCTAGTGCGTACTCGTTCATTTCCTCCTCCTTCCCTTTGTGGATTTATTTTTAATATAAGTGCCCGTCGTCAGTTAGTCAAGCTGATTGCCCGGCTTGCCGTTTACCTGGCTACAGGGGCGACCCGCTCGAACCGATACCTCTCTTGGCTATCAACGCCAAGTACCCGTACAACATCCACGATTCGACGAACGCGATCTATCTCGCTCCGCTGCATATAGATTATCAACTCGCACATTTTAGCGACGCGACGGCGAATCGGTTGCCGCCCTCCGTCGAGCACAAGCTCCTCTAACCTAGTCGGCACATCCTCTGCGCTACGCGCGTGAATCGTCGCCTGGATCGCGCGGAGCCCTGTGTTTGTCGCGCCGACCAGGCCGATCGCGGATAGCGGGTCGCGCACCTCGCCGCACACCAGCGTATCTCCATCGCACCGCATCGCATCTTCGCCAGCATCGCCAAACTCGTACATATAGCGCGACGAGGTTCCGTTGGCTCCCGGCCGTGATTGCTCGACGCGCGCCATAATGACAATATGATCGTCCAAGCATGGTACGATTTCGCGGCGGTCTTGCACGACGACAAGCCGCTCCTCGGGAAACATTTTCGCGTGTTCCGCGTTGAGAGTGTTTAGCGCCGTTGTTTTCCCGCTCGAATCGGCGCCAGCCACTATTATGTTGCGGTGCTGTCTAATTGCGCCGATTATCGCTTCGTCCCATCCCGCCATAGGCCGCTCGGCCCCTTCCCAGTCCTCGTTTATCGCCGCCTCTTGCGCTGCGGCATCAACGTAGGTTTTCCAGGGAATTATTCGGCGTGAATGGTTCCGAATGATAAGCGTCCATTCCGATACAGGCGGGGCAGACGCCTGGACACGCGAGCCGTAAATAGGTCTTACTTCCCCAAATAGCGACTCGGTGATATCATTACCGAGCATTTCCCCGTTAGATTGTGCCCCGCAGAGTGGTGTACGAGCCGCGGCTCGGCGAGGTCGGCATCAGCCGGTAATGACCGCTGACAACCTGGGTCTCTGATTATCGCTGACGGCCTCCATTCCTTCGAGCTGCATGTACCGCCGGTTGAGTTGTCACTCGTCGTACTGTTCGAGCAGCAGAGCGCCGACGAGACGGGTGATCGACGAGTCGCTTGGAAAATACCAACGACATCGGTACGCCGTTTGACCTCGGCGTTGAGGCGTTCGAGCGGGTTGGTTGATGCGATTTGCTTTCGGTGCGCTTTGGGGAAATCCATGAACGCCAACACGTCGTGCTCGGCTTCGTCGAGCATCGCTGAAAGTTTTGGGAACTTTTCGCGTAGTTGATCGGCGACGACGCGCCACTGAACGTGCGCTGCTTCGGCGGTTTCCTGAGCGAAGACCGTATTGATAAGCGCGAGCACCATCTGCCGTTGTCCCTTGCCGGCGTACGCGAGTGCATTACGCATACAATGCACCCGACAGCGTTGCCACGTCGCTTTGAATACCTTGGTAATCGTGGCTTTCAAGCCGACGAGCGAATCGGAGATCACCAGGCGCACACCATGTAAACCGCGATGGCGCAAGCTGCGTAAGAAATCGCTCCAGAACGGCTCGGCTTCGCTGGGGCCCACAGTCATTCCAAGGACTTCCCGCGTTCCGTCGGTGTTCACCCCGACGGCAATTATTACCGCAATCGATACGATGCGCCCTGAGGAGCGCACCTTGACGTAGGTTGCATCGATCCAGCGATAGGGCCAATCGCCTTCGATAGGACGATTGAGAAATGCATTGACGCGCTCGTCAATTTCGGCGCACAAGCGCGAGACCTGGCTACTCGATATACCGGTCATCCCCATCGCCTTGACGAAGTTGTCGACCGAGCGCGTCGAGACGCCTTGGATATACGCCTCTTGAATCACCGCAGCCAGCGCTTTCTCAGCGGTGCGACGCGGTTAGAGAAACGGAGGGAAGTAACTGCCCTTCCGCAGTTTGGGAATGCGGAGATCGATCGCACCGGTACGGATCTCCCAGGTACGATCGCGATAATCGTTCCGGGAGTTTTCGCGCGCCTTTTCGCGTTCGCCGTAAGCCGCACCGCAGAGCCCTTCGACATCGAGATCCATCATGCGCTGGGCGACGAGCCGGAGCATCTCGCGCAGCACATCGACGTCGGCGCCCTTTTCAACCAGCTCGGTAAGTGTCATACCGGGGTTGGTCATCGTGGTTCCTATCGCGTAGCTGTTTCTGTTTCAAAAACGACCTTCGCCGAAAGCCACGGTGACCGCTCTCTATGCTACGAGGACGATCCTTTCGTACACCACTCCCGGGGACACGATCCCCCGGTTCGCGCGGCGATAAAATCGAGACGGCCACCAAGAGCCCTCCGCTACCAGCTGATTCCCCCGCATTCGCGGTTCTCGCGCGGCAATGACGCCTCCTACGCGGCTTCCGAGCTTTCATAACGGCGCCATCGACCGCCAAGTGGCGGCTATTGTTGCCGCCGACCGCTTGTCGCGCTATACTGAGAACCGGGAATACGGTTTTTCAGTCGGCGAGAACGATAAGGAGCGCAATCAATGCCAGCCACCCCATCCCGCCGGGACGCACGCGTCTCGGTGCGTTTTACCGAACGAGAACGAGCCTATATCGAGGAAGCCGCAGCCCTGGCAAGCGAGGGCGATCTTTCCCGGTTCATTGCTACGGTCGCGATTCGCTCGGCCCGCAGCGTCGTGGAAGAGAGCGGCGTCTCCCTGCTCGCGGCCGATCATCGTCGGCGCTTTTACGATCTCCTCCTCGCCCCGCCGCCGCCCACCGACGCACTTCGAAAGCTCGCTGCAAATCCGGTTCCCGACGGTTTTGACCTCGAACGATAACCGCGGCGGTCGCCTTCGCATCCAGATCCTCCCACTCGATCCATCGCTCCACGATCGCAAGAGCTTCCACTGCGGAAAGGAGACCGTCGATCGCTACCTCCGCACGACGGCGGCTCAAGCGACTCGCTACTATCGCGCGGCGACATTCGTTCTCGCAGCCGTCGACAACCCGTCGGAGGTACTCGGATATTACACGCTTGCGCCGCACGAATATCGCGATGGCGAACTCGATCTCGCCACGGCTCGGGCACTGAGGGTGCATGGGCTCCAACGCATTCCGGTGCTTCTCCTCGGGCAACTCGGCATCGCGCGTGCGTATCAGGGTCGTGGCCTGGGGAAGCTTCTCCTGTGGAGCGCGCTCGAGCGTGCCTTCAGCACCGCCGCAAATAGCGGTGCGGTCGCCGTCATTACCGATCCCGCCGACGATCGTGCCGCCGCATTTTATGCGCGGTACGGTTTTGCAACGCTCCACGAAGCGCCGTTCCACCGGATGATGCTGCCGACGAAAACGATAGCTGCTGCATTATCGCGCGGGTAATCGTCAGAGCGCGCCCCTCGATACGGTGGCTTCGCCACCTACTCGGGATGACAGGGAGGCGCGCTTACCCCGTTGCTTCGCGCGCTATCGCTGCGCCATTGCCGGTAATTCGCGCGGCGGCGAACTCGAGGAAAAGCAGCGTCTCACCGATCGTTACGATCGCAGCGCAGAAGACGCCGAACTCCACCTGCTGCGCGACCGCAGTTCCAACGAAAAACGCGAGTAAAGGCGGCACCAAGGCGAGCATCGAGAGTAGCATGCGCAACATCCCGGCAATCGAGGCGGCCCCACTATTCCACGGAAAAATCGTATAGAGCGCGACGCCGATGCTCCGCAAAAATACAATCGCGACTGCGGCGCCGGGAAACGCCAAGAGAGCAATCGCAAAATTACCGAAAGCAATACCGAAGGCCGTCATTCCAACCGCGACCGGAAGCGTCGTACGCCACGCCGTCGCCACCGTCCAAACGTACAGACGCACCCGTAACGAACTTGCCGAAAGCCACCAGATCGGTTTGCCGATATCCGTATCCAGCATGAACGTCGCCATCAACGAAACGCTCACAAACACCGAGCCCAGCGTCGTCCCGAGCATCATGCCGCCGGCAACAACGGTCGTCGGCGAGCGCATGAGCTCGCCGGCGATGATGCCGATGCCCAAGCCGACCGCCGTTCCGATCGCAAGAAACCATTGCGCCCCACCCACGCGCCGAAAAGTAACCCAGTCCTTCCATAAAATCGCCCACGCGCCGGTCATTCCGCGCGGGCTCGCATTTGACACCGCAATCGTCGGCTGCTTCGACGCGCTGCGAGAGGCTAGCGCGCTCCAGCGCCCGCTGCTGCGCTGCGCGACGGCGTTCATTCCCAGGTACGAGGCGGTATAGATCTCCGGATAGAGATCGCGCGCGCCGATGAACGACAGGAGCGCCAACACAACAAAGAGCGCGTAGAGCAGCGCCAGCGCCCATGGATTTCCGGCGAAAATCGTGACGATCGCGCGCCCTAATCCTAGTCCGACTGCCCAGTGCGCGAGCGGCTGCGCGCCCGCCCAAAGCGCTCCCGCACCGATCGCCGCCGCCGGCACCAGTGCAACGAGCGCTAATGCGACGGCAAGGCTATGCGCGACGGCCGCTCCGAATACCGTGCGAATCCGAAAAGCGAGCGATCCAAGCACCGATCCGACGAGCAACATTCCCAAGATGCCAAACAGCATACCGACCACTCCACCGGCCATCGGGACGATGAGCGCGTAGAGAAGCGCGAGCGTCGCGAAACGCCCGATAGAAAAGAGATTATTCCGCAATACCAAGAACGGAATGACGATCTCTTCCCGTAACGGCGAGCAGATGAGAAATCGGGCATCGGCGAACGATGAAAATATTTTCAACACGCCCCGAGCCCCCGTCCACGCCGGTATCATCATGATGAGAAGCACGGCACAGCTCGCGAGCGTAGCGAATGGTTCGTGCAGGCCCGCCGACTCTCCATGTTTGCGCGCTTCCTCGATGCGCAGCATCCCGAAGACCGCGTAATAGGCGATCCCCAAAAGAAGCATCACCAACTTGGCGGGCGTGCGGAGTGTTTCGCGCCATTCATTCACGCGCGTGCGCCATTCCAGGTACGCAAGCGCCGCGACATCTCCGTTCATCTCAGGCGCGCGTCAGTTCTAAAAAGAGTTCTTCGGCATCTTCGCGGCCGACGCGTTCGCGCAGTTCGTCGATGGTGCCCGCTGCGACCAATCGCCCTGCCTTGATGATAACGAGTCGATCGCAGAGCTGCTGCGCCTGTTCGAGCATGTGCGTGCTGATGAGAATCGCCTTCCCCGCCGCCCGTAGAGCGAGGAGCATCTCGCGTAATTCTCGCTGCCCCTGCGGGTCGAGCCCGATCATCGGTTCGTCGAGCAACAAAACGGGAGTATCGGCGAGCAAGGTCGCGGCGATCAACGTTTTCTGACGCATCCCTTTGGAGAGCGCGCGGCCCAACGTGTCGCGCTCGCCGTCGAGCCCCAAGCGCTCCAACATCTCGCCCGCCTTCTTCTCCCATCCGGGAGCGAGTGCGTTGCTCTTCGCAACAAAAACGAGATGCTCCCAAATCGTGAGCGCCGGATAGACCTCCGGCGTCTCGGGAATTAACGCGATGCTCCGGCCTCGGTCGTGGCCGAGCGTACGCCCGCTCCACGATATCGTTCCCGATTCCGGGCGCAGAAAACCGGCGAGCGCGAGAAAGGTCGTGCTCTTTCCCGCGCCGTTGGGGCCGAGCAGCCCGACAATTTCTCCCCCTGCAACCGAGAACGAAAGCTCGTCGACCGCGACCTTCGCTCCGAAACGTTTGCTCAGGCCGACGACCTCTAACAACACCCCGCGCTATCCGTTGCGTTTGAGCATCGTAACGATCTCGGCGAGCACGCGCTCCACCTCGGGCGTCGGCGGCTGCGCGGTGCCCGCACCTTCGTGCCCGCCGCCGCCGTATTCGGAGAGCAAGTCGCCGATGCTGGTCTTGCAGGTGCGATTGAGTATCGAGTGCCCGACTTGAATCGATGCGTAGCTGCCGTCGTGTCCGTCGGCGATCCGCACCGAAACGTTCGCGCTCGGGAAGAGCGTATAGACGAGAAAACGATTGCCGCTCGGCGGATGTTTTTCGCCGCGCATATCGGTGATGACGACGTTACCGTCGAGCCGGCTCTTCGTTTCAAGCAACGCTTTAAACGCGCTCTCCTCGGCGCGCAGCCGTTCGACGTGCACGCTCACCTCGGGGTCGGCGAGCACCTGCTCCACCGGCATCGATTTTGCGAGCTCCATGAGGTGCTTGAAATAACTCTTAAACGCGCCGAGCCCGGTGCGCGGATCGAGCGTGTAGCCGACGAGAATCCAGCCTTGCGGATTGACGATATCCTCGCGCGTGAGTTTTGCCGCATCGAGCCGGTCGGTCGCCTCGAGCAACTCGGTGAAGCGCTCGAACTTCGGCGATTTATAGTAATTCGCGATCACGCGCGCCGCGCTCGGCGCGATATCGTACGCGCCCTTCACCGTGCTGCCGAATGCCTGCTCTTCTTGGCTGAGGTGATGGTCGAACCACATTCCCGCTCGCGCATCGTAGGGAAGATTCGCGAGAATATCGTTCCCATCGATTGCAATGCGTCCGTCTTGCACGTCCTTCGGGTGCGCGAAATCGATCGCATCGATGCTCTCGACTTCTTGCAAGAGAATCGCGCATGTCAACCCGTCGAGGTCGGCTCGGGTAATCAGTCGCATCGTTGTATCCCTCCCCTAGAAAACGAACGTGCGCGCCGCTCTGGCGAGCATCGCCGCCGCGTATTTGCGCGTTCTACCGTAGCAGCCCTCCAGCAGGTGCGCCCCGCAAGCGAAAGCCTCCGGGCCCCGGCGTCGTATGCCCCGGCTATGGACGTTCGCTTGGTCCAGCTCCTCGCGGCTCGAACGCGACGCGTACTCGATGGGTACGCGCGCGCCATCCTGTGGGTGCAAACCGTCGAAGAGCGCTAGCCGCGCAGAGCCAGGCCCACCATCATCTGAAACCCGACGCCGAGCGCGCGTTCGTCGATATCGTAGCGCGGGCTATGCTGCGGTTCGTGTCCGCGCTCCGGCCCGCGAACGCCGACGAGAAAATACGCGCCCGGGCAGCATTCGTGCACGAACGCCATATCTTCGCCCCAGAGCCCGACCTGGTGCGGGTCGGTAATCGCGCCGTCGCCGAGCGTGCGTGCAGCGACCGCGCGCACCACGTCGTTGGTCGCGGCATCGTTGACGGTAATCGGGTAGCCCCAGTGATAATCGAAGCGATACTCCAAGCGCATCGCCGAACAGAGCCCGGCGATAATGCGCTCCATGCGCGCGGGCATCGAAGCGCGCACCTCCGCGTCGAGCGTGCGCACCGTTCCCAATAGCGTCGCCGATTCGGGAATCACGTTGAAAGTGGTGCCGGAATCGAATTTTCCCACCGTGACGACGACCGGTTCGCTCGCCGCGATCTCGCGGCTCACGATCGTCTGTAACGCACCGACGAGTTGCGCCGCGCCGACGATGGGATCGACGGTGTTCTCGGGCATCGCGCCGTGACCGCCCTTGCCGGTAATCTGCAGCGAAAAACGATCCGACGATGCAAAGAATGCTCCGTCGCGAATGCCGACCTTGCCGACGTCGAGCCCGGAATAGAGATGGAGCGAGAAGACGCGATCGACGTGCGGATCTTCGAGCACGCCTTCGTCGAGCATCGCTTTCGCACCGGCGAGCCCTTCTTCGGCAGGCTGAAAGCAGAAAACGATCGTTCCCGGAACCTCGTCGCGCCGCGCCATCAACGCGCGCGCCGCCGCAAGCAGAATCGCGACGTGACCGTCGTGTCCGCAGGCGTGCATCGCACCGGGGCGTTGCGAACGGTACGGAACCTCGGCGACCTCATCCATCGGCAGCGCGTCCATATCGGCGCGCAGCATCGTGACCGGCCCCGGACGCCCACCGCGCAGCGTGGCGAGGATGCCGGTTTTCGCGACCTTCGTCCGCAAGCTCGCGTCGTCGAAGCCGAACGAGCGCAACTCGCGCTCGACGAACGCCGCCGTCTCGTACTCCTGGAACGAGAGTTCGGGGTGGGCGTGGAGGTGGCGGCGGTAGGCGACGAGCTCCTCCATCGGGATATCGACGCGGTCTTCGGCGATCATGGCGGCTGAGTTACGGCGCCCGCCCGCCGGGTTCCGCTCCGGGCAGCCTGTGCCCGGCGCGAACGGAGCGTGCAACTACCCGGGGGCGTACTGCGCGAGGTATATGTAGAAGCCCGGAACCGGCCGACAGAGCCCAATCTTCGGCAAATAGGTCGTCTGCGAGGCCGCGTAGAGCGCGTTGCCATCGAACAGCGAGTTCCCGGAGGGGCTCTCAAAGCCGAGCCCGACGATCTGCCCCTTGCGACCGAGTTCGACCGAAACCGCGACTGCGAGCTCGTAATACTCGCCCTGCGCTGCGGCGGCTCCTGGATAATCCGGCGCGGTTACCCGTTCGACGCGCGCTTGCCGAAAGGGATGCGTGCACGTCAAGACGCTCTCCGGCTCCGAGATCGCATGTGCGCGAGCGATCGCCCCAACCGGGGGCAACGCGTGCGCATCGTAAACCGACGGATTGACGCGTTTCGTACGAAAATGCCGTAACCACTTGGGCATATTTCGCTCGGCAGCGGATTGCTTCTTCGACTTTGCGTGCTTTTGCGATCGCGGCGCCTTCACCCACATCGCCGGGCACGGCGTCTGCGGGGTCGCACCCTCATAGCCGACTTTCGAGACCCATACGTACTTCGGTCGCCCGGCTGCAAAGGGTAGTTCGAAAAACTGCGCGGGAGAGTGAACCTCGTTGCGACGAAAGGCCGCCTCGCTCGAGCGATAGTGGCCACCGTCCTTGACTAATGGCACCGTGGGCGCCATGACGCGATACCAGCCCTTCGTCGTCTGCATCGTGAGTTCGACGGAGAGCGCCGCGGGCGTCGGTGCCGACAACTCGTACCGCCAGATCGATGCACCGCCACCGAGCGCGCTCCCGGGTACACCGGGGCCTTGCGACGGTCGCGCCACACTGCCTGCGCGCGAGATCCGCCGCATCCATGCCGCACAATAGGAACGATAGGGAATTTGCTGCGTTTGCCACGCCGCCGCCGCGCGCGGTAGCGAAGCGAGAGCAACGAGCACGCAAAACGCGAGTGCGAGCCGGCGATGACGGGTCACGGTGAATACTGCCCCACAAAAATATACTCGCTGACGATCGGCGTGCAGAGAAAACTCGCCGGTCGATACTTCGTCGACTCCGCCGCGGCTAGGACGTTTTGATCGAACTGCGCTATACCGCTCGATTTGAGTAACTTCACGGAAGCGGAGTTCCCGCGCGAATCGAGTGCAACCAATGCGACCGCCGAACGCGATTTCAGGCCGAAATCGCCGCCATAGACCGTTCCCGCATGTAGCACTTTCGTTCGCCGATAAACCGCGCCGCACGGCAGCGGCGGCAACGCTTGCTGGAATGTTGCGTCGAACTTCTGCGAGGTGTGCCCGATGATTTCTTTCCCGGTCATTTTCCGCGGAACGATCGGTTTCAGCGGTACCGTCGGGCAGGTAATCGCGGCCGCACCATCGACCGCGGCGGTATCGACATACGCGTACCGAACGTGCGTTGGGTGTGCAAAACGCACCAGCATCGCTTGCGTGTACCGGTCGTGCCGGTTCTTCAATGCGAAGATGGGCGAGGTGGGAATATCGACGATATACGCGTTTTTCCGGTTAATAAAGGTTACGCTCGCCGATACGGTGCGCTTTCCTCGCACGCCGAGAATGACTGCATATCGGGTCGTCGATTGCTCCGGCGAAATGAGACCGGTCGCCGGATCGAGCGGAAGAACGCCGGCCGACGCCGCGCAGAAAATATTGCTCGCGGCAGCCGGGCACGGCATGAAGCAGAGGGCGGCGACGGCAAAAAAAGACGCGGCAAAAAGCGTTGCTACAATGCGTATCATCGGCGGCTCTTTTCGCTTTGCAAACCAAGCACCCTTCGCGGGCGTTCGTACTTTAAGAAGGCGCGCAGGATTTCGGCAGCGGGCCAGGCGAGTACGTCACCCCGTGGCTACAACGAACCGTCCCTCGCCGCCCTTCGAGCGTGCGGGCCTCTCCGACGAGCAACTCGTCGGGATGCTGCGCACCATGCTGCTCCAGCGTATGCTCGAAAACCGCGGCTTTCAGCTCAACCGCCAAGGGAAGATCCCGTTCGCCTCGGCGAGCGAGGGGCACGAAGGCGTGCAGGCCGGCGCGGCGATGGCCTTTGCGCGCGGGCGCGACCTGCTCTTCCCCTATTACCGCGATCTCGGGCTCGCCCTCGGCGTTGGGCTCACCTCCTACGAGGTGCTGCTCTCGCTCTTCGCTCGCGGCAGCGACCAGTCCGGCGGGCGGCAGTTTCCGCACCATTATTCGAGCCGGCGCCTCGGCATCGCGACGATTTCCTCGATTATCGCCGCGCAACTCTCGCACGCCGTCGGTGCCGCCTATGCGCTGCGCGTGCGCGGCGAACACGGCCGCGCGGTGCTTGCGACCTTCGGCGACGGCGCGACGAGCGAGGGGGAGTGGCACGAATCGCTCAACTTCGCCGCCGTCCACAAGCTGCCGGTCGTCTTTCTCTGCGAGAATAACGAGTGGGCGATCAGCACGCCGCTCGCAAAACAGATGGGGCAGCCGGATATCTGGCGCCGGGCGGCCGGGTACGGCCTTCCCTCGACCTGTGTCGACGGCATGGACCCGGTCGCTTGCTATCTCGCCGTCTCCGATGCGCTCGACCGCGCGCGGACCGGCGGCGGGCCGACGCTGGTCGAAGCGAAGTGCTATCGCTTCCTCTCGCATACCACCGACGACGACGACCGTACCTATCGCAGCCGGGAAGAGGTCGAGGCGCATCGCCGCGACGATCCGGTGCCGAATTTCGAGCGTCGGCTCGACGAGGCGGGTATTCTCTCAGCCGAAGCGTTGGAGCGCCTGAAGGGCGAGCTGCTCGCCGAGATTAACGAGGCGACCGACCGCGCGGAAGCGATGCCCTACCCCGGCGGCGAAGAACTCTACCGGAACGTGTACGCGGATTCCACCGATCCGTGGCGATAACTCACGCACGATAAGGACAATCTAGATGGCGAAGACCGATACGAAGGGCAAGAAGCTCGAGCGCAACGGCTTGAGCGACGATCAACTGCGGGCGATGTTCCGCAACATGCTCTTGCAACGACAACTCGATAACCGCGGCTTCCAACTCAACCGCCAGGGGAAGGTTCCCTTCGCGCTCGGGAGCGAGGGGCACGAAGCGCTGCAAGCCGGCGCGGCGATGGCTTTTCACCGCGGCAAGGATTTGCTCGCTCCCTATTATCGCGATCTCGGCCTGGCACTGGGCATCGGGCTGACGTCGTACGAAATTTTGCTCTCGCTCTTCGCGCGCGCCGACGACCATAACGGTGGGCGGCAATTTCCCAATCACTACTCGAGTAAAGCCGCCGGGCTTATGTCGTTCTCGTCGATTCTCGCAGCGCACATTCCGCACGCCGTCGGCGCCGCATACGCGATGAAATATCGCGGCGAGCGCGGGCGCGCGGTGCTGGTCACCTGCGGCGACGGCACGACCAGCGAAGGCGAGTGGCACGAGTCGGTCAATTTCGCTTCGATCCATAAGCTTCCGGTCGTTTTTCTCGTCGAGAACAACCTGTGGGCGATCTCGACGCCGATCGAACACCAGATGGGGCAGCCGGAGATTTGGAAACGCGCCGCCGGGTATGGAATCCCCGGCCACCGCTTCAACGGTTTCGACCCGATCGAAACCTACGGCAGCGTCAACGAAGCGCTCGACCGCGCGCGCAGCGGCGGCGGCCCGACTCTGCTCGAAGGCATGTGCTACCGCTTCCTCGCGCACTCGACCGACGACAACGATATGACCTATCGGACGAAAGAAGAGGTCGCGGCGCATCGTAAAGAGGATCCGGTGCCGCGTTTCGAACGCGTATTGATCGATCACGACGTAATGAGCGCCGCCGATGTCGAGCAACTCAAGCGCGACGTCTTACGCGAAACCAACGAGGCGACCGATCGCGCCGAAGCGATGCCGTACCCGACGGCAGCCGATCTTTACACGCATCTCTACGAAGGAGCCTGGCAGCCGTGGCAGTGAGCAGCCCAACCCAAACCTCGCAAGTCATGAACAACGTCGATGCCGTGCGCGCGACGCTCTACGATGCGATGAAAAACGATCCACGCACGGTGATCCTCGGCGAGGATGTCGGCGCGCGCGGCAACGTCTTTCTCATCACGAAGGATTTCGCGAAAGAGTTCGGCCCGCAACGAGTCATCGATACGCCGATCGCCGAGGCTTCGATCGTCGGCATCGCCATCGGCATGGCGATGGAGGGGCTCCGCCCGATCGCCGAGATTCAGTTCGCCGATTTTATCTATCCGGCGTTCAACCAAATCGTCGGCGAAGCGGCCAAGACGCGCTATCGCAGCAACGGCGAATACACCTGTCCGCTCGTCATTCGCACGCCCTATGGCGGCGGCGTCCGCGGCGCGCTCTCGCACTCCGTTTCGATCGAAGCGCTCTTCTATCACGTTCCGGGATTGAAAATTCTCGCCCCGGCGTTCCCCGCCGACGTGAAAGGCCTGCTCAACGCGGCGATCGACGACCCCGATCCGGTGCTCTTCCTCGAGCACAAGAAAACCTATCGCCTCATCAAGGGCGAGGTTCCCGACGGGCACTACACCATTCCCATCGGCAAAGCCAACGTGCTCAAAGAGGGCAGCGCGCTCAGCGTCGTCTCCTACGGGCTCTACGTCCACTGGGCGCTCGAAGCGGCGCAGCAACTCGAACAAGAGGGCATCTCGGTGGAAGTGATCGATCTGCGTTCGATCCGTCCGATGGATAAAACGGCGATTCTGCAGTCGGTTGAAAAGACGCGCAAACTGCTCGTCGTGCATGAAGACAACAAATTCGGCGGCATCGGCGCGGAGATCAGCGCGATGGTCGCCGAGGAAGCGCTCTTTTCGCTCGACGCACCGATTCGTCGCCACTGCGCCCCCGACGTGCCTGCGATGGGGTACGCCGAACCGCTCGAACACGAGTATATGTCCTCGCCGGCGAAGATCGCCGAAGCGATGCGCGAACTCGCCCGCTTTTAATAGTAAAAACGAAAGAAACGAAACGATATGGCGACCACGATTACGATGCCGCAACTCGGCGAGACCGTCACCGAGGGGACGGTCGCGCAGTGGCTGAAAAAGCCGGGCGAGAGCGTCGAAAAATACGAAGCTTTCGTCGAGGTCTCGACCGATAAAGTCAACGCCGAAGTTCCGGCACCCGTCACCGGGACGCTGCGCGAAATTCTCGTGAAAGAAGGCGAGACCGTCGCAACCGGAACGCCGATTGCGATCATCGACGAAGTCGGCGCCGCAACGCAGAGCAACGCGCACGGCACCGAGCCGACGCAGCAGGTCGCCGACGCAGCGGCCGCGCCTCCCAAGCCGAGCAACGGCAGCACCTCGCATGCCGTTCACCCTCCGCAAGCGGCGCATGCCGCGCCCGCGTCCGCACGCCCCGCCGAACTCGATATCGTCGGGCTCGAAGCGGCGCTACGCGTCGCATCGCCGGCGGTTCGCAAACTTGCGCGCGAACATCGCATCGATATTCGCGCCTTGCAGGGAAGCGGCACGAACGGTCGCGTGACAGCACAGGACGTACTCACCGCAGCGCAGATGGGCCCGGCCGCAGCGGTCGGACAGGCGATCGCCGTCGGCACGAATTTCGGCGCGACCGGCGCACCGGCGATGCCGCCGACGCACGCGAAGCCGCCCGTCGGCGGCACCTCGACGTACGGGGAGCCGATTCCGGGAACGACGATTCCGCTCAACCAAGCGCGGCGCATCATCGCCCAGCGCATGGTGGAGAGCAAACACACCGCCCCGCACGCATGGTCGATGGTCGAAGTCGACGTCACGAACCTTTGGAAGTGGCGCCAGCGCGAGAAAGATAAATTCGATCACGAAACCGGCGGGCTCAAACTTACCATGCTGCCGTTCTTCATTCGCGCGGTCGTCGAATCGCTCGCGGCATTCCCGCTGATGAACGCACGGTTTACCGATGAGGGCATCTACGTCAACAAAGATGTCAATATCGGCATCGCGATCGGCTTGCCGACCAATCTCGTCGTGCCGGTGATTCGGAACGCCGACCAGCTTTCGGTTAAGGGCCTCGCCGTTGCATCGGCACAGCTCATCGATAAGGCGCGCCGCAATAAGCTCGGCGTTGACGATCTTGCCGGCGGCACCTTCACCGTCAATAATAACGGCTCCAACGGCAGCATCGCCTCGGCTCCGATTATCAACGGAGGGCAAGCGGGCATCGTCACGATGGAAGCGATGGTGAAACGCCCGGTCGTCACTGCCGACGACGCGATTGCTATCCGCAGCATGATGAACGTTTGCCTCTCGCTCGATCACCGCGTCGTCGACGGCTACGTCGCGAGCGGCTTCCTCAGCGATCTCAAGCGTCGTCTCGAAGCGATGGGCCCGGCCGGAATTCTCTAGCGCTCCTTCATCGTCGGAAAGATCGTCGCGAGGTTTGCCGCCACATCGACGGAAACCTCAATCGCTCCGCTTCGCGAGGTCAGTAGCGTCGTTACGCCGGGGCCATGCCCGGCGACGAACGAGCGGCCGTGCACGACGGCGCCGATGGTGATCGCGCCTTGCCGATAGATGCGGCCGTAGGAATTATCCGCATCGACGATCGCGACGATGTCGCCCAAACGAAGATCGCGCAGTCCGTAGCGTTCGACCATCGCGTCATCGAAACACTGAATATCGTAATCCCCGCGTACGACCGTCGAGCGCCCGAGCCCGCTTCCCATCACCGCCGCAGGAACGATCTTCGCGACGCTCGCGTGCACGCGCCCCTTACGAACTTCGATGCCCCACGCATCGAGGAGATCGGGATCGGCGTTAAACGCACGCACCTCCGGTGCATCGAGTAAGCGCAGGCCAAGCCCGCAGCTGCGGACCTGCACCGCATCGCCGATCGCCATCTTCTCCATGCTCGCCGATTCGAAATCGGCGATCACGTGCTCGATGCCGCCGTGCGTACCCGTGACGCGGCCGAGCGCGCCCTTCGCATCGCCGGAGAGGACGCGCACCGGATTACCGATGCAGGACATCGCATTGAAGGCGATATTTTGGCGGTCGTCGTTATTGCGCATGCTCACCGCCGGTTCGATATGGTCGGCAAGAAAAGCGAAGGCTCCGTCGCCGATCCGCACGTTGGGGTTGATGCCGCCGATGCTCGGCAGCACGAAAGGGTCGCCTTCCGCGCTCACGTCGTAGATTCCGGAATTGATCAGGGCGGGGGCAATGACGCCGGCGACGAGGGTGACGACGAGTTCCTCGCGATTGGTGTGCAATTTCATGCTCGGGGCGAGCTCCTTTAACGGGAATCAGGGTTCGGGGACGGGCGGCGCGAAAGAGTAGGGTCGAACGCTATGCCCGTTTTACAGATTCGCAAGCACTTCCGATTCGAAGCCGCGCACGCACTTCCCCACCACGCCGGGAAATGCGCGCGCATGCACGGGCATTCGTATCTGCTCGAGATCGCGCTGCGCGGACCGCTCCAAGAGACGGGCCCGGCGACCGGCATGGTTGCCGACTTCGAAAGCATCACCTCGGTCGTGGGGCGCGAAATTGTCGATCGGCTCGACCACCGTACGCTCGATGAATTCGTCGAAAATCCGACCGCCGAGAACGTGTTGCTCTGGATTCACGCCCAAATCGCCGCCGCGCTCCCGCTGCTCGACGAACTCGTTCTCTGGGAGACGCCCACGGCGTGCGCCGTGTTACGCTGCAACGACCTTCGATGAACGCCGCCGAGACGTCGGAGACGCTACGCATAGCCGAGATTTTTTATACGCTCCAAGGCGAGGGAACGTGGGCCGGCACGCCGGCGGTCTTCGTGCGGCTCGCCGGTTGCAATCTTGCCTGCGATTTTTGCGATACCGACTACGCGATACGCTCGCTCGCACGGGTTGACGAAGTCGTCGCGCGGGTCGGCGAGCTCGGCGGCGACTGCCCGATGGTCGTGCTCACCGGCGGCGAACCGTTGGCACAGAGCGCAACTCCGGCATTGATCGAAACGCTCCGCAGGGCCGGTCGGCGCGTACACATCGAAAGCAACGGAACGATTTTTTCCGAATTGCCACGCGATGTCTGGCTCTGCGTCTCACCGAAAGAACGCGTGGACGCACGCATGGCACGACGCGCCGACGAAGTAAAGCTTATCGTCGACCGGCGCGTACCCGAAGAGCATCTCGCGCTTTTCCCCGAGCAACCGACAATTTTTTTACAGCCGGAGGGCAACAAAGCAAGCAACATCGAGCTCGCGGTTGCCTATGCGCGCGCGCACCCCAAGCGCTTTCGCCTCTCGCTGCAGACGCATAAATTCATCGGGATACCGTAGCGTGCGCATCCTTGCAGTCTGTGCGACGAATTTCGAGCGCGCGCGGATCGCGCTTCCCGAAAAAGTGCAAACGCTACTCTGCGGGGTCGGCCCGGTCGAAGCGGCGGCGCGTACGGCGGCTGCCCTCGTCGGCGAACGCTACGATCTCGTTCTCAATATCGGCATCGCCGGCGCCTTCGAAGGTCGTGCGGCGATCGGCGAGAGTTGCGCCGTCGCCGCCGATTTCGTCGAACTCGACCGCGAGAACGGTGAGGCGCTACGCCTTCCACCGGGCGACCGCCTCTACTCGCGAGCGCAGAGCGACCCGTCGTTGGTCGAAATGCTCGCGGAGAGCGGCATTCCGCAGCGCACCGGCGTTACCGTCTCGCGCGTGACGACCGCAGCGAGCACCTGCGAGCGTCTCTCGGCGTTGGGAGCGGAGATCGAGAGCATGGAAGGATTTGCGGTCTTGCGCGCCGCCGAACTCGCCCACGTCCGCGCGCTCGAACTACGCGGCATCTCCAACCTTGTCGGCCCGCGCGCGAGCGAAACGTGGAATGTCGCGGCGGCCTTCGCCGCGCTCGCCGACGCAACTCATCGCCTTTTCGCTTCCGTGGAGCCGACGTGAACGACAGCATCGCCCTCGCCTACTCACCGTGCCCGAACGACACCTATATTTTCGCCGCGCTTACGAACGGATTGCTCCCCGACGCGCCGCGCGTCAACGTCGTGTTGCTCGATATCGACGAACTCAACGACGCCGCAGCCGAGGCGCGCTACCCGCTTACGAAGGTGAGTTACGGTGCGATTCCTTACCTGATGCGCGACTACCGCCTTCTGCGTTCCGGGGGAGCGCTCGGCCGCGGTTGCGGCCCGTTGGTGGTCGCTCGCCCCGACCGCGTTCATAGCTGGGCCTCGCTCGACGATCCGCTCGTCGCAATCCCCGGCGAGCGCACGACCGCCTTTCTGCTGCTCCAACTCGCGCTCGGGCGACGCCCGCGCACGCGCATCATGCGTTTCGATGCAATTGTCGGCGCGGTGTCGCGCGGCGAAGTCGACGCAGGGCTCATCATCCACGAATCGCGCTTCACCTATCAGAACGCCGGTTTGCACGCATTGCTCGATCTCGGCGCGTGGTGGGAGGAGACGACCGGACGGGCGATTCCGCTCGGCGCGATTCTCGCGCGGCGCGATCTCGGCCACGAACGGGCGCTGCAGATCGATGCCGCGGTGCGTGCCAGCCTGGCGTTCGCTCGCAACGATGAAGCCGCGATCATGCCGTACGTTCGCGAGCACGCGTTCGAGATGGACGAAGCGGTGATGCGCGCGCATATCGGCCTTTACGTCAACGAATACAGTATCGATGTCGGTGCCGAAGGCGTGCTTGCAGTCGAGGAGCTCTTCGCACGCGGTCGAGGCGCAGGCATCCTGCCCGACGACGCGAACGCCGCATTCATCGCATGAAGATCACACGCACGGCGGCAGCGCTTGCGCTGCTCCTCTCGGTTACCGGTTTCGGCGCGATACCGCGTGCGAAGGTCGTGCTGGGCGACGAAGTATTCTTGCGCTCCACCTGGCACGATCTTCACGGACGCTGCGTCGGCGTCGTCACCAACCAGACCGGCGTCACGTCGCAACTCGTGAACGTCGTCGACGCCATTCGCGAGAATCCCCATATTTGCATAAAAGCGATCTATTCTCCCGAACACGGGCTGCGCGGAGATCAACTCGCGGGGAAGTTCGTGTCGTCGTATCGCGATCCGCGCACGGGGCTTCCCGTCTACAGCCTCTACGGGCCGCAGCGAATGCCGACGGCGGCGATGTTGCGCGGCGTCGACGTGCTGCTCTTCGACATTCAAGATGTCGGCGATCGCGCCTATACCTATATCTCGACGATGGCCGAGGTCATGCGTGCGGCAGCGCGCTACCATAAGAGTATCTGGGTGCTCGACCGTCCGAACCCGATCGGGGGAGAGATTGTGGAAGGCCCGGTGCTCGACCCGCGTTTCCGCTCGTTTATCGGTCTCTATCCGATCGCGATGCGTCACGGCATGACGATCGGCGAGCTCGCCGAGATGTTCAACAACGCCTTCGGAATTCACGCGCACCTGCGCGTCGTCAAGATGATCGGCTGGCGGCGATCGATGCTTTGGAACCAGACGGGGCTACGTTGGGTGGAGAGTTCGCCGAATATCCCGACCTGGCAAACGACGCTCGTCTATCCATGCACGGGTCTGATCGATAACGGCGGCATCAACAACGGCGTCGGCACGGCGAAGCCGTTCTTCTACGCCGGGTATCTTGGGATGCCGGCCTACGCCTATGCGCGCGCGCTCAATGCAAAGCATCTTCCCGGCGTCTATTTTCGCCCCGCGGCGTGGTCGCCGTTCTTCGGTTTCTGGCGCGGCCGCGAGCTCAAAGGGGTCGAGCTCTACGTCACGCATCCGCACCGGTTTCGCAGCGTTGAAACGGCGGTGGAGCTACTCGTTGCAGGACACCGATTGATGCCGCGGCTGCGCATCAACGCGCGCGGGATGGATGATGATTGGGGCACCGATGCGGTGCGGCTGGGGTTGGAGCGCGGCGAAAGCGCGCGACAGATCGTCGAGTCGTGGCAACCGGCGCTCGCACGCTTCATGAAGCTCCGCGCAAAATATCTGCTCTATCCCAACTGAATTCCGTCACCCCGCTTAGCGCGCCGCTGTCACCCCGAGTAGCGCGCCGCTGCCACCCCGAGTAGCGCGCCGCTGCCACCCCGAGTAGCGCGCCGCTGCCACCCCGAGTAGCGCGCCGCTGCCACCCCAAGTAGCGCGAAGCTGTCACCCCGAGTAGCGCGAAGCTGTCACCCCGAGTAGCGCGAAGCTGTCACCCCGAGTAGCGCGAAGCTGTCACCCCGAGTAGCGCGAAGCGCGTATCGAGGGGCGTTTCGTACTCCGCCTCGATACGGTTGCTACGCAACCTACTCGGCGTGACAACACCCCCCTACTCGGCGTGACAAAAACTCCCGCGCAGCGCCGCTGTCACCCCGCGCAGCGCCGTTGTCACCCCGAGTAGCGCGAAGCGCGTATCGAGGGGCGTTTCGCACTCCGCCTCGATACGGTTGCTACGCAACCTACTCGGCGTGACAAAAACTCCCGCGCAGCGCCGTTGTCACCCCGAGTAGCGCGAAGCTGTCACCCCGAGTAGCGCGAAGCGCGTATCGAGGGGCGTTTCGTACTCCGCCTCGATACGGTTGCTACGCAACCTACTCGGCGTGACAAAAACTCCCGCGCAGCGCCGTTGTCACCCCGAGTAGCGCGAAGCTGTCACCCCGCGCAGCGCCGTTGTCACCCCGAGTAGCGC
>JAJZED010000001.1:22249-155789 GCA_021805775.1 bacterium | reverse complement strand
ACTCCGCCTCGATACGGTTGCTACGCAACCTACTCGGCGTGACAAAAACTCCCGCGCAGCGCCGTTGTCACCCCGAGTAGCGCGAAGCTGTCACCCCGCGCAGCGCCGTTGTCACCCCGAGTAGCGCGAAGCGCGTATCGAGGGGCGTTTCGCACTCCGCCTCGATACGGTTGCTACGCAACCTACTCGGCGTGACAAAAACTCCCGCGCAGCGCCGTTGTCACCCCGAGTAGCGCGAAGCTGTCACCCCGCGCAGCGCCGCTGTCACCCCGAGTAGCGCGAAGCGCGTATCGAGGGGCGTTTCGCACTCCGCCTCGATACGGTTGCTACGCAACCTACTCGGCGTGACAATAACCCCTACTCGGCGTGAGAATACCCTATACGCGGCGCGGCAATTGCGCGCTAAGCGGACGGAATCAGTCGTCGTTGCGGCGGGTGCGTAAGAAATTGAGTTGCCACAGGTGGATGAAGCGCTGCAGCTCTTCCTGAACCGGCGGCGGCGTATCGACGAACGCCATCCCATAAGCGAATTTTTTCATCGCGACATCGTAGAATGGAGCGAGCGCTTTGCTGCGCAGTCGCATCGGCTCGAAGCCCGGGGGCCGCTCGCGAACGCTCTCGGGGCGCAGGCCGAAGGGAGTCTGTTTGAAGACCTCCTTCTCCACGGTCATCTCGTCGAGAAAGTCGGCGGGAAGCTGGATATCGAGATGGAGCAGCGAGCCTTTTATCAGGTCCTCGTCGGTGACGAGGCGCAACCCGCCCGCCGAGAGATCGTTGGCGAGCGCCGAACGGCGGCCTTTCCGCCCATCGAGTTCGTAGAGTACTTCGAACTCGACCGGCATACGGAATGCGGAGCGCTTCTGCTGCACGCCGGGCTGCGCGCGAAGCATGCTCTTCGTCGTCGGTTTCTTCTTCTTCCCGAACATGAACATTTGCCGTCGAGCCGTTAAGCCGGGCAGGCTACTCTTCCTGCATGCCCAAACACCGAACGGAGAACCGTGTTAATCGAACGACTGATCGAAGCGCTGGGCGCGGATGCCGTCAAGACCTCTCCGGAGGATCTTGCCTGTTACTCCTTCGACGCCTATAGCCAGGGTGTGCTGCCGAGCGCCGTCGTGCTCCCGACCTCCGCCGCGCAGGTGAGCGCGGTGGTGAAGATCGCACGCGATCTCGAGGAACCCCTCATCGCACGCGGTTCGGGAACCGGACTCTGCGGCGGAGCGACGCCGCTGCGCGCCGGAGTCGTCCTTTCGTTCGCACGGATGAACCAGCTACTGGAGCTCGACATCGAGAATCGCCGGGCACGCGTCGCACCGGGGCTCGTTAATTTGCAACTCAGCGAACGCATCGCTTCTACCGGCTATTTCTATGCCCCCGATCCCGCCTCGCAGCGCGCGAGCACGATCGGGGGAAATATCGGCACGAACGCAGGTGGACCGCACTGCCTCGCCTATGGGACCACCGTCAATCACGTGCTCGCGCTCGAGATCGTCGACGAACGCGGCGAGTGCTTCACCACTGCGGTGGAGGATCTCGGGTACGATCTTACCGCGCTCTTGGTCGGCAGCGAGGGGACGCTGGGCATCGTGACGTCGGCCTGGGTGCGCCTGCTCCGCATGCCGTCGACGACCGGCGTCTGGCTTGCGGCCTTTCAGAGCATCGAGAGCGCGTCGGAGGCAGTGAGTGCGATCGTCGGCGCGGGAATCGTCCCGACCGCCCTGGAGATGATGGATGCGACGATCGTGCGCGCCGTCGAGAGCGCGTATGCCGCCGGCTACCCCGCCGATGCCGCAGCGGTGCTGCTCGTCGAATCGTCCGGCGAACCCGAGGAAGTCGCGAGTGCAGATGCCGCGATCGCACGGATCGCTCGGGCGCACGGTGCAACGAAGTGGCAGGCGGCGACGAGCGCCGACCAGCGCGAAGCCCTTTGGCGCGGTCGAAAAGGCGCCGCAGGCGCGGTCGGTCGCATCGCCCCAAATTATTACACGCAAGATGTCTGCGTGCCACGCACGCGACTTCCCGAAATGCTCGCCGCCGTCGATGATGCCGCACGGAAACACGGAATCGTCGTCGGGAACGTCTTTCATGCCGGCGACGGGAACCTCCATCCCCTCCTTCTCTACGATAAGCGCGACGCGCGGCAGGTCGCGGCAGTTATCGAGATCGGCAACCTCGTGCTGGCACGCGCCGTCGAACTCGGCGGGACGATCAGCGGCGAACACGGCGTCGGCATCGAGAAACGCAACGGCATGTCGATGGTCTATAGCACCGAAGATCTCGCAGCTATGGCATGCGTTCGCGACGTCTTCGATCCGCAAGCATTGCTCAACCCCGAAAAAATATTTCCTTCGGGAATATCCTGTCGCGAGATGCGCGCGTGAACGACACCGCGATATCCGATGCATTAGCGGAGGCGTCGGCAAGCCGACACCCGGTGACGTTGCGCGCGGGCGGCGTTTTTTCCGGCATGCATCGCCGCGTTATCGACGCCGATGAGATCGATCTTCGCTCGCGGCGCGCGATTTTCGAATACGAACCACGCGATTTAACGATCGCCGTTGAATGCGGCCTCACCGGCGCGCAAATGGAGCAGACGCTGCGAGAGCATCGGCAATTTTTGCCGCTCGACGCGCCGGACGCATCGCAAGCGAGCGTTGGCGGAATCCTCGCTTCGGCATGGAGCGGTCCGCGTCGCCATCGCTACGGGCGGCCACGCGACCTTCTGATCGGCAGCAGTTTCGCACTTTCCGACGGAACGCTCGCACGCGCGGGCGGCATGGTGGTAAAGAACGTAGCCGGCTACGATCTCAGTCGGCTCTTCGTCGGATCGATGGGAACGCTCGCCGTCCTGTTGCGAGCCAATTTTAAAACACTACCGCTGCCGGAATCCGCTCGCATGTTTCTTGCCGCGCTCCCGGCCGGAACGCGCGAGCGCGCATTCGCACAGGTACGGAACCTCCGCCCCGAACCTGCGGCTGCCTGGTGGATTACCGGATACGAGCGTGAGGTTGACGGGGAACCCGGCGACGACGGCCGAATCGCGATTCTCCTCGAATGCGAGAACGCATTGCTCGAACGTGCGACCTTGGATTGGCGCGCAACGCTCGGTCGCGCGGGTATTCCCGAGACGCGCCTGCTCGATGCCGGCGCGCATGCCTCCTTTACGCGGATGCTCGACGCTCCCATGCGCCTCCCCGGCGTTCACGCACTGAGCTATCGCAGCCCGTCGCTGCCCTCGCACGCACTCGCGCTCGCCGATAGCCTCGCCGAGGTCGTCGATCGTTTCGAGATGCAACGCGACCTGCTCGTCGATATTATGAACGGGGATGTCACCATACGCGCCATCGGCGATGCCGCGAGCTTCAACCAAATGTCCGGCATGCTCGACGACGCACTTCACGATCGCGCACCGCGCGCGCGAATTCTCGCCGGCGGAGGGGACGGGCACGATCGCCTCGACTGCTTCGGGCTGCTCCCGAACGCACTCGCGCAGATGCGCGCGCTCAAAGCGCGCTTCGATCCGCACGGCATTTTGAATCCGGGAATAGCTTTTTTCGACGGTCGGCATACGTGAGGGTCAACTCTGAGATCTTCGCGGCGACGCGGATCGTTCTCCGAAGCCCAGTTCGCCGTCGATTGTTGCTCCGACGCCCGCTCTTCGTCGGCGATCTGGGACGATTCTTGTGGCAGGTCGTTCCGGCGGCAAAACGTTCCTTGCGACGTATACGCGAGCGCGCTCGCACGATTCCCGACCCACTGCTGCGACGAGAAGCGCTTTCGAGCATCGAGATGAAATCGTATCACGTTGCCGGAGCAGCAGTGTTGGCAACTTTTTTGCCGCAATCCTCGATGCGCGCGTATATCGACATCGTCGCGCCGTTGGAGAGCATTTACGATTATCTCGACAATCTCTGCGACCGGCACCCGACGATTACGCCGGAAGCGTTCCCCGCGCTTCATCAGGCGATCGCCGATGCATGCGACCCCGATGCGCCGTTGCGAGATTACTACGCCTGCGGACCGCATGGCGATGATGGCGGCTATCTACGCGATCTCGTTCTCGACGTGCAGGGGCGTCTGCGCGGCATCGAAGGCATCGACGCCTTGGTTCCCTTCGCTCGAGAAGCGGCCTCGCTTTATGCACGCATGCAGAGCACGGTGCACGGCGATTCGGAGAACCGCATCCGCGCCTGCAAACTCTGGTTCGACGAACGGCGCACTGCGTATCCGCACTTGCGTTGGAATGAATTCGTCGCTGCCGCCGGCTCGCAATTCCAGGTCTACGCACCACTCTTCGCTTTGCTTTCGAGCGGCCCCGCGAGCGTTGCGATCGCCTACCAGTCGTACTTCCCGAACGTCGCCGCCATTCACGTTTTGCTCGACTCGTTTATCGACCGCGCCGAAGACCGAGAACACGACGATTTGAATTTAGTCGACGCGAGCGATGCTCCCGGCGAAATCGGCGAACGGCTCGCAGCGCTCGCCGCGGATTCCGACGCCGCACTGCGAAGGCTGGCCGATCCGCAAGCGCATCGTTTCGTGCTACGCATCATGGCGCTTTTCTATCTTTCGCATCCGAAGATCGAACGCGAAGGATACACTATCGAAACCGAAGCGATGCTCGAAAACCTCGAACGCTCGCTCGCCGCAAGTTAGAGGGCACTGCAACTCACCGTTCGCTTGCCGCGTTCCACAGATGATCGGAGGATGCAATGCGGGTACTACTCCTAGGCGGAACCGGATTTATCGGAAAGCATTTGCACGCCGCCTTACGCGCGCGCGGAGACGACGTGCTGCTTGCGAGCATGCGCGACCCGGCGGCGGCGGCCGAACGCGCTGCCGCCTGCGATGTTGTCGTCAATCTTGCCGGCGAGCCGATCGCCCAACGGTGGAGCCCGGCGGTGAAAACGCGCCTTGCCGATAGTCGGATCGCCGCGACGACCGCCTTCCTCTCCGCACTCGAAGGGCGGCAGCCGCGACCGCGCGCATTCATCGCAGCTTCGGCGGTCGGTTTCTATGGCAGCAGCGAATCGGCGAGCTACGACGAGAGCAGCCCCGCCGGCACCGACTATTTAGGGAAGCTCTGCGCCGAATGGGAGCGCCGATCGCTCCGAGCGCAGAGCCTCGGCATGCGCGTGAGCATCGTGCGCACCGGCATCGTGCTCGGCCTCGACGGCGGGGCGCTGGCGAAACTCTTGCCGATCTTCAAACTCGGGCTCGGCGGCGTCGTGGGAAGCGGGCGGCAATGGCTTTCGTGGATTCATATCGAGGACCAGGTCGCGATCTATCTCGCCGCGATCGACGGCGCCGAGGGCATTCTCAATGCAACGGCACCCGAGCCGGTCACCAATGCTGCATTCACCGCCGCGCTTGGAGCGGCAGTCCATCGGCCGGCGCTCCTCCCGGTCCCGGCCTTCGCGCTTCATGCCCTCCTCGGTGAGGGGGCGACCGTCGTTCTCGACGGACAACGCGTGCTGCCGACTCGAACGCTTGCCCTGGGCTATCGATTCCGCTATCCGCAACTCGCCGACGCGCTACAGGATCTTCTCGCGCGCTAGGCGGCGGCGCCCATGCTTGACAGGGCTGGGTAGGATAGAAATGGATTCCTCGTTAGGTGAGGCGTCTGCACGTTGGAGAGGCCGCTACCCGGAAAGGTCGAGAGACCCCAATGGGTGACCAGGCACCGTCGAGTCAAGGCGGAGCTTAATGCGGAAGGGACTCGATCCCACGGCATGCAGTGCTAAAGCTCAACGTCGGGGCTGCGAGGCGCGCGAGCGTCGGTTTGCGTCGGTCGTTGTGCGAGGAACGTACGATGACCATTTTTTTTACCGCCCGCCGAATGGAGCCTCCGACGCATGAACTCCAGCACGATCAAGCAACTCGTGCCGCGACGCACAACGTGGCGTTCGGTGTTGATGTTTCTTTCAGTCGTCGGCCCGGGAATCATCACGGCGAACGCCGACAACGATGTCGGCGGCATCCTCACTTATTCGCAAGCGGGAGCGCAGTTCGGATACTCGCTACTCTGGATTCTCATCCCTATCACCCTTGCGTTGGTGGTAACGCAAGAGATGTGCGCTCGCATGGGCGCGGTCACGGGAAAAGGGCTCGCCGATCTTATTCGCGAGAACTTCGGCGTTCGCGTTACCTTTTACGTGCTGCTACTTTTCGTGATTTGCGATTTAGGAAATACGGCGACGGAGTTCGCCGGCATCGCGTCGGTCGCTCCAATTTTTGCAACGTGGCTTCCGGGTGTCAATGTCGAGGCCCTTACCGTCGCGATGGTGTTGGGAGCCGCCGCGCTCGTCTTTACGACCGTAACGCGCGGCACCTATAAAATCGTCGAACGCATTTTTCTCATCTTCTGTACCGTTTATATTTCGTACGTTATTAGCGCCATCATCGTGCATCCGCAGTGGAAGGATGTCATCCACCAGACGTTCTTCCCGCATTTTTCTCACACGACGGCATATTTCGTCATGGTGGTTGCGATTATCGGCACCACGATCTCCCCGTGGATGCAGTTTTACATCCAATCGGCAATCGTCGATAAAGGGGTCAGGAAAGAACAGTACACGGCGTCGCGTATCGATGTAATATCCGGGGCGCTCTTTACCGATATCATCGCCTTCTTTATCGTCGTCGCCTGCGCCGCAACGATCTACGTTCATAATATCGGCAACGCGCACCCGATCGTCGTCAGCGCGGTCGGAGACGTCGCCATCGCCCTTCAGCCCCTTGCCGGGCATTTCGCATCGTTGCTCTTCGCCATCGGCCTGCTCAACGCCGCAATTTTTACCGCTTCGATTTTGCCGCTCTCAACTGCCTATTACGTCTGCGAGGCCTTTGGCTTCGAACGCGGCATCGACCGCAGCTTCAGCGAGGCGAAAATTTTCTACGGCCTCTACCTCGGCTTGCTTCTTATCGGCGCATTTACCGTGATCGTTCCCGGCGCGCCTTTGCTAGCGATCATTTTCTACTCGCAGGTCTTTAACGGCGCTCTCCTGCCGGTCGTACTCGTGTTGATGCTTCTGCTCGTCAATAACAAACGATTGATGGGCACCTGGACGAACTCGCTGTTCTTTAATATCGTCGCCTGGATTACGGTCGTCATCGTCGGCGCCTTGACGGTCGCCTCAGTCGTCTAGAACGCGTATCGCCCGCGCAAACGGGCAACGCCGCGATGCGAACGCGCGGAAACGGCGCCTCGATACGCTGCCTTCGGCAGCTACTCGGCGTGACAGCACGGCGACGCAGCGACGCGAATATGCGCGCGAACGTGCGCGCGAACGCGCGGCTGCGATGCTCCGACGAACGCTTAAGCGAGCGGTGAGGACCCTGACATTGCTTGTCCGAGCCGCGAGCGTCTAGCGAGGAGGGCGCGCGCAGCCGCACGGAAGTGCCGCCTCGATACGCTGCCTTCGGCAGCTACTCGGCGTGACAGCACGGCGACGCAGCGACGCGAATATGCGCGCGAACGTGCGCGCGAACGCGCGGCTGCGATGCTCCGACGAGCGCTTAAGCGAGCGGCGAGGACCCTGACATTGCTTGTCCGAGCCGCGAGCGTCTAGCGAGGAGGGCGCGCGCAGCCGCACGGAAGTGCCGCCTCGATACGCTGCCTTCGGCAGCTACTCGGCGTGACAGGGAAGCGCCGCCTCGATACGAGCGCTTCGCGCTCTACTCGGCGTGACAGCACGGCGACGCAGCGACGCGAATATGCGCGCGAACGTGCGCGCGAACGCGCGGCTGCGATGCCCCGACGAGCGCTTAAGCGAGCGGCGAGGACCCTGACATTGCTTGTCCGAGCCGCGAGCGTCTAGCGAGGAGGGCGCGCGCAGCCGCACGGAAGTGCCGCCTCGATACGCTGCCTTCGGCAGCTACTCGGCGTGACAGGGAAGCGCCGCCTCGATACGCTGCCTTCGGCAGCTACTCGGCGTGACAGGGAAGCGCCGCCTCGATACGAGCGCTTCGCGCTCTACTCGGCGTGACAGTACAGCTACTCGGCGTGACAGGGAAGCGCCGCCTCGATACGAGCGCTTCGCGCTCTACTCGGCGTGACAGTACAGCTACTCGGCGTGACAGAGAAGCGCCTACAACACCGCCGCCGCGTCGAGATGATGCGCTTCGAGATATTTTTCGACGTCCATCGCCGCCCGACACCCGGCTCCGGCAGCCGTGATCGCCTGCTTGTAACGAATATCGTTTACGTCGCCCGCGACGAATACGCCCTCGATATTGGTGTACGTTCCGTTCGGCGAAAGAATGTATCCGTGCGAATCGAGATCGAGTTGGTCGACGAAAATCGATGTATTCGGCGTGTGCCCGACCGCGATGAAAAGTGCGTCGGCACGAAACTCCGATTCGCTACCGTCGAGGAGATTGCGGAGACGAAGCCCCGTCATAATCTCGCCGCCGAGGACTTCTTCAACCGCCGTATTCCAAACGAACTCGATCTTCGGATGATTCATCGCGCGCTCGGCCATGATTTTGCTCGCGCGAAGCGCGTCGCGCCGATGGATCACCGTTACGCGGCTACCGAAGCGCGTCAGAAAGATCGCTTCTTCCATCGCCGAATCGCCGCCGCCGACGACGACGATCTCCTTTTCGCGAAAGAAGGCACCGTCGCAGGTCGCACAGGTCGAAACACCGCGTCCGCGGAGGCGCTCTTCGCCGGGAATATCGAGCCAGCGCGCGCTCGCGCCGGTTGCCACGATCACCGTCTGCGATTCATAACTCTTCTCGGCGGTTCGCACCACGAGCGGTCGTTGCGAGAAATCGACACCAACCGCATCTTCGTTGAGGATGCGAGCACCGAAGGACTCCGCTTGGGCACGAAAGCGCTCCATCAATTCGGGGCCGAGAATCCCATCGGGGAAGCCGGGGAAGTTCTCCACCTCGGTGGTCAGCATTAGCTGCCCGCCGTAGAGACCGCCGGCGAGGACGAGCGGCTCGAGATTCGCGCGCGCGGCATAGATCGCCGCAGTGAGCCCGGCCGGGCCGGAGCCGATGATCGTTACACGTTCCATAGCGCCCTCTTCGACCGCATCGGCGCTCGCTCCGGTTGCGCGGGGCAGCAACGCGCCTTCATCGCGTCGAAGGACGGTTGCATGAACCAGTGGCCAAAGCTCGACCTCGAGGATACGGTCGGGGATGTCTTGCGCAAGACGATGCGCGGCTCTCGATTGGATGTGCGAACGCTCGCCGCAGCGACCAATGTCGCCGAGCCTTCGATAGAAGCTTGGCTCGCCGACCGAGGGGCCCCCGATTCCAATGAGGCCACGCGACTGGCAGCGAGCCTCGGCATGGACGCGCAGCGTTTCCAGCGACGCGCGAAAGGTGCGTGGTACCCCGGCGAGGTCGCCACACCGCTCGTTCGCCAACACCCACAACTGCCGCATCCGAGCAATGGCTACGTCGTACGAGCCGCGCTCGACGAGCCCTTTGCCGCCATCGTCGATCCGGCGGGAGATCCTGCGGTGTTGCTCGCGCGATTGCGAGAGCGGCCGCTCGAATATTCCTACATTCTCATCACGCACAAGCACGACGACCATTGCGATGCCGCCGAAGCGGTCGCTTCGGCCTACCCCAACGCCCGCATCGTCATGCATGAAGTCGATGCTCCCGCAATTGGGGCGCTCGCGGCCGACGCGATTCCTATTCGGAAAGCGGATCGGCTCCCATTCGGTGGGCGAAACGCGATCGAACTCATTCCAACGCCGGGACATACCGACGGCTCTTCGTGTTTTCGCATCGGCGATCTGCTCTTCACCGGCGACACGCTCTTTGCCGGGAGCGTCGGCGGCTGCTTCGGCGACCGCTTCGGCTACGACGATCTTCTTGCGAACATTCGCCGCGAACTCTTCACGCTTCCAGACGCGACGGCAGTACTGCCCGGGCACGGACCACCGACGCGCATCGGTTGGGAACGTCAAGAAAACCCCTTCTTCTCCAACGAGGAATCCTCAACGTGAAACCATCGCCCCTTTGGTATCGCATCCGCGGCCTCTTGATATTTCTCATCATGTTTTTCAGCTTTTACCTTGCGTACGGCCTTTCGATGGCGCTCCACCAGTCAACGCTACCGACGGCATGGCAACTCGCCGCGGGTGACTCCCTCGAACGCTTTCGCTGGCTTTTTGCAATCGGCGCGCTTTTCCCAATCGCCGCGTTCCTGATGCGCAGTTGGGGTGCCGCCTATCTCCGCGCGGCGGTTGTTTGGGCGCGCGATGCATCGGCGGCGCGCCTCATTATTGCCGGCCCGTTTCGCTATCTACGCAATCCGCTCTACTTCGGTAATTTGCTGTTGCTGCCGTGGATCGCGTTGTTCATACCCCCGCTGGGAATTCCCATCCTCTTCGTTGCAACGATCCTGTTTCTCGCCGCATTGGCGAAATACGAAAGCGGAGTTCTCAAAGATCGTTTCCCCACAGCGTACGAGCGTTACGCGCTCCAGGTTCCGGCGCTCTTCCCTCGCCTCGTACCGGTTGCGAGCGATCCTCTCGCGCCGAAAGCGGACTGGCGCGAAGGTCTACGTTCGGAACTCCTCATGCTTTCCTTCGCAGTGCTCGCGGTCTTATATGCGATCGTTCCCAACGTTATCCACGAACATTGGATCTGGGCGATTCCGCTACTCGCGTACCTCGTGCAAACGCTCCTCACGGGCGCGCCGGCTCTTTCGGCCGGAGCCGAAAAACCGAACGATTAACCCAGTTAAGCGCGCAGCTTGTAACCGATGGCGATCAGGCGCAACGCGACGACAACGGCGATTACGGCAAGGGCCGAAATAGCACCGAGCGAGTATCCAAGCGGTAGATAGCCATTGCCGGTATAGCTATAGCGAAATGCATCGATAATATAAAAGATCGGATTGAAGAGTTCGACCGAACGGAGGTTCTCCGGCAGCATCGTCGCCGAGGTAAACACGCCTCCAACGAAGGTCAGCGGGGTGATCACGAACGTTACGAAAGCGGCAATGTGATCGAAGCGTTCGGCCATCAGGCCGAAAATGAGCCCGAGTGACGAAAAAAGCGTCGTTACGATAACGATGCACAAAAATGCGAGCCACCAATTTTGCGGCACGGCATGGACGAGAACGACACCGAGCCCGCCGATAAGCAACGCAATTAAGAAAGCTCGCGCCAGGCTCCCCATGAGGAAGCCCACGAGAATTTCTCCGGCCGCAAGCGGCGCTACCAGCAATTCTTGAATCGAATTCATGAATCGCCCTTGAAAAAACGAACTCGCGCACTCGTCGTAGGCCGTCGAAATCGTCTGCAACATAATCAATCCCGGGATGAGGAATTGCGCGTAGCTTACCCCGCCGACATTTTGAATGCGGCTGCCGATCGCGAGGCCAAAAACAAACACGTAGAGTACCGTCGTAATCACCGGCGGCCAAACAACCTGGTTGATCACCTTCAACGAGCGCACGATCTCGCGCTTGGCGACGGTCAAGAGCCCTACCCAGTTCACGACGTTGACGGCACTCATCGCGTTAGCTCCAAAAACACGTCTTGCAGATCGCGATCGCGAACGAGATCGCTCGTATCTTGTTCGGTAACAATTTTCCCCGCACGCACGATGGCGATCCGCTTGCAGAGCGCCTCCGCCTCTTCTAAATAATGGGTCGTCAAGACGATGGTCGTCCCTTCGGCATTCAGTCGTCGGAGCAAATCCCAGAGTTCGAGACGCAACTCGACATCGACGCCCGCAGTCGGTTCGTCGAGTACGAGCAGTTTCGGATCGTGAATGAGCGATCGCGCGATCATAAGACGGCGTTTCATGCCGCCCGAGAGCTTCGTATATTCGCCGTTTGCTTTATCCGAAAGCGAGAACCGCTCGAGCAGATCGTCCGCCCGGGCGCGCACCTTCGCTCCACGAAGGCCGAAGTAGCCTGCCTGATAGATCAAAATATCGCGAATCGAAAGATAGCGATCGAGATTGATCTCCTGCGGGCAGAGGCCGATGTGACGGCGCGCTTCTCGCCACTGCCGTTCGGTATCGTACCCGAATATCCGAATGCTCCCTGCAGTAGGGCGCACGAGGCCTACACACGCACCGATCGTCGTCGTTTTCCCGGCGCCGTTGGGGCCGAGAAAACCGAAGAAAGCACCGTGAGGCACATTCATCGAGATGCCGTCGACGGCGACAAAATCGCCGTAGCGTTTGACGAGGCCCTCGATCTGTAATGCAAATTCGCTCACGGGATAATGCTCGTGAGGCGCTTATAGCGGTGTCGACGCAAGGTAGCGATCAATCGCATGCTCCCCGGAATACCACACTCAGCTAGTTGCGTCGCAACGCGCTTGATGTCGAATTCAACGCGACGATGCTTTACCTGCCAGCCGCCCGACCGCAAGGTAAGAATGACGTAGCACGCTCGCGGATCGCCGTCTTTGGGCAGCCCGACCGACGCAACGTTTATCAGAAGTTTGCCGCGCCACAAGCGCACGTATGGTAAATGGAGGTGCCCGAAAGCAATCGCAGAGGCAGCCTCCGAGCCAAGCATCCGTTCCAGCGTTACATCGTCGGCATCGGGCCAAAGGTGCTCGTCATCGTTAGCGGGGTTGGCATGGACGACGAGCAGTTCGTCGGGTGGCTCCGCGATGCGCAGCGCAAATGGCAGTTCGCGCAGCCAGGAGAGCCACTTTTCGCCGAGTTCGCGGCGAGTCCACGCGAGACGTGCTTCCTCGCCCTCGAAGCGCTCCTCACCAGGCATCGCGAGGTAGCGGTCGGTATTGCCACGCACGCATTGCGCGCCGATCTCCGAGAGACGCTGAAGAACTTTTCGCGGCCGCGGTCCGTCTGCGCACAGATCGCCGGCGGCGACGATCGCGTCTGCGCCCCCTTGAGATGCGAGGTCGGCAAGACAGGCATCAAGCGCGACGAGGTTTCCGTGGATATCGGAAAAAATCGCTACTCGCATGCCCTCGATCACGATCGTGCTACCGCGAGTACCAACGATGCGGGGGTCATGCCGACCTTCGTGAATTCGTAACAGTCGAAGGCTTCGATGCTCACGCCCGCTCGGCTAAGAATTCGTAGCGATTCGCGATAACGCAGATCGACCAGAGCGTGACGCTCGTTGAGAAGCATCAGCCCGGCGGCGCACTCTTCGCCGCGCGGCAAAACGATGCGATGAAGATCCGCAAAGGCCGCCGCATCGACGGCATCGTCGACAAATGCGACCGTATCGGGAGCGATCGGCGCGATGACGGAACGTAGCGAGAAGCTCTTCGGCGCGATCGCCACCTGCGTACAATGATAGCCGTGCGCCGTGAGCAGCGAGGTCATGCCGCGGCGCCCGAGTTCGTTGCTGAGCGCGCCGACGCCGATGTACGCGCGGGCGCCGAGCAGCATCACGTCGTCTCCACTAAAAAAAGCCGGTGCGGCGATATGCCCGGCAATGGGAATCTCGGCACGGGCGAAGGCGGCTCGGGTGCGATCGACGGCGGCGCGACGCTCCATCACACTGGGGCGCATGATCGCTACGCCGTCCTCGAGGCAAAGGGCGCTCTGCGCGACGGCGCTCTCCAGTGGATCGAGTGCCGACCCGGCAATTTCGATAATTTCGACGCCGAATGAAAGGAGCAACTTGCGCAAATTGTCATGCTGTTCGAGCGCCCGTGCGTAGATCGCCGAGGGCTCCGACGGCAACGGAAGCGCGCGTTCTATTGCGGCGCTCGGGCGCACCAACGCGACACGACGTAACATTCCCGTCGGAGAGCCGATCAAGCGGGGGCCGTAACCGAGTTGAACGTTACCGCTCATCGTTGCATCCTTTCGTTCGTGCCGATCGCCGGAATCGAGAGATCCGGATCCGGCGTAAAATAATTCGCGAGATCGGAGGCCAAAAGGTCGCCCAGCGAGACAGCAGGGAGCCCAAGGATCTCTTCTTCGGTTTTTAGCACGCTCGCCGTGCTTGCGTGCGCATGACCGAGGAAACCGCGCTTTGCATACGGCGAAACGATGACTGCAAAGCTATGTTTCGGGTCGGAAACGGTTGCGCCGATCGCCTGACGGGGCGAAATAAATATCGCCGTCGAGCTCCAGGCGTCGCTTTTTGCGATTGCATCGACGATCTCTCCGAGCGCCCGATCCTGAACGAGCGGATTATTCGAAGTGAGTTCGATCGCTTCGTAGCTCGGCACATTTCCGCGCGCGACTTCGCGCGCGTACTCTTTGACGAACGCCGCCGCAAGCGCACGATCGCTCGCCCGGGCGCCCGGTTTCGGTGCGTATCCGACCGCTCCATGGAGAACCTGTAGGAGCGGAATACCGATTGCCGACGGTCCCTGCGGCACCATCGCACCATACACGCGATAGCTCATTCCCGCACGCGCTAACGCGTTGACGATATAGCCGCTGCGCGGATAGATGTCGGGCGGCATCGCATCGACGGCGGGGCGCCCGCGAAAAATATCGAGAAGCAATGCAAGCGGCGATATCGTTCCCGAATAGGCGAGCTGCGAGCCAAGTTCGCCGTTGGGAGCATCGGCATAATATTCACCGACAACGGCAAATTCATTGGCGAGCGCGCGCAAATTCGGCGTCGAGTTGAAGTACGTTGGCCCGAGCGATATATCGACGACGTGTTCGATCGCATCGCTCTTTCGCCCCGAGCGCAGCGGCGGGACGAGTGCGTTGCCACGCACCAAATGTGAGACGCGCGAGTATCGAAGCGCGGAAAGCGTCGTCCGTTCGAGCGGAATTTTCGTCAGCTGAATCCGTTCGAGCGTCGCGCTCACGCCGTTCCCTTCGGCATTTGCCACGAAGAGAACCTTATCGTTGGGAGCGAGCGAGAGCGCAACCGGGCGCGCCCCGGTCGGGATGAGCCCGAGGCGGTGAAGGACCCCCGGAGTGCTCGCGTCGAGTACGGCGACGGCATTGAGCCCCGAGAGCGTGACAAAAAGCTCCCGACCGGTGGTCGAGGGCACCATCGCCGTCGGCATCGTTCCGTACGGCGCGTTCGCAAAGAGACGCAGATCGATGCCGTCGACGACGCGTGGCGATGCATCGAGGGTTACGGCGACGACGCGGTCGACACCGGCGAGCGTAATGTACGCGAATCGCCCTCCGGGTTCGATTGCGACCGACTCGGGATCGACACCGCCGATCGTCGTGGCACCGTCGAGCGGCGCGTCGAGCGGGATATTCTCGGAAGCGGCGGTCGAAGAATCCAACGAACGCACCGCAAGCGATGGTGCGGCTGCCGTGGCGCCGGCAACGAAAATGCGCGGTCCGAACGCCGCAATACCGGTCGGGAGCGCGCCGACGCTCATCGATGCGATCGGCCGGCGCGTCGCAATATCGATCGTATCGAGCCGCCCGTTGCGATCGTCGGCAACCAAAAGCAGATGCCCCGACTCCGCAAGGGCGAGACGCATCGGTTCGGGGTTGTTTCCCGGGAGCGAGATACCGGGGTGGAGTTGCACGAGCCCACCATCTGCGCCGACGGAGAAGAGCGCGACCTTTCCGGCGTGCGCCTCCGAAGCCGCAAGCAGCGTACGCCCGGGCATCGCCGGGTCGGGCAGCGCGATCAATCCGCCGATAGCTTCACTCCGGGAACGCGGGTTCGTTACTCGGGCGACGACCTGCATCGTCTGCGTATCGATCGTTCGCAGAAGTATTTCACCGCTCGCCGCGCGCCCGCCGACGACTGCGAAGCGCCCTCCGGGAATCAGCGCGAGGGCGGTGACGTTTGCACCGATCGCGACGCTCTTCCCGACCGGAGCGACGATCCGTCCGCTCGGTAAAATCGCAACGAAGGGCAGATTGGGATGCGGAATGCCCGCCGGGCGATTCCCGGCGGGGGCGCTGTAGAGGCGGGTGGTAGCGGGCGCGGCGCCCAGCAAAACGGCGGCCAATGCCGCCGCGATGAGAGAACGGAGTTGCACCCCCGTAGGCTACGGACGAAGGGCGGCGATGCCCTCCCTTTTTCCGGTTATCGGCGCGCTCGGCGAGCGATTCCTGCCCTACGGCTTATCGAGGCGGTAGCCGATGCCCCGGACGCTGGCGATCTCCAAGGGCGCAGCGATCTCACCGATCTTCTTCCGGAGAGCGGCGATGTGGACATCCACGACGCGCGTCGGCACGCCCGAGGTGTCGTTCCAGACATGTTGGAGAATCTGCGCCCGGGTAAGAAGCCGTCCCTCGGCCTCGGCTAAAAACCAGAGGAGCCGAAACTCTAAGGCCGTGAGGGTCGCCGTCGTCGTTCCGTGTACCAACGCATGTTGATCGCGGTCGAGAATCGCTTCCCCAACGCGTAATTGCGAGTCGAGTTCGCGCATCGCGACCGAGCGATCGCGGCGGCGCAAAAACGAAGAGACGCGAGCGACGAGCTCGTTACCGGAGAATGGCTTGGTGATGTAGTCGTCCGCGCCGAGCCCGAGTCCCAAAAGAATATCCTGTTCGCGGGTATGCCCGCTCACCATGAGGATATAGCAATTCTGCGTGTTGCAGAGCGAGGTGCAGACGTCGAGCCCGGAGATATCGGGGAGGCCGACATCGAGAACGACGACATCGGGGCGTTGATCGGCTGCGATCTCGAGCCCCTCAACTCCCGACCCGGTTACCCGTACCTCGTATCCGGCGCGTTCGAGAACGCTCCGTTCGAGAGCTGCGACATCGTCATCATCTTCTATGACGAGAATGCGTCCCTGCGGCATGGTTCCTCCGACTTCAAGTTCGGGAAACGGTTACGAGCGATTAGACCAGCGTCTGAGCGCTCTCTTCTTCATTCATTACGAGAGCACGCCGTGCGACGCCTTCCTCGATGGCCGCCTCGCCAACGGCCTTCGCGACCGCCCCGACAACGCGCTGGTCGAAGACGCTGGGGATGACATATTCGGCGTTCCGCTCCTCATCGCTGACCATCTCGGCGATCGCCCGTGCCGCCGCGAGTTTCATCGATTCGGTAATGCGACTGGCGCGAACGTCGAGGGCACCGCGAAAGATCCCCGGAAAGGCCAGCAGATTGTTGACTTGATTCGGAAAGTCGGAGCGCCCGGTGGCGATCACCGTGGCGACCGGGGCCGCGGCATCGGGCATGATCTCCGGGGTGGGGTTCGCCATCGCAAAAACAATCGGGTCGCGACCCATCGTCGCAATATCTTCCGGCTGCAACACCCCCGGAGCCGAGACGCCGATAAAGACATCGGCTCCCTTCAAGACCTCGGCGAGCGTACCGCGGCGGTTTTCGCGGTTGGTGTTCTCGGCAAGCCAGCGCCAGTGGGGATTATCGTACCGGTCGCTTCGGTTGAGCGCTCCGACGCGATCGACGGGAATGACATCCCGCACCCCGGCGCCGAGGAGCATTTTAATCGTCGCGGTACCGGCGGCGCCGCTTCCCGATACGACGACCTGCAGGCTGGAGAACTCCTTGCCGACGACCTTCGCTGCGTTCATCAGCGCCGCGAGAATGACGACCGCGGTGCCGTGTTGATCGTCGTGCATCACCGGTATATCGAGCCGTTCGATGAGTTTTTGTTCGACCTCAAAGCAACGCGGTGCCGAGATATCTTCGAGATTGATACCGCCGAAGACCGGCGCGATGCGTACGACCGTCTCGACGATTTCGTCGACGTCTTTGGTATCGAGACAGATGGGGAAAGCGTCGATATCCGCAAATTGCTTGAAGAGCATCGCCTTGCCTTCCATCACCGGCAACGCCCCGAGCGGACCGATATCGCCGAGTCCCAGTACGGCGGTGCCGTCGGAGACCACGGCTACGGAATTGCGCTTTATCGTTAGCGCAAAGGCCTTGCTCGGATCGGCTGCAATGGCCATCGAAACGCGTGCCACGCCCGGCGTGTAGACCGTAGAAAGATCTTGGCGAGTCTTCACCGGGATCTTCGGTTCGACGCGAATTTTACCACCGATGTGAGCGAGGAACGTCGAATCGGAGATGCTGATGATGCGCGCGTCTTCGATCGCTTCCACGCACCGGCGCACGTCGTTGCCGATCTGTTCGGAACTTACATTTACCGTGACATCGCGGATGACGCGCGACCGGTTGACCGACCGCATATCTACCGCTGCGATAACACCACCGGCATCGCCGATCGCCGTTGCGAGAACGCCGAAGGCACCGGTTTCATTCGGCATCTCGACGCGCATGATGAGCGTGAAACTTATTGCAACCTGCGCCATTGCTACGATCCTCCTAAGGTGCGGATGACGATCCGCTTACTTGCATCTCGGCTACCCGGAAACTCGGAGAGGCGATCGAGCCGTCGAATTTGAGATCGTTTGCGACGGCGTCTATGCCTGCCAGTATCTCGGGGAACGGGGCTGCTATCGTGAATTCTTCAACCGGTTCGGCTAATTCACCATTGCGTATCGCAATTCCGCGTGCGCCCCGGCTATAGAGCCCCGACGCATGTTCGGTGGCGAAACCGATCGTTTCCAAAACCAGGATACCCTGCTTCGTCGATGCGATAACATCCTCGAGGTTCGCTCTCCCAGGCGCCAGAAAAAAGGTATTCGGCCCGATTCCTCCGGCAACGGCATTGCCGGTGCTTCGCGCTCCTAAGCGCCTTGCGTAATAGGCGTCGAAGAGAAACGATCGTAATATCCCGCGCTCGAAGACGGGCGTGCGCTGCGACGGCGTACCTTCGGCGTCGAAGGGCGAAGAGCCTAACGCGCCGGGAATCGTACCGTCGTCGACGATATCGACGAGTTCGCTGCCGATTCGCTCGCCGCTCCGACCGGCAAGCCACGAGTTGCCGATTGCGACATTTGCCGCACTACATGCGGCGAAAATGTCTTCGAGTACCGCTGCGGCAACCTCGCGATCGAACAGGATCGCCGTCGCCGCAGTTTTCGGTTTCCTCGCACCGTAAAAAACAACCGTTCGCCTCACCGCTTCGCGCGCGATCTCCGCAGGCGTATCGATTCGCGAGAGATAGCGTGCCGCGCTCCCATAATGCGCGGTGCGCTTGTAGGCACCTTCGCTTGCCACCGGCGATGCCGAGATGGCGACTTGCGTTCCACGATAACTTCCAAGCACGCCGCGAGAATTGGCAAGCGCCATAGTTACGCATGCGTCGTTATAATAGGAGCCGTTACTATTGTCGATGCGGGGGTCAGTCTCGCGTATCGCGCGTTCGACCTGTCGGACGTCGTCGAGGCGATCCTCGTCGCGACGCTCTTCGATCTCGCGATCGTAGAGATCGAGGTCGACGTCGGTTATCTCGCGAGCCTCGGGAAGGCCCGCAAAGGCGTCGACCCCGACGTAACGCGCTTGCTCCAACGCCGTCGCGACGCCGGAACGAATTTCGTCGTCGCTCCAATGCGTTCCAACGAGCGTCGCCTTCCTGCCGTCGAGAAAGAGTCGCATGGAGAGGTTCCGCCCCTCCGAGAGATCGAGCTTCGTGATTCGCTCGGCTCGCGCCGCAGTGCTAAACCGACGCGCGAGAACGATGCGTGCTTCGGCGTCGCTCGCTCCGAGCGCCATTGCGATCTCGACGGCGCGTTGCGCGCGTTCGCGCGCTTCCTCTTCACGCACCTTCTGTGCCTCCGAGACTCATCGCCGAAATCTTCAGCGTCGGCATGCCGACTCCGACGGGCACGCTCTGCCCTCCCTTACCGCAGGTATAATGCCGTCGTGCGAGGCGCGCATCGTTACCAACGGCGGTGACCTTCGTCATCGCATCGGGACCGTTACCGACGATCGTTGCGTTTTTCACCGCCGCGCCGAGACGCCCGCGTTCGATGCGATACCCTTCGGCGATCATAAAAACGAAGTCGCCTTTCCCGATATTTACTTGTCCGCCGGCAAACGACTTCGCATAGATCCCGTTTTCGATCGACGCAATCATCTCCTCGAGGTGCGCATCGCCGGGGGGCATATAGGTGTTGCACATCCGCGGTTGCGGCAAATGCCGAAACGATTGTCGCCTGCCGTTTCCGGTCGAGTTCATCCCCATTAACCGTGCATTAAGTTCGTCGTGCAAATAGCCGCGCAATATCCCGCCTTCGACCAACACCGTGTGCCCGCAGGGAGTTCCCTCGTCGTCGAACGACGTGCTGCCGCGCTCCTCGGGAATATCGCCGTCATCGTAAATCGTGACGAGTTCGCTCGCAACCCGTTCGCCGATTCTGCCGCTATAGAGCGAGACGCCTTGACGGTTAAAATCGCCTTCCAATCCGTGTCCTACGGCCTCATGCAACAATACGCCGCCGCCGCCCGCACCGAGCAACGTCTCGAACTCACCGGCGGGGGCCGGCCGCGCATCGAGATTCACGAGGGCGATTCGCGCCGATTCACGCGCGATCTGCTCCGGCGTCATCGATTCGAAGAAGGCGACCGACGTTCGCCCGCCGTCGGCACAATAGCCGGTGCCGCGTTCGTTTCCGAGGCGCGCGATGCATTGAACGCCCAACGTCACCATCGGCCGACGGTCGGAACGGAACGATCCGTCGCTGCGTGCGATCCAGATCTCTTGCAACTCATCGACCACATGCGCGTTGACGCCGACGATTTTTGCGTCGCTATCTCGCGCCGCACTTTCGGTACGCTCTAAAAGGGCGGCTAAAATTCGCGGAGCGGCGTTTTCGGAGCGATTGCGGTCGTAGAGTCCGTCGTTCGAGCGTTCGAGCGTTCCCAGGTGCGCCGAACGGGAGCCGCCTTCGGCGGTCAGCCGCGCGATCGCCGCGGCTCGCGCCGCCGCCTCCAACAAACGCTCTTCGGAGATATCTTCGCTGTAGGCGTATCCGGCCGATTCACCGACGACGACGCGAACTCCGGCTCCATAATTCTGCGAAAGCGCGGCCTCGTGAATTGCGCCTTCTTGCAAACTCATACGAACGCTCGAACGGCGTTCGCAAAAAATATCGGCGAAAAGACCGCCGTCGCGCAACGCGCGATCGAGAATACGTTGTGCGCTCTGCGCGGTAAAAGGTTCGTCCATCGCGATCTTCTTACATCAACGAGAGGGCTTCAACGCTGCGGCGCATCGATCTATCGGGGTCACCCGGCGAGCCGTTAACCAAGAACGCAAAAATGACCTCTCCGTGCCGACGCGTGCGTACGTATCCTTCAAGCGAGGATGCATCGTCGAGATGTCCGGTTTTTGCACGTACGCGCCCATCCGCCGGGCCGAAATCGATGCCTTGTAAGGTCCCATCGAGGTCGGCTCGCGCCAAAAGCGGATGCATGTCGTAGACGCCGGTTCCGCGCGTACGCAAAAGTAAGGTCGCCAGCGTCAGGGCGGCAACGCGATTTCCGTGACTGAGCCCCGAGCCGTCGAGCAGCTTTATTCCCGGCGTCGGTACGTGCATGCGTCGCAACATCTTGCGTTCGGCGCGGATGCCGTCTGCGACGCTCGCGCGGCCGTACGCGCGCAACGCGACCGCACGAAGTAATTGCTCGGCGTAATGATTATCGGATTGCACCAACATGTGCCGCTCGAGGTCGCGCAACGGCGCGGAGCGATGGTTCCACCAAATCGACGCGGTTAGCGGTGCGGGGCTTACGAGCGTGCGCGTTCCGACTACGATGCCGACACGCACGAGCGCCTTTCTTAAACTTTCGGCGGCGTAGCGATTGGGATCGGTGACGGGAACCGAGCCGTCGAGATTCCCGTCGACGGAGAGCGCGGAGGTCGGCGCTTGATACGGAGCGCCGTCGTCTTCCGGGTTCCAATGCGGATTGATCTCCGCACCGAGACTTGCGCTTGGATCGACGGCGATGCGCGCGACGCTTTTTACGCCGGCCGCGCGCAGTGCGCGGGCCGCATTCCGAAGGTCGCTTGCGAGCAGGCTTGGGTCGCCCGAACCGACCGCCCACAATGTCCCGATCCGCGACGTGCTTCGATACGGCGCTCGCGCAACGAGTAACGTGGGGAAACGAAAGTTGGGGCCGAGCACGCGTAGCGCCGTCTCGGCGACGATAATCTTTTGTGCCGATGCCGGGGCGGCCGTGCTCGCGGCGCGATCGGCAAAAAGCGTATGACCGCGTTCGTCGACGACGAGGAGACTGTATCGGCGCGCACCCCGCAACGAGGGTGCGAAAAGGCGAGCGATCTTTCGAGCGATCGCAGCACGCGCCTCGCCGTTCCACGGTACGTAGCGTTCCGGTGGGCGCACGGGTATCGGCGTCGCCCGCGCAAAGCTAAGCGCTGCCGCGGCGGGTGCTTCGGGCCTTCGATGTGCCGCAAAAACGATAACGACCAACGCGTACGCCGCAAAGAGCAGCGTCGCGACGATCGCTATGCGCTTACGGAGTCTCGAGAGACGCGATTCGCTCGGCGATCTTCTTTTGCTCTTCACGCAACCGGTCGATATCTTCGCGTAAATGCATCACCTGAGCGGGAACGCGTAACCCTTCTCGGATCGTCATCGCCGCCTCGGCGGCATCGCGGCGCGCGCGCCCATCGTGCGCGCTTCGCGCCAATCGGTCGAGCGCGCCGAGTGCGCGCGCATCGCCGAGTCCTTCGAGTGCAGAGATGGCGGCGAGTTGCACTAAAAACGCTTGGTCGTCGAGCAAGCCGATCGTCGCGTCGATCGCCGCACCGCGCTTCGCTTCGACGAGTTCTCCGAAACGTCCGAGCGCTGCAACCGCGGCGCGCCGTAGTCCTTCATCGCGCCCGAGAGCCGAAGCGGAGAGTATTGCCGGAAGGGCCCGCTCGTCGGCGAGCTCGGCTAAGCCGCGGACCGCACCGGCTTCGATCGTTCCATTCCAACTCTGCTGATCCGAGAGCGCGGTTAAGAGATCGAGCGCGCGATGGTCGCGCGTCTTTCCAAGCGCGTGTGCCGCCGCCGCGCAGACGAGATACGATGCATCCTCGCGTGCTCGAACGACGAGTGCGTCGGCGACCGCCGATTCGCGCCAGTTTCCCAATGCCTCGGCGACGGCGCGACGCACTTTCGGGTGCTCGTGTTCGAGCGCTTGGAGGAGAATATCTCGCGCCCATGGAGCTCGGCTCGCGCCGAGCATCCGCGCCGTTTCGGCGAGTACGCCCCAAAACGGCTCGCTGCGGAAAGCTTCGGAAAGCGCGGAACGCGCCGCGCTTCCTTCGTCACGTACGAGTTCGTCGGCGGCACGAATTCGCGCTATCGGGTCGGGATCGACGACGAGAACGTTTGCCGCGGCGCTCGCACCGAGCGCAAAGCGCACCTTTCCGAGAATCCCGGCTCCGGGATCGATGCGAATCAATTGCGGCTCGCGCGTGCGAGGAATGACGAAACGCTCGTTTTGCCGCTCCACCCGCAAAACCAGACGCTGCTCGCCGACGATCGGCTCGCATCCCGCATCGCGTCGCAACGATTGCGGGCGTTCGTCGAAAAGGCCGACCGGCAGATCGAACGGGAACGGCGGATGCTCCTCATCGATCGCCTGTTCTTGGTCGACGGCAATCGTTAATGCCGAACGTTTCGCGTCCCACGTCGCCGCGATCTTCAACTCGGGATGCCCGGCCTTCATCACCCATCGATCGAAGAACCCGCGCATGTTGCGCCCCGTGCTCTCTTCGATCGCGCGCACGAGATCGATCGTCTCAACGTTCCGCTGTGCGTTCTGTGCGACATAGTGGCGAATAGATCGCCAGAATCGCGCCTCGCCGAGGTCGCGGCGCAAAATGTGCAGCACCGACGCACCTTTTTCGTAGAGATGACGGTCGAACAACTCAATCGGATCGCGAAAACGATTGCAGACGATCGGGCGCCGATAGCGCGTCGCATCTTCGTCGAGATATCTCGAAAGGCAGCCGAAGTGGTGGTAGAGATATTCGTCGTATCCGAGATCGCGCTCGAACCAGACGCCCTCAAAAAACGTTGCAAAGCCTTCGTTGAGCCAAGCGTGCGCCCAGTCTCGGCAGGTGAGCAAATCGCCGAACCATTGATGCGCGAGTTCGTGCGCCGCAAGAAAATCGGCGGAGTAATCGAGCGCCGCGCGTTCGTCGTGAAGCACCCGATCCGTCTGCGTCGTCGCCGACGTATTTTCCATTCCGCCGAAAATAAAATCGCTCACGGCGATCTGCGAATATCGCGCGAACGGGTATTGCGTGCCGATTCGTTCTTCGAACAAGTCGATCATCGCAGGCGTTTTGCCGAACGCGCGACGCGCGTCATCGGCGCGCCCCGGCAACGCATAGAGAAGCACCGGAATTTTCGCCGCCCCCGCAGTGCCGAGATCGATCTCTTCGAACGGCCCGGCAACCATCGTCATGAGATAGGTGCTATGTTTTACCGCTTGTCGGTAGCGAAAGAGGCTCTTGCCCGCTTCATCGCGGCGTTCGACCAACTCGCCGTTCGCTAGAGCGAATAAACCTGCGTCGACGACGACCGTCGTCTCGGTCGGTTGTTTGGAGTGCGGATAATCGAGACAGGGAAACCAGTAGCGAGCGTTTTCGTCCTGGCTCTGCGTCCAGCAATGGGCGACCTTTTGAGGATACGCCGAGCTCGAGGCAATAAAAAAAAGTCCGGCCCGCGGACGCGTCACGCGGTAGACGACGCTCACCTCGCAGCGTTCGCCTGCTGCAAGCACCGGATCGAACTGAATCTCCAACCGACCGTCGCGCGCGCGATACTGTTGCGGTTGGCCGTCTCTGGTTACCGAACTGACCGCGAGATCGACGGCGTCGAATGCCAGCCGATCGACGGGTTCGTCGAGGGCTCGTATACGCGTGGTGCAAACGCCGTCGAGCACCGCTTCTGCCAGGCGCGGCTCGAGCGTAAGCAGGATCTCTTCGACTTCGACCGTTTTATCGGGACCGTACCGATCTCGCGCTCCCGGCAAAGCAAAGGCACGGTGGGCGTCGTCGATACGCTGAGCAAAAGTCATCCCGGTATATTTCGCTCGTGCGGCCCCTGGAGCCCCCCGGTTACCGGAAGAACGACGCCGGTGATAAAATCGCGCTCGGGCGCGACGAAGAAACGCACCGCGTCGAGCACATCCTCGTAGGAGCCGGCGCGGCCGACCGGATTAGCTGCCGGTCGCTTGCGCGCCTCGGCACGTTCGAGCGTCTTTTCGCGGATATCGCCGGGCTCGACGGCGTTTACGGTAATGCCGCTCCCCGCCACTTCGACGGCGAGCGTGCGCAGCAAGGATACGAGCGCGCTCTTCGCCGCTGCATGGAGGCCAAGCCCCGGCGCCGCGCCGGCCTGCGCGGATCCGTTCATGCCGAAGGCGACGATCCTTCCGAAGCCTGCGGCGCGCATTGCGGGGAGGACGGCCCTCGCGGCAAGCAACGCGCTGCGAACGTTACCGTCGAACATCGCGCGAAACGCGTCGCCCTCCGCGCGTTCTAACGGCGCGAAACGCAACGGACCGACGGCATGAACGAGCGTGTCGAATGGGCCATGCTCGCTCACGCACAGCTCGAGCGCGCGCTCGATCTCGTGTTGCTCGGCGAGAAAGTCGATTTGCGTCGCGCTTGCCGTTGCCCCGGCGGCACGAATGCGAGCGAGGGTCTCCTCCGGGGAGCTCTCGCGCCACGTTATCGCAACGCGAGCGAATCCATCGCGCGCGAGCCCCGCTGCAATTCCGGAAGCGAGCCCCGAGGCCGCTCCGGTCACCAATACCGAACGACCGTTAATGCGTCGCACCCACCGGCGAGAGCTCGGCGCGAACCGCGCGCCGATCCGCCCGTCGCTCGAGCGCACCCATCCACGTGTTGTAGATCATCGGAACGAGAAAGAGTGTGAGCACCAGCGAAGAGAGCAGGCCGCCGATGATCACGGTGCCCATCGCTTGGCGCCACTCCGCTCCCTCGGCGAAACCAAGCGCGAGCGGCAACATTCCGAAGATCATCGCCGCCGTCGTCATAAGAATCGGGCGGAATCGCGTGGCAGCGGCTTCGAGCACGGCATCGCGCACGCGCATTCCGCGCTTGCAGAGCGTATTCGAGTAATCGACCAACAAGATACCGTTTTTCGCGACCAACCCGAAGAGCATCACGATTCCCAACATCGAGATAATATTGAGCGACTGGCCGAGTTCGCCGGGAAGATGCCCCATAAACGCCAGCAGCATCAGCGCACCGACGATTGCAACCGGAACCGAGAACATCACGATGAGCGGCTCGAGCAGATTCCCGTAGAGAATCACCATCAGCAAATAGACGAGCCCGAACGAAGTCAGCAGAGCGATTCCCATGTTCGCGAGCGTTTCGGAGAGAAACTGCGTGTCTCCCTGCGCCTTTAGGTGGACGCCGGCGGGCAGGAAGCCGGGCTCGCTCAATTTCTTTTCGAGCGGAGCGACGACGGCGCCGAGGGCGTAGCCGGGCAGGACGTCGCCGAGCACGTTGACGACGCGTTGGCGATCGTAACGTTCGATCTTCGTCGGCGCTTTTTCCCAGCGGAAACGCGCCAAGTCGCCCAGAGGGATCAGCGTCCCGTCCGAGGCGCGAACTTTCACGTTCTGCAATTGCGCGAGCGTGCTGCGGTCGGCTTTTGGAAATTGTACGTAGACGTCGATAAGGCCGTTCGGCGTTCGCACGCGCGTCGCTACCGCCCCGGCAATCGCGATGCGCGCGGCTTCGGCGGCGGCCGCCGGCGAGACGCCGAGCAAAATCGCTTTCCCGCGTTCTATCGCGACTCGTAGTTCCGGCGCGGCGACCTCGGCGGATGTCTGCACGTTGACCGAACCCTTCGTCTGTCGCAATACGTTGGCGACCTTTTCGGCGGCGGCGTCGATTTCGTTGTCGGGTCCTTGCACGGCGTAAAAGATCGGCTGACCGCTGCCGCTCCCCGTGTCACCGGCGACCTGGAAATCTCCGCCCGGCGCGAGTGCGGCGAAGGCGCGAATCTTTGCAATCGTCGCATTCGTTGCGCCACGATCGACGGCGTGCATGTTCGCATCGAGTTGCGCGTAATTGCCGCCGGTGAGCGAGCCCCAGCCCGAGGGCATCCTCCCCACAGTCGAGCTCACCGACTTCACCCCCGGAAGTTTCATAATCGCCTGTTCGATAGCGTCGACACCCTTCGCCGTCACGCCGATCGGGGTGCCGGGGGTGTACGCCAGCGTCATGCGGATATGTCCGGTCTGTTCGGCGGGAAGGACATCGAAGTTGATACCGCCGAGCGCCGTCATCGCCACCGCAAGCACCGGCGGCAGAATCAGCGTTGCCAGAGCCGTCGAACGATGCGAGCCGAGCGACGCTATCCCTCGTAGCCACGGCCGTACGCGCGTGCGCCCTCGGAGGAAGGCGGCGTAACCGTAGGTCAGCAAGGTGCCGATAACGATGACGGCATCGATGCCGATCGCATTTCTGCCGTTCCCCACCAAAGCGAGCGCATTCACCAGCAACACCGCACATACAAATGCCACGAAGCTTCCGTGCCGCAGCGCGGCCGGGAGCAACCGCGTACGGTAGAGATCGAGCACCGCACCATAACGATGCACGAAAAGATTGAGCAACAAGAGCGCGAGTGCAAACACGCCGAATACGTTGAGAATGGTGGCGTGAAATAGTGCTCCCGAGGCAAAGAGAACGACGGCCGCGATAAACACCGAAAAGTGCGCGCGCCGGGTATCGAGGGCGGCGAGCCAGCGCGGCGGTTCTTTTTCGATTTTCTTGACGCTCCAAAACGCTGCCAACATCGGCGTCAAAGTGAAGGAGACCAACAACGAAAAGAGCGTCGCGATGACGACGACCGCCGCGTATTCTTTAAGATACGCCCCAACGATGCCGGGCAAAAACGCAATCGGCAGAAAAACGACGACGTCGACCATGGTGATCGCGACCGCCGCCCCGCCGATCTCCGTTCGTCCGTCGACGGCAGCGGCGTGCGAATCTTTCCCCATCTCCCGATGGCGCGTGATATTTTCCAGAACGACGATAGAATCGTCGACGAGAATTCCGATAATAAGCGCCAGCCCCATCATCGACATACTATCGATATGAAAACCAAACGCTTTCATCAACACGAAGGTCGACAAGATGGAAGTCGGGATCGAGATCATCACGACGGCTGCGTTGCGCCACGCGTGGAGGAAGAGCATCATCACGATCGCCGTCAGCACGACTCCTTCGAAAAGAGACTGCCAAACGCCGATGAGCGACTTTTGCGTGAAATCGGCCGGCGCGTCGATTTCGTGGAAGGTCACCTGCGGAAATTGCTTCTCGATCTCTTTGATATGTTCGCGCGCGACCTGCGTGGTGGTAATTTCATCGGCGCCGATGGCGCGCCCTAAACTTACATAGAGGCGCGGTTGCCCGTTGTAATGCGAAATCGATCGCATTTCAATATGGCCGTCGTCGACCCTTGCGACGTCGCCGACGCGAAGATTCTTGCCGCTCGCGCCGGGAATAACGAGCGGAATGCCCGCGATATCGCTTGCATGGTCGATTCCCGAACGGATCGAAACGGTCGCTTCGCGCGTGGGCTGTTCCAGAAGACCGCCGGGAAGATTCGCATTATTTCCGGCGACGGCATTAAACACGTCGCCGAGCGTGGCGCCCAGGCCGTCGAGCGCGGCCGGGTTCGGCCGTACGTTGAACTGCCGCGTTGCGAGGCCGTAGACGTCGACGGTCTGGACGTTCGGAATCTCTTGCAGCATCGGCTCGATTTGATTCGTGGTTAGATCGGCGAGTTGCATCGGCGAGAGCGTCGACGAACTCAACGCGAGGTCGAGCAACGGTTGCGAGGCGCCGTTCCGCTCCACCGATGGCGGATCCATATCGGCGGGCATATAGATACGCGCGGTATCGACGCGGCGCTGGACGTCGATTGCGGCGATGTCGAGGTTGGTTCCCAGCTTGAAGCGCACTAAGACGACGGCGCTCCCTTCCTGCGTCGTCGCCGTCACCTGATCCATATTTTGCGTACCGACGAGTTGGTCTTCGATCGGTTTGACGACCAATTTTTCCATCGTCTGCGGTGATGCCCCGGGATATCCCGCGGCGACGATCACCAGCGGAAAATCGGTGCCCGGCGGATTCGCGCTACGTCCGATCTGCAGGAAGGCGACGAAGCCGGCGATGGCGAGCGCGATGAAGATCGCGGCGGTGACCATCGGTCGGGATATCGCAAATCGGGTCAACCACATACGCCTTCACTCCTTGCTTGAGAGGACGCGCCCAAGCGCCTCGCTGCGTACTACGCCGGAATCACCGGCGGAGTTTCAGCTCTGCGGGAGTGCCGGGCCCGATCCGAAGAGCAGGGCGCGCCGTTCGCGTAAAGCCTTTTGCAGAACCGAAAAATCGCCCTCAAAGGCTTCGAATGCTCCGTCGCTCTCCACCTCCTCCGGGGTAAGAGCGTTCGCCCGTTCGAAGAGCGCGGTCGCTGCGGTCGCAAGCCCGACGTCGAAGGCAACCAAGCGATGGAGCGTCGGCAATTCATCGCGAAGCCGCGACCAGATCGGGTCGGCGCCAGGCACCTCGAGCGTGAGGATCTCCGAGCACGCCGCATCGAGCCGTGCGGTGAGCTCGTGGAGCGCCTTCGCTCTCCGCAATGCGTTGGGGGGTGGGAACGGCTCTTCGCGCGTCGCCGCGGGAATAAACCGCTCGCGATAGCGCGCCTCGAGCTTACGAACGCGCGCTGCGGCGTCGGCGAGTAAATTCGAGACGCGCTCGCGCACGAGCAAATCGTTCGCCCGAGCTTGGTTGCGCGCGTCGTAGAAATTAAAGCCGAAGCCGCTGAGGGCGACCTGCACGATGGCGACCGACGGATCGTGCGAGGGCTGCGACGGATCGAGCAGCGCCCGCACGATATCCTCCGACGGTATCGCCGGGTTCATTTCTCCGTCGCCGTTCCGGCGTCCGCGTTGCCGACCGGAAGAACCGGCGTCGCGCCGATCGTGAACGGCTGCCCGATCGCCATATTCGGCGCGCTCGATACGCCGCGCTCGGCCATCAGGATCGCTGCGTAATATCGCACCGCTTCCATCTCGGTGAGCCCGAATGCCTTGAGCGAGATGAGCGCCCGCATCCGTTCGTCGTTCGGGCGCACGAGCACCTTGACGGTGTCGAGCGCGATGCCGTACCCGTCGAGAAATTCGCTCAGGTGCGTGCGCACGAGATCGGTGAGATCGTGAATTTTTTCATTGACTTTTTCCAGCGGCGTTACTTGAATGAGTTGGTTGATCGCTTGTTCGACCACCGGGCCGGCGTAATCGTTGATCTGGTCGGTCAGCAATGCGTGGCCACGATACGGCATGTGTTGGACGAGTTTGAGCGCACCGTCTTTGGTCGGTACGTGAATGTAATAATCGACGTCGTAGCTCATCTCGGCCATCTCGGCCGAGAGCGCTATGCCCGACGAGCGAACGACGAGTTTCGCACGATTGATATAGATTGCTTCGTATTGCCACGGGCTCTGCCCGCCGAAGAAGCCCTGCACGAATGATCCGACGAGCGGTTTATCTCCGGTCGTGATCGGATATTGCCCGGTTTCGTAAACGTTGAGGATCGCACCACGCGATTTCAACACGCAAAAGTGATTGCTCTCGACGGTGAGCAACGAACCGCTCACGATACTCGCCGACGGATAATGATAGATGAGGACCTCGGGGCCCATCACCTCTTGGCCGTTGTTGTCGAGGGTGGAGATAACGCTCATGATCGGCATTAGGTGGATTGTCCTTTACGGGCGATTGGTGGTAGCGGAGGAAGCGCCGCGCGCGCGCCGGATGCGCTGCGCGGAGCGAGGGGAGCGAGCGGAGCGAGCGGTGCGGCGGCACCGGCGAAGGGCGAGCGCGCGGAGCGCCTACTCTGAGGGGTGGGCTGGGAATAGTTCGTCGCTACGGCGACCGGAGCGCTCTCCGATGCATCGTCGCCATCCTCGCCATCCTCTTCCGCAGGGTTCTGCGAGGCTGCGAATGCACTCGACCGAGCGCGCCAAGCATTGCGCCACGACGAGCGCCTCGCTCCGCACGAAGCATTGCCGCGTTTCTTGCCGCCGAAAAACAGCCATAGCAGCACGATGCCGACGATTGGGACGAAATGCTCCACGCTGCCCTACTACTGCAAACGACGGGCTTTGTTACGCCTCGACGCGGTCGAGAAGATGCAAGAAGGAACCCTGCACGTTCCCACGATGCATCCCTATCCGTGTCGGAGCGTCGGCATCACTGCTTGCTTCGAAGAGTGCCTCGGCCGCCGGTTCGCACTCGACGCTTGCAAAATGAAACTCGTGCCCGCGAAATGCCGCACCGGCACGCGCAAACGGCGTGTCGACGAGCGCATGCACCTCGCGATAGCCGAGATGCAGGCGGGGGCGCGCGTACGAAAACCGCAGCGGCAGAAAGCCGAGCATCGCATGCTCGACCGCATCGCGATCGGCGAGCGATTCTCCAAGCACCATGTACCCACCGCACTCACCATAGATCGCCGCCCCACGCGCCCGCGCCGCCTCCATTTCGGCACGGAAATGGGTAGCGGCGGCGAGCCTGTCGGCATGAAGTTCGGGATAGCCGCCGGGAAGATAGACCGCGTCGGCGTCGCGGCTGGGGCCTTCATTAGCAAGCGGCGAGAAAAACGAGAGCTGGGCTCCGTCGCGCCGCCAGCCCTCCGTGATATGCGCGTACGAAAACGCGAAGGCGAGATCGTCGGCAATCGCAACGTGCGAACCGATCGGCGGAAGCGGGCTTTCGCCGGACGATACGAACGCGGGGAGCGGCGCGGCGAGTGCGAGCAATGCATCGAGATCGAGTTGCGAGGCGCATGCGGCGGCAGCCGATGCAAGGAATCGCTCGAGTTCGCGATGTTCGCGCGCTTGAACGAGGCCGAGATGGCGTTCGGGGAGGGCGAGCGCGGAATTTCTAGCGAGGAACCCGAGGCTGCGAATACCGATCGCTTCCAGCGAGGGCACGATCGTCGCGGCATGTCCGGGCGAACCGACGCGATTGAGAATCGCTCCGCAAACGCGCAGTGCCGGATCGTAGCGAGCGAGTCCGAACGCGACCGCCGCCGCGGTCGTTGCCTGCGCGGCAACATCGAGCACCAACACGATCGGCAGATCGAGAGATTTCGCGAGATGCGCGCTCGAGCCAACTCCGTCGCGGGCGCCGTCGAAGAGCCCCATCACCCCTTCGATCAAGACGATATCGCTCTCGGCGGCGACCGCAGCGAGCTCTGCTCGCAGCGTGCGTTCGCGCATTCCCCAGAGATCGAGCGTCGCCGATCGCTGCCCGCTCGCGACGGCATGAAAGGCCGGGTCGATAAAATCCGGGCCGACCTTCGCCGAGCCGACGCGCAAACCGCGGTCGCGTAACGCACGAATGAGCCCCAGGGTCAGCGTCGTTTTCCCGCTCCCGGATGCCGGAGCGGCGAGGAGTAGCGCGCGTGCGTTCATCGACAAAGGCTATAATGCGGCGCGAACGCCGTCACCTCCGAGCGCGCGAAAGAACCGCCGCTTCGGGTTACGGGCGATCCGCTACCGCCGTCGCTCCAACGCAATGTTCGTCAGGTATTGCAGCTGCAGCGCTCCCGGAGAGATTCGGCACGATCGGTTTGCGCGGAACGCGCGAGCCGGTCAAGCCATCGTCTTCGCCGTCGTCGGTGACTCGCGGCGGACGAGCCGGCCCGATGCGCAGCCGTTCCCAAAGCGCCCGGAACCATCTCGTCGCGACATGCTCCCTCATATCGGGATCCTAACACAAAAAGGAGCCGCAAGGACTCCTTCACGAGCCGAAGGCGCGTGGGGAGCGGCGATCTCGCGCCGGTTCGGGGCATCTCGAATCAAAGTAAAAAAGGCCCCATTCGGGCCTTTTCTTCTCTTGGTGCGCAAGACTGGACTCGAACCAGCACGAGATTGCTCCCGCTAGCCCCTCAAGCTAGTGCGTCTACCAATTCCGCCACTTGCGCACGAGGGCTTCGCGACTATACGGCCTAGTGCATACCCGGGTCAAGGGCATCGCGCAGACCGTCGCCGATAAAATTGATCGAGAGCACCGTCAGCAGGATGCCGATGCCCGGAAAGACCGCCGCCCACCAGGCGTTCTCGACGTTGACCTGCGCCCCGGTGAGCATGTTGCCCCACGAGGCGGTCGGAGGCTGAATGCCCATGCCGAGGAACGAGAGCGTTGATTCGAGCACGATGACGTTGGCGACGTCGAGGGTCGCCTGCACGATGATCGGCGCGACCGCGTTGGGGAGCAGGTGCCGGAAAATAATTCGCAGGTCGCCGTTGCCGACCGCCCGCGCGGCCTCGGTGAACTCGCGGTTGCGCAGGCTCAAGAACGAAGCGCGCACCAAACGAGCGGGGTTCGGCCACGAGAGAACGCCGATCACCAGCACGATGACTCCGAAACTCAAACTTGCGCGGCTGGAGGTCGCGACGACGATCGCGGTGAGTACCAGCAGCAGCGGCAGAATCGGTATCGAAAGAAAGACATCGGTGATACGCATTAATAGGTAGTCGATCCATCCGCCGTAGTAGCCGGAGATCGCACCGACGATCGAGCCGATTACGATTTCGATAATCACGGCGAAAAGCCCGACCTGAAGCGAAGCGCGCGCACCGAAGAGCAAGCGCGAGAGCTCGTCGCGCCCGACCTCGTCGGTTCCGAGCGGATGCCCGCCGCAGGCCGCCGCATTCTCAAAGCACGGCGGCAACGGCGTTCCCTGCCAATGGACGTTATCGATATGGTTCGGCGGAAATGGCGCGAAAACGGGCGCGAAAACCGCCGCTAGAACGATGCAACAGAGCACGACGAGCCCCGCCATTGCTAACCGATGGCGCCGAAAACGTTTCCAGAGCGTCACCTTCGTGAACGCGACGTCTTCGTCGTATGAAAATGCCTTGACTTCTTGAATTGATTGCCCGGTCGACATACTTTACCCTCGTCCTAATCGAATTTCACGCGAGGATCGAGCCACGCGTATGTTACGTCGGCAACGAGGTTGAAAAATACAACCAAAATTGCAGTGAGATTGAGGTAACCCATCAGCAGCGGGATATCCGATTGTTGCAACGCATTGATAAAGAGTCGCCCCATACCCGGCCAAGCGAAGATCGTCTCGGTGACGATCGCGCCGCCGATCAAACTCGGCATCGAGAGCGCGATCACGGTAACGACCGGAATCAGCGCATTTTTGAGGCCATGTCGAAAGAGGATCGTGTGGAACGGCAAGCCTTTCGCCGCCGCCGTGCGCATGTAGTCGGCTTTCATCACCTCGAGCATCGAAGAACGCATGAAGCGACTGAAGAGAGCGAGCTGTAGTAACGAAAGGACGAACGCCGGCAGAATGAGATGATCGATTCGATCCCCAAGATTAAAACCTCCGCCGCTGCTCATCCCCGCCGACGGTAACTGAATTTCATATCCGAACGGCAACGGAATCCCGTGGACGGCGAACAGCAGTTGCATCATCAGCGCAAACCAGAAGACCGGCATCGACTGCCCGAAAAAGGCGAGCGTCGTGATGATATAGTCGGCGGTCGAATACGGGCGTACCGCCGAAAAGATTCCCAGCGATATGCCTGCGGTAATCGCGATGAGAAGCGACGCGCCCATCAGTTCGAGCGTTGCGGGGAGGCGCTGCATGATCGCAGTCGTTACCGCTTCGGCATTACTGGTCGAATATCCGAGATCGCCGTGCAGCGTTCGGTTCAACCAAAAGTAGTATTGCACCCAGATCGGTTTGTCGAGGCCGAAATTGTGGCGTAGGCGCGCGATATCGGCTGCAGTGATATGTGGGTTCGTTAGATAGGGCGTCAGCGGCCCAGCCGGAGAGCTCTTCATCGCGACGAGAAAGAGCACCACCGAGATGAGCAGAAGGAGCGGAATCGCTTGCAGCGTTCGCCGCACGATGTAGGTCAGCAAAGCCCGCCCTGATTAGGAGACGACGCGGCCGATGCCTGCCCCGGCGAGGGGCGGGAGCGAAAGAATCTCGCGAGCCTGCGCCGGAGTCGCAACCGGGCGGCCGGCCTCGCCGGCGATTCGGACGATGCGAGCGACGAGCTCGCCGTTTGTCGCAAGCCGCCCTTTGCTATAGTAAATATTATCCTCCAGACCGACCCGCACGTGCCCGCCCATCGCTATTGCAGCCATCGCCAACGGTAACTGATGCCGTCCGATACCGGCGACCGACCAGGTGCACCCTTCGGGAAGATCGTCGACGAGATCGCAGAGATTCGGAACGCTCGCATCGAGCGCTCCGGGAACGCCGAGGACGAAATCGACGTGCTGCGGCAACTCCAGCACGCCCTCTGCGGCGAGGCGACGCGCGTTGGCGAGGTGCCCTTTATCGAAGATCTCGAGTTCGGGGCGCACTCCGTATTTTTTCATCGCACCGGCGATGGCGCGCATGATGGGAAAACTGTTTTCGAAGATCTCATCACCGAAATTCACGCTTCCGCAGGTAAGCGTCGCCATCTCCGGACGCAATTGCAGCACCGCAGCGCGCTCCTGCGGCGTCATCCCGATCGCTCCGCCGGTCGAAAACTGAACGATAAGGTCGCCGTTCGCGCGAATCGCTTCGTAGGCTGCACCGAAACGCGCCACGTCGTGCGTGTTGGTGCCGTCGTCGTTTCGACAATGCACGTGAATGAGCGACGCACCCGCTTGCAGGACCTCGGCGGCTACCGCACCGAGTTGTTTCGGCGTTACCGCGAGGTACGGCGTCTGTTCGGGGGTGAGCTCGGCGCCGACCGGCGCACACGCGATGATGAGCGGCTGCATGCACGCAGCTTTCGACGCACGCGGCCCGCGCTACTCCGCAATGGTTTTCAGTATCCCTCGCGCTCGCAGTACGATTCCTTCGTCGACCCCGAGCAAGCTCGCGAGCGCGAGGGCGTCGGAGCTCTCGCGGCGATCCTCCGAAAGTTCTTCAATGCGATAATCCATGCAATCGGCGAGCGCGGCGAGCAGTCGGTCGATATCGGCGCCGGGAGTCGGCGTCGGAATGCCGCGCAATCCGCGCACGGCAAAGTGGCGCGCCCCGGCGGCGGCGGCCACCCCGGCAAGGTGCGTCGCCGCGATAATATCGGCACCCCGTTCGCGCGCGCTCTGCAGCGATGCGACTAATATCGCGAACCCTTCCCGCGGGGTCGTCGTCCGCGCAAATTCATCGACCAGAAGGAGACTCCGCGGTGCGAGCGCTCGAAAAGCGTCGCGCAACCGCACCGCTTCTTCTGCAAACGAGGAAAGCAGCGCACCGCGCGTCTCGTCATCGGGGCCGATACCAAGCCAACGGATCATCGGCGGGAGCGCGAGCCGAGCGCGCTGCGCGGGAACCGGTAATCCGAGCGATGCGCAGAGAGCGACAAAACCGACCGTGCGCAACGCTACCGATTTCCCTCCCATGTTCGGGCCGGTGACGATCGCCGCGCCGCTCCACGAGATACTCGATGGGACGAACGCTCCTCCCGCGCTCTCCAAACGCTCTTGCAACGGTAGCCAACGCCCCTCGACGATCTGAATTTCACTCGCTGCATCGAGCTCCGCCGGCCGACATGCGAAGCGCCGCGCCCACGAAGCGGCGGCGAGAGCGAGATCGATCTCCCCGAGTGCGAATGTCGCGCGCGCGAGTCCCTCGCCCATCGCGAAGACCGCGCGGGCGAGCGTGGCGCGTACGCGTTCCTCGGCGAGCGCTACTCTGCGTGCCGCCTCTTCGCGCCTTTCGAGCTGCGCGCGGCTCTCCTCGTCGAGATCGATTTCGCAAAGCACGTAGGTCGGGGCTTCGCGCACGATGCGGACGCCGCTAGGGAGCGGTTTCGCGAGATCTTCGCGCAACACGATAAACTCTTCATCGAAACGCGCGCTACGCCCGAGCGCTTCGGCTACTTTGCGTTCGAGGCGACCGCGCGCACCCTCGAAGCGAGCGCGAGCTTCTTCGAAACCTTCGCGTTTGGAGCGCAATGCATCGTCGAACGAATCGTGTAGATAAAATGCATGGCTTCCTACGCGGCCGCGCTCGAAAAGCAGACGCAACGCTTCGACGGCCTCGCCGCCGCAATTCGGCAATTCTTCGCATGTTTCGAGCGTGCGCTGCAACTCCAACGCCCCGTCGGCGAAGCGCAAGAACGCAAGTGCCTCCGCGTCGTCGAGCGAGTCGCCAACGGCGACGCGAGCGAGCGCGGCCGAGATGTCGGGCAGTTGCGCGAGCCTCGCCAACGCTCGTTCCATGAGGTCGATGTCGAGTGAGTCGGCGATCCGCGCGATACGAACCGCGCTCGTCATCGCCTCGCGTTCTTCGCCGGAACGATAACGACGCCGATTCGCATTCTCGCGCGCACCGTAGGGACTGCGCGGTTCGATCGCCGCCGTCAGCCACTCCTCGCCGATCGCATTCGCGCTCGTGCGGTCGATAAATTCGCCGACGCTCACGCCGCACTCGCCGCGAAGAGATCGAAGGTCGGCAACGCCACCGCCGCACGCACCGCCCGAAGGAGCGCTTGCGGCTCCACGCTCCCCGCGCGCCCGACGGAGTTCACCGTGACGGCGACCGGACGGAGTGGGCGCTCGACGCGAATCTTCAGCCGCGCGAGCACGCCGAGTAAAGCGCGTCCGCGCAATGTGACGCGCGTAGCGTCGCGAACGACGACGGCGCCTCGCTCTCCGGCAGCGATAAGCGCTGCGGCATGCGTCGGCGTAAAGGCACCATCGATGCGCAATGCGTCGCCCGCCCCATCGTACCGCGGCAACCCCAAGAGCGCGACGAGCGCGCCGACCTCGGCGGCGATCGTTTCTACGCTGTTCGAAGATGCGGCACCGCAACAGACGATTACCGCATCTTCTTCACGCAACGCAGCGATTCGATCGATCGCGCCATCGATGGCTACGATCTCGGCACCGTGGGCGAAGAGCGAGGTGACGCAACTGCGGAGCCCCGATGCGGTTGGAGCGCCGACCACTTCCACCTCGCTCTCCGAACGCACCCGGACGATCGCGAGCGGACCGCTCGCACTCTGTACGTCGGTGCATTCGCACCATTGCAGCGCCGGAGAGCGCGGCAACGCACCGAGCGCGCCGGCGACGAGCGTGCCGACGGCGAGGCGGAGGCGCGGTTTGGCCACGGCATCGACGAAATCGTTCGCTTCACCGTCGCGGCCGATCGAGGTGAGCCCGACGGTACTGCCGCGCGCGAGTGCGGCGCGATAGATCGCCCGCATCACGACCGTCTTGCCGACGTTTTTGCCGGTTCCGACGACGGCGATACTGCGCGCACCGATTGCGAGCGCACGATCGAGCAGCAGATCGGCAACCTCCATGGGCGAGCTTTTCGCTACGCTATGCCGAGCGCCTGGAGCAGTGCGAAACCCACTCCGGCGATCACCAGCGCGACTCCGGCGAGCAACTCCGCCGATGCTTCAATGCGTTGTCCCAAGAGACGCCCGAACGTGATACCGATCGTCGTCGCAAGCACCGAAACAACGCCGATCGTCACGAGCGTTACGAGGATCGGGACGCCGATATAGTGGATCGAGAAACCGACGCCGAGAGAGTCGACGCTCACCGAGAGCGCGGCGAGCAATAAGCCCCAGCCACGCGAAAGATCGAGTGGGGGGCGTTCGCTCTCGCGAATCGCTTGAACGATCATGGCGATACCCAAAATAACGAGCACCGCAAACCCGAGGTAACCGGCATGCAACCCAAGCGCGCGCCCGGCGAGCCCGCCGAGCTCGAGCCCAAGCAGCGACATTCCCATCTCGGCTACGGCAAAACTTGCACCGATACGCACCCGAGAACCGAGATCGAGTCCGCGCAAGCCGACGCCGATGGCCACGGCAAAGACGTCGAGCGCGAGCGCGATCGCGACAAAGAGAACTTTAAGGAAGGCCAAAGCGGTAGGGGGTTCCTACCGCGCTGCCGGATTGCCCGAACCGCCGAAACTGGGGCGCGAGGTCGCGAGCAGTTGATTGACCGCAGCTCGCAATTGCGAGATTGTAAACGGTTTGTTGAGAAAGAGGTTCGCGCCGGCGTTTTTCGCACGCCCATCCATCGCATAGTTGGTGTGACCGCTAATCATGAGGATCGGCACTCCGCGCGTCCGTTCGTTCGAGCGCAACCGTTCGATCAAATCGAGCCCCGAGATACCCGGCAACATAAAGTCGCAGATGATGATATCGAAGGGGTCTTCGCGATCGATCGCCACCAGCGCACTCTCCGCATCGTTACAGACGATCATCTGGAAGGGACCTTTGCGCAGGACGGTATCGACCAGCGTGCAGATCGCGGGGTCGTCGTCGGCGATAAGAACTCGCCAGTTGCGCTGCGGCATATCTTCAGACATTAGCACTCCGGGGCAATCCCAGCCTCGCCGATTCGGTCAACGGTGCGTAAAATTTCGGCACGACGAACTAGCTCTTTCTAGCAGCGCTCGGCCTCGCCTGCGTCGAAGAGGGGCGCATGGCAGTCATCGACCGGCTTTTCGCGCCGGATTCAGCATTTCAGAAGAAGTTCTTCTTCCTTGCAAAGCGTTTCGTCGCCGGAGAGACGATTAAAACGGCCCTGGAGGCGGTCGCCCACCTCAACGCCGAGGGGATGACCGCGACGTTGGACTTCCTCGGCGAGGACGTCCTCGATCCCACCGCAGCAGTAGCGACGCGCGATGCATACGTAGAGATGCTCGATGCCGTCGGTCTCTCGGGGTTGAAGACGAACGTCTCGGTAAAGCTCTCCGCGATGGGCTTGCTCGTCGGCGAAGATTTTGCGTTGGAGAACCTCTCGACGGTCCTCCGCCGAGCCTCGGCAAACCCCGATCCTTTCGTTCGCGTCGATATGGAGGGGAGCGCGGTAACCGACGCGACGCTACGCGTCGTCGATCGCGCCTTCGCCAAACATGGGAACGTCGGCCCGGTGCTGCAAGCCTATCTCAAGCGCACTCCTGACGATGTCGGTCACGCCATCGCACTACATCAGCGCGTAAGAATCTGCAAAGGGGCCTATAACGAGCCCGCGACGATCGCCCTAAAGACGATGCCCGAGATTCGCACGCAATATCTCGCCGATGCCAAGCGCTTGCTTCTCGAAGGAAATTATCCCGCGCTCGCAACTCATGACGTCGGCCTCGTCGCCGAACTCGAGCGTTTTATCGCCGAACGCTCCATACCGCCGGAGCGCTACGAATTCCAAATGCTTTACGGCTGCCGCCCCGGCTTACAGCGCGACCTCGTTGCGCGCGGACACCGGGTACGCATCTACGTCCCGTTCGGTACGCATTGGGCGGGATATTTTTTCCGTCGCGTCATGGAGCGGCGAGAGAACGCGCTCTTCGCGCTCTCCTCGATCTTCAGCAAGTAGCTTCGGTGCGCGCCGTTCTGATGCGCGTCACCGAGGCAAGCGTTCGCGTCGACGACGAACTCGTCGGCGCTATCGGAGCGGGGCTGCTCGTGCTGTTGGGCGTCGCCCGCGATGACGACGAGAACGATGCTCGCGTGATCGCCGAAAAAATTCTCGGCTTACGGATCTGGAACGACGAACACGGAAAGATGAACCGCGATATTCACCAGAGCGGGGGCGCCGTTTTGCTGATCTCGCAATTTACTTTGCTCGGCGATGCGCGCAGTGGCAAGCGCCCATCCTTCGTCGCCGCCGCACCCGGAGAGCGGGCGCGCAATCTCTACGAATGCCTCGGCGCTCTGCTCGAGCGCGGCTCCCTGCGCGTCGCCTACGGTCGGTTCGGAGCGACGATGGCCGTAGCGTCGGTGAACGACGGCCCGGTGACGATTTTGCTCGATTCGCGGCGTCTCTTCTGAGGCCGGGCGTCGTCATCGAGGCATCGGCGCCTTCACCTCGACATCGGCGATGCGATCGATGCGAATCACCCGATCCGCTTCGGTGAGATGCGCGAGCACGGCCGAGCCGGCGATAACTTTCCCAAAGACCGTGAAATCACGGTCGAGATGATATTGCGGCGAGAGCGTGATGTAGTATTCGGTCGAGGCCGAATCGCGCGCCGGTTTTCCCTTGGGATAATCGAGCCCCATCGAGAGAATATCGCTCCCTTGCAGCATCGGGTTCTCTTCGGCACCGATGGTATAGCCGAGCCCCGGTGCATTCGCCGACGGGTCGCCGGTCTGCACGACGAAATCGGGCACGATGCGAAACCACGGTTCGTTATCGTAATATCCGCGAGCGGCGACGTTGAGGAAGTTCTCGACCGTCAGCGGGGCCCACTCGGGGAAGAGTTCGAGGTAGATATTTCCCTGCGTCGTCACGATGCGAACGCGCGGGTGCGGGCCCGGGGCGGGGCCGATCATCTCCGCCGCCGTTGTGGGATCGAGCGAGAGCCTCGGCGAGACAGAGGACGGATTCGGCGGCGCCGGGACTCGCGGTTGGGCGGGACGGGGAAGCGCCGGCAGCAGGTCGAGCGGGCTCCGGCGGATCGGCGGGAGATGGAGCCAGGCCGGAATCTTCTTCCAGTGCTGCGTCGCCGGGCGCCCTTCCAGGGCAAGAATCGCCTCGCCGGCCTGCTCGGCAACGCGCCAGGATCGGTCGTGCAACATCGGCTCGAGCGCCGCGAGCAGCGCCGGATCCTTGCTGCCACCGATCGCTCGCACCGCTTCGATGCGAATGACGCTGTCGCTATCGACGAGCGCTTGCAGCAGGGTTTTTCGCGGCGCTTTTGCGGCGTAGCCACGGAAGATCGCCCACATCGCGGCTCGGCGCACTTCCAGCGAGGGGTCGCGTTTGAAGAGTTCGAGCAGCACGGTGGAGGCCGAGTCCGCCTCGGGGCCGGTTGCCAGCCCGACGAGATCGATCGCGGCGATCGAGCGCACGATCGGGCTGGCGTCGTGCAGGGCCGTCCGCATCTCGGCACGAGCGACGCGAGGCACGAGCGCCGCCGGAACCTGCGCCGCCACCACCTCGCGATCGAGCGCATCGATGGCGCCGACGCGGACCGCGCCGTTTCGGTCGTGCAGGCCGCGTAGCATCGCCGGTATCCCGCGCCCGTCGGCGAGGAGCCCGAGCGCGAAGAGCGAGAGCGCGCGCACGGCCGGGCGCGAGTCGGCGACGTGATTGAGCAGCACCGGGGCGGCGGCTGGTTGTTTGGTTCGCCCCAGCGCAAGCGCGGCCCGGACCGCCACGAGCGTATCCCCGGTATCGAGCAAATGTGCGAGCCGCCCGTGCCCCAGCGATCGTTTCTGCTCGAGAATCAGTATTTGTAAGGCCGGAGGCATCGTCGTTGCGGCCGCCCCCGGCAGGCCGGGTAGGGCGAGCGCCGCGGCGGCGGCGAGGGCGATCGTTCGGACTCCCGAGCTTCTCACGTTCGTTCTCCATTATTTTAACGAAATTCGGGCCTCTAGCCCAACCAAATGCGCTTGCAAGGCGTTCTTAACGGATACAGAGCGCGGCGTCCTGCCGACCTCTGACCACATACCATGCTCCCGATGGGGGCATAAGGGAGCAACGAGCAATGTCCGACGAGCGCGAACCTCAGCCCAAAGCCCCCGGCATGTCGGTCCGTGAGGCCGGCAAAAAAGGCGGCCAAACCGTCAAAGCCAAGTACGGTCCGGAATTCTACGAGGCAATCGGCCGAAAAGGTGGATTGGCGACGAAGAAATCGCACGGTCATGCGTTTTACGAAGAGATAGGGAAGAAGGGTGGCAAGAAAGGCGGCGAAGCGACCCGAGATCGATATGGAGCGGATTTCTACGAACGCATCGGACAAAAAGGCGGCCAACGCGTCAAAGAGCTTATCGAACAGGGTAAGCGCGCAGCAATCGTCGCCGAGGAAGAGGAGCGCGCGAGCTAGCCTGCGTGCGCTCGGCATATCGCTTGCAGTCATAGCGATCGCCGCCGCAACGCTTTTCCCCGCGCCGTCGCTGCGCGCGATCGTCATCGCAACCCCTCCGCCGGGGCAGCCGCTCGCTGCGGCTCTCGGATATCCCCATGCGTCGTCGACCTCGCTTTTTTTTACTCTCGACGACCCGCTCTCATCGGTAACTTCGCAGCGCGGCGAGATCGTGCGCGCGCAACTTACCTATCCGCTGCGCGTCGGCGGCGTAACGCTCGCTCCCGCCGGAACTCCGGAGCTCATTAAAGTACTCAACGTGCGCGCGGCAGCGAGCGGCGACGTTTATGGCTACGTCGATATTTTCTTCGAGCCATTCAAACTCGCCGACGGTAGCGAGCTGCCGTTGGTCGCTCCCTCTTCGCGGCTCACCGTCCACACGACGATCGGCCATGAATCGACGGTCGGCGTCGAAGACACCGTCGCAAATATTCTCTTTCCGCCGCACGTGCTCTACCAAGTATTCCGGCGCGGCCGCAACATCGAACTTGCGAAAGGAACGCAGGTGCGCGCTCGGGTCGGCGCACTTGTGACCGTTGCCGACGGCAAAGCGTTCATTGCGACACCGCCCCCGCTTCCGGTTCTCTCCGCGACTCCCGCGGCGGCATTCACACCGATCCCCTTGATGACTCCGGCGCATCCGCACGTCCAAGGAGCGCGCCCCGCGCCGCGACCGACGGCATCGCCGACCCCAATGCCAACTTCCTCGTCCGCTTAAGAAAGGGAACCCCATGTTCCGACGCCTCGCGCTCGCCTGCGTTTCGCTTGCATTCAGTATCAGCCTCATCGGAGCGGCGCCGCTCTCCCCGAAGCCGCAAGGAAGCGAGATCGCTTTCGTCCACCGCATTCAAGCGGATCTCACTCAACGTTTCGCTACGATTGCCGACGCCCGCCGTGCGGGGTATTTCCGCTATACCAACGAGGATAACACCGGGGCTATTAGCTACGCCAACCTTCATTGGCTCAGCACCGGGCCGTCGCACCCGAGCCAGCTCTGGTACGACGTTCACGGACATCTCCTCGGCGCGGATTTCTCCGTTCCGGTCGGAGATTCGCCGCACGCTCCAATGCTGTGGGGAGTAAATCCGGCGCGTTGGATTCACATTCCGGCGCACTTTCATTGGGTTGTGCGCGGCGCGATGGGCAAAGACTCCTATCACGCGACCTCGCTCAAAGCATTTGTGGATGCGGGCGGGGACCCACTCTTTCCGTCGGCATCAACGTTGGTGAAGATGGGAAAAGTTCGCAGCGCAAAGAGCGTGAAACACCTCTTCGAATATCCCTCGATCTGGGACCTCATCGTCTGGATTACTCCCAATCCCAATGGAGCGTTCGCCGAGAAAAATCCGCTCGTGCATCCGACGAAGAACGCCGGCATGGGTGGAATGTAGCGGCGCTTAGTCGCCCTGCCAGTAGTCCTTTAGAACTTTTCCGCGCGAGGGATGGCGGAGCTTGCGCAACGCCTTCGCCTCGATTTGGCGGATGCGTTCGCGGGTAACGCCGAACTCTTGGCCGACCTCTTCCAACGTCCGCTGATGCCCGTCCTCGAGGCCGAAGCGAAGGACCAACACCTTTCGTTCGCGATCGGTCAGGTGCTGGAGAACGTCGGCCATCTTCTCCTTGAGCAGCATGACCGAGGCGGCTTCGGCCGGCGCAATCGCTTCTTGGTCTTCGATAAAATCGCCGAGATGCGAATCTTCTTCTTCCCCGATCGGGGTCTCCAGTGAGATCGGATCTTGGCTGATCTTCATGACCTCGCGCACTTTTTCGGCGCTTAAACCCATCTCGCGCCCGATCTCTTCGACGGTCGGCTCGCGCCCCAGTACCTGAAGGAGCTGGCGCGAAACTTTGACCAAGCGGTTAATCGTTTCGACCATGTGCACGGGGATACGAATCGTGCGCGCCTGATCGGCGAGCGCACGGGTAATCGCCTGCCGGATCCACCACGTCGCATAGGTCGAGAACTTATAGCCTTTGCGATAATCGAATTTCTCAACCGCTCGGATCAGGCCCATGTTGCCTTCCTGAATGAGATCGAGGAAGAGCATGCCGCGGCCGACGTATTTCTTGGCGATCGAGACGACGAGCCGGAGATTCGCCTCGGTCAGTTGACGCTCTGCCAGCGTCGCGTCGGGGGTCAGCGTGCGGCGAACGCGCCCGTTGGCTTTTTCGGCAAGTATTCCGGCCTCAATACGCATCGCTAACGAGCGTTCTTCTTCCATCGTCAACAATGGCACCCGGCCGATCTCTTTGAGATACATGCGGACGGGATCGTCGAGCGAGAGCGTGTCGGCGATAACCGCTTCGGCGACATCGGCCTTGCTCTCTTTTTGTTCGTCGACGATTTCGACGCCCGCGGCGGCAACATCGTCGAGAAGCTGCTCGAGATCCTCGGGAGTGACATCCTCGATGACTTCGACGGCAGTATTAATTTCGGTGTAGGTGAGAGAGCCGCGCGTCTTCCCAAGGGCGACGAGCCGATCGCGAATCTCCGAGAGAGAAATGACGGGCGGCGCCGTCACGCCGGAGGGCGTGGGCGCGGGAGCGGTCATCGTCGCTGTTGCTGTTTTCTTTTTTGCCATAGATACGTGCGTCGGCCCGGTTCATTCGAGCCAACCGTTGTCAAGACCCTTTGTCGTTGCCGAAAGGTTACGCTTGCAAGCGTCGTGTTAGCGCCGCCAACTCTTCTCGGAGCGTAATGGGAATCGGATTCCCCGCCTCCAGGAGGGCATCGACCTCCCGGTTAAGCTCGTCGAGCCGCCTTCGTTCTCGCTTGCGTTGGAAGTGCTCCAGTATCCGATCTACATGCGCTTTGGCCTCGTCGACACCCCGATATCGGGGCGTCGAACTGCGGTCCGCCTGACCTAGCGCCGCAACGATCGCCAAAAGTTCGGCGTCGTCGATGAAAAGCGAGAAAATCTCGCCCGAGCTTTTAGCGCCCCTTCCGCGTTCGAAGAGCGCGAGAAGGATGCGGCGGTAGCGTTCGTCGCGAAATTCATCGGGAGCGATCTTATCGGCAAATTTCACAATAAGCTCGGGATGTTCTATGAAAATCGCCAAAAGTTCGCGTTCGTTCGACGGAACGCCGATTTTCGTGCCGCTGTGACGGGTGCCCCCAAGCCCCGGATCGCCTTGCCGCCCGAGACCCGAAATTGCATCGACGCGTGCCGCGGCCCGCAGATCGTCGACCGAGAGCCCGAGCCGCATTGCGACATAGGTGCGCCAGCGATCCCATTCTTCGCGCGGAACGAGCCGACGCACGATCTCCTCCGCTTCGCGTGCGATCGCCGCGGGATTATCAAAGCCGGTTTCCAGCCGCGCGATTCGTGGATCGAGCTTAAATTGCACTGCAGGAACGGCCTCGACAAGAAGTCCTTCGAAGGCGGCGCGCCCGCGAACGCGCACGAAACTATCGGGGTCTTCGCCGGCCGGCAAGACGCAGATGCGCAGGCTCGCACCCGCGCTTTCGATCTTCGTTGCTGCGATATCGATAGCACGTAGCGCCGCGGCATTCCCGGCAGCATCGCCGTCGTAACAGAGAATGATGCGATCGGCATACTTGCGTAGTTCGTCGGCCTGCTCGGCGGTGAAGGCCGTGCCCAGAGATGCAACCGCATTGGCGATTCCGGCTTGGTGAAGCGCGATGCAATCGAGGTAACCCTCGACGACAACCAGCGTTCCGCTCTCTTTCGCCGCGCGGCGAGCGATCTCCAACGCGAACAGTCCCTGCCCTTTGGTGTAGACCGGCGTCGTGGTGGTGTTGAGGTATTTCGGTTCGCCCTCCCCAACGCTGCGCCCGCCGAACGCGACGATTTCGCCAGTCGTGTTGCGCGTCGGAACCATCAAACGGTCGCGATAAAAATCGTAATATCCGCGCTGCCCCGTTCGTACGAGCCCTGCCCGTTCGGCGAGTGGAAGATCGAGCCCGCGACTGGTTAATTCGGCAACGAGGCCATCCCAGCGGTCGGGAGCGTAGCCGATTGCGAAGCGCTCGATCGTGGCATCGTCCAGCCCGCGCCCTCGCGCGTACTCGCTTCCGCGCGCGCCCCCGGGCGACGCGAGCGTGCGTTGGAAGAATGCCGCCGCGACCGCATTGATTTCGTAGATCCGCTCTTTCTCACTTCGCGCGCGGGCCTGATCGGGGCGCTCGGGTTCCAGCTCGATCCCGACGCGCACCGCCAGCATGCGCGCGGCTTCGGGGAAGGGGAGATTCTCCCGCTCCATGAGGAACGAGATCGCATCGCCGCCCTTCCCACAGCCGAAGCATTTATAGAAGCCGCGATCGGGGTGGACGTGAAACGACGGTGTTTTTTCCCCGTGAAACGGGCAAAGACCGACAAAGTCGTTCCCACGTTTTTTCAAGGGAACGTACTGGCCGATAAAGGCAACGAGATCGGTACGCGCGAGTACCTCGCGCAGCGAAGAACGGTCGAAAGCCACTGCCCAACGGGGTTTCCGTTCGCAAGGGAGCGAAGCCTACGCCGAGTGAAGCGCATTTTCGACCCGATCCATCGCTTCATCGAGCTCGCCCCCGGAGAGGCGGCCTTGCTCGATCTCCCCGTCATGCAGCGCATGCGCCGGTTGCGACAACTCGGCCTTGCATACCTAGCCTTCCCTTCCGCCGAGCATTCGCGTTTCACCCATGCCCTGGGCGCGATGGCGATCGGAACGCGTGCTTTCGACGCTATCGTCGAACACGACCGCGCGCTCTTCCCCAACGATCGCGAGATCGCCGCGCAACGGCGGCTTTTGCGCGTCGCGCTCCTCTTGCACGATATCGGACATGGTCCGTTCAGCCACGCCTGCGAATCGGTGCTCGAGATGCGACACGAAGCCCGGACCGCAGCGTTGCTCGCGCAACCCTCGATGCGCGCGCGCATCGAGGGGCTCGAGGTCGACCCCGACGAGGTGCTCGGCCTCATCCTCGGATCGGGCAACGCGCGCTACCCGGCGCTGCGCGAACTCGTCAGCGGCCCGAATCTCGACGCCGATCGTATGGATTACTTACAACGCGACTCCTATTTTACCGGCGTGGTAAACGGGCGCTACGACGCCGAGCAGCTCCTGGCATCGCTCCGCCTGATCGATCGCAACGGCGAACTCGTTCTCGGAATCGACGGGCGCGGCGTGGTCGCACTGGAATCGTTCGTCTTGGCGCGCTACATGATGTTCGCGTCGGTCTATTTTCACCATACGACGCGACTTTTCGAACGAATCCTCCAAGATGTGTTGCACGAGTTATGGCCCGACCCGCGCGCGCTCGATCCGATCGACGAGTTTTTACGTTGGGATGACTTCCGCGTACTCAACGAACTCAACGAACGGAACAGCGTCGCAGCGACTGCATTGCGCGAACGCACGCGGCTCTACGGCCTCGCCGCAGAGTATAATGCCGAGCACGATCTTCGAGCGTTCGAAGCCTGCGAAGGCGCCTTGCGCGCTCGCTTCGGCGATACGGCGGTATGGGCCGATTCGCAGTCGCAACTCCTCCACCGGTTGCCGCTGGGTCTCGATGACGTCAATGCGCGAACCGTGTGGGTTACCGGTGCGGCAGGGGTTGTCGATGCACGCGAAGCCTCCGATCTGATCGGAAAGCTTTCGGGGCGCGTCTATTGGCGTAAGCTCTTCGTTGCCCGCTCGCACGGAAGCATCGAGGAAGCGCGCGCGATCTGCCGGGAGACGCTTGTCGCCGCTCGACGCTAAAGTCGCCGCTGCCGCAGCGCACCGCGCGTTCTTATTTTATATGCGTCATCAACAGGGAGGTCGCCACCGTAATCACCCCGGTTAGGCCGACGAAAAGGGTCAGGAGCGCGCGAGAGAGCCGGCTATCGTAACGCGCGGCAAGCGCTTCGCCGCGTTGCTCCAAGGTCAGCATCCTTCCATCGAGACCAACGATCTTCCCATCGAGCCGTGCGACGACGCTGTCGATCTTCCCATCGAGCCGTGCGACGACGCTGTCGATCTTCTTATCGAGCGATGCGGCGACGCTCTCGATCTTCTTATCGAGCGATGCGGCGACGCTCTCGATCTTCCTATCGAGCTTGTCACACGCTTCGCGGAGGTCGGTTTTGGTAACGACATTCTCTTGCAGAACCATTCCAAAAACCTCGGCGACGGCATCGGCGTGCTCGGGGGTGTCGCCGGCCTTTTGAAGCCGCTTGGAGATCGCCAGCGTGTCGATCATGCTACTCATGGTATCGGTCCTCTCCAGAACAATATTCAGATAGCAAGCCTACCGCACGGCGATAACTGGAGGGTTACCCGATTATGTCCGCGAGCTTAACGCCGCCTGCGCCGCCGCGAGGCGGGCGATGGGGACGCGATAGGGCGAGCACGAGACGTAATCGAGCCCGAGCGTGTGGCAGAACGCCACGCTGCTTGGCTCGCCGCCGTGCTCGCCGCAGATACCGATCTTCAGCCCCGGGCGTGCGCCGCGCCCGAGTTCGACGGCCTGACGCATGAGCGTGCCGACGCCGCGCTGGTCGAGCACCTGAAACGGATCGTCTTTGAGAATGCGCTTTTCGAGGTAGTGCGGGATAAACGATGCCTCGGCATCGTCGCGAGAATACCCGTAGGTCGTCTGCGTGAGATCGTTGGTGCCGAACGAAAAGAACTCCGCTCGCTGCGCAATTTCATCGGCGACAACACAGGCACGCGGCAGTTCGATCATCGTTCCGATATGGTAGTCCAGAGCGACGCCGCGCTCGGCGAGCACCGCATCGGCGACTGCTTTTGCGGCATCGTAGGTAAAGCGCATCTCTTCAGGAGTCCCGACGCCGGGAATCATCACCTCGGGCCGGGCGTCGACGCCGCGCGCCTTGAGCGCGCAGGCCGCCTCGAAAATTGCCCGCACCTGCATTGCATAGATCTCGGGATAGAGAATGCCGAGCCGACAGACGCGAAGGCCGAGCATAGGGTTTTGTTCGTGCAATTGTTCGACGCGGCGTAAGAGCGCCTCACGCTCTTTGTACTGCGACGATTCCGTCCCGTCGCGCAGGCGCATCTCCGTAGTTTCGACGAGCAGCGATTCGAGCGAGGGGAGAAATTCATGGAGCGGGGGATCGAGCAAGCGAATCGTCACCGGTAGGCCCGCCATCGCTTCGAGGATTCCGACGAAATCCTCGCGTTGAAACGGCAGTAAGCGCTCGAGCGCGCTCGCGCGCGTCTTCGCATCGGCGGCGAGAATCATCTCTTGCACGACGGGTAAGCGTTCCCGTGCCATAAACATATGCTCGGTACGGCAGAGCCCAATCCCCTGCGCGCCGAGTTCGCGCGCTTTCCGCGCGTCCTCCGGCGTATCGGCATTCGCCCAGACCTGCATCGTGCGCGCGCGATCTGCCCACGAAAGAAACGTTGCCAACCATTGCGGCAACGTGCTCGGCGGAGCGAGCAGCGGCGCTTCTCCGAGGATTACCGCGCCGGTGCTCCCGTCGATGGTGAGCCAGTCCCCTTCGTGAATCGCCACCCCTGCAAGAACGGCGCTCCCGGCACGACGATCGATCTGCAGTGCTTCGCAACCGGCGACGCACGGTTTCCCCATGCCTCGCGCGACGACCGCCGCGTGCGAGGTCGCGCCGCCCTTGGCAGTAAGAATGCCTTCGGCGGCGATGATGCCGTGCATATCGTCGGGCGTCGTTTCGACGCGCACGAGGATCGTCGACTTCCCGCGTTCGCGCCATGCAACGGCTTCGTCGGCATCGAAGACGACCTGGCCGCTCGCCGCCCCCGGAGAGGCATTGAGACCGTGCGCGGTCGGCACGAGCGCAGCGCCGGGGTCGATACGGGCGTGAAAGAGCGCATCGAGCGAACGAGCATCGACGCGACTAACGGCGGTCGGCTCGTCGATGAGCCCCTCATCCACCAGCGCGAGCGCAATTTTCACCGCCGCCTCCGCACTGCGTTTAGCGTTGCGGGTTTGCAACATATAGAGTTTCCCGCGTTCGACCGTAAACTCGAGATCCTGTACGTCTTTGTAGTGGCGTTCGAGCCGATGCGCGATCTCCACAAACTGATCGTACACTTCGGGCTGGCGCTCTTTGAGGTCGGTAATGCGCTCGGGCGTCCGAATGCCGGCGACGACATCTTCGCCCTGCGCGTTGCGAAGGTACTCGCCGAAAAGCACGTCCTCGCCGGTATTGGGATCGCGCGTAAACGCCACCCCGGTTCCCGAATCGTCCCCCATGTTGCCGAAGACCATCGCCATGACGTTCACGGCGGTTCCCCAATCATCGGGAATGCGGTTGTAGCGACGGTAATCGATGGCGCGGCGTGAGTTCCACGAAGCGAAGACCGCCGCGATAGCGAGGCGCAATTGTTCGCGAACGTCCTGCGGAAAGGCTCGCCCGGCCTCACGCGCAACAATTTCTTTAAATTCCGCGACGAGTTCGCGCCAAGTATCGGCATCGAGTTGCGGGTCGGTCTTGACGCCGCGTGCGAGCTTTGCTCGATCGATCGCCTCTTCAAAATGGTGCTTTTCGATATCGAGAACGACGCCGGAGAACATCGCAATGAACCGGCGGTAGGCATCCCAAGCAAAACGATCGTTCTTGGTAAGCGCGGCGAGCCCACGCACCGTTTCATCGTTGAGACCGAGGTTAAGAATCGTGTCCATCATGCCGGGCATCGAGGCGCGCGCTCCCGAACGCACCGAAACCAAGAGCGGGTCGCCGGCATCGCCGAAATTTTTCCCGATACGCTGTTGCAGCGACGCCATCGCGGCTTCGATCTCGGCGTCGAGCCCATCGGGGAAGCGATTCCCGGCGGCGAAATATTCGACGCAGGCGGTGGTGGCGATCGTAAACCCCGGGGGCACGGGGAGGCCGGCGCGCGTCATCTCGGCGAGACCGGCGCCTTTCCCTCCGAGAAGCTCGCGCATCGACGCATCACCTTGTTCGAAGGTAAATATGTAGCCCATTCTACAAACGGGCTCCAAATATCGCGTCGTGAAGATAGCCGTGCAGCCGATCGACCGCAACGCGCTCTTGCGTCATCGCGTCGCGATCGCGCACCGTTACTTTCCCATCTTCCAACGAATCGTAATCGAAGACAAGACAGTAGGGCGTACCGATCTCATCCTGACGGCGATAGAGTTGGCCGATATTCCCTTCGTCGTACTGCGTCCGAAAGTGCGGGCGCAATGCGGCTTCGATGCGCTTTGCCCCGTCGACGAGTTCGGGTTTGTTTCGGGCGAGCGAAAAAACGGCGACCTGTACCGGCGCGATGTGGGGATGGAAATGCAGGACGATGCGCTCGCTGCTCTTACCATCGGCACCGGTCACGTTCTGCTTTTCGTAGGCATCGACGAGGAAGGTAAGCGTCGTGCGATCCATGCCGGCCGAGCTCTCGACGAGCAGCGGCGTGTAATGTTGTTTCGATGCTTCATCGAAGAATCGCAGGTCTTTTCCGGAGAGCGTCATGTGCGCGTCGAGATCGTAGGTGCCGCGATGGGCGATCGATTCGAGTTCGCCCCATCCCCACGGGAAGAGATACTCGACGTCGACGCCCGCCTTTGCGTAATGCGGGCGTTCCTGCGGAGTGAGTTCGTAGAATCGAAGCCGTTCTTCGGCGATGCCGTAGCTTGCATACCACGCCTTACGACGGGCGACCCATTCTTGGAAGATATCCATGTCGCGGCCGTCGTCGGGAACGAAATACTCCAGTTCCGCCTGCTCGAATTCACGAACGCGAAAGGTGAAATTCCCCGGCGTGATTTCGTTGCGAAACGACTTGCCGATCTGCGCGATACCGAATGGCGGTTTTTTCCGCGCGCTCTGAAAGACATTTTTAAAATTGACGAAGATGCCTTGCGCCGTCTCCGGGCGGAGATAGGCAACCGAGGCACTATCTTCCATCGGTCCGATCTGCGTGCGCATCATCAAATTGAAGTTTCGCGGATCGGTAAAGCTCGCTTTGCTGCCGCAATCGGGGCACTGATTCGGGTCCTTCAGGTGATCGAAACGAAAACGGTGTTTGCAAATTTTACAGTCGACGAGCTTATCGTGAAATGCATCGACGTGGCCGGAGGCTTTCCATGTGAGCGGATGCATGATGATCGACGAATCGAAACCGACGACATCGTCGCGCAGTTCCACCGTATCGCGCCACCACGCGTTCTTCACGTTGCGTTTGAGAACCGCGCCGAGCGGGCCGTAATCCCAGAAGCCGTTGATGCCTCCGTATATTTCGCTACTTTGGAACATGAAGCCGCGCCGCTTGGCAAGCGCGGTAATTTCGTCCATCGTCACGCGGACGCCGGTGCTGCTATCCATAGGGGCGACTACGTTTCTCAGCGGGTGCGAGAAAACCCTCACTCCTCAGGCTTTCGAGCAAGGCCACCCCTTCAAGCGCCGGGGCGACGGGCGCGCGGAGCCCTCCTCGCCTCAGAACAGCGGTAGGGAGCGGGCGAGATCGTTCCCCGGTTGGGCGCGGTCGCCGACGACCTCCACCAAAGCGATTCCGTTCTTTTCGAGGATCGTTGGGATAAACGACTGCTCTCGCTCCACCGGGGCACCGAAGGCGAGAATCGGTTCGGCTCCCATCAACTCCGCTTCGTAGCGAACGCGATAATCCATGAGTTGACCGACGCCGTAACGCATTCGGTCGAGCGCAACCGAGGGGCGCGGGAGGCTCTTCGCCTCGATCAAAAAACGCCGCTCCCCCAAACGCGCGAAGAGATCGACGTGATTGTTGTAGAGCCCGCTTCCCCCCATCGCTTGGAAGCGTTTCAGCAGTATATCGAGCGTCCGTTGATGGTCCCCGCGAGCGCGCTCGTGCAACGAGGCAGCTTCGTGGGGATCCGGCGGCGCGTTCCCGTGCGGAACGTAGCCGACGCCGGGCGGGACGACGAGCATTTCACGAAAGGGATCTTTGGGAATCGGCCCCGGAGCGAAGAGACCGCGATCCTGTAACGAATCGCGCTCCGGCATTATGGTATTCGGGGCGACCGAGTACGCCTGGCCCGCAGAGAGAATTGCGAAGTACCGCATCGGCTCGATCGAGCGGATCGAACGCCCTTGTAGGTTTCCCAAACGCGCGCTTCCGGTTTCATAGCAGATGCCGTTCGAATCGCGAAATGGTACCGGGCGCATCGGCTTATAATCGTGAATTTCTACGAACCGGTGCCCGGCGCTTTGTGGGTCGGGAGTGGGATCGCCGAGGTATCCATATCCAAAATAGGTGCCGGCCTGCCCGGATGGAGCCCCTTTGACCGGGCGCTGATAGAGAAAGCGACGATCGCTGAACTCATCGATGAGACGCCGCACGAGCGGGAGATAAATTTTCGGGAAGTGATAGATCACGCCCTCGCGATCGAGGTAGCGATTGAAATCCCGCAGATAATGTTGCGTCAGAATCAGCGGCACGTTGGCTTCCTAGTCTCTCATATTATCGCAGCATGCGCTTTCGGTTGCGTCTCCGCGCGTAGTTGCCCGCAGGCCGCCGCGATGTCGGTTCCCATATTATGCCGGACCGTCGATGGGACGCCGGCATCTTCGAGAATCTTCGCGAAGCTCCAGATGCGTTCGTCGCTGCTGCCTTGGAACGGCGCATCGGGCGTCGCATTGTAGGGAATCAAATTCACGTGATAGAGGTGCCCGCGCATCAACGCGGCGAGCGCTCGCGCATGCTGGTCGCTGTCGTTGGTTCCGGCGAGCATCACGTATTCGAAGAACACCTTGCGTTTCGTCGCCGCGACGTAGCGTTCGCACGCCGCCATTAATTCCCCGATATCGTGCCGCCGATTGACCGGCATGATCGATCCGCGCGTCGCGTCGTCGGGGGCGTGCAGGGAGATCGCGAGGTTGACCTGGAGGTGCTCGTTGGTGAAATCTTCGATTCGATCGACCCATCCCACGGTTGATATCGTGATGTGCCGATGGCCGATTCCCATTCCGTTGGGATCGTGCAACAGCGCAACGGCCTCCATCACCGCATCGTAATTATGAAACGGTTCGCCCATGCCCATGAACACGATGTTGGTGATTTTCCTGCCGCGCTCTCGGAGTTCGCGCGCAAAGAAACGGGCTTGATCGACGATCTCGGTTGCCGTGAGATGCCGCGAAAAGCCGGCCTGCCCGGTCGAACAGAAGGCACAGGCAAAAGCACAGCCCGCCTGCGAGGAGATGCAGACCGTCGTTCGCCCCTCGCGATGCTCCATCAGCACCGCTTCGACTTGCTTTCCGTCGCGTAGCCCGAGCAGCGCTTTACTCGTCTGGCGATCCTGCGAGCGCTGTACGACGACCGGTTCGACGCTGGAGAATCGGAGGCCGCGTTCGCTTAAGCGCGCGCGTAAATCGAGCGGCAGCGTGGTCACTTCGTCAACACCGCCGAGCAATTCGCGCATCGCCGCCCGATAGAGTTGCTCGATGCGGTAGGGCTTGAGTTCGAAGGTCGAGATGAACTCTTCGGGGGTTGCAAATCCGGCGCGCCCGACGACCTCGCGCAGCCAGATCGCTTTCGGATCGCGATACATGGCTCTCACTCTACCACGCGGTCGGCCTCGAAGAGCCCTACCTGGCGCGCAGCCACCGCTTGGTTCTGCGCCGCGAGTTCGTCGATCCGCGTCCGAACCGCCTTGAGATCGTCCCAGACCAGCCGCTTCACCGCAGTGAGTTCCCCGCCGGTCTGGCGCAGAACGTAGGCGGGATGGAACGTCACGAGCAACGGAATATCGAGCGGCCCACGCTCCCAACGTCCTCGCTGTTTGGTGATCGCATAGCTCGCCCCGAGGAACGATTTTGCCGCCGGGGCGCCGAGCGCAAGCAGGACGCGCGGCCGAATGATCTCGATCTGCTCGTCGAGGAACGGGCGGCAATTCGCCATCTCCGCCGGATCGGGCGCGCGGTTTTTGAGGCCGCGCTCGCCCTGAGAGGTCGGGCGGCACTTCACCGTGTTGGCGATGTAGACGTCTTCGCGCGCGAGCGCGATCGCCGCGAGCATCTTCTCCAACAACTCGCCCGCACGCCCGACAAAGGGGCGACCCAGCCGGTCCTCGGTATCGCCGGGGCCCTCGCCGACGAGCATGAGATCGGCGAGCGGATCGCCTTCGCCATAGACGTTGTTGCGCCGTTGCGCACCGATGGCACAGGCACGGCAAGCACTCGCGCGTGCGGCGGCAAGTTGCAACGCTCGTTCGCGGCGCGCGCGCTCCTCCAAGCTCACGTTCTCTCCTCGCGTACCACGCGCACCGCCTCGCCGAATGCGATGACGACGCAGGACCCGTCGGGACGTTCGCTCACGTGAAATTGCAGGCCAAGAACCGCATTTGCACCGACGCGTTCCGCGCGTTCGCGCAGGTGTTCGAGCGCCTCCGCGCGCAGGCGCTCCGCATCGCTTACCAGTTCCACCGGGGCGAGCCCGACGAGCATCCCGATGCTGCGGAAGGTGGAGCGTAGTCGGTTCTGCGGCTGTTCGGCCTTCCCCGAGACATACCCAAAGCGCCGGGCGACGCGCCGCCCGGGGAACTCGGCGAAGGTAACGAGATTCTCGCGCGCAAGCATAGCTCGGCGTGACTGATTCCTCATCGGCCCTCATCGTCCGCCTCGACGCCCTCGGCGATACGCTGGCGCTCGCTCCGTTGCTCCTTGCGCTGCGCGAAGCCGGCGTTCCGACCGACCTCGTCCTGTCGCCGACGGCTCGCGATCTCTTCGCGCCGGATGCCATCCGACGCACGTTCGTCGCTCCGTTCGCCCAGCGGGACGAGAGCGCCGCCAATCGGGCGGCGATCGCCGCATTCGCCTCGGAGCTGCAGCCGAACCGCTACTCCCACGTCCTCGTCGCCACCGAAGACCCGGCCGGCTATCGCCTCGCCGCCGCGCTCCGCGCACCGCATCGCATCGGTTTCCAGAACGGTTGGGGAAAACCGCTGAAAACGCTCTGGGTGCGTTCGCTTCTCACGCAGGCGATCTACCGCAGCGCGGGGCTCGATCCACGAGCGCCGCACGAATGCGAGGTGCTCTTCTCGCTGGGCGCATCGCTGCTTACGTCGGAGGCTCGACCCACGCATGACGCGGCGGCACTGCGCAACCTCATTCTCACTCGCGAAACGTCGCCGCCTCGCGGCATCGCCGTGCAACTCACGTCGAAATGGGAGCGGCTTGGAATGACGGTTACCGAGGTACGCACCTTTCTCGATCGAGCGAACGCGCGCTTCGAAGCGATCCGCCTATTCGCACCGCTTGCCGAACGCGAGCAGATATCGGCGCTCGCGGAGGGGCTCGGTGGGATCGAATGGTTCGCGGAGCTACAGCCGTGGATCGCCGCGATCGCCGAAAGCGAGGTACTCGTCGCTCCCGATTCCGGAGCGATCCACGTCGCCGGCATGCTCGGCACACCGTGCGTCGCGGTCTTCCAAACTCGCCCCGATTTCGAGCTTCAGCAAGCCCGCTGGCGACCGTGGGCCGCGCCGTGCGAGGTCGTTCGTGGCACGGGTGCGTGGAGTTCAGCGGCAGCCGACGCGTTGGTACAGCTCGATTCCTCCAGATCGGCGTAGAAGCCGATACGTATGTTGGGCTACGAGGACTCGCACGGAAGCGCCATATTCCCGAAGGCGCGGCGACGCGGGAAAATCACGATCTATGAGAATGTAGCACGCATGAACCCTCTGGCTCGGAGATTCGGGCAGCAGCGTTGCACGCGCGTCGGTCGCCGCAAGATGCGTGTAGGCCTCTTCCTGCGTTGCGACATCGATGTTCGGCGGAAGCGACCGAAGAAAGCGGTCGAGCGCCGCGTCTCGAGCCGCAGGAACGTGTAGCATTCCCGGATGCAGCGGATCGGCAATCGCAACCTCTAGTATACAAAGTCCGATGCATGCGACGAGCAAGCGTCGCAGGCGCTTGGCGTCCTGCGTAAATAGCCGACGTACTTCCACTGCGAATGCATAAAATACATAACCGATCCACGCTTCCGCGTAATGTTGCCCGATCGTATACGTAACGGGCGAGGTACTGACGAGCGACTCGGCGAGCGGCAAAACGGCAACGAACGCGACCGGAGTGCGAAAAGGCAGAAAGAGCAGCGGCGCGAACGCGAGCAGTATGAAGCCCGCCCGCGCTGCGATTCCTTCAGGGAAGAGCGCACGAAAGTTCGTCGCATTCCACGCAAAGAAGCGTTGTCTCCAATGCGGATCGCCGCCCGGCGCGTGCGGTTGAATGACGAGCAGGTACGTCGCCGCGACGACGATCGCGACGATACTCACGGCAATGGCCATCGTCGCACGACGCCGGTCGTTTGCGTAGCGCAAGAAACCAAGTACGCCACCCGCAGCCAAGAAAAAGGCTTGATCCTCTTTGATCGAAAGCGTGACCAGCGTTAGGAGGGCAACTCCCCACGCATTTCCGCATTCAAAGGCATACAACAACCATGCGACGGCCGCGGGCGCAAACGCATTTTCGTAAAAATCACCAAAGAGCGCTCCGGCAAGCGGCGGATACAGAAACGCGACTGCGGTCGCCATGCGTGCGGTTTTTCGGTCCGTCGCCCGCGCGACCAATGCATATACGGCAGGCGGGAAGAGCGATCCGGCAATTGCCTGGATGACGACAAGCGTCATGGAGGCCGGGAATATGCGCATGAACGCGCCGACGAGGTAAAGGATCGGCGAGAAATGATGCGCCCATTGGCTGCCGTAGAGCGGGCTGCAGAAGCATCCAAACGCGGAGGCGGCGATCTGCGAAAAGACACCCTGGTCGACGAGATCTCCATGCGCCGCGTAGCGCCAGACTCCAAGTGCGGTAAAGATGGCGACGTAAAGGGCGGACGCCGCCCAAGGCCACCAATCGACGCGTCCGCTTTCGCGACTCACTTCGAACCTCTGGTCTGCAGGTAGGGCCAAATGAACGCGTCGATGTCACCGTCGAGAACGCGTTGCGCGTCGCCGACTTCGACATCGGTACGATGGTCTTTTACCAGCTGATAGGGCTGCAACACGTACGAACGAATCTGCGAACCCCACTCATTGGCTTGCCGCTCGCCGCGCAGTGTAGAGAGGCGCTCGTCGCGCTCTTGCGCCGCCCGCTGCACCAACTTCGCTCGCAATATATTCATGGCGACCTCACGGTTCTGTGCCTGCGAGCGCTCTTGTTGCGAGGCCACGACGATGCCGGTCGGTTCGTGGATAATTCGAATCGCCGATTCGGTTTTATTCACGTACTGGCCGCCCGAGCCGCCGGATTTGAAGGTTTCGATTCGCACGTCGTCGGGTTTAACGATCACTTCGCCATGCTCTTCGCCGGCGATCTCGGGAATCACATCGACGGCGGCAAACGAGGTATGGCGCCGATGTGCTTGGTCGAAAGGCGAGAGACGGACCAAGCGATGGACGCCGCGCTCGCTTTCCAACATTCCGTATGCATTTCGCCCGCGCACGAAAAAAGTCACCGATTTTAGGCCGGCTTCTTCCGCCGGCGACTCTTCCACGAGCTGCGTTTGAAAGCCGTGCCCCTCGGCCCAGCGCAGATAGAGCCGCAAAAGCATTTGCGTCCAATCGGCGGCGTCGACGCCGCCCGCACCGGCAAAAATACTGACGATCGCGCCGTGATTATCGAACTCGCCGTCGAAATTCGCCGCCATCTCCAACTCGTCGAGATCGCGCTCGCACTGGGAGACGCTCCGATCGATCTCCGCCTGCGCGTCATCTTCGTCGCCGAAAAGGTCGAGCATTTCGCGCGCATCGGCGAGCGCGGCGGCGATGCGATCCATCGTGCCGAGCTCCTCGCGGAGATCGGCGAGATCTTTCATCGTCCGTTGAGCGGAGCCGGCGTTCTCCCAGAAGCTTCCCTCGCGCGACCGCTGGTCGAGTTCCGAAGCGCGGCGAGCCTTGCCCGCATAGTCAAAGACGCTCCTTGAGGCCCTCAAGACGAGCGGTGCAGAGGGAGATCGAGGTTCTTTGCGTTTGGCTCATTGCGGCGCGGTCGCTTCTCGATTTTTGCACGGGCACCTTTCCAACGTACCGCTTACGCGTGAACGAGAGGCACCACTACTCGATGGAGGCACCATGCTCGATTTCAACACGCACACCACGATGCCCAATTTTCTCGGCGGGCTCACCTCGCTCGCCGACCCCTTACAAGCGATCGAGAATCCCGGCGCTTTCGGCAACGCCGGATCGAATGACGGCATCGCCCGCTTTCTGCCCCCGGGCTTCTCCGAAGGCGGCGGCATCCTCGGCTCGCTCGCCGGGCAGAACGGAACCGGCAGCGCAACGGTGCCCGGCCCGTTGGCGGGCATCTCAAACCTGCTGATGCAGCTCATCGGCATGCTCGGCTCTTTGCTCGAGGGCGGCGGGATGCCGGGCGGAGGGGGAAACGTGCCCGTCTCCCCCGAGAACTACTTCTCGAGCGCGGGCGGCTCCTCAACGGGCGATCCCCATCTCAGCTTCTCGGGGCAGAGCGCCGCGGGAAACTACGGCGGCACCTGGGACTCGATGTCGGGGCACGGAGATCTTCTCGATTCCGATTCGGTTCCCGGCGGATTCACGATATCGACAACGCCGAGCGCCCCCGATGCTCGCGGCATCACCTATAACGCGTCGGCGAGTATCACGACCAACGGCGGCAGCAGCGTTCTCACCTACGGCGCCGACGGCAGCGCAACGATCTCGCAAAATGGGAGCACGACGCCGCTCGCTCGCGGCCAGAACCTCTCGCTTCCCGGCGAGCAAATCACCTGGAACGCCGATGGATCGCTCCAGGTCGACGTCGATGACGGCAACGGCGGGAATATCGCGACCACGTTTTCACGGAATGGGCAGGGCGTCGACGTACGCGCCACGGCGCGAAATCTCGATCTCGGCGGCGATCTCGTTAACGGCGCGACGCAGAGCCCGCCGCAGCCGGTCGGAGCACCGATTCCGGTGCCGCCGCCGATTCTCAACCCGCGCGTTCGCTACACGCGGCTCTGAATCGGGTCTAGCTGAGTGCGGCCGCTCCGGGGGCTCCGTGGCACTTCTTGTACTTTTTCCCGCTCCCGCAGGGGCAGAGATCGTTGCGACCGACCTTCGGTTGGTCGCGATGCTTCGGCTTCGCCGGTTCATCGTCGGCCAAATTCGTCCGCAGCTCGCGCTCCGGGCGCGGGCCTCCGGGCATCGGTCCGAGCAACGCCTCAACATCGCGCTCCGAGAGGTGGCCGCCCTCGGCCTCGCCCTCTCCACCATGCAGCGATATCGGCGCTCCGCCGGGCTGCTCTTCGCCGTATTCGATCTGCACGTGAAAGAGCGCCTTAATCGCTTCGTCGGCGATATTATTCTTGAGATCTTCGAAGATCTCGAACGCTTCTTTTTCGTACTCGACGCGCGGATCGATCTGCCCGTAGCCGCGCAGGCCGATGCCGTTCTTGAGGTGGTCCATCACGTAGAGATGGTCGACCCACTGGCGGTCGATAATCGGCAAGAGCAAGAACCGTTGTTCGACGATCCGCATCATATCGGGGCCGACTTCGGCCTCTTTCTTTTCGTATGCCGCGATCGCGCGCTCGTCGAGCAAGCGGCGGATGCCCTCGCGATCGTGGCGCCCAAGCTCTTCGAGCGTCACGCCCTGTTTTACGGGGAAAATGATATCGAGTTCGTTCAGAACTTCGGGCAAATCCCAGTCTCGTGGGTGCGCATTTTCCGCGACATTCTTTTCGATCGACTCGTTTATTTTTGCGGAGAGCGTTTGCAGCATGAACGAACGCGAATCGAAGGTGCCTTCTAAGATAGCTCGCCGATCGGCATAGATAATTTCGCGCTGCTTGTTCATCACGTCATCGTATTCGAGAACGTGCTTACGAATTTCGTAGTTATGGTTCTCGACTCGCTTTTGCGCGTGCTCGATGCTGCGCGAGACGAGTTTCGATTCAATCGGGGCTTCATCGGTGAAACCCACGCGCTCCATCATCGACGTCATGCGGTCGCCGCCGAAGAGACGCATGACTTCGTCTTCCAGCGAGAGATAGAAACGCGTCGAACCCGGGTCGCCTTGGCGCCCCGAACGGCCGCGCAGTTGGTTGTCGATTCGCCGCGATTCGTGGCGTTCCGTGCCGATGATATGCAGCCCGCCGATCTCGGCGACGCCGTCACCGAGTTTGATATCGGTGCCGCGGCCGGCCATATTCGTGGCGATCGTCACCTGCGCGTAACTGCCTGCATCTTTGATGATGTCGGCTTCTTGCTCGTGGTACTTCGCGTTAAGAACGTTACACTCGACGCCTTTTCGGCGCAAATTTCCAGCGAGCAATTCACTTTTCTCGATCGACCGCGTACCGACCAGAACCGGGCGCCCTTTGCCGTGTTCGGCGATGATTTCATTAACTACCGCCTCGAATTTCGCCTTTTCGCTCTTGAAAACGATATCGGGGAAATCGCTACGAACCATCGGCATATTCGTTGGAATCGTGACGACATCGAGCTTGTATATCTCGCGGAACTCACGTTCTTCGGTTTTCGCGGTACCGGTCATGCCGGCGAGATGGCCGTAGAGCCGGAAAAGATTCTGGAAGGTAATCGTGGCGAGCGTTTGGTCCTCGCCGCGTACTTTGATGCCTTCTTTTGCCTCAATTGCTTGATGGATACCGTCGGAATATCGACGCCCGTACATGAGACGCCCGGTGAATTCGTCGACGATGACGATTTCGTCATCTTTAAGAATATATTGCTGGTCGCGATGAAAGAGATTCCACGCTTTTAAGCCGGCATTTAATTGATGGGCGAGTTCGATATTCCGCTGATCGTACAAATTGGAAATGCCGAGCATTTTTTCAACTTTTGCGACTCCCAACTCTGTGACCGGCACCGCATGAGCTTTCTCGTCGACCGTATAATCTTCGCCTTTTTTCAGGCGAGGTATTACCTGAGCGAATTTGCCATAGAGATCGGTCGACTCTTGCGATGGGCCGCTGATGATTAAAGGAGTACGCGCTTCGTCGATGAGAATTGAATCGACTTCGTCGATGAGCGCAAAATAAAGATCGCGTTGGACGAGATCTTCTTTTTGCCACGCCATATTATCGCGAAGGTAATCGAAGCCGACTTCGTTATTCGTAACGTAGGTAATATCGCAGCCATAGACTTCACGGCGCTCGACGGGTTCGAGCCCGTGTTGCACGATACCGACGGAGAGCCCGAGCGAACGGTAGAGCGGCCCCATCCATTCGGCGTCGCGGCGTGCAAGATAGTCGTTGACCGTAACGACGTGAACGCCTCGCCCGACCAATGCACGCGCGTAGACCGGCAACGTCGCAACGAGCGTCTTGCCCTCGCCGGTCCGCATCTCGGCGATGCGCCCTTCGTAGAGCACCTGACCGCCCATGATCTGGACGTCGAAATGGCGCATCCCCAAGACGCGGCGCCCCGCCTCGCGCGTAACGGCGAATGCCTCGGGCAGCAGGTGGTCGAGTTCCTCGCCGCGATCGAGACGCTGACGAAACTCCGCCGTTTTACCGCGCAGCGCTTCGTCGTCGAGGGCCGCAATTTCCGCCTCGAACCCATTGACTTGTACCGCCGTTTTGCGAAGGCGGGCGATATCGCGTTCGTTCGCGTCGAAGAGAGTTTTCAGGAAGGCCATACTGAGCTATATACTCCGAGAAAGGTCAGATGTTGTAGTACGTTCGTGCGCCGGTAAAAGCGGAAGGTCCACCGAGAACGTACTCCCGGCATTCTCTTTAGAACGCACCTGGATGCTTCCGCGATGCGCTTCGGCTATTTTTTTGGCGACATAAAGGCCGATACCGGAACCTTCGATGCCTCGATTGCGAGCATTGCTGCCGCGTCCGAACCGGGAAAAGACCGTCGCCAGGTCGGCTTGAGGAATGCCGATGCCGCGATCGGTAACTTCGAGAACCGCACGCCCGCCCTTTTGGGCCACATTGACGACGATCTCTTCGCCCGAATATTTAAGGGCGTTGGAAATGAGGTTGTCGAGCACGTGCCGGAAGCGCGAACGATCGAGTTCTACCATTATGCCTTTCTCCCCGGGGGCGAATACCACGCGCGGGTTATTCGGCGCAATCTCGGTGAGATTCTCGGCGACGTACGTTGCGAAATCCGTTGGGGTCTGTTCCAAGGCAAAACTCTCGCCCTGCGAATGCGCGAGCGCGAGGGCATCCTCGGCCAGGCGCACGAGTCGCTTCGCCTGCGCGTAAATGGTTTCGATCTCTTCCGAATTCGTTTTTGCGTTCTCCATAAGAAGTTCGCAATAGCCCTCGATCACGGTAAGGGGGCCGCGGAAATCGTGCGCCAACATGGCGAGAAGATCGTCCTTAAACTGGTTCGATTCATGGAGCGCTTTGTTTGCGTCGGTTGACGCGGCGTAGAGTTCCAGATTGCGCAGCGCGAGTGCCGTGAGCGCACCGAGTTCTTGCAGCAAACGCAATCGATCTCGACCGAAGCGACTATCGTCTTTCGCACCGACGAGCAGAAAAGCGTCGATCGCATCGTTCGGCCCGTCGCCCGCTCCGTGCACGAGCGGCGCAACGGCAAAGCCTGCGCCTTCGATAAGCCGCTGGACTCGGCGTTCCTCCGGGCCGATTCCCATAGCCTGCGTAACGCGCATATCGAGCGCGAGCCCCGTCCGAGCGATAAGTTCCTCAGCTGCCCCTCCATAAGAGCCGACGATCCCGTAACGATCGCCCATCCAGCGTAAGACGCATGCCCGTTCGGCGTCCACGAGCGATGCCGCCAAGCGCGACATGACCTCCGCGAGCGTCGGAAGATCGACCTGCCCGAGGATCGTGCGCGCTGCCTCGGCGAGCGTCTCGCGTTCCTGCGCGCGGCGCCGTTCGCGTTCGTAAGCATGCGCGTTGGCCAAAGCGATTTCGAGGTGCGATGCCAGCGTACGAACGAACATCGCACGTTCGTCTTGCGGCCAGGTAAAGCCGCCGTCGACGCTCCGCATGGCGATAAGGCCCCACAAATTGCCGTCGATGCGCAACGGCACGACGACGCCGGATCCATCTCCGAAAAGCGCTTCTCGCGCGGCGCGCGGGAGCAACGCCGAATCGGAAGGATCGTCGACAACGAGAAAAGGCTCCATGTCCGCCCGTTCGACGCGATCGAGCGGCGCAAACCCACGCGAGCTATCGCGCGATCGCATCGCGCGCCGCACCAGCACGTCGCCGTCGAGAACGTAGGCAAAGCAATCGATCGGCAATTCGTGTGAAGTCGTGACGACAAACACCAAAAGCACTTCGTCAACGTATTGCGTGTCGCGAAGAATGCGTACGACGCGTTCCAGCGATTCGGCTTGCGTTCTACGCGCTCGCTCGCGCTCGTAGAGGCGCGCGTTCGATAACGCAAGGCCGACATGGAAAGCCAGCGAACGCAATGCGCTAATATCGGCGTCATCGAAGGCGTGCGGCTGGGCCGACTCGAGAACTAATGCGTTTTCGATTTTCCCGTCAACGATAAAAGGCACGCCGATGGCGCTGCGCGCTCCACCTTTAGCCGCGTCGTGACCGGTATCGTAATCGTCGCGACGAGCCGCCAAACCGGAAAACACCTTCCGCAACTCGCTCTCCAACTCGATAGCCGTGGTTGGAGCATCGACGAATGGCGCGCTCGAAGCAACCGGAACGATGCGCGCGTTCCCGGAACGTTCGAAAATCGTACAGGTGTCGGCATTGAACGCCGAACGAACGCCGCTGACGATTCCGCCGAGAACGTCTTTCCGATCGAGCGACTTATGCAACCGTTCGTTCACCATCGCCAAAAGTTGGCTATCGCGCGATAGCCGATGCGCGGCCGCCAGCGCGCGTGAAGTGTCGAGCACGTGCGTCGCGACGCTGCAAAAAGCCGCGAGATCGCCCTGCATGCGTTCGTCAAGGCCGAGGTCGAGGCCGACCGCCACGACCCCTATCGTTTTCTGCGAGGCGATTAGCGGGACAAAGAGCAGGTCGCAGTCGAGTGCCGACGGGCTCACGCCTGCCAGCACGCGCTGTTTGTCGCGCGGCACGAAACAGACGCCGTTGCGTTCGAATCGTGCGAGTGCGTGAAGAAAGAGGCGCCGTAATTCATGGGAACCGTCGCGCAAACGGAAGCCGACCGCTCCGTCCGGCGCGGTAGCCACGACGAGTGCATCGTCGATGAAAAGTAGAGCCGAGGAAAACCGCGAATGCGCGATTTCGGCAGCGCCGCGCGCAAGAATATTCGCGCGGTCTTGAGGGTCGCTTGCGGCGATGAGCGCCGCAAGCGCTGAATAGAGCCCCTGCGAATCGCCTTGGCTCATCGTCTCTGCACGCTACGGACTCAGCGCGATGCCGACGACCGTTCCTCCGACCGAGAGCGACGCCTTCGGTGCAACGTTGCCCGTCGCACCCGGCGCGAACACGAAGATTTTGTTCGCGCCGCTATCGGCGACATAGATATTGCCGCTCGCATCGACCTTGACGTCGCTCGGGGCGATAAGGCCGGTCGACGAACCCGCGATAATCGCCGTCGGGGCGACGTTACCATTCGCGTTCGCAGCGAAGACCAGCACCGCCGGGCCGATTCCCACCGCCGAAGGATCGGCGACGTAGATCGCACCGTTACTCGCAACGGTGACGCCGCGCGGCGAACCAAGATCGGTCAACGAACCGACGATCGCCGATGACGGCGGAAGGTCGAGCGGCGTTGCAGTCGGAAGCGGCGTCGGCGACGGCGAGGCGGTCGGCGAGGCGGATGGGCTCGGCGTCGGGACTGGGGTCGCGGTCGGCACCGGCGTTGCGGTCGGCACCGGCGTCGGGGAGGGCGACGGAAGCGTGTAGGTTGCGACGGTCGCGTCGCCGCTATTCGCGACGATCACCGCATTGCCGGAAATAAAGTCCGCTCCCGTCGGAATATTCAGCAACGTCGAAGGGCCGCCGATCGCATCTTCCAGCGCGGGCGAGCCGCTACCGAGCGAATAGACGAGCAGCTGGCTCGGGGCGGCGGTCGAACCCGGATTCAACGTCGTCACCGCCATGAGGTTTTGCGCGCGCTCGATCGTCAAGCCGCGCGGCTCCGGAGCGGCGAGCGTATAACCGAGGTAGGTCGCATAGGGAAGCACGTTTCCGGTCGCCTGCGATTGAAACTCGAGAATCGACGACGAGCCGGTATTCGCGTTGTAATTTGCGACCCAGAGATTTCCCGCCGAATCGAAATCGAGATACTGAGGAGCATTCAGCGTCGTCGAGGCGCCGCCGATCTGGAAGCTCGGCGCGGTCAACGATGCGGTCGTCGATGAGAAAATCGCAACGGCGTTGAGCGAGCTGTTCGTCGCGTAGAGCGTCGAGGTCGCAAAATTCGGGCCGATATTAAGGTTGGTCGACGTACTGGAATTGCACGCGGCGACCGCGACTGCGACGCTGATGGCGGCGAGTCCGAGGGTTAAACGACGAAGCATGAAGTCTCCTTGAGAGCGAGCTGGTTCAGGTTCCGCTCCGCCCCGATCTTTCCTTGGCTCGACCGGGGTCCAGGAGCACGATGGAGCACCCAGAGGGTCAAAAAAACGGCAATGAGGGCGATCGCCACGACTGCGAGCGTGCGCACGAGCAGTCGGCGGCGATGAATCGGACGACTCGATTCGGTATCGATGATGGGGCGTGGCACGGAAGGTTACTCCTTTGAATACGTGATGCGCACCGAGAGCCGCCGCGCGGCTTCGACGCGACGGGCGCCGAGAAGCGCGAGCATCTCACCGACCGTGACGAAACGGTAGCCCGCACGTCGGAAGGCCGGAACGATTTTTTCCAGCGCTTTCACCGTCGTGCGCTTTCCGCTATGGAGCAAGAGGATCTCCGGTTCGGTTGCGTGGGCAGCGATGTGTGCCTCGATCTCGCGCGCGCTAAGTTCGCGCCAATCTCCCGGGTCGTCGCTCCAAAAAATCGTCTTCATTCCGAGTTCCTGCGCGACGCGAAGGGTCGCGGCGGTATAGCGGCCATGTGGTGGACGAAAGAGCGCGGCGGCCGAGCGATCCCCGGTAATGCGCAGGAGCGTATTGCGCCCGTCGACGAGTTCGCGACGCACCTGCGCCGACGTCTCGTGGTCGAGATCGGGGTGCGTCTGCGTATGGTCGCCGATCTCGTTTCCATCGGCAGCTATGCGCCGCGCGAGCTGCGGCCACAATGCCGCGTCGCGGCCGATGAGAAAAAACGTCGCTCGCACGTGGAGGCGCTCGAGTTCGTCGAGCAACATCGGCGTGTAGATGGGGTACGGTCCGTCATCGAAGGTCAGCGCGATCAAACGCTCGCCGCTACTGCGCGGCGCGGGCTTAAGTTTCTCGATGACGCGCGCCATGCGCACTAAAGGGCCTTTGCCGATCGCTCTATGAAGCGACGTCGTCGGTTCGACAAGCGTCGGGTGCGGTGTCGAGACACGCAAAAACCAGCGGACGCTTTCGATGGCGACAAGAGCTGCGAGCACCGCTACGGCGATGCGAAGGTACGGCCACACGATGCTTACTCTACGGCGTCGGGGAAGCGCCGGGGCTCGGTAGTGCGTGTACGGCGAGCCCATCGTCCCGACCGATCACGACGGTAACGTCGCTCGTCGTACCCTCCGCCGGCGACTCCACGATTAACGCATTTTTCATCGCTTTCGGCAGCCCCGATGCGACCTTATCTCCGGCAAACGCGATGCCGGAATGAGCGCGAACGACGCTGTTATCGTGATACGAGGCACTGTTACCCACCTTGCCGATGCGATAACCTTCGGCCTTCAGCACTCGTGCGAGATCCGCTGCGGCTCCATCGATACCGCTGCCGTTCTCGACATCGACGCGAATCGAAGACGGTGCGATCGCGGCGAGCGCGGCGGGGTCTGCGGTCGGCGCGGGCGACGGCGGGGCGATCAACATCGATTCGACGAGGCGGCGGCGCGCATTTTTGTCCGGAACGATCGCGTCGCCATATCCGGGAAGATAGACGTTCGCTACGTAGGGAACTTGGTGCGCGATAATTTGCGAGGGTTTGATTCCAACGTAATAGTGTGCCAGCGAAAGAAGTTCGGCTTTCGAAAAGTTTGTCTGAACGTTCGCGAGCATCGTTCTTACGAGCTGCCCGGCGTGCAACAGCGTGTTGAGTTTGTCGCGCTGCAATTTTGCCGCAAGCGCGTGGAGCACTTCCTGCTGCCGACGAATGCGGCATGGATCGCCGCACCAGTCGTGGCGATAGCGCATATAGCCGACGGCCTGCGCGCCGGTCAAATGCTGTATGCCCGTCTTTAGGTGAATATGCAGGTGTCCCCAGTTATCGTCATAGTTGATGGGGCTCTTATCTTTTGGATCGCTATTCTCGACATCGACGGTTACGCCGCCGATATCGTCGATCAACTCACGGGTAGCATTAATGCGTAAAATAACGTACCGATCGAACCCGGGAATGCCGAGCCAGTGCGAAATCACCTGTTCGGCTTCTTGCACGCCGCCGTCGGCCTGCGCCTGATTGATCTTGGCTTGGCTTCCGTCCGGCATCGTGGCAACCATGTCGCGCGGTACGGAGAGTTCAAAAATGCGCTTGTTGGTGAGATCGAGATTGACCGCCCAAATGACGTCGCTACGCGCTTGCGCGGAAAAAGGCAGATCGTTGTCGGTGTAATCGTAGTCGAGACCGACGACGAGCACGCGCAATTGCGAGCGCCCGAATACCTGCTGGGGAGATGGTATTAGCGCGTCCCCTAATAATTGCAGCGGCGTCTCGTGCTTGAAGATGGAAAATCCGAGCACGGTCGAGAGCAATAAGAGCACCGCGAGCCCGGCCACGATACCGACGCGGCGGGCGGTGCGCGAAGGATGCTTCGGCGGCCCGACGGGCGGCTCGGAAGACTGCGGAACGCTGCGCCGCGGACGCGGAATAAATTCGTCAGGCACGAGCGAGAGTTCTCGTCGCAATGGTAGCGGCAAAATCAAAAGCGGTCGCCGCGGTAAGCTCGACGTCGACGAACGTTCCCGGCGTCAGATCTCCGGCAACGAAGACGCCGCCATCCACTCCGGGCGCTTCACCCTGCGAACGTCCGCACCACACCGTTGCGGGAAGATGCGCGCGCAGCGGGTCTCCGCGACGGAGCGTTCTTCGCTCTTCGATTAGCACGCGCTCGATCGATCCGACGCGCGTAAGCCGCGCTTTCTCAGAAGCGATTCGCTGCGCCTCACGCAATCGCAGAAGGCGCTTTCGCCGTTCGCGCACGGGGACGCGCGAGCCCAATGCGGAAGCCGGCGTACCTTCCTCCGCACTATATTCGAAGAAACCGACCCGGTCGAGCCCGGCGCGAGCGATCCATTCTTCCAAGTACGCGACGTGTTCTTCGCGCTCGCCCGGGAAGCCGACGATGAAGGTAGATCGCATCGTCATGCCCGGAACGCGTTCGCGAAAGGATTCAACGATCTCGAGATAACGCTCACCGTTCCCCGGCCGAAGCATCGCTCGAAGAACCTCGGGGTGAGCGTGTTGTAGCGGCATATCCATGTATTTGCATACCTTTGGCAAACGTGCCATCGCGTCGATCAGTTCGCTATCGACGGTCGCCGGGTAAAGATAGAGCAGTCGAATCCATTCTAGGCCGTCGATTTCGTGCAAGCGCTCCAGCAGCGCAGCGAGCCCTCCGCGACGGTAGCCCCGATCTCGCCCCCACATGGAAGTATCCTGCGCGATCAAGATGAGTTCGCGAGTCCCCGCAGCGGCGAGCGCGCGAGCTTCGGCGAGTATCGACTCTTCGCTTCGGCTGCGAAAGCCGCCACGCAACTGCGGAATGATACAGAACGTGCACGGGTGGTCGCAGCCTTCGGCGATTTTGAGATAAGCGGTTGCTTGCGGCGTCGTTATAAGACGCGGAAGAAAATCGTGTTCGGGTTCGGCCTCGAAGGCCAGGCGCACGGGCTTGCTTCCCGCCTGAACGTCGTCGAGTAATTCGACGATCGACGCATACGAACCGGTTCCGATGACGCCGTCGATCTCCGGGATCAGGGATTGCAATTGCTCGCCGTAACGTTGGGCGAGGCAGCCCGCCACGACGAGTTGCTGGCCGGTCCGTTTACGTTGCGCGCGCTCCAAAATCACCTCGGTCGATTCGGCTTTTGCCGGGTCGATGAACGCACAGGTGTTGATGACGACGGTATCGGCAGCATCGGCATCGCTCTCCAACTGCCACCCGGCAGCGCCGAGTTTGGCGATCATCACTTCGGTATCGACGAGGTTTTTCGCGCAGCCTAAACTCACGAACGAAACGGACGGCATCGCAACTGCTCCTAGCGGTAATTTACGAACTGCAACGGCAGTTCGAAATTCGAAGATTTCAACGCCGCGATGACTGCTTGTAGGTCGTCGCGATTTTTTCCGGTGACGCGGATTTGTTCGTCTTGATATTGCGCGTTGACTTTTAGCTTGAGCGCTTTGATGCGCTCCATCAATTCTTTGCTCTTGTCTTTCGGAATGCCGTTACGCAGGACTATCTTACAACGCACCATCGAATTGGCTGCCGGCTCGTTGGCGCCCATCTCAAATGCTTTTATATCGATGCCGCGTTTTGTCGCTCTCGCTTGCAACATGTCGATAACGTTGCGCATCTTCAATTCGTCGTCAGCGAGAATGGTAATACTCTTATCGTCGGACTCGACGCTCGTTTTACTGTTGCGAAAATCGAAGCGCGTCTCGATCTCTTTGCGCGTCTGGTTGAGCGCGTTGTCGAGCTCTTGACGGTCGATTTTCGAAACGATATCGAATGAAGCTTCGCTCGCCATTACAGGGTAAAAGTCCGTTCCACGACAACGCCGGCTCCGCCTAAGGGCCCAACGTTCTTACCGTCGGCGTTGAGCGTGACGGCAGCCGCGTTTCCGACGCGCACGGTGACGTGCTTCCCTCGGAAAGCACGCTGCGTACCGACGGGAAACGTCCCCACCATGCTAACATTCCCGTCAACGGTGACCCGTAGCCACGAGGTGCCCGAAAGCGTTACGAGCAGCGTCCCCGGTCCGGGAATCAGTGCCGCGGGGCTCGGGCTCGCTCCGGGGCTCGGGCTCGCTCCGGGGCTCGGGCTCGCTCCGGGGCTCGGGCTCGCTCCGGGGCTCGGGCTCGCTCCGGGGTTCGGGCTCGCTCCGGGGCTCGGGCTCGCTCCGGGGCTCGGGCTCGCTCCGGGGCTCGGGCTCGCTCCGGGGCTCGGGCTCGTTCCGGGGCTCGGACTCGCTCCGGGGCTCGGGCTCGCTCCGGGGCTCGGGCTCGCTCCGGGGCTCGAAAAGGCGACCGAGGCCCCGGGCTGCCCGGAATTCGCCAGTGAGTAGGTTAGGTACGCGACGAGCAGGACCGCAAGCACTCCCGCGGTCCAGAGCCAGGGGGCCAGCGAGCGTTTTCCCGCCGCACTCGCGGAGGCAGCCATGGCCTCCTCACGCTCCTCGCTCGCCTCAGGCGAGCTCCACACGGCGGGGCTGCCGGCATATTCACGAAGGGCATGCTCGACGTCGAGCTTGAGAAAGCTCGCATAGGTCCGGATGAAGCCCCGGACGTAGACGGCGGCCCCGATCCTATCCCATTGCTCCTCTTCGATCGCCGCAAGATAGACCGACCGGATCCGAGTCTGTTCGGAAACTTCCGCCAGCGTGAGGCCACGGGCCTCACGTGCAATTCGAAATCGTTCTCCAAGCGCCGCCATTAGCGCTTGTGGTTAGCCTTGTCAACCCGTTATCCTCGTATAAAGCTATGGCAAAGATGCGTGTGATTGCCGCGATGAGCGGCGGGGTCGATTCAGCCGTCGCGGCCGCCTTGTTGGCCGAGCAAGGCTATGAGGTCATCGGGGTGACGATGCGGATGTACGAAGCTACACGGCCGGCGCACGCCAAAAGCTGCTGCGGCATCGACGATTTCGACGATGCCAGGCGTAGTGCCGCGATACTTGGGATTCCGCATTACGTCCTCGATTTCGAGGAAGCGTTCCGCCGCAGTGTCATCGAACGCTTCGCCGACGAGTACGCGAGCGGGCGTACGCCCAACCCCTGCGTCAGTTGCAACAATCACGTGAAACTCGGAACGCTTCGCAATTATGCCGATCGTATGGACGCTCGCTATGTAGCGACCGGGCACTACGCCAGGATCGAACACCTCGACGACGGCCCGCGCCTCTTTCGGAACCCCTCGGCGAAAGATCAGGCATACGCGCTGGCACAACTCACGCGCGACCAACTCGATCGCTTGTTGCTCCCACTCGGCAAACTCGACAAAACGCAAACGCGCGAACACGCGCGCCGGTTCGGATTACCGATTCATAATAAGCCGGAGTCGCAGGATATCTGTTTTGTCGAAGGCGGCGATTACCGCGATATTCTCGCGCGCGTCCGCCCCGGGCTGCAAAAAGAAGGCGAACTCGTCGGCACCGACGGCGCAACCCTCGGCACCCACGACGGCGTCGCGAACTTTACCATCGGCCAGCGTGCTCCGCTCGGTGGCTCCCCAGAACCCAAATACGTCATTCGACTCGATGCTGCGAGCAATACCGTCGTCGTTGGACGCGGCGAGGATTTACTTGCAGATGGCTTACATGCCGACGAGGTGAACCTCATTCGCAATGAAGGTTTCGCTGAAGGGCGCGACGTCGATGCGATGATTCGCTATCGCAGCGCTCCGGCACGCGCGCGCGCGAAACGCGAGCCGGATGGTTCGCTCTCGATCGACTTTCGAGAACCGCAACGCGCGATCGCACCCGGGCAGCTGGTGGCGCTCTTCGCTCCCGACGGCGACGAAGTGCTCGGCGCGGCAACGATTCGCGCTGCGATCGTCGCGTAGCTCGACGGGGAGCGTTCGCGCGAGCGCCGAAGGCTTCAACTATCAAGAAAGTTGAGGTACGTGACGAATGATGCGAGCAACCGCAACGGCGCTCTTCGCTCTTCTCCTCCTAAGCAGTTGTTCGAAAGCGACGACGACTGCAAAAACGGCTGCACCGAGTCCGGCTGCAACCGTGGCCGCGGTTACAACGAGCGCACCGACCGCTCGCGCCGCGACCGTCGGCCCGCACGCTCATCAAGCGAAAGCGAACCCGAGCCCAACCACGCGAACCACGACCGCGAATCCCCAGAGCTCGCCGAAAACCTCGACGCCGACGGCAAAGCCTTCGCCGAAACAACCTCAGCAAAAGGTGGCGATCGTTCGCGCGAGCCCGGCTACAAAAGCGACGGCCGCAAGCCTCCCGACGAAAACCGCCGCGCCGAAAAGCACCGTAGCGCCAACCGCGCCCCCGACGCCTGCAGTCGTCGCCGTCACCGGCAATATTGCCGATGGACGGCAGCTCTACGAACAACATTGTGCGAACTGCCACGGCGCCGACGCGCAAGGCGGCATGGGCCCGTCACTGCAAAACGAAAGCGCTCGTAAAAATCTCGTGCAAACCGTAGCGTGGATCGAACACCCGGCGCTGCCGATGCCGAATCTCTATCCCGGAACGCTCAGCAAAAAGGACGTACTCGATATTGCGACCTACGTGCAGTCGCTGAAATAAAGCGGACTACCTCGCGGTAGCGAGCGCCGGTTCGGCGCGTAGGCTCCAATAGGTGTCGCGAATCACCGGACGAAAGCCCGCGCCGATAATCGCCTTCTCGAGATCGCGGCGCGTCGCTTCGTTGGTCGAACCGGCGTCATGCACGACCTGCTCTTCGAGGATCGTGCCGCCCATGTCGTCGCAACCGTAGAGCAACGCGAGTTGCCCCATCTTCAAACCCGGGGTCAGCCACGAGGCTTGAAGGTGCGGGATATTATCGAGGAAGAGCCGCGAGATTGCGAGCACGCGGAGATACTCCAGCCCCGTCGCCTCTTTACCGCGCAGCGGCGTTTTGAACGGAACGTAATACCACGGAATGAACGCCGTAAAGCCATTCGTTTCGTCTTGAAGATCGCGCAGAACGCGCATGTGCTCGATGCGCTCTTCGGGCGTCTCGATCGACCCGAACATCATCGTCGCCGTCGTCGGCATGCCGAGTTGTTGCGCCTCGCGCATCACGCCGATCCAAGCCTCGGGGACCACTTTCCGCGCGGAGATACGCTTGCGAACCCGTTCGACGAGAATCTCGGCTCCGGCGCCGGGCAACGATTTTAGCCCGGCAGCCTGCAAGCGCTGCAATACCTCGCGCGTCGAGCAGCCCTCGACCTTCGCGATCCCAACGATCTCGGAGACCGAAAGCGAATGAATGTCGACCTCGGGGTACTCGCGGCGCACGCGCCCGAATAACTCTTCGAACCAGGCGACGCCGAGTTCGGGGTTCACGCCTCCCTGAATCATGATTTGCGTCGCGCCCTGGTCGGCGGCAAATTTCACCCGCTCGAGCACCCGGTCGTGCGACATCGTGTATCCTTCTTTGTGCTGCTCCGGGCGAAAGAACGCGCAGAAGGTGCAATGCACGTTGCAGACGTTCGTATAGTTAATCGTGGTATCGATGACGTACGTAACGGTATCGCCGGGATGCATCGCGAGCCGGCGCGCGTGCGCCGCGGCGCCAAGATCGTGAAGCGAAGCTTCGCGATAGAGGCGAACGCCTTCCTCAAAACTCAAGCGGCCGCCGGCGGCGGCGCGGTCGAGCAACTCAGTTAGCGATGGCATCGGTTACCTCCGGCGCGACGATAGGGATCTGCGGAATCGCGCCGATGGCATGCAGTTCTCGGCAGTAGGCAGCCAGCCCGCTGCGTGCGGCGGCGTGGAACGTGAAGTTCAGTTTTTCGTAATAGTCTTCGTAAAAGCCCGGTGCGCGCGTGAAGCGTTGGTGCGCTGCGGCGATGACGGTCGGCATATTCCGCTTCGACCAGGTTAAAGCGTCGGTTAACGCATCCATGCACGCGCGCACCTCTTCGCGACGCTCGTCGACGATTTCGCGCCGAGCGGCCCAGACGGCGAACACCGTCTGCTGCCCCGTCCACTCATGCCAAAGGGTACCGAGATCGTAGACATGCGAACGGGGAAACTCTTCGACGGCATCGATCGCCGCATCGCCGATCAATAACGCCGGGAAGCCGCGTCGCGCTCGTTCGATCGGCAGCGCATCCTCGACGTAGGAAGGCGCGATACAATAACGACGCTCGAGCAAAACGCGAAGTAGATTTCGGCCGCTCGCAGATTCTTCCGTTACGAAAATCTGCGTGTTATCGAGAAGAGCCGGGGGCGTCTGGGAGACCAACACGACCGAAACGACCTCGTCGCGCGCGCCGATACAGAGATCGGGAAGCAGCGCAAGGCGGTCGGCGTTGCGCGCCCAAGCGAAAGCGCTGATTGGGGCGAGGTCCAGTTCGCCCGCGAGCAACATCCGATTCAGGCTCGTGGGCACATCTTCGTGTAACGTTCCGGGATACTCGATGACGCGTTCGTCAAAAGCGGCAAAAATCGGCAAATCGTTGGTGTATTTAATGCGACCGCACTTAAGCATCGGGGTTCCAGTCGTGCGCGAAGGTTTGATAGGTCGAGTTCCGGCGCACCGGCATGTAACCGGCATTTTCGATCAAGCGGCGAAACTCGCGATCGTCGACATACTGCCCGGAGCGCGTTCCGGCGGCATGGTAGATCATCTCTTCGTCGGTCGAACCGTGCGTGCCATCCATATCGTCGACACCGAACTCCAATCCGACCTGGCAGACGTGGAGACCCTGGATCATCCAATAGGCTTTGATGTGATCGAAATTATCGAGCATCAATCGTGCGACGGCGAAAGTCTTAACATCATCGATGCCGCCGGTCCAGCCGCAATAGCTCAATTCGTTGCCGTCGGGGTGGTACGCTAACGGAATAAACGCATTAAAGCCCGGCGAGCGACGTTGCGATTCACGCAGGCGAATCAAGTGGTCGATGCGGTCGTCGATCGATTCGATATGCCCGTAGAGCATCGTCGCGTTACTCGCGACGCCTTGCCGATGAAGTTCTTCATGTACCTCAAGCCATTGGGCGGCGGTTACTTTATTCGGGCAGATCTTCTTCCGCGTTTCCTCGGCGAAAATCTCGGCCGCACCGCCGTTGACGTTGTCGAGCCCCGCTTCCTTTAGCTGCGCGACGATTGCGGGATAGCTCAGCCGATGGCGTCGCGCCATATAATCGATCTCCGCCGCCGTAAAGAGCGAGAGCTGAACGTGCGGTAACTCGGCCTTGAAGCGGCGCATTAACGGTAGCCAGTAATCGAGTGAGAGCTGGCGCGGATCGTGCCCGCCAACGATGTGCAGTTGGTTGAAGTTGCGTCCGGTCTCAAGCGCCTTTTCGAATACCTGATCGGGGGTCATCCGAAAGACTCGAGCCTTTTCCTTAAATTCGTCGGCCGCAAACGAACAGAACGTACACCCGGCGTAGCAAACGTTGGTCGAATTAATGTAACGATTGAGGACGTAATAGACGCGGTCGCCGCTCTTTCGCCGTTTTTGTTCGCGCGCCAGGCGCCCTAACGTGTGAAGGTCGCGCGTCGCATAGAGCGCGAGCCCATCTTCAAACGAAAGCGAATCGCCCGCCGCGATCTTTTCTTCGATCTTTGCCAGCGTAGGGTCGCCGGTCACCGTCGCAACGCTCATTGACGACGATGCTATGCCCGCCACGAGGTGGCGCCTACCACCTTTATCGTCTCGACCGCCGCGGCGAGCGCAAAGACCGCCGCGAAGCCGATGAAGGTCCCGCCGAGAAGGTCGCTTGGATAGTGAGCCCCGAGCGCGAGACGCGACCACAGGATCGTCGGCCAGAGCAGAACGAGCAGGCCGGTCAGGGAGACCCGAAACGCTATCGGAAGCTCGCTGCGCGCGATGAAATACGCCCAGAGCAAATAGAAGCCGCACGAGATCGCCGCATGGGAGCTCGGATAAGAGAACGAGGTTTCGTGATGGATCACCCAGTCCGTGCGGCGAGGGCGTTTGAAGAAATGTTGCAAAAACGCATCGGCTCGCCACGAGAGCAACAACGACAGCAGCGAGAACGCGATACGGCCGCTCCAATTGCGAAAGACGAATGCCGCTACGATAAGCGCGACCCCAAGGGGCGCCAAAACCTCCGGGCGCGCGATCAGCGTGAAATCCCACGCAATATGGGCGTGGATGCCGACGATGGCGCGAGCGAAGGCCATAACCGGCGCGGGTTCGCCGAACTTCATGACGAACGAACCAAGCACGAACGCCGCTTCGAACGATACGAGCGCGGCGGCTGCATAGAGCGCGGGGCGACCGAAGCGCTGCATCAGTCGAAGAGCCCCTGTTGCGAGCCTTCACCTTTGCCCATACGCGGGGCGAGCAGTTCGAGATCGCCGAGCGAGAGCCCGATCTTGCGCGGCTTCGTGCCCTCGTGCGGGCCGACGACGCCGAAGTCTTCGAGTTGCTTCATCACGCGCACCGCACGCGGGTGGCCGATCGAAAATTGCGCCTGCAACGCCGCAGTCGATGCAACGTTCGTCTCGATGATAAACTTTGCGGCTTCGTAGCAGAGCGCATCGACCTCGCGTTTGCCGTTCTCTTCGTCATCGGTGACCGGAAGGAGTTCGACTTCGAGCAGATTCTCCGGGCGGGCCTGCCGCGCCCAGAACTCAACGAGCCGCGTCACCTCCGGGCCGGAGATCAGCGCACCCTGCGCGCGCATCGGTTTGGGGGCGTCGATCGGCAAAAACAGCATGTCGCCGCGCCCTAATAAACGCTCTGCACCGGCTTGGTCGAGAATCGTGCGCGAATCGACCTGCGAACTCACGGCAAAGGCGATGCGCGAGGGGATATTGGCTTTGATGAGCCCCGTAATGACGTCGACCGACGGGCGCTGCGTCGCAACGATCAGGTGGATGCCCGTAGCGCGCGCGAGTTGTGCGAGGCGCATGATGGTCGTTTCAACGCGCGACGGCGCAACCAGCATAAGGTCGGCGAGTTCGTCGATGATAATGACCACGAACGGGAGGCGCTCGTCGGGGTATTTTGCGTTATACTCTTCGATTTTTCGCACGCCGGCCTTTGCGAAGCGTTCGTAGCGCGCGTCCATCTCCCGCGTCATTTCTAATAGCGCGCCGGCGGCGACCTTCGGATCGGTAATGACCTCTTTAATTAAGTGCGGAATACCGTTGTAGACGGTGAGTTCGACGCGCTTCGGATCGATCATCAGAATTTGCACTTGGTCGGGTGTCGCCGCGACGAGCAACGATGCAACGATAGTGTTCAAACAGACCGATTTCCCCGAACCGGTCGCCCCGGCGACGAGAAGATGCGGCATCTTTCCAAGGTCGCCGAAGACCGGCCGGCCGGTGATGTCTTTCCCTAAAGCCATCCAGAGCGGCGGAATCTGCCCGCGATTGGGGAGCGCTTCGAGAATCTCGCGAATCGCCACGACGGAGACGTTAGCGTTGGGAACCTCGATTCCGACCGCGGATTTTCCGGGGATCGGCGCTTCGATACGAACGCTCGTTGCGGCGAGAGCGAGCGCGAGATCGTCGGCGAGCGAAGCGATGCGCGAAATTTTCACGCCTCGCTCCGGCCGCAATTCGTACCGCGTGATCGAGGGCCCGCGCTCGATATGCATGACTTTCGCGCCGACGCCGAACGAAGCGAGCGTATCTTCGAGCACGTGCGCGCGATTGGTTTCGTCGACGACTTGCCGCGCCGACGGGTCGAAGAGGGCGAGATCGGGGAGACGATAGGTGCGCGCGCGCGCCGCCGGGTCGGGCGCCTGGTACTCTCCTTCGAGCGGAGCGGCCGGAATTCGCGCCGGCACCGGTGCCCGCGGCGGCTCGACGGATTGCGCCGACTCATCGTAAGGAGCGCGCTCGGGGCGAGCGATGCTCTCCGGCGGCATGGGGCGAGGGCTCTCCGGCACGGGTAGCGCCGGACGAGCAAAATTGGGCAGCCGCCACCGCGGAAGCTCGATCTCGGGAAAGGGAATTCTGGGAAGCCGTATCCGGGCGAAGAGCGTACCGATCGCGCCCAGCACCAGCTTGAGGCGGAGATTCGCGAGCCACATCGTCAGCACGACGGCCGACAGAACGAGAAAGAGGGTGCCGCCGATGCCGCCGACGAGCCGATGGAGCATCCACCAAATCGAGGCGCCGAGAACCCCTCCGGAGCGGTCGCTTCGGGCTCCCAGGGCCGCGTCGGCGAGCAAAAAGTACGCCAACGCCGCTCCGCCATAGGTCGCAATCAAGCGTGGAACGTCGATTTCGAGGAAGACGATCGCGCCGATCAGGGCGATCAGCACCGGGAAAAGCGGGGCTCCATCACCAAAGATGCGATGCAACATCGTGGCGCCCCAACGCCCGATCTCGCCGGAATGCTGCGGTAGCGCCAACGCGATTCCGAAGAGCAGCGCGCATCCGAGCGCAAGAAGCCCGACGATCTCCGAGTTTAGGCGATCTCTCGAACTTGCCTTACGACGCACGCGTGCCATTGGGCGATTTCATTCGTCATCGTACGAGGAGTTCTTTTGAGCAAGCCAACCGTCGTCGTCCTCGAGGGCGATCAAACCGGACAGGAATTACTGGAGGAATCGTTACGCGTGATCGCGCGCGAGACGATCGACCTCGAACTCGAGCTGCTGCGCTTCGACCTTTCGCTCGAAAACCGCCGCAAGGGAAACAATGCAGTGGTTCACGAGGCCGCAGCCGCGATGAGAAAACATCGCTTCGGCATCAAGGCCGCAACGATTACCCCCGAACAACGCAACGATGTTGGGTCGCCCAACGCAATCCTCCGTAAAGAGATCGACGGGAAGGTCATCGTTCGTACCGGGCGTCGTCTGCCGCGCGTTCGCCCGGTCGGCGGCATCCACGCGCCGATCGCCGTCGTGCGGATGGCGGTCGGCGATGCTTACGGCGCAAAAGAATGGCGCGAGAGCGCCGATGGCGATGAGATCGCCTATCGAACCGAATCGATATCGCGGAAGATCTGCCGGTATGTCTCGGAGTATTCGTTCGCACACGCCCGCAAAGTCGGCGGGCGCGTCTTCGGCGGACCGAAGTATACGGTCAGCCCGGTCTATGAAGGCATGCTGAAAGAAGAGATGGACGCGGCTGCCGAGCGCAATAAAGATATTCCCTACGAACCGCAGCTCATCGATGCGACCTACGCCCTGCTTTTGAGTTCGGTTGGCGACGATCCGCTCGTTATCCCTTCGCTCAACCGCGACGGCGATTGCCTCTCCGATTTCGTCATGCAGCTCTTTGGCTCGATCGCCGGGGCCGAATCGGTATTGCTTTCCTTCGAGGGCTCTCCCGAAGCGGGCGAAGCCTTCAAGCCGAGTATCGTCATGGCCGAAGCGCCGCACGGCACGGCGCCGCGCCTCTTCGGAAAGAACGTCGCCAACCCCCTGGCGATGATCTTAGCGGCGGGAGCGATGCTCGGTTATATCGACGACCGGCGCGCTACGAACGCCTCGCGAGCGATTTACGAAGCCTCCCTCGAAGCGATCCACAGCGGCATCGCGACCGCCGATCTCGGTGGCCAAGCAACGACCACCGAGTTCACCGACGCCGTCATCGACGGCGTGAAACGCAAGCTCGAGGTTTGGTCCTCGCTCTAGTCTCCTGGGTCGTACGTGGCATGACGCGGAGCGAGCCGCGTCACGTAGGGGCGCCGGTCGGGCCGCGAGGGAACCCTCGCGACCCGGCCGCGAGCGCAATAAGGGTTCTCAGCAGCCTCCCCCTAAATAGGTTGGCTATGTCCTGGATAACGCGAGGTGCGGGCGGCTCCGGAAACCCTCCGCGCTCGGACGGCGAGAACGCGACCTCAAAACGGGCGACTTTCAGACAGTCGCTCGAGATCCCCATTTCATTCGAGGCCGGAGGGAAGGCCGCCCAAATTTTCGGAACGCTTATCGACATATCGGAGTCGGGATGCCGCATTCGATCGCTGGTCTTGCTCGACCGCGAGTGCGTCGTTCGCTTCGAGTTGCGCCGCGGCAGCGGCGCCCCATTGCGTCTGCGTGGCCACGTCGCAGGGCGGAGATCTCCCTCCGACGGTGCGGGGTACGAATACGGGGTCACTTTCGACGGGATTACGCCCCCCGAACGCAAGCAATTGCATGCCGAAATCATGGAATTGCAACGACGCGATGCGGCGGGTCGAGTGCATGCACGAGATGAAAAACCCGCTTCCCAAAACGACCAACGCCGTAAGGATCTGCGGCAGTGCGTCTCATTTCCAATTTCGTTCCGTAGGCCGGGCTCGGTCTGGCTCAATGGCTTTTGCGCCGATGTAAGCGCCGGCGGAATCAGACTCGTCTGCGGCGATGCCATCGAGGATGGAAGCGAGATTGAATTGCGCTTCACGCTCCCCAACGATGTGCTCGATGTCTTTCCCAAGGGCGGCGAGCGAACCGAGATCACGCCTTTTGGGCCGCGTCGCGTGCGCGTCCCCGATAATCGGCGATCCTTCGATCAAATTTTTGCTCGAGGCCAAGTCGTCGCGAAACTCGCCCCCGTCGAAGGCCGCAACTCCTTCGGCGTCGAGTTTACGAACCTCGACGGATATTCGCGCGAAGAGATCGTGCGGTTCAATCACGCCATGCAACTGCGTCGGTTGCGATCCGGAGGGAAATAGCGCTCGATGCGCGTGCTCTTCGTCCCACGCGAAGACGGCGACCGCGTCTTCGGCGGCGATGTCGTGCAGATGGAGGCAACGGCGCGAGAACTGCGCGAGATCGGCGTCGAAGTCGAGATCGGCCCGGCAGAGCGCGCGTGCGAAGCAACATTCGACATCGTCCACCTTTGGACGAGTCTCCACCTTCCCGATAAGCTCGAGCGTCAACTCGATGTACTCGCCCCCGTGCGCGGCAAAGCGCGCGTCGCGCTCTCCACGATATGGGCGCCGCACCATACGCTACGCTGGATGCATGCCGCGCGGCGATGGCTATTTGAAAGCACCGGCGACCGCGGCTCGCTCGATATCGAGAATGCTCGCGATACTCTGGAACAAATCGCTCGTCGCAGCGTCGACATTACCGTCGACGGCGCAACGCTGACGGCCTGGACGGCACACCCCTCGACGGCGGCATGCAGAGGCGTCCTCGCTCGAATCGATACCATTTTACCGAACTCCTGGATGGAGCTCGCCGCAATCTTCACCTACCTCGGCGATTTTTGCTCGTTTGCCGTCGTACCCAACGCCGTCGACGCCACCCTATTTACAGCGGGAACCCCCGCGGCGGTTCCCGCCGAGTTACGGAGCGCTCCGTTTGCATTAATGGCGGCCCGCTTCGATGCCCGTAAACAACAAGATTTCGTTCTTCTCGCACTGAAAAACACGGAGTATCCCCTCGTTTTTGTCGGCGATGCGACCGACCCGGAGATTTTCGCCCGTTTTCGCGACCTCGGCTCGCGACGAAAAGCGCCGATCTATTATTTTCCGGCTATTCCGCAGCAACAACTGCGCCATCTCTATGCCGCCGCCCGCATCCATCTCTTACCGAGTCTTTTTGAATCGCCGGGGCTCTCGTCGCTAGAGGCGCTTTTGGCAGACACCGCGATTGTGGTCGGCAATCTCGGTTTCGAATCGGAATACTTCGGCGATGCGGCCTACTATTGCGATCCGTGCGACGCCTGGTCGATTCTTCGCGCTACGCAGAGAGCCTGGAACCGCTACGAAATCGACGCGGAGCTGCGAGCGCGAGGGCGACGGCGCATTCTCTCTGATTTCACATGGTCTGCCGCAGCGAAGGCGACGTTACAAGCGTACGAACGAGCGCTCGGAAATTAAGAACGTTCCGATTTTTCGAGAAGGGCTTGGCTACGCTACTCCGGGCGGATGCATCGTGTGGAACGCCGTACGCGCCTGAAAACGCATCGCGAGCGCAACGAGATCGCGCTCCCGCCACGGATTGGCCATCATACCGAACCCGGTGGGCAGATGATTTTCGCCAAAACCATTGGGAACGCTCATCGACGGAAGCCCGCAGAGATTTCCCGGCGTAACCGGATCGACCCCGCCGGGAGCGTCGGGATAGACCTTATCGAAAGGCGTTCCGATTGGGTATGCAACGGTTGGAAGCGTCGGAAAGAGCAACGCATCGTACGGGGCAATCGATTTTCCGACGGCATCGACGATCTCTCGCCGACGACGCATCGCGTCGACGTAATCCACCGCACGCGTTTCGTACTGAATGTAGCCGCCGATGCGGTCGTCGGGCGACTGCAGTTCGCGCGCTTTGCCGCTCTCGATTAAGTCGCGAAAGGCCGCGGCACTCTCGCCGTTGATCAACGCGCCGATCGTCGCGCCGTAGGGAAGATCGGGCAACTTTACCTCGTCGGCAAAGGTGACGTCGGCGGCGATTACGGCGAGCGAGGCATCGAAATTCTTCACGACCGCAGCTTGCGTCTGCTTGCGCGCCCCAACGATAACGGCGACGCGTGGTTTCTTTTTCGGCGCATAGAACGCCTCGGTTCGCGTACTGTCATCGCGCGGGTCGGCCCCGGCAACGATCCGTAGGATCGCAAGCGTATCGCGCGCCGAGCGCGCCATCGGGCCAAGTTTATCGGAGCTCCACATCAGCGCCATCGCACCGTAGCGACTGACTCGCCCAAAGGTCGGGCGCAGCCCGGAGACACCGCACATCGCACTCGGCGTCAAAATAGAACCGTTCGTTTCGGAGCCGATGGCAAACCCGACCAACCCGGCGGCGACCGCCGCACCGGGACCGCTCGAACTGCCGCCGCTCCAAAAATCGCGGTTCCATGGCGTTCTTCCCGGGCCGGTAAACGACGCGTCGGCACCGTTGTAGCCGAACGCCCCCGCCAGTTCGACCATTGCGAGCTTAGCGATCAACACCGCTCCTGCGGCATGCAATCTCTCCACTACCGCTCCGTCAAAATTGAAGGAACGATCGCGATAGGGTGCGGCACCCCACGTCGTCGGCGCACCGATTGCGGCGAGCAGATCTTTTACGCCGTAGGGAACGCCGTGCAGCCGGCTCTTGCGATCGCCGCGCGCGAGCGCCGCATCCGCGGCCTTCGCCTCCCCTATTGCACGTTCGTGCAAGATCGTAACGACCGCTCCGAAGCGCGCACCGTAGCGCTCGAGCCGTGCGAGGTAGAGCCTCGTCAGCTCGACCGACGAGATACGCTTACGCGCGATCTCACGACCGAGCGTGAGTGCGTCGGAGAATGCGAGATCGATATCGTTCACGGTCGCACCGCAAATTGCGGGACCGGCGCATCACCGTTTTGCAGAAAGGTTCCCTGCGGGTTTAACGCGGCGCCGAAGGCATAGCCCTGCTCGATACCTTGCGCGATGGCCTGGATTTGTGCATCGCTCAGCGTCGCGTCGAAGCGACGCATCGAACGCGCCAGATCGAGCGCTCCCGGCGAAGGCGTCGGGACGGAAGCCGGCGTTGGGCTCGGCGTCGGCGAGCCCGCCGGGGCAGCCTCAACCACCGTGGAGCCGGGCAAGAGGGCGGCGCCTACACCAAGTGCGGCACCGGCAAGAAAGATTCTCCGCGTGCTCTTCATGACGTGCATGAACGCCCTTTATATGCGGAGGTTTGCAGGCCTGCACGGCACCTTCTACCGCGCCGCAATCATCGCGACGGCGACGAGCGCGCAGAGCACCCCGGCCCACTGAATGCGCGAGAGACGCTCGCGTAAAACCACCGCCGCGAGAAGAACCGTCGAGGCCGGATAGAGCGAGGTCAAAACCGCAGAGATCGCTAGGCCATCGATCCTGGCAGCGAGCAAATAAAGCAGGTTTGCGGCCATATCGAGCGCCCCGCCCAGCAAAACGAATGTCGTAGCACCGTTCATGCGTAGCGGAGTGCGCGTCGCAAAGACGATCGAAGCGAGCAAACTCACGGAGGCGAGGCGCGAACCGAGCAACGCAAATAGCGGCGCGCCGTTGCGCGTCATGCCCAGCAACGTGAAAAACGCACCGAATGCAAGCCCGGATAGCAGCGCTTCGCGCAGGCCCGCGGTATCGAACTCGCGCATGCCCTCTCTCTCGAACGAGGCCGAAATCGCGATGATCGCCGCAGCCGCCAACGCCAACCCAACGTATGCAAGCGGAGAGGCGCGCTCGCCGGTGAGGATGCCGAAGATCACGGGAACCGCCGCGGCAAGCAAGGCCGTCACCGGCGAAACGACGCCCATCCGCCCGATGGAGAGCGCGTGATAGAGGAATGCGATTCCGGTCGCGCCGGCGAGGCCGGCTAGCGCTCCCCACGCAAGCGATGCGAACGAGAAGGTTTCGGGGTGCAGCGCCAACGCAACCGCGATGACCAGCAACCCGACCGCCTGAGTTCCGAGCGCGACGGCAAGGAGCGCCGCCTTGCGCGCGGCCATTCCGCCGAGAAAGTCGGCACTTCCATACGCGGCTGCTGCGACGAGCGCAAGAAATATCCCCAAAGGCGCGAGACTACGCCTCGATAACGATCGGCACGATCACCGGCCGACGACGCGTTCGCGAAAAAATTTCTTTCGCCAACGTCGCTCGCACGTGCTCGCGCACCGAATTAGTGTCGCGCAGGGCGTCGGTCGAAAGCGTCGCCAACATCGCGCTTAAATGCGAACGAAGATGCTCGATCAGCGCTTCGGATTCCGGTTCGTAGAACGCACCGCGCGTCACGATATCGGGCACGCCGATCGTTTGCGCTTCTTCAGCGTCGATTGCAACGACGGCAGTAACGATGCCGTCGTTCGAAAGCATTTTCCGGTCGCGCAGAACGGCCTCGCCCATCTCGCCCAAGCCCGTCCCGTCGACGAGTACCATGCCTCCGTAGGTCTTCCCGATTTTGTCGCCGTACTCGGCAGTAAATTCGACGATGTCGCCGTTTTCGATAACGAAAACGCTCTCGGGGTGCACCCCCGTCTTCGTCGCCAAGCTGCCGTGCGTCACCAACATACGGTACTCGCCGTGCACGGGAATAAAGTACTCCGGGCGAATGAGGTTGAGCATCAGCAAAAGCTCTTCTTGCGAAGCATGCCCGGAGACGTGAGCGCGGCCTTCGCTCCCATGAATGACCGTTGCACCGAGGCGATAGAGATTATTGATCGTGCGATAGACGCTCTTTTCGTTTCCGGGAATCGGCGTCGCACTGATAACGATGGTATCGCCGGGGTCGATAGAGAACTTCGGATGATCGCGCACCGACATTCGCGAGAGTCCGCTCATCGGCTCGCCTTGCGAGCCCGTCGTCATCACGACGATTTGGTCGGCACGAAGATTACCCACGTCTTCGATTTTCACTAAAATATCGGGTGGAATGCGAAGGTGTCCGTGTTCGCGCGCAAAATGTAATACGTTGTTCATCGAACGCCCAAGAAACGCGATTTTCCGGCCAAATTTTTCGGCGTGATCGATCGCCTGTTGAATGCGAGGAACGTTCGACGCGAAAGAAACGATGAGAATTCGCCCGGTCGCCTTCGAGAAAATCGTCGTGAAGGCTTCGCCGACGACGCGTTCGGATTGGGTGTGCCCCGGCCGTTCGGCATTCGTTGAATCGGCAAGCATGCAGAGCACGCCTTCTTCCCCGATGCGCGCGAGCGCCGCAAAATCCGCCGGTCGGCCGTCGATCGGCGTCTGATCGAACTTAAAATCGCCGGTGTGAAAAATCGTTCCGCTCGGCGTACGCACGGCGAGCGAACAGGCGCCCGCGACCGAATGGTTGATATGCACGAACTCTGCCTCGATTTCGCCGTAACGAACGCGATCGCCCGGCGCGACGGCGACCAACGGCATCTCGCCGAGTTTATGTTCGCGAGACTTCGCTTTGATGAGCGCGCCGGTGATCGCCGTACCGACGATCGGCGTGTTCGGAAATTCTCGCAAAAAATAAGGAATACCGCCGATGTGATCTTCGTGCCCGTGCGTCACTAGAACCGCGCGCAGTTTATGCACCCGTTCGCGAATGTAGCTGAAATCGTTAATAACGATATCGACGCCGAACATCTCTTCGTCGGGAAACATCAACCCGCAGTCGACGACGACCAAATCGTCGTTGGTTTCGATCACCGTCATATTTCGGCCGATTTCGCCGCAGCCGCCGAGCGGAACGACGCGAACGAAGGGCTCCTTGGGAGCTTTAGGAACGGAGATGCTCTGCGTTTTCAATATGAGGCCTTTACAACGGCTATTTGCGTGGGAATGACGGGCGGAGGAACGCCCATGGGTTACAGATACTCTATCACGCTCGCGCTACTAGCCGCGAGCCTGCTCGGAAGCACCCGCCACGCCACGCAGCATCCGAAGCGGCCGGAAATCGCGGTTCCACGCGCCGAAACCCTCTATTCTTGGCACGCCCTACGGCGAACGCGAGATATACTCGTTCTGCGCCTACTCGAGCTCCGCCGCGAGCGCCTCGGACGCCTGGAGCGTCTCCTGCGAGCGGGGGCCTCGGTCGGCTGCCTACTCGCCGATCCGTTCCTCTCGGCAAGAACCGAGGCGTCGCCCGCCAATAGTCGCAGCCATGACAACTGCACCACCACCTCAAGAGAACGCGGGGCTCACCAGCCTCGTCGAAATCGTCGTCGCCCCGGCGAGCGCCTTCGACCGCCTCGCCGAGAAGCAAACCTGGGGCTGGGCGTTTATCGCCGCCTCGGTCCTTACGATCGTCACATCGTTGGCCAGCGGCCCGGTCCAGCAACATCTCGCTCGGTTGATAATGGAACGAGGCATCGCCGCTTCAACGAACGCGCAGCAATTGGCCGCCGCGAGGGCCGTGTTTTCAATCACCGCGAAGTTTTCGGAGTTCGCTTGGGTCTTCTCGCCGATCGGCGTTTTCGTTAGCGTAGGAATCGTGACCGTCGTTCTCTTGCTTTGCAACGCCCTTCTGAGCGGGAAAGCGACGTTTAAACAACTTTGGTGCGCGAGCATGAATGTGTTCGCCGTCATTTCAATCGGGTCGCTTATCGCTTCCATCGTGCTCGCGCTGCGCGGCCCCGATGCGTTCACAAGTGAAATGGATATCTTTCGCAATTCACTTTCGCTCGCGGCGGTAATTCCAACGGCGAATATCAAGCTCGCCGGGTTGCTCGCGTCATTCACCCCGTTCACGCTCTGGGCGCTCTGGCTCAACGCGCTCCTCATGCAGCGCATCGCTCGTCTGGCGGCACCCAAAGCCTGGGCGGCCGCGCTTGTCGTGCTGCTGATCCCGGCGTTGTTCGCCGCGGGGTTCGCCCGTCAAATCCCTGCCGCGAGCAATGGCACCCCTCCGACGACGAGCGCATCGGCTAGCCCGTAGCGGTTCCCTGAAACTTTTTCCCCCGTGCCCCGTAGTAGGCGACGTATGCGTCGCCTACTTTTCGTTTGGATATCGGCTCCGGCGCTGCTCGCCGGAGCTCTCTTCGCCGGCCCAGCCGGCGCGGCACCGCGGCCGCTCGACTTACGAGCGGCGGTTGCCTACGCACTCGCGCACAACTCCACGGTCGCCGCTTCGACGGCGGCGGTAGCGGCGGCGCGATCTTCTTTCGCCACGCAGAAAACGCAAAATCTGCCGACCGCCGGCGCCTCGCTCAATAACATCATGTCAAAGAGTTCCAACTACGGTGGCGCCTACGCCGTCATCGGCGCGCAGCAACAGAGCGTTTTCAGTCAGAACACCGCGCAACTGCAGGCGCAATATACGCTCACAACCGGGGGACTCGCCGGCATCCAACTCGCCGTATCGAAGGCGAACCTCGAACAAGCGAAAGCGAATCTTCGCAATTCCCAGGCGCAGGTGGCGACCTCGGTGACGAGTGCGTACAACGCCGTCGTTCAGGACGAAGAAATGGTGAACGTCGATCGCGGCGACCTTCAATATCAGAGACTGCTGCTGCAAAACGCCCGCGTGAAAGAGCGCGCCGGGGTCGCCGCCGGTGTTGACGTGCTCTCGGCACGCGTCGCCGTCGCGCGCAGCGAATCGACGCTCGTTGCCGCCCGGGCAAACGTTGAAAACGCCCGCGACGCACTCTGTCAAAGCATCGGCGCCCCGCTCGGCACGCCCTTCGCACTGCCAAAACAACTCACGATGCCGCCGCTCCCGGCGATGTCGATGCAAAAAATCGAGCGAATCGCCTTGGCAAACCGCGCCGATATCGCGAGCGCACGCTATGCGCTTCGGGTCGCCGACCTCAATCGCAAGAGCTGGCTCCCGCAACTCTTCCCGCAAATTCAACTCTCGGCCGCAGTCGGCAATCAATTTTCACCAACCAACGCCGTCTTCACGCAGCAACAACTCGACAACGAGTACGCCGCAGGACTCATTCCGAATAAAATCCTCGTTCCGCGCGGCACCCCCGGCTTCTGGCAGATCCAGGCCGTCTCAACTTTCAATCTGCCGATTGTCGATTACGGAGCTCGCCGCTTATCGCGCGTCAATTATGAGGCCGCGGTGCGAAGTGCAAAGCTTGCCTTGGTGAATGCGAAACTCGTCGCGCTCAACGACGTTCGTAGTGCCTATCGCGCCGCTAAAGCAGCGGTCGCTCAAGTGGGCTTTGCGAAACAAGAAGCTCGCTTAGGCATCGAGAGCGCGCGCATTAAGCAACTTCAATATCGAGCGGGCGTGGCCGCGCTCTCCGATGTCGTTCAGGCCCAGCAAACTTCCATTTCGGCGCAAAACGACCTGATCGCCGCACGCGTGGCTTACGTCAACGCGCTCGTGCGCTTGCGTACCTCCATGGGTATTTTTTCACCGACGAACGCCGTCGCCGACCTTCACTAAGGAGCACTATGAATAAGAAAGCCCGGTTTTTCGTCCTCGCTGCCGTCGTCGCGATAATTCTCATCGGGTTGGCGCTTGCGTTCCGTCCGCATACGACCAACTCCGTCGCCGTTAAAACGATTAAACTCGAACCGACGACATTCGTGGTGAAGCTTCCGGAGAACGGCACCGTAATGCACCCGCACATGGAGACGATTCCGGCTTTAGTCGGCGGAAATCTCGCGACCCTCGATGTAAAGGCGGGCGATCGCGTGCGTGCCGGTGAGGTTCTCGCTACGATCGAAAACCCGTCGCTCGACGCAAACGCCGCCGGCGCTCTCGCCGATTATCAGAGTTCGGTCGCAAACGTTAGCACCGCTGCAATTCAAGAACGTAACGCTCGCGTGCAGTATCAGGCCGGGGTCGACACCGCACGAAGCAACCTCGACGAGGCACTCCGAGTCCTAAAGGCCGACGAGACGCTCTACGCCGACAAGGCGATTCCACGTAGCCAACTCGATGCCGACCGCGCGAAGGAAGAGCAGGCAAAAGTCGCTTACGATCAATCGGTCGAGCAACTTAAACTCGGCGCGGTGACCGGTTACGGCACGAGTTCGGTGCAAGCTGCGAAAGCGCAGGCCTTGAAATCAAAGATCCTCAACGACCAGGCCCAACAACAACTCGGCTTCGAACGCATCGTCGCGCCGTTCGACGGCATCATTCAGAGCGTTGCGCCGCGCCCCACCGACGCGAACCGCACGATTCTTCCCGGAGACGCCGTCTCTGCCGGGCAAGCAATGTTTACCATCGCCGAGGGCAGCGCCTACGTCGTCCAAGCACAAGTCGACGAACAAGACGTTCACGCCGTTAAACTCGGCATGCCGGTCAACGTAACGAGCGAAGATTTTCCCCACACCACCCTCCACGGGCACATCGAGCGTATCTCGCCGATTGCCACCCGCTCCACCGATGCCGGCTCGACGGCACGCGAAGTTCTGACGACGATTGCGCTCGACGAGACGAGTCCGGTGCTGCGCGACGGAATGACCGCGAACGTCGATATTCTCACGACGAGCATTCCGCACGCGCTCGTCGTACCGACCGCCGCAATCGTTCACGTGAAGAAGCAAACGAAGGTCTGGCTCGTACGCGGCGGCAAGGCCCATGAAGTTGCAGTCGTACTCGGCAAGAGCAACGACGTTCAGAGCGTCGTTCGCTCGGGACTCACCGCAGGCGAAACGGTCGTCGCGACGGCGCTCCCCGTATTACACGAAGGTATGCGTATCCTCCCGATTCCGCAGAGCAGCCCCTCGGGTACTCCGTGAGCGTTCTCGCTGCCTACATCGAAGAAGCCTTCGCCTCCCTCTGGCGCAATCGCCTTCGATCGGCGCTCTCGCTTCTCGGTACGATCATCGGAATCGCGTCGACGATCGCCGTCTTGGGACTCAGCCAAGCGGGTTCGCTCGGTCTAGAGAAATCGCTCGGTAACGCCGATTCGGTCGGGTGGGTCGCGTTCGTCGATCGATCGTCCGATAATCCGCTTGCGGCGACGCTCTATTACCGCGATGTCGCTCGCTTCGTCGCCCGGAGTAACGGCGCTATAGCCTCGGCCTACGCGGGATATTTCGGTCGTCCGTTTCCGGTAAATGTCGGCGGGAAGACCCATTATCCGCAGCTCCACGGAACCGACAAAGGCGACAATGCGATGGTGATCCTCGAGGGCCGCAAGCTCGATCACAACGACGTTTTGGCTTCAGCGAACGTCGCCATGATCTCAAAAGAAGCGCGCAAGACGCTCTTTCCGCATGAAGATCCGGTTGGACGAAGCATCTCCGTCGGCAACGCTCGCCTGCGCATCGTCGGTGTTTTCGATGCCACCGGCAGCCTACTTAGCAGCGCCATCGGCGACGCAATCTACGTCCCTTATACCACGATGCACCGCATCGCCCCGGGCCCGATCGACGGAATTATTTTTTATTCCGCACCCGGCCTCACATCGGCACAGGTAACGGCAGCGGCGAAGGCCGCTCTCAAGAACCTCCACGGACCGCACGCAAAATACACGATCCAGGACCAGGCGAAATCGCTCGGCGTTTTCTCCCGCGTCCTCGGCGGCATCGGCATCGGCATCACGCTCATCGGCGGGATCGCCCTCTGCGTTGCCGGCATCGGCATCATGAACATCATGTTGGTTTCGGTAAACGAACGAACTCGCGAGATCGGTATCCGCAAGTCGATCGGTGCGAGTTCGGGAGATATCTCGTTGCAATTTTTAATCGAAGCGACGATTCTCTCGATCATCGGCGGGGCGATCGGGAGCATTTTCGGCGTCCTTATCGTGCTCGCGCTCCAAGGCAGCATCGTGCATTTTGCCGGGAGCGCGCCGGTTCCGTGGGCGCTGGTGCTCTCAATCGCCGCATTCTTTACCATCGGCATCGGTATCGGCTTCGGCGCCTATCCGGCGATCCGCGCCGGAAAACTCGATCCCGTCATAGCCTTGCGGAGCTGAGATGGTCGATTACATTCGCGAAACGCTCGAACTCATGCAAGCGAATCTGACGCGCACGGTGCTAACGCTCGTCGGGCTCGTCGTCGGGGTTGCGGCGATTATATCCATCCAGGTCGCCGCAGCCGGCATGGCGGCCGCCGTCAACGGCGCTTTTCGCGGCATCAACATGAACACGTTCTTCATTTTCCCGAAATCGACGCAAGGCAGCACGCAGCGAGCGAACCTCGGGCTCTCCGATCTCAAACTCCTCGACCGGAATGTGCCCGGAGTCGAAACGGCCATCCCGTTCGGCCAAACGCGCACGATCGTCAGCGCCGGGCACCAACACATCATGTTGAAATTCGGCGGCGAATCTTACCGTCGCTTCAGCACCGCACCCGTGGTCGCAGGGCATGCGATCACCCGCAGCGATGTCGAAAACGCGACCCCGGTCTGCGTTCTCTCCGCCAAGGCCTACAAACGGCTTTTCCCGCACGCCGCCGACCCCGAGACGGTTCTCGGGCAGTCGGTCTACGTCGGTCCGAAACGTTACGTCGTCGCCGGAATTCTCGGGCCGGCGACGCTCTCGACCGCGTCGTTGGGCTTCGATATCAACAACGATGTAGTGATCCCCTACACCACTTTCTACAACGACTACCAGCGCGGACGCCCGCTCTTCGGCATTCAGGTTCTCGGCAGTCGCGATGCAACGTTAGCGACGTTGGAAGCAAACGCCAAGCGCGTGCTCTCCGATGCCCACGGCGGATCGATCTACCAAACCTTCGATTTCGGATTTTTCACCAAAAAGGTCGACGGCTTCTTCGGCGTCATCGGCACGATCGTCGGCGCGGTCGGGGCGATCTCGCTCTTGGTCGCCGGTATCGGCATCATGAACATCCTCTTCGTTTCTGTGAGCGAACGCACGCGCGAGATCGGCATTCGACGTGCTATCGGCGCTTCGCGGGCGACAATTCTTATCCAATTTTTCGTCGAAGCGTTCGTTCTGGCGTTTAGCGGTTCGCTCATCGGGATGCTCGCCGGGCTTGGAATCGGAGAGCTCGCTCAACAAATTCTCATCGCACGCATCTCGGGAACGATCGCCGCGTTACCCTGGACGCAGGCAATCTTGCTCGCTACTCTTTTCGCAACGATCGTCACCCTCGTCTTCGGAACGCTTCCCGCGCTGCGCGCGGCTTCCGTCGATCCCATAGAGGCATTACGCTATGAATGATATCGCGATCGATCTCCAAGAGATCGTCAAGACCTACAAAACCGGCAGCATCGAGGTACAGGCGCTGCGCGGTGTCACCCTTCGCATCGAACGCGGCGAATACGTTGCTATCATGGGCCCGTCGGGTTCGGGGAAATCGACCCTCATGAACGTTATCGGTTGCCTCGACCGACCGACCTTGGGCAACTATCGACTCGACGGAATCGACGTTTCCGCACTCGACGATCGCGCGCTGGCGAAGATACGCCTGGAAAAACTCGGCTTCATCTTCCAAGGTTTCAACCTGCTACCTCGTACCGATGCGATGAAGAACGTCTCGTTGCCGCTCTTTTATGCAAAAGTCTCACCGAAGGAACGCCGCGAGCGCGCGCAACGCGCGCTCGCCGAAGTCGGGCTCGCCGATCGCGCGCACCACCGCCCCAGCGAGCTCTCGGGCGGCCAGCAGCAGCGAGTCGCGATCGCGCGCGCGTTGATCAACAACCCGGCGGTGCTGCTCGCCGACGAGCCGACCGGCAATCTCGACACCGCGACGAGCGAGGAGATTCTCTCGCTCTTCAAGAGCCTCCACAGATCGGGGCGCACGATCGTGGTCGTCACCCACGACGAAGAGGTCGCCGAGCGCGCAAATCGCGTCGTACGCCTTCGCGACGGCCTGATTCTTTCCGATACGCCGACCCCGCACGGGCACTTTTCGGAAGGTTCCGTCGTTCAACGAGAGGCAATCCCTCAATCGTAACGAGCCTTCTCCACAGCATGGAGCATTTATAACTGTGAAACAACGCGTTCTCCCCACCCTCATCATCGCTCTCGTCGGCGCGAGCGTCGGCAGCTTTTTGATGATGCTCTACGCCAGCACGCATTTTACCGGCGTCGCCGGGCCAAACCACTCGCTTCCGGCGGTCTCCGCCGCGCCGCTCCAAGGGATCAGCGACCAAGATCGCATCGTCTCGGCGGTCAAGCGCACGAAACCCTCCGTCGTCGCAATCCAGCTCGACGTCAACGGCCAGCGCGTCGTACCGTTCTTCCAAGGCTTCTTCGGCCAGGGCGGCCCAGGCGTCGAAGAGCCGTACAAAGGGAAGGCATCGGGTTCCGGCTTCGTTTACGACACGAAGGGCGATATCGTGACCAACGCGCACGTGGTCACCCCGCCACAGGGCGGCAATATCACCAAGTTGACGGTGGTCTTTGCCGACGGCGATCACGTGCCGGCACATGTCGTCGCCGAGAACATCGGGGCCGACCTTGCGATCATCCGGGTCGACGGCTATAAAAAACTGCCGCCGCCGCTGCAGTTCGCCAACTTCGATCGCGTCGAGCAGGGGCAGTGGGCGATCGCGATCGGCGAGCCGCTCGAGCTCCAGCAGACGGTGACGCTGGGTATCGTCTCAGCGTTCAATCGCAACGAGCCGATCCAGAACGATAGCGGGCAGACGATCGATTTCAAAGGGCTTCTGCAAACTTCCGCACCGATCAACCCCGGGAACTCCGGCGGCCCGTTGATCGACGACCACGGCAAGGTGATCGGCATCAACCAGTCGACGGTGAAATCGGCATACGCCCAAGGCATCGGTTTCGCCATCCCGGCGAACACGGTGCAGCGTGTCGTCGCCGAGATGCTCGCCCACCCCGGCATCACCCAAGGGACCAACGAAGGCTATATGGGGATCCAGATGGCCGATCTCACTCCGGGTTTACGGAATCAGATCGGCTATGCGTCGGGCCCCAACGGCATCGCCGTCATCGCCGTCGTTCCCGGTTCGCCGGCCGATAAGGCGGGGCTCGAGCCCGGCAACGTCATTCTCCAAGTCGACGGCAAGAGTTTCACCAAGACGCAAGATCTCGTGAAATATATCGCCGCGAAGAAACCGGGAACGGTCGTCCGGATCGATCTCTGGGCCCAAGGACTCAAGAAGTTCGCGGCGGTGACGCTAACCGAGCGCCCGGCGACCGCGGGAACGGTTCCCTAGCGCGAAGCGCTCCAAGGGGAGCGCAACCTAAAGGGGAGCCCTGCTGTTACAAGGAGCGGAACAAATTGCCGCTCCTTGTTGTAGTATGGGGCAGGCAACCAAGCCCGAATTCGTTCGTAAGCGGCAAGGCGTCGTCGAACGATCGAAGCGTCGCCGACTCGTCGCGACGCGCACACCAACCTCGAATGTGCGCGCGCCTCGGCTCGACCGCCCGATCGCCCGATCAAGCTGGTCCGGGGCGCGCTCGGGGTTCACATCACATCAACGAGGTAAAACTTCATGGCTAAAGTGGTCGGAATCGACCTCGGCACGACCAACTCGGTCGTCGCCGTAATGGAGGGCAACTCGCCCACCGTTATCGCAAACTCGGAAGGATCGCGCACGACTCCGTCGGTCGTGGCCTTCTCGAAAACCGGCGAGCGTCTCGTCGGACAACTCGCAAAGCGTCAGGCCGTCACCAATCCGGAGCGCACGATCTCTTCGATCAAACGCCACATGGGTGAGGGCGACTATCGCGTGAAGATCGACGGCAAGGATTACACCCCGCAAGAGATCTCGGCGATGGTTCTGCAAAAGCTCGTGAACGACGCGAGCAACTATCTCGGCGAGCGAGTCACCCAGGCGGTGATCACGGTCCCCGCCTATTTCAACGACGCTCAACGTCAAGCGACGAAGGACGCCGGAAAAATTGCGGGGCTTGAAGTGCTCCGCATCATCAACGAACCGACCGCTGCCGCACTCGCGTATGGACTCGACAAAAAAGGCAACGAGACGATCCTCGTATGGGATCTCGGCGGCGGCACCTTCGATGTCTCGATCCTCGAAGTCGGGGACGGCGTCTTCGAAGTAAAATCGACCAACGGCGATACCCGTCTCGGCGGCGACGATTACGATCATCGCGTCGTCGAATGGATCGTCGGCGAATTCCGCAAAGATCAGGGAATCGATCTCTCCAAGGATAAGCAGGCGATGCAGCGCCTCACCGAGGCCGCCGAGAAGGCAAAGATCGAACTCTCCGCAGTCGTTCAGACGACGATCAACCTACCGTTCATTACCGCCGATGCCGAAGGCCCCAAGCATCTCGAATACACCTTGACGCGCGCGAAGTTCGAAGAGATCACGAGCGATCTCACCGACCGTTGCATCAATCCTTTCAAGAGCGCTCTCGCCGATGCGAAAATCGACATTTCGCAGATCGATGAAGTGGTGATGGTCGGCGGATCGACCCGCATGCCCGTCATTCTCGAACTCGTCCGTAAGCTCACCGGCAAAGACCCGAACCTCACCGTCAACCCCGACGAAGTCGTCGCGGTTGGTGCGGCGATTCAGGCGGGCGTTCTCTCCGGTGAAGTGCGCGACGTCGTGCTTCTCGACGTTACCCCGCTCTCACTGGGGCTCGAAACGATGGGCGGCGTTATGACGACGCTGATCGAACGGAACACGACGATCCCGACGAAGAAATCGCAGGTTTTTACAACCGCCGAGGACGGCCAAACCAGCGTGGATATTCACATTCTGCAAGGCGAACGCCCAATGGCCGGCGACAACAAGACCCTGGGACGCTTCCGGCTCGAAGGGCTTCCGCCCGCACCGCGCGGCGTACCGCAGATCGAAGTGACCTTCAATATCGATGCCAACGGCATCGTCAATGTCGGTGCGAAAGATCTCGGAACGGGCAAAGAACAGCAGATCACTATCACCGCATCGACCAACCTCAACAAAGAGGAAGTCGAGCGGATGGTCAAGGACGCCGAACTTCAGGCGGCTGCCGACAAGGCAAAGCGCGAAGAAGCAGAGGTGCGAAATACCGCGTCGAGCCTAACTTACTCGACCGAAAAATCGCTCAAAGAGGTCGGGGAGAAACTCGACGCAGCCGCCCGCGGCGAAGTCGAGAGCGCTCTCGCCGAACTCAAGAAGCTCAGCGAGAACGGCACGGCTGCCGAGATCAAGGCTTCGATCGAAAAGTTGCAGAGCGCGAGCTACAAAATGGCAGAGCTGCTCTACAAGAGTACCGGAGCGACGCCCGAAGGCGATGCCGCCGGTGCCGAATCCGCGAACGGCCAGGCATCGAACGGCGCAGCAAACGGCGCATCGTCGAGCGCCGCGCCCGACGATGCAATCGACGCCGAGTTCAAAGAAGCGAAGTAACCTCCGGCTCATGCGGGTGGAGTGAGGGCGAGCCGTACGCGGCACCCGCCCTCACCTCCCGCAGTCTTTTCATGCGCTCAACATTTTAAAAAGAAGTAGAGATAGACGCACCCATGGATAACGACCTTCTCAACGATCCACTCGACGCAAGCGAAGAAAGTGCGCAACCGGAGAACGAACTCTCCAAAGCAAACGCTCGCGCCGATGAAAACTACAACAAATTTTTACTTGCAATGGCCGACTTCGAGAATTATAAACGACGCGTTCAACGAGATATCGAACAACGCATCGTCGAGCACCGGCGTCGCCTTTTTGGGCGCTTACTTCCGGTGCTCGATAATCTCGAACGCGCGCTTGCCGTTCCCGCCGGAGGCGAAGCGCTTCGAAGTGGGGTAGAGAGCACGCTGCGCGGGTTCGAAGCGGTTCTTTCCTCCGAGGGCATCAGTGCCGTCGATGTGAAGGGACTGCCGTTCGATCCCCACGTCGCCGAAGCGATCGGAACGGTCGCAGCGACCGACGGGCAAGCCGACGATACCGTCGTCGAAGTCGCGGAGAAAGGCTATCGCCTCGGCGACGATCTCCTCCGACCGGCGAAAGTGCTCGTTGCGAAGCATCAATGAATTACAAGGACTACTACGCCGTTCTCGGCGTGCCGAAGGGCGCTCCCGAGAAGGACATCAAGTCCGCCTATCGTCGCCTCGCACGCAAATGGCACCCCGACGCGAATCCCGGTAATGCAAAGGCTGCCGAAGAGAAATTCAAAGAGATATCCGAAGCATACGAAGTACTCGGCGACAGCGACAAACGCCGAAAATACGACGCTCTCGGCAGCGATTGGCAGCAAGCGGCGCGGCAAGCGGAGCAACAGCGGCGCTATCGAACGCAACAGAACGCCACGCAGTTCGACTTCGGTTTCGGCCCCAATGCGGCAGCCGGAGCGGGTACGAGCGGGTTCTCGGATTTCTTCGATATGTTCTTCTCCGGGGTCGGCCGTCGCGGCCCGGCCGGTACGGCTCCGAGCGCTACGCGCGGACAAGATATGGAAACGACCATCGAGCTTTCCTTGCACGATATCTACGAGGGCGGCAAAAAATCGATCTCGTTACAACTCGAGGATAGCTGCCCCCGTTGCCGTGGCACCGGGACGGAGAGCGGCCGCCTCTGCGTAGCCTGCCACGGAACGGGGCGCACGCTAAGCACGAAGAAATTCGAGATATCGATTCCAAAAGGCATCGGCGAGGGTCAACGCATTCGTCTCGCAGGCCAGGGCGGCGCCGGCACCGGTGGTGCGCCCAGCGGCGATCTCTTTCTCATCGTAAAGACCACCGACGATGCACGCTACAAGCGAAAGGGCGACGATCTCTACGTCGACCTCCCCGTCGATCTCTACGATCTCGTGTTGGGCGCCGAAGTTCAAGTGCCGACGATGGGGGGAAACGTTGCGATGACGATTCCCGAAGGGACGCAGAACAACCGTCTGTTGCGCCTAAGCGGCAAAGGGATGCCGCATGTAAAAGGCGGCGGCAGCGGCGATCAGTACGTCCGCCTTATCGGGCAATTCCCTCAAAATCTCACCGACAAGGAACGCAAACTCTTCCGCGACCTTAAGAACCTCCGCAACGGGAAGAAGTAACCCACCGGCATGATCGAGCTCGAGGACATTGCGTTTACAGCCTATCCGGCTGCCGACGTCGCCGCACTGGCACGCTTTTACGCCGATACGCTCGGTATCGAATTTTCGGAGCCGTACGCCGAAAATGGTATCGCACTTTATTGCGAGGCTCGCGTCGGTAGCGGTTATTTTGCGGTGATGACGACGGAGTGGATGGGGGTCGCCCCGGGCAGTTGCGCCTCGATTGCGTTCGAAGTCGCCGATATCGAAGCGGCGTTTGCAAGCTTGCGCGAGCGCGGCGTCGCGACCGAAGAGATCCATCTGACGCCGGTCTGTAAGCTCGGCTCGTTTGCCGATCCCGAGGGCAATAAAGTGACGCTCCACGAATCGAGAGTCACTCCATGATGTCCGGGCACGGCCTCATGTGGTCGAACATGTACGACCCCGAGAAACCACGAGTGCGCAGACGCATAGACTGGCGACGCATCCGTTCGCTCTTCTCGCCGTATTGGAAGCAACAGTCGCTGGTATTCGTCATCATCGTCTTTAGCGCGATCGTCGGCCTCGTTCCCGGTTATATGACCGCCCGAATCATCGACTCTGCACTGCCGCACCACAGTTTTCACGAACTTACCGTCGACGTAGGCTTTATTCTTGCCGCGGCGGTCATTTCGATGGCGCTCGGCGTCGCGCAAGGATACTTTAACTCGATGGTCGGCGAGGGGATCATGCGCGACCTGCGCACCAGCCTCGTTTCGCACCTACATCGCATGCCGCTTTCGTTCTTTACCGCGACCAAGACCGGCGAGATCATGAATCGCGTTTCAAGCGATGTCGATAACGTCGATGGCGTGGTTACCGGAACGCTGACCACGATCGTCACGAACATCGTGATGATCTCGACCACCCTCATTGCGATGCTTATCTGGAATTGGCGGCTCGCGTTGATTTCGACAATCGTCGTTCCGTTTATGGTGTTGCCGCTCGGTCCGGTCGGGCGCAAAATGTACGACGTGCGTAAGCGGACGCGCGAGCAACGCGACCGAATCGAGTCGATCACCCAAGAGACGCTCTCGATCTCGGGAATCACCCTGATCAAATCCTTCGTTCGCGAGGCATACGAACGCTCGCGTTTTTACAAGGTCGGAACGGAGTTGATGGACCTTGAAATCCGCCTGGCGATGATCGGTCGGTGGTTTATCGCTTCGGTAACCGCGATGGTCGTGGTGGGCCCCGCCATCGTTTGGCTCGGCGGCGGCTGGCTCGCCCTTCAGGGCGCGCTCGACGTCGGCGTCATCGTCGCGTTTATCGGATACATTCAAGGGCGGCTCTACGGCCCGGCGGCGGCACTCGTCGGAATCCAGGTGCAGATCGTGAGCGCGCTCGCGGTCTTCGAGCGAATTTTCGACTACCTCGATATGAAGACCGAGCGTTACGATGTGCCCGGCGCGATACATCTGGGCGAGGTACGCGGCGATATTGCTTTTAAGAACGTCTCTTTTACATACGAAGGGCGCGAACGGATTCTCCAAGGAATCTCTTTCTCGATTCCCGCGGGCAAGGTGGCGGCATTCGTCGGCCCATCGGGAGCCGGTAAAACGACGATTACGCAATTATTGCCGCGGTTTTACAATATCTCCGAGGGGCAGATTTGCGTCGACGGCCACGACATCGCCACCGTCGGCCTTGAGTCGCTTCGAGAAAACATCGGCATCGTCACTCAGGAAACCTATCTGTTCCACGATAGCATTATCGCGAACTTACGCTATTCGCGCCCCGATGCAACCATCGACCAGATCCACGAAGCTTCGAGAGCGGCGAACATCCACGATTTCATCGAAACGCTGCCCCACGGCTACGATACCATCGTGGGCGAGCGCGGGCACAAGCTTTCGGGAGGCGAGCGCCAGCGGCTCGCAATCGCGCGGGTACTTCTAAAGAACCCGCGCATTTTAATCCTCGACGAAGCGACCTCCGCCCTCGATTCAGAGAACGAGGCGGCGATTCAGAGTGCGCTCGAACGCTTGATGCGCGGGCGGACGAGCTTGGTCATCGCGCATCGCCTTTCGACGGTCGTCAACGCCGACACGATCTTTGTCGTCGACGGCGGAAGCATCGTGGAATCGGGCTCGCATGAAGAACTTCTCGCGCGTAACGGCGCGTATGCCCGCCTCTATCGCACTCAATTTCGGGAACGCATTCCGACCTAACGTAGCTTTTACACCGAGCGGAGTTTTGTAGTAACGGGCGCGCCCACTCCGGCCTATCCTCAGTACTATCGGGGAACGCCCCAACGCCATCCTTTCAAACCATATCTAGGAGAACACCATGCGCAAGCTCGCTTTAGCTCTCGCTCTCGCCTTTAGCGCCCTCACGGTCGCCTCGGCCAGCGCGAATAGCACCATCGTCGTCAAGGCCAAGAACTTTCAGTTCATGCCCAACGTCGTCACCCTCCATGTCGGCAAGCCGCAGAAAATCACGTTCGTCGCCATGCAAGGCGTTCACGGAATGATCGCCCCCGAAGTCGGCATCACCAAGGTCATCACGATTACCTCCAAGCCGACCACCGTTACCGTCACCCCGAAGAAGATCGGCACCTTCCCCGCACATTGCGCGATCTATTGCGGCATCGGCCACGAGCATATGATGATGACGTTCAAGGTTATCAAGTAACCGCGAACGTACTTTATCGCAAGAAAGGGGAGGCGCCGACGGCGCCTCCCCTTTTGCATTTCATGCCTTTAGTGGTGGTTGTCGAACGCGATTCCGGCGCGAACTTGGCCGATCGCCCGCTCGACGAGGTTGTAGGCGGCCGCACGATGGCCGCCCTTATCGCGTTGCGCTGCGTTGAGTTGCGCGGCAGCGCGGCCCAGCGCTCCAAGCGCCATCTGCATGTGCGGCTGTCGCTCGAATGCGTATGCGGTGACCGCCGACCCAAGAAAGAGAGCGATCAGAAGCAACGCCCCGAGGCGAATAGACCCGGCGATCTGCGAACGATAACGATATTGAAGCATGGCATGAACTCCTAGGACGATGAGTGCGATATTCGTGTTCGCAAAGTACCGCACTCGCCGCCGTGAGTCCACTAAAAACGGATGAGAGATTTTCTCTCTAGCCGGCCATCGATTTCGGTGGAGCCGGAATTAACAACGGCGCGCCGGTACCGGCCTGCACTTCTTCTACCGTTACTCCAGGTGCGAGTTCGCGCAAGACGAGCCCCTCGGGCTCGATATCGATCACCGCAAGATCGGTCATCAGTTTGTGCACGACGCGCTTGCCGGTGAGCGGCAAGGTGCACTCGCCGACTATTTTGTGGGAGTTGCCCTTTGCGACGTGCTCCATCATCACGATCACGCGCTTCGCGCCGTGAACGAGATCCATCGCGCCGCCCATGCCCTTGACCATCTTCCCCGGAATCATCCAATTCGCAAGGTCGCCGTGCGCGCTCACCTGCATCGCACCGAGCACCGCGAGATCGATGTGCCCGCCGCGAATCATGCCGAACGAGAGCGCCGAATCGAAGAACGAGGCGCCCGGCAACACGGTCACCGTCTCTTTGCCGGCGTTGATAAGATCGGGATCGACGGCGTCTTCGTAGGGGTATGGCCCGGTGCCGAGGATCCCGTTCTCGCTCTGCAAAACCACGCGCACGCCCGGCGGAACGTAGTTGGGGATCAGCGTCGGCATACCGATACCGAGATTGACGTACATGCCGTCGCGCATTTCGCGCGCGACGCGCGCGGCGAGTTCCTCCCGTGTCAGCGCCATCGTTATCGCTCCTCCCGCTTGCGCGTCGTTACTCGCTCGATTCGTTTCCCTTCGGCACCGACCTCGACGATGCGCGCGACGAAGATTCCGGGAACGTGAACGTCCTCCGGTTCTATCTCGCCCGGCTCGACGAGCCGCTCGACCTCGGCGATCGTCATCCGCCCGGCCATCGCGCAGAGCGGATTGAAGTTACGCGTCGCCTTCGCGAAGTAGAGATTCCCTTCGCGGTCGCCTATGCTGGCGCGCACCAACGCATAATCGCAACGGATCGCCTCTTCGAGTACGTACTCGGTATCCCCGAAACGGCGCGTCTCTTTCGGCGGCGATGCCTTCGCCACGCTGCCGTCGGCGTTGTGCCGCCAAGGTAGCCCTCCGTTGGCGACCGGCGTGCCGACGCCGGCGGGGGTATAGAAGGCGGGGATCCCGCAGCCTCCGGCGCGGAGCCGCTCGGCGAGCGTGCCCTGCGGAACGAGCTCGACCTCGAGCTCGCCCGAGAGATACTGCCGTTCGAATTCCTTGTTTTCGCCGACGTACGAACCGGTCGTGCGCCGAATACGCTTGTTATCGAGGAGGACGCCGAGCCCCCAGCCATCGACGCCGCAGTTGTTAGAAACGGTGACGAGATCGGTCGCGCCCTGTGCGAGCAGCGCCTGGATCAGGTTGTGGGGGATGCCGTTGAGGCCGAAGCCCCCGACGGCTAACGAGGCCCCGCTGGGAATGTCGGCGACGGCCGCGGCCGCCGATGGGTACACTTTCTCCATACCGGCGCAGATAGGCGGTCGCGGGAGCAAAACCCTGGTCGCCCCCGAATCTATCGACCGGTTGACAATCAGGTCCCTCGATACGGCCCTGCGGGCCTACTCGGGATGACATTTCCGCTCGTTACCCGTTACCCATTACCCATTACCCATTACCCGTTAAGAGGAGTTTACAATGTCCGCAGCTGCGCAGACGCACGACGAAGAAGCGATGATCGTCGAAATGGTACGCGAGTTAGTATCAGAGAAAGTCGCGCCGCGCGCGGCAGCGATCGACGAGAGCGAGGAGTTCCCCGACGATATCCGTCGTCTCTTCGCGCAGAACGATCTTTTAGGAATTCCGATTCCAACCGAATACGGCGGGCTCGGCGGCAGCTTCGTTACCTACGTGAAGGTCGTCGAAGAGATCGCTAAAGCGTGCGCGTCGAGTTCGCTGATCGTCGCGGTGCAAGAGCTCGGCATGCTGCCGATTATGATCGGCGGCAACGACGAACAGAAACGGCGTTTTCTTCCAAAGATCGCCTCCGGCGAGAACCTTGCAGCCTACGCGCTCACCGAGGCGAGCAGCGGCTCCGATGCGCTGGGTTCGATGAGAACCCGCGCGCGCCGCGACGGCGACTCCTACGTTCTCGACGGCCAGAAAATTTGGATTACCAATGGAAGCGTCGCCGACATCGTCTGCGTTTTTGCTGTAACCGACCCCGAAGCGGGGAGCCGCGGTGTGAGCGCCTTCGTCGTGGAGAAAGGCACGCCGGGTTTCTCGGTCGGCAAGAAAGAGCGCAAGATGGGCATTAAAGGCTCGCCGACCGTCGAGTTGATCTTCAGCGAATGTAGGGTTCCCGCCGCCAATCGGCTCGGCGAAGAGGGCGAGGGATTCAAGATCGCGATGAAGGTCCTCGATAAGTCGCGCCCCGGTATCGCGGCTCAGGCCCTCGGCATCGCCGCCGGAGCGCTCGAGTATGCAACCCAGTACGCGCGCGACCGCGTCGCCTTCGGCAAGCCGATCGGCCAGCATCAGGGCATCGGCTTCATGCTCGCGGATATGAAGACCGAGGTCGAGGCGGCCCGCCTCATGCTCTACGAATCGGCTCGGAAATGCGACGAAGGCTCCCCCGACGTCTCGCTCTGGGCCTCGATGGCGAAGCTCAAGTGCGGCGACGTAGCGATGGCGGTCACCACCGACGCGGTTCAGGTGCTCGGCGGCTTCGGCTACTCGGCCGAATACCCGGTCGAGCGGATGATGCGCGACGCCAAAATCACCCAAATCTACGAAGGCACCCAACAGATCCAGCGCCTGGTCATCTCCCGCAATTTGGTTGGGAAGGGGCGCTAGGTCGCCTTTGCGAACTAACCGCCCTTCTCCGACGTTCTTAAGGCACGTTAAGAGACGAATTTTCGCACAAAGGGGGTGAAAGAATGCGCAAACTCCTCGCTGCACTGATCGCGGCGTCCTTCCTCGCAACCGGTACGGCCATGGCCGCCTCGGCGAGCAAGAGCACCACGAAGACCATGACCAAGAAGACGATGGCCAAGAAAGCCGCCGCCAAGAAGGCCACCGGCAAAAAAGCGATGGCCAAGAAAGCCACCGGTAAAAAAGCGATGGCTAAGAAAGCCACCGGTAAAAAAGCGATGGCCAAGAAGGCCACCGGCAAAAAAGCGATGGCCAAGAAAGCCACCGGCAAAAAAGCGATGGCTAAGAAAGCCGCCGCTAAGAAGGGCCATAAACCGCCCGTTCGTTAGTCGATCCACGTTATTATTCTCATCTACCTAGGGGCCGGCGCCCCAAAGGCATCGTCGATCGCGACGGTGCCTTTTTACTTGCCTCCGCTGCAGCCGGCTTCGACGCCCTCTACGGGTGCAGCACCGAGCGCCAGTAGATCAGCATCCGCTCCCAAAGCGTGCGCCGTTGCATGAGCCCGGCGATCGAATGCGTCTTGCGCGGAAAGAGCATGACGTTGACATCGGTGAGCCCGGCGAGAATCGTCTTCTGCAGGAACGCCACCGTGTTGGCCATGTGAACGTTATCGTCGCTCGTGCCGTGCATGATCTGCAGCGGTCCGTTGAGGTGCGCGACGTCGAGAAGGTTCGAGCTGCGGTCGTACGCGTGCGGATGCTTTTGCGGAAGCCCCATGTACCGCTCCGTATAGATCGTGTCGTACAGGTGCCAATCGGTCACCGGAGCGACCGCGAGCCCGGCAACGAACCGCTTCGAGTGTTCGAGTGCATAGATCGTTTCGTAGCCGCCGAAACTCCAACCCCAGATCCCGATGCGCTTGGCATCGACATACGGAAGCGAGGCGAGGTAGCGAGCGCCGATGCGTTGCCCGAGCAGCGAACCAGGCCCGAAATTATGCAACAGCAATCGTACGTGTGCGTCGTTATCGATCTGCGAGGCCGGCCCATCGATTGAGAATACGATGATACCCTCCTGCGCCAACAGATCGTGCATCAATTCCATCGTGTAGCCGAAGCCGTTGGTCGTGGTCGGCGCAGCCGGGCCGCCGTACACGTAGACGACGACCGGATACTTGCGGTGCGGATCGAAGTGCGGCGGGCGAATCATCCATGCATCGAGCGGCCCGTACTTCGAGGGAACCTCGAAGCGGTGTACCGGAAGCAACTGCGATTGTAACGCGGAATCGGGTGCGGCGAGGAGTTGCGGAGCCGTCGATGGAGCGTTCAAGGTCACTTCGGGAACGCGGTTCATCGACGAATAGGTATCGACGAACGCGTGCGTCGCCGGCGCGAAGGCAATGCGATGCACGCCGCGCCCCGGCGTGAGGTTCGCGAGCTCTCCATTACGAAGGCCGATCTCGAGCAACGCACGGTTGCGGCGGCTCGGATAATCGGCATAGACCCACGCATGCTCGCCTTTGCGGCCGACCGCGACTAAGCCGTTGGTAGCGTACTCACTGCCGAGATTGAAGTTGCCGGTTAGGCGACGCAGCTTTCCGCCGCTCTCGCGCAGGTAGAGCGAGCGCAGGTTTGCGCGATCGAGCACCCAGAGCGACGAGCCATCGGCGAGCCACGTCGGCAGAGCGATCACATCAACCCACGAAGGCGAGCTCTGACGATAGAGCGTCTGCGGCGCCGCCCCGTCGGCGGGAAGCGAATCGACGCGCAACCATCGTTCGCGACGATTCAATATCTCGGCGATGAGATCGTCGCTCTTCGGGCGCCACGCAAATGCCGCGATATAGCGATCTTTCGGCGCGGCGTCGTAGAGAACTCGATCGACCTTCGTTGCAAGGTCGATTACGTGAAGGCTCGCGGCCGGGTTTTTTTCGCCGGCGAGCGGATAGCGTTGATAGTTCACGCGCCCATTCTTGGGCAGAAAATCGGTTAACGGAAAGCGCGTGACACTCCGCTCGTCGAGGCGCAGATAGGCGATCTTCGATCCGTCGGGCGACCAGCGAAAGCCGTGCGAGATACCGAGTTCTTCGGGGTAGACCCAATCGAGTTGCCCGTCGAGAATTGCATCCCCAGAACCGCCGTGCGTGATCGCGACGACGGTGGTTTTTACACCGAGATCTGCGACGTAGAGGTTCGACTTCTTCGCAAAGGCGATCGCATTGCCGGTCGGCGACCATTGCGGATCGGAGGCCGTACTTGCAATTTTTTGCAGCGCGTGCGAAGCAAAGGTATAGACGTACAGCGCCCCGCCGGCCTCGACGGCGAGGCGACGGTCGTGTGGGGACCAGCCCGCATTATACGGCGTAGCACCGTGCTTGCCGAATCGATCGGGCTGCAACAACACCTCTGCCGACGTACCCGAAAGGGAGCGCAGCATCAGCGGCAGGTGCTCGGAGGGGTCCTGCGAGGGCAGCACGTAGGTGAACCGTTCTCCGCGGTGAGACCACGAAATCGCCGCCGGCTGCCGCCCCCAAGGAGGCTCTTTCCCGAACGCCTGCGCGGAGGTTAACGCAGCCCGCACGGGCGCGGCGGCGAAGGCGGCCGTCAGCACGGCCGCGAGAACGGCGATATGTTTCACCTGCTTCATACGCGGGACTTTCGCCCGTGCGCGTGGCAATACTTTCCCTATGGCAGATCCAATGGAGCCGAATTTTACCGGTCAAAATCCCATCGTTGCGGCCGCCGAACGCATTCGCGCACGACGCGCACTCGGCGAACTGCTCGAGGAAAACGAAGCGTCGAGCGCTGCACTCGCCGACGGCGATGCGGAACGCTCGTTACGCGCCTTCGCCGATGCGCTCGCGATGGGCATTAAACGTCTGAATTCAATTCTCGGCGAGCGAAACGGCGTTCGGTTGGTTCGTCTCGAGCATCCGTTGCGGTTGCGGCTACGCTTCGGCGAATATCGCATCGCGCTCGAACTCGACAAGCGCGCCGAGTTAGTTCGCATTCGCGGCCTTGAATTCGACGGCGATTATCAATTCGTCCCCGACCGCGCGATTCCGAGCCTTATCGACGTCTCGAAGGTTTCGACCGAGAGCGGCTACGGCGAGCCGCTTACTCCTTCGACGCTTTTGAAATCGATCTCACGCGACGCCGAACTTCCGCGCCCGCCGCACCTGAATTCTCCCGGCCCGCTCTCGTTTTAGCAACGATCGACGCGCTCGGACAGAGCTGCCGAACGGGGCAACGATCGCAGAGCGGTCGCTGCGCCTTACAGATCGCGCGCCCGTGAAGGATCAGCCAATGGTGGGCGAAGCGCCATTTTGACTCCGGCAGCAGCCCTGTCACGTCGCGCTCTACGGCAAGCGGCGTCGTACCGGTCGTGAACCCCAAACGATGCGCCACGCGAAAAACGTGCGTATCGACGGCAAACGCAGCCGCACCGAAGGCGACGGAGAGCACGACGCTCGCCGTCTTTCGGCCTACACCGGGGAGTGCTTCGAGTTCCTCGCGCGTTTCGGGCACGCGACCTTCGTGCGCCTCCACTAAGGCGCGCGCCGCGGCAACGATGTTCTTCGCCTTCGTCCGAAAGAAGCCGCACGATTGAATCAACCGCTCGACATCGATCGCCCGCGCATTCGCTAACGCTTTCGCCGTCGGAAAGGCGGCGAAGAGCGCCGGCGTCGTTAAATTGACGCGCGCATCGGTACACTGCGCCGAGAGAATGACCGCAACCAACAATTCAAAAGGATTGCGGTATGAGAGTGCGGTGACGGCGTGCGGGTAGGCCGCTTCGAGAAGAGCGAGCTCTTCTTTTGCGATCGCTTTCGAAACTTTACGTTTGGGAAACGGAATTACAGCCACGAGCGATATTTTGCGCTCAATCGCCGCGACCAACCTGCCGATGAACCAGCTACGATGGAAGGCGCACGAGAGATCGACGACGTCGCCGTTATCGGCGGCGGCCTCGCCGGTGCGGCAGTGGCGATCGCTTGCGCGCGGCACGCGCGGCATGCGCGCGTTCGGATATTCTCTCCCGAAGAGCCCGGACGAGGCGCCGCCTACGGTAGAGGCTCGCCGTTATGGCTCATGAACGGCCCGGCACGCTCGATGAGTCTCGTCGCCGACGACCCCGGACATCTCGTGCGCGCGCTTCAATGCGAATCCGATGCGCTCGTAACGCGAGAGCGTTTCGGTGAATACGTCGGCAAGACGCTTCGCGCGGCGATCGACGAACGGCCGCAGATGCGCCTCGAACGCGCGGCAATCGTCGATATCGATCGTAAAGGGCAAGGTTTCGTCCTAATGGATTCGCGCGGCCGTCGGTATCGAGCGCACACCGTAGCGCTCGCACTGGGAAATGCAAATCCCGCAGACGATCTCTTGCCGCGCGAGTTGCGCGAGAGCGAGCTATATTTCGGCGATCCCTGGCGTACCCGAACGGACGACCTTCCCGCGGGTGACATGCTCTGCATCGGCAGCGGCCTCACCGCGATGGATCGCGTTGCCGCCTTTGGGTCCACAATGCGGAAGGGAACTATATATACGCTCGCCCGCCACGGTTATCTCCCCGCTCGCGAGCTTCCCGAAGTACGCGCATGCGGCTATCGAGGTCTCGGTATCGACGAACGCAGTCCGCTCTCGCTGGTACGATCGGTGCGCGCGGCGATGCGTCAGCACATCTCTGCCGGCGGCGATTGGCGCGAAGTCGCCGAGGCGCTTCGCCAACCTTCGCAGCGTATTTGGCTCGGGTGGAGCACCGCGCAGCGTCGCCAATTTCTCGAGAAAGTCTCTTCGCTGTGGGCATCGCTGCGTTATCGCGTACCGCCGGCCACCGAGGACGCCGTCGCGGCGCTTCGTAACTCGGGGCGATACATTCCATTGCAGGGCGAGATCGTCGCGGCAGTCGACAAAGAGGAAGGCATCGGCATCGAATACAGCATCCACGGCGAACGTTGCCGACTCTCCGTTGCATCGGTCGTCAACTGCACCGGACCCAACGGCGACCTCGGATCGAACCCCAATCCGTTGATACGCGCGCTGCTGCGCCGCGGCCTCATACGCCGCGATCCGCTCGCGCTCGGCATCGACGCTACCCCATACGGCGAAGCGATCGATGCCGACGGCCTCATCGATGAAAGGCTGCTCGCACTCGGGCCGCTGCTGCGCGGCGTCCTCTACGAGAGCACCGCCGTGCCGGAGATCGTCGAACAGGCGCGCGAGATCGCGCGGCGCGTCGCGCGCGAACGCGAGGAGTGGGTAGCATGATCGCCGAGCTCGATATCGATCGCATCATCGCCGACCGAGTCGTCAGACGCTCGCACTGGGAGCCTTTGCTTCCTCGCAAGAAAATCGGATACACGCGCTCTCGACTCTATGCAAGCGAGGCCTTCGAAGTCTTAGCGCTTTTGTGGTTTCCCGGTGCGACCACGCCGATTCACGATCATGGCGCCTCCTACTGTGCGACGCGAGTGCTTGCGGGCGAACTACACGTCACCCGCTACCTACGGCCAGACGCCTCAAACGACGATGGCCGCATTCCATTGCAGTTAGTAGGGCGTAGCGTGCAACAGATCGGCGAGGGCGATGCGATGGAGAGCGCGCGCGATCTTCACAGCGTCGCTAATCGAGCAACGAATGAAGCCTTATCGATCCACGTTTACGCCCCCCGCTATTCCGAGTTCGGCATTTACGACGCGTCGGGCGTTCGCATCGCGACGGCCACCGCTCGCTACGACGCGGTTTTCAATTTTTAGGCTAGGCCAACGATATTCCGTCCCCGTCGCGCGCGACGATGCCGTCTTTTTCCAAAGCGACAAGCAATTCGTCGAAGCGTTCTCCGACCTTCGGAGGCACCACGCCGACGATTTCGCGTTCGAGTTGGAGTAAGGAAATGCGCTCGCCGGGAGGGAGCTCTCGTAGCCGATCGACGATGCGGCCGCGCGCAAAGCGAGCGGTCGCTTCGAACGGCACCGGTTCCTTAGCGCCGGTCGGCTTGGCAAATTCTTCGCGGAGGCGCTCGAGCCGCGCTGCATCGATCGGCGCGGCGATGCAGAGCGTTTGCAACGGACAGGCGGAGCAACGGGGCGCTCGTGCGGTGCACACGAGCGCCCCAAGATCCATCATCGCCGAGTTCCAATCGTGCGCTTCACCTTTAGGAACGAGTTGGCGCGCGACCCGTTCGAGTTCTTTCGTGTTCGCCTTAACGGGATATTCGATACCGAAATGTACGCGATGGACGATGCGGCGAACGTTGGTGTCGCTTGCCGCAGCGTCATAGTCGAAAGCGAACGCTCGAATTGCAGCCACGGTATAGGGGCCGACTCCCGGCAATTCAAGGAGCGCTTTCTCGTCGCTCGGCATTTCGCCCTCGAACTTCGAAACCACCGCATCGGCGAGCGCTTTTAACCGAACCGCTCGCGTATTATAACCGAGTCCCTTCCAATAACGCACCACCTCCGAGCGCGGCCCCTTAGCCAATGCGGCAAAGTTCGGAAATCGGGAAATAAACGTTCCGAAAATCGGAACGACGCGGTCCACTTGCGTTTGCTGCAGCATAAATTCGCTAACGACCGTGTAGTACGGGTTTCGCGCTACACGCCAGGGCAAATTTGCTCGCCCGTATTTTGCATACCAGGAAAGCAAACGTTTTTGGAGCCCGGTCATCCGCGCAAACTACGCATCGCTTCGCCGATGCGACGGATACCTTCGGGTATCTCATCGCGACGGACGGCGGTTAACGCCAGGCGAAAATTATGGTCGCCTCCGGAGTTTGCGAAGAATGCCTCACCGAAGAGAAAAGATGCACCGAGGCGCTCGGCGGCATCGAGCAGCGGGCGAGCACGCATTTCGCGCGGCGTCGCGACCCAGAGATAGAAGCCTCCGCTCGGGCCGATGGCGCGAACGCCGTTCGGCCAATATTTCGCAATCGCTTCATCGGCGATCCTCCGGCGCAAGTGTAATTCTTCGCGCAGTTGTTCGATGTGTGCGTCGTAGCCGCGTTCGAGATAATCGACGATCGCGGCCTGCACGTAGAGGCTCGTCGCCATGTCGTAGGCTTGCTTGCGCATTAAAAGACGATCGACGATGGTTCGCGGAGCGACCATCCAGCCGACCCGCAAACTCGGAGCGACGGTTTTACTGAAGGTCGAGAGATAGACGACGTGATCGGGTGCGAGTGCGAGTAGCGGGCTCTCGTTATGCGAGGCGAGCGGCCCATAGGGATCGTCTTCGATAATCGGCACGCCGGCGCGCCGTGCGATCGTTGCAAGGCGCTCGCGCCGGTCGGCATTCATGGTAACGTTCGTCGGATTATGCATCGACGGCATCGTATAGATAAAGCGGGGGCGGCGCGTGCGTAAAATTGCCTCGACGTGATCGACGCGCATGCCGTCGTCGTCGACCGGTATAGGAATCGCTCGCAAGCCGCCGATTTGGAATATCTGCAACGCTCCCGGATATGAGGGCGATTCGACGATAATTTCATCGCCGGCCTCCGCGAGGCTCTGTGCCACGATGGCGATGCCCTGCGTCGAGCCGGTTAGCACGATGACGTTCTTGGCTACTACGCTGCGCGCTCCGCGGGCACGCATGCGCGCCGCAATCGCTTCGCGCAGCGGTTCGTAGCCCTCCGAATCGCCGTACGAAAGAATAAAGCGCGGATCGCTTGCCACGCGCGCGAACGATCCCGCGAGTTCGGCGAGCGGCGAGGGCTCGTCGGGCGCAACGCCCTGCACGAACGAGATGCGACCGGGCTCCTGCTTTGCCGCCAGCTCTCCAAGCACCATCGGGAACTCGCCGACGCGCCACGGCGGTAGGGTCACCCACCATGGAACGCTCGCCCCGCGTTCTCCCACTGAGACGGCGCGCTTGCGCGAAGCGACCCGCGAGCCCGAGCCGACGCGCTGATCGAGCAAACCGTCGGCGACGAGCTCGCGGTAGGCGCGAACGACCGTACTGCGGTTGATCTCGAGACGCTCGGCCATCGCACGCTCGGGGGGCAGACGCGTCGACTCGGGCAGCGAGCCGGAGAGAATCGCCTCGCGCAGTCCCTCGTAGAGCTGCCGGTAGAGCGGCACGATCGAGTCACGATCGAGCTGGAGGGGCAGGTTGGGCGCACCAATCTTACTCATGGATGGGTCCAATTGGACCACGGAGGCCCGCCGCCTTCCGCGGCGGAATAATCGGGGAGTTACCTACCCATCATCCACGCCTGCGCGTAAGGAGTCTTTTCGTGGCCGAACATCAGGTCGATGCCGTCGTCATCGGTGCGGGCCCCGGCGGCTATCATGCCGCCATCCGGCTCGGCCAACTTGGGAAAACCGTCATCTGCGTCGATCGCGACGAGGTCGGCGGGGTCTGCCTGAACTGGGGCTGTATTCCCACGAAAGCGCTGCTGCATGTCGGCGAAGTGATTCGCCATATCGACCACGCCGAGGCGATCGGCTTGAAGGTTCCCAAAGCGACGGTCGATCGTGCCGGGGTTGAAAAATTCAAAAACGATGTCGTCGCATCGAATGTCGGAGGCGTAAAGACGCTCTTCAAAGCGAACAACGTGCAGTTCATGTACGGCGAAGCGTCGTTCCTCTCCCAGAACGAGATCGCCCTCAAAGGAAAAGATGGTAGCAGCGAGCGCATTCGCGCCGCGCACGTGGTGATCGCAACGGGTTCGGCGCCGATCGATATCAAGGCGTGGCCGCGCGACGGCAAGCGCATTCTCAACTCCGACGATGCAGTCGCCATCAAACAAATCCCCAAAACGATGCTCGTTATCGGCGGCGGCGTAATCGGCCTAGAGTTCGCCACGGTCTATACGCGCATGGGCGCGCAGGTGCTCGTCGTCGAAGCATTGCCGCAGATTCTGACCGGCTCCGATCTCGAGATATCGAAGACGCTCGGACGCATCCTCAAGAAACAGGGTGTCGAGATCATGCTCGATACGAAAGTCGCATCGCTTGCGACGACCGCGAAGGGCGTCAAAGCGACGATCTCGGGCGCGGGCACCGGCGGCAAGGACGAGACGCGCGAGTTCGAGATGGCGCTGGTCGCCGTCGGGCGCCGCCCCGTCACCGACGCGCTCAACCTCGCCGCAGCGGGGCTCGCCGTCGACGAAAAAGGCTTCCTCGCCGTCGACGCACGCATGCGCACGAAAGTCGCGCACATCTACGCGATCGGCGACGTCACCGGGCAACCGTTGCTCGCACATCGCGCGATGAAGCAGGGCGTCGTTGCCGCGGAGGTTATCGGCGGCGACACCAGTGCGGCGTTCGACCCGATCGCGATCCCGAATTGCGTCTACACCGACCCCGAGGTTGCGACCGTCGGGCTCTCCGAGGAAGAGGCAAAAGCGAAGGGCTACGAAGTTCGGATCGGCAAGTTCCCGCTCGCGGCGAGCGGGCGCGCGCGGACGATGAACGAGAGCGACGGTCTCATCAAGCTCGTCGGCGACGCCAAGACCGATTTGCTGCTCGGCATGCACATCGTCGCACCGCAGGCGGAATCGCTGATCGGCGAAGGCGTGATCGCGCTGGAGATGGGCGCGACGCTGGAAGATATCGGGCTCTCGATCCATCCGCATCCGACGCTCACCGAAGGCATAATGGACGCCGCGGAGGCCGCGCACGGTAAGGCGATCCACATCGTCAATCCCAAGCCGAAGGCGCCGGTCGGAGCTGCAAAATAGAAGGCTCGTTGGGAACGGCGCGGATCCTCGATCTGGGTCTGCGCCCGTACCGCGAGGTCTGGGAGATCCAGCATCGATTACACGAAGCGATCCGCGCGGGCGAGGAGCCCGAGACTTGGATATTCGTCGAGCATACGCCGACGATCACGCTGGGGCGCAACGCGAAGCGCGAAAACGTGCTGATCTCCCCCGAGCTTCTCGCGGCACGCGGCATCGACGTGGTCGAGATCGAGCGCGGCGGTGACGTCACCTATCACGGGCCCGGGCAGCTCGTCGTCTATCCGATCCGCAAGCTCGAACGCTTTCGAGAAGTCGTGCCGCTCGTGCGCTCGCTGGAGGCCGCGGTTATCGCTACCTGTGCGGATTTCGGCATCGTTGCCGAGCGCTGGAGCGAACACGCCGGCGTCTGGGTCGGGCGCAACCAGATCTGCGCGATCGGACTCGCGGTGCAAAAAATGGTTTCGCTGCACGGCATCGCACTCAACGTCAGCACCGCGCTCGATTACGACCGGCTCATCAACCCATGCGGCCTCCTCGACCGCGGCATCACCTCGATCTCGCACGAACTCGGGCGCGAAGTCTCACTCGCCGAAGCCCGTGAAGCGTTGCTCCCACACTTAGCGGCTGAGTTCGGACTCTAAAGGGGGAACGATTTTCGATGCCTCTTCAACTCGTTATCCTGTTTTCGCTAAATGCGATCTTCGCGATGGCCCCACTGGGCTTTCGTTCGCATGTCGGAAGAATCGCCTGCGTTATCGCCGTAGCCATCGCCCTTACAAATATCGATTTCAACCACAGACCGTCTGTTGCACCCGGATGGACAATTGTTGCGCTACCGATGATTTCAGTGCTTTCGATCGTGACGGCATTCGTTGCGGAGTTCGTATTTCGTTGGCGCTCGGCCCTAGCGCGCTAACCCACGGAAGTCGGCGGCGAGATGCGCGATCGACATTTTGTCGCCGCCGACGATCCGTAGGTCACCCCGCGGACCGATAAAATACACGAAAGAGCTATGCCCCACATCGGTGCGCGTCGCTCGCACGTCGACGCCGTAATCGCCCCAAATCTTCTTCATCTGCGCGTGCGACCCGGTGAGCCCGATCGCCGGCACGCCGACGCGAGCGAAAAACGCACGCAGCGCCGCGGGCGTATCGCGCCCGGGATCGACACTGGCGAAAACGATGGCTACGCGAGAGCCGAGCCGGGATTTTTTTCGCGCCGCCCCGAGCTTTGCCAGCGTCTGCGGGCAGATATCCTTGCAGTGGGTGAAGCCGAAGTAGAGCGCGACAACGCGACCGCGCCGACTTTGTAGCGAGAACGGCGCGCCGCTCTGGTCGATCGCCGCCAGCGGCGGAGCGGGACGAACGGGTTGCAGCGCGGTGCCGTAGAGCTTCGGTGGCGGGCTCGCACACGCGGCGATTATGAGAGCGCCCGCGAGGGCGGCGAACCGGAGCGGCGAGCGAGGGAGCGACACTCTACGTTCTTCTCTCGACGACCCGAGAACCCGCTCGCGAGCAAGGTAGCGCTCGCTCGGGAAAAGCACGCAGCCCACGGAACGTCGCCATCGAGTGAACGCGAGCAGAGCCGAGGTCGTCGCACTTGTAAACCGCGGGCATTCAATGCTCGCGGCCGGTGATGTGCGCGCCGCCATCGATGCCTATGAAAGCGCGCTCGCAATCGATCCGTTCGAGTTACAAATCCATCTCGGGTTGGCGCAGGGCTACCAACGAATCGGCGATGAGGACGGGGCGGAACGCCATCGCCGCAATGCGATTAAACTCGCACCGATGCGAACGATTCCATTTCGCGGCGGCGAGCAGTCGATCCGCGTTCTCGCGCTCCTCGCAACCGAAAACGCCAACATCGATCTCGAACCGATCCTTTCAAGCGAGATCTGCGCGATTACCCTAGTGCACGTCGACGCGATATCGGCGGATGCCGAGTTTCCCAAGCACGACATCATCTTCAACGCAATCGGAGATGCCGATGCCGCGGAAAAGGCGCTTGCCCTAGCGGAGAAAATCGTTTCGCGAAGCGACGCGCCGCTCGTAAACCACCCGGCTGACGTGGCGAAGACGCGTCGCGACCGTAACGCCGCACGCCTTCGCGGACGCCCGGCGCTGCGCGTTCCGCGCATCTTGCGTATCGAACGCGACCGATTGCGCTCCGGGCAGGCAAGCCTAGCGCTTGCAGCTGCCGGCATCTCCTATCCGTTTTTAGTGCGCGTACCCGGGTTCCACAACGGGCGCTTCATGATCCGCGTCGCCGATGCAGGCGAGCTTACCGCCGCGCTCGGCGCTCTTCCGGGCGAGGAGCTCTACGCAGTCGAATTTATCGATACTCGCGACGAGCGCGGCTATTATTGCAAATATCGCGCACTCTTCATCGGCGACGAGATCGTTCCGGTTCATGCGGCGCTCTCGACCGCCTGGAAGGTGCATTACGAAGACGCCGATTTGGCAGGTAGCGAACTGGGGCGAGCGCTCGACCGTGAGTTTCGCCGACACCCGCGCAAGCGGCTCGGCGAGCGAGCGTTCGCGGCGCTTGAAACCGTCGGGCGCGAGCTTGGCCTCCAGTACGCCGGCGCCGACTTCGGCCTCGACGGCGAGGGTAATCTCGTGCTCTTCGAAGCCAACGCCACGATGCTTCCGGGCAAAGCGAGCGAGCGAGCCCGCCAGGCGACCGCGGCCCTCCTTCGCAGTCTTCTCGCTCCCAGCGCTCGATAAGCTTCTCGCTTTAGGTTTAGGATGCAGCCTTCGGCGGCTGCGGGATGTTAGAATCTGCGACGTTATGGCCATTGAGATCGATCTCACCGGCACGCCCCCAGAGGGGGTGCGCTACGCACGCAAGCCCGATTGGCTTCGCGTTAGCCTGCCCCACGGTGACGATTACGAACGCGTGAAGGCGAAGGTTTCGGGGCTCACCCTCAATACCGTTTGCAAAGAGGCCGCCTGCCCGAACCTCGCGGAGTGCTGGGGCGCAGGCACGGCAACGATCATGATTCTCGGCGATACCTGCACCCGCGGCTGCCGTTTTTGCAACGTTAAAACCGGAAATCCGCGCGGGATCGTCGATTGGCTCGAACCGACGCGCGTCGCCGATGCAGTCGCCGACTTGGGCTGGAAGTATCTCGTGCTCACCGCGGTCGACCGCGACGATCTCGCCGATGGCGGGGCACTGATTTTCGCGAACACCGTCCGCGCCATTCACGAACGCGCCCCGGGTTCTCGCGTCGAGATCCTCAGCGGCGATTATCGTGGCGACCTCACCGCGCTAGAGATCGTGCTCGATGCACGCCCCGACGTCTTTGCCCACAATATCGAGACGGTGCGCCGACTCACCCCGCACGTTCGCGACAAACGGGCGACATACGACCGCTCCTTAGCGATTCTTCGTCACGCTAAATTGCATTCGCCCGATCGCTATACAAAAACTTCGCTTATGCTCGGCCTCGGCGAGAGCGTCGACGAAGTCGAAGCGGCGATGGAAGATGCCCGCGCCGCAGGCGTCGATATCTTTACCATGGGACAATACCTTCAGCCGAGTAAAAAGCATCTTCCGGTTACGGAATTCATTACTCCGGCGCGCTTCGCCGAACTCGGAGCGCTCGCGCGCTCGAAAGGATTCCATCAAGTCGTGAGCAGCCCACTCTCGCGGTCCTCCTACCACGCAGAGCAGGCCTTCTCGGCGTGACCAAGTTCTTTCTCAATCGCCCGATCTTCGCAACCGTCTTCGCGCTAATCATTACGATAGCGGGTTTAATCGCTATTCCGACGCTTCCGGTCGCCCAATACCCGCAGATCAATCCGCCGGTCGTTTCGATCTCGGCGTTCTATCTCGGCGCCGACCCCAAGACCGTTGAATCGGCGGTAACGATTCCTCTGGAACAAGCGGTCAACGGCGTCCAGGGGCTCAATTACATCTCATCGGTGAGCGCGCAGGGCTCCTCGTCGATCACCTGTACTTTCCACCTCGGCACCAATCTCGATATCGCCGCCGCCGACGTGCAGAACGCAATCCAGAGCGCGTTCGGACGCCTGCCCGGCACCGTCACCCAATCGGGCGTCACGGTGAGCAAGAACGCGGGCTCGTTCGTAATGGGCATGGCGCTGATCTCGAATACGCAGAAATACGATACGCTCTTTCTCAGCAATTACGCCGCGCTCAATATCGTTAACGATCTCAAACGCATTCCCGGCGTCAGTAACGTCAATATTTTCGGCGAGCGTCTCTACGCGATGCGGATCTGGCTCGACCCCCACGAACTCGCCGCGCGCGGGCTGACCGTCACCGACGTCCTCTCTGCAATTCAGGAGCAGAACGCCGCCGTCTCAGGCGGCAGCATCGGTGCGCCGCCGCAGCCCGCCAATCAACCCTACACCTACGTCGTGAGCGTTCGCGGGCGCCTCACCACGCCGAAGCAGTTCCGCGATATTATTTTGCGTTCCGATCCCAACGGCGGCATCACCCGTCTCGGGGATGTCGCGCGCGTCGATCTCGGAGCCGAAGATTACAGCAGCTTCCTGCGCTTCGACGGCCACCAAAATGTCGTCGGCATGGGCGTGCAACAGTATCCATCGGCAAACGCGCTGACCGTGTCGAGCGCCGTGATCGCCGAAATGAACAAACTCGAGAAACAATTCCCGGCCGGCGTTCATTACCAAGTGGCGTTTAGCTCGACGGCGTTCGTGAAAGAATCGATTAAAGACGTCCTGATTACGTTGCTCATTTCGATTTTGCTCGTCATTGCCGTGATCTACCTGTTCCTGCAAAACGGGCGCGCGACCTTAATACCGGCGATTACGATTCCGGTCTCGCTGATCGGCACGTTCGCGATCATGAAGCTTTTCGGTTTTTCGATCAATACGATTACGCTTTTTGGAATTACGCTCGCCACCGGCCTGGTCGTCGATGACGCGATCGTCGTCATCGAAAACATCGAGCGCATCGTAAAATTGCGCGGCACCGGCATTCTCGCCGGAGCCGCCGAGGCGATGGAAGAGATCCAGGGCGCCGTCGTCGCCTCCTCTCTCGTGTTACTCGCGGTCTTTATTCCGGTCGCGTTCTTCCCGGGAACGACCGGGCAGATCTACAAGCAATTTGCGCTCACCATCGTCGGGTCGATCTCGATCTCGCTTTTTGCCTCGCTAACGCTGGCGCCGCCGTTGGCGGTAAAATTCTTGCACCTCGGCGATCGGCCGCCGCGTTTCGGCCTCTTTACCTGGTTCAACCGACGGCTCGAACGCTTTCGCGGCTCTTACGCGCGCACGTTGCCGCGCTTACTGAAGGTTCGCGGACGCGTCTTGGCGGCGTTTGCCGTCACGCTCCTCCTCGTCGTCGTGCTCTTTAAAACGATCCCCTCGGGGTTCATTCCGCAAGAAGACCAGGGATATCTTATTTGCCTCATTCAAGCCCCGGAGGGCACTTCGCTTGCCGGCGAGCATGCAGTTGCGGTTCAGGTAGAAAAATATCTGCTCTCTCAGCCGCAGGTCGAGCACGTCTTCAATATCGGCGGGTTTAGTTTCGGCGGTTCGACGCCGAACCGCGGCATTATGTTCGTGCGGCTCAAACCTTGGAATCAGCGCAATGGGCCGTTTAATTCGGCGGGTTTTCTCGCTTTCAAATATTTTTATCACTTCTTCTCGTTCGCACAAGCACAGGTTTTGGTCTTTAACCCGCCCGCGATCAGCGGCGTAGGAACGACATCGGGCTTCCAGTTCGAACTTGAAAACAACGGAACCCTAACGCTCCGGCAGCTCGACGACGTCGCGAAGAAAATACTTGCGGCGGCGGCGAAAGATCCTCGCCTCGCTCAAGTTCGGACGCAATTCGCGATTAATTCGCCGCAACTCGACGCGAGCGTCGACCGGCAGAAGGCGATCTCCTTAGGCGTTCCTTTGAGCGATCTCTACGCAACGCTCGGAGTCATGCTCGGCGGCGCCTACGTGAACGATTTCACCTATCTCAATCAGTCTTATCGCGTCTACGTCCAGGGCGACGAGCGGTACCGCGACCGCATCGCCTCGCTCCAAAGCCTCTACACGCGCTCGGCGAGCGGCGGAATGATCCCGCTGCCGGAGCTCGTGAGCGTGCACCGCGTTCTCGCCGCGCCCGTGATCGACCACTACAATCTCTATCGCAACATCGAGATCACCGGGCAGGCCGCAAGCGGTCACAGTTCGGGCGAAGCGATCGCGGCGATGGAGCAGATATTCAAACGCGTCGCCCCGCCGGGCGTCAGTTATGAATGGAGCGGCATCTCGCTCGAAGAGATCCACGCGGGTTCGCAGACGATCCTCCTCTTCACTCTCGGCATCATCTTCGTCTTCCTGGTGCTCGCCGCGCTCTACGAAAACTGGATCGACCCGTTGATCGTGTTGCTCGCCGTTCCGGCCGCCCTCTTCGGGGCGCTCGCTCTCATCGGGCTGCGCAATTTCATTCCGTTCCTCGGCATGGCGCAGAACGTCTACGTGCAGGTCGGTTACGTTATGCTCGTCGGTTTGGCGAGCAAAAACGCGATTCTGATCGTCGAGTTCGCGAACCAACAGTTGCGAGCCGGCGCCGATATTACCACCGCCGCGCTCCGCGGCGCACAGACGCGCCTCCGTCCGATTTTGATGACCTCGATCGCCTTCATCCTCGGTGCGACCCCGCTCGTCTTCGCGACCGGCGCCGGCAGCGCGGCGCGCCAATCGATCGGCACCGTCGTTTTCGGCGGCATGTTGCTCTCGACGTTTCTGAACCTCATGGTGACTCCGGTGCTCTACGTCGTCATTAAGAGCTTTGAGGAGCGGGTCTTCGGACGCCCCTTCGTCGAGGCGCACGGCACGACAGCGGGCCTCGAACTCGGGGAAGATTCGACGCCTCCACCGGGTTAAGAGGCCCGGAGGCGCCAGGGAAAGCGGGCCATTTAGCGCAACGTACCCCTCCAACCGGGGGACGCTTTTCCGTTTTCCGCCGGGCTCCCGATTTGGAGATGCGAATGCACAAACTTTCTCTTCGCGCGGTCGCCGCAGGAGCGGCTCTCATCGCGCTAGGGCTCTCGGCGGCACCCGCCGCCGCCACTACGAGCGAAGCCTTTGCGACCAACGTGGTCGGCGGTGCGAATACCGCCATCAAGAATGCCATGAAGTCCCCGAAGGCAAAGAGCGCCGTCGGCAAGCGAACGGTCGCTCAGGTCCCCCCCGTCGAACAGCACCCCGTCGGCGGTGCGAAGGTCCAACAGGGCCTGCCGACCGGCTTCACCTATACCGCCGATGCATCGATGGCGTTCCCCTACGGCAACATTGGAACCGCAAAAGGTCAATGGCTGCCCGGCGGCGTCGATCTCGTTGCCGGCTACGGATTCAATCCCACCAGCCGCTTCATGGTCTCGATGTACCAGCTCCAGCATTATCCGTACGGTTTCAATAGCGGAACCGTGCCGCTCTATTTACAGGGGTTCGCCAATCCGGTCGGCTGCGTCAACCTCAATAATACCTCGGCGAATGGTTGTTCGCCGCAGAACATCAACGTGACCACCAAAGACACGTTCCTCTTCTTCAACTACGAGAAGCTCTTCTCGATCAAGTTCAAGAACGGACGGGTGCTTCCGATCGTCGTGACCCCGACCTACGTTTCGCGCTGGTCGAAGATCGGCGCCTCGACGCAGAACGACGACACCGTCCCCTTCGCCGTGAACCCGCCCGACGGGCCGCTCTTCTTCAACACGAAGACGCGCTCGGCACAGGTCTGGTCGCTCGCCGTTACGGTGCCTTTCCTCAAGACGCCGAAGATGTTCGGCACGTTCACCGTCGCGCCGGGCTGGCTAAACCATCCCAACGGCATCAACGGCGTCAACAAGGCGCAGCTCTATCAGATCCTCTATCTCGAATATACCCCCAATTCCAAGACGAAGTTTTTCTTCGAGCCGCAAAGCTCGCGCGACTACCTCCCGACCGATCCCTACGCACAGCATCTCTTCGCGTACTTCCTCGGCGTATCGCGTCGCCTGACGAAAAACACGTTCGTTCAGCTCCAGCTCAACAGCGGCGGACCCTCGAACGAGACCCCATACGGCGTCTCGGCGATCTCGTGCGCTTCGATCACGCAATGTGCGCCGGTCGTCGGCGGACTCAAGGCCACTCAAATTCAGATTCAGTTCGGCATCGGTTCGCCGAGCGTGATTCAGTTCTAAGGCAAGGATGAGAACGATGAAGATCAAGCACCTCCAACGCGCGTTCGCCTTGGTCGCCATGGCCGCGCTCGCGGCCTGCGGCGGCGGCGGAAGCAGCTCCTCGACGATTCCGGCCCCGGGACCCTCGACGGCACCGAATGTCCTCTCGCGTATCGTCGGCGTCGGCGACAGCCTCACCGCCGGCTACCAGTCCGCCGGCTGGCTCGGGGCTACGAACGTCCCGAACCCACTCCTGACCGGAACCCCCTATGCCGGCGCTCCGGCACCCTTCGGCCAAGAGAACGGCTGGTGGTCGTTGCTCTACCAGCAGAGCCAGAGCGCGCTCACCGGCACGCCGTTTAGCCCCCTGTTAATGGCCGGGCCGACGAGCCCGCTGCCGCTCATCGCCGGGCCTGGGATCGGCAACGAACTCGTACCGGCGAACCCCGCCCTGGCCGGTGGGCTCGAATTCGGTCCTCTCTACGGCACCGCGCCGGGAGCGGGTTGCAAGGCGAACGATCAAGCGGCGTACAGCCTCTCGACGGTCGCGACGGCGCTCATGTTCCCGAGCGCCGCTCCGCTCGACCTCGGAATCCCCGGCCTCACGATCCATGAAGAGATCGCGATGCATCAGCCGCTCGTTCCGACCTGCGCGAGCGGTCTCCAAGTTCCCGGTGTTCCGGCGGCAACAGTTGCGGCGATCCAAGGCGTTGCCGGCGGTGAGAGCGAGGATTTCTGGCCGGTTCTCCACGGTTTCACGAACCTCGGTTCATCGCTCACGCCGCTCACCGCGGCCGTCTCGCTCAAACCGACGCTTGCGACGGTCTGGCTCGGCGCAAACGACCTGCTCAAGTATGCGTTCAGCGACGGACAGTGGCAGGGTGACGATACCACCGTCGCTCAGGTGCAGAGCGATATGACGACGATCATCAACCAATTGAAGGCCTCGGGCGCGAAGGTCGTCGTGGCGAATATTCCCGACATCCTCGTCGCTCCGCAGTTCTTCACGGTCCAGGATCCGGCGGTGCTCGCCGCCCAGCTTGCGCCGACACTGCAACCAGCGGTCTGCAACATTCAAGCGAATGCGGCATGCACGATCGAGCTCTTCGCTACCTCGCAGAGCCCGGCACTCCCGATAACGCTTCCCGAAGCGCAGAGCCTCGTCGTCGCCGTCTCCAGTGCCTACGGCATCTGCACGCAGGGCTCGACGAGCGGCTCTTGCAACCCCACCGGTCCCAACGGTTACCTTACCGAGACCGGCATGCTCACGACGATCGAAGCGCTCGGCGGCGTTATCAAAGCAAATCCGGCGCTCTTAGCCAACCCAACGGCGCTGGCAACCGCCCTCGTCGGTGCGCTGAACGTCGCTCCATTTCAACTCGATCCGAGCGGCCCAGGCACCGGGCTCGGCGGGTACTACTTCACGCCGGCATGGGCCGCGCAGGTACAAACCGTCAACGATAATATCAACAACGGCATTCTCGCCGCCGCACAGGCGACGAACACGCCGCTGGTCGATACGAAGACGCTCGAGGATAATCTCTCCTGGAAGGGCGCGATTGGAAATCCGAACCCCTACTTCATGCAAGCGCTCAGCATCAACCCCGGAAAGTGCTGTACGCTCGGTTTCGGCGGCGGCATCCTGAGCTTCGATGGCCTGCATCCCTCCGATACCGGCTACGCACTCATCGCTAACGCCTTTATCCAGACCATCAACACCGCGTACGGAACGACGATCAACCAAGTCAGCCCGGTCAACGTCTATAACGGAACCGGATACTTCTACCCCGATCCGTTCGCACAACACTAGCGCCGGAGCGCGAGCGAACCCTAGAAAGAAGCGCCCCGCCGAATCTCGGCGGGGCGCTTCTTTGCGTTACGAACGCGGGGGCGTGTTAGGCGTAAATTCCACGTAAGCGCAGTGCCTTCACGACGCGATCGATCGCGATGGAATAGGCCGCGATTCGCAGCGTCGTATTATGCTGCTTTGCGAAATCTTGGATGCGATGGAGATTTTCAAGCAGCGTATCTTCGAGCCGCTCGTTCACCTCCGACTCCTTCCAGAAATACCCCATACGATCTTGTACCCACTCGAAGTAGGAAACGGTTACGCCGCCGGCATTGGCCATGATATCGGGGATCACGATCACGCCGCGCTCGCGGAAGATGTTCGCGGCTTCAGGGGTCGTCGGGCCGTTCGCGCCTTCGACGATCAGCTTCGCTTTCACGTTCGCGGCATTTTCGGCGGTGAAGACCTTCTCGAGCGCGGCCGGAACCAGCACGTCGCACGATGCGGTTAACAGCTCGCCGTTGCTGATCTTATCGCCGCCTTTGAACCCCTCGAGCGAGCGATGCTCGGCGGTGTACTTCATTGCGGCGGCGACGTCGATGCCCTTTTCATTGTGATAGGCGCCGGTGACATCGGAGATGCCGACGATCTTACAGCCGCGTTCGGCGAAGAGTTTCGCGGCATACATACCGACGTTTCCGAAGCCCTGAATTGCGATGCTGCTCTGCTCGGGTTTCAGACCCATCTTCGCCATCTGGTCGAGCGCGCAGATCGTAACGCCGCGTCCGGTCGCTTCAACGCGCCCGCGCGAGCCGCCGATCTCCAGCGGCTTGCCGGTCACGACGCCGGGAACGTTCTGTCGCACGTGCATCGAGTACGTGTCCATGAACCACGCCATGATTTGCGGAGTCGTGTTGACGTCGGGCGCCGGAACGTCTTTATCGGGACCGACGACCTCGACGAGCTCGGCAGCGTACCGGCGGGTGATGCGCTCGAGTTCGTTCATCGAAAGCGTCGCCGGATCGCAGGTAACGCCGCCCTTTGCACCACCGAACGGTAGATCGACGACCGCGCACTTCCACGTCATCCAGAACGCAAGCGCCGTGACTTCGTCGAGCGTCACGCCGGGATGGTAGCGAATACCGCCCTTTGCCGCGCCGCGCGCAAAGCTATATTGCACGCGATATCCGGTAAATACCTCGAACTCCCCGGTGTCGCGTTGGAACGGAATCGAAAAAATGATCTGGCGAGCCGGATGCGTGAGGATGAGTCGCATGCCTGCATCGAGCTCGAGAATATCCGCCGCTTCCTTGAAGTACGTGATTCCGTCGCCGAAGACCGAGACATCGCGGGGCGAGGTGCTCATAGAAACCTGGTGCCTCCTAAAACTTTATGTGCGCAAAGAGCAAACCCGATTGGGTTTTGCGCTCGCTCTCTGCGGTTCCTGGAGCACTTTGGTCGCACCCGCTAGGTTTACCAAAGCAACTAGACGTTAAAGCGGAAGTTGACGACGTCGCCCTCTTGCATGACGTATTCTTTCCCTTCGCTACGCAGGCGGCCGGCGGATCGAATCGCATCCATGCTTTTTAACTCGGCGTAGTCCTCGTAGCTGACGATCTCGGCGCGGATGAAGCCGCGCTCGATATCGCTATGAATTTTTCCGGCGGCCTGGGGTGCCCGCGTGCCGCGCTCGATGGTCCAGGCGCGGACCTCCTGCTCGCCGGCGGTCAAGAACGTCATGAGCCCCAGCGTTTCGAAGGCGGCGAGCGCGAGTTCGTCGAGCCCCCGGCGCTCGATCCCCAGTTCCTCGCAGAAAGAACCCGCCTCCTCATCGGAGAGGCCGGCAAACTCCGCCTCGATCTTGCCGCAAAGCACGACGACCTGCGCGCCCTCCGCCTTGGCGATCCCCCGGACCGCCGCCACATACGGTCCCTCCGCCGTAATCTGTGCCTCGTCGACGTTGGCGACATAGAGGAGCGGCTTCGCGGTAATCAGGAAGCTCTCGCCGGCAACCTCGCGCTCGAGCGAGCCCTCGGGGAACGATCGTGCGGGCTTCCCCTCCTCCAGCGCCGCGGTGAGCCGAGCGGCCGCTTCGTATGTCGCGCGCAGCTTCGGGTTCGCACGAGCCTCCCTCTCCAGGCGGTCGAGGCGTTTGCGCATCGTCGTGAGATCGGCGAGCGCGAGCTCGATAGCGATGATCTCGATATCGCGGGCCGGGTCGGGGCCCCCTTCGACGTGGGTGACGTTGGCGTCGTCGAAACAGCGAACGACCATGGCGATCGCATCGGTCTCGCGGATATGGCTGAGAAAGGCATTCCCGAGCCCTTGCCCGGTGCTCGCCCCGCGAACGAGGCCGGCGATATCGACGAAGCGGACGGTGGTCGGGACGATGCGCCGAGCGCTCACCAGCCTCTCCAGCACCGCGAGGCGCTCGTCGGGGACCGCGACCTCCCCTACGTTTGGCTCGATGGTGGCGAAGGGATAATTAGCCGCTAATGCCTGCGCCGAGCGCGTCAGTGCGTTGAAGATGGTGGATTTCCCGACGTTGGGAAGGCCGACGATACCGCAAGAGAGTGCCATGACAAGTCGGCTTCGCTTCCGCCCATGCCAGGGAAAGCCTGCTTCACGTAGGATTACTCCAGGGTATGCGCCAGATGAAGGTCGATAAGCTCGGAATCGATTTGCTCACACACGAACCGGTCGTCATCCTCAAAGCCGTAAACGGCATGCATTTTTTACCGATTCTCATTGGGCCGTTCGAGGCTGCGGCGATCTCGCACGTTCTCGAAGGAGGGCAGGCACCGCGGCCGCTCTCGCACGACCTCATGCTCTCGATTGTCGACACGCTCGGCGGTACGATCGAGCAAGTCGTCATTCACGATATTCGCGACTCGACGTTCTTTGCAAAACTCGTCGTGCGTGCGGGCGGCGATCTTAAAGAAATTGACGCGCGCCCATCGGACGGCATCGCGCTTGCGCTACGCGCAAAAGCGCCGATCTACGTTACCGATAAGATCGTGCTTGAAGAGAGCCAAGGCGAGGGGGACGAGGGGGATGAAGAAGATCTCTCTCGGTTCAAGAAGTTTCTCGACAATCTCAAACCGAGCGATTTCAATCGTTAAGTCGTTTCCTTGACGACTATCGACTACCGTTCTGCTGAACGACTTGACCGTTCAACATGATCGTATTTTTAAGTACGGTCGACGCACTCTGAAACCACGTCGCACCGCGCTTTACCCACACGTCGGTCTCCGTCGAACTGATTTGAATCGGCGAGGTTCCGCTCTGCGAGGCAACCGTACCATCTGCGGATTGCTCCACATTGACCGTTACCGTATTGCCGTCGGGGCTCACCGAACCGCCGGAGATGGTGGCGGCACAATCGGTCAACGTCAACCCCATCATTGCGATCTGTTGTTTGATCGCTCCGATCGCCTGCGCTTTGGTCGTGCTGGTTCCATTCGGATCGTGTTCGACCCAGCGATCGGTCAACGTCTTGCTGTAACCGTCGATATCGGTATTTTTCAGAAGCGAGCATTGGTTTGCATAGGCCGCCGAAATGGCGGTCGAGATCGCCGGTGGTAGCGGCGCCGGTGCTGCGGCGCGCGCGGTCTTTGCAATCGCGGCGCTGAACACGAGCCCTGTCAAAAGAATCGAGAGTCCACGAATAAACACGAGCGTTAGGAACCTCCAAAGGTTAGGGGTGCGAACCGCTATGGGTTCGTTCAGGGCGGGGAAGGTTCCGCTTCGCTACGCCCCCCGCGAGTCGCTCCCACGAGAGGCTCGGAGCGAGCCGCCGCTCCGGCCGGGAGGCGACGCTCTAGATCGCCGTGACGCTCTGTTTCAGAACCCGGCTTTCGACCGCACGCCAGCGCCCGCCGACGAGCCTCCAACGCTCGATTGCGTGAAGGTCGATCCTGTATTTCCGCAAGCCCTCGGTTGGTATCGCGACCGCGATATCCTCGACGATATGAAGCGGCAACGAGGCGCCGCGTGCAGAGAGCCGGGCCGAGGGAGCGCTTGCAATGCAGCGTTCGATTCGCCCGCTCTTCTGCTGAAACCAGCGCGAAAAGACCGCGAGAACCTGCGCCCGATATTCGACCTTACCGCCGAGATCGACGACGCGATAGTTCGGTGCGAGCGTCGCCGCATACGCGTGAAGGTTACCGGCCAAAAGGGCGCTGCACTGCGTCTGATAAAGTCCGGGGTTAAACGCCGTTGCCGAGGCAAGCAGAATGTGTCTGAAAATAAACATCGCAGGGGCGCCGATTCTCCTCGCGAATCTCAAAACCATGCAGACAAACGAACAAGCGGATATCGGCGTTTTCGGCGGGTCCGGTTTTTATTCGCTCATTGAAAACGCACGCGAGGTTTGGATCGAGACGCCCTATGGCGCCCCTAGCGATCGCGTCGCGCTCGGCGAGATCGCCGGTAAGCGCGTCGCGTTTTTACCGCGGCACGGCAAGGACCACCGGTTTCCGCCGCAAGCGATTAACTATCGCGCGAATTTATATGCGATGAAAATGCTCGGCGTCTCGCGTATTATTGCGCCAACCGCCTGCGGCTCGCTCGCCGTTCACGTCAAACCGGGCTCGATGGTCGTAGCCGATCAAATCGTCGATCGCACGACCGGGCGACGCGACACGTTCTTCGATGGCCCGGTTACGACACACGTCTCCTTCGCCGACCCGTATTGCCCGACGCTGCGCGGAATCGCCGCCAAATCACTAGTCGAACTCGGCATCGAAACGCACGACCGCGGCACCGTCGTCGTGATTCAGGGGCCCCGCTTTTCGACGCGCGCCGAATCGAAGTGGTTCCAGAGCCAGGGTTGGGAAGTCATCAACATGACCCAGTACCCGGAGTCCTATCTCGCACGAGAACTTGAGATTTGCTACGCGAATATCTCGCTGATTACCGATTACGACGTCGGCCTCGAAGGCATGTCGCCGGTCTCGCACGCCGAAGTGATGAAGGTTTTTGCGAGCAATAACGAACGCGTGAAAGCGGCGCTGGGAAAAATTATCGAACGCGTCGACTTACACGCCGACTGCTCCTGTCGTCACGCGCTCGACGGCGCGCGCGGTTAGGATAAGCGCACGAAATGAATCGACGCAGCACGCCCGAGGTCGATTTCGGAATCTATCTACGCGGCCTCGGACTGCTGTTGCGACATCCGGCTATTATCGTGGTGCCGCTCTTAGCAGCCCTCGTCAGCGTTTTACTCGCGCAAGTCGGACAGTTTTTTACCGATGCTCTCGGCAGCGCGGGCGGCGGCATTATCAGTTTCCTACAACAACTTGCGTTCGGTTTCGCGTTCGGAGTGGCAACGCTCTATGCTAACGATCTCCAGCGGGGATATCGAACGAACTTCGATAGCGTCTGGAACGAAGCACTCGGAAGGGCCGGCGCGATTTTGATGGCAACGGTCGGCTTCGTCTTCGTTATATCCGTCGCCGCGACCGTCGGCTCGCTTCTCGGTGCGGTCGGCGTCTACGGGCTCCAACTCGTTGCGGCGGTCTTCCTGATCTACACGATACCGGCGGGTGCGATCTCGGGGCTGCCTGGGCCCTTGGCGATTAGCGCATCGATTCGCGCGGTGCGCGAGCATTCCGCGCGCGCCATCGTGCTGGCGGTGATCTTCGTCTTACTCTGGGGCGTTCTGCCGCAATTGGTTATCGACCGTATGCTGACGTTGACGGCGAACCCTTTCCTCTTTGAGATCGTTCCTGCAGTCGTCCAAGCCCTCGTCTTTGCCTATCTTGCCTTCCCGTTTGCAAAGAACTACGACGACGTCGCACAACGCGGATTTCGTTAGGGGCGTTCGCCGCCGGTAACGAGCCCGGTAATCGCCATTCGCACCAGATCGGCGACCATCGCCGGGCTCACGTTCGTTCGCGAAAGACGTTGCGCGTCATCGATCTTCTCGAAGGCTTTCAGTCCGCGTGCGAGATCGATAGCGCGCCCGTGCGCCTCGCCGAGATAGGGCGCCGCAATTGCATCTTTCAACAGCGTCTTTATCGCAAGCAATCCCTCGTCGAGGCTCTCTCGAGTCGCCCAACTGACATCAGGCGTCCGGCCGGCGATCGCTTCATCGAACCAGCGCGCGATGACGGCATGCGGCGCCTCCGCATCGACATCGAGCAATTCTAGCGCTCGCGTCAGGCTTCCGCGAGCGCGTGCGAGCACTCGTTCGGCGGCATCGTAAGGGAAGCCGCGCTGCGCGAGCAAGTGCGTCATTTCGTCGCGAGAGAGCGGCCCGACGCGCAATTGCGTGAGGCGCGAACGGATCGTGCCGAGTATTGCAGCTGGGGTAGAACTCGTTAAAAGGAGGGTGACGCCCATCGGCGGCTCTTCGAAAAACTTCAACAACGCATTAGCAGCCGCGGGCGAAGCGAATTCAACGTCGGCGAGCAACAAAACGCGCCGACCGCCGGAATACGATTGCATCGCCAATTGCCGTATGAGATCGCGCGATGTCGTATCGCCCGTCGTCGCAAAACCCACGCCGGCAGTATCGCCGATTTTGAGAGCTCCGAAGTGCTCGATAAAGTCGGGATGTGCGCTCTGCCCTTCGTGCCCGAAGAGCGCACACGAACGACACGTTCCGCATGGGCCGAGCGCGCGCTCGCCATTTCCTTCACAGAGCAACGACTGCGCGAGATAGCGTGCGAAACTCTTTTTGCCGACGCCGCTTGGCCCGACGAAAAGATACCCGTGGGCGATCTCCGTTTTGCGGCTTCGCGTGAAAAACGCGCGTGCGGCGTCGGCACCGATCGTCGGATCGTAGCGTTCAGACATGCGCCTCCATTCCTTCGATTGCGGAGAGCGCCGCAGCTACGAGCGCTTCGCGTGAGTCACTCCCGTTGAGAACGACGTGTCGGGTACTCTCGCGCGCAATCGTTAGAAAGCCGCCGCGCACGCGTTCGTAAAAATCGAGGTTCTCGCTCTCGAGGCGGTCGCGCGCGGCGCCGCGCTCTGCAAGACGATGTCGAGACAGGTTCGGTTCGCAATCGAGCAGGATCGTTACATCGGCGGCCAACGTACCAACGGCGAGAGAGCAGAGCGAACGCAGCATCCTCAGATCGAGCCCGCGGCCGTAGCCTTGGTAGGCAAGCGTCGAGTCGACGAATCGATCGCAGAGAACGACCTCTCCGCGCTGCAACGCCGGACGAATCAAGGCGGCTATATGTTGAGCCCGAGCTGCGTTGACCAACATTGCCTCCGCGACCGAATCGATCGGCGGCCCCGGCGCGAGAAAGAGCGTGCGAATGGCGTCCCCGAGCGGGCTTCCTCCGGGCTCCCGCGTCGTGGTTACGTTCCGCCCCCGAGCGCGCAACGCCTCGGCGAGACCCGCTTGCAGGGTGCTCTTACCGCTACCTTCAATTCCTTCAATGACCGCAAACATACCGGGGCGGTCTTTCGACGGGAGGTCAACCCATGTCCCTCGGCAACTCGATTTTCTCAGACGTGATCGAGTGGTTTCTCGGGCGCGCAGGCGACCGGCGGCAATATCAACGCCGGGCGGGCGCTTTCCATGTGTGGTGGCTCCCCGATGCGAGCAAACCCAACGATCTCCGGCAGGGAATCGGGATGGAAGTCTCGGCGAATGGGCTCGTTTTCATGCTCCGCGAAAAAGTTACGGCCAAGGAGCTCAACCTCGTCGTTCGGTTGCGCGAACAGCGCATACCGATTCGTTGCAAACTAATCCGCGCCGATACAGTGCAACACAAGAACGATACCTGGAATCGATATTTTTGCGAGTTTTCGGGGATCGCTGCGGACCACTGGGACGCGGTGGTTCGCTATGTCACCGACACGCCGGAGCCCGTCGATCGGCGGACCCCGGAGAACCCGGCGGCGGCTCAAACCGATGATGCCTACCGTCTTTTACCGGTCGCAATTCAAAATAAGATCGTCGCGGCGCTGGTCGCCTCAAGAAAACTGGAAGATCCCAAACCCGGGCAGACGCCGCTCATTAAAATTTTCTACGGGGGGCTCGTCAACTCAGGCGGCAAGAAGGCGCATCGCTTTAACGTGCATAGCCGAATTAAAGTGAAGGACGAAATGTTAGCGTACGACACGCGCTTCCTTGTCAGCGAAGAGGGCGACGTCAAACAAGTTTGAGCGTGCCCCCTGCGGCGCCCCCGATACGACTGCGAAGTTTACCCCGAGCCGGTCGAGGGGCAACCTACTCGCGGTAACCTCATTCGCGCGGCGAGCGTCGCCTGCGGTACACCCGACGAGCGCTTAAGCGAGCGGCGAGGACCCTGACATTGCTTGTCCGAGCCGCGAGCGTCTAGCGAGGAGCGGTGCGCCGCAGGCGAACGCGAGGGCGCCCCTCGATACGGGCGCTAGCGCGCCCTACTCGGGGTGACAGAGAACGCTAGCGCGCCCTACTCGGGGTGACAGAGAACGCTAGCGCGCCCTACTCGGGGTGACAGAGAACGCTAGCGCGCCCTACTCGGGGTGACAGAGAAC
>JAJZED010000001.1:0-22239 GCA_021805775.1 bacterium | reverse complement strand
CTAGCGCGCCCTACTCGGGGTGACAGAGAACGCTAGCGCGCCCTACTCGGGGTGACAGAGAACGCTAGCGCGCCCTACTCGGGGTGACAGAGAACGCTAGCGCGCCCTACTCGGGGTGACAGAGAACGCTAGCGCGCCCTACTCGGGGTGACAGAGAACGCTAACGCGCCCTACTCGGGGTGACGGAGAGAGCGCTTCGAGCGCTACTCTCCACCGCGGTAGATGCGCACGCGACGGTTCGGTTCCAAACCGGTCGAGCGCGAGTGGAGGCGATGTTTTTCCGCCATTTGATGCTGCATTCGCCTGACGTACGATGTCTGCGGAGAGAGTTCGATCGCTTGACTGGTCAGCATCACCTGATAGATCGCCTCCTCGGCTTCACGCATGGCAATCTCTTCGTGATCGATCGAACCCAAGCGGAATACGTCGCGCAGCGCTAACTGAATCTGCGTCGTCGTATTCGTTTTGATCGCATAGATCGGCACGTTTTCGGCGGCTATCTGCTTGAGCTTTGGTTGGCCTTTGCGTTCCAACGATTTCAGCGCGAAGACGACGTCGGCATCATCCCAGGTTCTAGCAATCGAGGCTCCGACGCGAAGGTTATGAATCGCGCGCTCGATCTTACTGCGCGAGACGCCGTACGGGAAAATCGAGAGCGGACGCTGCCCCTCTTCGCGTTCGAATGCGACGCCCTCGATGCTTTCCACGACCTGAGGCATCGACTCGGGCTCGGCTTCTTGGAGAATCGCAACCTCACCCGAGGCGCCACGCTGGCGAATCTCCGGTTGCGGTTGATATCCGCGAAGCGTTGCATCGACGACATCGGCAACGCTCTTGTGAATGGCGAGGCGATCTCGGTCGTGTATCTCGACGAGTATATCGAACGTCGGCGGTTGTTTACGTTCGAGTACGGTCTTACGCGTCCCACGGCGGCGCGCTTCTTCATCGGAGAGCGTGACCGCACTGATTCCCCCAAGCAGGTCCGAGAGCGTCGGATTCATCAGCAGGTTTTCGAGCGTCTGTCCGTGCGCCGTGGCAATAAGCGTTACTCCGCGTTCGGCGATCGTACGCGCGGCGGCGGCCTCGGCTTCCGTACCGATCTCGTCAATCACTACGACTTCGGGCATGTGATTCTCAACCGCTTCGATCATCACGGCATGCTGGAGCGCCGGATCCGGAACCTGCATGCGGCGCGCCGTGCCGATACCCGGATGAGGAATATCGCTGTCGCCGGCAATTTCATTAGAACTATCGACAATGACTACGCGCTTGCGGTCGGAAGCGAGAACGCGCGCGCATTCGCGCAGCATCGTCGTTTTCCCGACGCCGGGGCGACCGAGCAAGCAGATCGATTTGCCGCTACGCAGAACGTCGAGAATGATATCGATCGTCCCATAGACCGCTCGTCCAATGCGACAGGTAAGCCCGACGATCTTTCCGGTGCGATTGCGAATGGCGCTGATGCGGTGCAGCGTCTGTTCGATGCCGGCACGATTATCGGCACCAAACCCGGAGATTCGCGAGCAGACGTGCGCGATATCCTCCGGCGAGACCGGCGTCTCGGAGAGATAAACAAAGTCGCTCTCGAAGCGCGCCTCGGGGGCGCGACCTAGATCGAGAACGACTTCGATGATTGTTTCCAGGTGCGGAAGCCGCACGAGTGATTGCCGGATCGGCAGCGGGAAGATGTCGAGGAGTTGGGTCAGTTCCCAGTTTGGGGAAACGGATTCGGCTTTCAGCGCCAATTGGCGAGCCCTCACTTCCTCCAGAAGACGTTTTTTATCGGTTATCCACAGCTCATCCTCACCCCTGCCGCCCGGAGGCTTTCTCTTCCCGCAGCATAACGCTCCACGCGAACATCCCCTCGGCGACGGCAAATTGCAGCCACATCGAACCGGCGATCTGCAGAAGATCGCCGAGCAGCACGAGGATCGGAGAGAGCGAGGCGAAGAGCTTGCCGACGCCCAGGCAGACCACGAGGATGCCGAACCCGACGAAGAGGTAGAGGGCGTAGAGACCGAGCGTCTCCCAAAAGTATCCGTTGGTGAGCTTCCAAGACGCGCCGATCGGGTTGGATCGTTCGCCCAACACAAAGGACGGCTCGAGTAAGGCAACCTTGCTGAACAACCACATTAAGATAGGAATTGTCGTCGCGATCGTCGCCAACACCAACATCCCGATGAACGCCGGCTTCGTCGACGCCGACGCCGCATTTCCCCCGATGTGCGAGAGCGCCACGAGAACCACCGGAACAAGAATGACTGTCGTTGCGACCACGACCACGAGCGAGATCCCAACGAGCGCGAGAATGAGCCACCCTACGAGCGCGGTGACGCTCCGCGGCGTCCAGCGAAACTCGGAAATTCGCGCGCGAGCCGCTTCGCCCAAGCTTAGTATTCGAATAGTAAATCCGACAAAGAGGACGAGCAGCATCGGCAGCGCCAGCTGTTCGTAGAAATGGCCGATCTCGGCGGGCGTGCTCGGAGGCTTCGACAACGACGCATTCAGCGGCAGCATATAGGCCATGGCCAACATGTCCAGCGCTGCAAGAATGACGAACCAGAGCGGGTACTTGCGCAGCCGCGGCCACGCAACGGCGAGCGAACGCTCAATTAGCGGCCATGGCCGCGGGCGCTCGCTCGGCAAGGACACGATCGGCACCTGCGGAGGGGCTAACTCCGGTTCGGCGTTGGGATCGCGAAAATGCGGATTCTCCGCTCCGCAATTCGTGCAGCGTTCGCCGCTGACGCCCGAGCCGCACTCCGTGCAAAAAGGCATTTCCGATCCTCCAACGATCTCTAGCGAACGACGCGAATAAACTTCAGCTCGTCATCGTATGGGCCTTGCATTTTCGTGCCTGCCCGTTTTTCCAATAATAGGTATTCGATGATCTCCGTCGTCAACTCTTCTCCCGGTGAAATCACCGGAATGCCGGGTGGATAGGGCGTGATGACCTCGGCACAAATGCGCCCCTTGCTGCTCCGAAACGGAATGAATTCAGTCTCGGCGAGGAACGCTTCGCGCGGCAGCATCCGCGTCGGCGGGATCGAGGGCAGCAAGTAGCTCGAACTCTTCAGCCGCCGTTCCAGAACCCCGGAGGGAGAGAAAATATCGAGCGGCCGGTCTTCACGCGCCAGCTCGCTGACGCCGCTGACAAGTGCGTCGGCGGCCTCCTGCGAAGTCCCGATGGTAAAGAGCGCAAGCATATTAAAGAGGTCGGCGAGTTCGACTTGGACGTTGTAGCGACGACGTAAGATCTCTTCGGCTTCGTAGCCGGTATAACCGAGATCCTTGACCGTTACCGTAACCTTCGTCGGATCGAGATCGAAGACGCCCGGACGCCCCTGAAGCTCTTCGCCGAAGCAATAAACCTTATCGATCTCATTGAGCCGCGCGCGTGCGTCGTTTGCAATTTCGATCGTTCGCGACAACAGCGCGCTTCCTTCGGTCGCCATCTGTCGGCGTGCGACGTCGAGCGAAGCGACGAGCACGAGGTTCGGCGAAGTCGACAGAAAAAGCTTATAGACCGCCTTCAAACGATCGAGCCGAATGCGATTTCCCTGCACGTGCAGCATTGCGGTCTGCGAGAGCGAACCGAGCATTTTGTGCGTTGAGTTGATGCACATGTCGGCGCCCGCTTGCATCGCCGAGAGCGGGAGCGCGGGGTGAAAATGAAAGTGCGGGCCCCACGCTTCATCGACGAGCAAGGGGATCCCGCGCTCGTGAGCGACCGCTGCAATCCCTTCGAGATCCGCAGCGACTCCATAGTACGTCGGGCTGACGATATAGACCGCGCGCGTGTCGGGGTGTGCGTCGAGCGTCGCGCGCACGGTCTCCGGCGTAACGGTGTGATCCATGTGGAGCGTCTGGTCGACCTCCGGCTGCATCCAAACCGGTTGCGCGCCGCTCATGATCAAGCCGCCCATCGCGCTCTTATGCGCGTTACGCGGCAATGCAATTTTTTCGCCGGGATTGAGCGCCGCCATCATCATGCACTGATTGCCACTGGTAGAGCCGTTAATCAAAAAGAACGACTGGTCGGCTCCGTATGCTTCGGCGGCGAGTTCTTGCGCCGCTACGAGCGCCTCCGTCGGTTGTAGCAGGTCGTCGAGGCCGCGAATCTGCGTGAGATCGATCGCCAAAACGTTATCGCCGACGAATTCGCGGAAAGCTGCATCCATCCCGAGCCCTTGCTTGTGCCCGGGCGTATGAAACGGAATCACGCCCGCATCGACGTAATCCATCAACACCTGAAAGTAGGGCGTTTGCTGTTGGTCCATCTTCGGCTTTTTGTCGACGAGCCGCTAGGCGAGAACTTCGAAGCCCAAGCGGTCGAGCATGGCAAAATCTTCCGCGTCGGCTCGCCCGCCGGTCGTGAGATAATCACCCAAGACGATGCCGCTCGCGCCGCTGCGCATGCCGAGATCCTGCAGGCCGGCGAGCGTCACCTCGCGTCCGCCGGCGAAGCGGATCAACGATTGCGGCAGCGCGAGACGCGCCATCGCCACAAAACGCAGAGCCTCGCTGGGTTCGAGCAACGAGTACGAACCAAACGGCGTGCCGGGGCGCGGATTGAGAAAATTGATCGGCACTTCTTCGGGACGAAGTTCTTGGAGCGTCATGAGGAAATCGATCCGATCTTCCACGCTCTCGCCCATGCCGATAATTCCGCCGCAACAGAGCTCGAGGTGATGGGCTTTGACCATGTGCGCGGTCTTCAGACGTTCTGCAAACGTATGCGTGGTACAGACCTTCGGGAAGTACCGTTCGGAGCTTTCGAGATTGTGGTTGACCTTGTCGACGCCTGCCGCAGCGAGCGCCTTGAGATGCTCCTCGGTAAGAATCCCCAACGAAACGGCAACCGTAAGCGGGAGCTCTGCTTTAATGCGTTGCGTCGCTTCGCAGACGCGCTCGAGAACGCGCTTGGAGGGGCCGCGGACCGCGACAACGATGCAGAACTCCGTCGCGCCTCGCCGATGAGCGTCGCGCGCCGCCGCAAGAAAGCCTTCGACATCCGAGAGCGGTTCCGGTTCGACATCGGTCGCGAAACGCGCGCTCTGCGAGCAGAAATTACAATCCTCGGAGCAACCGCCGCGCTTTGCGTTATAGAGCACCTCGACGGCGATTCCATTGCCGCAATACTCCGTACGCACGGCGTCGGCGAGTTCGAGCAGTGCGGGAACTTCTTCTGCGGGGATCGCCGCAATCTCGCGCAGTAGCGCTGCATCGGCGGGGATTCGACCGTGAATGACGCGCTCGCGAGCGCGCTCGATTGCAGGGTGCGGCACGGGTCCTCTCTACAACAAAGGAGCGATATGAGGTCGAAGCGCCTCCGCGTCGCGCCCTACGGCGCTCGCGCTCGGCGATTCATGGGGCAGGATGCCAAGAATCTTCGTCTTTCCCTGCAAGACGCGCTCGACATCGCCGAGATAGGCCGCTTCGGACGGCGCGTCGCAGGCGACCAAGATCGTGCCGAGCACCGCGAGCGAGCGTCGCGACGCGGCCTCAAGCGTCAGCAAAGCATGGTTCATACAGCCTAAACGCAGCCCCACGACGAGAATCGCGTCGAGCCGAGCGACGATCGCAAAGTCGGCGAACGTTTCATCGGCGTTGAGCGGAACGAGCAACCCGCCTGCACCCTCGACCACCAGGTCGCCGCTATAGCCGTCGACCCGGCGCGCGAGTGCGGCCGCTTCCAACGGTTCTACCCCGGCAGCGAGCGCCGCCGAGAACGGATCGGCGGGCAGAGCGAAACGCACGAGCTCGGCCGATTCAACTCCAGCAAGCGCACCGACTTCGGCGGCGTCTCCCGGGGCGCCGAGAGGCAAGCCCGTCTGCACTGCCTTGAGCGCGCGCGGCGAGCGCCCGAGCCCCACGAGCGCGCGCGCGATCGTCGCGACGGCACGCGTCTTGCCGACCCCGGTGTCGGTGCCGGTCACGAAGACGCGAAACGCACTCATGCCAGAGCCGCGCGCAGGCGCTCGATGAGCAGATCGACGTGCTCTTTGCGGTGATCGGCGCGGAGCGAGAGACGGAGGCGCGAGGAGCCGCGCGGTACGGTCGGCGGGCGAATCGCCGGAGCCTCGATACGACCTTCGCGCAACTTCGCCGCGACCGCAAGCGCGCGTTCCTCGCTGCCGAGGACGATCGGCACGATCGGCGAGAACTCCGCCGAACTTGCCAAGCCAAGCGACGCGAGCCCGGCATGTAAGTGAGCGTAGGTCTCGCGCATCTGCGCACGCCGCCGATCTCCAAGCTCGCCTGCGAGCAGCATGAGTGCGACGCGCGCCGCCGTGGCTAGCGCCGGCGGCATCGCCGTATCGAAGATAAAACTCCGAGCGCGGTTGACCAGCAGTTCGATCGCATCGCTCGCCCCGGCAACGAAGCCGCCGAAGCAGCCGAAGGATTTCGAGAGCGTTCCCATGACGAGAATGCGCTCGTCGTCGATACCGGCGGCGAGCCCCGCACCGCGCGGGCCGAGAACGCCGAGCGCGTGCGCCTCGTCGAGAATCAAGACGTCGTACGCGGCAAGAAGCGCACGATAGCGCGCGACGTCGATCGCATCGCCATCCATACTGAAAAGACTCTCCGTCACGATCGCACGCGGCCGACCGTCGCCGATCGGCGGGCGACCGTGCGCGTAGATCGCCCGTGGCGTGCGCGAGAGCCGCATGCCGTCGATCCAACATGCATGATTGAGTTCGTCGGAGTCGAGCCGATCGACGAGATCGCCGATGGTGGGTGCGACCCCGATCGCGGCGTGATAACCCGAAGAGAAGAGCAGCGCGCGTTCGCGCCCTAACCAACTCGCGAGCTCTTCTTCTAAAAGATAGTACTCTCGATGTCGACCGCCGAGGAGGCGCGATCCCCCCGAACCGACACTTCGCGCTCGTCGCAGCGCTTCGACCACTTGCGGTTCGTGCGAGAGCGCCAAATAATCGTTGCCCGAAAAATCGATCGCATCGACGAACGGATGCCCCTCGATAGAGCGGCGCCGATGCATGCTGTCGATCTGTGCGAGTTGCGCCCGCGCTCGCTCGAGGTAACTCATGGTCCGAGTTCCGCGGTCAAGGCATCGAAAAACGCATCGACGTACTCCTCGCGCGCACAGAGCGGCGGGACGAGTTGAATGACATCGCCGATCGGTCGCGTGAAATGTCCGGCCCGATAGAGCCCATCGGCTATGCGCCATGCCGGGCCGATCGCTCCACGCGCATCGATTCGGTCGGTATGCACCTCGATGCCGACCATCGTACCGACCGCACGAACGTCGCGGACCAGAGCGTGCAAGCGCAACGAATCGAGCCGACGGCGAATGCACGCCGTCAACGAAAGCGCATTGACGAGCGTTCGCTCTTCGTCGAAGAGCGCCAGGCTTGCAAGCGCTGCGGCGCATGCAATCGGATTTCCCGCATAGGAATGTCCGTGAAAAAGATGTTTATACTCGCCGTAATTGCCGAGAAATGCGTCGTAAATACGATCCGTTGCCAGCGTCGCCGAGAGCGCGAGCGCTCCGCCGGTCAACCCCTTCCCGAGCACGACGAGGTCGGGGCGGATCGGTGCTTGTTCGAAGGCAAACATCGTACCGGTTCTCCCGAACCCGGTCGCAATTTCATCGCAAATGAGGAGCGGCGTCATCTCGGCGAGCGGCTGATAACGATGTCGCGACACCGTTCGCATCCCTGCGGCCGCCTGTACCAGCGGTTCGATGATAACGGCAGCGATATCGTCGGCCGCAAGATCTGCCGTTCCGAGTTCGAGCGTTTCGAAAGTGATGGAAGAGAAACGCTGGTTAAAGAGGGCGATGTTCGAGCAACTCATCGCGCCGACGGTATCCCCGTGATAGGCGTCGCGCAATCGAACGATGCGATTCCGTTGTGGCTGCCCCACATTCTGCCAATATTGAATCGCGATTTTAATGGCGGTCTCTACTGCGCTCGCGCCGTCGGAGGCGAAGATGGCGTGCCCCATGCCGGTGAGCGCGCAGATGCGTGCGGCGAGCGCCTCGGCAACGGGGTTGCTCGCCCCCAGCGCGGTCGCATGGTCGAGTAGGTGGGCCTGCTTTGCAATCGCTTCGGCGATACGCGGGTGGCAATGGCCGTGAATCGTCGTCCAGATCGAGCTCACCGCATCGAAGACGCGGGTCCCCTCGTCGTCGTAGAGCCAACATTCCTCACCCCGCACGAAACGGCGCAGGTGCGCTTCCGAGGCGTTCATCTGGGTAAAGGGGAGCCAATGGTGGCCGGTGCCGAGCATCACCGTCGCCTGTACCCGCCGGATACGCCGCACCCCTTGTGCGAGCATGAGTGCCGCACCCCTGAGGCGTACCTTCAACGGGCATGAAACCCGAGGTCGTCATTGTCGGCGCCGGCCCTGTCGGCTGCTCGCTCGCGCTAGGGCTCGCCCACCACGGTGTGCGCTCCCTCATCGTCGAGCGTTCGCGCGAGATCGCTCGGGAATCGCGCGCCTTGGTGATCTGGCCGCGAACCGCCGAGTTGCTGCGCGACTGGGGCGCCTGGGAGCCGCTGATGGCGGCCGGAAGATTTACGACGGTTTTCACGCCGCACGACGCGACGCGGGATGAAGCACTGCTCTCGATCGATTTTTGCGATATCGACGACAGCGTGGAGAACCCGGGCGTGCTTTTTATTCCGCAGTACGACACGGTGCGAATCCTGCGCGAACGAGTCGAAGCGAGTCCGCTCTGCGAGCTACGCTACGACGAAGAGGCGGTCGGCCTCGAACAGGACGAGCGCGAAGTACGGCTGCGCACGCAGGGAGAGAACGGCGGCACGACATTTGCGGCACCATTTCTCGTCGGCGCCGACGGCGCGCATGGATTCGTACGGCACGCGCTCGGTTTTTCGCTGCAGGGAGCGACATACTCGACGCGCGTCGCAATCGCCGACATTGGAATCGAGAGCCGCGGGCGAACCTATCCATCGCCGCGTATCGCGCTCGACGCACCGGGGCTCCTCGTCGGCATCGAGTACGCCCCCGGCATCTGGCGTACCATCGCCTCGGTCGCTCCGAGCACCGGCGACGACGCCGCACTCGCACCGGAGGCGCATGCCGAGCGCATCGCCCATCTCTTCGGCGAGCAGGCACGCTCCGCGCAGGTCTATTGGAGCAGCCTTTTTCGCATCCACCGTCGCCACGCGCCGAACTTTATCTCCGGGCGCGTTGCGCTGGCCGGAGATGCAGCGCACCTCAATAGCCCGGCGGGCGGGCAAGGCATGAACGCCGGCATTCACGATACCGCGAATCTCGCTTGGCGCCTAGCGTGCGCATTACGCTCCTCGCAGTGCGCGCAGGCATTACTCGTCGGGTACGATATCGAACGCCGCGAGATGCAGAACGACAGCATCGAGCGCACGACCGATCTTGCAACGCGGCTCGCCGTCTATGCACCGCCGTCGTTGAAACGGCTCGCGTTTGCATGGATGCGCCGAAGCCTCCGCGCACGCGGTATGCGCAGAAAGGCGTGCCGGACCTTGGGAATGCTCGACGGCCGCTACACGCGATCGCCCGATGTCGATACCTCGCATCCGCTCGCCGGGCGACGGATCGGCGATGTCGCCCTCGACAACGGTCGGCGCATTAACGAAGAGCGGCGCGGGCGCGCGGCATTGCTCTGCTGCGGCGGAGCGCAGATCGAAGGAGTGACATCGCTCGCGCTCGCCAAGCCGCCGAAGCGCTGGCTACTCAAACATCCAAGTGCGATCGTCATTCGCCCCGACGGCTTCGTCGCAGCGGTTATTGAAAAACCGACGCGCGAGCGCGTCGAGACGATGTGGAAGCGAGCGTTCTGCTGTGCATCGCCCTTGCCCGGAACCGAAACGCCGTGACGACGCTCGTCATCATCGCGATGCTCGTCGTCGCGCTCTCGCTGGCGGCAACGGCGTATATCGCCGTCAAGGCCGATATTCCGCCGGTGCCGCGGGTCGCGCGCTTCGCACTAGAGCTCACGCTCTTCGCCGTCGGGATCGTGGTTCTCGACCGTGCGGTCGCCGGATTTCATCTGAACGTCGCACCGATCGGCCGCGACGAAGGGGCCGCTATTCTCGCGGCCTATGCGTTGCTGACCGTCATCCCGGCTCTGAGGCGCCTTCATGATACGAAACGTTCTCGTTAGACGAATTCTTTTTTCGGGGATCGTCGGGTGGATCGGCATCGATATCTACATGTCGGTGCTGCTCTCGCTCCAGCACGCCGCGACGCCACTCCAACTCTTTCAATGGGATGCATCGAACGCGCTCGGCGCGGCGGCCTTTTCCGGGGGCTTTGCCAGCGCCCTGCTCGGCCTCTTTTTCGATCTCGTCGTCAGCCTCGCGTGGGCTGCACTTTACGTCATGCTCTTCGAGCGAAAGGAGCGCGCGGAGCGATCGTTTCTCTTGCGCGGCATCCTCTTGGGTGCCGTCGTGATGCTCGCCATGCGCTGGTTGGTTGTCCCGCTCGGGCACGCCGTCTCCCCGCCGGCGACGATTTCGAGCATCGCAAATCTCCTCGCGGCGCATATTCTCTCATTCGGCATTCCAATCGCCTATGTAACGGCGCGAATTCGTAGCTAATCTGCGCGCAGGTTACGCCGTTTCGATCCGTTCTTCGATCGAGACGTTGTAGAGGAACAAGAACTTGCCCCACTCGTCGGGCAGCGTATTGCGCTTGACCTGAATCCACGGGATGTACTTCGGCTGGCGCGGCTTGCGCTGCAGATCCATGTTCGCTTCGGTCGGCGTGCGATCGTTCTTGCGGTTGTTACAGCGCATGCAGGCGCAGACGAGGTTCTCCCAGGTCGAGGGGCCGCCCCGCGATTTCGGCACGACGTGATCGACCGTCATCAGTCGGTCGCCCTGCTTGCCGCAATACTGGCAGGTGTGATCGTCGCGGATTAACACGTTCTTCTTCGTTAACGCGACGCGTTGACGCGGACGGCGAATGTAGTAGAGCAGCCGAATGATCGACGGCATTCGCATCGCAAAATTCGCCGAGTTAATCCGCCGGTCGCGGTCGTGAACGATCTCGGCCTTCCCGGCAAAGATCATCTTCACCGCACGCTGGAACGACGTGACGTTGATCGCTTCATAGGTAAAGTTGAGAACGAGTACCTCGCTCATTTCCAACCCCTCAAAAAAGCAAAAAAGCGAGACACGTTACGCGTCTCGCTTTCGAACGTACAGCAACCTGATATCGGTGAGCATCTGTACGAGCGCCAGGCGTTCGTCGCTACTCAACCTCTCCTTCACCCTTTCGAACGCAAAACTCGCAACGTCGATCGCGATTTCGGCCGAGGGCGGGTCGGCAGGGCGTTCGGGGCTCTCGCCGAGATACGCATGCGCCGAGAGCATGAGGGTCGTAATGGTTTCGAGCAGCATGCGATCGACCGTCGGCATCTCTGCCCGGTCCGCCGAGTCAACCAGTTCCCTACTGGGCGCCTCTTGCTGCGACACGATAGGGCCTCTTTCGCGATTGCAAGAGAACGCCCCTATGGATAGGGCTTTAGGGCGCGAGCATCTCCAAGAAATAGCGATGCACCCGCGGGTCGGCGGTAAGCTCGGGGTGGAAACTCGTGCCGAGGAGCGAGCCCTGCCGCACCATCACGCCGTGCCCGCCAAAGGACGCTAGCACCTCCACGTCGGCCGCCGCGCTCTCGATCCACGGAGCGCGGATAAAGATCGCCGGAAAGGGTTTCTCTCCGATCGCCGGGATCGCAAGATCGACCTCCGCGGAATCGTTCTGCCTCCCGAACGCATTTCGTCGCACGCTCACATCGAGTAACCCGAGCGTCGGCTGTTCGAGGCCGGCGACCGCTCGCGCCATCACGATCATGCCCATGCAGGTTCCCCAGAGCGGCATCCCGGCGCGCACGCGCGCGCGCAGCGGATCGACGAGTGCGAACCGATCGAGCAATTTCATCACCGTCGTCGATTCACCGCCGGGGATAACCAGCGCGTCGCTCGCGTCGAGCGCGGCGCGCGTTTTCACCGCACGCGCCGTCGCTCCGGCGCGTTCGAGCGCGGCGATATGTTCGTCGACGTCGCCCTGAAGCGCGAGAACGCCGACCTGCGGTTTAGACGCCACGCGATGCGAGGAGTTCGCTCTCGGGAACCTTCCGTAGATCGATTCCGTCCATCGCCGTCGCATCGCGCCCGAGCGAGAGCGAGGCCTCGACGACCGCCTTGGGATCTTCGTAGTGCGTGGTCGCCGCAACGATCGCTTTCGAGAACGCTTTCGGATCGTTCGATTTGAAGATGCCGCTTCCAACGAAGATCCCTTCGGCTCCGAGTTGCATCATCAGCGACGCGTCGGCGGGCGTCGAAACGCCGCCGGCACAGAACAGCACGACGGGAAGTTTCCCGTGCTCGGCGACGTAGGTAACGAGGTCGAGCGGGGCACCGAGGTCGCGCGCTCGCGCGACGAGCTCTTCTTTCGGAGCGACGGTGAGTTCGCGAATTCCGTCGCCGATCGCGCGCATGTGGCGCACCGCTTCGACGATATTGCCGCTACCGGCCTCGCCCTTGCTGCGAATCATCGCCGCACCCTCGGCGATGCGCCGTAAGGCTTCGCCTAAATCGCGCGCGCCGCAGACGAACGGGGTGGTGTAATCGTTCTTGGCAAGGTGGAACTTATCGTCGGCGGGGGTGAGCACTTCGGACTCGTCGATGAAATCGACGCCGAGCGCTTGCAACACCTGTGCCTCCGCGATATGGCCGATCCGCACTTTCGCCATCACCGGAATCGTCACCGCGTCCATAATCGAACGGATCAACTCGAGATTGCTCATGCGCGCAACGCCGCCCATCGCGCGAATATCGGCGGGGATGCGTTCGAGCGCCATGACTGCGACCGCCCCGGCTTCTTGGGCGATGACCGCCTGCTCGGGGGTCACGACGTCCATGATGACGCCGCCCTTGAGCATCTGGGCCAAGCCGCGTTTGACTGTGAGAGTACCTTTCTGTTCCACCGGGTCGCTCCTATCGCAAGTTTTGGGTCGGCCCCTATCGTACCAGGGGGTGCAACTTCCTTCAGCGACAACAGGCGCCGGGCGGCCGAGGTGGCGCTCTCGACTACCGCCCGCCGATGACGAGGCTCGCGACGGCGCCTTTTGCGAGCTCGACGCGCCGAGTGCTTCCCCGGAACTCGACGATCGCGTCGCGCTCCTCTTCGTCATCGTTGAGCACGAAGATCGTCACGCTCCCACCGGGGGCTTCGAAGGCGACCGCGCCGATCTCGACCGGCGAGACCGTTACCTCGTCGCTCACGTCGCGCCCGGCATCGACGATACGATAGGGCTCCTCGGCGGAGAGATCGGGGGAGTTGGTCGAGATCGTCGCGCGCTCGAAATCGACGACGTAGGTGCAGCGCTTCCCGCCCCAGCGCACGTTGACGCCGGCGACCCAGTTCCAGCCCGTCGGGCGCAACGGATTGAGGTGCGGCCGGCCGCTCGTGCGATAGCCGTCGAAGCCACCGACGGTCTCGGCGACCGCCCACAGGTACTTCGCCCCGGTCCACGGCGAAAGATACATGCCGCGATTGGTCAGCGAGCCGCCGTCGAACCATTCTGCGAACTCGCCGGGCACGGTGTTGCGGGGGCTTCCGCCCTCCATCGCTTCGTAAATGCGATCCAGGAAGCCGACCCCTTCGTCGATGCCGCCGTTGCGCGCCAACGCGACGACATACCAGAGCGTCAGGTCGGGCCAAACGCCGCCGAGCAAACCGAAACCGAACGACGGGAAATACCACGGGTCGGCGGTCGAGATGGTACGCAGGCCGACCGGCGTCGTAAAATCGCTCTCCGAGAGGCGCTTGAGAATGACATCGCGTTCGCCGGCGTCGGCGACGTTGAAGAGCACCGGGAATATCTCATCGGCGGTAAAGCTATCTTGAAAGTCGCCGTTTTGGTCGATATTGAGAACGAATGCGCCGGTGTCGTCGTCGAAGAGATAACTCATCGTCGCTTCGCGCAACGATTGCGCCTCGTCGGAGTAGCGCTGCCATGCATCCTGGTCGCCGGCGACCGCGCAGAGAATCGCCGCGGCCTCAAGCGCAAAAACGCCTTCGCTGTTAATTTCGGTGACCGCTCCATCGAGTTTGTAATAGGGAATGATGTTGCGCCACGAACTGATGCCGTACATATCGACGCCCTGCGCCTTTCCGAAGAGAAGGCCGCGCTCGTCGCGCTGAGAGAGCAGGTAGTCGGCGAGCCTGCGAACGATCGGGATGCGCGACTTCACCCAGGCTTCGTCGAGCGTCGCATTATAATGGTGCAGCATCGCGATGCAATGTAGCGGCGTATCGTCGTTAATATTGAGATCGTATGCCGTTTTATACGCATTGACGCCGCGAACGTATTCGATCATCAAGCCGCTTTCTTCGATATGTTGATTGAACACTTCGATCGCGTCGCGGCTGAATTCCGGCAGAAAATAATCGAATCCATGCACGAACCACGATGTATCGCGCGAGACCAAGATATCGGAGGGCGGCGAATTCGTCGATCCCCAGCCGATTGGATACTCCTTGATGATGCGCAACATGTTCGCTTTTGCCCAGACGACTCCGCGCGATATCCGTTGCGAGGGGGTGAGAAAACGTGCGTCTGCAAGCCGCTTGGCGAAATAGCGTTGCGTATCGTGAAGCGCTTTTGAATCGTTCAAAAGGTCTTTGAAACGCGGGCGCAAATCGACATCACCGTCTTTGTGGAACACGACCGCAAGCCGTAACAACGAACGCGCTCCCGGCTCGACGGCGATGCGATATTCCATCGCGCCGAAGATGCGCCCGCGAACGCTCGACGTGCGTGCCGTGTCTCCGCTTTCGACGAAAGCCTCGACGATTGCATCTTCCTCCAACAACGTTCCGGTTCGCATCTGCGCGAGCAATGCTTGTTCGCGAACCGAGACGGTCGCCGCGTAGGGTTCGCGCGAACCTCCCCACCAGCGTTGCGCGCCGAGCGTTGAATTTACCGCGTGAATGCTGCCGTCGATAACCCCCGCGTCGACATCGACCTCAGTCTCCCCATAAAAACGCTGCCCGACGAGTAGCGCCCACGGAAAGACGGCGACCTCCACGGCAGCGTCGCCGGGATTATAAAGCGTGAGATCGACGACGAACGCAACGCTGCGATCGAACTTCGGTCCGTGCGGAACGTAAAATGCTTCGGTGACGTGAATTCGCTCGCCTAAGGTAAATTCCGAGAGCTGCGCGTAGGGGAGAAAAGTGAACGTGCGCTCGATTTCATGCGGAAAGTAGGTGACGCCGACATCGCGCAAACGGTAAGCGATTTGATGCGTCCCGAAGATAATGCGATCGCTATCGGCATCCCAAAGGCCGCGTACGCCCGCCTTTGCCGTCGATTGAGCGTAGGACTTGAAGTTGCCCAGCAAAAGGCCGTACGGAGTCTCGCGTTCGTGCATGACATAGGCGCAGAATTCATTCCGCTGGGCATCGTAACTCGAACGCATAGCGCCTCTATTCGCCCAGGAAGCCTGCGCTCTTTCGACAATCGTCAATTCCAACGATGAATCGCTCGCTTCTTAGGGCTCCGGCAAAAATCAACCTTACCCTCGAGGTGCTCGGCAAGCGCCCCGACGGCTATCACGGGCTGCGCTCGCTCATGGTCCCGGTCGCGCTCTACGACGAGATCGAGACCGAGCCCGCAGAGGGTTTGATTTTTACGTGCGACGAGCCCGCGCTCGCCGACGACGACAATCTCGTACTGCGCGCGGCGCGCGCGATCGGAATTCGCAACCTCCGAATACGGCTGCGCAAGCGGATCCCCGTGCAGGCGGGGCTCGGCGGAGGTTCCAGCGATGCCGCAGCTCTCTTACTTGCCGCGAGAGCGGGACTTTTCGGCGCGCTCCCCGATTGGGAGGATCTCGCGACCGCGCGCTCCCTCGGTTCCGACGTTCCGTTCTTTCTCGCCGAGGGGGCGGCGCTCGTCGAAGGGAGCGGGGAGCGCGTAACCCCGACGGGCGCGATCCCCGCGTGGGCCGCGCTCGTCGTCAAGCCGCCGACCTCGATCTCCACGGCGGAGGCCTTTCGGCTTCTCGACGAACGCGAACGCTCGCAGCGCCCTCGCAACGAGAGCCTCGGGCTTCGGGCGCTCGCAGCGCTTCAGCGGGCCGACTTTCGCGAGCTCACGCAAATGCTCGGCAACGATTTTCACGATGACGCCCTCGCTCGCCACACCGAAATCGCACGAGCGGCGGCGGCGATCGAGGCAGCGGGCCCTTCGCGAGCGCTCCTCTCCGGATCGGGTTCGAGCCTCTTCGCGCTCTACGAACGGCTCGACGATGCAGCCGCTGCGGCCGAACGCATCGCGCTGCCGCCGGAATATCGCCGTTACGTCGCCGCGTTTTGTTCCAACGTCGCCTGGCGGGGAGCGCCGGTATGAGGTGCGTCGTCCTCGCCGGTGGGCCGCACGACGCGATTGCCGCCACGACGCCGGATGCGCCGAATAAGGCGTTCGCGCTCGTTGCCGGGCGCACGTTACTCGAGCGAACGCTCGCGCCGTTGCGAGCCTCCTCGGAAATAGCAACGATCCGTGTCGTCGCTCCGCAGAGCGCGCGCGGACATGAAGCGTTCGCGCTAGCCGATGAGATCGTTCCCGACGGTGAAAAAATTCGCGACTCGCTGCGTTCCGGTCTCGCGGGCCTTCCTCCCGATGAAATCGTCGCCGTCTGGACGAGCGATCTGCCGATGCTCTCGGTCGCCGCGGTCGACGATTTTGTCGCGCGCGCGGCCGAGGCCGACGCGGATATCGGGTACGGATGCGTCGAGTACGGCGTACACGTGCGCCGCTTTCCCGAGGTTCCGCATACGTGGGCACGCATGCGCGAGGGGCGCTACTGCGGGGGCGGTGCCATAGCGATAAAGCCGCGCGCGCTGCCGCGGCTCGATGCGTTTATCGAGCGGCTCGGCGCCGCGCGTAAATCTCCGCTCCGTCTTGCCAGGCTCTTCGGTTGGGGCTTACTCGCGAGATATGCAGTCGGGCAACTCAGTATCGAACGCGCCGAAGCGCGCGCGAGCGCGATCGTCGGGGCCTCGGTTCGAGCGATTCCCTCGCCCTTTCCCGAATTCGGCGTGAACGTCGATCGGCTCAGTGACGTCGCGCTGGCGGAACGACTTCTGGGCTCCGCCAACGCCTGAAGAGTTCGTTGGGTATGCCGAATTGGTCGAGCACTTTTCCAACGGTGTGCGCGACGATGTCGTCAACGCTACGCGGGTTGGCATAGAGCGCCGGCACCGGCGGAAGAATCGTCGCGCCGATCTCGGCAAGTTGTGCGAGCGTACGTAAGTGGCCGAGGTGCAACGGTGTCTCGCGAACGACGAGTACGACGCGTCGGCGCTCCTTCAAGCAGACATCGGCGGCGCGCGCGAGCAAATTATCGTTGAGCGAATAGGCGATCGCGCTCGCGCTCTTCATCGAGCACGGCACGATCATCATGCCGTCGGTAAGAAACGATCCGCTTGAAATCGCCGCAGCAAGATCGTCGTCGCGATACGCGATATCGGCCAGCGCGTGAAAATCTTCAACGGTAAGATCGGTCTCCAGTTCGATCGTTCGCCGAGCGGCGGAACTCAGCACGAGGTGCGTCTCGACTCCGCCGATCGCACGAAGCGCTTGCAACGCCATGTATCCATACGCACTTCCGCTCGCGCCGCTAATGCCGACGATAATTCGTTTCATGAAAGAAGGCCTCACTTTTTGCGGGACTTCGTGGGAGGGGACGAAGCCTCTTCCTGAAACCATAGCAGCACGTGAAGTTTGCAATGCTCCGCCCGACGATCGCGCAGGACGCGCTCGCGTGGTCGAACCGTGGTGACCGGGCCGCGCTCGAACGACTGTTGCTCGCCTATCCGCCGATCTCGTCGATCTCCGCGACGGCGGCGATCGCACTGGCGCGCGCGAAGCGATGCCCGCTCGCCGAGCTCTCCGATCTCGCCCTGCTGCGCGAGCCGGACGAACGCGAAGCGTTCCTCGGCTGGCAGGCCGCGGTACGGAACGCGCGCGCGAACGACGATCCAGTCCCCCTTCAAAGCCTTCTCGAATCGCCGCCCCAGAGCAACGCAAGAGCCGAAGCAGCGTTCGTCGTAGGCGCCGCCCCGGCGAGCGCACTCGCACCCGAGCCGCAGCGACCTGTTCCGACGCCGAATCGTCCCTTTAGCGCATCGGCGCTCAATATGTTCGTCGATTGTCGGAGACGCTGGTTCTTTCGCTACGTTTGTGACCCCATCGACGAGCCGAACTCTCCCGCGGCAAGTTACGGGACCGCATTTCATGCCGCCCTCGAGCGTTTCCATTCCGAGTTCGCCCGACCGTCGGGAGCTCTTCGCACCGAGATGCAGCGGCGGCTCGATACGCTCGTTATCGAAGCGTTCGAGGATGCGCGGCCGACCTTCGATACCGTCGTAGAGGTCGAGTTGCAGAAGCAGCGGGCACGACGCACCGCACTTCGTTATATCGATTGGCTCTGCGAACGCGCCGAGCAAATGCCGTTTGAAGTTGTCGGCATCGAGCGGCGCGTCTCTCCCACCATCGGCGACCGACAGTTCGTCGGTTTCATCGATCGGATCGATCGTTTCGAGCGCGACGGCAGCCTTGCGGTCATCGATTACAAAACCGGATCGATCGCCGGAAGTGCTAAAGAGTATCGCGAGCGCGTGCGGAAATTCGAAGACTTTCAATTACCGTTTTACTATTGGTCGCAACAACTCGCCGGGGAGGCCGTTTCGCGCCTTGCATTGGTCCCCTTGAAAGGTCACACCGTTCCCGTCATCCCGATCGAACTTGAAGTCGTTTCCGCCGATGCTCCGCTCAGAGATAACGGGGCACGCGGCACGATCTCCATTGCCGACCTCGAACGCGCGCGCGACCGAATGGTCGAACTCGGAACGGAGATCCGCAGCGACCGCATCTCCCAGTTCGCGGCCAGCACCGACCCCGATGCGTGCGCGTATTGCGTCTATACGCTTGCCTGCCGAGCCCGCCCGCAACCCGAACCGGAGCGCTTTTCGCGATGAACGACATGCTCGTGTTACGCGCCGGCGCGCGGAGCGGAAAAACCACACAACTCATTGCGCGCGCTATCGAGGCTGCGAAGACGTCGCAGGTCATACTTCTCGGCATCGGCAGCAGCAGCGCAGCGAACCTCCGCTCGCGCCTTCGCCCCATCGCAGAACGTGCAGTCCCGGTCGCCGAGATCGGCGAACTCGCCGCCGAGATCGCGCACTTCGCCGATCCCGCGCTGCGTGCTATCGACGAAGCATCGGCGTACCGCGTATTCGAGCGCGCGGCCGAAGATCTCTTCGCCGGCAACTGGCCCCCGACCGAAGCCACGATCGATGTCGAGGTCGCCGAGCTTCGTTCGCCCGAGCGCTTTCTCGAACACGCCCGCCACTTAGTCGAGCGGCTTCGGCGGGCGGCAATCGCTCCTCGCGACGTCGTCGAGCGCGCCGCACGAGGTGCCACCGCTTTTTACGCACATCCGCCGAATTTGAGCTCTCCATCGCTGCTCGCCTATCTCAACGATACCGCGCGCGGTTCGCTCGAAGTCGACAACGAAGAGCTTCTCCGACAGCACCGACGCGAAATGGACCTCGCAAAAATCGTCGCCGAACTCTACGCGCGTTTCGAAGCCTCTTTACAGGGGGAGCATCTCGCCGACCGGCTTGCGACGCTCTCGCTCGCAACGGCATGGCTTCGGAGCAATCCGGCGACCGAAGCGCGCGGCACCTTTGCATTCGATGCGGTGTTCGTCGATGACGCAGAGCACTGCGACGAACGGATGCACGACTTTCTCTCCGCGCTCGTGGAAGGATCGTCGTCTCGACTGATTTTAGCCTGCGATGAGGAAGGGGCCCATCGCCCCATGCAGGGGGCTCGCGTCGAGCGTCTCGCCGATGGAGAGAGCGAACGATTGACGGCGAGCGCTCGGATCGACGTGCGCCCTACCGTCGAGCGCTCTCCGAATCGCGAAAGCGAGGCACAACGCGTCGTCGCCTGGATCGACGAACGAATCGCGGCGGGAACGGCCACCGAGGATATCGCGATCCTCTTGCGCGATCTCGACGATGGAGTGCGCTTCGAGCACGCTTTGCACGATCGGGGAATCGCCACTGCGCGCGCGGGACGATGCAATTTTTTTCGACTGCCGGAGATTCTCGATGCATTCGCGCTTCTTTGCTGGGTCGCCGACCCGTACGCACACGGCGCCTTGCTGCGGATCCTCGAAGGGCCTCGGATCGCGCTCTCCGACGCGAGCATCGCATCGCTCTGCGGCAAGGCGGCGAGCGACCAAAGTTCGTTCTTTGACGGCGCCGAACGCACGAGCGATGATGCTCGCGCGAAAGCGATCCGTCTCGGCGACAACGTTCTGTCGGGCGCAGCCGACCCATTTTTGAGCGAGCTCGCTCGCGAACGTATCGCCTGGTTGCGCGCATTTCACGCCCGTAGTTGCGAGCTTGTAGCATCGGCGCCGCTCCTCGATGCAATAGATGCGATCTGGAACGAAGGCCTCGCGCCGTCGGGGGCGCAGGGTGAAGCGCGCGAGCGTTCGCGGCAAATTCTCCTCGGCGCTCTTCGCTCGCGCATCGCCGACTGCGACGCCGGATATGGCATCGCCGCCCTCTTCTCGCTCTGCGAGCACCTGCACGAGGTCGCAGAGCGCGAAAGAACCGACGTTGAATATCGTCGTCGCGAAGGGTTCGTCACCATCGCCGAGATCGATGCTGCGACCGGGCTTTCATTCGAGGCCGTAGCCATACCCTCGTTACAAGCCGGCCTATTCCCGGCGTATTACGTCCCGCCGGCCTTTCTTTTTACCCCGACTTACGGACTCGCCGCACGCGAGAACGCCGGTGGTGCAAAGAGCACGCGGGCTGCCAAGCATGCCTACGTAAACTATCGCTATAAACTACGAGAGCGCCACATCGAACAGGAACGAAGGCTCTTCGCCTTTGCCCGCTCGCGCGCGAACTCTGCGCTTTTGTTAACGGCTTCCGGGCGCCCGACGCGCGGGATCAATACGCCGGAATTTCTCGAGGAATACCGGCGGTGACGCTCGCACTTCGTTCCATCGATCCAACGACGTACGCGCGCGCGGTTCTTCCCCTCACGGAGCCGTTGTGGGCGGCCGGCCGCGACTTCGAGACCTACGTTCGACACACGCTTGAACTAGCTCGGAGCGGTTACGGGCGAAGCCACTATTCAACGGTCGGCCTGTACGACGGTGCGGCCCTCTGCGCGAGCTGTAAATGCTACGAACGCGAGATTCGCATCGGCGATCGGACCTTAAAAACCGTTGGGATCGGGGCGGTATTTACTCCTCATGAATTACGCGGCCGGGGATACGGTAGCGCGATGCTGGCGGCGCTCATGGATCGAGAGCACGCAGCGGGCAGCGATGCGCTCTACCTCTTCAGCGATATATCGCCGACATTTTATGAAACGCTCGGGTTCGTTGCGTTCCCATCGCGCGTATTTTCGCTTCGCGCCGACGACCTGCCACACGCCCGCATGACCATCAAACAAGCGACATCGGAGGACTACGCCGCGATTCGTCGTTTATTTTCGCGGCACGAACGGTTGCGCCCGTGGAGCTTCAAACGTACGCCGCTTTTTTGGGAGTGGCTCTATCTGCGAACGCGACACGGCTCGGAGCATCCCGGTGGCGACGTGCTTACCTTCGTCCTTCGCGAAGGCACCCGCGTCGATGCGTACGTAACGGGGGTTCGCAGCCCGGCACACGATTCGTTCATCGTCGACGAACTCGGCATTCGAGACGAGCGCGAGCGAGATTTCATCGCTCCGTTCCTGCGCTCGGCGGCGGGCGACCTGCGCCGAATCGTCGGCTGGCTCCCCCCCGAACCGATTCGCAGAATGCTGCCGCGCGGGAGCATTCGCCGCCGCAAAGATGCGATCTTCATGGTCGCCCCGCTCTCGAGAGCGGGGCACGCGTGGGTGCGTTCCTCGAGCGGCACCGGCATCGGCGACCCGGTCTGGAGCACCGACCACATTTAAGCGCCCAGGGATGCCGCTACGTTCTGTCACCCCGAGTAGCCGCCCGCAGGGCGGCGTATCGAGGGCTCGCACCCGCCGCGGTTGTCACCCCGAGTAGATGGGATGAGAAGGCCGGTCACCGAAGCGGTTTTCGAAAGAACACCCGCGTTGCGCACTCAGAGGTGCAAGGGAGACCGACCTTCATGGGCAAGCATAGCAAGAACGCAGCCAAACGC
>JAJZED010000025.1 GCA_021805775.1 bacterium | reverse complement strand
GAACGAGAAGCGACCGACTTACTCTTTCAAGTCATCTCGCGCCGGTACGAACGGCAGAGCGTCGCGATCAGTACGAATCTCGCGTTCACCGATTGGACGAATATCTTTCCCGATCCGATGGCAGCGAGCGCCGTTATCGATCGCCTCGTGCACCATGGCGCGGTCTTTGAGTTCGCTGGCGAAAGCCAGCGGCTCAAGGCCCGCCAGCGGCACGGGAAAACGACGGATAACGGCCAAGAGTAGCCCCCTGGGGGTCAATTTTCCAGTAGCGAAAAGGGGTCAATTTCTCGCGAGCGTTACCACCTTGGCCGTTTTCGGTAGTTACGGCGATTCGTGAGTATCCGTCCTTGAGCTGCGCCAGGGCGTTGGGGCGCTCGAGGTGGTCTGGTATCAGCGATTCAGATAGGGTAACATCGTGATCGGCCACCGTTTCGCCCTTTGAGTTGAGAAGTTTGCAAAATGAATCTTCCGAACCGAAACGGTGCTTCTTCGCCACAGGGCTTTTACAGCATTTTGAGGGACGTCATCGTGGTATCGGCGATTCGAAATGCCCGTGTCATTGTTGAGAGATCCATCGTCGTCTGCTGCGTTCTTGCAGCGGCGGCGCTCTGTGCCGGCGCCTCGGCGTCGGGCGAGCCTGCGACGCAGCCCTGCCACCCGATCTGGGATCTCTTGGTGGATACGCCGGCGCATCTGCTGGCGGTACGTGCCGGCGTCCAACGCGCGTACTTCGTCGCGGATGGGCCTGGCTGTCCCGCAGCGACGGCTCGCTGTCGCAGTCGCTCCTACCTCGTGAGTGGCGACAGGGTGCTAGCGACGCACGAAGTCGGCGCCTATGCGTGCGCAGCCTTTCTCAACGGTCCTTCGTCGCAGTCCGTCACGGAAGGATGGCTACCGCGCGCGCTGCTCGTGCAGGCATCATCCTCGCCTTCCCCGCGCGCTGCATGGCTCGGCGATTGGTCGACATCGACGTGGGGCAACGAACAGGAACTCGATATCCATGCCGCCACAGGCGGTGCCCTCGCGATCACGGGGATCGCGACGTGGGGCGGCGACGACCCAGCGCGGGTCGCGAGCGGCGGGGTGAATGTCGGCACGTTTACGGCGCGGTTCGTCGCCGATGAGAGGGAAGTCGTTCTCACGCCGAGCGACACGCCAGGCTGCTCGGTCCGACTCTGGCTCTTCCGGCACGTGCTCGCTGCGGAAGAGAATGGCCAATGCGGCGGGCTGAACGTTACCTTCAGCGGCTTCTACACGCGGACACCGCGTAGGTGAGTGGCCCTGCGGCGACGAGTACAACTTGAGCGGTTCCCGCTGGAATCTGGAAGCACACCTTTGATGATCCTCAAGAAGCTACGCACGCCGCTGATCTTCACCGCCGGAACGCTCCTCAGTGGAGCGGCACTCGTCTTCGGAAGAAGTGCCGAGCTCGAAAATGGGGAAGCGCTAAACACCATCATCTCGACGGCGGGAGCATGCCTCATTGTATCGGCGCTTGCCTGGATCATCGCGCGCATTCGCCCGCTGAGAGATCCCGGAACTGAAGAAAGCAGCGCGGCCGGTTCCGGCTTTGGCGCCGCTTTTCTCACGTCATGAAAGTGTGGCTCAAACACCAAAATTCAGCGGTCCCCGCCTCATGTCCCAATTTCGAGACCCGCTCGATGTCCCATAATCGGCGGTAGCGTAGCGTAATGGACGGTTCTCGACCTTGGTGTTATTGTAGAAGCTATGGACGGCAGGGAACACCCATCGAGAACGATTCGCTAACGCCCTCCGTCGTTACGGCACGACCGAGGCCATTGTGGCAGCCGTTGGTTGCCGGAGGCGCAGGTGGCTTCCTCGTGTGCGTTCTCTGTACTTATCAATTTGCAACCGGGAATTCGACCTCCAGCGTCGTGATTGCGATCGCGACGGTCATCGGTGCGACCGGCGTTGTCGTAGCCGGTATCATCCGTCGGAGGAAACGCTTGACGCTCTTGGGCCTGGCGGTCGTCGCCGGCTTGGGACTTGGCGCCATCACGGTGACGATGCTCCTCTTCGTTGTGCTGACCTTTTTTGGCTGCCACAACGCTTTGTGCGACGGCGGCTAGCAAATTGGCGGGTTAGCAGTTTGACTTAGCCCCGTAAATCCGGGCCAATGGCCGCCGCGAATGCGTGCGTTTGTTGTGCGGAGAATGCCCCAGCGACGCATCCGCCTTGCGAACGATCGGGGCGTCGCTCGCCGAGACGTCCGACGAGTGATAGAGCCGCGTGTATCTTGCGATGGACGATTACCACGAGTGGCGCGCAGCCAGACACACACCGAAGATCGCTCCGGTTCAGAACGGCTCCGAAGCGCTCACGAACTCTGAATCGAATGAACAACAGATTTGGGACTTGACTTACAACTCGATTTACCATGATGTTCCAGCATGCTCGACAGCGTAGTTTAGAAGCCGTCTTGACATCACTCGCGCCTCCGTCGGCCCAATCTCAGCCAACGAGGCGGGGCGAAGAGGGAAAACGGAACCGAGAGGCTCCAAATCAGGATGAAATCGCCAAAGTCGTGCGACGCGCAGGAAGTTCGATGATCCTTGGCGCTACCAAAAAAGAGCCCGGAATCGCTTACGAAATTCGGGCTCTTAATGGTGGTCGGCTACAGGTGCGATAAGACGACCGCGAGCTTGTCGAGCATTTGCTCTGTACCTTCGAGCTGTCCGCTCGTACGAGCGTTCTCCATTGGCTCGTTACCGATCAGCGTAATCTTCGAACGGCCTTCATCCAGATCTTCGAAGAGCACGACATCGCGTGCACCATCGATTGCCTCGTGTTCGATCCCGAGCTGCTCCGGCGAAATCTTGTTGCCATGTTCGTCTGCGAAGTACATGGAAAACACGATCTTCTCGTGCGGAACGATTTCATGAAATTCTCCGCCGGTCCAGAAGTCTTGGCCGTCCGGCGTGCGCATGCAGTACAGGAACTTGCCGCCGACCCGAAAGTCGCTTCGACACGACGGTGAGGTGAAGCCGTTCGGCCCCCACCATTGCTGGACGTACTCCGGGTTCGTATATGCCTTCCAGAGCAGTTCTCGCGGTGCGTCGAAGATTCTCTCGACGACCATGCGCTCGACCTCACCGGCGGTGTTTTCTGCCATGTTCTGCCTCCTATTCTTTCATGCGGTGAACGATCGCATCAATATTATCGAAACGCTCTTCCCAGAGCTGGCGATACCCCAGCGCCCAATCGCTCACCGTTTTCAGGGTATGGGGCCGCAGCGCGCACACGCTTTCTCGTCCGCGCTTTTCTTTTATGACGAGACTGGCGCGAACCAAAAACGCGATGTGCTTAGAGATCATCTGCTGCGAGAGGTCGAACGGCTCCGATAGCTCGTGCACGGTCGCAGGGCCGCGGGAGAGCCGGTGGATCATCGCCCGTCGCGTACCATCGGAAAGAGCATTGAAGGTCACGTTCAGTTGATCCACAACCGAATGGTAGTTGATTTAAGAGACGCCGTCAAGAGGCATTTTGCAATGTTCCCGGGGTCGGCGGCCTCATCTGGCCGTCTAACAATCGTCTAACGGACTGGCGGGAAATGCCCGGAATCGCTTGGCACCGGCCGCGAGCAAGAAATACGGAATCCCCTGAAAATCGAGTTTTTGGTAACGGCCGGGAGCTGCCGGGACACCACTTCGAGAATTCGATTCCCGTTGGCGCTACCACTTGAGCCCCGTTTTTACGGGGCTTTTCTATTTTATGAGTGGGCGAAGTCACGGCGAGACTGTTCGATCGACCGATACGACGAATACAGACGAAACTCTTCGCCGCGGCCCTAAGTATCGCCAAGCAGAGATGCTCGCTGGGAGGGGTGGTGATTCGATGAGAGTCTTGGTCGTCGCCGGCGGCTCGCACGGAGACATTCTTCCGTTTATCGCCCTCGGCCGGGAGTTCCAACGCAACGGGCACGAGGTTCGCTTTTATGCCTCCGCATATTTTGCCGACTTGGTCGAAGAAGCCGGCCTATCTTTTTACGGGGTTGGAACGCGCGAAGAATATCTCGAGGTCCTGCGAAACCCTCACATCAATCATCCGTTGCGGAGCCTCAAGGCGATCGCCGATTTAGTGGATCGCTCGGACCCGAGCCTCTTTGAGGCGATTACCGCCGAGATCGTGCCCGGCGAAACCATCATCGTGAATTCCGTGCTGGCCTTCGGCGCCCGCTCGCTCGCGGAGATCCATGCTGTACCATCGGCGACGATCCATCTGCAACCCATCGCCATTGTGCGTGATAGCTCGGAACGCTCTCCAGGCAGCGGCGCGAGTGCGGCTTGGCACGGCGCCCTAGGAGCGCTCAAAAAATGTTCCTGGTATCTCATCGACAAGTTCTTGCTCGATCCCACCATCGGGGCGGCGCTGAATCGCCGACGGATCGCCCTCGGTCTGTCTCCCGTCGATCGACCGTTCAATCATTGGATTCACGATTCCGATGCGTTGGTCGGCCTGTTCCCCGAATGGTTTGCTCCGCTTCATCGATATGGAACGCCCCATTTGCGGCTAACCGGCTTTCCTCTCTACGATGGGAACTCGGCTGCGCTGCCGGCGGAGTTGGAAGCATTTCTCGCCGGAGGGGAAGCGCCGATCGTGTTTACGGCCGGCACGGCGACCGGTGTATCCCACGAGTTTTTCTCGGTCTCCGCGGAGGCATGTCGCAGAAGCGGTAAGCGCGGCGTTCTTCTCACGCACGTGGCCGAGCAGGTTCCCGAGACGCTGCCGCCCGGCGTCGTGCATTGTGCGTACGCGCCATTTAGTATGTTGTTGCCGCGCGCGTCGGCCTTCGTCCATCACGGCGGCATCGGTAGCTTGAGCCAGGCATTGAGGGCCGGGGTTCTACAATTGATTCGTCCGATGGCTCACGACCAATTCGACAATGCGAATCGCGCGGTTCGATTGGGTGTCGCCGTGAAGATCGTGGCGAGGAAGTACCGCGTGAACGAGGTGGTAAAGGCGATCGAGCGCCTTACCGGTGACGCGAGCATTCGCGACCGCTGCGCCCACGTCGCCGAGAAGTGCAGCGGTGATTCCATCGCAACAGCCTGCAAGCACATCGTCGATGTTCTCGCGCCGAGCTCCGGATAGTTTTTAGCTTTTGATACGCATCTGGAAGCCCGACGCCAACGGCGTGATGACAAAATCTGAAATACTGTAGGGACTCTTGTCGATAACGAAGCCGCTTGAGATTGGGGCTAACACCCCCCCCCGCGCATCGCATTTCCAGATCGTCCACTCGAGAAACCAGTCGTGAACGGTACGATCGAAATGCACGATTTGATCGAAGCTTTTATGCGGCAGTATGCGATCGAACGTCGTCGGCTTTTTTTGGTCGCGCTGTTGGACGGTCATCGTGAAGCAGTGCGCGGTATCGTTCCAGACGACGAACCGATGGAAAAGCGTCGTCGCACTTGCCGCACGCGGAACAAAACTCAAGAGCAGCGCGACGCCTGCAAAAACGCGAATGAGTTTTATCATCCGGAGACCTTACCTCCCGCCGATGCCGGGCCCTGCATGGCAATCGCGATAAGAGTGCGCTTGCTTCGTTGGCTGCGTTACGGCCTCGGCGATGCAGATGGAGCCGGCGAGATATGCGCGGTCGGCGTCGGCGATACCGACGGCTGCGGCTCTGTCGGCTTCGGCTGATCGAAGGTGTGGAAGCTCTTCGAGAGGACGTGCGGCGTGATGACGAGGTAGAGGTTGGTCTTTTGGCTCGTCTTGCTGACCTGGCGGAAGAATGCGCCGAGAATCGGGATGTCGCCGAGCCCCGGAACTCTGCTGAGCGTCTTGATCTCCTGGTCTTGCAGCAATCCGCCGATGATCACCGATTGGCCGTCTTTGACGGTCGCGGCGGTAAGTTCTTGGCGCACGGCAATCCGCGGCGCCGTTTGCACGTAACTGAGAATGCTCGATACTTCCGAGAAGATATCGGCGGTCACTTCGCCGTCCGCGGCGATGCGCGGAAGAATTTCGAGGCTGACGCCGATGTTGACGTACTGCAGTTGCTGTTGCACGATCGTCGTACCGCCGGAGGGAACGACCACCGTGGTGAAGATCGGCACGGCCTCCCCGGAGAGAATCGCCGCCATGCGGTTGTCGAGCGCAAGGATGCGCGGCTGCGCGAGAATCTTCGCTTGGCCCTGCTGTTGCAGTGCGAGTAGCTGTGCGGAGAGCGCTACGCCGGAGGTGGGTTTGCCGTTTCCGCTCACCGCGCCCGCGACGGTGCCCGCATTAAAGGTCGCCGTTGCGAGCTGTCCGTTCGGCGAGTAGTTGATGCCGAGATCGTACTCTCCGGTCTGCGTGAGTTCGACGATCTGCGTCTGAAAGAGCACGCTGCGTTGCGGCGTGTCGACCAGGCGAATCAATCGTTCGTACGGCGCGATCTCGGCCGGCGTGCCGCGCAAAATCACCGCGTTCAACCGGCGATCGACGCTGACATGATCGTTAATATAGACGGCTTGCGCCCGATTCTTGGGAAGCAGCGCGTAGGTCGGCAGCGTCACGTAGCTCGGAGCGGTGTTCGTGGAGCTCGACGAACTCGAGGAGATCGACGAGTTCGGCGTCGGTTGTGCAAATGGTGATTGCGCGCGGAAATGGTCGACCGAAGGAACGGTGACGCCGCCCTTGATCAACCCGGCGATTTCGCTGACATCGGCGTAGGAGAGCGGGATGACTTTAATGCCTTCGGCAGAGGTCGTAACCGGCCCGGGAAGATGCGCTTCTTGGTCGCTGCGGTATGCGGGAATGTGGACGACGATACGCGAGCCGACCGTATCGACGCGCGGAATCACATCGTTCTTGAGCCGGATATCGACGAGCAAGCCGACGCCGGCGAACGGAGCGATTTTCGCGGAGACGATTTCGCCCGCCGGATCGAAGATGCCGGGCAATCGCTTGCCGCGTTCGACACCGAACAACAGCACCTTGACGTCGTTGCGCTTTGCGTGAACGACCTGCGAGGAGGGCGCGAAGCCGTCGAAATCGAGGATGAGCTGTACGCTTCCGTCGCTCGCCGGGGTCTCGCTGTAGGCGACCAACTCCGTTTGGCGAGCGAGCGCGGGGTGCGCCGGTATTGCGAGCACACATAGGAAGAACGCAGCCACGCAGAGGGCTATCAAACGACGCATGGGCCTCTCTTTGCGGCGGGGCAAGGGCGCCCCTTCTGCATGTAGTCGGCCGCAAAGGAAGAGCCCTGCGGCTCGTTTGCTTCAGCGCGTGCCGTGAAGTCTTTCGCGCCCATGCGGCGCATCGAGCGCCAACATCGGCCCAATCGGAACGATGCGTGTCGGGTTGATATCGTCGTGCGTCATATAATAGTGGCGTTTGATATGATCGAAATTCACCGTCTCGGCGATTCCCGGAATTTGGTAGAGATCGCGGAGATAGCCCGAGAGATTTCGATAATCGGAGATCCGGCGCAGGTTGCACTTAAAGTGTCCGACGTAAACCGCATCGAAGCGAACGAGCGTAACGAAGAGGCGCCAGTCGGTTTCAAGCGGCCGCTCCCCAAAAAGATAACGGCGCGTTTCGAGGCGTGCGTCGAGCCGATCGAGCATGGCAAAGAGCGCGTGCGCTGCTTCTTCGTACGCCGCTTGGGACGTGGCGAAACCGGCCTTGTAAACCCCGTCGTTGACCGCCGTGAAAATCGCTTCATTTAATGCATCGATCTCGCTTCGCAATGCAATGGGGTAGAGATCGAGCGATCCATCACCGAGCGCATCGAACTCCGTTTCAAACATACGCATGATATCGTCGTCGGAATTACTGACGATGCGTTGGCTTTGCGTATCCCAGAGCACCGGAACGGTCACGCGCCCGCGATAGCTTGGGTCGGTCATTCGGTAGAGCTCGCTGAGGAATCGTTCGCCGAAGCGCCAGCCCCGGTCGTCGCGAATCGGGTCGACGACCGTCATGGGAATCGCTTGCTCGAGCTTTTTCAACGCTCGCGTGACGATCGTGCGATGTGCCCACGGGCACGCGAGCGAGACGTAGAGATGGTAGCGCCCGGGAACGACCGGGTAGCGAGAACTGCCGTCCGCGCGTACCCAATCGCGGAAGGCGTCTTGCTGGCGCACGAAATGGCCGTCCTCGCTCTGTTCGTCGGGGAATTGAGCCTGTGCGCGGATCTGTTCCATGTCATCCTCAATCGTTCCGGGGTTCTAGAAAGTTGCCCGAAGGTTGGATATTCACAAATCCTTCCCAAAATCGATTCCCCGCCGAGATATGTTGAAGCAAGCAAGGAGGGGAAAGATGCGCTACCTGCTCCCATTCGTTCTCGGAATCGCGCTCCTCGGCGTGGGCCCGACCGTGCCGCCGGTTCCGGCCGATCTTTCAAGCATCGTCGCGGCGGCAAAGCCGGCGGTGGTGTTCATCGTTGCGCTCGGCCCCTCGGGAACGCAATCCGGTTCCGGGTTCGCCGTCGCATCGACCGCTACGGATACGACCATCGTGACGGCGAATCACGTCGTCGAAGGGGAGTCGCAGGTCGATGTCATTTTCGACAGCAACGAGCGCGAACGATATACCGCGCGCATCGTCAAGCGCGACCACGCGCGCGACGTCGCGATTCTGAGCGTTCCCGTCGGTAACCGGCCGACGTTGAAGCTCGCTCCACCGGCGAGCATTCGCGAAGGCATGAGCATCGCGCTCATCGGCTACCCGATGGCGACGATCGCGTTCAAGAAAATCGCCGGCGACGCGCTCCGGCCGTCGATTCACGGTGGGATGGTCAGCGCGATTCGCTTGAATGGGGAGCTCATTCAGTTCGACGCTGCAACCTACCATGGGGATAGCGGGGCGCCGATTCTCGACGCGCATACCGGTGACGTTATCGCAATCGTTCACGGTGCCGAACTCGACCCCAGCTATGTGGCGCGGGGGCTCGAACAAGCGCTTCCCGGAAGTGCATTCGGCCCAAGTTCGGCGACGGTCGCGCTGGTTCTCAACGGCACGACGAATACGACCGCGACAACGACGGCGGGAGCGCCCGTGAGAAGTTCGAGCGCCTACCGCCTCGGCTATTATTTGGAAACGTACGCAACCGCGACGGGACTAGCGAAAACGATCAACGACGAATTTCTCGCGAAGGTAATGTCGCGCGTTCATTCGTTTTTTACCGATCGTAACGAAGTCTATCTCATCCCGATGAAGTTAACGAAACGCAATTTTGAGTCCATCGGGTCGCTCTCGGGAACGTGCGAAGATAGCAATGTCGACGGGGTTGTCGTGCCGAGCTATATGTGGAGTTTTAACTCGCAAGTCGCTACCGTCGACGTCGCGCTTTTTATCGCCGATTGCCACGGTACGACCTATTTTAACGTCGAAAAGAAAAAAATCGAGAATCCCGCCTTCGCCCACCGTACGTCGACCCAAGAGATCGTGGATATGGGCAACGATCTCATGGATCAATTACTAACCGAATTTTCGACCTATCGCGCGCAGCATCTGGGTGCGTGGAATAGCCTCACGAGCGCCGGCATCGCATTCGACCCGAGTGCTCCCGGTCGCTATGCGATGCTTATTTATGTCAAAGTGCCCGATGGGATGCGCATTCGCGATGTCGCCCCCAACGGTCCCGCCGACCGAGCCGGCATTCGACAGGGCGATATTATCACGAGCATCAACGGGAAAAATGCATCGACGATGACTCCCGAAGCGATCGCCGCGGAGTTCAATAACCCAACCGCGACGTTGTCGATTTTGCGCCCCGGAGGCCCGATCACCATCGTGTTGCACGCGCTCACCTACTCGGAACTGCTGCAATCGCTCGCACACTAACCGAGGCGCTAGCTACGGCGAATAATGATCCGCCAAATTTCGGGGCCGCTCTCGGCGTACTCGAAAGTAAAGGCTCCCGGATGGTCGTGCTCGAGTTCGAAACGCAAGGGGCGAGGATCGTGGTCGTTGAGGAGCGTTAATGTTTCTCCCGGCGCTAATTCCTCGAGGCGCGCATGGATCGTCGGGTGTTTGCGAGCGGGCGGGATCGTCCGTACGTCGAGTTCGGCCGTTTCGTTCATAGATCGTGGCTCCTCTGTCGCATGGAAACATGCGACGACGTTTGTAATGTCTATCTACTCTACGACAGAAAAATATGGAACGTCGTGAACCTGGGTCAACGACCGCCGACATACGCGCTCGAGAAAGCGGACGAGTTCGTCGTTTGCGTTCTCGACGACCCCGTGCATCGGCGCCTATATTTGTTCGAGCGTGCGTTGCGACGCCGAACGGAGTAATGCGACCGCGCGTTCTATCACCTCGCGCTGGCGCGTGCGATCGCCCGGCGGCCCGATCGGCGCGTCTCCGTGCGCCGTCACCAGCGCGCGCGGAACGGTTCGCAGTAGCGGCTCCATCGTTCCCACAACGACGGTGGCGATGCCGGCGCTCTCAAAAATGTTGGCGACCAGACCGGCCGTCTTATGGCACATGGGTCATATCGGGACGATCAGCGCGGCATTCGCTTCGTCGGCGCGCACTCGGGCGAGCATTTGCGGGATCGTCGCTTCGAGAAAGGTGGGCCAGTCGAGGAGGTAACCGCTCCAACTGATGACGTGCGGCGTCAACGTCACGCCGATCGAACGGAGCGTTTCGCGCGGCAAGACGCACTCGGCATCTCGACGCGCAGAGCTGCGGTCGTAATGCTCGTGAGCAAATGCGATGCGGTCGGCGGGCACGCTACTCTCGAAGCTACGGAAGCTTGCATCGCCGATGATTGACGGTGAGGAAAACGGCGCTTGCATCGGGATCTCGTAGGCCCCCGACGAGCTAACGAGCGCGACGCGCAGATCGCTACCGGGCACCGTAAAAGCTGCCCGATCGATTTCCGGCAGGGGAAATGCCGGCATAACCGCGGGGAAATCCGGTGGATCTTTTGCGAGTGCCTCCAGTGCCGAAGGAAGCCATCGCGCCCACCGTTCGCGGTATTCATTGCGGATCATCGGTCGTCTATCTCCCTAAGATATGTCGCGCTTGCGGCTTCAATCGCTCCGGAGTCCACTCCGGCGAGAAGGTGACGGTGAGTTGCAGATCGCGTACGCCGGGAACCGCGCGCACCGTTTGCTCGACATCGGCGGCGATCGTCTCGTGCATCGGACAGCCGGGTGTCGTCATCGTCATGAGAATGGAAACCGCGCCGTTTTCGTAAGCTTCAATTTCGTAGATGAGCCCCAGGGAGACGATATCGATGCCGAGTTCGGGGTCGAGAACGGTTCCGAGCGCAGCCTCCACGCTCTCGCGAAGCGTCATATTCATCGACGGGTTACCTCCAGGAGATAGCCTCCGCTATCATCGGGATTGCAGGTATAGGTGTAGCCGCGGTCGTGGAGCTCGGCGAAAAGAAAGATCGGTTCGCGGTCCATCTTCGCAACGAGCACGCCCTCCGCGCCGAGGTTTTCGAGCGCCGCAAGAATGCGCATCATCGGTTCGGGTGGAGAGAGCCCACGGTTATCGAGTTGCACGATGCTCGATTTCGGTTCCACGTTCGCCCTCCGAGGTGAAAAGATAGCGTGCTGCGAGCCGCGCGATAGCGACGACGGCTGCTATTCCGCCCACTGCATAGAGATCGAATCCCATCTGCGCGAACCGCGACGCGAACGGCATCAAGGCGGCCGCCGCCGGAGCGCCTATCGCCATGAGGATGAGTGCGCCGTATGCAAGCGGCAGATCGACGGCGCTACCAAGCGCCGGCAATCGTGCGGCGGGAAGGCGCGCTTTCGCGCTCTGCCAGGTAAGAAAACCGACGATTTTATACGCGTACCCGAGGATCGTTATCGATAACCAGCCGAGGATTGCAAGAACGATCGCCGGTGGAAATAATGCGGGAAACCACGTGCCGACGAATGCGGCGGTCGCCGCAGCGATTCCGAAGAGCCACGCGACGCGACCGTACTGCAGGCTCACATCGAGGCGAGCGCGCAAGCGCGAGGAGAGCGTCTTGAGATGTTGTGCACCGATAGCCAGGAACGCGAGGACGATCGTCGCCAACCCGATGCGCGCGCCGATCGCCGAACCCGCAAACGATACTGCGGCGACAAGGATTCCCAGCGCCGCCGCCCACGCCGCTCCCCATCTTCCATACCCGTCGGCATGCGCGATGGCAAACATCGGCACGAATCGATAGGAAATCGTAATGACGAGCATGCCGGCAAAGCCGCCGATTGCAAGCATGGCGTGAACCGGGGCGATGCCCAGAAATGAGAGTCGCCACATTCCGCCGAGTTGCCCGGCCATCGCCGCGCCGATTCCGCCGGCGGTGAAAAACGCAGCGAGTGCAATGGCGAGCAGCGCGCGCGTGCGGCCTTCCTCTCGCCCAGAGGCGAGGCGAACGATGCTCCATGCCACCCAAAGCGTTGCGCTCGTCGCGAGGACGACGGCAGCCGCGGCGAAACTCGGCGCGCCATAAAAGCCGGCGACGAGCAATATGAAGCCGGCGGCGAAGCCCGATGCGATGACCGGAACGATCCCTCCGCGCGCATTCGGCGCGTGCGTCAGCACGGGGAGCAGTTGATTGAGCGCGCCGACGGCGGTAAGAACGACGAACGCCGCAAATGCGTGGAGCGCGCCGAACGTCGGGCCGGTGGTGACGACGAGAACGCAACCCGTCACATAGAACGCCAGCGCAACGGCGATTGCGAATTCGCTGCCGCGTGGATCGTTACGGAGCGAGGCTTCGCCGATCACGGCGTTCGCGTAAAGAGAATCCGCCATTCATCGGGAGCCACCTCATCGGCGGTGTACGCGAACCCCAATTTCTTCATGACGCCGAAAAGGGGGATCGGTTCGAAGGAGTTCACCAGGAGGAAGGCGTCGCCGGGTTCCAGGGAATCGACGGCATCCATGATTGCCTGAAACGGTTCCTCTCCGCGGTCGTGAAATGGGCGGACATCGAGTTCGATCGTGCGCGTCGGCATGGATCGATTCTACCTCTTCCCGGCGCCGGTGGGATTGACCGGGGTTATAAACGCTCCGGGGCGCCCGGCCCACCCGGGGGAGGCGCCCGGTTCGGCCGGCGCCTGCCGAAGAAGCCGTAACGGCGCGCCGCGCCAGGCGGTACTCTATGGTGGCTATGCCTGAGAAACAAAGAGATATCGTTTTGGTCGGCGCGGGCATCATGAGCGCCACATTTGCCGCGATGCTCAAGGAGCTCCGCCCCGATATGAAGGTGGAGATCTTCGAAGCGCTCGATTCGGCGGCCCAAGAGAGTACCGACGCCTGGAATAACGCCGGTACCGGGCACGCCGCGCTCTGCGAGCTCAACTATACGCCGCAGAACGCCGACGGCAGCGTCGGTATCGCACGCGCGCTTGCGGTCAATACGCAGTACGATCTGTCGCGCCAGTTCTGGGCCTACATGGTACGTAAGGGCGCCATCGGAGCGCCGGAATCGTTCATCCACGACGTCCCCCATATCAGTTTTGTATGGGGCGACGATAACGTTGCGTTTTTACGCAAGCGGTTTGAAGCGATGAGCGCGCACCATTGTTTCCGCGGCATGGAATATAGCGAAGATCGCGCCGTGCTCGAACGCTGGATGCCGTTAGTGATGGAAGGGCGCTCGCCTTCGCAGCGAGTCGCGGCGACGCGCATGTCGACCGGCACCGATGTCGACTACGGCGCACTGACGCGCGCCCTGCTCGCTCACGTACAAACGTTGCCCGGCGTCGAGATCTCCTACTCGCATCGCGTGACCGATCTGCAGCGCACCGCCGACGGCGGTTGGGATGTCAGCGTGCGCGATGCGAAGAGCGGAGCGCTGCGTACCGTCTCGACGAGTACGGTTTTTCTCGGCGCCGGCGGCGGCGCGCTCTCGTTGCTGCAACGGTCGGGCATCAAGGAAGGGAAGGGCTTCGGCGGCTTCCCGGTGAGCGGAATCTTCTTGCGTTGTGACGACGAAACGGTCGTCGACCGCCATCTCGGCAAGGTCTACGGCAAAGCATCGGTCGGCGCACCGCCGATGTCCGTGCCGCACCTCGATACGCGCTTTATCGATGGGAAACGCTCGCTACTCTTCGGCCCGTATGCGGGTTTCTCGACGAAATTTCTCAAGCACGGCTCCTACGGCGATCTCCTCGGATCGCTCAAAAACGATAATCTCAAATCGATGCTCGCCGTCGGTCGCGATAATTTCGATCTGACGAAATATCTGGTCGGCGAAGTGCTGAAATCAAAAGCGAGCAAGTACGCATCGTTGCGCGAGTACTTCCCCTCCGCCGATCCCAAGGATTGGGAGTTTATCGTCGCGGGGCAACGCGTGCAGGTGATCATGCCCGACGCAACGCGCGGCGGGAAGCTGCAGTTCGGCACCGAGATCGTCTCCGATAGCGAAGGTTCGCTCGCTGCGGTTCTCGGCGCATCGCCGGGCGCATCGGTCGCCGTCGCGGTCATGCTCGATGTCATCAAGCGCCTCTACGGCGGTTCGCTCGAAGCGTGGAAGGGCACGATGACCGAGATGCTGCCGTCGTACGGACGCTCGATCGCCGACGACGCGGCGCTCTGTGAGAGCGTGCGGGCCGACACCGCCGAAGCGCTCCACCTCACGACGATCTAGAAATACAACGGGGTACCGGCCATGCGGCCGATACCCCGGTCTTTTCTGCGAGCGAGCCGGTTCGAGGCCGCCGCTACTGCCCTTGCCCGAGTGAGAAGCCGGCGACGCCGTCGAAGGTGTAGAGCCCTTCGCACTTAATCGTTTCGAGCCCAACGGCTTCAACTGCCGCCATCAAACGCGCGATCGCCGCGCCGTCGACGCGCGCATCGCTCTGAAAGCGACAGCGCCAATGGTCGACGCAGCGCGTTGAATCGCTGGCGCGCGGCCATACCTGCGTGCCGCGATTGGTGATCATCGCAAGTTTCATCGGTCGCGCGTCGAGGGCGAGGAGCCGCTCGGCGAGTCGTTCGGGTTTCCCTTCGTTCCAATCGATGAACAGATCGACGCCGACGCGCACCTTTTCCGGCGTCGTTGCGGCTTGCGTGCCGACGTGCATTTCGGGAAGCGTGCAGCGACCGATCTCCGGTGACGACAGGCGTTGCGGAGCTCTGCCGAGACGTTCGATGACGGCCGCGGCGAAATCGGCGGTGCCGACGCAACGCGAGCTCTGCGCGCCGAAGATATCGCGCGTGTGGATCCCGTCCTCGATGGTGCGGAGCCACGCATCCTGAATCCGCTTAGCGACGGTGCCTTGCCCGACATGGCCGAGCAGCATGACCGCCGCGTTGAGCAGGCCGGAGGGATTGGCGATCCCCTGGCCGGCGATATCGGGCGCCGAACCATGGATCGCTTCAAACATCGCGATATCGTCGCCGATATTCGCCGAGCCCGCCATACCGACCGACCCGCAGAGTTCGGCTGCGATGTCGGAGAGAATATCGCCGTAAAGATTCGGCAGCACGACGACGTCGAAGCGCTCGGGCTGTGTTGCCAGGCGGGCCGCGCCGATATCGACGATGAGATGTTCGTTTTCGATATCGGGATACTCGCGCGCAATCTCCGTGAAGACGCGATGGAAGAGCCCATCGGTGATCTTCATGATGTTATCTTTCGTGAAACAGGAGACGCGTTTGCGTCCGTGTGCGCGCGCATATTCGAAGGCATAGCGTACGATGCGTTCGGTTCCGCTGCGCGTGATGAGCTTGAGGCACTGCGTGACGTCGGCGGTCTGCCGATGCTCGATGCCGCCGTACACGTCTTCCTCGTTCTCGCGAACGATCACCATATCCATCGCCGGGTGGAGCGTCGGCACGAACGGGGCCATCGCGCGCGCCGGGCGGACGTTGGCGTAGAGGCCGTACATCTTGCGGATCGTGACGTTGAGGCTCTTATAGCCGCCGCCTTGCGGGGTCGTGATCGGCGCCTTCAGCAGCAGTCGCGTCGCCGAGAGGGTTTCGAGCGCCTCGTCGCCGATGCCGCTGGAGAGCCCGGAGCGGTAGACGCGTTCGCCGATCTCGATCGGCCGGGGCTCGATCTTCGCGCCGGCCGCCGCGAGGACGGCGAGCGTCGCCTCCATGATCTCGGGGCCGATGCCGTCGCCATGGGCGATGGCGACCGGAACGGAGATTCGTGGCTCGGAGAGCGTCTCGGTTGCAAGCACGCGGGGGCTCCTTCTATGAATTACAATGCATGAAAACGGTTTCATATATGGTATAACAGGCAAAGCAACGAGGGTCAATACCTAAAGCGGCGGCAAAGGAGAAAATCGATGGATGCTCGGTCGGGTTGGACCTTTTTGAGCAACCACGCGCACGTAACGGTTGCCCTGGCGCAGAACCCCGAGTTGCGCTTGCGCGACCTCGCCGAGCAGGTGGGGATTACCGAACGCGCCGTCGCCCAGATTATCGTCGATCTCGAAGCCGCCGGCGTGATCTCGCGTGGGCGGGACGGGCGCCGGAACGTCTATACCGTCCATCGCGGCGTGCCCTTGCGCCATCCGCTCGAGAAGCATCGCGCGGTCGGCGATATTCTCAACGTCGTCGTCGGCGAAGTGTAAGCTGCAAGCGAAAGCGGCCGTCGGACCTCCGGCGATCTCGTCGGTCGGGCGTGCTTGGGGCGACGCCCTAGGAGCGCGACCGAAGGCAGGGTCGAACAAGTGGTATGCGACGATGTCGTCGCGCGAATCGAACGAGTTGTCAGCTCGCGAAAAAATCGTCCTTGCTTACCACATTTGGAATCGAAACGACGCGGTACGCACTCGTCGCGACTCACGGAAAAGGAAAGTATCTGCAAAGGCCGCTGAAGGGAGATATCTATGAAGTGGAGATTCGAGCCGGGGCACAGCGCAGCGGAATTTTGTGCTCGACACATGATGGTGACCTGGGTGCGCGGATCGTTTAAGAACGTCGAAGGCGAGATCGAGTTCGATCCGCAACGCCCCGAGGATCTCAAGGTCGAAGCGAGGATCGACGCGCGAACCTGCTGGACCGGGGAGCCAAACCGTGACGAGCACTTACGGAGCGCCGATTTTCTCCACTGCGAGTCCTTTCCAAGCATACGCTTCGCAAGCACGACGGTCGCCCAAATCGGACCTGTCGATTACGAAGTCGGCGGAGAGCTGACGATCCGCGCGGTCACCCGGCCGGTGCTCTTGGCCGTGCGCTATCTCGGCAGCTGGCAGACGCCCTGGTGGGAAGATGGCGTCGATCGCGGGCCCAAGGAGCGCGCCGGATTCACCGCGACCACGAGTATCGACCGATACGATTTCGGCGTCGCATGGAACGGAGTGTTGCCCGACGGCGGCATCGTCGTCAGTCGCCGCGTCGAGATCGTGCTCGACGTCGAAGGAATTCGCTGCGATCCCGCAGCGGGGAGCGAAGAAGGCTAAGCAGAGAGGCTATTCCGCGCTCTCGCAATCGTATTTCGCCGGTACGGTTCTTGCGGGCGGACGGGCTTTGCTCCGTTCGCCCGCGAAGTTGCGAGGACGCTTGGGAGAGTACGGGTCTGGTGGCTCGCACGGTCTTCAAAACCGCTGAGGTCGGTTCGCGCCGGCTGGTAGGTTCGATTCCTACACCCTCCCGCCACGTTCCCTCATTGGTACGAGCGCGCCGAGCGGTTTTCACGGTAGCATGGGAATCATGTACATCTCGCTCTTCGATATCTTCAAAGTCGGCTTGGGGCCATCGAGCTCGCATACCGTCGGGCCGATGCGTGCGGCGGCGCTCTTCGTTTCGTCGCTCGAGGCGCACGGAGCGCTCGAGCGCACGCAACGCGTTCACGTCGATCTGTATGGATCGCTCGCGCTCACCGGGCGCGGGCACGCAACCGATCGCGCGTTGCTTCTCGGGCTCGAGGGGCACCGCCCCGATGAGATCGATCCGGAGTTCGCGCAACGGCGCGTCGATGAAATGCGCGCCGAGCGTCGCCTTCTCGCCGCCGGGAAACATGCGATCTCTTTCGACGACGCGCGCGATATCGAGTGGCGCATGGATGAAGTCCTCGAACGGCACTCTAACGGCATGCGCTTCACGGCTTTCGATGAACGCGAAGAGGCGCTGCTGACGCGGACGTATTTTTCCATCGGCGGCGGATTCGTCGAATGCGGCGAGGAGGACGAACGGGGTGCGGTCGCGGGAGCGCGTGCGGTGCCGTATCCGTTCACGTCGGCTGTCGAATTGCTCGCGACTGCCGAATCTAAAAACCTCGCGATTTGGGAGATCGTACGCGCGAACGAGTGCGCCCTACGCCCCGCTGAAGAAGTGGAACGATATATCGACCGCATCCTTTCGGTCATGCACGCAAGCGTCGAGCGCGGTTTGCGCACCGACGGAATTCTTCCCGGCGGCCTCAACGTACGCCGACGCGCGAAGCGCATTCACGAACGCCTACAGGCCAAGGGCGAGCGCGGTGCCTTCGATGCGTTCGATGAAGTCGATGCCGCCGCGATGGCCGTCAACGAAGAGAATGCCGCCGGCGGGCGGGTCGTCACCGCGCCGACCAACGGCGCCGCGGGAGTGATTCCGGCGGTCTTGGAATATTACGAAAGCCACTTCGCCGGAAGCTCGCGCGAGGGGAAGGCGCGCTTCCTTCTTACCGCAAGCGCGATCGGTGCGCTCTACAAAATGAACGCCTCGATCTCCGGCGCAGAAGTCGGTTGTCAGGGCGAGGTCGGCGTTGCCTGTTCGATGGCGGCGGCGGGATTGGTCGCCGCGAGTAACGGCAGTAACGACGAAGCCGAACACGCCGCCGAGATTGGGATGGAACATAGTCTCGGCATGACCTGCGATCCGATCGGCGGGCTGGTGCAGATTCCCTGTATCGAACGTAACGCCGTCGGCGCGGTACGCGCGATTCATGCGGCACGCATGGCGATGGCGGAAGAGGGCGATCACCGCGTCTCGCTCGACTCCGTGATCGACGTCATGTATCGCACCGGCATCGACATGCAGAGCAAGTATAAAGAAACCTCGCTCGGCGGCCTGGCGGTGGGAATCATTCAATGCTAGGAGAATGCCTCTCCTATCATGTCGATCTCGCGCGGGCGCTTGCTCAAAACCGGCTTTGCCGGCGGCCTGCTTCTCGCGCTCTCCGCGTGCGCGAAATCCGGCGGCGCGGCGTTTGAAGACGACGCGGCGGCGTATAAAGTTCTCGATGCCTCCGAACGCGGGCTTATCGCCGCGCTCGCGTCCGCCTTTCTCGCCGGCGCACTTCCGGTCGCCAACGGCGTCGTCGTTCACGATGCGCTCGTTGCGGCGGTGCGTGGATTCGATACCGCAATCTCCGGGCTACCGCCGGTTGACGTCGCGCAGATTCGGCAGTTATTAGGCTTACTCGATAACCCGTTCGTCAAACCGCTCGCAACCGGCGTCTGGAGTTCCTGGAACGATGCGTCGCAAACGACGGTGACGGCGTTTTTGAATCGCTGGCGCTATAGCCCGATCGAGTTGTTCCGCGGAGGGTACGACGTGCTGCATCAACTCACGATGGCCGGATGGTACGGCCAAGATCGAGCCTGGAGTGCGATCGGTTATCCCGGTCCGCCGAAGCTCTCATGAATCCCAATCCGTACTCCGCACCGAACGCACAGCATTGGAAGATGCTCGACGCCTCGACGCTCGGAGAGGATCGAACCTTTGAGTGCGACGTTGCAATCGTCGGCACCGGTGCCGGCGGCGGAACCGCAGCAGAGATTCTCGCGCGCTCCGGGCTGCGGGTGCTGATGCTGGAAGAGGGTCCGCTCCGGACCTCGAGCGATTTTCACATGCTCGAACGCGAAGCGTATCCGAGTCTCTATCAAGAATCGGCAGGGCGCCGCACCAAAGATGAGGGTATTATCATCCTCCAGGGCCGTTCGGTCGGTGGATCGACGACGGTCAATTGGACCTCGAGTTTTCGCACGCCGCCGGAGACGCTGGCGTACTGGCGCGCGCACTTCGCGCTCGACAGCTTTACGCCCGCCGCACTCGCTCCCTGGTTTGCGATGATGGAGCGGCGCCTGGGCATTCATCGTTGGGAGCGCGAACCCAACGACAACAACGACGTCTTGCGGCGCGGTGCCGCGCGCATCGGCGTTCCAACCAAGGTCATCCCGCGCAACGTCCGCGGCTGCTACAACCTTGGCTACTGCGGCCTCGGCTGCCCGACCAACGCCAAACAATCGATGCTCATCACGACGATTCCGGCCGCCCTCGCGCACGGGGCGCAATTAGTAAGCCGCGTACGTGCCGAGCGCTTCATACACAAACATGGAGCGGTCGGCGAATTGCTTTGCAGCGCGCTAGATGCGGCGGGCCTCGCGCCCGGGCCGCACACCGTACGCGTTCGCGCACGCGCCTTTATCGCAGCCGGCGGAGCGATCAATACTCCGGCTCTGCTGATTCGCAGCGCGCTTCCCGATCCGGAGAGTTGCATCGGTAAGCGGACGTTCTTGCACCCGACGGTCATTTCAGCGGCGACGATGCCCGAAGAGGTCGTCGCGTCTTCGGGTGCGCCGCAGTCGATCTATAGCGATCATTTTCTCAAGACGCAAGCGATCGACGGGCCGATCGGTTACAAGTTAGAGGTTCCACCGCTGCAGCCGGTGCTGACCGCATCGACCTTCACAGGGCTCGGCGAATTCGCCGCATCGCAGATGCGAAACTTCAATCATTTGCAAGCGATCATCGCGCTGATGCGCGATGGGTTCAACGAAGAGAGCGTTGGAGGAACCGTCGATCTGCATAGCGATGGGACGCCGGTGCTCGATTATCCGATCTCCGGGTTCGTATGGGACGGCATGCGCCGTGCGCTGCTCGCGATGGCGGAGATTCAGTTCGCAGCCGGGGCCCGCACGGTCTACCCGCTGCATGAGTCGGCGGTTCCCTATGGTTCGTGGGCCGAAGCGCGCGTCGCAATCGCGCAGCTTCCGATGGAGATTTTGCGGACGCGCGTGGCGAGCGCGCACATTATGGGCGGCAGCGCGATGTCAAAAGACGAGCGTACCGGTGTCGTCGACCAGCGCGGACGTAGCCATGCGCTGGAAAACCTCTACGTCTTCGACGGCTCGGCGTTTCCAACGAGTTTAGGTGCGAATCCCCAGCTCTCGATCTACGGGATGGTCGCTCGTAATGCAAGCGCGCTCGCCGAGTCGCTGACCGGGCGACCGGCGGCACCGCTTGCCGACGCCGACAATGCAGAAAAGTTTACGCCGAAGGGGCGCACGGCATTGATCGCAGAGAGCGTGACGCCGACCGTACTCTGACCCGGAAAGATGGTGTCGCCGCAGAGCGTAAGCCCTTTTATTCCGCTGCGGTGCGATCGCGCGCGGAGATTTGCGCTCGCAATGCTCTGGGGAGTGCCGCCGACGAGCCCGCGATAACGTAGCGTATAGCGCTCGAACGTTCGCGGCGTGCCGAGTTCGAAGAACGACGGTGCGATATGCTTTCCCGTCGCGCGGTCGAGCCCTTCGAGCATTTTTCGTGCGTACGTGCGCTGCAGATCCGCAGATCTTCCCGTGCGATATGCTTGCTCCCATCGTTGCGGATCGGCGTGCGTTGAAATCGTAATCGCGCGCCCGCCGTTGCGCGCACGGCCGCGCTCCTCGGGTGCGGAGAACGAAATAAACAGCGAATTCGCGTCACCGAGCGGCGCGCGCTGCTCCAACAGCACTTGGTGGTGCAGAGGAAAGTCGTCGGGAAGTTGCCCCGCCGCGATGCCGACGTACGCGGTTACCGCGCTCCAGCGTTGGCCGGTACGCGCGGTTGGCGGCGGCGTTTTGCCGAGCAACTGCAGGACGTTCTCATAGGGAATCGCCGCGACGGCCCGGCGTGCCGAAATGCTCCGCCCGTCGGCAAGATCGATCCCCGCGAACGTGCCTCCATCGACGCGAATACGCGTGACATCGGTACGATAGGAGATCGTGCCGCCGAAACGACGGATCGCACGCGCGAGCGCCGCCGCGATCGTTGCGATGCCTCCTTCGAGATGGAAGGTCCCTTCGCGTGCGATATCGATTGCAGCGGCGCCGAACGCGAGATCGGTCTCGCATGCGGAGGCTTGTGCGGTGATGAGCAACTGCAGGTCGATGAAGGCGCGCAATGCTGCGGATGCATCGCTGGGGAGGAGGCCAGCGAGGGCGCGGCCCTGATGTCGTAGCAACGTGAGATCGCGCGAGCGAAAGATGCGTGCAAGGTGGAGGCAGCTGACGAGATCCACCGGGAGCGCCGGCAACCGAGCGGCGAAATCCCAGACGCGGTCGGCGATGCGTTCCTGCGCCTCCCAGAACGGCTCGTATCGTTCCCCGAATGCGGCTATTCGCTCGCTACGCCAGCGCGCGTCGCCGTAACGCGCGATCTGCATGCCCGGAAGATGAACGAGCATGGCGAGATCGAGCGGCCTCGCTACCACGCTTGCCCCGAGCGTCTCGAAAACGCGGCGGTGAATTCCACGAGGGCCAAAGCCGTTGACGACGGTGGCTCCGACGTCGAAGCGATATCCGTCGCGCTGATAAAACGACGCACAACCCCCGGGAACGTTGTGGTGCTCGGCGAGGAATACTCGCGCGCCTGCCCGCGCCGCGAGCGCGGCGGCGGTCAGCCCGGCAACGCCGCCGCCGATTACGACGAGATCGAACGAAGAGTCCGTCATCGCTGCGTTGAACCCAGGGCCTGCCCGCAAAGTTCCGTGGGCGATCGTTTGAAGGAGGGACCGATGGAACACTTTTTCGTGAATTTCGCCCGTGACGCCGCTTGGGCGGTGGCGATCGTTTTTATTTTTGCCGTCATCGGTGTCGTTGCGACGATTCGATGGATCGTCAACTTGCTGACCCGCGCCGAGCATGCCGTCGAGTCGGGAGTGGAAAACGTCGAGAACGCGATAACCCATCGCGAAAACTAACGCCGTACGCTATGCGAGTAGCGCGGTTGGTGATCGTCCTCGGCACCTCGATGCGATGCACTGTCATCCCGAGTAGCTGCCGAAGGCAGCGTATCGAGGGACCTTTTCGGCGCCTCGATGCGATGCACTGTCATCCCGAGTAGCTGCCGAAGGCAGCGTATCGAGGGACCTTTTCGGCGCCTCGATGCGATGCACTGTCATCCCGAGTAGCTGCCGAAGGCAGCGTATCGAGGGACCTTTTCGGCGCCTCGATGCGATGCACTGTCATCCCGAGTAGATGGGATGAGAAGGCCGGTCACCGAAGCGGTTTTCGAAAGAACACCCGCGTTGCGCACTCAGAGGTGCAAGGGAGACCGACCTTCATGGGCAAGCATAGCAAGAACGCAGC
>JAJZED010000024.1 GCA_021805775.1 bacterium | reverse complement strand
CTACGCGGCGAACCGCGTCTTTCTTGAATTCTTCGCTATAGGTCCGATTCTGCGTTTCCATGACACCTCATTGGCCGGATATTCGCCGGCTCTATCCAAGTGTCCGGGAAACCGGGACAGCCTCAACAAAGCCAATCAAAACCGAACTCACTTAGAACGAAAGGGGCACCATTATGGCAGAACGCAACCTCGAACTCATGCGAACCCTTGACGATGCTTGGAATGGACAAGACTGGGAGACCTTCGAAAAGCGTCATTCGGCCGACACCGCCGTCTTTTGGCCGGGGCAGCCCGAAGCGACGCGGGGACGGGCAAACCATAAAGCGGAGTCGATCGAATTCTTCAAAACTTTTCCGGACAATCACCTCATTAACCATCCGTACAAAGTGGAAATTGCGCAGGGCGACTGGACCTGCACCGTTGCCGACTTCACCGGAACGATGAAAGGTCCGATGAAGGGAGCGGATGGGAAGATGATTCCGGCAACCAACAAGAGTTTTCATATCGAGTTCTGCACCGTCGCTCATTGGGTTAACGGCGAAATCGTCGAAGAGAAATTATTCTATGATTTAGTTGGCTTGCTCAAGCAAATTGGCGTTTCCTGACACCAAATCCGGTGTTTGCCCAATACGGACGGCGCTGCAGATGTGCATCGTAATTGCCGGAGCAAACATTGTGAAGCATCGCGAAGTGAAGCACGTCGACAATCACGGTACCGTTGCTATTTCGTTTAATGCGAAATTGCGACCGTGATTCCGGTGCCAAAGGCTGCCGATGCAATTCGAAACATGGTGAACGAGCGCTTCGCGGCGGGCGCTCGTTCACGGCTACCATCGCAGCCGGTTGTGCGTTAATTTATTTTTCATGTGGGCGACGAGGCACGATCGCAATGGCCACGTTTGCGGGATCCACTCCGCTTGCCGTTTGAAGCGCTGAAGAACGAATGACCGGAGCGGCGGGGCTACGCTGGGTTTTAGGTCGGTATCTTCGTTAGGATCGAAAGTTTACGGCATCGGTCTTTCGCAATAACACTTAGGCGTTGGAAATGAAAAAGTCCGAGTCGTTCGAATATTCGAAAAAGCTGCATTTGTGCATTGGGGTTTACGGCCGCTAGGCGGCAGCAGAAGAGGGAGCTGTGCATCCAATAGATACGGTCCTTTTATCACTCCTCAATCAGGTCGGTACGTTTGCTTTTGCGGTGAGCGGCGCATTAGTTGCTGTTCAACGAAAAATGGACATCTTCGGAGTATTAGTGCTCTCGTTCGTTACGGCCGTGTCGGGTGGCATCGTGCGAGATTTGCTAATTGGTTCGGTGCCGCCAGCGGCTTTTCGCGATTGGCATATGCTATCAATCGCAGTGGTCGCCGGAGTCGTGTGTTTTTTTGCCGGTCCGTGGTTAATACGGTTGAGCTATCCCATCCAACTTTTTGATGCGGTGGGTCTCGGTATCTTTGCCGTTATCGGTACGCAGAAGGCACTTCAATTCGGCATTGAGCCGATCATGGCGGGGACCCTGGGTGTCGTTAGCGGAATTGGCGGCGGCGTCTTACGCGACGTCCTGGCAAATCGCGACCCAGTTGTGTTAAACAAGGACATTTACGCAAGTGCGGCTATCGCGAGCGTGCTAGTCGTACTCGCGGCGCATGCGCTTGGCTGGCAAATCGATGGAGTGTTATTGCCTGCGGTGGCACTCTGCTTCATGCTGCGCGTCTTGGCAATATACCGCGGTTGGGCGTTGCCTATCGCGCCTTGGAGCCCACGACCGAGTCCCCAGGCTAGTGACGTCGATAGCATGTCCGACCGGTAACGGCAGATGACGCCACGTAGTCTCCGGCCACGACTATATCTCGAAAGCAAAGTCGCGGCATGAAGCCGGGGACTCCGTGGTTATGCATGCACGTCGCCCTGGTACCGAGCAGCGTCAAGGTTGTCCCATGCGGCGGTTCATCAGCGGGTGCGAAGGTGAAATTGCCGCCAAAAATTGGTCGGTACGTCGCAGCGGAATCGCTATACAGCCAAGTACTCGGGCCAACCGGCGGCATCTCTAGGAAACCACAAATGGCTTGTCGGTATAAACTTTTGGTTTCTAACTTTGTGGCTGTTCGCGCAGATAACGCTTAACATTGGGCCCGACATGGGCAAAGGTCTCGGTCTCGGCGCGAGCACGATAAATGTTGCCGCCGCTCTGACGTCATCGTTCTTTGAAATATTCATCGTAGTTATGGGTGGCTTGCCGATCGTGTGGGTCGCGTCAAGATCGTCGAGGTTGGAACTGTGCTGAGTATTATCGGCTCGTTACTGGCCGGGTTTGCGGCGGTCGGTGCCGTGGCTTCCTCAGTCCTTTCGCAAATTCTCCATAGGGTGTTCTTCCAAACAAAGAAGCTTCTGCATGAGGCAAAGAATGTGCCTCGTGGAAGTTGCGAAGAAGTGGCGTTGTCTTGAGTCCGTGCACCTATTCCCTATTTCGCATGCGGGCTACGCCTAGCCGCTAATCCAGCAAAACCTAGCTCTAATCGTAGTTGTAAAAACATCAATATGGGAGGTGGCCGTTGACAGTTTCCATATACGGACCATACATAAGTTTAATCGTCGTTAAATTTTTATTTAGATCGTTGTTATACGCATTAAAACTCCATTTCGCGATTGAACCTACAGCAGTCTTAAATAAAATATCTAGAACTTCTGTTTGCGTCGGTTCATAACTTGCTATCGCGTTAATCCATTGTGAGAAAAATGATCTATGTTTACCGGAAATGTTCATGAAAATGTCTGTTCCCTAAAAACGAGCGTTGCATTCGTTCGAGGAATAGATCGCGCAAAGCGCGTCGCGTGCGTTTAACCACTATGTCGTTAGCGTTGTATTACCCTAAGGCGTGAAGAGAACTGAGAGCATCGAGATCGAGCCGCCGTCAATCCCTTCGACCGGAAAACTCGTCCGGTCGCCATCGTCGCTCGCGCCGCAGGCGTAAAGTAGCGGTAAGTAGTGGTCGGGAGTTGGAATGCTTAATTGAGCATCACGGCCCATTGATTCGTAGGCGACGAGCAGGTCAAAACGGCGGTCGAGTAATAACGATCGCGCTTGCGTTTCAAAACGCACTGCCCAATCGAACGGTGTTGTCTGGTGACGGCCCCAGGCATACGTGTGAAGGTTATGAATGAGGTTGCCGCTCGCCACGATCAATATTCCTTCGTCGCGTAGCGGGCGTAAACGGCGCCCGAGGTCGTAATGAAATTCGGGCGGTTGCGTATCGTCGATGCTGAGCTGGATGACCGGAATATCCGCCTCCGGAAACACATGGCACAAAACCGCCCACGTACCGTGATCCAGCCCCCAATCGTTCGACGGCATGACAGAAAGTGGCGCGAGCAGTTCGGATACGCGCGCCGCGAGGCCGGGATCCCCTGGAGCCGGATATTGAACCTCGTAGAGCGCGCGTGGAAAGCCGCCGAAGTCGTGAATCGTCGGCGGTGCGTCCTGCGCGGTTATCGCAACGCCCGGTAGATACCAATGCGCTGAGATCGCTAGGACCGCGCGCGGGCGAGGAAAGCTGTTGGCCATCCGGCGCCACCCACGCGTGTAATCGTTTTCTTCAAGCGCGTTCAGCGGGTTGCCGTGGCCAAAAAACGTGACGGGCATGCGCCCGCTCATCGAAGCATCACCAGCGACGGAACGATCTGCAATGCATGTCCTCGACCGGCCCGTGCAAAGCGCCTGCGTATCGCACTCCGGCCGAACGTAGTTGGCAGCCCATTGGCGGTCATGGCGCTGGTGTTTCGGGGGGCATCGTTGGCCTCGGCATTTGGAGCGAGGATTCAAGGCGATCGAGAAGCCTCCTGAGTTGCAAACCTATGCTGCGCTCAAGACCGAGCGCGACGTCCGGTCGCTTGTCTAGAAATCTCTGAAGGACCCCACGCTGCCAACACATCACGCGCGTTGGAACCCTAGCGATCACATCCATATCGACTCGTTGGTCTATGCGCGTGTCAATTTCCCCTATGAACTGCCCCTCTCCGAGTTCGGCCACGGTCATGCTGCCTTGTCTAACGTCTGCGATCCCGGAAAATATCACTGAAAAGCGACCGCTGACGCGATCGTGCTCGACGAGTGAAGCGCCAGGGCGGATGTTTTCCCACGCCCCAAGTCTGTACAGGTTAAGCGCTTCTCTCCGCGTCAGAGAGGGGAAAGCTATCTGTCGAAGGCGTTCTTGATCGTCGGTAAGATGGACCGGTCGCCGCTCAAAAAGGAGCCGCACTACCCAGGCCGCGTTGATAACACAAAAGCCGATATTCCATGCGATCGGCGCAGACAGGGGCGTTGGCTGTAGGTAATAGTATTCGATGATGAAAACGGCGCCTATGATTGACAAAACGCGCAACCAAAGTATGTCGTGCACGACATACGACGCAAGGTACAGGAGATTCGCGCACGTCAACCACGCGTTGGCTGGAAACGAGCCGTTCATTGCATCTAACTGCTCCCTCGGGTCTGCCCAAGTCGCTTATTAGTAGTGCTCGCGCTGTCGGCAGACGATCAAAAAACCGGCGTCATTAATCACGGTGTCCATTATTATGGCACATCGTGTGGCGAAGAACAAGGTTACCGTTTTTTGCGCGTGGTCAGAAAAGGCGGCTCTCGGGAATCCGCGGTTTCTGGGTTACATTGGGAACGATCGACTTCGTGACGTGCAGCCCAGAGTTATGATGCGGATAGGTGGATTGGCAGTATCGTGGTGCCGATCTCGGCTTGCCGCAGCGCCGCGGCAATCTGTAGCGCGATTTGCGCATGGGGCGACCTCCTGAAGGGTGGGAGTTCGCCGCGTTTTTCCAGTTATTCGTGGATTAAAAAGTTGGGAGTGGATCCGTCTTTTTTTTGCACGAATCCGCGCGCTTAGCGTTTACCGCCGATCCCGCGAAAAATACCGCGACCGAGTCTTCCGAATGCTCGCCAGAAGATGTGCTGCCCCGCGCGCCGCACGATCTTCTCGGGGTTTCCCGAGGCGATCGCTTCGGCATCTCCGAGCATCGACCCGGCGCGATAGAGGCCGTGGCGCACCGCTCCGATGCTCGCACCGGCGCCGAGCCCGGCGATCGTTGCCGCGGCGACTCCGGGCGCGCTCGACGGCTTCGTCGGCGACGCGTGCGCTGCTTGGGGCGCCTGCACGTATGCCGTCGCGGCGCAATCGAGCGAGGTGCTGACGACGACGTCGAGATGTTGGTTGACATTGGCGAGGATCTTCGCTTCGGTCTCGGCGGGCATGCCGTCCATAGCGAGCGCGAGCACCATCTTTATCGCCGAATTCATCGCTGCCACGGCGGTCTTTTCAGCACGTTCGCCATCGAGCCCGGAGTTTTGAAAGGTTGCCTTTGCGTTCGCGCCGTCGGAGGTCGGGAGGAGCATGTTTCCCATCCTTTCGGGTGCGAGCGTTCGGGAGACAGGCTGCATTCTCTGCTCGCACTGCCGATATCTCTGGGTGGGAGGCTATCATGCGCACTATTGCTTCAGCTGCTCTCGCGGCTGTCCTCGCACTGTTCGCCGCGGCTTCGGCGGCGGCGCAACTCGGCCCGGCGACCGCTGCCGGGCTCGATGCCGAAAGCGCCGCGGCGGCTCGGCGCGTGATGATGGACGCGCTTCAACATGGAGGCAATCGCGGCGGCTGCGCTCCGCTACCGGCGGGCTGGGCGGTGCTCGACGCGACGGTTCGCTTACCGGCATCCTACGGCGGCTACGGTGCCTGGGTGAATATCGCCGAGTTATTGCCGAGCGGCGAGAACCTCTCGCGTTTTTTGAAGAGCCATAGCGGCGGATCGTTCTACCGCACCGCTTCGGGTTCGGAGCGATCCGTGCGAACGGTGCTCTGCGCGCCTGCCGGCTTTACCTATTGGCTGATCGTCGATTCCGGGAGCGCGAAGGTTGCCGTCGGGAAAGTTACGTTGTTGCATGCCGGGCGTACCTATCGCGTCGTGCTGACGGCTCCTCCGTTCGGTCGCACGGCGAGCACTCCGAGGCCTGCGGCGACCGCAGCGATGACGCCGCATGCGCGCCTGCAACTACAGCATTATATGCTCGCACATATCGTTTCGGTTCCATCGTATGGAATGAAAGCGATGCAAATTACGCCGCGTTTTTGGGAGCTCGTCCATGCCGGGGCGGAGTTTCGTCCGATCCGTGGGATCGTCATCATCGAGGTCGCTAACGACGGTTGGGCCGCATCCCAAGGGTTCCAGTCGTTCGACGTCGTCACCGCCGTTGACGGCGTCTCGTTTGCGACGCTCGACGCATTCGAACGGCTCGTTCGCTCGTCTTCCGGCCGTCTGCGCTTTGCGGTCGTCCGAAAAAAACGACGCTTCGTGCTCGCTCCGAACAACGCGAACGCCTGGCATCCCCCGAGCGTTGGGCCGGGCTTCGTTCCGCCGGCGACGCCTCAGCCGTGAGGGTGGAGCTGCGTGAGGACGTAGAGCGCGATATCGTGCAAGTCGCGTTTGGACATCTGCCAGCGCGGCATGACCGAACTGAGTTTCATTCCCGTATTGTCGACGCCGTGCGAGATCGCGCGTTCGAAATCGGCGACGCTCCATCGCTTTGTGGCGCTCCCCATGCCGGCCATTCCGGGCATCCCGGCCATCGAACTTGAGGAGGGCGACCCGCCCATTCCGTCAAGCATGTGCGCGTGAGGACCGAGTTGAGCGCTGATCGCTCCGTCGGGAAGGCGGACGCCGCCCGCGCCGGTGGGTTGGTGGCAGACCGCGCAACTCTGATAGACGCGCAGCGGATCGGGGCCGTGAATGCGTACTCCGGCGAGATCCTTGCCGGTGTAGAAAATCGAGCGGCCGTTCTCGAGCGCGCGCGCACGCGCCGCCGAGAGCCCTTGCACGTCAGGAGCCGGCTGCATCGTCCCAGGCGGCATGCGATTGCGGAACCACGGCCCCGCCCAGAGAAGTTGATACTGCGTTATCGGCGTTACGCCGGCGCCGGCGAGATCTTCCACGGTCAGCACGATATTCGGGCGAAGATTGAGAGCCGCGTCGAAAATGTAATTCGTCGTGGTGCTGCCGAGGCCGTCGTTGATGCGCTCGTAGCGGGTATCGAGATGGAGCCACGGGCGCGCTGCGTAAACCGTTTCGAGCGAGTAGGCTTTGCTCGTGCTGCTCTCGGTCGATAGCGGCAATGGGAGCGTATCGTGCCCGATCGTTCCGATCGCCAAGAAATTGAAACGGCCGATATCGTATGAAGCGAGCGCGGATTCGCGCGAATAGCGATCGATCGTTCCACCGGAATTCAGATTCGATCCAAAGAGCGTCGCGAGGCCGCCCGACCAGTGCTTCTCGGGCGAAAGAAATTGCAGCGATGCGCTCCAGGCATTCCCTTCGACGCCGGTTGCAAATGCGTTCTCAATCGGCCCGTTGCCCGCGAGATAGGCGATGTTGCCGATGAGTCCACCTGCGCCGACCTGCGTGTAGGAAGCTCCCCAGCGGTTATCGGCCAACGTCGCCGCGTTCGATCCGACCTGCATGCTCGCGATACCGTAGCCGCTCAGCGAGAGCGATTGGCTGATCCAGGGTGCAAAGACCGGCGTTGCAAAACGGCCGACCTGGAGGCTCCCATTCCCGCCGTCCAATGTATTATCGGCGATCCAGAGCTGATCGACCGAACTGCTCGGGAAGCCGCCGCTCACCATCGGCACGGTTGCAAAGTACGAAAAATCTTTGCCGAGAAAACCGGCAGAGATCCATTGCACGAGCGAACTGGAGAGCTTCGGTAGCCCGACCGGAGAAGGGTGCGAAGCATTTGCGGTTGCTTCGAGTGCGATAGGGAGCGAGCGGTTCTGCATCATCTGCAGATGCCGGTTGAGGCCGCGCGAAAAATTCGTCATAAGCACGTAGCGCCCATAGCCGTTGAGTTGCGGTACGACGGTATGGCAGAGCGCGCAATTCGCTCCCCCTTGGCCGTTGGCAAAGAGCGGGACGGCCGCCGCCGGCAGCGGTGCGGCAAGCATCGAAAGCAACGAAGCGAGCGCCCATAAGATCGTGGGCACCATCGCGACCCGCCGCAACAACATTCTCATGGAACGAAGATTCCGACACCCTCTTCCCCTCCGCCTGTAGCAATCGTATCGAATTTTTCATCGCCGCAACCTCGGCGCGCAATCGACGGACGGGGCAGGCGGAACTCCGGGTGGGCCCCGAAGGAGCCCCGGTGAAGCTCTATATTTCGTGCGACATGGAAGGGACGGCGGGGATCTGTTCGTGGAATCAGTGCGACCCGACCAACACCACCGAGTATCCGATCTATCGACGAATGATGTCGCGCGAGGTTCGTGCGGCGATCGACGGCGCGAGAAGCGTCGAGCCCTGCGAGGTGTTGGTCAACGATTCGCATTCGCGCATGCACAACCTACTTTTCGAAGAGCTGCCGAACGATATTCGCGTGCTCTCGGGATACCGCAAGGCATTTTCGATGGTGCAGAGCGGTGACGAGGGATTTGACGGGGCGTTTTTCACCGGCTATCACGCGGGCATCGGCGTCGAGCGCGCGGTACTCGCGCATACCTACTCGCCGAACGTACTGTACGGCGTGCGCGTCAACGGAGTGGAATTCGACGAGGCGTTGCTCAATGCGGCCTATCTTGGAGAGTTCGGCGTCCCGGTGCTTTTGGTGACCGGCGACGAAGCGCTCTGCACCGCGGTTCGGGAACACCTTCCTTGGGTGGAATGCGCGCAAGTGAAGCGTTCTATCGATTACTATTCGGTGGATTCCGTGACTCCCGCCGCCGCGATCGAGCTGATCGCCGAAGCCGCTCGCTCGGCGATACTGCGCCGCACGCAGGCGCGCCCGTTTTGCGTCGAGGGGCCGGTCACATTGCAAATCGAGACGGTCGGCGTCGAGTGCGCCGATTATATTGCGCTCGTACCGGGTTTCGCGCGCGTCGGCGGGCGATCGCTCCGGTTTAGCGGCGCAAGCTATCTGCCGGTCTTCCAGGCATTGATCGCCGCGATGCGTATCGGTCGCTCGGCGACCGAGCGGGCATAAAGAGAACCCACCGAGTAATCATTTCGGTGGGCTCCCCGTTCGCGCGAATTTGCGCGCGAATTAGCGATGCATCGATTGACGCATCGCTTTCAGCTTTTCGATGGCGGCATTCTGCGCTGCAATCGTCGTGCGGGCGAACGCAATCGCCTCAGGATCCTTCCCGTATTTCACCTCGACCCGCGCCATTGCGAGGGTCGCGCGAGCGTGCCGCAAGGCGATGGTAACGTAATCGAGATCGGGGTTCCCCGACCATGTGGCGGCTTTGCCGGACCGGGGCGCGCCCATCGCGCCCATCATCGCATCGCGCATGGCGATCTCTGCCGGGGTCGATGCGCTCGACATCATGCCGCCCATCGCATGGCAGGCGCCGTTCTGCCCCATGCCACCGCCCATGCCGCCGCCCATACCGGGCATCGGCATCATCGTACTCTGCGGAGTCGTCTGCTCGACACCTCGAACGATATTTGGAGAGGTGAGGGCCATCGTTCCGAGCGTGAGGATCGCGGCGAGCGCGACCCGTTTGAAAATGAGGATATTCATGGTGCGATCATGCTAACGCGTCGATATCCACAAGCAAAGAATCTTGCATCGCACGCCCTTCAATTCTCTGGTTGGAGATCGTTTAGACCGCGAGTCGCCCTGCCGGCTCCGTCATCGCAGCCTCTGCAAGGAAGCCTCGCACCTCGTCGTCGGTCGTCTGCGAAAAGTCTTGGTAGTACGCTCCGACTGCTTCGAACGGTTCTGGTTGGAGCAGGCAGACGAGGATATCTGCGAGCGACTCAACATCGTCGCACGCCTCGCGCGACCCGACTGGAACCGCTACGATAACCGAACTCGGTTCGTGCGCGCGCACCGCGTGGATGGCGACGCTCATGGTCGAACCGGTCGCCAGACCATCGTCGACGAGAATGACGACCTGCCCTTTGAGGGAACGCTCCGCACGGCCGTCGCGATAGAGGCGAATGCGACGCTGCACCTCGAGCGTTTCGCGCGCGATAACCGCGGCGATCTGCGGCTGGGAAATATGCGCCGCAGCGATCAGCGATTCATCGAGGATGACGCGCCCATCGGCGGCGATAGCGCCCATCGCTAACTCGTGGTGCTTCGGAAGCCCGAGTTTGCGTACGACGAAAACGTCGAGCGGCAGGGAGAGCTGCGTGGCGACTTCGTTGGCGACGGGAACCCCTCCGCGCGGAAGCGCGAGGACGAGGGTGCCACGTCGACGAGCGTGGGCTCCCAGCAGAATCGCGAGGCGATGCCCCGCGTCGGCACGGTTCCTAAAGCGAAAGCCGTTCATAGCAGCGCTATCATGGCGCGCGAACCTGAGAGCGCGAGGAAAGCCGCGTGAACGCGGGTTCTCAAAAGCCGCGCGCCTCGGCGATAGAGTGAGCGGCATGCAGAGCATGACCGAGACCGCCGTCGGTTCGGATCGCCTGATCGCTTCGCGCTTCATCCGTCCTTTCTCGACGATTACCAATGCCGACGTCGGCGCCGTCGGCGGCAAGAACGCCTCACTCGGGGAGATGTACTCCCACCTCGCGCCGGTCGGCATTCTCGTCCCCAACGGCTTTGCGGTGACCGCCGAGGCTTACCGCTACGTCATCGAGCGGAATGCGTTGCTCCCGGTACTCCACGAAGCTCTCGACGGCCTCGACTGGGCAAAGCCCGAGGATTTTTCGCGACGTTCGCATCGCGCGCACCATGCGGTCGCGCATGCCGTCATTCCCGACGATCTCCGCGAGGAGATTTTGACGGCGCATCGCGCGTTGCGCGCGCAGTACGGCGAGACGGCGACCTTTGCCGTGCGCTCGTCGGCGACCGCCGAGGATCTCCCGAATGCGAGCTTCGCCGGGCAGCACGAGAGCTTCGTCAACGTAGCGGGCGATGAGATGCTCTTGGAAGCCTATCGACAGGCCATCGCGAGTCTTTTTCTGGAACGGGCGATTCATTATCGCATCGACGGCGGCTTCGACCATTTTCGAATAGCGCTCTCGGTTGGAGTGATGAAGATGGTTCGTTCGGATCGGGGCGCGAGCGGCGTCGCGTTTACGCTCGATACCGAGAGCGGCTTTCGCGATGTGATATTCCTGACGGGCTCCTATGGACTCGGTGAAAATATCGTCTCGGGTGCGGTCGATCCCGATGAATTTTACGTTTTCAAACCGACGTTGGAGAAAGGCTTCCGCCGCGTGCTACGCCGACGCCTTGGCGAGAAGGCGCGCATGCTTGTTTTCGCGCCCGGGGATCGGCTGCGTTCGACGACGATCGATCTCGAAACGCCGAGTGCCGAACGCAAGCGGTTCTCTCTGAACGATGAAGAGGTGCTCGAACTCGCCGAGCAGTGCTCGATCGTGGAACGCCATTACAGCACCCTGGCACAACGGCCGACGCCGATGGATATCGAATGGGCGAAAGACGGCCTCGACGGACGCATCTACCTCGTCCAAGCACGCCCCGAGACCGTTGCATCGCAGCGCGATACGCGCCGTATCGAGGAATATCACCTCAGCACCGCCGTCGAGCCTTTGGTGACGGGTCGCGCCGTCGGCAGTACGGTGGCCGTCGGCCCGGTGCGGATCGTTTCATCGCGCGCCGACCTCGCGGCATTCAAGCCGGGTGAAGTGCTCGTTTCGCAGACGACAACCCCCGATTGGGAACCGGTGATGAAAGATGCCGCGGCGATCGTGACCGACCGCGGCGGCCGCACCTGCCACGCCGCGATCGTCGCCCGCGAACTCGGTATCCCCGCAATCGTCGGAACCGGCAATGCGACGACGACTCTGCATGCCGGCGAGAGCGTTACCGTCTCCTGTGCGAGCGGTGCTGAGGGGAGCGTTTACGCGGGGCGGATACCCTTCGAAGTCGAGCGGATCGATATCGGAGCGCTCGAGAAGCCTGCGACCGCAATCATGATGACGCTCGCCGATCCCGAGAAAGCATTCGCCTGGGCGATGCTGCCGAATGATGGCGTGGGGCTCGCAAGGATTGAATTCATCGTCTCCGACGCGATCGGCATTCATCCGATGGCGCTGGCGCACCCCGAGCGCGTTACCGAGAGCATGGCGATGGAGGCGATTCGGCAACGCTGCGCTCGGTATGCGAGCCCGAGTGAGTTCTTCATCGGCGAGCTGGCCGAAGGCGTGGCGACCATCGCGGCTGCGGTCTATCCAAAGCCTGCGGTAGTGCGAATGTCGGATTTTAAAAGCAACGAGTACGCGCAGCTTATCGGCGGTGCGGCGTTTGAATCCGCCGAGGCGAACCCGATGCTGGGGCTGCGTGGAGCCTCGCGCTACACCCATCCGAGTTATGCGGATGCCTTTGCCCTAGAGTGCGCGGCGATGCGGCGCGTTCGCGAGGAGATGGGGTTCGAAAACGTGATCCTCATGATTCCGTTCTGCCGCACCACGAAAGAAGCCGACCTCGTGCTCAAGCGCATGGGCGAGCTCGGATTGCGCCGCGGCGAAAAGGGTCTGCAGATCTACGTAATGTGCGAGATACCCAATAACGTCATCCAAGTCGACGCCTTTGCGATGCGATTCGACGGATTCTCCATCGGCTCGAACGACCTCACCCAACTCGTCCTCGGGATCGATCGCGATTCGGAGTTGCTCGCCGAGGAGTTCGACGAACGCGACCCGGGCGTTATGGAGATGCTCCGACAGACGGTGATCGGCGCAAAACGGAACGGGCGTTACGTCGGAATCTGCGGCCAAGCGCCATCCGATTACCCCGAGATGGCCTCCTATCTCGCCGGGCTCGGTATCGATTCCATTTCGCTCAATCCCGATAGCATCGTGAAAACGATGCGTCGGCTCGCCGGAGCGAGCGAAAAATAAAAACGCTTCAAAGCGTTGCTTGAACATTTCAGCGACTTATAGGATTCGACAAGAAGAAAGGATAGAAAATCATGTCACTCACCAAAACGCGCAATGGAAACATTGCCACGATCGACGAGATATTCGAGCCGTTACTCGATTTCACGTTCCCGCGCTTTAACTACGTCGGGGCGACACCTCTCGATCTTTACGAAAAGGACGGGAAGTTTGTCGTCGAACTCGCGGCGCCGGGTTTCGAGCCTCGCGATATCAACGTCGAAGTCAGCGGCAATACCGTTTCGCTCTCCGGTACGCATAGCGAACGGAGCGATACCAAAGACGCTCGCTACCATCGCCGCGAGATTCGCAGCGGTTCGTTTTCGCGAACCGTGACGCTTCCTCAGGATCTCGATGCAAACGCCGTCAAGGCCAGCATCGACAAAGGCGTCCTGAAGGTCGAACTCACGCCGATTAAGCCGCTCGTGCCCAAACGCATCGAGGTGAAAGAAGGCTAGCACCCTCGGCGTTGCTTTCGATAGCGAGACGGGGGCGCTGCGCTTCCCGCCTCGCTATCGGTGCCACGCGCGCGTTGCCGCGTCAAAGAGAGAGCGATGAACCTCCGCTTCGCTCCAAATCGCGTGCTCGGGCGGCGGAAGATCGCGCGCGGAACGAAAGGGTATCTGCGCGCCGGAGCGAGCGGCGACCAGGGCGTTATCGGCGGCAAATCGTTCGAGGAATGCCGATGCTTCCGCATATCGGAGTAGCAGAAATCGATGGCCGAGCATGCTTTCGTCAAAATGCGGATGAATCTCGCGTACGAAGGCGGCGAGCTCCCGGTCGTCGATCTCTTCGCCATCGCGAAGCACGCGGCGGAGCCCCTGAAGCAACTCGCGCAACGTATAGCTCTCGTTGGCGATCGTCATCGTGAAGTCCATCGAGAACGATCCATGAAGCATGCCGAGGAGACGCAAAAAATCGCGATGGATATACTCGGGGCCACGGTCGGGAAGATAGGGACGAACCACGATGTTCTCGCCGCCGAAAGCCGCCGCTAGGGAATCGAGCATGCGACTATATTGAAATTCGAAACGTCGATCGTCGCGCTCGCGGTAACCTCGGTCGAGTACTTCATCGATAAGCGCTGCGAACGAGAGATCGTGGTGGTCGCGCACGTGTTGTTGGAAGATCGATTCGGCGTATCGCGCCTGCGGGCGCAGGTAGAGAGCTACGACGGTACGATAGCCGGCGTCGGCGAACGCAGCTCGCAGTTCCGACATCGCTTCGATGCGATGGTGGAGGGGGCCGAACTCCTCGCTGCTCACGACGGCAGTGCGCGCCGAGCGCGATTGCAACTCATCGATGACCTCTGCGAGAAGGGGGTGCGGCGGCGGCGCGGCGAGTTCCCAAGCCAGGTCGTGGTGCCCGGGAGTCTCGTACTCGGGGCTCAGATGAACGCGACCGGCGTTAGGGACGACGATTCCCTGGGCTGCGAGGGTTTGCTGGTTGAGCACGAGCATCGACTGAAGCGCCTTCGTCCCGGTTTTGTGCGTACCGACGTGCAACAGCAGCGTGCGATCGAGCGTGCGCTCCCCCATGATAGCTCCCGTTTTCGAGCATATCGAGATATGCACCTGATGCGGGAAGCCGGAAAACCGTAACGATTCGGCTAATCGAGGCTGTATGGATCCTCAGGCTCCCCATCACGTGACCCTCTTTGCCGACGGCGGCGCGCGCCGTAATCCCGGCCCCGCTGCAGGTGCGGCGGTGCTCATCGACGATGCCGGCACGGTGATCGAGGAGGCCTTTCGCTACCTCGGACATGCAACCAACAACGTCGCGGAGTGGAACGGACTTCTTGCCGGGCTCGAGGCGGCGGCACGGCTCGGGGTGCGGGAGTTAACGGTGCGGCTCGATTCCGAACTCGTGGTGAAACAACTGCTCGGTGAATACCGCGTGAAAAACGCGGCGCTGCAACCGTTGCATCGCCGGGCACTCGAACTCTTGCGGGCTTTCCATCGGGTCGATATCGGGCACGTGCCGCGCAAGCAAAATAAACTCGCCGACGCGCTGGTAAACCGGGTCCTCGACGCGCAGCAGCGTTCGGAGAGCGAGCGAGCCGATGCGACGCTATAGTTTTGCGATTTTCATGGGGATCGTGACGACGATTTTGGTAATTTGGGGCTGGAATTTCTATGCAGCCGACGAGCTGAATCGTTGGAATGGTGTCGTTCGCGTCGCTCACGCTCCAAGCGCGATCGATTTAACGATGACCATTCGCTACCCAAAGCCGCCGATCTACGAAGAGCGCTATCACATTACCGATATCAACGGCGTCTCGAAATACCGGTACGAGGTTCGCAGCTACCGAGGATTGCTGATCAAGGTCACCCAGCCTCCGCACGCGACCTTTAACGTCTCGTTCTTCTTCGAGGCGCTTGAAACCAAGGGGCTCTGGAAGCTGACCGACAAGAGCCCGCGCTCGAAGAACGACCCGATTTATACCCTCGTGGTGAAGCAGAGCGTCGGCGGCAAGAGCGGAAGCCGGACCGTCGTCTTTAGCAACCCGCATTTTTGGGCGACGACGGCGGCGAAGTATCATTCGATGCAGATCGACGCGGCGCGTTCGAAGAACGGCATTCTCGAGGTGCAGAGCACCTCGCTGCTCGATCCGCGCTACGAAGAGATTCTCAACGCCTTTTTGAATTTCGGCCCCGGCGAGTTTCGGCGCGATGTCGCAGCAGCGCGCGAACGTGCGCGTCACGCATAAGTCTCGCCATGAACGCGAATAAAACCGTCGATATGCCGCCCCGCCGGATCGCGGTGCGTCCAATGGACGACCGGTTCGGTTCGGTCGCTGTCGTGGACCATCTCGCCGCGAACCTCGATTCGGTCGCCCGGATGAACCGGGATGCGCGGTGCGAGCCCGACGTTGTCGACGATCTCGACGGGGCCCGCTGCAGTGCTCGCATCGAACGCCTCGTGCTCGCATTGCGTTTTCGTGCCGAAGAAGAAGTGGGGTGCGTCGAGGACGCGTCCGGCGAACGCAACTTCGCAGCGGCCGTCGGCGTGGTACGCCGTAGCTATAGGAATCATCGTGTACCCTCCGCAGCTACCTTCACGCGCGGCCGATGCGCCGACAAGGGATTTCTCCGATGCGAGTAATGCTCACCGAACGTTTGCGGCTCGAGCCGGTCAGCGCCCTCAATGCCGACCAGTTGTGGCAGATCCTCCAGGCCGCGGATTTACGCGCGTTCCAAGATCTTCCCGGATTGCGATTGACGGCTTTCGTCGAAAGCGTCTCGCGCCGCCCGCTGCACCTCGGCTCGGGGCAGCACGGGCGTTACGAATGGCTCGTCGTCGCGCGCGATAGTGGGAAGAACGCCGGTTGGATATCGTTGCGCATCCCCGAACGCGAACCAGGTGCCGGCGAGGTCGGCTATACGCTGCTCTCGGAATTTCGCGGTCGAGGCTATGCAACCGAAGCCGTGAGCGCGCTGCTCGACGAGGCCTTCGCCATCGCCCACCTTCAGCGCGTTTGCGCCTACTGCGTTCCGCAAAACCTCGCTTCGATTGCGGTGCTCGAACGATTGGGCTTTACGCGCGATATAACATTACCGCGCGGAGCAACGGTCGGCGGGCAGCCCGTCGATGTTCTCTCTCACGTTTTAGAGGCACGCGATTGGCGCGACCGTCCGTATCGCACGCTGACGTCAGCCGAAGGGAAGAAAAAATAGCGGCGTTCGTCGGCTCTGCCTAACGTCGCCAGCAGGGGCTCGCGCACGACGGCAACGGCGATGCGCGCGGCGATCTCGGCGATCGGAACGAACTCGACGGCGACGACCCGCGCATCGCGTTCGGGAACGCGCGGAATGCCATCCCCTTCGATAGCGAAGGTGCTGTTGAGATACTGCGTATCTCCATCGTAGCTCTCGCTGACATAGAGCAACTCGCCGCTGCGAACGACGATGCCGCTCTCCTCGCGACACTCCCGTTCCGCACAGCGTGCGAGCGACTCGCGCCCCCGTTGATGCCCGCCGGGGAGTCCCCAGAGCGGCTCGCGCGGGTATGCATATTGCGAGGCAACCAGTAGCACGGCATCGCCGCGCCGGAGAAGACCGGTGGCAAGGTGAACGCGGTGGATGCCTCCGCTCATGCCGAGAGCCGGGCGCTATGAGTTTTTCCGGCGAGCCCGGATCGCACGATGACGCGCATATCGCCGACGAACTCCGATCCATCGATGGCGTGCGAGAAGATTTCGGCCATACGAGCGGAAGTTCGCCGCGATGATGGTCGAGCTCTTTGGCGTGGCGGATGGCGAGCGAATGTTGCGGGCGTTCGAGGTGCGGCGCGCGGTCTTCGTGCGCGAGCAAGGGGTACCCGAGGAAGAGGAGATCGATGCGCACGACCGCAGCGACGGCAGCGCTTGCCACGCCTTAATCGTCGAGGCGGGGGAGGCGGTCGCCGCCGGACGATTCTTTGCCCGCCCCGACGGCGCGGTGCAGATCGGGCGAATGGCGGTGCTCGCGACGCATCGCGGACGCGGATATGGGCGTGCGCTGCTCGATGCGCTCGTTGCGGAGGCACGAGCGCGCGATTACCCGCGCGCGGTGCTGCACGCGCAGACGCATGCACTCGGGTTCTACGAACGCGCGGGTTTTCGCGCGCATGGGCCGGAGTTTCTCGACGCCGGGATTCGGCACGTCGAAATGGAGCGAGAACTCGACGAAAATTCGTACGCCGAGTAGCGGAAAGCTGTCACGCCGAGTAGCGGAAAGCTGTCACGCCGAGTAGCGGAAAGCTGTCACGCCGAGTAGCTGCCGAAGGCAGCGTATCGAGGCGGCGCGGCGCATGCACCTACTACGATGCATGCGCCGCGCGCACCCGAGAGCGTCGTACTCGCTACTGCAACGGTTGCTGCGAGCGCAGGAGCCCTTGCCCGTCGGTCGAGGTGTAGAGGTAGCCGTCGAGCCACTCGACCTTGGTGAAGCGACGCGAGATCGTCGTGGCATTCGTTCCGCCGTCGAGGCGCGTCCACGTAGTCCCCAGATCCGGCGAGGCGTAGAGCCCAAATCCGGTTGAGAGGGCAAGGATTGGGTCCTGGCCCGTCGGTGCGGCGGGGTTGAACTCCAACGCGGTCGCGTATTGCGGTGCGATCGTTGCTTGCGCCCACTCCTCCGGAGCGACCGGCGGCGAGAGGCGGGCATTGATTCCTCCCAAGCGCCACGGTGGGCGCGGCGGAGCGAAGCGCAACGGGAAGGTTTGTGTCCGCCGTGCGAGCAGCGACATCATCTGTCGCGCGACGGAGAGCCCGCCGGGCTGACTGCCGGTGAAACTGACGCCACCGTTCGTTGAAGTGTAGATCGTCAGCGCGCCCGAGCCGCCGACCGCAACGATTTCCTGCGAATACTGCGGATCGATCGCGAGTGCCGCGGGTGCGTTGGTGAAGGTCGTCGTCGTCGCCGTCCAGGTCGCGCCGCCGTTCGTCGAGTATTCGATCGTGCCGGCGCCGCTCGTTGCATTGGTGACGATGGCGAAGAGATTGTTATCGTTCTCCGGATCGACGCGGATAAAGCTCACGCCGAAGCCCCCTGTGAGGAGCGCGCTCGAACCGCTGACGAGCGTTGCGGTCGCGCCGTCATCGGTCGATTTATAGAGCCCGCCGGTGCCGTCGGCGATGAAGAGCAATCCCGGCGTTTTCCGGGAGAACGAGAGGCTCGACACGCTCGCGAGCGTGTTCGGCGTCGATGGGTTGAACGTCAGGCAGCCGTCGGTCGAGTAGTTGAGCGCGGGTGCCGCTGTCTGGCTGACCACGCAGTCGTTTGCGTTGAAGGGGCTGATCTCGGCATCGCCGCCTTCGCCGAGCGAGGAGGCGCCTTGGAACGAGCCGGTCCAATCTGCGGCCGATAGCCCGCCGCCGTTGCCGGGGACGGCGGTTGCGGCGGGACCGAAATCCTGAATCGTCGTCATGATGGTCGCTTTGCCGACGCTCCCGCCGACGCCGAAACCGTAGAGGTAGTTCGTCGAGAGCCCGCCGGTGAGCGGCTGCGGAAGGCCCGAGCTCTGCCCGCAGGTCGGCTGATAGTAGAGCCCCTGATCCGCAGCGATGTAGCAGGCATCGCCGCCGGAGCCGTTCGCGAGGACGGTGAGCCCGCGCATATCGCCGTAGGTATTGCCCTGCGTCGTCGAGCTCTGCCCGTTGACCGGCGTGTAGCTCGCGCTCGGCGGCGTTCCCGCGACCGGGAGTACGCTCCATTCGGTAAACTCCGCGCCCGTGTAGATCTCGTGCGCGACGGTGCTGCTGTCGGCGAGCATCTGCGAGCCGTAGTATCCGGCCGGGTTGCCGCCGGTTCCGGTTTTGCCCGCCTGCGTCGCGACGTCGTTCCAGGTCGTGCCGCCGTTGGTGGAGAGGTAGAGCTCCTGTGAGACGGCGGTGCCGCCGAGCGTGCAGGACCAGCCGGTCGCCCAGATGGTGCTCGGCGTTGTCTGGTCGATCGCAATCGTGTGGACCGCTGCCGGCGCGCTGTTGCCGCCGGCTCCGCAGCCGAGCGCGGTCGCAGCGAGTTGGCCGCCTTTGCTCCAGGTCGTGCCGTTATAACTCCAGGTATAGCCGTTGAAGTCGCCGGCGATCAGCGTGCTCGGCGGCGCTGCGGCGATGCTGTTCGCACCGCTGCCGTAGGCGTTTCCAGCGGAACTAAAACCGGTTCCTGCAGTGGTCCACGTAACACCGTAATCGGTCGATTGCTTGACGCCGGCGCTGTCGGCGACATAGATCGTGCTGCCGAGCTGTGCGAATTGCATCGCCGGTGCGGTGGTATCGACCTGCGTCCAACTCGCTCCGCCGTCGGAGGAGCGGTAGATGCCGCCGAACTCGGTCGCGGCGAGAAGGATCGTCGTCCCGGCATCGTTGACGGCGACGAGGCCGTTGACGCGCGTGTCGTCGAGCCCGGTGTCGAAGCCGATGGGGTTCCAAGTCGCGCCGCTATTGGTGGATTTGTAGATTCCCGATGATACGTTCACCTCAAACCCGGTGCCGTCGCCGCCTGCGATATAGAGCGTGCTGCTGCTGTTCGGATCGATGGCGACGCTCTGAATCTTTCCCGAGCCGGCGAGATCGCCGCTAATCGTCTGGGAGGTTAGCGCGTTTTGCCAGACCGGGCCGAGGTTGGTGAACTGCACCGCCGAGAGCGGCGCGACGGTACCGAGGCTGATCGGCCCGGTGGCGCCGTTGAAGATCGCTCCTGCATCGCCCGTCGGAGCGTTCACGGTTCCGGTGCCGGAGAAGGTGCTGAGCACCGTGCCCGTGCCGAGCGTATTTCCCGCATTACATGGACCGTTCCACGACTGCACGACGAGTGTATCGGTGCCGTAGGGGGCGCTCAGCGAGAGCGTCACCGGCACCGTTCCCGAGAAGGTCGCGCAACTCGCGCTCGCAATCGTGCTCGGGGGCGCGCCGGCGCCGCCGACGTTAATCTGCGCCGAGACCGAGACGGCGCCGGCCGGGATCGTTTTCGGCGAACGTTGCGCCCCCGAGCTCGTCGCCGAACCGCGCGAGACGGTCAGCGTGAGGCGAGCGACGCCCTTCGCGCTTGGCAGCGCGGAGAGTGGGGAGCCGGAGCCGCCGCCATGGCAACCGGCGAGTAAAAGGCCGAGCGCGCCGGTGACGGCGATGCCGCGAATGATGCTGCGATTCATAATTACTGCGCGCCTCCGGTGATCGTCGCTGGTGCATTGAGTGTCAGCGTTGCATTCGTCGTTCCCGTCGCTCCGGCGATGGTGAGCGTGCAACTTGCTCCCGCGGCGTTCGCGGTAACGGTAAAGGTGGTGGTACTCGAACTCGGCGTCACGGAGAACGATGCGCAGCCGCCGCCGCTCTGCGGGGCGGTCAGCGATGCCGCAAACGAGCCGCTGAATTGTAGCTCCGTCGGCGTCACGGCGACGCTATCGCTTGCACCCGTTCCGGGGAAATTCACCGGGTCGAGCGCCGAACCGCTATTCGCGCCGAGGCTGCTCGACCACGCTCCCGACCATCCCAGCGTCACCTGGCTCGCCGAAGGCGTGGGCGTCGAACTGGGTGAGACGCTCGGCGAAACGCTCGGTGAGGGCGCGAGCGTCGGTGCCGTTGTCGGCGAGGCGGTCGGGGCCGGCGGTGGGTTACCACCTCCCCCTCCACCTCCGCCGCAGGCGGAAACGAAAAGCGCGCTCGCAGCGAGCGCGGGGAACAAAAGCCTGGACAGACGCATAAAGCCTCCGAGGGATGCTGAGAGAGCGCTGGGATTCCCGGAGACCCTACGATTTCCTTGCAATCTGGGCTACGCCATTCGTCGGAGGCGGCGAATGGCGGAGCGAGCTACTCCGCCATCGCCGCGACCGGCACACCGCCGGTCGGCGGGTTCGCCTTCATAAAGAACACCAACGGGGTGGCGAGGACGAAGACCACGGCAGTGAGGCGGAAGAGATAGGTATAGGCGATCATCGTGCTCTGCTGGGCGACCATGGCGGTGAGGGCGAGGCGTGAGAGCCCGTGCGTCTGGGTCACACCCGAGGCGAGCACGTTCCACGCGATCGCGCCTTCGTGCGCGAGCAGCGTCGTGAGGATCGCGATACCGAAGCTGCCTCCGAGCTGCCGCACGAGGGTGTAGACGCCGGTCGCTCCGGCGAGCTCGTGCCGCGGTATATCACCGAGCGAGGTCGTCGAGAGCGGCACGAAGAGGAAGCCGAGCGCGAAGCCCTGGACGACGCGCGGCCAGAAGACATCCCAGTAGCCGGCCATTGCGTTGAGATCGCCGAGCATCCAGGTCGAATACCCGAAGACCAGGAGGCCGAGCGCGACGAGAATGCGCGGGTCGACCTTCCCGATCATGCGCCCGACGATCATCATCGAGATCGCCGTTGCAAATGCGCCCGGCATCAAGGCGAGCCCGGTATCGAATGCGGTGAAACCGAGCATCGTCTGAAAGAAGAGCGGCAAAATGAGCGCGGTTCCATAGAGCCCGAAGCCGCTGATCACGCCGATGATGCTGCCGATGGTGAAACTTGGAATGCGAAAGACGTGAACGTCGACGAGCGGATGCTTATCGCGAATCGATTTATAGATAAATACGGCGATGGAGACGACCGCAACGACCGAGAGCGTCACGATGGTACTCGAAGAGAACCAATCGTCATGCTCGCCGCGCTCGAGAACGTATTGCAACGATGCAAGCCCGGCGGTTAACAGGCCGAGCCCCAGGAAATCGATACCGCCCTTCGGTTTTTCATGCAGCGAGGAATCGGGAATGTATGCAAGCGTCAGGATAAAGGCCGCGATGCCGATCGGCACGTTGATGAAGAAAATCAAGGGCCAGCTCGCATTATCGACGATATAACCGCCAAGCGTGGGGCCGACGGCCGGGCCGACCATCGCTCCCAAACCGAAGATCGCCATCGCGAAACCGCGCCGCGCCGGTGGATAGGATTCAAAAAGAATTGCTTGCGCGGTCGGCTGGAGTGCGCCGCCGCCGATTCCCTGAAGAACGCGATAAAAAATGAGGACGTCGATGCTGTGGGCGGTGCCGCACAGGAACGAGGCGACGGTGAAAATTGCCAGCGACGCGGCGTAAAAAAACTTCCGCCCGAACATCGCGGTGAGCCAGCCGTTGAGCGGCATGACGATAACGTTGGCGAGAATGTAGCCGGTCGCGATCCAGGAGACTTCATCGACCGATGCACCGAGATTCCCGCCGATGGTATCGATCGCAACGTTGACGATCGTGGTGTCGATAATCGCCATGATGAGCCCGAGCATCACCGTAAACGTGATGATCCCGAGATATTTGTTCTCGTGCTCTTCTGCGTTCATCGTTGTTAATGCCACCGTTACCTAACCTTCATCTAAGAGCGGTATCGTGCGGGTAAGGAGGACGACACCATGAACGACACTTCGACCGAGACCACCGAGATGCTGGAAAACGTTGCAGTAAACCTTGAGGAGCAGGTCAACCCTGCCCTCGATGACGACGAGGACGATGACGACGAGGACGAAGCGCACGACTGAAGCGGTTTTAGCGCGCTAACGGAGCGTGCGGCGACTCGAAAGGCTCCCGAGGCGCCGCACGGTATCCGTTACGTGGGATGAAGCGCGTGAATGAGGGGCCCTCCATGCGGCCGAGCAAAGTTCCGGAGATCGCGCCGACCTTTTGGATTCTGAAAGTTCTGACGACCGGAATGGGCGAGACGAGTTCGGATTTTCTCGTTCACCATCTCGACCCGGTGCTCGCCGTCGCACTCGGAGCTCTCGGTTTTCTCTGCGCGCTCGTGCTGCAATTTCGCGCCCGTCGGTATGTCGTCGGAATCTATTGGTTCGCGGTGGTTATGGTGAGCGTCTTCGGAACGATGGCTGCCGACGTGCTGCACGTCGTCGTCGGCATCCCCTACGTTCTTTCGACTGCATTCTACGCCGTCGCGCTCGGCGCGATCTTTCTCTGGTGGTATCGAAGCGAACGCACTCTCTCGATCCATCGCATTGACGGAGGGCGACGCGAAACGTTCTATTGGGCGGCGATCCTCGCGACCTTCGCTCTCGGCACCGCCGGCGGCGATATGACCGCGACCTCGCTAGGTTGGGGCTACTTCGCCTCAGGGCTGCTCTTCCTCGGACTGATCGCGCTTCCGTCGCTCGGTCGTCGCTGGTTTGGCTGGGGCGCGATTTTCTCGTTTTGGTTTGCCTACGTGGTAACGCGCCCGCTCGGTGCATCCTTCGCCGACTGGATGGGCAAACCGAAGAGTTGGGGCGGTCTCGGGTGGGGCGAAGGAGCGGTGAGCCTCGGCTGGGGGCTCTGCATCCTCGCCTTCATCCTCGTTCTCGCCGCGAAGCAGCGCGCTCCCAAGGCAAGTATCTCGCTTCGGCGCCGAGCCGCGCAGCTTCCGGAAGAGCTTTCGTAGCGGCTCCTTTGCATGCGCGTGATAGCGCAACCGCGCGGCTTCGCGGTGGTTCTTTACATACGAGCGCGCTGACGGAGGCTCGTCCGCATGGTATGCTGCGCGTGGAAACGACAGCGCCGAATCTCTACGTCACGCATTGAAGGAACGGTTATGGGCGGTCTCGGACATCATCCCTCGCATCCCTACGCTGTGCAGACCGCCGCGCTCCTTTGGACGATGGTGCTGCCTGGAGGTTTGCTCGCGCTATCCGTGGGAGCGTGGTGGGAGCGGGCGCGTCGTTCGGGAAGCCGCCGTCTGCGCCTCATCTCGCCGCGTCGTCTGCGCGCGACCAAACGCTTTATACGCGCGACCGGGCGCGATAAAGCCGCGGTGGATTCAACCGGTCAACGCAACACTCCGATCAGTGTCGATGGAGGGTTAGCGCGTGGCTCAGATGGGACGGCCGGGGTTGTCGCCGCACCGCAAGGCGGAACTTTGGAAACGCTGG
>JAJZED010000009.1 GCA_021805775.1 bacterium | reverse complement strand
ACGCGGCGAACCGCGTCTTTCTTGAATTCTTCGCTATAGGTCCGATTCTGCGTTTCCATGACACCTCATTGGCCGGATATTCGCCGGCTCTATCCAAGTGTCCGGGAAACCGGGACAGCCTCACCTTACTGACGGCGCTTGCGCCTCACATGGGACGAAATCACCACTTAGGCACCTGTCCGAATATCCGGGGCGACCGCTAACACACTTCCAGTGCTCATTGACTGCGAAGGACCCGCGACCAAAAGTTCGCATTTTCGTCGTGGGACAAACTTGTAGACTGAACCCGAAATTCCTCGTTGTAAGGGTGAATAGGGCTGGGCGTAAAGTTAGCCCGATGGCTGGTTATGTGGTAAGCCGGCCCGCCGCGGTACCCGACGCGGGATCGAATCTCCTATCGCTAGGAAAGGCCAAGTCCCAAATTTAGCCTGGCCTCAGTAGAGTAGGCACCTTGTATGGCGGGTGCGCCTGATGTGCCGTGCGCTCGATGGCTCGCCATCGGGGTCTTATGCGTGGACGCAGCGGCTACCGAGTGTGCAAGCCACGCGAGGCGGCGCTCTTCGCTTGAAGATCGCTACCTCCCATCCCAAAAGTCGAGCCCGTTATGGTAGGCGATCGATCGCGCATGATTCCCCCGACGGTGGTCAACGCATTTTCCACCGTCGCGTAGCAAAGTTGACACGGGAAGTCGGCATTCGGGGTAAGCGCCTGCCGTCTCAACGGCCAACGTTGATTTTAAACGCGGTAAGCCGCTTGCCGAAAATCTGCTCGATTAGCAATTGCTCCACCTGAGATCGAAGCCTCGAATCGCGTGCGGACGAGCGACATTACCGAGCCGCGCACGCACGAAGGCTGGCTCCACCTCGCTTTTATCCGGGATTACGAGCTCCCCGCAGGGTGTCAGCGGTGATTACCGGCTTATATTGACCTCGCCAGGCCGGGGCACGTATAGCACTACGTGGGACACAATCGCCGCACCATCTTCCCCCGGGCGGAACCAGGTCGACTTTAGTATTGGCACCAAGCAAAAAAAAACTCCGTCATGGTGCAAGGCGACCCGACGTATGAGGCGAAGGGCGCGCTATGGACGCGATTGTTCGATCAAAAGACGGCCGCAGCTGGCATCTACGTGAGGTAAGGTGCCCGCTATGCAATAGCTCGAGAAGTAGGGTAAGTCGTGTAAAGAATGGGACCTTTATAAGGGAACCATTCCGGATTGTTTCCTGTTGCGAATGCGAATTAAGATACGTGAATCCCCGGATTGTAACGGAAGAGATTCCTTTTCTATACGACGACGCATATTATCGTGGCGATGGCTTCGATTCTAGCGTACGATATGACTCGGTGGATCTTTCGTCGCGATGGGAGTACGAATTTGCATTTGCTTCTCTTGAAAATGTGCTAGGTTCAGTGCGAAACCGAGATATTCTCGACGTAGGCTGCGGCAGCGGGCCTCTCCTCCAACTTTTGAAGGAAAATGGTGCGAATGCAATCGGAATCGACTCTTCCGTCAGTGCGGTGACTCTTGGCGTCGCTAAAGGGCTAGACGTGCGGCATCTGCACCTTTCTGAGGTTGGTACTGGAATAGGCCCCTTCGACGCTGTTGTAATGATGGAAGTTATCGAACATCTGACCGATCCAGTGGATTCTCTTCGTAGGGCGGCGGCGCTCCTTAAAAGTGGCGGTTTTCTTTTTGTAACTACAGGAAACTGGTCTTTCGTGTCTATTCGACGCGGTACTCCTTACATAATGCCGGAGGGACATCTCTCCTACTTCACGCCGGTAACGCTAGCTGAGGCTTTCCGCCGTGCAGGTCTTCAGGTGGTTGATGCGCCGAAAAACCACACTTGGATTGGGTACCGCCTCGCTAAACGTTTTTTTATTCCCACAGTGCTCGCAACGCTTATGGCGAATATTATCCATCGGGTCGCTCCGAGGTTAGGGCCATTCCCTTTTGGGCGTAGACCGTAATCTAGTTATTGCGCTCGCACGCAAAAGCTATTGGAAGCGCTCAGATGCGAAAGGATCTTAAAAAATGGGTCCCCCGGCCGAGCCGGCTGCCGACTTAGGCAATTCCAATTGGGAACCCGGCCTCAGTTTCGTGACCACCGTGGTAGGCGGCAAGGCGAGGCCGGGGAGAATGGTTCTCCGTGATACACCAACGGCGGGAATTCCCGCGTGAATTCAAAATCGGGGCGGTGCGGCGCGTCATAGATAGTGGCGAGACCGCCGCCGAGGCTGTGCGCGATCGCTCGACGGCGACTCGAGCTTATTCTACGGGCGCATCCGGCAACTCGAGGCTTACGGTACGGAAGCGTTTCGTGGCAGGGGAGGCTCACCGCGCAATATGGGGATACTTTTCCACAAAGGCGAAATCTTGCCGACGTGACCGAGGAATGAGATGTTTTTAAAAAACGGCAATCTGGTTCGCGAAGCACTCTCGCTGATAATAAACATGTGTTAACAAGCACATCGACATTTGGAGGGTGCGCTTGATGTGAAAAGGTGGCCACCTGGGGAAACTGGGTTGAGCGATAAGTGGAGTCTTTGCTTCCGGCAAGGTGAATTCGCCCGGCGTCCTCGCTGGCGCCGCTGCGCGCGCGGCTACGCACGGCCACGACCACAAGATGCGCCACGCAACGGTCGGCCAAAATACCCGGGGTGCGAAGAGGTCACCTCAATGCCTGCGTCGACTTCCGCGAAGCGATGGCTAGGGTCGGTATTTACATCGAGCTGTACAACAGCCGTCGGCTGCACTTTAGAATTGAAGGGTAAACCCCCGACGCCGCGCATTTCAGCCACCTGCCGACGCCTCAGGCTGCATTACTCGCAAGGGTCCACTTAAGAAATGCGGAGTTCCCTTATGGGAATAGGGGACACCTTTTGCAGCGGGGGATAGTATAACTCGCGGCGCCGACATACGGCGCTAGAATATCTCTCGCCCACGGAGTTCCGGCGGCGAAAGGCTCAGGCCGTACAATTCCCGGTCAACCCTCCGCGGATGCGAGCCAGCCTTATCTAAGGCTCCGCCACGGCAGTAACGATTGGTGGGTTATCGTGCTGCGCCATTTATGGTCTTTGCAATAAATCGCATCTCCTCTGCGCCAACCCCCGGGTACGCAGCGACCCAGAATACAGATTTCATGATTTCGTCAGCGTTCGGTAGCCCCCCAATGCATCGATGCGTTACATCTCGATACGCGGGCTGGCGCGTCAGATTACCCCCAAACAAAAGACGTGTGCCGATTTTTTTTTCGTTAAGGCAACGAACCAGTTCGTCCCGCGTAACTGGTGAGCCCGGAAGAACGCGAATCGGATAACCGAACCATGATGACACTCCGTCATTGATTTCCTTTGGCAGAGCTAACCACGGAATCGACGAAAGCTCCTCGCTCAGCGTCCGTGCGTTGTACTTCCTTCGCACGACGAAGTCGTCGATTTTATCGAGTTGCGCCACGCCGACGGCGGCCTGCATGTCGGTGAGTTTAAGGTTATACCCTAAACGGCTATACGTATATTTGTGATCGTATCCATGGGGAAGGCCGCCGAGCTTCCAATCAAACCGTTTGCCACAGGTATTATCCTTCCCAGGTTGGCACCAGCAGTCGCGTCCCCAGTCTCTTACCGATTCTGCAATTTTTCTAAGTTTTGGAGAGCGCATCATGACGGCCCCGCCCTCGCCCATGGTGAGATGGTGCGCGGGGTAGAAGCTGACGGTTGCAATGTCCCCGAAAGTTCCGACCTGCTTTCCTGCAACCGTCGCGCCAACGGCATCGCAGGTGTCCTCGATCATCCATAGGTCGTGCGTTTTGCAAAAATCGCGCACTAAGCGCGCATCGTATGGATTTCCCAACGTATGGGCAAGAATCACTGCGCGCGTTTTCGGCGAGAGTGCCGCTTCGAGTTGGGTGAGATCCGCGTTGTACGAATCAAGCTCCGCGTCGAGAAAGACGGGAACCGCCCCCATTTGGATAATCGGATTAACGGTCGTTGGAAAGCCTGCGGCAGCGGTGATGACCTCGTCTCCTGGCCGCAGACGGCGGTCCCCAAGTTCCTCGGCAGTTAACGTTGATAGCGCAACTAGATTCGCGCTCGATCCGGAGTTTACTAGGACGCATTCACGAACGCCGAACCACCGTGCGAAGCGGCGCTCGAACTCTTCGGCGAACCGCCCGGTCGTGAGCCAGAAGTCCAGCGAACTATCCACAAGCGATACCATCTCGCGCTCGTCAAACACGCGCCCCGATACCGGAACGGGGTCGGCTCCCGGCCGAAATGGTTGTTCGTCGTAGGCTGCAGCAAAATACTCGCGAACCTTTTGCAGAACTTCCTCACGGAGTTGAGCCGCTCTCGGCTCGTTCGAACGATCCCTTAGCATGACATGACCTTTTACTTCAGGTAGGAGTTGACGTTGATAGGTGGCGACGATACCACTCGACAGTTTCAGTTAAACCGCGTTCAAGGCTCCACGCACAGCTCCAGCCGAGGAGTCGCCTTGCTTTACCGGCGTCTAGTGTCTGATCCTGAATCTCGTTACTGGCGGAAGCCTCGACGATCGGCGTGAGAGAGCTCCCCATCGTCGAACATACCGCCCTAACGATCTCGAAGACGTTGATGCGGCTCTCAGGGCTGAAATTGAAGGCTTGGCCAGTAATATCATTGCGGTCGAGAGCCTCGGCAAGGGCAATATAAGCTGAAACCACGTCCTTGACGTAGATGTAGTCGCGAACCATCTTCCCATCGCTGCGGAGCACCGGGCGTTCGCCTCTCAAAATGCTACGGATTGTACCCGGGACGATGCGGCTCCAATTCAAGTCTCCGCCACCGTAAATGTTTCCGCAACGCGCGATGGCAATATGCATGCCGTATGTGTGAGCATAGGTGTGGCTCAGTAAATCGGTGCAACTCTTCGAGACGTCGTATGGGTGCGAACCGCGTAGTGGCATGTCCTCCGTATAGGGCAGGGTGAGAGAATCTCCGTACGCCTTGTCGCTCGACGCGACGACGATGTTCCTTGCCAGCCCAGGGAGGCGACGCGCTGCCTCGAGAAGGTTATATGTACCGCGAATGTTGCTCTCAAAGCATTCAAGGGGGTCGCGCAGGGCAGCTCCGACGATAGTTTGCGCACCGAGATGAAAAACTGTGTCAACTGCGTGCAAATTAATGGCTCGCATGCAGGATGCAAAATCGGATAAGTCGCCGCGCACGATATTGCACCGCATATAAATTGATTCGGCAAAGAAGCGCGAGAGCGGCTCGTCGTCGATAACTAATGCCGCGACCAATGCTCCGCGCTTGAGGAGATCTTCACAGAGCCACGACCCAACGATTCCAGTTGCGCCGGTAACCAGGACGGAGCGTCCATGCCATTGATCGGTCATTTCCCGGTCGCCCATGGTGGCGTACCGCTCGCCCATAATTCATCGAGATAGCGTTTATCGCGAAGCGTGTCCATAGGGTGCCAGAAGCCGTCATGCTTGTAGACCGACAACTCGCCTTCGGCAGCGAGACCGGCGAGCGGTTCGTGCTCGAGCAACGTTGCGTCGCCTTCGATGCGGTCAAAAAGCGACGGTTCAAATACGAAGAAGCCGCCATTAATCCAGCCTTCGCTAATCTGAGGCTTCTCCTGAAAGCTACGCACTCGGTCGCCATCGATATCGAGGACGCCGAACCTTGCCGGCGGACGCACGGCGGTAACTGTTGCTTGTCGGCCGGTTCGTCGATGAAACGCGATCGATGCATTAATGTCGACGGAGGCAAGGCCATCGCCGTAGGTGCAGAGAAATGACTCATTTCCGATCAGATGCCGTAAACGTTTTATGCGGCCGCCAGTCATGGTGTTAAGACCCGTGTCAACAACGTGCACTCTCCAATTCAGGGGCTCACGTTCGTGTACTTCAATTTGCCCAGTCGAAAAATCGACGGTGAGATCGTTTGTTGTAGCATAAAGTGAGCGAAAGTATTCTTTAATTACTTCCTGCCGATAGCCACATGCAATAACAAACTCAGTGAAGCCCGCTCGCGCGTAGCAGCCCATGAGATGCCATAGGATAGGACGGTCGCCGACTTCAACCATCGGCTTCGGCCGGGAAACGGTCTCCTCGGCGAGCCTCGTACCAAGTCCGCCAGCGAGAATTACAACTTTCATTCCGTAGGGTGTCTCTTCACTAAAAAAAGCGCCTAGAGCTGTTCGGCCTTATTCGACGCGCTGGGCCGCGATACTCTCTCTTTTACCGAGCCGTGCTTACTATGTGAATCGTTGCAAAGTATTTCATATCAAGGCCGGGAGGGCTGTCCTTGACGTCTGAGCGACGATTGCTAGAAATGTCGCGCCTTCCCTAAGGGGCCCCGAACTACGGGAGGTGCGCTGACCTTTTTGCGTCGGTTCGAAGTTAGCGCTCCCTACACGCAGTAACGGCACGTCAGCGTGGCCTATTTGAGTGGAGTCACTGTGGCATCATAGCCAGCGGGGGTGGAGGCCTCCGGATCGGCTATTAAAGCTCACGGCTTTTGACGCGGGCCATCGATAAATGCGTATTTCTTGGGTGGAGCCTAGGGTGATCGTCCTCATGAGTTTTCCGGACTGCTGGTACGGAGATCGACGGCCAAATGGGCGCGCACTCTGCCTTAGCGAGCGCGTTTTTGCTGTATCTGGCTGGAGACCTCGTCGGCATCGACATTCCTCGTCGCCCTAGAGCGCGAGCGGCGAGCTCCAGGCGAATGCGCGATGCGTCTTACGAATGGACATCGCCGACGAGCGTTGATTGAAGTTTTATTTTTTTTGCGTCCGCCCGCTAGAACGCCTTAACGTTGCGGAATCCGGCGGCGCAGAACGTGGAGACGGCGTCGGCGGCAGCTTCATCGTTGGCGTCGTACAGCACTACCACGCGCCCCGCGCCGATCGCGTCGTTGAAGTTGTCGATCTGGTCGCCGGGGATCTTGACGCCGGCGAGATAGTTGACCGCGCCGCCGCGGTTGGTGAGCGAACCGAGCGAGGGGCCGCGGCTGTTGCCGCCGGGCACCCCGGTGCCGCCGGAGTCGGTCATCATCCCCTGGCCGTGCGTCATGTCGTCGGAGAAGTCGTTGGAGTTCTGGGCTTCACGCACGTGGACGAACGAGATCGTCGATTCATCGTGATCGGCGCTCTGCAGATCGCGCGTAACGACGCGCAGGCGGCCCATATCGATGCCGGTCTGCCCGGTGAGCGCCGCCTCGATCTTCTTCGGGTCGGATTCGGGGTAGATCCCCACGATTAGACGTTGTCCCACCAGCGTTCTCCTTGCGAACTGTAAACTCAGAAACGCCGCGCAAACGGCGTGGGCGATTGCTTCGCCGCCGGAGGCTATCTTCTTGCCGGCCGTCCCCGTAACCCCGGGTCACCCGCAATTACGGCCTTTGGGGCGGTCGCGGCTACGGCACGCTAAGGCCGTTGAAGAATGTCCTGAAGCGAACTCGTGAGGCTTCGCACCGGCAGCCAGCCGGTCTCCGATCGCAACTTGACGTTCGAGCCGAACATTGCGGGCGTCTCCGAGGGTCGCATGCGCACGGAATCGCTGATGATCTCAATCCTCACGTCCGCTAGGCTTATGAGTTCATCGAGTAAGGATCGCACGCTTCGGGGCACTCCGCTGCAGATGTTGTACGTTCCGCCGGCCGCTCCGCGTTGGGCAAGCGCAACGTAGGCCGATGCGACATCCCGAACGTCGAGGAAATCGCGTTGCGCGTCGAGGTTCCCGACGGTGAGCCGGGCCGGTGCGCCGTTGCGGATTTCAATCAGTTGTGCGGCAAAATCGGCAATCGCGAAACGCGTACTCTGCCCCGGGCCGATTGCATTGAATGCACGACCGATCACGACGTCAAGGCCGAAGCTGCGATGCTCCCCGAGGAGGAGCAATTCAGCGGCCGCTTTGCTCGCGGCATAGGGGTTATTGGGATTCATCGTCATCGCTTCGTCAATCGGAAGGCTATCGGCAGGAACGCTGCCGTAGACCTCGCCCGAACTCGCGAAGATGAGCCGCGGTCGCTCTCCTGTTGTCTTCGTATGACGAGCGATAGCACGGGCAATGCGCGCCGTACCGATCACGTTCGCCTCATAGGTCTCCATCGGCGATGCGATCGCCGCGGGGACAAACGCTTGGCCTGCTAGGTGAAATACAACGTGAACCCCGGCCAATTCCAATGCCTCGGTGCCGTGGAGTTGCGCGCGGCTACACCGTAAAACTTCGTGATTGCCGGCCTCGAGTAGGGCCGTTAAGTGCGTCCCAACGAAGCCCGATGCCCCGGTTACTACGACGCGCATGCGCTATGTGCGAATGGACGAGAGGCGCTCGAGATCGGCGCGCACCATCATTTCGACGAGCTGCTCGAACGTTACCGTCGGCTCCCAATTGAGGTGTTGTTTTGCCTTCGACGGGTCGCCAACGAGCAGATCCACCTCGGCCGGCCGGACAAAACGAGGATCTAATTTTACGTATGGTTCGTAATTTTCAATCCCGGCGGCCTCGAATGCTATTCGGACGAAATCGCGGACGCTGTGCGTTCTCCCAGTGGCGATAACATAATCTTCCGGCTTCGGTTGTTGCAACATCATCCACATCGCTCGTACGTAGTCGCCGGCAAACCCCCAATCGCGCTTTGCCTCGAGGTTTCCTAAGCGTAATTCGGTAGCGAGGCCTAATTTAATGCGGGCGACCCCGTCGGAGATCTTACGAGTGACGAATTCTTTTCCTCGCCGGGGCGATTCATGATTGAATAAAATTCCGCTTACCGCAAACATATCAAACGACTCACGGTAGTTTACCGTAATCCAGTGGCCGTAGACCTTCGCGACACCGTAGGGGCTTCTCGGATAGAAAGCGGTTGATTCCCGTTGCGGAACCTCGGTGGCTTTCCCGAACATCTCTGAACTCGACGCCTGGTAAAAACGAATAGCTGGGTTGACTGCGCGGATAGCTTCGAGGACGCGAGTGACGCCCAATGCCGTGAATTCCCCGGTTAAAACAGGTTGAGTCCAGGAGGTTGGGACGAACGACTGAGCCGCGAGGTTATAGACTTCGTCGGGGCGCACGGTTTCGACGATTTTCGTCATCGACGTTTGATCGAGCAGATCGCCAGAAACGAATTCGATATCGTCGATAAAGTGCTCGAGGCGTTCGTGCACGTCGGTCGAGGTGCGCCGCGTCATGCCGACAACGCGATAGCCATGCTCGAGCAAGAGCTCGGCAAGATACGAGCCGTCCTGGCCGGTGATCCCGGTGATAAGTGCTGTTTTTTTCACTTTAGCGCTTCAGGTAAGTTTGCACCGCGCCGGCGAGCCGCTCGATGCCGATCGCGATCTTCTCTTCCGAAGCGTTCGAGAAATTCAGGCGCATGCCGTCGTGCACGTCGCGTTCGGCGTAGAAACTCACCCCCGGCACGAAAACGACTTTCTGTTCGGCGCTGATTTTAAGCAGCTCTTCGGTATCGACGCCGTCGAGATGCGCCCAGAGAAACATCCCGCCTTCGGGGCGATTGAAATGCATCTGCGGCGGCATGTGCGCGGAGAGTTCGCCGATCATCACGTCGCGGCGCCGGTGATAGGTCTGGCGGATGCGCGCGATGTGCGCTTCGTATTCAACGCCGCCGTTGCGCGCCGCATACTGCAGAAAGATATGCTGCGTTAAGGTTCCCGGCTGTAAATCGGCGCCTTGTTTGGCGAGGATGATTTTCTCGAGCAGCTCGTGGTCTTTGCTGACGAGCCAGGCAACGCGCACGCCCGGTGCGAGCGTTTTGCTGGCGGTGCCGGAATAGATCACCGTGCCTTCGCTTTCGTACGAAGAGAGCCCGGGTTGATCGCTCCCTTCGAATCGCAACTCGCCGTAGGGATCGTCTTCGAAGAGCACGACGTCGTAGCGTTCGCAGATGCGCACGATCGCCTCGCGGCGATCGCCGCGAAGCGTGCTGCCGCTGGGATTCTGGAAGTTCGGCACGAGATAGACGAGTTTCGGCGGCGCGTCGGCACCGGCAAGCACGCGCTCGAGCGCGTCGGGGAGCATGCCTTCGGCATCGCTCTCGACGGTGAGGTAGCGCGCTTCGTACGCATCGAACGCCTGAATCGCGCCGAGATAGGTGGGGTTCGCAACCACCACGTAGTCGCCGGGATCGAGCAGCACTTTGCCGACGAGATCGAGCCCCTGTTGCGAACCGTTGACGATGATGGTGTCGTGGAACGCAAACGCGCGCTCGAGCCGGTGCGTGAGCCTCTGCGCCACCCATGCTCGCAGCGCCGGAATCCCCTCGGTAACGCTGTATTGCAGCGCGGTCGCGCCGTAGTGCTCGAGCACCTCGGCGGTGCAATCGGCGACCGCCTTCAGCGGGAAGAGTTCGGGCGCGGGGAGGCCACCGCCGAAGGAGATGACGTCGGGCTGCTGGGTTACTTTCAGCATCTCGCGGATCGTCGAGGCGCGCAGATGCGCGGTCCGTTTGGCGTAGCGGGCGGTGCGGGCGAGCGTGGTCATAGCTAGCGGGGATTTCGGGCCAGCGCTCCCGCCCTCCGCTTTGCGCTGCCCGCGGGCCCCCTCGATACGGTGGCTTCGCCACCTACTCGGGGTGACAACAGCGCGGCGCCACCACGTCAGCCCGAGTAGCGCGAAGCGGCGGGCCTGTCACATCGAGTAGCCGCGAAGCGGCGGGCTTGTCACATCGAGTAGCCGCGAAGCGGCGTATCGAGATGCGGCAATCGCCCCCTCGATACGGTGGCTTCGCCACCTACTCGGGGTGACAGCGGGGCCTACTCGGGGTGACAGGGCATGGAGGCATGTGATACGCTTCGCGATGTAGTCACCGTGACTACATCGGGAGGGCGCGATGAAAAAAATGGGGATTCGCGAGGCGAAGAAGCATCTCTCGGCGCTGGTAAAAGCGGCTGCGAACGGCGACGAATTCACGATTACCGATCGCGGTGTGCCCGTCGCGAAGATCGTACCGCTTCCAAAAGAGCTCGCGCCGCTCGACGTTCGCATTGCGCGGCTCGTTGAGAACGGAACGCTCGTCCCGTTTCCGCCTGCATCGGCCCCGATCGAATACCCCATCCCCAACAGTGCGCCGCCCGGGTATTTTCAACGGCTGCTCGACGAAGATCGTAATCGGTGACCGCGCCGGAGATGGCCATCTATTGGGATTCATCGGCGATTCTCGCTCGTCTCTTCGGCGACGTGCATGGTGCGCGCGCCTCGGCCTACTTGCAAATGGCGGGGCGACATTTCGTGTCGTCACTTGCCTGGGCTGAATGTGCTGCTGCGATCGCACGGTCGCAGCGTTCCGCCACGCTAGCCGCTCCGAACGCCGAACTTGCGCTCGGCGCGATCTCGAGCTCGCCGTGGATCGGGCTCGCCGGTGGGCCCTCGTCGGCGACGCTGCGAACGCTCGCGCAACGATACCCGCTGCGCGGCGCCGACTTGTGGCACCTCGCGTTCGCCGTCGACCTCGCCGAAGAGCTTCCCGAATTGCGGCTGCTTACGTTCGATTCCGTCCTCGGAACAGCCGCGCGCGCCGAAGGGATCGCCGCCGACTAGCGCCGGCGGACGGGCTTGCCGCGGCAATCGCCCCCCTCGATACGGCCCTGCGGGCCTACTCGGGGTGACAGGCGCCCCCTCGATACGGTGGCTTCGCCACCTACTCGGGGTGACAACGGGGGGGGTGGGGGGGGGGGGGGGGGGGGGGGGGGGGGGGGGGGGGGGGGGGGGGGGGCTGCTCGGGGTGACAGCGGGGCCTACTCGGGGACAGGAGGGGCCCTGTAGCGGGGCATCGGCGAATGATTGCGCGGAGAAAGCCGCATATTCACCACGATTAGGTCGCAAATCCGCCATGTTGTGGTGGGTTTTGCGAAACCAAACAGAGAATATCGCGGATATGTACGAGCGCAAGATTGCCCGCAACCTCGAGCTTGCGAGGGCCGACACGCCGGTCGTGCTTCTAACCGGTCCCCGACAGGTCGGCAAATCAACCCTGGCCCGGCGAGCAGCCGCGACGCCTCCTGGAAGACCGATTATCTTCTCGGCCCCGCCGCCTGCGCGCGCGGGAGCTTCCTCGCGCTACTTTACCCTCGACGATGCCACGACGCTCGCCGCCGTCGCCGAGGATCCCCAAGGCTGGCTCCAGCGCCATCGCTCCGACGACTGGATCGTTATCGACGAAGTCCAGCGGCTTCCGCAATTGCTCGTCGCAATAAAACACGACGTGGACCTCGATCGCCGTCCTAACCGATATTTGCTCACCGGATCGGCGAACGTGATGGCGCTTCCTCGCATCGCTGAATCGTTGGCCGGGAGGGTCGAATTGCTGCAGATGTGGCCGCTCTCTCAAGCCGAAATCGAAGCATCGTCGCCGACATTTCTCGAGACGGTGTTTTCTGATGGCGACGACTTTCAATGGCGTGGTGCCGACACGCGCGAGCAACTCGCCGAAAGAGCTTTACGCGGCGGCTTCCCGGATGCCGTCAAGCGAACCGACCGTGCGCGGCGAAACGCATGGTTCGGCTCGTACATAACGACGGTGCTTCAACGCGAAATTCGTAGCATCAGTAACGTTGCAGACGATGGAGGAATCGTCCGCATCTTGCGCGCGGTCGCAAGCCGCTCCGGCCAGCCGAGAAACCTACAGAGCTTATCTCGCGATGCCGGCATCCCGGCGTCGACGATCGCGCGCCACATAGAACTCCTAAAAGCGACGTTTTTGATCTCGGAGATCGCGCCGTGGTCGGGAGGGATAGATGCGCGAATAGTCCGATCGCCAAAATTGTTGCCGAACGACTCCGGCTTGTACGCATATCTATTGAATCTCGCTTCGACCGATGCGCACGTCGGCTTTCTCATCGAAGCTTTCGTGGGATGCGAATTGATAAAGTTAATCAGCTATCATGGACTCGGCGAATACACATTACTGCATTTTCGTAGTCGAGAACAAAAAGAGGTGGATTTTGTCGTCGAGGCTGCGGATCGGCGCGTCATCGGCGTGGAAGTAAAGACCACCACTACCGCTAACGCGCGCGATTTCAAAGGCCTGCGAGCATTCGCCCAGCTTGCCGGAGAACGGTTCCATCGCGGCATATTGCTTTACGGCGGGAGCGAATGCGTACCATTCGGTCCGAAATTCTGGGCGATTCCGATCTCCGCGCTCTGGAATTCCGGCTGATATTTATCGGGGCATCGGTGGGCCGCCGATCGGCGGCTGCGGCGGCGTCACGTTCGTCGGCCCGACCGGTGCCGGCGGCGGCATGAAAGCGCCGTTGAGCAGCGTGGGCTGCGCGAGCGAGAGCAGCGTCGCGCCGACCCCGACGAGCAGCACCAACATCGTCACCAGAAACCCGGCGATCGGCACCAACTCCGCAGCGGTGAGCAGCACGAGCCCGATCACCAGCGCGAGCAGCGGCGAGGGATTGACCTTGGCGTTCGTCATCACCATCAAGCGGTTACCGACGATCAGCGCGAGTGCGGCTTTGCCGATCAACATCGCAACGACGATCGCGAGTGCCTCGACGAGAATCAGCGGACTCAACACGATCGTGATGACCAACATGATCCCCAGCGGCACCACGGCGAGCCAGGCGCCCAAGCCGACCGCCGTCGCGAGGCCGGGATGGCTCTCCAAGCGTTCCATCGCCAGGCGCGCGCGCATTGGGAAGATGAGGAAGGCGATGAGGACCAGGAAATCGCCGATGAGTTTACCGCCCGCGATCCACGGCATGACCGTGAAACCGAAGGGATTTAACGTACGAACTACCGTCGAACCGTTCCCCGAACTCACGCCGATGCTCGGAAGAATGCGCATGATGCCGTGCCCGAGGCCGATCGTCGTGACGTGGCGACCGACATGCGAGCCGGGCATCTCGGTTAACGTACCGCCGAGTACCGTTACGTCGCGCCCGACGCTGCCTTCAATCGTGGCGGCGCCGCCGAGCACGGTGAGGTCGCGTTCGACGGTTCCCTTGATGTTGGCGTTGCCGCCGATAATCGTGAGATCGCCATGCACGGTTTGCCCCGGCTGAATCGTGACGTCTTTTCCGATAAAGACGTTGCCGTTATCGCCGTCGCTGCTGCTTGCAGCCGCCGCATGCGGTGCGAGCAGCATGCCGACCGCGGCGATGCCGATGAGTAGCCTACGAACCAGACGCATGTTAGCGTTCCTCCCGGATAGCGATGGTGGCGAGCACCTGCGGGCGAATGCGCCGCTGGTAAAAGAAGAGCGCGCCGAAGAATGCGGCGTCGATCGCGACGACCAGCAAGACGGCGATGAGGGCGAACGGCGCGTAGGGTGCGAGCGCGTGCATTCCGGCCGCGAGCGCTGCGAACGTCGAACTCGTTGCCACGACGGCGTTACTCGAGGCCGAGGTGAGCGTCGCGGTCGCCGAGGCGCGCGCGAAGATCCAGAACGCGATGAGCGCGACCCACGCGCCGATGGTATAGAACGAGAGCAGCGCCCAGTGCGAGAGCCGGAAGGCGCGCGGCTGCGGGAACGCCCGTACCTCGGCCATGACGGCGTAGGTAAAGTTCGGTGCGAGTTCGACCGGTGCCGTCGTTGCCAGCAGTGCGTCGATCACTTTGAGTTCGTCGAGCGTCGCACGGCAATCGTCGCACGTACGCAGATGCTCGGCCGTTGCGCGCATGCGCGCCGACGAGAGCGTCCCTTCCAGATAACGATCGAGATCGTTACTACACGAGGAGCAGCGCACGGTAGCCTCCTTTGGCTTTGACGGTGTCGAGGGCGACGTTTTCGCGCGAGCGCATCCGTTGCGCAAGCGAGATTTTTCCGCGGTGAATGAGCGTCTTGACGTTCCCGAGCGAGAGCCCGAGTGCCGCCGCAATGGCGTGGTATTCCAAGTTGTCGAAGTATCGCAGTGCCAAGACCGTCCTCGTTCGTTCCGGCAGCTCCGCTAACGCCGCGCGCAATTCGCGCTCGGCCTCGCTGCGGAGGATGCCTTCAGCGGGGTCGGATTCTCGCGAGGAGTCGGCGACGGCGTTCTCGAGCGTTTGGTCTTCGGGCATCTCCTGCGTTGCCGGGCGCCGCTGCTGTTTTCCCAAATGCGTGCGGACGACGTTGCGGGCGATGTGGTAGATCCAGGTCGAGAATTTGCCGAGGCTGGGGTTGAAGGAGCCGAGATGGGCGTACGCACGTAGGAAGGTCTCCTGCGTGAGGTCGGCTGCATCTGCCGGGTTACGGACCGACGCGCCGATGAAGTTGGCGATGCCGCGCTTGTAGCGCTCCACCAACCCCGCAAACGCTTCGCGGTCCCCCGCTCGCACGAGCCCGACGAGTGCTTCGTCGCTCGTTGCCTCCGCCACCATGTGCCTCGCGATGTTTCCTTTCAGGGGGTACTACCGCCCTCGTGGCCGAGTGTTACGCCCCGCGCGCGCGCCGTCTATTTCGCATCGTGCGAGGCGCCGGGAAGCACCAAACATTAATCCGGGAAACCTCAGAGAGGAAATCGTTCCCTCTACTCTAAAGATGAGCCTTAACTAAAATCAGGTGGAGTTGCGCATGAGTTTACGCATTGCCATGGCGGCTTTTCTCGTTTGCTCGCTTGCTGCATGTGGCGGCGGCGCCTCTTCGCGCTCGGCGCTCCCCGGGGTTCCCGGGGCACCGCTCGGCTCGGCCGGGAACGCGACGGCGCAATTCGTTATCAAGGTGCCGCCGAAGACGGGGAGCTCCACGAGCCGTGGGCCGGCCTACGTCTCGCCCTCCACGCAGTCGATCTCGATCCAGGTCGACAGCGGTACGCCGACCCTCGCGAACCTCACGCCCGGGTCGCCGAACTGTAACGTTCCGGCGCCACTCTCGCCGCTGAGCTGCACCCTCTCGATTCCATCGCTCGCCGCGGGTGCGCACACCTTCACCATCAAAACCTTCGACGGCCTCGCCGGGGCGGGAAATCTGCTCTCGGTGAATAGCGCGCCGTTTACCGTCGTCGCGAATCAAGCGAACCTGGTGAATATTACCCTTGCCGGGGTGCCGGCGAGCCTCCTCGTCGAGCCGGGCAGTGGCGATGCGCAGATCGTCGGATCGGGAACCGCGGGGCTCCAATTTACCGGCGAGACCTCGCATACCATCGTCGTGCTGCCCGAAGACGCCGACGGCAACCTCATCCTCGGCCCCGGTGCGCCGACGCTCGCTGCGACGCTCACCGGCGTCGGCGCTGGTTCGGGGCTCAGCGTTGCCCCGGCGAGCGGCGGCAACCCCAACGCGTTTACGATCTCCTCGACCGGCTTCGGCGGAGCCACCCTTGCGCTCGTCGCGACGCCGGCCTCCGCGTCGGCCGGCAGCGCGGTGACTGCGAACGTCGCGCTCGATGCAACCGTCGATTCGACGATCATCGCGGGTGGCGGGACCTTCGGCTACGCCGACGGTACCGGCGGCGCCGCGCAATTTGACGGCCCATTCGGGATTGCCGTCGATACGGCGAATAACGATCTCTACGTCGCCGACGACTATGCGTGCTCGATCCGTCAGGTGACGACGGCCGGCGTGGTTACGACCCCTTACGGCTCGCCTCCGGCGAGCGGTGTGAATTGCGGCGGTACCAACGGGACCGGTAATGCAGCGCTCTTCGGCTCTCCCATTGCGGTGGCATACGACTCCGTGAACGGGGATCTCTACGTAGCCGATGCCGCTTTCGGTTGCGGACTTCGGCAGATTACCGCAAGCGGCGTCGTTACGACGCTCGCGGGCGGTTCGACGTGCGGCTACGCCGACGGGAGCGGCTCCGCCGCAAAATTTGGCAGCTATGTCGGCGGCATCGTCTACGATCCCACCGACTCCGATCTCTACGTCGACGATTCGCACAATTGTTCGATTCGGCAGGTGACGCTCGCGGGCGTCGTAACAACCGTTGCCGGCGCTCCGCCGCCGACGCCGGCGTGCGGCGCGGTCGATGCAACCGGACTTGCGGCACGATTTAACGCGACTCAGGGCCTCGCGTATGACTCGGCCAATCAGAGCCTCTACCTTTCGGATCGATACCGGGTCCGGCAGGTGGCGCTCCCCAGCTATGTCGTGACGACGATCGCCGGCCCGCTGCCTCCGAACTCCCAGATCGGCTTCGTTGATGGAAGTGGGAGCGCCGTGCTTTTCAATGATATGAGTGGCATAACGTACGACAGCGCGGATGGGAATCTCTACGTCAACGATAGTGGGAACGCGGCGATCCGTCAGGTGACCCCCGCAGGGATTGTAACCACGATCGCCGGCTCGAATCCGCTGACACCGAGCTTCGGGGGGTCGAGCGGCGGCTTCGGATTTTCCGCGCAGTTTGGCTTTCCCATAGGCGTCGCGTACGACGCTACGACAAACGCGCTCTATGTTGTAGACAGAGGAAGTGTTTCAATCGTGCAGGTGCAGCTATGAGATCGATCCTTCGCCCGCTTGCCGCGCTCGGTATTGCGCTTATCGTCGTTTCCTGCGGCGGTGGAGGGGGCTCGTCGGGTTCGTCGCTCGTTCCAACTTCGCAACCTCCAGGCCCGGCACCGATCGGAACGGTAAAATTGCAACTGAATGTGCCGCCGAAAAGCGCGACTACGGGGCGCGCCCCGGCGTACGTCTCTCCTGCGACACAATCGGTGAGCGTTTCGATCGACGGCAATGCGGCGACGGTGCAGAATCTCTCGCCGAGTTCGCCGAATTGCTCGAACGCCGGTGCCGCGTACCCCTTGCTCTGCACGGTGACGCTCAGCGCGAGTGCCGGTGCGCACACCGTCACCATCGACACCTTCGACCAACCCAACGCCGCAGGGAATAGCCTCTCGATCAATAGTTTGAGCGTGACGTTCGTTGCCGGGCAGAGCCCGAACGTGCCGGTCGTGCTCGCCGGCGTTCCCGCCTCGATCGCCGTCTACCCCACAGGCCCCGCAACCAAGATGGCGTTGAGCCCAACGGCGGGGCTGATGTTCCTTGCTGCGCAGGGCACGACATCGATGCCGATTCTCGTCGAGGCGCTCGATGCCGACGGCAACCCGATCGTCGGCCCCGGTTCGCCGACGCTGCAGGTGAGCGTCACCGGCGCGAGCAGTGGTTCGGGGATCGCGGTGAGCGCGCTCTCCGCCGCAAATCCGAATGAATATACCCTTTCGTCGACGACCCCTGGGGATGCAACGTTGGCCGTCGTTGCAACGCCGGCTGCAGCGCTTGCCGGCACCCCGGTCACGTTCCATCTTTCGCTGCTCGCAACGGTTTCGGTGAGCACGCTCGCCGGTTCGACCGGGCCAGGCTATGCCGACGGCACGGGGGCTGCGGCGAAGTTCAGTCGACCTCGAGGCGTAGCGTACGATCCGGCGAACGGCGATTTTTACGTCACCGATTCGGCGGACGATTCGATACGCCAAGTGACCCCGGGAGGCGTCGTCACGACGATCGCCGGCTCCGCCCCTCCGGCGGGCTCGAGCGGGTTCGCCGACGGCCCCGGTTCGACCGCTCTCTTTTCCAGCCCCGAGGGAATCGTCTACGATCCGGCCGATGGGAACCTCTATGTGACCGATGCGGGGAATTGTGCGATTCGGTCCGTGAGCCCGGCCTCACCCTATACGGTAACGACTGTCGCGGGCGCTGTTCCAACCGCCAAATGCGGAAACCACAATGCCGTCGGAACCTTGGCGCAGTTTCGAACCGTGATCGGTATTACGGTAAACCCCACGACCGGGACGCTCTACGTGGTCGATTCTGGCAACCAGGAGATCCGAGCGATCACGGTTCCCGGGTACGTCGTGAGCACCATCGCCGGATCGCGCTCTCTGGGGTTCTCCGGCAGCGCCAGCAGCGCCAGCAGCAGCGCTCCCAGTATCAGCAGCAGCAGCCACGCCTTTAATGGTGGGCCCGTCTACACCGATGGAAGCGGCAGCGTGGCGACCTTTCTCAACCCCGCCGGGATTACGTTCGATCCCACCAACGGCGATCTCTATGTAACCGATTCCGGGGACTGCGCGATTCGTCAGATATCGACCGCGTCGCCCTACACCGTTTCGACGATCGTGGGTGTCTCGCCGACGATCTGCGGATTTGCCGACGGCACGAAGACGACCGCGACGTTCAACGATCCGCGCGGGATCGCCTACGACTCCGATAACGGCGATCTCTACGTCACCGATACCTACAATGCTGCGATCCGGCAGGTCACGCTCTCGGGCGTCGTAACGACGGTTGCAGGTGTTGTGTCGAGCATTCATCACTTCGGCCTCGCCAACGGCTTGGGCCCGCAGGCGCTCTTTTATAACCCATCGCAGCCCGTCTACGATCCGGCGCTCAAGAGCCTCATCCTCACCGACACTTATTCACGCACGATCCGGCAGGTTGAGATTTAAGTTCGGCGCGCGTGCGCCATTCGTTGCGGCGGCGCTGCTCTGCGCCTGTGCGCGAAGCGCAACGCACGCCGTCGTACTCGCGGGGAGCTGGCCGCAGTACCAGCAGAACGCGGCGCACAATGCGGTCGTCGAGCGCGGTGCGTTCCGCGCGCAGTGGAGGTTCGATGCGCGCGCGCGCATGAACGGCGGCCTTGCGGTCGTCGGCAACCGCATCTTTCTCGACACATTCTCCGGGGAACTCATCTCGTTGCATCTCGCGACGGGCACGGTTGCCTGGAAGCATCGCGCCGATAATATCGTGATGAGTACGCCGGTCGTTGGCGGTGGGTTGGTTGTTTTCGGTACCGGGCGCAACGGCGCATCGGGCGGTACGAATAAGAGCTTCGTGTACGCCGGCGGCGCGGCGACCGGCACGACGATTGATTTCTGGGGGCGCCGGGCCGGCGATCATCTGCTCGCCTACGACGCGGCAAGCGGCGTGCGTCGGTGGGCCTTTCGCACGGCGGGCGAGGATATGCCCTCGCCCGCGATTGCCGGCGGGCGTGTTATTTTCGCCAACGGCGATGCCCATGCGTACGCGCTCTCGTTACGCGGCGGCCACGCGCTCTGGCAACGCAGCCTCAGTGGTATCGCGACGATGGCCTCGGCGAATCTCGCCGCGGGCAGCGTGTTCGTCTCGGTCTGCTCCCACGCGATGCGTCGCGCGCAGAGTTTGGCGCTCTCCCCGAGGACGGGGCGCATTCTCTGGCGCTCGCCCTACGGCAACTGCGATGCGGCGCCGACCTACGCGCACGGGCGGCTCTTTGTGAGCGGCGTTTCGGGAAATACCGCGGCGTTCGGTTTTGGCGCGCGCGCGGTTATCGCGGCGCTCGACGCGCGGACGGGGCGACTGCGCTGGCGCTATCGCAGCCGGCACGCCGGGCCCTATAGCAAAGTCGGTTCGAGCGAACGCGCAATCGCGGGAACCTACGCCAACGGGCTCTACTATCAAGCGATACCGACCGCCGATGAATTGCTCGCCTTCGACCCGGCAACCGGGGCGATTCGCTGGCGCTTTCGTTCGAACGGCGCGATCAAGATGAGCCCGGTCGTCGCTGGGGGGCATCTCTTCGTCGGCGATGCAGCCGGGCTGTTCTACAGTATCGATGCGAAGAACGGCCGGTTGTCGGCAGTGAAAATGTTCGCCCATCCGTTTGCCACCGCGCCGCCGGTCGTGGTTGGGAGAACGCTGTTGCTGGTGAATGGAGAGAGTGTTTTTGCCTTCCCGCTCGTTGATGGAGTGCTTCGTTGATATTTCGTCGATTCGTTGCAGTGTTGCTGCTGAGCGCGCTTACCGGGTGCGGGCTCTTCTCACCCGAGCGGGCCTTTGTCGCGCAAGCGCGCTTGCACGTTAAGCACGTCGTGATTGTGGTGCAGGAAAATCGCAGTTTCGATAACCTTTTTCAAGGCTTTCCGGGCGCCGATACGGTCGATTACGGTTATGCGCACGACGGAACGAAAGTAAAACTCAAACCGATTCCGCTCAACGTCCAGTTCGATATCGGCAACGGTATGCGCGGCTTTCGGCTTTCGTACGACCACGGAAAGATGGACGGCTTCGACCTGCGCACGATCGGTCCGCGGCCGGGGCTCAAGGTTCCGCTGCCCGATCTGCAATATCCCGAGTATGCCTACGTTCCGCACGACGAAACGAAACCGTATTTTGCGATGGCGCACCAATACGTGCTTGCCGACCGAATGTTCCAGAGTAACATCGACCAGAGTTTCGTCGCGCATCTCTATCTCATTGCGGGGCAGGCCGCGCATGCGGTCGATCTGCCCAACGGCTATCCGTGGGGATGCGACGCGCGCCTTGGAACGACCGTCGGCATCCTGAATAACCATCGCAGGATTATCGATCGCGAGCCGCCGTGTTTCAAGTTAAAGACGCTCGGAAGCGAACTGAGCGCGAAGCACGATTCGTGGCGCTACTACGCGCCGAAGATCGATAAGCCGTCGATGTGGAGCCGTTACGAATCGTGGATCCAGCGGCACCGCCACCCGCAAAATGCGCCGGATTTCGGGCAGAACTGGTCCTCGTACGATGCGGTCTCCAACGTTCGTTACAGCAAACTGTGGAAGCGCCACGTCGTCTCTCCGCCGAGCCGCTTTATCGAAGATGTGCGCGCGGGCAAGCTCGCCGATGTTTCGTGGGTGATTCCGGATTGGAAAAACTCCGACCATTCGCTCGCGCGCTCGATCACCGGGCCTTCGTGGGTGAGCGCGTTGGTCAACACGATCGGCGAAAGCAAGTATTGGAAGGACACCGTCATCATCGTGACGTGGGACGATTCGGGCGGTTGGTACGACCACGTTCCGCCGCCGCAACTCGATTTCGACGGGCTCGGTTTTCGCGTGCCGCTGCTCGTGATCTCACCGTATGCAAAGCACGGGTACGTATCGCACGTGCAGTACGAATTCGGCAGCATCCTGCGCTTCACCGAATCGATTTTCCGGCTCGGGCACCTCGCCGCGAGCGATCGCCGCGCGAACAATCTCCGCGATGCGTTCGATTTCTCGCAGCCGCCGCGCGCGTTTACGCCGATTCCCGCGCCCTATCCGATTGGGTATTTCTTGCGGCAGAAAGCATCGGGGATTCCCCCCGACGACAACTAACGGAGCGCCCATGTCAGCCCGCGTAGCGCGAAGCGCGTATCGAGGGCAGCCCGCATAGGGTTTGTCAGCCCGAGTAGCGCGAAGCGCGTATCGAGGGCAGCCCGCGTAGCGGCTTGTCAGCCCGAGTAGCGCGAAGCGCGTATCGAGGGCAGCACGCATAAGGGTTTGTCAGCCCGAGTAGCGCGAAGCGCGTATCGAGGGCAGCCCGCATAGGGGTTTGTCAGCCCGAGTAGCGCGAAGAGCGTATCGAGGGCAGCCCGCATAGGGGTTTGTCAGCCCGAGTAGCGCGAAGCGCGTATCGAGGGCAGCCCGCATAGGGGTTTGTCAGCCCGAGTAGCGCGAAGCGCGTATCGACGGCAGCCCGCATAGGGGTTTGTCAGCCCGAGTAGCGCGAAGAGCGTATCGAGGGCAGCCCGCATAGGGGTTTGTCAGCCCGAGTAGCGCGAAGCGCGTATCGAGGGCAGCCCGCATAGGGGTTTGTCAGCCCGAGTAGCGCGAAGCGCGTATCGAGGGCAGCCCGCATAGGGGTTTGTCAGCCCGAGTAGCGCGAAGCGCGTATCGAGGGCAGCCCGCCCCTCGATACGGCTGCTGCGCAGCCTACTCGGGGTGACAGCTGTGCGAAGCCGCCTTGTCAGCCCGCCCCTCGATACGGCTGCTGCGCAGCCTACTCGGGGTGACAGCTGCGCTCTACCGTGCGAGCGGCGGGTTCGCGGCGTCTTTCGCGCTGAGAATCGGCGGCGTTGCAAGCGGCCACGCGATGCCGATGCTGGGGTCGTTCCAGGCGACGCCGAATTCGCTCTGCGGATCGTAGAGCGCACTCTGCAGGTAGTGCAGCACGGTCCCGTCGGCGAGCGAGAGAAAGCCGTGCAGGCAGCCGGCGGGGATGTAGAGCTGGGTTCCCTCTTCGGCGCGCAGATCGCAGCCGTACCAGCGGCCGAACGTCGCGCTCCCCGGGCGCGCATCGACGATGACGTCGAAGGCGTCGCCAGCGAGCACCTGCACGATCTTGCTCATGCGCGAGTCGCCGTGTAGGCCGCGCAGCACACCGTAGCGCGAGAGCGAGACGTTCTCTTGTACGAAGCGTTCGCCGATGCCGACGGCGGCATAGCGCTCGGTGCTGAAGCTCTCGCGGAAGCTCCCGCGTTCGTCGGTGAAGATGCGCGGGCGCAGCAAGAGGGCGCCGGGAATGGGCAGCGTTTCAACGTCCACCTCCGCTGCATTCGCGCGCACGAACGGAGGCCCTGGGAGAGCTTCCCAGGGCCTCCGTTCGTCGGTTCTCGGTCAGCTCTTAGAAGCTGCCGACTCCGGGGGTAAGTGCGGGGCACGGGGTCGGCACCGCCTGCGGATTCGGAGGCACGATCGCGCTCGCGGCGGTTGGAATCGCGTTGATGCGCACGTCGATCGAATCGCCGAGGTTCCAGTTTACCCCTGATTCGAGGCCGTAGAGATCGTCGTAGGCGAGCCCATAGGTGAGCCCGTTATCGAAATACTCGTGCAGGATGTAATCGTATTGGTCGTAGAGGGGATCTTTGAAGAGTTCGCCGAGGCTCGCCGGCGGCGGCGTTACCGCCCCAATCGGATGGACCTGCGTCGTGGACATCGCCGTCCCATAAACCAAATCAGCGATCAAGCCTTTCCAGAGCCCGAATGCGTCGTCATTGGCGAAGAGATGTCCGGTTGCGCCAAACCCGCCTTGTGTCGCCTCCACCGTGTTATCGACGTTTGCCAAGCCCCACGGCTGTTGTAGCAGGATCGCCGGCTTACAGGTCGGCTGGTTGTTGTTATCGGGGCCCGGCGGTACGCCTTCGATGAGGTTGTACACGTTCATGTGAAACGGATTCGGCGAGACGTTCGCATTCGGCGGCGAACTGCATGTCGCTGTCGATGAACTGCCGATATCGGTGAAGATGAAGTTCTGCGTTCCGTCGGAGGTGACGCAATAATAATCGCCGGTAACGAAATCCGGCCCCGGCGTGGCACTCGCCTTCACCGGCCCGGCGCCGGGAATCACGCTCGTGAAGATGCGGCCCTGTTGCTGGTAGCTCGCCATCACGCAACTGAGGTAACCGAACGTTGCCGGGCTGGGGCAGTTCGGAGGAAGCGGCGATGGAATGTAACTGGCAAGATTGAAGAAATTCCATTGGAACGAGGTAATCTGCGCCGATTCACCGGGCGAGATCACGCGAAGATCGAGCGTGCTTCCCGAGCCCGAAGGGAACGCGGCGGCAATGACGTTCGCGTTGTAATTCGGCGTGTTTTCGATCGCATAGAAGATGTTCGCGAAATTGCAGGTCGTCACGCCGACGTATCCCGGATTCGGCCCGTTCGTCGGACAGGGCGCGGGGCTGGCGCCCGCCGGCGGAGCGGTTGGAATCGGGCCCGGCGTCGTGACCGGTAACGGCGTCGCACCGGTCGATAGTTCGAGCGGAAGCCCGAGCGCGACGACCTGCGAGGTATCGACCGTCGTTCCGTTTTGGTTGGTGCCGTATTCGATGAAATCCCACGGGAAGGTGACGACCATGCCGCCCCCCGTGCCGGCGGGGCCGCTGGTGTTGCCTCCGCTCATGGGGTTGGGTGCGGTCGTCGTTCCCGCGGTATAAGGCGCGTATGCGAAGTACACGCGCCCGCCTTTTACGCCGTTGGGAATGAGGAGCGGTTTCGTTCCCGCCGATCCCGTCGTGGTGCTAAAGCACGCCGCGGGCAACGGAACGGGAACGCTTGAGTCAAACGTTCCGTCGGCACTGAGAAACGTAGAGGTCGTCGCGTCGGTGGGATAGACGAGCAATTGTGCGCCCGCGATCCCCGCGTCGTCGGTAATGTTGAGCGGAATACCGTTTGTCGCCGGCGTGTACGCGGGGCAATCTGCGGGCGTTGCGACCGGGAGCGTCGATGCGCTCACGACGATAGCGAAAACGTACGTCGTATTTGCAGCGAGCGTCACCGTCGGCGAAAGCGTCGTCGCGGAAAGCGCGATCGAGGTGCCGCTTGCACTCACGGGGCCGGCGACCTGTTGCCACCCCGCGCTGGCGTTGGTGGGATCGAAAAAGGCGAGGTAGCCCGTGCCCGCGAGCGCTCCGGCGGGGAAGGTGAAGGTAAACGACGGCGACTGGGAGATCGATACGCTCGCGCTCACGGTGAGCGTCACGTAGGCGAGCGCGGTGACGGTGCCGCCGAGGGTTTTCGGCCCGCGCGCATGGAGCGATGAGGGTGCTGCGACGCCCGTGGGCAGCGTGCTCTGTAACACCAGGGTCGCGGTCGCGCTCCCCGAGGTCGTTGCCGGGAGGCCGACCGTTCCTGCCGCCCCGGAGGCGATCGCCGGGAAGGTTACCGAGGCGGGGCTCGATCCAAGCGGGGCGGTCGTCGATTGTGTCGCGGGGGAGGGGTTGGTCGCCGGAAGCGAGGAGCTGCTATGTCCCCCGCATGCAGCGAAGATCGCCGCAGCAAACAATGCGAAGACGGCAAGTTTTCTCAAGGAGCGGCTCCCTTTTTAGTACCTAGCGAGTGGTCGGTCGGCATTCGCTGAGGGGGAGAACCTTCCTTTTCTCGCCTTGGAGCCGCGTCGTGCGCTCCCCAGGCCTCCGCACTTCGACGGCAGAACCGGAACGAACGTGAACCCCGCCGCAACTTCTACCGGTGCCGCTCCGGCGGCGCGCCCCTCGTTGCTCTCCTCGGGGGCGATCGTTTTTGCGGCGACGATGGCTCTGAATATCGGCGGCTTTCTCTTCCACGCGATCGCCGGGCGCGCGCTCGGCGTCGCGGAGTACGGCGCGCTGTACGCGCTGATCTCGATCTATCTGCTTGCCTCGCAGCCGGTCGCGATTCTCTCGCCGGTGATCGCGCGCTACGCCGCCGAGTTTCACGCCCTCCACGATGCGAGCCATCTGCGCGGACTCGCCGAATACGTCGTGCGCGTCTTCGGAGCGATCGCAGTGCTCTCGGCGCTGCTCGCAACGATTTTCGCGGTGCCGATCGGCGCGTTTATCCGCGAGCCGGCGTGGGCGGTGGTCGTCGTGGGCATCGGGGTCGCGTTTGCGACGCTCTCGGCCTCGTTGCGCGCGTTCTGCCAGGGGACGCATGCGTTCACGCTCTTCGGCATCTCGATGCTGAGCGAAGGGATCGGCAAAGTGCTGCTGCTCCTCGCTGCGGTGCTGCTGGGGCTCGGGCTCTTCGGGGGGCTCACGGCATTCATGCTGGGGCTCGGCATTGGGGCAGTAGCGATTATCGTGGTGCTGCTGACGCGCTATCGCGATGTCGTTGCGGTAGCGCCGCAGATCGACTGGCCGCGCGTCCGCGCGACGCTCGGCGGCTCGGCGGCCTCGGCGCTCGCTGGGGTGGTGATGGGTTCGGCCGACGTGATTTTAGTGAAGCATTATTTTAACGCGCACGATGCCGGGCTCTACGCGGCGGCATCGCTCGGCGGAAAGATCGTGCTCTATTTTATCGGCTTTGCACCGACGGTCTTGCTGCCGCACTTCACGCATCGCGCGGCGCGCGGCGAGAGCACGCGGCGCGTGCTCGCATTAGTGCTCGCGGCGACCGCCGGCATCGGCCTCGTTGCGGTGATCGCCTATCACTTCGCCGGATTGTTGCTGCTGCACGTGCTCGTTGGCACGGCTTTCGATGCCGCGCTGCCGTTGATGCAAGGCTACGCCGTCGCGATGGCGTTGCTCGCGATGACGACCGCGTTGGTGACCTACGGGCTCGCGACACATCGGCTCGGCTTTGCAATTCCGCAGTTGCTCGCCGCGGCATTAACGCTCGTCGCGATCGTCGTTCGCCACCCCAGCCCGGCTTACGTTGTCGCGGAGATGATCGCCGGGAACGCGCTGATGGTGTTGGTGGTCGGCATCGCCATCGCCGCGCAAGCGAAGCGGAGGACCGCCTGATGCGGGTGCTGCTGATCGGCGGAACGGGGCAGCTCGGCACCGAGATTCGCCGCCGCTGGACCGACGATCGTATCGTCGCGCCGGGGCACGACGCGGTCGATCTTTCCGTGCCGACATCGCTCGACGCCGCGGTCGGCGATAGCGATGCCGAGGTGGTGGTGAATTGCGCGGCGTTTCATAACGTCGATCGCTGCGAGACGGAGATCGAGACGGCGCTCCGTTTGAACGCCGTTGCGGTGGAGCGGCTCGCCGAACTCTGCGCGCAGAGCGGGAAACGCTTCGTGACGTTTAGCACCGATTATGTTTTCGACGGCACGACGGAATGGCCGTACGGCGAGAACGATTGCCCGCACCCGATCAGCGCGTACGGCATCTCGAAATATTCCGGCGAGTTGCTAATCGAACGGTTGCGCAGCGATGCACTCGTCGTGCGCACCTGCGGCGTTTACGGCGTGCGCCCGTCGGCCACGAAGGGCTACACGTTCGTCGATCGCGTGATCGCGCAGGCGCGCGCCGGAGAACGCGGCCGCGTCGTCGACGACGTCGTCGCCTCGCCGACCTATGCGGGGCATCTCGCCGAAGCATTGCGCGCGCTGTTGGCGACCGGTGCGCGCGGCATCGTTCATGCCTGCAACGTCGGCCCGGTGAGTTGGTACGATTTTGCCGCGGAGGCGCTTCACCAAGCCGGGCTCGAAAACTCACTCGATGCAATCGGCAGCGGCCAGTGGAAGAGCGGTGCGCGCCGCCCGCGCTATTCGGCGCTCGATAATGCCCGGCTGCGCGAACTCGGCATCGCGATGCCCGATTGGCGCGCCGGCATCGCCGCGTATTTAGCCGACAAAGCCTCGCGCACCGAGTAGCCCCCGAATCCCCTGTCATCCCGAGTAGGTGGCGAAGCCACCGTATCGAGGAAGCCCGCCTCGATACGGCTGCTGCGCAGCCTACTCGGCGTGACAGCGAGCCTCGGGCCCCTCGATACGGGCGCGGAGCCTGCCCTGAGCGAGCGAAGCGAGTCGAAGGGGCAGCCTACTCGGGGTGCCCCTCGATACGGGCGCGGAGCCTGCCCTGAGCGAGCGAAGCGAGTCGAAGGGGCGGCTACTCGGGGTGCCCCTCGATACGGGCGCGGAGCCTGCCCTGAGCGAGCGAAGCGAGTCGAAGGGGCGGCTACTCGGGGTGACAGCGGCGCCCGCCGCTCGCCGACCCAGGGGGTGGCGGCGGTTGCGTGGGCCGGGTACGATGGCGGGGTATGGAACTGCGGATCGATCCCTCCGTCGTCGCGGCGTGCCGTTCGCTCGCCGCCCGCGTCGCCCGGCCGGTGGAAGAGTTTATCGCGGGGCACTCGACCGTCGCGGTCGAGCGCTCGGTGCTGCGCCTGCTCGGGGTCGACGGCGTGAACGCCGAGGAGATCCCGCTGCCCAACCTCCTCGTCGATAGCCTTTCGCCCGAGCAGCGGGCGCAGGGCGTCGCGCTCGCCTTCGGGCGCGCGCTCGCCGAGACCGGGCTCGAACCCGCAGCGCTCGCCGAAGAGATCGCCGCCGGGCGCACCACCCTCGCCGCCTACGACGCCACGCCGGCCGCCGCCGCCCGCGGCGCGCTCGCGCCCCATGTCGAGCGCGCGATGGCGCGCATCGCCGGCCGCCGCGAGGAACGGCGCGCCGCGCTGGAACGCGCCCCGCAGGGCGAGCCGCCGCTGCTCTACGTCATCGTCGCCAGCGGCAATATCTACGAAGACCGCACCGCCGCCGTCGCCGCCGCCGAAGCGGGCGCGCAGATTATCGCCGTCATCCGCTCCACCGGGCAATCGTTGCTCGATTTCGTTCCCTACGGCCCCACCACCGAAGGCTTCGGCGGCACCTACGCCACGCAAGCGAACTTCGCCATCATGCGCGAAGCGCTCGATGTGATCGGCGAAAAGCTCGGTCGCTACATCATGCTCACCAATTATGCCAGCGGCCTCTGCATGCCCGAGATCGCGAGCATGGCGGCACTCGAGCGGCTCGATATGCTGCTCAACGATTCGATGTACGGCATTCTCTTCCGCGATATCAACATGAAGCGCACCTTCGTCGATCAGCATTTCAGCCGCATGCTTAACGCCTATTCCGGCATCATCATCAACACCGGCGAAGATAACTATCTCACCACCGCCGACGCGGTGGAGCAAGCGCCTGCGGTGCTTGCATCGCAGTTCATCAACGAAGAGTTCGCACACCGCGCCGGCATGCCCGATCGGCAGATCGGCCTCGGCGACGCCTATGAGATCGACCCTGCGTTGCAAGATGGTTTTCTCTTCCAAGTCGCGCAAGCGCAGCTCACCCGCCAGATCTTCCCCGATGCGCCGTTAAAATATATGCCGCCGACCAAACACATGACCGGCGATATCTTCAAAGGCCATCTCATCGACGCGATGTTCAACCTCACCTCGGTGATGACGAAGCAAACGATTCATCTCTGCGGCATGCTCACCGAAGCGATTCACACGCCATTTCTCGGCGACCGCGCGCTAGCGATCGAAAACGCGCGCTACGTGATGAATACCGCGCGGCATTTCGGCGACGAGATCTCCTTTAAGCCCGACGGGCTCATCGAGACGCGGGCGCGCGACGTGCTGCGCGATTGTCGTACGTTGCTCGAAAAAGTCGAAGCGCGCGGCCTGATGGATTCCATCGCGGCCGGCGTCTTCGCCGATGTAAAGCGTCCGCCCGACGGCGGGCGCGGCTTCGACGGCGTCTTCGCGCGCGGCGAGGGTTACTACAATCCGTTCGAGGAGGCGTTACGCGCATGAATATCGGGCAGAGCGGGCTGGTAAAACCCTACGGCGATACGCTCGACGACGGGAAAGTGCAGCTCTCGTTCACGCTGCCGATCGAATGGAGCGAGGCCGCCGACGAAGCCGCGCGCCAACTCGTCGCGAAGATGGGTTTCGCCGACGTGCAAGTGGTGGAAGGGCGCCGCATCGCCACCGGCTTCTCGTTCTTCGTCGTCTATGGCAGCAGCACGCAGAGCATCGATGCAAGCAAAATCGCCGCACCCTCGGCGAAAGCGCACGCGATGTCGATGGAGGAGATCGACGCGCTGCTGCGCGATCGGCTCGGGCGCAAAGTCCGCGTCGCGGGCGCCTGTATCGGCACCGACGCGCACACCGTCGGCATCGACGCGATCCTCAACATGAAAGGCTACAAAGGCGATTACGGGCTCGAACGCTACCAGATGTTCGAGACCTTCAATCTCGGCAGCCAGGTCGCCGTCGAGGAGTTCGTCCGCATCGCCAAAGATCGGCAGATCGACGCGCTGCTCGCCTCGCAGGTCGTCACCCAGAAGGGCAGCGACGTCAAGAATTTCACCGCCTTGGTCGAGCTTCTCGAGGCCGAGGATCTCCGCGACCAGGTAGTATTAATTTGCGGTGGGCCGCGTGTAACGAACCTTATGGCCGCGGAGATGGGCTACGATGCCGGATTCGGCCGCGGGACGCTTCCCAGCGAGGTCGCGGGCTTCATCGCCACGCGGCTTGCCGAACGTGTAGAAAAAACGCGTGGGCAGAGGTAGCAGGCGGCCTCCGCGTCGTAAAGGGGCAGCACGATGTTAGGCGACCTCCTCGCGTGGTTCACAGGCAAGGAAGCAAACCGCAGGCGCTATCCGCGCAAGCGGAAGGGCTACAAGGCGCAGGTATCGGCAGACGGCGGCACTACCAGAAAGGCCGCCATCGGTTTGGATATCAGCGGCGGTGGGCTCTGTTTGATCACGCAAGAACCGGTCGGCCGCGATGAATTCGAGGTCTATGCCTCGATCGAATCGCGTTTGATTCGCATGCGCGCGGTCGCGGTGTGGAAAGATACCGTTACGCACCAAGGCAAATCGGTCTGGCGTTACGGCATGCGTTTTACCGGCATCGCCGCCGACGATTGGGATGCGATCATTCGCTACACCACCGACAAGCCGGTCGACGAGGTGAATAAAGCGCAAGAAGAACTCGTTACGGTGCGTTTAACGCCCGACGAAACCAGCCGCATGATTCCGGTCGCGCTGCAGAAACGCTTGTTGCAGATGCTCGTCGAACGCCGTCGCCTCGCGCCGCTGCAAGAGAACGTGACGCCGTTGGTACAGTATTTCTACTCCGGCCTCGCGCGCCAAGGCGACAAACTGCTGCATCGTCTGACGATTCAATCGAAGGTGGTCGGCCCCGAAGGTTCGGAGCTCTTCGAAACGCGCTTCACCTTCGACGATAAGGGCGAAACCGTCTCGATGCTCAACTAGGGCCCCTTTGTCGCCCCGAGTAGGCCCCGCTGTCACCCCGAGTAGGTGGCGTAGCCACCGTATCGAGGGGCGGACCGCCCTCGATACGCGCTTCGCGCTACTCGGGCTGACAATGCGCCCTCGATACGCCGCCTGCGGCGGCTACTCGGGCTGACATGGTGGCACCGCGCTGCTGTCACCCCGAGTAGGTGGCGTAGCCACCGTATCGAGGGGCGGACCGCCCTCGATACGCGCTTCGCGCTACTCGGGCTGACAATGCGCCCTCGATACGCCGCCTGCGGCGGCTACTCGGGCTGACAATCGGACCGCCCTCGATACGCCGCCTGCGGCGGCTACTCGGGCTGACAATCGAGGCGCTCGCCGCAGCAGGCCCCGCGCTCCGAGCCTGCTAACCTTCGCCCTCAGATGATCGATACGTCCGCCTCCCCCGCGCTCGACCCTTCGTTCGAGCAATTCTCGGAGTCGATCTCCCATGCCGTCGAATCGGTTCGGAGCATCTCGGAATCGATCGCCGCAACGGCGCAGGAGCAGACCACCCTCATGGTCGCCCTCGCCGAGACCGCCGATCTGCTCTCGCGCGACTCCTGGACGACCGCCTCGCGGCTCCAGCAGGCACAGACGCAGGCGCACGCCACCACCGGCGCGCTCGCCGAATCGGTGCAGGTCGTCGGCGAGCTCCTCACCTCGGTGCAGCAACTCGCCGAGCTCTCCGGGCAGACCGCCGCCGCGATGGATGAATTCGGTCGCCTGATGAGCGAGATCGGGCGGATGGCGGCGTTCGTCGAAGATGTCTCCGACGAGACGCAGCTGCTCGCGCTTAACGCCGCGATCGAGGCGGCGCGCGCCGGCAAGCACGGCCTCGGTTTCGCCGTCGTCGCGGGCGAGGTCGGCCGGCTCGCTAAAACCACCGGCGAATCGACCTCGGTGATCACCGGGCTCGTCGTCGAAGTGCGGCGCGAAGCCGAAGCGACGATCGCTGCGGTCCGAGCGAGCGCCGAGCAGTCGGCGGAATCGGCACCGCTCGCGCGCGAAGCGCAAGAAGCGATCCAACTCGTCGCCTCGCTCTCCACCGATCTCTCGCACGCTATCGACGGCGCGGTGCAAGCGAGCGGGCAACAGAGCGACCAATCGAACAAAATGATCGATCGCACCGCCTCGCTCTCGACGATGATGGCCGAAGAGGGGCGCGAAGCGCTCGAAGCGGCTTTCGCAACGCAGCGTCTTTCGTACTACGGCGCGGAGATGGCCTATCTCTCGCGTTCCAATGCGGTGCATCGCTCCGAGGGCGCGACGTTGCGCTGCGCCACGCTGCTGCCGCCGGAGTATCCGCCGTCGCGCGCGCTGCAATACGTGCAAAAACGCATCGAAGAGTTGACCTCGGGGCGCTTGCGCATCGAATTGTACATTCCGTTCGAAGGCGGAACCGAGCAAGAAGAACTGCTGCGCGTACGCTCCGGCGAACTCGATATCGCGAGCGTCACGACCTTCGTTGCCGGCTCCATCTCGCCGCTCGTGCAGCTCTTCGATCTGCCGTTCGTTTTCAGCACGCCCGCCGAAGCGCATGCGGTCATCGACGGGCCGCTGGGGCGCCACGTGCTGCAATCGTTCGCGCCGTTCGGCCTCACCGGGCTCGGCTTTCTCGAAAACGGCATGCGCCACTTCACCAATTCGCTGCACCCCGTCGTGCAGCCCGAAGATCTCAAGCGCATGCGCGTGCGCATTCAAGATTCCGTCGTCTATCTCGCGCTCATGCACGCATTCGGGGCGATCCCCAAAGTAATTCCGTTCGGCCGCGTTCACGATGCGCTCGTCGCCAAGGAGATCGACGCGCAGGAAAACCCGCTGGCGAATATCGTCGGCGCCAAACTCTACGAAGGGCAGCGCTATCTCACGTTGACGGCGCACGCCTATAACACGCAGATCGTGCTCGGCAACTCCGACCGGTTGCGTCAACTCTCCCCCGACGACCGCAAAGCGCTCGGACAAGCGTTCGACGAAGCGCGCAACATGCACCGCACGGTCGCCGCAGATCAAGAGGCCGGCGCGCTTGCCGAATTACAGCGGCACCTGGAGGTCCACCGCTTCTCCGATATCGAGCGCGAGCAATTTATCGAAGCCGCGACCTTCGTGTGGGAGCGCATGGAGCCGCTCTTCCCGCCCGATATCTACCAAGCGTTGCTCTCGCGCGAACTCCACGCCTGGAGCAATGCACGCGCGACGATCGACGCGCGGCACGCGCGCGCGTTCTCGGTCGATGAGGTGATTCACGCGATCGATACCTCGGTCGCGGTGGTGCGCAACTCCGCCGGGCGAATCGGGAAGAACGCGCAGACCGAGATCGTCAGTTCGCTGCGTAGCCTTGCGGGGCAGTCGCACGGAATGTCGGAGACGAGCAACGGCCTCGCCGACCGCTTCGCTTCGCTCGGCGAGCGCTGCGCGCAGGCGCAAGCGCAACTCGGCGATGCCGACCGCATCGTCGAGCGCCTCTTCGCCACCATCGACGCGCTGGCGACGATGGCGATGCAGAGCCGCGACGCGCTCGGGAAATTCGCAAAGTCGATGAATCAGATCGTCGATATCGTCGGGCTGGTGCGCGCGGTCTCCGATAAAACGAACTTGCTCGCGCTCAACGCCGCCATCGAGGCGGCGCGCGCGGGCGAACACGGGCGCGGCTTCTCCGTCGTCGCCACCGAAGTGCGCAAGCTCGCCGACAAAACGAAATCCTCGACGCAAGAGATTCGCGCGGTGCTCGCCGATCTCGATAAACGCAGTAAGGCGACCGCCGGTGCGATCGCCTCCGACGTCAGCAAAGCCGAAGCGAGCGGCCGGCACGCGCGCGCGGCGCAAGCGGCGTTCGGGCGGATCGGCGGCTTCGTCACCGCGGCGAACACCACGCTCGGCGATGCCGAACGCGAATCGCGCGCCGCCGCGCAACGCGCCTACGCGATGTACGGCGACTACATGCAGATGGCCGAACTCATTCACGAATACGCTAACGAGTGCTCCGAGGCGATCGAGACCGCCGATCGTCTCGAACGGGAGCGCAACCGGCTCTTCGCATCGGTGCAGTAAGCGATGTCGCTGCGCTTCGGGCAGAGCGGCGACGCGCTCGTCGGCATCGACGAAACCGGGACGATCGTTCTCTGGAATAGCGCCGCCGTCGCGCTGCTCGGCCGCTCCGAGGCCGATGCGCTCGGTCGCCCCTGCCACGAGGTCCTCGCCGGGCGCACGCCCTCGGGCTCGCATCTCTGCATGCCGGGCTGCGCGATTCAGAAAAGCTGCGCGCAGTTCCGCGCCCCGCGCCGCTTCGAAATCGTCATCGCGCACCCCGACGGCAGCGATCTTTGGCTCGACGCGGTCACGTGCGTCGTCGCCGACGAACGCGGGCGCCCGGTCGCCCTGCACCTGCTCTGCGAGAGCGTCGCCGCCCGCCACCTCAAGCGCATCGCCGACGGCATGCAGCGGGATCGGCAACCGAGCCCACCGCCGCCCGTGCTTCCGGCGATCCCGCTGACGGGGCGCGAACGCGACGTGCTGCGCTTGCTCGCGCACGGGCTGCGCACCGCCGGGATCGCCGAGGAGCTCCAGCTCGCCCCGGCGACCGTCCGGAACCACATCGGCAACCTGCTGCAGAAACTCGGCGCCCATTCTCGCGCCGAAGCGGTGATTCTCGCGCTCCAGCGCGGACTAGTGCATTTGCCCTAGTACATTCGGTAACTTCGTCTCTGGTCGCCCTCGCTGCGATCCCGTACATTCGAATCGAATGAACGTTCGGTAGAACGTTTCGATCCGAGAGAGAGAGAGGGAGCGCGAAGGGTGCACGCCTACGACCAACGATTCCAAGAGGTCCTCGATAGCGCCGAATCGCTCTTCGCCCGTCAGGGCTTCCACGCCACCAGCATGCGCGATATTGCGCGCGCCGCTTGCATGAGCGTCGCCGGCCTGTACTACTACCTGCCGAGCAAACAGGCCGCGCTCTCGTTCGTCTGCGAACGGATCTTCGACCGCCTCGAAGCGGGTAGCGCCGCGAGCACGGGGCTTGCGAGCCCGAGCGATCGGCTCGCCGCCTTCGTCCGCGGGCATCTCGGCTATCTCTTAACCAACAATCTCTCCTACCGCGTGCTGTTGCACGATATGCAAGCGCTCGACGGCGAATCGAGCCACGGTGCGCGCGCGCGGCGGCGGCGTTACTTTCAATCGCTCGTCGATCTGCTCGCCGAGCTCGAACCGGGCGGGCAGCACCGCGCGCGCATGGCCGCGGGCGCGCTCTTCGGCATGTTGAATTGGGTGCCGACGTGGTATCGGGAGGAGCGCGACGGCGACGTCAAAGAGCTCGCCGCCCGGCTTACCGAGCTCTTTCTCGCCGGCTTTTATAGCGGCGCGCTCCTCGCGCAGGCGACGGCATGAGCGAGCGGATCGCTCTTGCGCGCGAAGGACGTCGCGCGCGCATCACGCTGCACGCCGGCCCGCTCAACGTGCTCGGCATCGCCGATATTCGCGCGCTCACCGCGGCGATGCGCGAGAGCGAGGGCTGCACCGTCGTCAGCATCGAAGCCGCCGGCGAACGCGCGTTCTGTGCCGGCGTTGAAGTCGGCGATCATACGCCCGAAAAAGCGCCGGAGATGTTGGCGGCCTTCGAAGAGATGGCGCGCACCTTTCTCGGCGCCGCTCCGGCGATCGTCTGCGCGGCGAACGCACCGGCGATGGGCGGTGGTTTCGAACTCTTGCTGCTCGCCGATCTCGCACTCTGCTCGACGCGCGCGTTCTTCTCGCTTCCAGAAGTCCAACTCGCGGCGATCCCGCCGATCGCGTGCGCACTGCTGCCGCGCGCGATCGGCGCGCAGCGCGCGTTCGATGCGATCCTGACCGGGCGCAAGATCGACGCGCAGAGCGCGCTTGCGTGGGGGTTGGTCGGCAGCGTGCATGCGCCCGAGGAACTCTCCGCTGCAACCGAGGCGCTCTGCGAACGGCTGCTCGGCTATTCGGCGCTCGCCGTACGCGCCTGCAAACGCGCGATCCGCGTTGACGACCTTGCGCTGGCGATGCGCGCCTATCGCGAAGAACTTTTGCCAAGCCGCGACGGGGCCGAAGGCATAGCGGCATTCCTTGAAAAGCGCTCTCCCGTTTGGGCGCATACCCTTTCCAAAGGAGAAGACTACCGATGACCGCGACCACCGAAGCGACCGCCGCACAGGAAGATATCCTCTACTCCGTCGACGATCGCGTTGCGACGATTACGTTCAATCGCCCGCACGCCTATAACGCCTACACGACCGAGACGTTAGGACGCCTGCGCGATGCGCTTCGTCGCGCGATGTGGGATGACGAAGTCGGCGTCGTCGTGCTCACCGGAGCGGGCCGCAAGGCGTTCTGTACCGGCGGAGACGTAAAAGAGTATGCCGAGCGTTACGTCGAGCATCCCGAGCAGTTCTGGAAATACATGGTGCTCTTTCAAGATTGTCTCGACAGCATCCGCAACATGGGGAAACCGACGATCGCGCGGATTAACGGCATGGCCGTCGGCGGCGGGAACGAAATGAATATGGCCTGCGATCTCGCCGTTGCCGCCGATCACGCGACGATCCGCCAGGTCGGGACGCGCGTCGGCAGCGTCGCCGCCGGCGGTGGAACGCAATGGCTGCCGATTATCGTCGGCGACCGGCGCGCGCGCGAGATGCTCTTCCTGTGCGAGCCCATTACCGCCGCGCAAGCGCTCGATTGGGGGCTGGTCAATCGCGTCGCACCCTACGAACAGCTCGACGACACCGTACGCGATCTCTGCAACAAACTGCTCGATAAGTTCCCGCAGTGCTTGAGTTACACCCAGTGCCAGGTCAATTACTGGAAAGATCAGTCGTGGTATGCGACGATCGGGCACGCGCGCGAGTGGTTGGCATCGCATTTCGCCGGTGCGGAGACCGCCGAGGGCATGCGCGCGTTCGTCGAAAAGCGCGAACCCGATTACGCAGCGATTCGGCGCGCCCGTCGATGAAAGCCGCGGTCTTTATCGGGCCGAATCGCCCGCTCGAAATCGAAGAGCGGCCGATGCCGGTGCCGGGGCAGGGCGAGATCGTCATCAAAGTTGCAGCGTGCGGGCTCTGCCACACCGATCTGCACTATATCGATCACGGCGTGCCCACCTTCGCGCCGCCGCCGTTGATTCTCGGCCACGAAGCATCGGGGACGGTCTTCGCCGTCGGCGAAGGCGTGCGCGCGCGCCAAGTCGGCGAGCACGTGTTGGTGCCCGCAGTGCTCTCGTGCGGACACTGCGAAGCCTGTCGGCGCGGGCGCGAGAACATCTGCGCGAACGGGCTCATGCTTGGAAACCACATCGACGGCGCATACGCCGAGTATCTCAAGGTGCCGGCGAAAGACGTCCTCCCGCTCCCGCCGGAGCTGCCGCTCGAAGATGCGTGCCTGATCGCCGATGCCGTTTCGACGCCCTATCACGCGGTCGTCAATCGCGGTGAGGTGCGTCCGGGAGATCGCGTCGTCGTCTTCGGCTGCGGCGGCGTCGGAATCAACGTCATCCAGATCGCCGTCGCCGCCGGCGGCGAGGTGTGGGCGGTCGATATGAAGCCCGAGCGCCTCGAATTTGCGCTGCAATTCGGCGCGACGCACGTTATCGATGCGAGCAACGTTCCCGACGTCCCCCGCGCGATACGCCGCGCGACCGACGGCGGCGCGGATATCGCCTTCGAAGCGATCGGCAACCCGCATACCGTTCGTTCCGCAATCGACAGCGTTCGCCGCGGTGGGCGCGTCGTCGTCGTCGGCTTCTGCTCCGAACCCGCGGAGATTCCCGCCGGCAAGATCATGTTCAACGAAATGGAGATCCGCGGCTCGCTTGGCTGTCGCCCGGTCGATTATCCGCGCATCATCGAACTGGCTCGCCGCGGCGAGATTCGCATCCCCGAATTAGTGAGCGAGCGCGTCTCGCTGCAAGATATCAATCGCGGCCTCGATTTTTTGCGCGCGGGCATCGGCTTGCGTACGATCGTCGTACCCGGCAAATAAGAAGGGATATCTATGAGTACGCAAGTCATAGCGCAGAGCATCGAATCGCTCGTCGAATATTGCGATCGCATTATCGAAGAGCCGGGCTTTGCCGCTGCGGTCGCTTGGAAAAATGCCGCCCCGAAGCGGGCCGCAATCGGTTGCTTTCCGGTCTATACGCCGACCGAGATCTTTTACGCCTCGGGCGTCTTACCGGTCGGGTTGGCGGGCGGCGGCAACCGCATGGAAATCGCGCACGCCGATTCACGTTTTCAATCGTTCATCTGCTCGATCGTTAAAAGCACGCTCGAACAAGGGATGACCGAACTGCTCGAACCGCTCGACGGGCTCGTCTTTCACTCCATCTGCGATCCGGCTCGTAATCTCGCGAGCGTCTATGCGCGGAACTTCCCCGGAACGCCCGTAGAGTACATCCACTTTCCGCAGAACTTCGAAGCCGAAGAGTCGCCGCGCTACCTGCGCGATGAATACGCACGAGTCGCGAAATTTGCAGGCGAGTTAAGCGGGCGGGAGATGACCACCGAGGATCTCCGTGCCGCAATCGCGCTCTACAATCGCATTCGCGAAACGATCCGGCGCCTCTATGCGTTGCGGCGCGATGCTCCGCACCGGTTGCGCACCCGCGAACTCTACCCGCTCGTGCGCGTCGGGCACCTCATCCCCCCCGAAGAGCACGCCGAGTTGCTCGCCGATGCGCTGCATGCCGCAGCGACGCGCGAAGGGCGCGAACGCGACCGCATCCGCGTCGTGCTCACCGGATCGTTCTGCGAACAGCCCCCGCTCGATCTCATCGCGGCGATCGAAGACGCGGGTTGCTATCTCGTCGATGACGATTTCCTCCTCGGCCGCCGTTGGTTCACCGAGAACGTTCCCGAGAACGCGGAGGATCCGTTGCTCGCGCTCGCCGACGGCTATATCAACGCGTCGCTGCCGACGCCGGTGAAGCACGATATGCGTGTCTCGCCGTCGCAGTTGCTCGTCGAGCGCGCCCGCTCGCACCGAGCCGATGCCGTCATCGTGCTCTGCGCGAAATTTTGCGAACCATCCCTCTTCGCCTATCCACTCTACCGTAAGGCTTTGCAAGAAGCCGGCATCCCGCATCTGTTCTTGGAGTTTGAAGAAAAAATGTGGATGTTCGACCGGGTTAAAAGCGAGATCGAAACGTTCGTCGAGTCCCTTCTCTTCGACTAGGAGTACCTACGATGACCGAAACGCATTATCAAGGCAAGCTGCACCATCTGCAAAAAGAGCTGATGTCGGAGTATTATGCAGCGCTGACTGCCGCGGCGAACGGCAGCGGCGTTCCGGCTGCCTACTTACTGATCGGCGGCAACCCGGTCGAATTGCTGCGCGCATTCGATATTCTTCCCGTCTTTCCCGAAGTGAACGCATTGCAACTTGCGGTGCGCAAGCAGTCGCTACCGTTCATTCAGTCGGCGGAGTTCATGGGGTACTCCTCGGATAACTGCGCCTACGTGAAAGCCGATATCGGCATGTATTTCGGCGGGCGCGAGACGCCGTTCGCGACGATCCCCGAACCGTCGCTGCTGCTCTGCAATTACGTCGGGTGTAACGTCTATCTCGACTGGTTCGGACACCTCGCAGAGTTCACCGGAAAACCGGCCTTTCAACTCGATATTCCCTTTATTCGCTCGGCATCGGGAAAGCCGTCGAAAGAAGATATCGAATACGTCTTGCGCCAGCTCCACCATCTCATCGGCCGTTGCGAAGAGCTCACCGGGCGCAAGCTCGACGAAGATCGGCTCCGCGAAGCGGTGCGCCTCTCCTCGCTCACCGGCGATCTCTGGTCGAAAATCAAACATCTTACCAAACGCACCCCGGCACCCTACGACGCCTACTTCGATTCGGTGACCATGATGGCGCCGCTCTATTGCTTGCGCGGAACGCCGCAGGGGCTGGAGTTTTTCGAAACCGCCTACGCCGAATTGCTCGCTAAAGCCGAAGCCGGTATCGGGCCGTTGGAGAAAGAGCGCTTTCGCTACGTTATCGAAGGGCCGCCGCCGTGGCCGCACCTGCGCGCATTTCGCGACATGTTCTCGCGTTGGGATGCCGTCGCAGTCGCATCGACCTACTCCACCGTCGGCGGGCTCTGGGAGTTCGGCTTTACGCACGATCCCGACCATCCCTTGGAATCGATCGCGCGCCACCTGTTGGAATGGAACCTTACCAACCGCAACTTCCTCCAGCGTTACGAGCAGATCGAACGCTATCTGGAGGAGTGGAATGCAAACGCGCTGGTCATTCACTCGGTAAAGAGCTGCCGTCTTTTCTCGGCCGGCCAGGGCGATATGCGCGAATACTTCACCAAACGCGGCATTCCGACGCTCTTGGTGGAATCCGATCTCGAAGATCCGCGCTACTTTTCGGAGGCGCAAATGCGCAACCGTATCGATGCATTCTTTGAATCCATCGCTCATCGCCCGACGCGAGAGGGAGCATCCGTATGAAATATGCAGCGGGGATCGATGTCGGATCGACCCAGACCAAATGCATCATCATCGACGAAAACAAAAAGATCGTCGCCCGCGCGCTCACCGATACCGGCGCGAACATCACGCGCGCCGGCGAGCGCGGCTACGAAGCGGTGCTCGCCGCGGGCGGCATCGCGCGCGAAGACGTGCTTTGCGTCGTCGGTACCGGTTACGGCCGCTTCAAAGTTTCGTTCGGCGATCTGCAGATCACCGAGATCACCTGCCACGCCAAAGGGGCGAGCATGCTCTTCCCCGAGACTTCGACGGTGATCGATATGGGCGGACAGGACGCCAAGGGTATCAGCGTGCAGAACGGCGAGGTCGTCGATTTCGTGATGAACGATAAATGTGCGGCGGGAACGGGGCGTTTTCTCTCTACCGCCGCCGAGACGCTCGGGCTCTCGCTCGATGAGATCGGTGCGATCTCGTTGCAGGCGCGTAACCCGGTCCGGCTCTCGACCGTCTGCACGGTCTTCGTCGAGTCCGATATCATGTCGTACGTCGCGCAGGGCAAGAAGACCGAAGATATTCTCGGCGGCATTCACAGCGCGATCGCCGCGCGAACGATTGCCTTGGTTCGGCGCGTCGGGTTGAAACCGAGCTATACCTTCACCGGAGGAGTTTCGCTCAACGTCGGCATGGTGAAGATGCTCGAAGAGAAACTCGGCGCGCCGCTCAACGTCAGCCCCGATTCGCACTATATGGGTGCGATCGGCGCTGCGGTCTTCGCGCTGGAACACGCCATGTCGGCCGCCGCCGCATCGTAAAGGAGAAGACGAATGGATATTATCGCCGGAGTCGATCTGGGATCGCGCAGCACGAAAGTCGTGCTCGTCGATCGCGAGGGGCGCCAACTCGTCGCGCGGGCGACGCGCACGCGACCGCCGTTAATCGAACTGGTCGACCGTGCCGTGGACGAAGCGCTGGCGAGCATCGGCGCGGGGCGCGGCGATCTCCGCTATATCGCGACGACCGGGTTCGGCCGCTCGAGCTATCCCGAACGCGATCTGCAACTCACCGAAGTCACCGCCGCAGCCTACGGCGCGGCCGCGCTCTTCCCCGATACGCGCTGCGTACTCGATATCGGAGCGCAGAGTTCGCGGGCGGTAAAAATTGCACCCGGAGGGCGGGTGCGCGAATTCAAATCGAATGAAAAATGCGCCGCCGGCGCCGGTGGTTTCGTCGAACGCGCTGCAAAATATCTCGAGACGGAGCTCGCCGAGGTCGGGGAGCTTTCGATGCACGGTGAAAACCCGGTCGCGATTTCGAGCGTCTGTGCCGTGCTCGCCGAATCGGAGATTATCAACCATGTCAGCCGCGGCGAAACGCGCGAAAACATTCTGCGCGGCGTCCATCAATCGCTTGCGGAGCGTGCGGTATTGCTCGTCAAACGGATCGGCATCGAAGAGGCGGTGACGCTCGTCGGCGGGATGGGATATCAGGCGGGGATGATCCGCGCGTTGCAAGAGGCGCTCGGGGTGCAAATTCATTGTGCGCCGCAGCCCGAGATGGCCGGCGCACTCGGGGCTGCGCTGCTTTCGAAACGGCGTATGGAGAAGAGCGCTGCGTGAGCGAAGCGCTCGACGTTCTCCGTGAAGAGCACCGCCGCATACTCGAAGTCCTCGACCATTTCGACCGGCTCTGCCGCGCACCTGAAATGCCGGCCGGTTACATCGACGAGTTTCTAGCGTTCGTAGAGATATTTATCGACGCCAACCATCACGGGAAAGAAGAGCGCGCCCTCTTCGGCACGACCGACGAGCACCCGTGGTTAAGCGGCTTTGCGCTGCTCTTAAGCGAGCAGCACACCGAGGGGCGTCTCTTGGTGCGTGCGGTACGCTGCGCGCGTGGGCGTGGCGAGTCGGGGCTTCCCGAACTCAAGGCGTTCGTTGCGTTTCTGCGCGATCACATCGCGCGCGAGAACGACGCAATTTTCGTGACGATCGAACAGGCGCTCGAAGAAGAATGCAACAGAGCGCTCGTCGAGCGATTTGCCGAGATCGAAAGCGAGGTTATCGCGCGCTGGAAGCTCGCCGAGCCCGGCGAGGAACGCCGCTCGATCTGCGATCTACGCCGCTGGAATGCGCTTCTTGCACGAGCGTAGGCGGCGCGGCGCGATAGAGAAAGACCGCATCGGCGACGCAGACGGCTTCCTCGTTGCCGTAGGTTTCGATCGTTGCGTGCAGGGCGACGCGCAGGCCCGATGCGACGGCGCGTACGCTCGCAATCGAAAAACGCGCGCGAACGCGCGCCCCGGATCGTACCGGAGCGAGAAAACGCACGCGGTCGAGCCCGTAATTCAGCACCGCGCCGGTTCCGCGGATGCTGCAACTGCGATGCCAGAGCACCGGGAGGAGCGAGAGCACGAGATACCCGTGCGCGATCGTGCCGCCGTACGGCCCTTTCGCAGCGCGGAGCGGATCGATATGAATCCACTGTCGGTCGTCGGTACAGGCCGCGAATGCATCGATCCGTCGCTGGTCGATCCGCAGCCACGGCGCCGAGAGGAGCTCGCTGCCCTCGAGCGCCCGAAGGCCCTCGAAACCTTGCACGATTTTCGTTGCCATCTGCCGATCTCTCTTCGCAAAAGGAGCCACGATGCCCCGGTCGATTATCGAACCTTTTCGCATTAAATCGGTCGAACCGATTCGCATGACCACGCGCGAGGAGCGCGAGGGCTATCTGCGCGAGGCCGCCTTCAACCCATTCTTGCTGCGCGCCGAAGATGTCCTCATCGATCTGTTGACCGATAGCGGCACCGGGGCGATGAGCGCCGATCAGTGGGCCTCGATCATGCGCGGCGACGAATCCTACGCGGGGGCGCGCTCGTTCTATCGCTTTGCCGAGACGGTGCGCGAGATCTTCGGCTTCCAACACGTGTTGCCGACGCATCAAGGGCGTGCGGCCGAGCGCATTCTTTTTACCACGCTCTGCAAGCCCGGTGATGTCGTGCCGAATAACACGCATTTCGACACGACGCGCGCGCACGTTGAAAGCGTCGGCGCGCGCGCGCTCGATCTGCCGATACCCGAAGGGCGGCTCCCGGCGGCGCAGCACCCGTTTAAGGGAAACATGGATACCGATGCGTTGCGCGCGGTTATCGCGGAGGTCGGGGCGGCGCGCGTGCCGCTCGTCATGCTGACCGTCACGAATAATTCCGGCGGCGGCCAACCGGTCTCGATGGCGAACGTGCGCGCGGTCCATGCGATCTGCCGCGAACACGGCATTCCGCTCTACATCGATGCCTGTCGCTATGCGGAGAATTGTTGGTTCATACGCGAACGCGAGCCCGAATTTGCCGGACGTTCGCCGCGCGAGATCGCGCGCGAGCTCTTTTCCTACGCCGACGGGTGCACGATGTCGGCGAAGAAGGACGGCTTGGTGAATATCGGCGGGTTTCTCGCCGGTAACGACGCGGCGCTCGCGAGCGCGGAATCGCGCTTGCTCATCCTCACCGAGGGCTTCACCACCTACGGCGGCCTCGCCGGCCGCGATTTAGAAGCGATGGCGACCGGGCTCGGCGAGGCGCTCGATGAAGATTATCTCAACTACCGCATCGCCTCGACGGCGTACTTAGGGCGCCGACTCACCGAGATCGGCGTTCCCATCGTGCAGCCGCCCGGCGGACACGCCGTCTATATCGATGCCGGGGCGATGCTCGCCCACCTCGCGCCGCGCGAATATCCCGGGCAAGCGCTCGTCGGCGAACTCTACCTCGAAGGCGGTATTCGCGCGGTCGAGATCGGAACGGTGATGTTCGGTTCGACCGACCCGCTCACCGGCGAGGAGCGCACCGCCCCGCTCGAGCTGGTCCGCCTGGCGATTCCACGCCGCGTTTACACGCAGAGCCACATCGATTACGTCGGCGAGGTCTTCGAGGATCTCTATCGTCGGCGGGAGCGGATCGTCGGTTTAACGATGCTCTGGCAGGCGCCGCCGCTGCGGCATTTCACCGCGCGCTTCGAGCGGCTTCACCAGGGGAGCCCTTTATCGGAAGGAGCATTGGGGCGGAAACCCTAACCGGGTGAGGCTTTCGGAGCCGTCGGCTCCGTGCGCTTTCTCACCCGTCATCCTACTGGAGCCCACTATGCTCGTTTTTCGTCGCCTAGTCACCGGCGCCGCTGCGGTTGTCGCAGCTCTCTCGCTCGTGGCCTGCGCGGGCGGATCGGTCGCGACCGTGAACGGCCAATCGATCAGCCGCCAAACCTTCGATAAAAAACTCGAAGCCAGCCCAACGGCTCGCGGCGTGTTGCAGCAACTCGTTCTGCAGACGCTGCTCGACCAGTACGGTCAACGCCACGGCATCAATATTACGAAAGCGCAGATCGCGCAGCGCGAGGCTGAAATTGCGGCGAACTATCCGCCGGGCTCGTTCCAGCGCCAGTTGGCGGCGAACGGCCTGACCGAGCACGACCTGCACCAGATCATTCGCCAGCAGCTCATCATCGATGCGGCGGTCGGCAAGAACGTGCAGATCTCCGAAGGGCAAATTGCGGCGTTCTTCAACAAGAATCACGCGCAATTCGACACGCCGGAGCAAATTAAAGCGCGACACATTCTCGTGAGCGATCTTGCGACCGCGCAGAAGATCGAAGCCGATCTCAAAGCCGGCCAGCACTTTTCGGCGCTCGCCAAGCAGTACTCGCAGGATCCGGGCAGCCGCGATAAGGGCGGCGAACTCGGTTGGTTCGGCCCGAACCAGATGGTGAAGCCCTTCGAAGCGTATGCATTGACCGGCAAGATCGGCGCGATTAGCCCGCCGGTGCACTCGCCCTTCGGCTGGCACATCATTCAGGTGCAGGCGCGCAAACCTGCGGTGAAAGCGACGCTCGCATCGGTGCATCAGCGCATCGAAGACCAGTTGCGCGAACAAGCGGAGGCGCCGCTGGTGCAGCCGTTCATCGCCGGTCTGCAGAGCAAAGCGACGATTCAGATCAACGATCCGCGCTTCACCGGGCTCTTCCCGACGCCGCCGCCCTCGGCCGCTCCCGCAGCGACCGCCGGCACGGCAACGGCCGCCCCCTCGGCAGCGCCGTCGGCACCGCCGTCGAAAAACTGATCGCAAAGCAGCGATCGCACCTCTACGAGGCTCCGGGCTGGTACCGGGGCCTCGTCTTGTGTGGCGGCGAAGCCTTTTAACCCTATGCTCGTTCGTATCATCGGGCTTGGCCCCGGCGACCCATCATTGCTTACCGTCGGCGCGATCGAGGCCTCGCTTTCGCTTCCGCGCGTAACGCTGCTCCTGGTGCCGCCCGCGTTGCGCGAAGCGCTCGCCGAACGAAAGATCGCGTTGGATACCGAACCGCGGCACGATGCCGCCGCCATCGTTCGCGGAAGCAGCGATGCGATCGATCGTTTCGTCGACGAACTCGACGGTTGCGATCTCGGCATCGGCGTTCTCGGCAATCCGTTCTCCGATTTCCCCGGCCTCGCGCAACTCCAGCGCGCGCTCGATGCGCGCGGCGCGCGAACGGAGATCGTACCGGGAATGGCGCGCGCGACGTTGGCGGCCTCGCTCGAGGTTGCGCTCGTGCCGTTACCGCCGCAAGCCCAGCGTTATAGTTTCGCCGAACTCGTCGAAGTGATGGCGCGGCTGCGCTACGGTTGCCCGTGGGACCGCGAGCAGACGCACCGCACGCTGGTGCCCTATCTCATCGAAGAGACGTACGAAGTCGTCGAAGCGATCGAACAGGGCGGGCTCGACGGGCTCTGCGAAGAGCTCGGCGATCTCTTATTGCAGATCGTCTTTCACGCGCAGGTTGCAAGCGAGAGCGGCGCCTTTACCGTCGCCGACGTTATCGATGCGCTGGCGAATAAAATGGTGCGCCGACACCCGCACGTCTTCGCCGACGCGATTATCGAAGATGTGGACGCACAATGGCGGAGTTGGGAGAAGCTCAAGGCACAAGAAAAAACGGGGCTCGCACGGGCGAGCCGGCTCGACGGAATCCCTCAGCACCTCGGTGCGCTGCAACGCGGCCAACGCATGCAGGAAAAGGCGGCGCGCGTCGGCTTCGATTGGCCCGGCGTTTCGGGCATACTCGAAAAACTCACCGAAGAACTGACCGAACTCGCCGAGGCTCGGCGCGAGAAAAACGACGACGAACACGTGCGCGAAGAACTCGGCGACGTGTTTTTCACCTTGGTCAATCTCTCGCGCGCGCTGGGAATCGACGCCGAGAGCGCGGTTCGCGACGCCAACGAAAAATTCTATCGCCGTTTTACGTTTATGGAACGCGCGGCCGCCGAACGCGGCGTCGCGCTTACCGATCTCACACTTGAGGAGCTGGAGGAACTGTGGAAGAGCGCCAAGGGCGGCGTAGCCTGATTCGTCTGCGCATGAGCGCGCACGACGCACACTATGGCGGAAACCTCGTCGACGGCGCGCGCATGCTCGCGCTCTTCGGCGATGTCGCTACCGAATTACTCATCGCGCTCGACGGCGACGAAGGGCTCTTCGTTGCCTACGATAGCGTCGAGTTTCTCGCGCCGGTCTATGCCGGCGACTATATCGAGGCGAGCGGCGAAATCGTTTCGGTCGGCAATACCTCGCGCAAGATGCGCTTCGAAGCGCGCAAAGTGATCGCCGTTCGCAGCGAGATTAGCGAGAGCGCCGCCGACCTGCTCGACGAACCCGTCGTCGTTTGCCGCGCAAGCGGCACCTGCGTGACCCCCAAGCACAAGAAACGACGCTAATCGCGCGTGCCGATGCTTTCGCCGCAGTTTTTACTCATTCTCGCCGTCGGCGCCGTCGGCATCTTGCACACGATGGTTCCCGACCACTGGGCGCCGATCGCGCTGCTGGCGCGGCGCCGCAAATGGTCGCAGTTACAGGTCGGCCGCGCGGCGTTGCTCGCCGGGCTCGGCCACACGCTCTCGACGCTCGCAATCGCGGTCGCCGTTTGGGCGGGCGGCATCTACGTGGCGCAACGCTTCGGGCATCTGCTCGGCATCCTTTCGAGCATCGCGCTCGTCGCGTTCGGCTTGTGGATCGCAGTCGCGGGCTGGCGCGAATTACGCGAACACGACCGCGCCCACGAAGAGGGTCACGAGCACTCGCATGGGCATTCGCACGCGCACGCCCACGACGAGGGGCGCTCGCGTAGTACGTTGCTCGTAATTCTCGGCTCCTCGCCGATGATCGAAGGGATCCCCGCATTTTTCGCCGCCGCGCGCTACGGCGTCGGGCAACTCATCGCGATGTCGGTCGTCTTTGCTGCAAGTACGATGTTAACGTACGTCGTGCTCTGCCTGCTCTCGAGCGCCGGGCTCGCGCGGTTGCAATTCGGTCGCTTCGAACGTTACGGCGAAGTAATCAGCGGGCTCTTCATCGCGCTCTTAGGCGCATTTTTCGCGCTCTTTCCCGTGTTGTAACCAAGAGAACATCAGCACGACCGCGTTTCTTGAGGATCAGGTGCGAGAGAGTTCGCGCACCTCGATTACGAGTTCGCCGCCCTTGTCATGGCGCTGGACGATCTCCACATCGATTCCAAGGCGCGCGAGGATGTTCAGAAGTTTATCGGTGGAGTAGCGCGAGCCGCGGCCATGCTGGATTCTGGAAATATCGGATTGATCGAGACCGGCGGCCTCTGCCGCGTCCTTTTGCGAAAGCGATCTGCGCTTTACGGCTACGTTGATAACGTTCATCAGCCGCGCCTTACGCAAACGCTCTTCAGGGTTAGGCAGGCCAATCTGTCGGAAAACGTTTCCGGCTTCAATTTCAATCTGTTGTTCGACGTTTTTCTTGTTCATAGTGCTCTCGTGCTCGCTTGAGACGTTGACGGATAACATCGAGCTCCGGTTTTGGCGTTGAGATGCCGCTTTTCGATTTCTTCTGAAAGGCATGCAGGACATAAACTGTTTTGCCGAGTTCGATCGTGTACGCACAACGAAAGATGCTGTCTCCACGCTCGTCGTGCGTTCTTATTTCATTCACATCGCGAAGGTCACCGTGCATCCTCCGTGCGTATTCGGCTTGCTCGCCATGCTGGGCAAGATCCAGGGCGTAGCCTATGTCGTCTTGGACTTCCTCCGGCATAGCCTTGAGGTCTCGCTTGGAGGACCCGATCCAGGCAATCGACTTCTGGTGCTGATCCGTCAATCTATGGCAAGTTTGCCATAACTACGACGACCGAGTCAAGCATCTGATGCCCGCTCGCATCTAGCAGCCGAGCTCCTCTATATGGCTTTTGTCACAGGAACGAAATATGAACCTGGGAATCGGCTGAGGGCTGCGACGCAAGTCGAAGCAAACTGCACTCTCCCGCAATCATAAAAGGAGTTTCCTTGAACGTTCGATCTCTTCGCGCACTCCGTGGCCTGGGCTCCCTGGCCGCTGCCTGCGCGCTCGGCGTCCTGGTCGCCGGCTGCGGCGGCGGCGCCGGTTCCTCGGCCCTCCCGACCAAGCCCATCTCGCCCGCCAGCGCGTTTAAGCCGAAAATCTTCCCCGTCATGCACATCTCGCGTTCGACTGCGAAGATCGCGATGGCGAAGTTGACGCGCTCGGGCGCCTACTATTCGCCGATCAAAGGCGGCAAGCCGATACGCATTCACACGAAGACCGTCTCGGCAGGCATGAACCTTACCAACAACGGCGGCCCCGTCGTTCCCACGGCGAGCGTCTATAACATTCTGGTGAACTGCCCCGACGAGAGCTGCTGGGGCGGCGATATCTCGGGCTTCGAGAACAGTTTCTTTTCCAGCGACATGGTGCACATTCTCGACCAGTACGTCGGGCAGTCGGCGACCTATACCGTCGGCGGCGACGTTCCGGTCACCTACAACACGAGCAGCCAGCTCGGCGACCAAGATATCGTCAACATCATCTACAACGTCGCCCAGCAGTACGGCACCGGCTACAACGCCGTGTATAACGTCTTCCTCGAGAACGGCGTGCAGCAGTGCAGCCAGAACGCGGGCGGCTGCTACCTGCAGCAGTACTGCGCCTACCACGGCAGCAACGACTATAGCGATATCGGTCACACGCTCTACACCGTGGAGCCCTACCAAGATGTCTCGGGCTGCCAAGTGAGCTCGGTGAGCAACGGCGGGCAATCGCCGAACGGCTCGACGATCGATTCGACGTCGTCAACGCTCTCGCACGAACTCTCCGAGACTTTTACCGATCCCGACGTCGCGGTGAATAACCTCGCGTGGTACAACTCCTCCGGCGGCGAGATCGGCGATCTCTGCGCTCCGGCGGCCGGCGTGCCGACGCAGCAGATCTCGCTGAACGGAACCGTCTTCGAGATTCAGGGCGAGTACGATAACAACGTCTCCGATTGCTCGTGGCAATCGCCGTAGCATAGCTCCGGTTCGCGAGATTCGGCGGGGTTCGGTTCGTAAGAGCCGAACCCCGTCGCTATGTCGGTTCTTCGTGCGGACGCGGCAGCGATTGCAAGCGCGGCCGCCGCGCTCGGCGCCGGATCGTGCGTCGCCTTCCCAACCGAAACGGTTTACGGCCTCGGTGCCGCTGCGTTCGACGCGCGCGCCGTCGCGCAAATTTTTGCGATAAAAGCGCGCCCGACATTCGATCCGCTCATCGTTCACGTCCTCGATGCGGCGATGCTCGCCCGCGTCGCGCGCGAGGTGCCGCCGCTCGCCGAACGGCTCGCGGAACGCTTCTGGCCCGGCGCGCTCACGCTCGTGCTCGCAAAGCGCACCGAGATTCCCGGCATCGTGACCGCCGGGCTCGAGAGCGTGGCGGTGCGCGTACCCGCGCACCCGGTCGCACGCGCGCTGCTCGCCGCCTTCGGCGCGCCGATCGCCGCACCGAGCGCGAACCCCTTCGGGCGCTTGAGCCCGACGAGCGCCGAACACGTGCGCGCGCAGCTCGGCGAACGCGTGGAGATCATTCTCGACGGCGGCGCAACGCCGCTCGGCATCGAATCGACGATCGTCGCGTTCGATCCGGTTCCCACGCTGCTGCGCCATGGCGCGATCGCGCGCGAAGCGATCGAAGCGGAGATCGGCCCGCTGCTCGACGCGACGCAGCCCGACGGCGACGCCGCACCGCAGGCACCGGGTCAGTTGCTGCAGCACTACGCTCCGCGCACGCCGATTCGCGTCGTCAACGAGTTGCCGCCGCGCGCGCAACGCGAGGGCGCGGCCTATCTCGGCTTCACCGGCGGTGCCGAAGGATACGCCGCACAACGCGTGCTCTCTCCCGGCGGCGACGAACGCGAAGCGGCCGCGCACCTATTCGAGTATCTGCACGAACTCGATGCGCTCGGCCTGGAACGCATCGATGCCGCGCGCGTGCCCGCGCGCGGACTCGGCGCGGCGATCGCCGATCGGCTCGCGCGCGCGAGCGCGCGATGAGCGCTCCGCACGCTACGAGCGACCGCGAACGCACGCGCGCGTTTCTCGCGTTACTGTTGCTGGCCTTCGCCTGGGGGCTGAACTGGGTCGTCCTGAAAGTCGCGGTCGCCTATGCGCCGCCGTTGGTCTTTGCCGCCGTGCGCATGATCGGTGGCGGCATCGTATTGCTCGCGCTCTGCGCGTGGCGTCGGCGCGGCCTGCGGCCGCAGCATCTGCTGACGTACACGTGGATCGGGCTCTTCCAGACCGCGGGATTCATGGGGCTCGTCATGTCGGCGATCGCGATCTCGGGAGTCGGCGCGATCTCGACGCTTGCGTACACGATGCCGCTCTGGGTCGCGCTCGCCGGCGTCGTTTTTCTCGGCGAGCGTTTGCACCCGCTGCAGGTCGCCGCACTCGTTTTAGCGATGCTGGGAATCGTCGCTATCGTCGGTTTCGATCATCTCGGGCGCGCGGGGTACGCCGACCTGCTCGCGTTACTCGCAGGTATCGCCTGGGCGGTCGGCGTCGTTATTACCAAGCGGCTCGCCAATCGCGTCGCTATCGATGTCATCGAACTCACAACGTGGCAGATGCTCGCCGGCGGCGTGGCGCTCGGCATCGCTGCAATCGTCGTTCCGCACGGCGCAACGCATTATACGCCCGAATATATCGGCGCGCTCGTCTATAACATCTTCATCGCGACCGCGCTCGCTTACGTGCTCTGGGTTTACGTGCTCGATCGCCTGCCGGCGCGCGATGCGAGCATGGGAGTGCTCACCAATCCCATCGTCGGCATTATCGCGGCCTGGGGCTTTCTCGGAGAGATCCCTTCCGGCAGCGTCGGTTGGGGCATCGCGCTGACGCTGGCGGGGCTCGCCTTGATGGCCTTCGCCGATCGCGCCGGCGCGCAATGAATACTGCGGCGAAGGCGTTACGCAAACGCGTTCCGCGGGCGGATCTCTGCGCGTGGGACGACACGCTGCGCAGCGAAGAGCCGCTTGCGGCGATCCGCCGCGAAGAAGCGAGCCGCATTCCGGCGTTGCTGTCGATTCGCCACCAACGCATGCGCCACGATCCCTTCGGCTTTCTGCGCGGCGCGGCGGCGGTCGCCGCGAGCGATTTTGGCGCGCTACGCGTCACCGGGTTGCGCGCCCAGCTCTGCGGCGACGCCCACGTACTGAATTTCGGAACCTTCGCGACCCCGGAGCGCAACCTCGTCTTCGATCTCGTCGATTTCGACGAGACGCTGCCGGGAGCGTGGGAATGGGATATGCTGCGCCTCTGTTCGAGCCTCGTCGTCTTCGCCGCATCGGTCGGCATTCGCAGCGATCGGGCCGAGGATGCCGTCGTCGCCGCTGCAAACGCCTATCGCGAAGCGATGCTCGCCTACGCACTGCTCGAACCGCTCGAGATTTGGTACGACCGTATCGACGTCGATGCGCGCATCGCCGGCGAGATGAAAATGCAGGATTCGGCGGCGGCGCTCGTACCGGTGCTCGAAACTCCCGATCGGCGCCCGCCGCGCTTCGCGAATCGTCCGCCGCTCTTTCGGCGCCTCCGCCATGCCGACGAGCGGGTCGAACTCGCGCACGGCATACTGCGCTCCTATCGTGCCTCGCTGCCCGACCACGTCCGCGTGCTCTTCGACCGCTATCATAGCGTCGATATGGCGCTCAAAGTTGTCGGCGTGGGCAGCGTCGGGACGCTCTGTTTAGTCGTGCTCTTGCTCGCCGAGAGCGATCGACCGCTGTTGCTTCAGATTAAAGAAGCGCAACGATCGATGTTGGAGCGCGTCGTGGGGTTGAGCCGCTTCGCGCATCACGGCGAGCGCGTCGTCGTCGGCCAACGGCTCATGCAAGCGGCGAGCGACCTGTTTTTAGGGTGGAGCAACGACGGCGACCGCGACTTCTACGTTCGACAGTTGCACGATATGAAGGGCTCGCTCGATACGTCCGGCCTTCGCGCCTCGACGTTGGTTCGTTACGCGCGGCTCTGTGGAAGAACGCTCGCGCGCGCGCACGCGCGCTCCGGCGAACCGCGTGCGATCGGCGGTTACTTGGGAAACAGCGCGGAGTTCGAAGAGGCGATGTTGCGTTTCGCGCTGGCCTATGGGGTGCGCTGCGAGCGAGATTACTCCGCGTTCGTCGCCGCTTGCGCGCGCGGCGAGTTCGCTTTGGAAGAATAGGAGCGCGTCAGTAACATCGCGTTGCCGACGACGAAGAGGCTCGAAGCGCCCATCGCGGCGGCGGCGTAGATCGGCGCGACGATGCCGAATGCCGCGAGCGGGACGAGCGCGACATTATAGGCGAGCGCCCAGAAGAAATTCATCGTGATCGTGCGCATGGTCGCGCGCCCGATCTCGATCGCTTCGACGATCGCGGTCGGATCGTCGCGCAGGGCCGCCGTTCCCGCCGTCTCCAACGCCACCGCCGCGCCGGCGCCCATCGCCATGCCGACATTTGCGAGCGCGAGCGCCGGCGCATCGTTGATGCCGTCGCCGAGAAAAGCAACGCGCGCGCCGCCCTCGCGCAATGTGCGAACGAGCTCGCCTTTGGCTTCGGGCAAGAGCTCGGCATAGACGCGGTCGATGCCGCAGGCGGCGGCGATGCGCGTGCTGACGCCGAGTGCGTCGCCGCTGGCGAGCACAACGACGATACCGCGTGCCTTCAGCCGCGCGACGGTACTGCGCGCGTCGTCGCGCAGTGGATCGGCGATGCGAATGCGTCCGAGCGCGGTTCCGTTTTCGGCGACGTAGAGCGCGCTCTCGGCGGCATTCGCCTCCGTTATCGTCGGAAGCGCGATGCCGCGCTCGCCGAAAAATGTCGCGCTTCCGACGAGCACCGCTGCATCGCCGACCGTCGCGACGAGGCCGCGGCCGCGCACCGCGGTGACGTCGCGCGAGGAAGGAATCTCGAGCGCACGCGCGCGCGCCGCGCGCACGATCGCCCCGGCGAGCGGATGTGACGATGCGATCTCGAGCGCCGCAGCGAGCGCGAGCAGATGGCGTTCTTCACCGGCGAAGGTGTCGATGCCGACGACCTCGGGGTGTCCGCGCGTTAAGGTGCCGGTCTTATCGAAGACGACGGTATCGACGCTCGCGAGCCGTTCGAGTGCATCGGCATCTTTCACGAGAATGCCGTGCCGCGCGGCGACCCCGACGCCGGCGACGATCGCCGTCGGCGTTGCCAGGCCGAGCGCGCAGGGGCAGGCAACGACGAGCACGGCGACCGCAGCGATAAGCGCTTCCGCGGGCGTGTGATGGGTGAACAACCATCCCAGCAACGTCACCGCAGCGATCGCGAGAATCGCGGGCACGAAGACCGCGGCGATGCGATCGGCGGTGCGCTGTACCGGCGGCAAGCTGCCCTGCGCGCGCGCGACGACGGCGGTAATGTGGGCGAGCGAGGTGCCGGCGCCGACCGCGGTCGCGCGCACCAGCAGCGCTCCGTCGCCGTTGAGCGTGCCCTGCTCGACGCGATCCCCCGGCCCCGCTTCGACCGGTATGCTCTCGCCGGTGAGCATCGAGCGATCGATCGCGCTTGCACCTTCGACGACCTCGCCGTCGATAGGAATGCGCTCGCCCGCAGCGACCGCGACAACATCGCCGACCCGTAAGAGATCGGCGGCGATCCGTTCGCGCGTTCCATCGGCTCGGACGCGCAGCGCGGTGGGCGGGCGCAGTGCGAGAAGCGCGCGCAGCGCCTGCGAACTGCCGACCTTCGCACGCGCTTCGATGTATTTCCCAATCGAGATCAGCGCGATGATCGCCGCCGCCGAATCGAAAAACGTCGGCACGCCGCGCGCGAGGTTCACGTAACTCAACGCGAGCGCCGCGGTCGAGCCCAGCGATATCAGCGTATCCATCGTCGCGCTCCGCTCGCGGAGTGCGAGCCACGCGCCGCGGTGAAAGCGCGCGCCGAAAAATAACCAGATGGCGGTCGCGATCCCCGCTTGCAGCGCTTCATCGCCCGGGAAACGCAGCGGCAGCATCGCGAGCGTGACGACGACCGCTGCGAGCGCGCTCCATACGACGAGCGCGCGCGCCTGCGCCTGCAATTCGGCGACCCGTTCGCGCGTCGCCGTCTCTTCGTCGGGGGCGATCTGCGCGCGATAGCCGGCGCGTTCGACCGCGGCGATCAGGCTGGCGACTTCGGTGTTGGGTTCGAAAGCGACGGTCGCTCGTTCGGTGGCGAGGTTGACCGAGACCTCATCGACGCCCTCGACGCGGCGCAGCGCCCGCGTGACGTGGCTGACGCACGAGGCGCAGGTCATGCCGCCGATGGAGAGCTCGATGCGCTCCTCGGCGTGCGCAGCGGTCATGCCAGGGCGTATCCCGCTTCGTCGAGGGCCGCGGCGATCGCCTCTCGATCGACCGCGCGATCGCTCTCGAAGTGCGCGCCGTGGTGCGCGAGGTCGACCTCGACGTTGCGAACGCCGGGCAGCGTTTCGAGCGCCTCCTTCACGTGGCGGGCGCAGTTCTGGCAGGTCATTCCGGTGATCTCAATCGCTTGCTTCATGTTCTTGGGGCTCCCTTCGTTGCCGTTCTCTCAGCATAACCACCCGGCGGTTGCAAGCGAGCGACCTTGGTCGGCCCAGTCTTGCCTCGCCGCGTGAGATACGGTACAACGGCTCTATATGATGCGTACCACCCGGTGGGCGCGCGGGCTGGTCGCCCTCGCTCTGATGACGGCCTGTATCGGCGCCGCCGCTCCCGATACTCACCTCACGAAGCGCGTGCGCGCCGACGTCCGCGAAGCATTTCACTTGCTCTCGACGGTGCCGTTTCGGCCGCTCTCGGCGCAGCGTTTACTCGATGTCGCTCGGCACGAACTCGAAGAACGAGCGAAAAAGCGCGGCATCGTACTCTCGCTCTTTCCCGCCACCGCATCGACGCCCGAAGCCGATGTTGCCACGCTCGATGATGAGATCGAGACGATTGCCGGGCTGACGCACGAAGATGCACGCAAGGATGCGTATGCCGCGATTCGCGCGATGGCCGCGGCCTTTCACGACCCTTATACGGTTTTTTGGGATCCGCAGCAGATGCTTTCGTTCCAGCACGAACTCGACCCGAAACGTACGGTCGGCGTCGGGCTCGAACTTCGCCGTTCGCGCGCGGGTGTCGTCGTCGATTATGTCGTTCCCGACACGCCCGCCGACCACGCCGACGTTCGCATCGGCGACGTGCTGAGCAACATCGACGGAAAGAGCACGCACGATCTCGGCAGCGCTGCGGCAGAGCGGCTCTTCTCCGGAAAAGTCGGAAGCCCGGTCTCGATGACGATCGAACGGCATGGCGAGCGCGCGCGCACGCTGACGCTCGATCGCGCGCTCTATCGTCCGCCGACGGTGACCGGCCGTATGCTGCCCGATCGCATCGGCTACGTCGCGGTGAGCGCGTTCGGTGAAGCGACGCCTGAAGAGTTCGGAGATGCGTTGCATCGACTCGTCGCCGCGGGCGCGCGCGGGCTCGTGTTAGATCTTCGTAACGACGGCGGCGGATTCGTTTCGTCGGCGGTCGAGATCGCCTCCGATTTTCTTGGGCGTCAACCGTTGATGGTGATCGAACGGCGCGATCGTGCGCCGGCGACGATCGATGGAGAGAACGATGCGCCGTTGCATCTACCGATGATCGTCTTGGTCAACGGCAATACCGCGTCGGCCTCGGAGATCACCGCCGGTGCGCTGCAAGACGATCGGGCCGCCGAACTCATCGGCACACAAACGTTCGGGAAGGGCGTCATGCAAGAACTCGATCCGCTTCGCGATGGTGCCGCGCTGAAAATTACGACCGCGCATTACCTGACGCCGCTGCACCGCGATATCAATAAACGCGGGCTGACGCCGAATATCCGCGTCTCGGGAGCGCAGGTGCGCCGCATCGGCGAGTTGTCGCACGATCCGCAACTTCAGGCCGCGATGCACGCGTTGCTCGCCCAATTCGTCGCTCGCGCGCATACGTCGCACTAATGCAGTACGCCATCGCCTACGCACTCAGTAGCGCGGCCGGCTTGCGCGCGCTCTTCGCGCTCGCCGTCGCTTCGCTCGCCGTGCATGCGGGCTGGTTCCACCCGCCCGCCGATCTCGCGTGGCTCGATTCGTGGCCGGTAACGATCGTTCTGCTCGTGCTCGCGGCGCTCGAATTGCTCGCCGACAAGGTGCCGCTGCTCGACCACAGCCTGCACGTCGCACAGAGCGTGCTGAAACCGGCGGCCGCGGCGATATTGGTCGCCGGCTCGCTGCACGGGCTTCCCGGCCCCGCACTCGTCTCGCTCGTCGTTCTCGGCGCGCTCAATGCGTTGGGTATTCACGCCGCCGCCGCAAGCGGGCGCGGGGTATCGACGAGCTTTACCGGCGGCTTCGGGAACCCCATCGTCTCGCTGCTGGAAGATATCGCGGCGCTCGGGCTCTCGGTGACGGCCTTTCTCGCCCCGTGGCTCGGCGCGATCGTTGCCGTGGTCGTCGGTGCGATTGCGATCCGCGTGCTCGTGGGGGTGCGGGCAATGCTCTTCGCGAAGGCACGCGCGAACGTGGGCGATTAGCTCAGCTGGGAGAGCGCCTCCTTTACACGGAGGATGTCGGCGGTTCGAGCCCGTCATCGCCCACCATTTTCCATGGTGGGTTTCGCATTTTATCGCGCCGGTCCGCGCGTTAGCGAAGAAAACGAATCGTGAGCGGGTACGTGTAGGTTTCTCCGTTTGAGGTTTTTACCGCGGCGAGGATGGTGAGGATGAGATCGATCAGCCCGATAACCATCAATAGCGGTATCCCGACGATCACCACGATCAATAACGCCGAACAGAGCAGATAGATCGTCATCGATATCTGGAAGTTCAGCGATTCTTTCCCCTCGCGATCGACGAGCGGCGATTCATCGCGCTTTACGAGCCAGACGATCAGCGGCCCGAGGATGTTGCCGAACGGAACGACGAGGCCGGCGAGCGCCGTGAGATGGCAGAGCATCGCCGCCGTCTTTTCGCTCTGTGCGCCCGTGGCAAGAAGCGGCTCGGTACCGGCGGCGAGCGTCGCGCCGCACGAGGGGCAGAAACGGCTCTCGGGGCCGTATGCGCTTCCGCATTTCGAACACGTCATCGCTTCACTCTCCCAAACAAGCCCTTGTTTATTGAGGCAAGGGTGCGACCGGGGGCGGCGGCATTCCTGCGCCGAAGCGCTGCCGCGACGGTTTTCGAGAAATGAGGATGAAATGACGGATTCAGCGCTGGTACGGATCGATCGCGAAGGCGACGCCGCAATCATTACGATGGCCAACGCCGGGAAGCGCAATGCGCTCTCCCGCGCGATGATGCACGCGCTGATCGCCGCGCTCGACAAGGCAGCGGTCGATCCGCGCACCCGGGCCGTCATCGTGCGCGGCGAGGGGCCGGCATTTAGCGCGGGGCACGACCTGCGCGAGATCGCCGAAGCGCGCGACGCCGAGATGGACGAGATTTTCGATACTTGCGTCGAGTTGATGGAGAGCTTGCAACGCATCGAGGCGCCGACGATCGCCGAAATCGACGGCATTGCGACCGCAGCCGGTTGCCAACTCGTTGCAAGTTGCGATCTCGCAGTTGCATCCGAGCGCTCGGTCTTCGCAACGCCCGGTGTCAAGATCGGGCTTTTCTGCAGCACGCCGATGGTCGCGCTGACGCGTGCGATCGGGCGTAAAGCGGCGATGGAGATGCTCTTGCTCGGCGAGCCGATCGACGCTTCGCGCGCGCTTGCATGGGGGCTCGTCAATCGCGTCGTCGCCGCCGAACGCGTCCATGCCGAGGCGCTCGCGCTCGCCGAACGGATCGCCCGCTCGGCGCGCATGACGGTCGCGACCGGGAAAGCTGCATTCTACGAACAGATCGACCTGCCGCAGCACGAGGCCTACGCCTATGCGAAACGGGTGATGGTGCGCAACGCGCGCGCCGCCGACGCCGTCGAGGGCATCGGTGCGTTTCTCGAAAAACGCGCACCGAACTGGCCCGCCTAGGCATTCCGGGCGGCGCGGACGAAGGCATCGGCCGTGCAACTGCTTCAGAAAAACACGCGCTTTGCCGCGGGCATCCTGCTCGTCGCCCTCCTCGCCTGCTGCGTCGTCGCCGCGCTGCGCGTTCGGACCGAGATCCACGCGCGACGGGTCGAAATCGCGATGGATTACAGCGACTTCGCGCAACTCGCGCGCTCGTTCGATTATAAAGCCGATGCCTTCCTCATCGCGTTGCGCCGAGCGGGGCTCACCTCGCTGGCGGTGAGCGAGCAATTAGGGTCGAATCTCGGCAACGACGGCTCGACCACGGTGATGACCGGCGCGCAGATTCTCAACGGCGCGCGGTTGGCGCCGATCGCCGACCCGCTACTCGCGCGCCTCGCGCGCGAAAAGAAGATCGAGAGCCGTGCGGTCTATCTCGAGATCGGGCGCAAGAGCACCTACAATCGTTTACGCGCGCAACTGCCGCTGCATTTCATGCCGAAGTCGATTCGTATTTTGCGCGCGCAACGTCCGTGGCTCATCGAACTGCACACCCAGATCGATTATTTCAACGGCATCGGGCTGGGAATACCCACCTCGGAGATCCTGCTCGCCAAACGCCTCGGCCTCTTACTGATTCCGCGCTTGCAGAACGACGAGCGCTTCAAAGCACCGCAGATGAACGCCGAGCTCAACGGCATTCTGTCGCTCGACCCGAAGGTTTCTACCGTTATCTTTTTTGGGTTGAAGAATCAGGTCTTCGGTTATCCCGATCGCGAAAAAGATGCGGCCGAACTCTTTCGATCGCACGCATTTAATTTCGGCACGATCGAGGTTTACGATCCCAGCCAGCTGCAAAAAGGCAACAATGCGCTCGCGGAGCTGATTCCCGGGCGCACGGTGCGCGTGCAGACCGTGCAGAAGACCGAACTCGACCGCTTGAGCGTTCCGGCATTAGTCGATCGCTTCATGCTCGGGGTTCGCGAACGCAATATTCGCGTGATCTATCTCCACCCGTATCCGCACCGCGATAAAAAACTGAGCATCGAGGCGACCAACGTTGAGATCGTGCATCGCTTGGCGAAAGCAATCGCCGCCGACGGCATGCGCTTGGGAACAGCGACTCCGATTCCGAATTATCCCGGCACGAATCGCTTGCTGGTCGGTATCGCGGCGCTCGCCGTTCCTTCGATCTTCGTGCTGTTACTCGGTGCGTTCGGACTCTATCGGCCGAGCTACGCGGTAATTGCGTACCTCGCGACGATCTTACTCTACGCCGCCGGAATCGCAACCCATCGCGCCGATCTCGTGCGTTCGTTGCTGGCGCTAAGCGGCGGCCTGCTCTTCGTCGTCGCCGCAATGCTGGTCTACGCTCCGGCCTGTGCCGACGAACCACGCGCGAATTTTCTCGCTCAGTGGTGGCGTTCGTTGCGCTGGTCGTTCGTCGTCATCGGCATGGTGCTCGTCGGCGCGCTCGTGGTGGTGGGGCTCTTGAGCACGCCGTTGGCGATGGAAGAGATCGAACCGTTCCGCGGCGTGAAATTGATGCTCGCGTTGCCGCCGCTGATCGCTCTGCTGCTCTACGTTTTCGACGCGCGCTTCAAGGCGAAGGTCGGGCGCGCGGCCGACGTTCTGCTCGCGCCGGTTCGCGCCTATCATCTCATCGTCATCGCCGCGCTCGTCGGCGCCGGGGCGGTGCTTTTGCTGCGCAGCGGCAACACCAGCGATATCGGCGCCTCGCACTTCGAACTCGTCGTTCGACAAGATCTCAGCACCTGGCTCTCCGTACGGCCGCGCTTCAAACAATTTCTCATCGGCATTCCGGCGGCGATGCTCTTGCCGGCGCTCTCGTTTTCGCATCGTCGCGCGATTGGGTGGCTCTGCGCGCTGGGGGTCGGTGTCGGCCTCGGCGACGCCGTCGATACCTTCTCGCATCTGCACACCCCGCTCCTGATCGCTATCTTCCGCATCGGCAACGATTTTCTCGTCGGCGCGATCGTCGGCGCGATCGGTATCGCACTCTACCGCTTCGTCGCCCGTCGACTACCCGCATAGCGTGCGCGTGTTGCTCAGCGGATATTACGGATTCGGAAACGTCGGCGATGAGGCGTTACTCCGCATTATCGTCGAGCGCATTCGTGCCCGCATGCCTGCCGTGGAGATCGAGGCGCTCTCGGCGACCCCCGAGGCGACTCGCTCGCAGTATGGTATCCACGCCACGCAACGGCGCGACGCCGGCGCGGTGCGCGCGGCGCTCGACCGTTCCGATGCGTTAATCTCCGGCGGCGGCGGGCTTTTGCAGAACGCGACGAGCACGCGAAGCCTGCTTTATTATGCCGGCATTCTTCGCGCCGCTCGTCGTCGAAATAAGAAAACGATGATCTTCGCGCAGTCGGTCGGCCCGCTCGACGGAATCGGCAAGTTCGTCGTGCGCACGCTCTGTTCGGGCGTCGACCGCGCGACGGTTCGGGACCGGCGTTCGCGCGAACTCCTTCAGTCGCTGCTGCCCGCGACGCAGGTCGAGCAGAGCGCCGACCCCGTCTTTCTGCTCGATCTCGCTCCCGACGAACGCGACGTGCGCAGCGAAGGGCTCGACCCGGTCGCTGCGCCTTACGTGGTGGTGAGCGTGCGGAAACATCAAGCGCTGCGCGCCGGCATTCCGGCGATCGCACGGGCCGTCGACCTGCTCTCGCGCGAGTACGGGCTGCGCGGCGTCTTCCTTCCGATGGGCGGGGCGGAGGATGCCGACGTTGCAACGCGCGTCATTCGCGCGTGCGAGAGCGCGCCGATGCTGTTGCCCGAGCGTTCGATCGAACGAAGTGCGGCGATCGTCGCATCTGCACGGGCGGTCATCGGCATGCGGCTCCATGCGCTGATCTTCGCCGCGCGTTTTGCGGTGCCGTTCCTAGCGATTCCCTACGATCCGAAGGTCGCCGCGCTCTGCGAGGACCTCGCCTACCCGCTCGCCCCGCTCTGGATCCCCGGCGGAGCGGTTCCCGATAACGCGACGGTCGCTGCAAGCGTCGAGCGACTCATGTCGGAGCACGAGCGGTTGCGCGAGCACCTGCAAGGGACGGTGCTGGCCTTGCGCGCCGGCGCCGAGCGCAATTTCGAGATTCTGCAAGATTTGCTCGATAAGTAAGAGCCGATGGTGCCGAGGGCGAATGAGAGCCCTCCCATGAACGACGCTTCGCGCGCGGATTATCGCGCTACCCTCAATCTTCCCGCGACCGATTTCCCGATGAAAGCGGAGCTTCCCAAGCGCGAACCGGCGCGCGTGGCCTGGTGGAACGAGCAGCGCATTTATCAGCGCGCCTTGGAACGTAACGCAAATGCTAAGCCGTGGATTCTCCACGACGGCCCGCCGTATGCGAATGGTGAGTTGCACATGGGGCACTTTCTCAACATGGTGCTCAAGGATACGTTCGTAAAGATCGCGCTGCTGGAAGGGCGCGCGGCGCGTTTCGTTCCGGGTTGGGATATGCACGGGCTTCCCATCGAGTTGGAGACGCTCAAACATCTCGGCGTCAAAGATTTTCACGAGATCGATCCGCTGGAGCTGCGCGCGAAGTGCAAAGAGCGCGCGCTCTATTGGTTGGAACGACAGGCCGCAACGCGCGAACGGATGGGCGTCTTTGCCGAATTCGATCGCCCGTATAGAACCGTCGACGCTTCTTTTGAAGCGACGATCGTCGATGCGCTCGCGACGCTTGCCGAGCGCAAACAACTCTATCGCGGTCTGCGCGCGACGCTCTGGTGCATTCACGACGAAACGGCGCTCGCCGAAGCCGAGATCGAATACGAGACGAAGGTCTCGCCCTCGATCTACGTGCGATTTCGCGCCGAGGGAGCGGGGCGTAACGATATTCTCGCGCGCTTCGGGGCGAGCGACGACGAACAACTCCCGCTCTCGTTTCTTATCTGGACGACGACGCCGTGGACGCTGCCCGCTAACGTCGCCATCGCATTGCGCGCCGACGCTTCCTACGGGCTCTACCGCGTCGGCGAGGAACTGACGATCGTCGCCGAAGCGCTCGCCGAACAAGCGCTGGGAGAGGCCTTCCCCCAAGCGCGTTTGCTCGCCGTCGCGCCCGGTAGCGCGCTCGACGGAGCGCAGGTGCGCCATCCCTTCGCGCAGCGCGATTCGGCGGTGGTGCTCGCCGATTACGTCGATCTCGAAACCGGAACCGGAGCGGTTCATACCGCACCGGGGCATGGGGCCGACGATTTTGCAACCGGCGTAAAATACGATCTGCCGATTCTCAATCCGGTCGACGCCTCGGGGCATTTCACCGCCGAGGCGGCACCCTATACCGGCTTGCAGGTCTTCGAAGCGAACGAACGCATCGTCGCCGATCTGCGCGCGAGCGGCGCGCTCTGGCGCTTCGAGAGCTATTCGCACAGCTACCCGCATTGCTGGCGCTGCCGGCAGCCCGTTATTTTCCGCGCGACCGCACAATGGTTTATCGCGATGGATCAAAATCGGTTGCGCGCCCGCGCGGTGGAGGCCGCCGAGGGTGTCGCCTTCGAACCGGAATGGGGGCGTGCGCGCCTCGTCCAGATGCTCGAGAATCATCCCGAATGGTGTATCTCGCGACAACGAACCTGGGGCACGCCGATTCCGGCACTCGTCTGCAAGGGTTGCAACGAATCGTTGCTCGACCCGCGCGTGGCGCGCATTGCAGCGGCACGTTTTCGCGAAGTCGGTGCCGACGCGTGGTGGTCCGAGCCGGTCGAACGCTTTCTCCCCGAGGGCTTTCACTGCGAGCGCTGCGGCGGAAGCGCCTTCGAGAAGGAACGCAATATCGTCGATATCTGGTTTGAATCGGGGGTGACGCACCTCGCGGTTCTCGGACACGATGCGACGCTGCCGTGGCCGAGCGATCTCGTGTTAGAGGGCGGCGACCAGTATCGCGGTTGGTTCCGCAGTTCCATCGTGACCGCCGTCGCGCTGCAAGGGCATGCACCCTATCGCTGCGTCGTCAAGAACGGTTGGGTGAACGACGAGCAGGGACGCCCGATGAGCAAATCGCGCGGCACGGGAATCGACGCGCGCGATGCGATGGCGACCTACGGCGCCGACGTGCTGCGCCTCTGGTCGGCATCGGTTGAATTTGTCGACGACGTGCGCTTCGGCCCGAACGTCGTCGAACAGGTCGCGCGCGTCTATCGCAACATCCGCAACCGCATCCGTTTCATCCTCGGCAATATCGCCGACCTCACCCCCGAAACGATCGTCGAACCCGCAGCGATGCTGCCGCTCGATCGGCTCGCGTGCAGCGTCACCGATGCGTTCGTCGCCGGGGTGCGCGAACGATACGCGGCGTTCGGCATTCACGACGCCTACCTCGCCGTCGTCGCATTCGAGAGCGAGATGTCGGGGCTCGCCTTCGATGCGTGGAAAGATCCGCTCTATTCGGGGCGGCGCGATGGAGCGCGTCGGCGCAGCGCGCAGTCGGCGCTCTTCTATCTGCTGCGCGGCTTTCTCACGGCGATCGCGCCGGTGCTTCCGTTTACCGCCGAAGAGGCGTGGCAGTCGCTCTCGCCGGCATTGCGCGGCGACCGCGAGAGCGTCTTTTCGTTGCGCTTCGCCGACGAGCACCGGGTCGCAAATGCCGACGATCTCGCGCTCTGGGAGTCGCTCCGCGAATTACGCGCCCAGGTTGCGGCCTCGGCCTCTCCGCGCGATTACGAAGCGGCGGTCGATCTCTACGTCGGCGGAGAGCACTTCGATGCGCTCGCCGCACTCGGCGATACGCTACGCGAAGCGCTAATCGTCTCGGAGGTTCGTCTGCACCGCGATCCGGCGGCGCAGCGGCCGCACCTGAAGATCGGGGCGGCGAGCGGAGCGAAATGCACGCGTTGCTGGAAGTTCCGCGATCTGCGCGAAGGCGATGCGCGCGGAGCGATCTGCGAAGAGTGCGAGCGCGCGATCAGCGCGCTTGCTTGAGCTCGGCAAAGAGCGCATCGCGCCACGTCGACCAGGCGCCGCGTTCGATAGCGGTTCGCGCTTCGGCCATCAGCGCGTGCAGCAGCGCGACGTTGTGGTACGAGAGCAACTGCGGGCCGAGCATCTCGCCGGCGCGAAAGAGATGGCAAAGATAGGCGCGCGTATAGGTCGTGCAGACCATGCAGCTACAGCGCGGATCGACCGGTGAGAAATCGCGAATATAGGCCGCGTTGCGGATATTAAATTCGCCGGAGCGCGTCATCGCCCGCGCGTTACGCCCGCAACGGGTCGGATAGACGCAATCGAACATATCGATGCCGCAGTCGACGGCGACTGCAATATCGGCGACGGTGCCGATGCCCATGATATAGCGGGGCTTCTCGGCGGGCAGCAAATCGGCGGTAAAACGTGCCATGCGCTCCATCTCTTCGCGCGTCTCGCCGACCGAAAGCCCGCCGATTGCATAGCCGGGGAGATCGAGGGCGACGAGCTCGCGGGCGCTGCGCGCGCGAAGCCGCTCGTCGAGCCCGCCTTGCACGATGGCGAAGAGTTGCGTGCGCTCGCTCGCGCGCCGCGCCTGCGCGCCGCGCTGCGCCCAGGAGGTCGTCATCGCGACGGCCGCTTCGAGCTCTTCGTGGCTCGCGGGCAGTTTCACGCAAACGTCGAGCTGCATCGCGATATCGACGCCGATCGCTTCTTGGAATTCGACGGTATCCTCGGGAGTGAAGCGGTGCATGCTGCCGTCGAGATGCGATTTGAAAGTGACGCCGTCGGGATCGAGTTTGCGGCGATCCTGTAACGAGAAGACTTGGAAGCCGCCGGAATCGGTGAGAATCGGCGCATCCCACGCCATAAAACGGTGCAGCCCACCGGCGGCGAGGAGCGTGTCGCGGCCCGGACGCAAGCGAAGATGGTAGGCGTTCGCCAACAGAATTTGCGTTCCCGACTCGCGGAGTTCGCGCGGCTGTAGCCCCTTCACGCTCGCCGCCGTGCCGACCGGCATGAATGCCGGCGTCTCCACGCTTCCGTGCGCGAGCGTCAGACGCGCGCGGCGTGCACTGCCTGAGCGTGCGAGCAGTGCAAACGCGCTCATGCTTCGTGTGCGGCGAGCGTCGCGCGGACGCGTGCGTACGCCGGCGGCGGCGCCGATTCGAATGCAAGCTCGACGTGGGTGCGCGGGTGGGCAAAGGCCAGGCGCCACGCATGGAGCGCCTGCCCGGGCAACGGCGAGCCCGGAACGCTGCGCCCGTACACCGGATCGTTGTAGATCGGGTGGTGCATCGCCGAACAGTGCACGCGAATTTGGTGGGTGCGCCCGGTTTCGAGACGGAAACGGAGCTCGCTGTGGCGCGCGAAACGCTCGACGACTTCGTAATGCGTGATCGCACGGCGCCCTTCGCGAGTGACGATATATTTCAAGCGATTGTGCGGTTCGCGCCCGATCGGTCCGTCGAGCGTACCGCGATCGAACTCCGGCGAGCCGTGAACCAAGCCGAGATACTCGCGCGAAATTCTGCGCGCCTTCATCGCAATGCCGAGCCCCGAGAGCGCTTCGGGCGTCTTCGCGATGACGAGAAGTCCCGAGGTGTCGCGGTCGAGGCGATGGACCAAACCCGGGCGCAGCGCGTCGCCCGGGAGCGTGCCGAGGTAGCCGAGTAAGGCGTTCACGAGCGTTCCGCTGCGCGTGCCGTGCGCGGGGTGCGTGACCATGCCGGCGGGCTTATCGACGACGAGCAGATCTTCGTCTTCGTAGACGATTGCAAGATCGATGCGTTCCGGCGTTGCGACCAACGGCGCTACTTCGGCGAGTTCGTATTCGATGAGGTCGCCTTCGACGAGTTGACGGCTCGCGCGCGCGGGTTCGCCGTTGACGCGCACGTCGCCCCGACGGATCGCTTCGGCTACTCGCGAGCGCGGCGCGGCGGCGTACCGCGCGATGGTGACGTCGAGGCGGGAACCCGCCTCGTCAGGTGCGACGACGTGACGCAAGAAGGCTCGATAGGAGGAGCAGAACGACTCCGACGGTCACGCAAGAATCTCCGACGTTGAAAATGTTCGGCCAAATGCGGTAGAAATCGATGAAGTCGACGACGTAACCGAAATGGATGCGATCGACGATGTTGCCGATCGCGCCGCCGACGATGAGGCCGAATGCCAAACGCACGAGACGCGATTGCGTTGCCGCTTCGCGAAAACTGATCCAGAAGAGTACCAATACGATCACCGCCATCGCGACGAGCAAGGCCGCATTGCTTCCAAAGAGCCCGAATGCGCCGTGAAAGTTCCGTTCGTAGGTCCAACGCAAAAGGTGCGGGATTGCGACCCGGCTCTCGTTGGGGAGCAGCGAATTCTGCACGAGACGCTTGGTGTATTGGTCGCATGCGAAGGCAATGATTGCGACGATCGAGACGGCGAGCGCGGTAACGCTAGATTTTTGGTGCTGGGACAAACTGATAAAATACTCCGGCGATAGTAAGAAATGCGTCGTTGACGAGGACGAGCCCGACGAGAACCAAGAACGCTCCGGCGGTGAATTCGATTGCGGGAATGAAGCGCTTGATGCGGTCGAGCAACGGAAGAACCAACCCAATCGCCACGGCGGTTGCAAAGAACGGTACGGCGAGCCCCGCCGAGTAGACGACGAGCAACCAGGCGGCTTGGAGAGTCTGCTGCTGCGACGCAAGCGCGAGAATGCCTGCGAGAATCGGCCCGATACAGGGGGACCAACCCGCCGCGAAGGCGACCCCGACGATGAACGAGGTGAGGTGGGAGCGCGGCCGGCTCCCGGCGACATGCGCGCGGGTGTCCATCATCAGCAGCGGTATGCGGAGCAATCCCATCATGTGCAGCCCGAGTACCACCACGACCGCGCCGCCGAGCTCGGCGACGAGCGTGCGGTTCGCCGCGAGTGCCCCGCCGACCGCGCTCGCCGAGATCCCCAACAGCGTAAAGACCACCGTGAAGCCCAGGATAAAAGCGAGCGCATGCGTCATCGCTCGCGCGCGGAGTGCAGGGGAGGCCTCTTTGCCGCGGAGTTCTTCGAGGCTCGCTCCGGTCAGAAAGGATAGATAGGCCGGCACCAGCGGGAGGACGCATGGCGAGACGAAGGAAACGAAGCCCGCGAGGAACGCGAGGCCGACGCTGATATGCGCAGTCGTGTTCACGTACGCCCCTATTGTACGACGGCGGCTCGCGCGGGCCTGTAGAGGCACCGCCATAGAAGGACTACATGCAACACTGGTTTGTCTATCCGAACATTTCACCGATCGCATTTCGGCTCGGGCCGATCGCCGTCCACTGGTACGGCCTCGCGTATCTCGCCGGCTTTATCGCCGTCTACTTCTGGATGGCGCGCCCGGCGGGCAAACGGCGCCTCGGTTTAACCGCAAACGAGATTCAGGATTTCTTAGTCTACGCGTTGATCGGCGTGCTCGTCGGCGGGCGCGCGCTCTTCGATATCGCCGATATGATTACGTGTCGGCAAGATATCTCGCGCGTGCAGTCGTGCCATACGGTCGCACAGTATTTCTCGCATCCGATTCTCTTCATCGCCGTGTGGCAGGGTGGCATGGCGTTTCACGGCGGGCTCATCGGCGTCATCATCGCGATTTTCTTGTTCTTGCGCAAGCATCCGCACCTCAAATTCCTCGTTCTCGGGGATGAGGTCGTGATGATGCTGCCCATCGGCATTACGATCACGCGCATGGTCAACTTCATCAACGACGAGCTCTGGGGGCGCATCTGCCGCCCCGACCATCCGTGGTGCATGGTGCCCGGCGACACGCTGCTATGGGGAAATCAATACCGTCACCCGTCGCAGATTTACGAAGGAATACTCGATCTCGCGACGCTGCCGATCTTGCTGCTGCTCTACCGGCGTAAACCCGCCGATGGCGTCGTCGGTTGGACCTGGTTCATGCTCTACGGCATCGTCCGCAGCGTTGCGGAGCTCTGGCGTTCGCCGGGGATTCTCTTCCTCGGCCTCACCGGCGGGCAACTGCTGGCAGTGCCGATGATCTTCATCGGTGCGGCGGGTATCTGGTGGTCGGTCAAGCGTGGCCGGCACACCGAGGAGAGCCTTCCAACGCGTGCTAGCTGAGCGCTTCGCGGCACTGCGCGGCGAGATCGAGCGCGAGCTCGCCGCGTGCGGGCGCGCGCGCGAGAGCCTTTCGATTCTCGCGGTCAGCAAAAAACAATCGCTCGCGGCGATTCGTGAGGCGCACGCCGCCGGGCTCCGACTCTTCGGTGAGAACTATCTGCAGGAAGCCGCGGAGAAATTCGCTCCGCTGCGCGCCGAGGGGCTCGCACTCGAGCTCCACTTTATCGGCCACCTGCAAAGCAATAAAGCCGCGAAGATCGCGGCGCTGGCGGATTGCGTGCAGTCGCTCGACCGCGAGGAGGCGGCGACCGCCCTGGAACGCGGGGCCGAACGGGCGGGTCGGATTCTCCCGGTGCTGCTCCAGCTCAATATCTCGCCGAGCGAGCGCTTTGGTTGCCTTCCCGCCGAGGCGCCTCGGTTCGCCGAGCGCATCCGCGCCCACGCGCACCTCCGCCTCGACGGGGTGATGGCCGTCGCCCCGATCGCCACCGACCGCGGCCTGATTTCGGCCGCTTTCGAGGAGGCCGCAAAGACGTTCGCGCTCGTAGGTGGAACAACACTCTCGATCGGCATGTCGGGCGATTGGCGGGAGGCGATTCGCGCGGGCTCGACGATGCTGCGTATCGGAAGCGCGCTCTTCGGCGCACGACCGAGTTGACGAAGGAGGTGACGAGGTGAGCGTTTTTCAGAAGATCGGTTCGTTCTTCTCCGTACGCGAAGAAGAGGAAGAGTACTTCGACGAAGAGCCGGCGCATTCGCGCGTCGTGCCGATCGCGCACGGGGCGCAAGCGCAGCGGCGCAGCGGCACCGAGGTCAGCGTCTACTCGCCGCGCTCGTACCAGGACGTCGTCGAGATCGCCGACGCGCTGCGCTCGCGTCAAGTGGTGATCGTGAATCTCCAGAACGCCGACCGCGCGCTCTTACAACGCGTCGTCGATTTCACATCCGGCGTCGCATACACGATCGATGGGAAGATGCAAAAACTTGCCGAGGCAATGTATTTAATCGTTCCCGCCGGCATCACCGTCAATGCCGCCGGGTTGCGCGAGTCGATGGCCGCCGACGGTGGACTCGATTTTATGGTGAATAGGGGATAAGCATGGAAAAAATCACGCCGATCGATATCCAACACAAAGAGTTCAAACGCGCGCTGCAGGGATACGACCGTACCGACGTCGACCGTTTTCTCGACGAAGTCATCGAGACGCTCGAGGATTACGCACAGGAGCGGGTCGCGCTGCAGACGGAGATCGCCGATCTCAAAGAGCGCATCTCCCATTTCAAAGCGATGGAAGAATCGCTGCAGAACACGCTGGTGCTCGCGCAGCGGACCGCCGACGAAGTGAAGGCATCGGCGCATAAAGAGGCCGACCTCATCCGAGCGCAGGCGCGCATGGCTGCCGAACGCGAAGTCGCCGGTTTCAACGATGCGATTGCGGAGGTTCGCCGCGAGGAGCAGCACGCTCGCGACCATGCCGAAAAGGTAAAGAGCGAGCTGCGTAGCCTCCTCACGACGCACTTGGCTCTGCTCGACCGCACGCCGAATAACGGCAGCGCCCCCGCCGTCGTCGCCGAGAAGCTCACCGTCGTCGTCGAAGAATCTGCGCCGTCGCGTGCCGACGATACCACGCGCATCACGGTGTATTAAGCGTTGCGGCCGACGATAGCGGTTTTGCCCGGTGACGGCATCGGGCCCGAGGTCGTGCGCGAAGCCGTCCGCGTACTCGCGGCGGTTCGTCCGGATCTCGATTGCAGCGAAGCACCGGTCGGCGGCGCCGCGCTGCGCCAAGGACTGCCCGCGCTCCCCGATGCGACGCGCGAACTCTGCGAGCGCGCCGACGCGATACTTTTCGGCAGCGTCGGGCTACCCGAATACGACGGAAAACCGCTCGACGCGCGCCCCGAGTACGCGCTCTTTCTCCTGCGACGCGATTTCGAACTCTTCGCCAACGTGCGCCCGGTGCGCGTCTTTTCCGGACTGGAGAGCGCTTCGACGCTCAAACCCGAGGTCGTCCGCGGGCTGGATTGCACGATCGTCCGCGAACTCACCGGCGGCATTTACTACGGCGAGCCGAAGGAGCAGCGCCTCGTCGACGGCATCGAGTGCGCGGTCGACACGATGTATTATCGCGCTCCCGAGATCGAGCGCATCGCGCGCGTCGCCTTCGATCTCGCGCGCACGCGCCGCTCGCACGTTACCTCGGTCGACAAGCAAAATATTCTCGAGACCTCGCGGCTCTGGCGCCGCGTCGTGACGCGCGTCGCGACGGAGTATCCCGACGTGCGGCTCGATCATCTGCTCGTCGACACCGCAGCGATGCAACTCGTTCGGAATCCACGTGCCTTCGACGTCATGGTGATGGAGAATATGTTCGGCGATATTCTCTCCGATGAGGCGGCGATGCTTGCCGGTTCGATCGGCACGCTCCCGAGTGCGAGCCTGGGAACGCGCACGCATGCGCGCGGGCGTTTCGGGCTCTACGAACCGATCAGTGGGAGCGCGCCCGATATCGCGGGCAAAGGAATCGCGAACCCGACCGCGGCGATTCTTTCGGCAGCGATGATGCTGCGCACGAGCCTCGGCGATGAGGCGGGCGCGGCGCGCATCGAGAGCGCGGTCGAAGCGACCTTCGCCGCCGGCGCGCGCACCGTCGATCTCGGCGAGCCCGCTGCGAGCACCGCCGCTTTCGCCGACGCAGTCCTCGCGCGAATCTAACCTTTCCGAGCGAGCGCTGTCGCGGCGCGCGAGACCGCGGAAGCAGCGCTCATCCAAGGGTCTGGACTCGGGTGCGTCACGCATCCCCGATCCCGCGACCCTCAAACGCGCGTTTTACGGCGAATTTGCGCTAAGAAAGGATGGTTCGAATTGGAGAACCTTGCCGTTTGCCAATACCGCCGGCCCCGCTCCGCACAGCATCCAGTGAGGATGGTCTTGGGGGCGCCCTCCCGCTGCATACCCTCCCTCCGACCCAATAAACGATCGCATTTCATAAGGTTTCAGGTCGAAAAGGATCGCATCTTCATACGATCCGTTCCGATCGATTTTAAAAGCGATGCGCGTGTAGCGCAAATAGTACGGCGTTTCATTCATGACGGTTACGCGAATCGTTTGAAAGTACGTCGCCTCCGTCTTCCCCTCGTATGCGGCATCGCATGAGAGCACCGCAACCGGTGTTGGGATACTATTTGCGGGGATACCAGGTACGACCGGCCCGCCGAGTTTCACGATATGCGACGACGAGGTGCGAAATGGTGAGTAGAGCTGTCCGCGAGCATTTGGCGTAAGGCCGGTCGAGATACTCCATGGCATTCTGGCGCGCGTGGGCGTTGGCATTGCGGTAGTAGATTGCGCTACGGCATACGTGCTGGATGCCGCAAACGTCACCGCCATCGCGATCCACGCTAATGCAAACCTACAAGTCACTTCACTCTCATGTCCTTGGTCGAGCCCTGAAAATACGAATTGTCTTGGGTTCCTCTTTCCAACAAAGGTTTCCCACAAATATGACCGGTGTAGGAAAAGTACGAGAAGATCGTAAAATTTTCGTGCTATTTTGTCGCGAGATAGCCACGGATCGCCGCCGGTGATAAATCCTCTGCGGGCCTCGCTCGTTCGGTACACTGGGCTGCTTTCAACTGCACCTACTCACGTTCACGGGGGACAGCTACGAAGATCGCGCTTGTTTCCGCAGGCGATGTACTTGTCGAGCGCACGAGGCTACTCGTCGAAGGGAGCGTTGTCCAACTTCCGGTGCCAAAATCGGCGAAAGTTGGGCCGGAGCAGGAAAGCGCGCAATCCTTTTTTTAGGAGCCTCTATTCGCATAGGTGCCCTCGTACACGGCGAAGGGCGAACCCGCGGTAATCGGCGGCAAAACGCGCCCCACCGGAGTTTCGCCGGAAGATCGCCGGCCTTGTGCGATCGGTCTTTTCAGCCCACGATCGCGAGAGCATCTCTTTCAGCGCAATCGGGGGCTTAAGCCCTGGAAACCATCTCGGAGCCGCACCCTACAAGACCGGGAGCAGGCAATCTACCGGCAACTTTAGAGAGGACTTCATGTTTCGTATCGCACTCCAACGCTGGGCTTTCGTCGCGTTCGCCTTCACACTCTCGATCCCGGGCTTCGCGTCGGCGCAAAGCACCCTCTTACCAAGTCCTACTCCAAAATCGACTGAGGCACAGCTTCTCCTCGTTCCATTCCAAGAGCCAGGCAGCACCGATCCTCATGCTGCAGCGGTAACCGCAGATATCGCGAGCGATCTCGCAGCTTCGGGAATCAACGCCATCGTCGGTACTCCAATGAATCATCTCCGTGCCGTCGCCGATGCCGCCAAGCTCTGTAGCTCGAACCATACAGTGGGGCTCCTGATCCCAGATGGGCGTTACGAGCAAACGCTGAAACGTTTTGCCGTCACATTCTTCCTCACGATTTTGCGCTACCCCACCCACGCAGCTCTTCGTTTGGATGAGATCCGCTGTTCCGGACGCGTCCACTCAAGTGCGGTCGCTACCGGCGACGCTGCGCCATCGGGCGTTGATTCCGTCGGCAATCTCGGCGCTGCCGTCGATGCGGCGTTCCGCGTGGCGGCAAAACGCGTCGTACGAAAAATCATCGCCGCCGGGATATCCACTACGGTATCGCAGCCGACCAGCTTGCCCTCACCGACCAGCTTGCCCTCACCGACCAGCTTGCCCTCACCGACCACGAATTTAGCGCCTACTTTGGGCAGGCACTCGTATCTGGTGATTCCATTCGGGCAGCCGGGAATCGCCGATCCTCGAGCGCCCGCCATCAGCAACGCCTTCATCAAGCGCCTTAAACGGAGCGGCATCTCGGTCACGCTCGCGCCGCCTACAGACGACTCTCGCGTTATCGCAAGGGCCGCTCGGCTCTGCACGAGCTATAAGGTTAGCGGCATCATCGTTCCAACGATTCGCATCGAACAATCTGAAGACACCGGAAGTTCGTTCGCCTCGTTGCGCCTCTCGCTTGTGGGCTGTGCCGGAACGATCCGCAGGCAAGCCGAGACGCATGCGCGCATTGGAAGTCTGTTAATCCTGAACTTTGGTGCAAAAGCGGTTGCCGTCGCCGAGCAAAGTATGAAACCAGCGATCGCCGAGCTTTTCCCAAAAGCTTCGTCTGCGACGCCAGCCGGAAACGCGCCTTAACGCGATCGATGCCCGTTCCTTCTTGTAATTATATTATTTCGGCAACAGATCCCTAACGCGCGCGTAACTTCGGACGCGTAGGATTCCCGCATGACGGGAATTCAATGGGCGGCGCAGGCGATGCACGCCGCACAAGAACGGCTCGACATCGCGACCGGCAATCTCGCAAACGCATCGAGCGATGCATTTCAGCGGCTCCGCGCTCGCGGGAGCATCGATCGCAACGGCGTGCACATCCGCGCCGTTGCCGATGCGCGCGCCGGAGCGCTGCGCCCGACGGGACGCCCCTTCGACCTCGCGGTTCGCGGCGGAACGCTCCAAGTTCGCGACGCCCGCGGCGCGATCGCCCGCGTCGAAAACGCGCGCTTCACTCGCGATCGCTTCGGCGCACTCCGCGATTCGCGCGGCCGCGTGCTGGTCGACGCCGCGCAGCACCCGCTGCGCGTGCCTCCGGGAGCGCGATTCTATAGCGACGGCACGCTGCGTATCGGGGCGCGCCTCTGCGGTCGCGTCGGTATCGCCGCGAGCGCGACCCTCGACGTCGGTTTTGCGATGACCGCGAACGTCGATGCGATCTCCGAGATGGTCGACGTTTTGGCGGCGCAGCGCTCTTTTGAAGGCGCGCAACGCGTGATTACCCGGATCGAAGCGACGCGGAAAAAAGCGACCGATGAGGTCGCGCAGCTGCAGTAAGAAAGGCACGAACGTGGACCGAGCACTCTACGCCGCTGCGACCGGAATGGCCGCGCAGCAAAAAAATCTCGATACGATCGCCGCAAATCTCGCCAACGCCGACGTGACCGGATTCAAGCGTTCGAGCATGCGTTTCAGCGCACTCGCCGCAAGCGACGGCGGCGCGATCGGCGTCGCCTCCCTGGGGCGCCGCCTCGTCTTCGGACAGGGGAAGTTGCTCAAAACCGGCGGCCCATTCGATTGCGCGATCTCGGGGCCCGGTTTCTTCATCGTCTCCGACGATCGCGGCCGCCATGCCTACACGCGTGACGGATCCTTCGAGCGCGCTGCGGATGGATCGCTGCGCGATCGGCGCGGGTGGCGCTTGGAAGGCATTCGCATTCCGGCCGATGCCGTCAGCGTACGGGTTGCGCGCGACGGGCGCGTGAGCGCGCAGACGACGCACGGCGCGCGCAAAATCGGGCGGATTCGTCTCGCCGTCTTTCCCGCGCCGGAACGCCTGCACCCGATCGCCGGCACGCTCCTAGCCGCGAGCCCCGAATCCGGCGCGGCGCGTACGATCGAGGCGAGCGCGATCGGAAAGCCGCAGATTCGCTTCGGTATGCTCGAGGCGTCCAACGTCTCGGTCGTCGAGGAGATGATGGCGATTCTCGGCGCCCAACGCGCTTACGAAGCGAATGCGAAAGGCGTGCAGGCCGCCGACGAAATGCTGCGCATCGCGGATAACCTCAACCGTGGCTAACGCAATCGAGGCACCGGTGCTCGCGACGTTGGAGAGCGTGCTGCTGGAGCGCGCGCTCGCGCCGCTCGAGCGCTCGCTCGGGCCGTTGGGTTCGTCGATCCTCCAGCCGTTCGCCGAGGAAGTTGCGCGGCAGATGAGCGGTGCGCGATGACCGAACGCGATGCGACGATTCTCTCGCTGGTGCCGCTGGTGCGCCGCCTCGCGCGTCGCGTCAAAGGCGTCGTCCGGCAGGCCGAGCACGAAGAGTTGCTCGGTGAAGGCTATCTCGCGATCGTTCGGGCGGTCGACCGTTACGACACGTCGCTCGGCATTCCGTTGGAAGGCTATGCGGCGAAGATCGTCTTTGGTTCGATGATTAATGCGTTGCGTCGCCGCGACCCGGTCGGCGAGCGCGCGCGCCGCGTCTTGCGCGCGGTCGAACGCGAACGCTTCGCGCTCGCCGCTCGCGAAGGCGCGATGCCGAGCGAACGCGCGCTCGAGGAGCGGTTTCCGCAGTATCGCGCGAGCGCCGCCGAGGTCGCCGAACGCAATCCGCTCTCGCTCGATTCACCGCTCCCCGCTCGCGTGCGCGTGCCGATCGATTGGAGCGGCGATCCATTGCTCGCGGTGCTGCGCAACGAGCGCGACGCGGCGATCGGCGCGGGGCTCGCGCGTCTACCCCGCAGAAAGCGCACGGTCGTCGTCGATCACTACCTGCACGGGCAGACGCTCGCTGCGGTCGGTTCGACACTGGGAGTCACGCGTCAGCGCGTCTCGCAACTCCATATCAGCGCGCTGCAAGATCTTCGCGCGCTGCCCTACGTCCATGCGGCGCATTGAACGCGAAGGGCTGCAGAGCAGCTCGGAGCGCACCTATAACGATCCGCTTGCCGCGATCGCTCCGCACGTTGCCGAGATCGAACTCGAGGCGCCGCCGTTCTCCCCGGATCGTCCGGAATGGACGCGCGACGCGCTGACGCTCTCGCGGCGCGCCCGCGAATATATCGCGCGCCTGCGCCCGGTTGCGATGAAGGTGCTGACGTTCTGGGACCACGTTACGCGGAGCGTCGCAATCGAGGGCGCGCGGCTCTCGATCGACGCGAGCGGCAGTTACCGGCTCGCGCGATAATCTCCGCCGGCGATTCGGTGCGCTAGACGTGCATGAGAAAGCCGTCGAGGAGATCGGCGAGGCGCTCGCCCGCTTTTTCGGCGGCGGCGCTCACCGCATGGTGCCCGGTCGCCGGGGCGCCGGCGTGATTGGTGATGATGCTGAGGCCGACGGTGTTGAGCCCACGATACTTTGCGACGATCGCTTCGAGTACGGTCGACATCCCGACGGCGTCGGCGCCGATCGTCCGTAGCCAGCGCGCTTCCGCCGGCGTTTCGTACGTCGGGCCGAGCAAGCCGGCATAGACGCCTTCGTGCAACGTCTGCGAACCTGCGGCGGCTCGCAGGTGCGTGCGTAAGCGTTCGCTGTAGAGCTCGCTGCAATCGAGAAAGAGATTCTGCTGCGGTAATGCGACGAGCGGGTTGTGTCCGGTTAGATTCAGTTGATCGGAGATCAGCATCAGGTCGCCGGGAGCGTAGCTTTCGTTGATCGCGCCGGCGGCGTTCGTCAACACGATGGTCCCCGCACCGGCCTCTGCGGCGAGCCGCACCGTTGCCGTTACTTGTTGTGCGGAGAATCCTTGGTAGAGGTGTACGCGGCCGGCAAACGCGGCGACACGTTTCCCGCGCCAAACGCCGACGAGCACTTCCCCGGCATGGCCGAGCAGCGGCGCGACTGGAATTCCTAGGAGCCGATCGTAGGGCAGCGCGTTAAAGCTCCAGTGCTGGTGTAGTGCGGTGGAGAGCCCGGTGCCGAGGACGATCGCTACGTCGATCTTTCCGCCTGCAATTTGCTCGATGGTGGCCGCATCGCGCGAAAGAACTTTATCGGATGGGGCGCGTCGATCGATCATGAGTGATACCTCCGTGTGTCGTGCGTTAGGGTTCGAGAAGAATAGATCCGGTCATTTCGGCGGGCACCGGAAGGCCCATCAACGTTAAAAGCGTCGGCGCGACGTCACCGAGTTTTCCCCCCGCGCGCAACTCGCTCTCTAAATCCTCGGCGACGAGGATGAGCGGGACCGGATTGGTCGTGTGCGCGGTGAGAGGATTGCCAGCCTCGTCGATCTTCTCTTCGGCATTTCCGTGGTCGGCCGTTATCGCCAAGAGCCCGCCGGCGGCGAGCACGGCCTGTGAGAGCTCCGCGATACAGGCGTCGAGTACCTCGCATGCCTCGATGGTCGGCTCCCATTTTCCGGTATGCCCGACCATATCGGCGTTGGCATAATTCATCACGACTGCATCGAACGTTCCCGATGCGAGCGCGGCGAGGACCTCGTCGGTGATCTCGCGCGCCTTCATGCGCGGTGCGAGATCGTAGGTCGCGACGCTGCGGTCGGAGGGAATGAGCGCCCGCTCCTCACCGGGAAAAATTTCTTCGCGCCCGCCGTTAAAAAAATAGGTAACGTGTGCGTATTTTTCGGTTTCCGCGAGACGCAACTGTCGTAACCCGGCACGTGCGAGCACCTCGCCGAAGGTATTATGCTGTGGGCGAGGGCCGAAGAGCACCGGGTTCGGGAAGGACTCATCGTATTTCGTCATCGTAACGAAACGCAGATCGTGGTAGCGTTCGTCATTTTCGAAGAGCGTCGTTAACTGCCGGGCTCGGTCGGGGCGAAAGTTAAAAAAGATGCAAGCGTCGCCGTCCTCGACGGTGCGCGTCCTGCCGATCGTCGAGGGAACGACGAATTCATCGCTCTCGCCGCGTGCATACGCATGCTCCAACGCATCGGCTGCTGTGGCAAAGCGGCGCTCCGTCTTTCCCGCGGCGAGAAGATCGTAAGCGGCTTGCGTTCGCTCCCAACGCGAATCGCGGTCCATCGCGTAAAAGCGACCGGAGAGCGTCGCGATCGCTCCTTCGGCTGAAAGCGCGGCGAGCCGGCTCTCGAGCGCATCGATATAGCGACGCGCCGAACGCGGCGGCGTATCGCGCCCGTCGAGAAACGCATGAATCGCAAACGGAACGTGCGCCGCGACGGCCTCATCGACGAGTGCGAAAAGGTGCGTGATGGAGCTATGAACCTGGCCGTCGGAGAGGAGACCGAGCAGATGCAAACGGCCGCCGGTGCGCCGAAGATGGGCGATGGTTTCGAGCAAGACGGGGTTGCGTACGAACTCCCCGCGTGCGATCTCATCGTCGATGACGACGACGCCTTGCGGCACGACGCGGCCGCTGCCGAGGTTCGTGTGCCCGACCTCGCTGTTGCCCATGATGCCTTTCGGCAGGCCGACCGCTTCGCCGCTCGCTTCGAGGAGCGTATGCGGAAAGCGTTCGAGCAGCGCATCGTAGTGCGGCAGCAGCGATGCCGCGATGGCGTTTCCGTGCGTCTCGGGGCGATAGCCCCAACCGTCGAGCACCGCGAGCACGAGCGGGCGATACTTCATCGAGCGATCGCTCCGGCGATGAGCCGTGCAAACGAATGCGCTTCAAGCGACGCGCCGCCGACGAGTCCGCCGTCGATATCGGGCATCTCCATATACCCGGCGGCGTTCTCCGGTTTCATGCTGCCGCCATAGAGAATCGGGATGTCGGCAAATGCTCTCCTGGCGGAGCGAGCGGCGCGGGCGATCTCCTGCGCGCGATCGCGATCGCAATTTTTTCCGGTGCCGATCGCCCAGATCGGTTCGTAGGCGAGGACGATGCGCGCGGCTTGCGCCTCCGTGAGTTCGCCGGTGGCGGCCTGTATCTGTGCGAGAACGTGCGCGACGGCATTGCCGGCTTCGCGAACCTCTAAACTTTCGCCGACCGCGAGGATCGGCGTTATCTCGGCATCGAGCGCGGCGCGCACCTTCGCTCCGATCGTAGCGTCGCTTTCGCGTTGGTAGAAGCGGCGCTCGGAGTGGCCGAGGATAACGTACGCCACGTTGAATTCCGCGAGCATCGATGCGGCGATCTCGCCCGTATAGGCACCCTCTGAAAATTCGCTCATGGTTTGGGCGGCGAGTGCGACGCGGCTTCCCGAACGCAGCGCGGCTGCGGCTGCGGCGAGCGCGGTAAACGGCGGCGCTATCGCGATTCCGACGTTCGCCGGAAGATTTTCTGCGAGCGGAAGAAAGGATTCAACGAAGGAACGCGTCTGCAACGCGTTCTTGTTCATTTTCCAATTTCCGACAAAGAGCGGCGAACGCCGGGTCATGCGTGCTCTAACGCGGCGATACCCGGAAGTTGTCGCCCTTCGAGAAACTCCAACGTCGCTCCGCCGCCGGTGCTGACGTGAGAGACGCGGTTGGCAAAGCCGAGGAGCATCGCCGCCGCCGCCGCATCACCGCCGCCGACAACGGTGAAGGCGCTATGTTTCGTGGCGCGCGCGATCGCATCGCCGATCGCGCGGGTTCCGGCGCGATAGCTTTCTTTCTCGTAGACGCCCATCGGTCCGTTGAAGACGACGGTCTTCGCGTGCGAAAGCGTGTCGGAATAAATTTTCGCCGTCGCCGGGCCGATATCGAGAATCATTTCGTCGCCGACGTCGTCGATGGAGACGACGTGCGAGCGGTCGTCGGCATCGAAGCTGGGGGCAACGACGGCGTCCTTTGGCAGAAGAATCTGCACGTTCTTTCCGTCGGCGCGAACGAGAATTTCGCGTGCCGGATCGAGATCGTCGTCGCGCAGCGAATTGCCGACGCCGACGCCTTTTGCAGCGAGGAAGGTATTCGCCATTCCCCCACCCACGCAAAACGCATCGACGCGATCCATCAGGTGCGTGAAGAGCGCGACTTTGTCGCGAACCTTCGCGCCGCCGATCGCGCAGACGAAGGGCCGTTTTGGAGAGCCGAGGAGCCCCGAGAGCGCGCGAATCTCCGATTCGAGTAACGGCCCTGCGGCGCAGGGCAACAGGTGCGCGATCGCTTCGGTCGAGGCGTGCGCGCGATGTGCGGTGCCGAAGGCGTCGTTCACGAAGATGTCGCCGTTCTCGGCGAGCGCGCGCGCGAAGGCCGGATCGTTCGCCTCTTCGCCTGCGTGAAAACGCACGTTCTCGAGCAGAACGATCTCGCCGGGTTGCAGCGCGGCGATCGCAGCGCGGGCCGGCTCGCCGATGCAATCGGTTGCAAAGGCGACCGGCGAGCCGAGGCGTCGTGCGAGTGCCTCGGCGACGATGCGAAGCGAGTAACGCTCGTCGACCTTGCCTTTAGGGCGCCCGAGATGCGAGAGCACGGCCGTGCGCGCCCCTGCTGCTTGTAGGCGTCGCAGCGTCGGTAACGCCGCATCGAGCCGCGTATAGTCGAGCACCGCGCCGTTTTTGAGCGGTACGTTGAAATCCTCGCGAAGGAGAACGCGTTTTCCGGTGCAGTCGATTTCGTCGAGCGTCGAAAAAGGCATAACGCTAGGCCTTCAGGCTATGCAGCACCAGCGACGTAAGGTCGGCAAGCCGGCACGAGTAGCCCCACTCGTTGTCGTACCATGCAGCGAGCTGAATGAGATCGCCGTTGGCATTGTTCAGGCCCGAGTCGATAATCGAGCTGTACGGCGATTTCTTGAAATCGCTCGACACGAGCTCTTCTTCGCAGAACTGCACGTACTCTTTGAGCTCGCCGTGTGCGGCTTTGCGTAGAAGGGCGTTGAGCTCGTCCTTCGTCGTCGCTTTCTTCACCTGAGCGACGAGATAGATCATCGAGACCGTCGGCGTGGGAACGCGCAGGGCGAAGCCGTCGAAGGTTCCTTCGATTTCGGGAATCGTGAGGTAAAGCGCTTTCGCCGCTCCCGTGCTCGTCGGCACGATGTTCGTCGCCGCGTTGCGGGCGCGCCGCAGATCCTTATGCGGTGCGTCGAGGATATTCTGGTCGTTGGTGTAGGAATGCACGGTCGTCATGAAGCCCTTCACCCAACCGAGACCGTCGACGATCGGCTTGACCGCAGTCGCGAGGCAATTCGTGGTGCACGAAGCGTTGGAGATAATATGGTGCTTCGCCGGGTCGTATGATTTTTCGTTGACGCCGAGGACGACGGTGATATCTTCGCCTTTTGCCGGCGCCGAAATGATGACTTTCTTCGCGCCGCCGCCGTCGATATGGGCGCGCGCCTTCGCCGCATCGGTAAAGAGCCCGGTCGATTCGATCACGACGTCGACTCCGTGTTGCTTCCAGGGAAGCTTCGCCGGGTCGCGCTCGGCGATCACCGCGATCCGCCGCCCGTCGATGGTCATTTCAGCGGCCGATGCGGAGACGGTGCCCGGATAGGTGCCGTAGTTACTGTCGTGTTTGAAGAGGTGCGCGCATTCGGCGGCGCTGGTGAGATCGTTCACGGCGACGATCTCGATCTCCGGGTGGCGCTCGAGCAGCGCTTTAGTGAAATTCCGTCCGATGCGGCCGAAGCCGTTGATGCCGATGCGCATGCAGTACTCCGTTGTAAAAGAAAGCACGTCCAGAGCGCCCGCTGCGAAGGCGGCGAGCCGCTGACCCGTACTTTTACCGGGTCGCGAGCGGTCGCCCCTTCCTCACGTGCCCGAACCCTCGCCGCGCAGGCGCCCGAGGTGGCGAGCTAACGCCGAGAAGCGGCTCTGGACCGTCGGTTTGGAGACCGGCGGTTCGCAGCGTGCCCCGATTTCGGCTAAGGCGGCTTCGGGGTATTTGAGGCGCAGTTCGGCGACCTCTCGCAGCGCCGGAGAGAGGGATTTGAGTCCGTGTTCGCGCGAGATCTCGAGCACGAGCCGGCGTTGGCTCGCCGCCGCGCCGGCGCTGCGGTCGAGGTTGGCGGCCTCGGTGTTTACCAAGCGATGGATGCGGTTCTTCGTTTCGCGCATCGCGCGAATATCTTCCAGCGCGAGTACCGTCCGATGGGCGCCCAACAGCGTCAGCAATTCGACGATGGTGTCGGAGTGCTTGTAGTAGAGTACGTCGCGCGTTTTTCGCTTCGTGCGCTTGGGGGGATAGCCGAGCCCGGCAAGCAAATTTTCGAGCCGCGTGGCTAGCGTCGCATCGTGCGGCGTAAATTCGAGATGGTAACCGGCGCTTTCAGCCGCGAGCGAGCCGCTTGTAAGGAAGGCCGCTCGCGCCTCCATGATGCGATCGCAACGTCGTCGCGGCTTGCTTGCCGTTCTGAGAAATTCGTCCGGAATGCGAATGTTGTAGTCTACGCCGCCGCGAAGCCGCTTGACGGGCTGCGACTCGATGACGAACGATTTACGATCGGGGAGCAAGGACCAGAACAACCGCGCCACGGCGTTACGCTGCGTGTGAAAGCGCCCGCGCACCGCGCCGTAGGTCACGAGGGCCCCGAGCAGGGTGTGCCGACAATGCTCGGGACCGGGCATCTCGCGCGCGAGCGCATCTTTTGCGTCGGTCGAGAGCGATGCATTCATCGAGCGCGCTCTATATCCACTCGTCGGGTTGCTCGCGCCGCGTCTCGACGACTTCGTAGAGGGCGGCGGGCACGACCGCGGGTGTGACGCGCAACGGAACCTCGAGCACGCGAACCACGACGACGCGGTGAACGTAATGAATCTCCAGCATGTCGCCGACGGCGACGCGCTGGCCGGGCTTCAACGTTTTCCCGTCGCGCAGGATGCGGCCGTGTTCGAGCGCTTCGTGCGCTTCGCTACGTCGCTTTGCCAGCCGGGCGACTTTGAGAAATTTATCGAGCCGCATACGCACGATAATGCGCGCCCGCTCGGCGATCACCTTCGCCGAAGAGGGTTGCTCGTCGCTCCTCCGCGAACGCACGGTGAATGGCAACGAGTGTACCGGCGCGCCGCGGCGGGTTCGATCCGCTCGACGAGAGCAAACCGATGTGGAAAAGCCTCGCGCTTTTTCTCGTGCCGTTAATGCTCAGCAACATCATGCAATCGGCATCGGGGACGTTCGGGAGCATCTTTCTCGGTCGCTTGATCGGCGTTGAGGCGCTCGCTGCGGTTTCGGCGGTCTTCCCGATTATTTTCGCGCTTTTTTCGTTCTTGATCGGCATCGGCAGCGGCAGCACCGTTTTGATCGGGCAAGCGTACGGCGCGAAAGATATTCATAAAGTCAAAAAAATAGCCGGGACGGTGTTGGGGGCGACGCTGGCGATGGGAATCGTCGTCGCCATCCTCGGCGAACTGTTTTCTCCGAGCATGCTTGCAGCGCTTGGAACGCCGGCGAGCATTATCCACGATTCCGACCGTTACGCGCGCGTGCTCTTCCTTTTCTCGCCCGTGCTTTTCCCCTACATAACGTACACGACGGTGATGCGTGGCGTCGGCGACGCGAAAACGCCGTTCTACGTGCTGACGTTTTCCACGATTCTGAGCATCGCTCTCGCCCCGGCGTTTATTCTCGGGTGGTTCGGGTTGCCGCATCTCGGGGTCGTGAGCGTCGCGGTCGCATCGATTATCGCGCAGAGCCTGGCGTTGATCGGGCTGCTGCTTATTCTTCGTTTTCGGAACGACCCGCTTCAACTCGACCGCGAGATGCTTCGCGATTTCATCGTCGATTGGAAGATCTTTTGGACGGTTTTACGCATCGGCATTCCGACCGGCATACAGGTAGTGCTCTTCGCGCTAGCGGAAGTCGCGGTAATAACATTCGTCAATCGCTTCGGGCCGTCGGCGACTGCAGCATACGGCGCGGTCAATCAGGTTGCAAGTTACGTGCAATTTCCGGCGGTATCGCTCGGAATCGCCGCCTCGATCTTCGGCGCGCAATGCATCGGCGCGCGCCGAGAGGATCGCCTGCGCAGCGTCGTGCGAGCGGCGGTCGTCCTCAATTACATCGTGGTCGGTTTTCTCGTCGTCCTCTGTTATATTTTCGCCCACGATATTCTCGGATGGTTTATCACCGATATGCCGACGTTGAAGATCGCCGCCGGGCTGCTGGCGATCACGCTCTGGAGTTACGTGCTCTTTGGGAACTCCAGCGTTATCTCCGGCGTCGTGCGTTCGTCGGGCGACGTGATCGTACCGATGTTCAACGGCATCGCGTCGATCTGGCTCGTCGAAGTGCCGGCGGCGTATTTGTTAATGCAGCGGTTCGGTATCGACGGCATTTGGATGGGCTACGCGCTCTCGTTCTGCGTCGTTCTTGCGCTCCAATTCGGCTACTACGAATTCTTTTGGAAGCGCCGTACGCACGAACGCCTCGTGTGAGTTCGCGCCGCGCAATTGTCCCGCCGAGTAGCGCTTGTCACGCCGAGTAGGTTGCGAAGCAACCGTATCGAGGCGCCGCGCAATTGTCATGCCGAGTAGGTTGCGTTGTCACGCCGAGTAGGTTGCGTTGTCACGCCGAGTAGGTTGCGAAGCAACCGTATCGAGGCGGATGCGTTCGCTTGCGTTCGCCTGCGCTGCACCGCTCCTCGCTAGACGCTCGCGGCTCGGACAAGCAATGTCAGGGTCCTCGCCGCTCGCTTAAGCGCTCGTCGGGTGCACGCAGGCTCCGCTCGCGCAGGCAGTTGCGTTGTCACGCCGAGTAGGTTGCGAAGCAACCGTATCGAGGCGCGGGAAGATGCCCTCGATACGGCGCCTGCGGCGCCTACTCGGGCTGACAGAGCGGCGCCTACTCGGGCTGACAGAGCGGCGCCTACTCGGGCTGACAGAGCGGCGCCTACTCGAGCTGACAGAGCGGCGCCTACTCGGGCTGACAGAGCGGCGCCTACTCGGGCTGACAGAGCGGCGCTACGGCGATGCCCTCGGCGATGCTGTCGGCGAGGCTGTCGGCGAGGGCGAGGGCGACGGCGGTGTCACCAGCGAGCGCGGGATCGAGGGCGGAAACGTCATCGCCGAATACGCGATCGTCGCGCTGCCGTGTTTGACTTGAATGCCGAGCGCGTGGATAGCAATCTCGATCTTTGACGTGCGGACCATCCAATAGTCGCCGACCTCGCCGAAGTTCATCTGCACGTATCCGCCGAGCGATACGGCGACCATCGATTCACGGATGTTGAAACGCAACGAACAGATGCGCATCGTTTTTGCATCGATGACGACGCGGCTCAACGTGTGAACGGTGGGATCGTAGAGCGCGGTGAGGTGAAGTGCGTGCCCCGCCGAACCATCGGGGCAGAGCGCGGCTCCGCGGTCTTCGATGTGATAGGCACCGGGGCTGATCGCCGAGACGACGGCGATCGTTTTTAGTCCCGGCGGCGGGGTCACCGTCGGGTGGACCGCCTTATTCGGCGACCCTTTGCCGCCCCAACCGTAGCGGAGGAAATCGTACGCACCCGGCCATGTCGGAACGTAGACCGGTGAGGTGCTGTAGTAGTGCTTTCCCTTCGCATCGACGTTGAGCGTACGGTCGCTGCGCGCTCGCATCCAGGTACGATAGCGTTCGTTTCCGAGCGCAGCGACGTTGCCTCCCCACTGGACCTCGAGGATCGTGTACCCGCCCTTCGTCGTGGTGAGGTAGTAGGCAAGAGCGTTTGAGTGAAATTGCGTGGTGAAGATCGCGGCCGGAGGCTCCGGCAGCCGTTGCATCGCGGCGATCGCCGCCTCGTAGTAGGTGGTCGCCGAAGGGGCCGCCGCGCGCGCGGGCGGCGCGATGGCGAGAAGAGCGGCCGCAAGGGCGGCAAGAGCGGTCAATTTCAGCGAGCGGTAGGTCATACGCACGGCTTACCGCCCGGTGGCAACCGATGTTTCAACGAGAAAAGGCGCCATAATGTAAAAATAACGTAACGTTCATGAAGGATTCTGCGGAACGTCGTAGTCGGGCACTTGCAAAAAGAGGAAGATCGATGCATCCCCTCCACCAACTGCAAGGAACCCTCATGTCCGTTTCAATCGTACGCCGTTCGATCGGCGCCGTTTTCCTCAGCGCCTTGATCGCTCCGAGCCTCGCATCGGCCGCGACGGTCAACGCCTCGCTCGTCCCCGACGGCACCTATGTCGTCAAAGTTGAAGCCGTCAAAGATGCGCGACACGCCCTCGTGCTGCTCCCCAACGGCATGGAGACCACGCTGACCGCTACCGGCAACGCGAGCTTCTCCAACGTGAAGCCGCACCAGCAGCTGCGCGTCTCGATCATCGCCGGCAAGACGCCGGTCCTCGCGGTCACCCGCCGCTAGCGGTTGCCTCGCGCCGGTGCCGGTGACGGTATCGGCGCGAAATCGACCGCCGGCAGCGTCGCCGGGGCGGCGACGTGTTGGAACGCCAAGCCCACGGTAAGTTGCGAGACCTGCAGTCCGAACGAGCGAAACCCAATCACGAAGCGCGCGTCGCGAACGAGCCAGTAGTCGGCGCTCTCGCCGAAATGAAGTGCGAGATATCCCGAGACGCCGACGGCGACGAGCGAACCGGCGAACGAGAAACGCATCTCGCAGAAGCGCCCCGTTGCGCTCTCGATAACGACGTGGGTTAAGAGCCGGCGTTGTTTGTTGCGAATCGCCTCGAAGTGCAGCGCGTGTCCGGGCGCGCCGTTCGGGCAGATCGCCGCGCCGCGGTCGGTAATGCGATAATCGTGCGGTGCGACGGCGGTAACGATCGCGATCGTCTTCAGTCCGGGCGGCATTTTTGCGGCGTTTTTCGCCGGTGCGTTGGAAGCGTTCTGCGCCTGCGCGATGTCGAGCCCGTAGCGAACGATCTTACTGACGCCCAGCCATGTGGGATCGATCCCTCCGCTCGTCTCCGTCTCCCATTTACCGTGCGGTAATTCGCGCGAACTTTCGCTACCGTCGCTCGTCCGCAAGCGAGAGATATCCCATGTCGGCGGATGGTCGTGCAGCGTCATCATCGTTTGAAACGTCAGAAACGGCGGCGTCGGTTGACGTTCCATGATCGCGAGCGCGTCGCGATAATACTGCGCCGCCGAGGGCGGCGTGGCGGCGCCTGCGGGCGACGCGATACCGGTGCAGATCGTTGCCGCGGCGAGCGCGAGGGCGCGAATAAAAAAACCTGTCGGTGAATTCATCTTGCCCGCCTTACCGAGCGGCGCTGCAAATTGTTTCAGCCGTGCTTGCGTTCGACGGAGAACGCGAGCGCGAACGCCTCCGGCGGCAGCGTGATGCGCGCGAGGTTGGCGCACTCATCGCGCCCTTCGGCGAACGCGAAGGTTCCGGCGGCGAGCGCCTCGTTTCCGAGCGAGAGCGTGCCGCGGAGAAGAAAGAGCGCGATCGCGGAGATTTCCTCCGCACGCGGTGCCGCAAGCGGCAGCGAGATCGCCCGGTGCGAAAGCGTTCCGTCACGCGTCATAATGTTGAAGGCGTCGATCGGCCCGGCTGCGAGCCGCGCGCGAACGCGCTCCGAGCCCGAAAAGGCGAAGGCGCTCAACGCGGCGATCTTGACCTCGCGCTGCTCCCCGAAAAGCAAAGAGAAACCGTCGCCGAGCGGCACGATCGTGCGCGACCAGCCGCTAAAATCGGAGAACGGCGCCTCGCTGCGCTCCGACGCGACGGTTATGCGCAGGGAGTCGGCGAGGTATAGCTCGCGCGTCGTGCCCGCCCCGTTGCGCCAGGGGAGCTCGGGGCAGTCGGCGAGACGGCGGATCAGCATGGCGGCTCTTTCGCCGATTGGCGAGCGCGCTCCGGCGAGGCTTTACCGAGTGGACAAAGGCGAACCGGGGGTGCCGTGCCAACCCCTCACCCATGAGTAGCGAATTGCGTGAGTTCCTGACTCTCTCGTATACCGAGCTCGAAGAATTGAATCTTCGCGCCAAGCAGCAGCGCAAGGACCGGGTTGCACCCGCGACGCTGCAAGCCGAACGTTTAGCGTATCTTCAGGAAGAGCACCGTATCAAGGCGGTCACCGTGCTCTTTAGCGATCTTGAAGGGCGCTTGCATATGCTCGACTACGATAAGAAATTCTTGTTGAAGTCGCACGACAATCTCACCTTCGACGGTTCTTCGATTCGCGGATTTACCGCCCAACGCGAGAGCGATCTGCGGCTCTTTCTCGATTGGAGCGCGTTCTATTGGGCGCCGGCCGATATCTTTGGCCCCGGTAAAGTGCTCGTTTTCGCCGACGTCATCGACCGCGGCGGCAAGCCGTTTGCCGGCGACGTTCGCGGGTCGCTCAAGAAATTCGCATCCGAGCAATTCACGAAAAACGGTTATACGCTCAACGCCGCCAACGAGATCGAAGGCTTCCTTTTTCAAGGGCTCGATGCCGAGCGTCGTTATCACGAAACCGCGAAATTCGAATATGTCAATACCGGCGGCTATTACCACTCGCTGCCTGGAGATTCGCTGCGCACGTTTATCGATATGGTCGCCGAAGTGCAACGCGCGATGGGTTTTGAGAACGAAAAAGATCACCCGGAGGTCGCACCGTCGCAGTTCGAGATTAACTATGGATATGGCGAAGTCGTTGCGGCCGCCGACCAAATTCAGCTGTATAAGCTCATCTGCCGCCAAGTCGCAACGCGCTTGGGAATGACGGCGAGTTTTCTGCCTAAACCCGTCATCGGCGTCAACGGCAGCGGCATGCATACGAACGTTTCGGTAAAGAAAAACGGGAAAAACATTTTCTGGGATCCCAAAGGGCAAGAAAAAATCAGCACCTTCGCGTGGCAATTTATCGACCGTCTGCTCACGCACGGCAACGATATTTGCCTCGCGCTCAATGCAAGCGTCAATGCCTATCGGCGTCTCGACCCGCACTTTGAAGCACCGAACCAAATTAAGGCCTCGGCCGTCGATCGCGGATCGATGATCCGCGTTCCTATCGGCAACGAAGGAAGCGCGCGCGTCGAGGTGCGCTCGGTCGGCCCGGATGCCAACCCGTACATGGTGCTGCTCTCCGTCTTTAAGACCGGTCTCGAAGGGAGCATCAGCAAGCTTCGTAATCTCCGTCAAGCGGATCGATTTCTCCCCGATAATATCTACGACGCGCTCGCGCATTTTCGTGAGTCGGAGTGGGTGACGAAACTCTTCGGCGCCGAGGTTCAAGCGAAATATGCCGAACTGAAGCAGGCCAGCGCCGACCGTTGTCCGCGCCTCTTGGGCACGATCGTGAAGCCGCAAGAAGTGCAATATCACCACGAAGTCTACAACCAATTTCTCTGGAATCTCTTTTAGCGACACGCCCGAGGAAGTAACGCTATCGAGCCGGGGCGAATCTGCAAGCTATGGAACGAAACATGCAGATTCGCCTCGCGCGTCGCCCGGTCGGCGAGCCGACCGTCGAGGATTTTCGCTTCGTCGAAGAAGCGATGCCCGTGCCCGGCGACGGAGAGGTGTTGCTCCAAACGCAGTGGCTCTCGCTCGACCCCTATATGCGCGGGCGTATGAGCGAGGTGCGTTCCTACGTGCCGCCGGTCGCGCTCGATGCGGTGATGGTCGGCGGAACGGTCGGTAAGGTCGTCGCCTCGAACGACGCGCGCTTTGCCGTCGGCGACCTCGCTATGGGTTACGGCGGTTGGCAACGGTTCAGCGTCGAGGCGGCGAGCACGCTGCAAAAACTCGACCCCGCGATGGCGCACCCGAGCTATGCATTAGGTATCCTCGGGATGCCCGGGCAGACCGCTTTTTGTGCGCTCAACGATATCGGAGCGCCGAAGGCCGGCGAGACGCTCGTTGTGTCTGCGGCTGCGGGTGCGGTCGGTCAGGTTGCGGGACAACTCGGAAAGATCGCCGGCTGTCGCGTTATCGGCATTGCCGGAGGCGAGGAAAAATGCCGTTACGTCGTCGAGGAGTTGGGCTTCGATGCGTGCATCGACCGAAAGGTCGATTCGCTCGACGATGCGCTCGCGCGGCACGCCCCCGACGGAATCGATATCTACTTCGATAATACCGCGGGTGCGATCCTCGAGGCAGTGATGAAGCGCCTGCGGGTTGGCGCGCGCATTCCGTTGGTCGGGCTTATCGAACAATACAACGCCGTGCAAGCGCCGAAAGGACCGAACCTTGCGCCGCTCTTGGTTTCGCGCGCGAAAATCGAAGGGTTTCTCGTCGCCGATCACGCCGCCCACACGCGTGCGTTCATCGCGACGGTCGGCGGATTGCTTCAGAGCGGCAAACTCCGCTATCGCGAAGATGTCGTCGAGGGGCTCGAAGCGGCGCCTACGGCGTTCATCGGCTTGCTACGCGGGGCGAACCTCGGAAAGCTTCTGGTTCGTACGGCCTAATGGGAGAGGGCGAGGCGCTTTCCGACGCATTGCTCGATGTAACGCAGAGTATTCTCGGCGCAGAGCAAAGCCAAGATGCGCTCGAAGCGATCGCCCATGCAGTCTCCCGCGTCTTTCATTTTGAGTACGTCAGCATCGTAGCCGCCGATTCTCCCGAAAGCGAGATGAAGCGCCTGGTCATGCTCGGTTGGAGCGAGGAAAGAAAGCGCGAACGACTCGGAGAGATTGTCTCCCGTTCGGCGACGCGCGAATTTCTCTCGCCGGAGTTTGAAGTCTATCCGCACTGTTATTATTTCCCGGCGGAGCGCTTCGTCGAATGGCGACACGCGCTCTATTCCGGAAGAAGCGAAGGCGGCAACGGGCGTAGCGCGCCGAATTCATGGCACGAACACGATTCGATCGCGTTGGTTCTCGCCGATGCATCCGATACGATGCTCGGCTATATTTCCATCGATGGGCCCGAGGACGGAACGGTGCCCGACAGGGCGACGCTCATGCGCATGCGCGTCTTTGCCGACCTCGTCGGGCTCGCGCTTGCCAACGTGCGCGCTCGCGTTGCCGAAGCTGCGCGTCGAGAGTTGCTTGAGAACCAAGCGCGTTCGCAGAGTGAGTTTTTGGGGATCGTCGCGCACGAGCTGCGGTCGCCGCTCGCTGCAATTCGTGGGGCCGCCGTCCTCTTAGAAACGAGCTTCGATAGGCTTTCGGAGACGCGTCGACGAGAGTTACTGCAAACCATCGCCGTTTCAACGACGCGCATGTCCGCGCTTTTCGATGATTTTCTGTTGCTCTCGCGCGTCGACGCAGGTTCGTTAAAATTGCAAAAAGAGGTCGTCGATGCAAGGCTTATCGTGCAAGAGGCGCTTGGCCGAATGCGCAGCGAACATTCGTCGCGCCATTTTTTTGTGCAGATTCCCGACGCGCTTGCCTGCGTTTGCGGTGACGAAACGCGGATCGTTCAAGTGCTCTGCAATCTCCTTTCAAACGCCGTTCGCTACTCACCGGCGGAGAGCAAAATCGGCATTGCGTTGCAAGAAGTGCGCTCGTACGTTCGTTTTTCGGTCCGAAATAGCGGCCCCGGTATCCCCGACGGAGAGCGCGAGCGGCTTTTCACCCGTTTCGGACAGATCGGCCAGCATCCAGACGGAACGGGGCTCGGACTCTACTTAAGTCGCCAGTTGGTGGAGCTCATGGGCGGCCAAATCGACTTTGAAAGCACTCCCAACGATGCGACGACCTTCTGGTTCTCGCTCCCAATCGCCGTAAATACGTAAATAGGCGCTCGATGCGGTAGGTTCGGGGTATTTGTCGTGCCGAACACTACCGCATCGTGAAAACTCGTGCCGATATCCGCAACGTCGCCATCATCGCCCACGTCGACCATGGGAAGACGACTCTTGTCGACGCCATGCTCCGTCAGAGCGGTATTTTCCGTGAAGGGCAGCAGGTCGAGACGCGCGTCATGGATTCCAACCCGCTCGAACGCGAGCGCGGCATTACCATTTTGGCAAAAAACACCGCCGTTCGTCACGGGGATTACAAGTTTAATATCGTCGATACGCCGGGGCACGCCGATTTCGGCGGCGAGGTCGAGCGCGTATTACAGATGGTGCAAGGCGTTCTTTTGTTGGTCGATGCCGCCGAAGGCGTCATGCCGCAGACGCGCTTCGTCCTGCGAAAGGCGCTCGAACTCGATTTGCGCGTCATCGTTGCCGTGAACAAGATCGACCGAAAGGATGCGCGTGCGCCCGAAGTCGTTAATGAAGTTTTCGACCTCTTTATCGATTTAGGCGCGAACGACGAGCAGGCCGATTTTCCCGTCGTTTTTACAAACGGGAAATTGGGCATCGCGAAACTTTCGTTAGAGGCCGAATCGGATAGTCTCGAGCCGCTCTTCGATATGCTCGCGCGCCATATCCCCGAGGCTCCGGCCGAAGAGGGCCCGTTACAACTCTTGATTTCGGCGATCGACCATAACAAATACGTCGGGCGCATCGGCATCGGACGCATTTTTCGCGGGACCTCGCGCGTGAATGCGCCGATCGTTCGCGTCTCGCACGACGGCACGGTGACCGGCGGCTTACGTTTGACGAAAATGTTGACCTTCGCCGGGCTCGAGCGCGTAGAAGTGGAAGAAGCCTCCGCCGGCGACATCGTCTGCGTCTCGGGTATCGAAAACCTCAACATCGGCGACACGATCGCCGATGCCTCGGCGCCTGAGGCGATTCCGGCAGTTGCAGTCGACGAACCAACCGTATCGATGTTTTTCTCGGTGAATAACTCACCATTTGCCGGCAAGGAAGGGAAGTTCGTTACCTCGCGGCAGATTCGGGAACGACTCATGCGCGAGTTGGAATCGAACGTGGCGCTGCGCGTCGCCGATACGGAATCCGCCGATACCTTCGAAGTGCGCGGACGCGGCGAGTTGCATCTTTCGATTCTCATCGAAACGATGCGCCGCGAGGGCTACGAAATGGCGGTCTCCAAACCGCAAGTTATTCTCACCGAACGCGAAGGCAAAAAGTTCGAGCCGGTCGAGTATGTCGTCGTGGACGTTCCCGAAGAGTACGCCGGAGCGGTGATCGAGGCGCTCGGCAAGCGCAAAGCGGTCATGTCGAATATGATCAACATCGGCGATTCGCGCCGCCTCGAATACACGATGCCGACGCGCGCGATCTTCGGCCTTCGGGGCGAGTTACTGACGTTGACGCGCGGTACGGCGGTCATGTCGCATACCTACTACGATCACGAACCGTGGCAGGGGGATTTGCCGGGACGGAGCGTCGGTGCGTTGGTCGCCAGCGACACCGGGCGAGCGACGGCCTATGCGCTTGGGGGAGTCGAACAGCGGGGGCGCTTCTTCGTTGGGCCCGGAACCGATATCTACGAAGGCATGGTCGTCGGTCGAGCCAACGACGACAAAGATGTCGCGCTCAATGTCGTGCGCGAGAAGAAGCTGACGAACATGCGCGCCTCCGGCTCCGACGATAACGTCAAGCTCGCGCCGCCCGACGAGCTTTCGCTCGAACGTGCGATCGAGTTCATCGACGACGACGAACTCGTCGAGGTGACGCCGAAATCGATTCGTTTGCGGAAACGTCTTCTCGACGAAGGGGAGCGCTTGAAAGCGCGGCGCCGGGAGCGCACGACCGCTTGAGGCAACTCGCAAGAGGCTTCGCCCAGTTTCTCGTGCGCGGGAAAGTGGTCGATCTTGCAGTCGCCTTCGTCATCGGTGGGGCGGCCGGAAGCTTCATTAACTCGTTCGTGACCAACCTTTTCTCGCCGCTGCTGGCCGCCGTCATCGGTCAGCATGAGTTTTCAAAGGCACGGATCGTGCTGAACCATTCGACGATTTCGTACGGAAAATTCATCGATTCATCGATCTCGTTCTTATTGGTCGCCGGTGCGGTCTACTTCTTCGTGATCGTTCCGTCGAATCGGCTCGCCGTCAATGGCGTGCTTTCGGGGCTCTCGAACCCGACGCTCAAGAAGTGTCCGGAGTGCGCCGCCGAAATTCCCAAAAGCGCTCGCCGTTGCATGTTTTGCACGCAACTCGTCGAGGAGAGCTAAACCGCCGCAGCGGTTCGTTCGACCTCGAAGGTGAGTCGTTCGTTGGGAGCATCGTACGCCACGCGAACGGTGTCGCCGTCGTGAATATCTCCGGCGAGAATCTCACGGCTGAGCGGCGTCTCGAGTTCGCGTTGAATCGTTCGCTTGAGCGGGCGCGCGCCGTATGCCGGCTCGTATCCGACGCTGACGATATGCTCCGTCGCCGCCTCGTCGAGCACGATCTCGATATGCCGTTGTGCCAGGCGTTCGCGTAGCCGCGCGAGTTGTATCTCCACAATTTCGCCGAGTTGCGAACGATCGAGAGCGTGAAACACGACGACCTCGTCGACGCGATTGAGAAATTCGGGGCGGAAATGCGAGCGCAGTTCGTCGAGTACCGTGGCGCGCATCGCGGTGTAATCGGCATCGCCGCCGCCGCTCTGATAATCGAGGATGCGGTGGCTGCCGATATTCGAGGTCATCACTAAAATCGTATTTTTGAAATCGATAGTGCGCCCTTGGCCGTCGGTGAGGCGCCCTTCGTCGAGTATTTGCAGGAAGACGTTAAAAACGTCGGGGTGCGCCTTTTCGATCTCGTCGAAAAGTACGACGCAGTACGGGCGGCGGCGCACCGCCTCGGTGAGTTGCCCGCCTTCGTCGTAGCCGATATATCCAGGGGGCGCTCCGATGAGGCGCGCGACGGTGTGCTTTTCCTGGTACTCCGACATATCGACGCGCACTAACGCGCGTTCGTCGTCGAAGAGATATTCGGCGAGCGCGCGCGCGAGTTCGGTCTTGCCGACCCCGGTTGGCCCAAGAAAGATAAACGAACCGATCGGGCGATTGGGGTCGCCGAGCCCGCTGCGCGAACGGAGCACGGCTTCGGCGACGCTATCGACCGCCTCATCTTGCCCGACCACGCGACGGTGGAGCTCCTCGTCGAGATGGAGCAACTTTTGCTTCTCTCCTTCGAGCAATTTGCTGACCGGAATCTTCGTCCAACGCGCGATAACCTCGGCGATGTCCTCTTCGTCAACCTCTTCCTTTGCCAGGCGTCCGCCCTCGGCGGCGTCGAGCCGCGCCGCTTCCTCGGCGAGCTTGCGTTCCAGCGTTGCGAGTTCTCCGTAGCGCAGTTCGGCGACGCGATTGAGATCGTACTGACGCTCGGCACGCTCGATCTCCACTTTGGCGGCATCGATTCGTTCGCGCAGCTGGTGCAACGTGTTTGCGCCGCTTTTTTCAATTTCCCATTGCGAACGCAGGCGCGCACGGTCTTCTTGCAGCGTTGAAAGTTCCCGCTCCAACGTGTCGAGCCGTTCTTTGCTGCCCGTATCGCTCTCGCGTTTGAGCGCCTCTCGCTCGATTTCAAGTTGCATCGCGCGGCGGGAGACTTCATCGAGTTCTTGCGGCATCGAGTCGATCTCGGTGCGAAGTTTGGCTGCGGCCTCATCCACGAGGTCGATCGCTTTATCGGGCAAGAAGCGATCGCTGATATAACGGTCGCTCAACATCGCGGCGGCGACGAGCGCGCTGTCTTTGATGCGAACGCCGTGATGCGCTTCGTATTTTTCTTTGAGTCCGCGGAGAATCGAAATCGTATCCTCGACGGTGGGTTGGTCGACGATGACGGGTTGGAAGCGGCGTTCGAAGGCGGCATCCTTTTCGATGTATTGTCGATATTCATCGAGCGTCGTCGCACCGATTAAGTGCAGTTCGCCGCGCGCCAACATCGGTTTGAGCAAGTTCCCCGCATCCATCGACCCTTCGGTTTTTCCGGCGCCGACGACGGTGTGCAATTCGTCGATGAAGAGCACGATGCGCCCTTCGGATTTGACGACGTCCTTGAGGACGGCCTTGAGGCGTTCTTCGAATTCGCCGCGATATTTCGCGCCGGCGATGAGCGCGCCCATATCGAGCGAAACGAGGCGCCGTTCCTTCAAACTTTCGGGGACGTCTCCGCGCACGATGCGTTGCGCGAGCCCTTCGACGATAGCGGTCTTGCCGACGCCGGGTTCGCCGACGAGAACGGGATTGTTTTTCGTCCGTCGCGATAGCACTTGTACGACTCGCCGAATCTCTTCATCGCGGCCGATCACCGGATCGAGTTTTCCACGTTCGGCGTCGAGCGTGAGGTCGCGCCCGTATCGTTCGAGCGATTTATAGGTTCCTTCGGGGTCTTTACTGGTGACGCGCTGATTGCCGCGCACCTCGCGCAGAGCGCGCAAAATCGAATCCTCGCTCACGCGAGCGTCGCGAAGGATCGTCCCGGCCGCTCCGCCGGCCTGGGCCATTGCCAGGAGCACGTGCTCGACCGAGATGTAATCGTCGCCGAGTTTTTTCGCTTGCGCGTCGGCCGCGTCCATGACGCGCGAAATCTCGGGCGAGAGCGATACCTGGGCGTTCTCCGCGTTCGGCCCGCTCAAGCGCGGGAGTCGGCCGATTGCCGCCTCACTCGCTCGTGCGATCGCCGCCGGATCTCCCCCCGCTTTTTTCAGAATGTCGGAGGCGATGCCGCGCTCTTGTTCGATCAGCGCGGCGAGAAGATGTTCGGGCGTCGTCTGGGTGTTGCGCTCGGCGAGGGCGCGGCTATATGCCGCATTCAAAGCATCCGAGACGCGCTCGGTCAAGCGGTCGACGTTCATACACTCCTATAATACCGCCGCCGGTGCGAACGGTTACAGGAAGAACTTTCCCGAGTTCTTCCTATCGAATCGAGAACGTGAAGAGAGCTGCGGCTTTCACTTCCAACGGCTGCGGTAAGATCGTCGCCGGCGTCGCTGCAAACGGGAAGCTCGGTAACTTAAAACTCTCGCCGCCGATGAAATCGTCGAGGAGAATCGGTTTGACCGCGAGGAGAGCTCCGAGTTGGACGCCCCCTGCACGGGCGATCGCCGCAGCGCGGATCTGCGCGATACGTTCGGCGGCGACGAGTGCCTGCGTCCGGGCCGCATCGGGATCGGCGGCCTCGAAGAGCGTCACCCGTTTGGCGTCCCAGCCGGATTTGGTCAACGCTGCGCTGACCGCGACGACGCGGTTCGGGGGCACGCGAAGAATCGCGTAGGTCGCGTAGGCGGTATGCCCGCTTTTGCTCAGCGATTCAAGCGGTACCATGCTCGCAATCGCCGAGGAATTCAGCCCCAGCGAGGGCAGCATGGCGCGAAGTGAGGCGCTCGCCTCGGCGCCGAGTGCGGCATTCGCGGTTTTACCGAGTCGACTCACGAGAACGCGTTCGACGGGGAGATCGGCGACGAGATCGGTGGGGGTTACCTGCGCCGTGGCGGCGACGGTGATCGTATGCGGCCGACCCGCGGCAGCGAAGGTCCCCGCAGCACTTGCCGGAGCCGCGCAGGCGACGGCGAGGAGAAGGGCGAGAGGAAGAAGCCGTTCTCTGTTCATCCTCGCGCCGTGCGCTACCGAGCGGTTGGATTCCTTTCGCTCGCACGCAACGCGCGGATGTCGCCGGTTCGAATCGTGATCGCGCGGGCGTCGAACCACTCCAAGAGGGGCACCGCATACTTGCGCGAGGTGCCGATGAGGGTGCGGAAATCTGCGACCGTCATCTGCCGTCGCTCGCGTAAAAAGCGCTCGAGACGCGCGCGAATTGCGGCGAGCTGCGCGGCACCGTACAGGTCGTCGCCGATGCGAACGAACGTTCCGAGCGCGAGCAGTGCGGCGTAGGCGTCGGCGATCCCGGCGATCTGCGAACCACGCATCTCGTTCTCCAACCCGGCGGCGTGGAGCGGAACGAACGAATTCGGATCCTCGCGTTGCAGTAAGGCCGCGAAAAACCGTTCCTGTTCGGGGTTCAGCCGAACCTCGTGTCCGGGGAGGGAATAGAAGCCCGCGCGCACGGCGAGGCGCCCCTCGGCGACGAAGGCGGTGAGATAGCGGTAGAGCAGCGCTTCGTCGAAGGCGAGTTCTTTGGCCAACGCCTGGAGCGTGCGCCCCATCGCCCACGGCGCTTCTTCATGTCGGCGCGCGAGTTGCGTGACGATCCGTTCGAGCAACGCATCGGAGAGCGGTGCCGCGACGAACGCCTCGGGTTTTGCAAGCGTACGCAGTTCGCCGGCAACGATCGCCGACTCGACGATCTCGTCGATTGCTTCGGCGCGAACGTTGAGTTTCGCCGCAAGCCCCTCGCGCCCGAGTCCGGCGAGCCCGGCCTCCGCGAGTGCCGCGCGCAGCGCCGCCGCATGCGCGCCCTCGTCGGCGATTGCGGTCGATTCGATTCCCGCGATCTCGCCGCCGCCGAGCACGCTCTTCGGCGAGAGACGACGCAGCACGAAACGCACGCCGCCGAACGCCGTCGTCGGCGCACGAAGCACCAACCGCGCGGCGACGCTCTCCTCGCTAGTCGGAACGCGCTCGAAGATCAGCGTCCCGAGAATCTCCGCCGCACCGATCGACGCGCGCACGGGCGTGCGTCGGTGCAAGAACGGCAGGGCTTCGGCGAGCGGCGTAAAGCGCACGGCAAATTGCGTACCGGCCGATAACTCCGGCCCGGCGAGTACGCTGCCGCGCGCGAGCCGTTCGCGCGCAACGCCGGGAATATTGACGGCAACGCGTGCGCCCGCGTTCGCGCGTTCGACCGACGTACCGAAGACGTGGAGGCTTCGCACGCGCGCGCGCAGCCCCTCGGGCTGCAGCGTCACGCTCTCGCCGACGCGTACGCTGCCTTGCATCAAGGTTCCGGTGGCGATCGTTCCGTGCCCGGGCAGAGTGAACGCCCGATCGACCGGCATATAGAGCGGCGCATCGGCATTGCGTGGCGCGAGTGCGGCGAGCCGCGCTGCGAGCAACGCGCGCAATTCGGCGATCCCTTCACCGCTCTCCGACGAGAGCGCCTGCATCGGTGCGTCGGCGGCGATCGAACCGGCGAGGTCGCGGCGTATGCGCGCGAGCGCTTCCTCGCGCTCGGCGGCGCCGAGAAGATCGCACTTGGTGACCGCAATGACGACGCCGCGCACGTTGAGAAAACGGAGAATCGCCAAGTGCTCGCGCGTCTGCGGCATCACGCCTTCGGTCGCGGCAACGACGAGCAAAAGCACTTCCATCCCGCTCGCGCCGGCGAGCATATTATGGAGAAAGCGCTCGTGGCCGGGAACGTCGATGATTCCCGCAACGAGATCCCCCTCTTCAAAACGCGCGAAGCCGAGATCGAGCGTCATCCCGCGCTCGCGCTCCTGTGCCCAGCGGTCGGGATTCGTTCCGGTGAGTCGTTCGACGAGCGTCGATTTCCCATGATCGACGTGCCCTGCGGTGCCGATGACGTGCATGCGTCGAACGCTTAGAGGCTTGCAGCGATCGCGTCGGCGAGCGCTGCATCTTCATCGGGGAGAACGCTGCGAAGATCGAAGAGCACGCGGCCTTCCTCGATCCGTGCGATCGTGGGCGGCCGAGCTTGGCGAAGGCGGCGCGCGAACGGATCGGCATCGCTCTCTTCGATTGCGATAGCCACCGAGTCCATCGTCGCTCCCGGCAGCGCGCCGCCGCCGACGGCGGCCCGTGTCGCAACGATGCGTCCCTGCCCGATGCGTGCGACGATCGCTTCGCCACGCCGTCGCAACTCGTCGATCGATGCCGAGAGCATCGCATAGAGCGGTATTTCAAGCCGCGTTGCATCGCTTTCGTGCAGGCGTGCGGTCGCATCGAGCATCGCCAAGGTCGTTTTATCGACGCGCAGCGCGCGCAGAAGCGGGTTTCCACGCATGCGGCCGAGCGCGAGCGTACTTCCCAACAACATGCCGCATTGCGGGCCGCCGAAAAGTTTATCGCCGGAGATTGCGACCACCGCGACACCCTCGGCCAACGCCTCGGCGACCGTTCGTTCGCGCGGGAGCCCGAACGCCGTCATATCCAGCAGTGCGCCGCTCCCTAAATCCTCGACGAGCAGCACGCCGCTGCGCTGCGCCAACGCGGCGAGCTCCCGCGAATCGAGATCTTCTACGAAGCCTGCGAGCGAAAAATTCGACCGGTGCGTGCGCAGCAATAACGACGTCCGCGGCGAAAGCGCACGCTCCACATCGGCGAGCCGCGCTTTATTCGTCGTTCCGATCTCGACCAAGCGCGCGCCGCTCCGTTCGAGCACGTCGGGAACGCGGAAGCCGCCGCCGATCTCGACGAGTTCGCTCCGGGCGACGATGCATTCGCGGTTTCGAGCGAAGGTGTCGAGCAGCAAGAGCACCGCGGCGGCACAATTATTGACGACGAGTGCATCTTGCGCGCCGAAGAGTCGTGCGAGGCGCGCGCCGACGCGCTCGTAGCGCGATCCGCGTTGCCCTTCTCCGAGATCGAACTCGAGGTTGGAGTACCCGGCGCCGATCCGCGCGGCGGCATCGAGAGCGGCGCGCGCGAGCGGCGCGCGGCCGAGATTCGTATGCACGAGAATTCCGGTTGCGTTCACGACCGGCTGCAGTTGCGCGGCGGCGGCGTTCTCGAGATCGGCGAGCAGCGTGCGTTCCAAATCGAAGTGTTGCCCGGCGAGGATCGCCGCGCGCGCGCGTTCGAGCGCGCCCTGCGCGATCGCCTTGACCGCTTCGTGCCCTAACGAGGGTTCGAAACCGGCGACCGTCGGGTCGGAAAGCAAACGATGCACGGCCGGGAGGCCGCGCATCGCGTTTTCGTTCACCGCTGCTCGCAGTGGAGCTTAGTTCAGGTGCCGGGCGAGCATCGAACTGATCTGTGCTTCGGGCACGTATCCGACGATGCGATCGACGGCCTGGCCGCCCTTGAAAAGAATCAGACAGGGAATGCCCGAGACGCCGTACTGCCCGCTCAGCGACGGGTTTTCGTCGGTATTGAGTTTGACGAATTTGGCTTTGCCCTCATGGGCTGCTGCGACTTTTTCGACAACCGGGGAGAGCATGCGACACGGGCCGCACCAGGGTGCCCAGAAATCAACGAGTACCGGCTGGTTGTTCCCCAGGACCTCGCTCTGAAAATTTGCTTGGCTGACTTCAGCTATTGCACTCACGATAGACTCCTTTTTCTACGATGCTTCAACCGCGCGTTCGCGGTGCCTGGTTGCACGAGCCGGGCGACCGAGCTTTATGCCAGCTCGGTCTGCGTCGGCTCCCCGGTGATGCCGGTAATAAGTTCGGCCTGCTTGCCGAGGTTCGTGATTGCGATCACTTCGTCACCTTCGCCGAGGCGTTGCAGGCGGACACCCTTGGTCGCGCGCCCGGCCCTACGGATATCTTTGACGTTGATGCGAATCACTTGGTTCCCCGAGGTGATCATGAGCAGTTGGTCTTCGGGGGCGACCATAATTTGATCGACGACGCGGCCGATATCTTCGCGCTCCTTCGCAAAGGCCTTCACGCCTTTGCCGCCGCGCGAGGTATGGCGATAGTCGTCGATCGGCGTGCGTTTTCCGAAGGCTTGCGACGTGACGAGCAATACTTCTTTGCGCTCGTCTTCGATCACATCCATCGCGATAATTTCATCGCCGCTCTCCAGCGTCATCGCCTTGACTCCGCGAGCATTGCGCCCCATCGCGCGGACATTTTGTTCGTTAAAATGTACCGCCATGCCGGCGCGCGTGCAGAGAATGATATCGCGCGTTCCCGTCGCGAGATCGACGGCGAGCAGTTCGTCGCCTTCGTCAAGGTTGATGGCATTGAGGCCGTTCCGGCGCACGTTTGAAAACTCGTCGAGTTTCGTCTTTTTAATGACGCCGTGCGTCGTGACCATGACGAGCGACTTATCGCCTTCGAACGTGTCGATCGGGAAACAGGCGGTAACCTGCTCGCCCGGCGGAAGGGTGAGGAGGTTGACCAACGCGGTGCCGCGTGCCTGTCGCGTGGTATCGGGAATCTCGTACGCGCGCAAACGATAGACGCGGCCTTTGTTGGTGAAGAAGAGCACGTGGTCGTGCGTCTTCGTCGCGAAGAAGTTGCGGACGACATCTTCGCGCTTGAGATTGGAGATGCCGGTCACGCCTCGGCCGCCGCGGTTCTGCGTACGGAAGGTGTCGACCGAAACGCGTTTGATGTATCCGCCATCGGTGTAGGTGACCACGACGTCCGTATTCGGAATGAGCTGTTCGACCGAAATTTCGTCTTCGGCGGGCAGCACGAGGGTGCGGCGTTCGTCGCCGTGCCGTTTTTTCAGATCGAGCGCATCTTCTTTGACGATCGCTGCGACGCGGCGCGGGCTGCGGAGAACGTCTTCTAAGTCGGCGATGGTTTTGATGAGCTCGAGATATTCGTCTTCAATCTTCTTGCGCTCGAGGCCGGTAAGGGTGCGCAGACGCATGTCGACGATAGCTTGCGCTTGGATCTCCGAGAGCGAGAAGCGCGCGACGAGTTTGCCCTTCGCTTCGTCGGTGGAATCGCTGCTGCGGATCAGCGCGATGATCTCGTCGATGTTGTCGAGCGCGATGCGATAACCTTCGAGCAAATGAGCGCGTTCTTGCGCTTTGCGAAGATCGTAGGCGGTGCGCTTGACGATAACGTCTTTGCGGTGCGTGATGTAGTGGTCGAGCAATTGACGCAGGTTCAGCACCTGCGGTTCCAGCGGTGTCGTCCCATCGGCTTTCGGCGCGCCCGCCGGAACGAGTGCGAGCATGTTGAACCCGAAGCTCGATTGCAGCGGCGTGTGCTTGAAGAGTTGGTTGAGCACCACCTTCGGGGTCGCGCTCTTCTGCAATTCCACGACGACGCGCATGCCTTTACGGTTGCTCAGATCGTCGAGACGCGCGATACCTTGGATTTTTTTCTCGGAGTGCGCTTCGGCGATCGCCTCGACGATGCGGCTCTTATAGACTTGGTAGGGGATCTCGGTGATGACGATCTTATGGCGGCCTTTTTCTTCGATGATTTCGGCTTTGCCGCGAATAGGAATCGAGCCGCGACCCGTTTTATATGCCTGTCGGATCGCTTCGTGCCCGAGGACCGTGCCGCCGGTGGGAAAATCGGGGCCCTTGACGATATCGCAGAGTTCGTCGTCGGTGACGTTTTCGTTATCGAGAATCGCAACGACCGCATCGGCGACCTCGCCGAGGTTATGCGGCGGAACGTTCGTCGCCATGCCGACGGCGATACCGCTGCAGCCGTTGACCAGCAACTGCGGCAAACGCCCCGGCAGAACCGCCGGTTCGGTGCTCTGGTTATCGAAGTTCGGGGTAAAGGGGACGGTCTCTTTATCGATGTCCGCGAGGAGATCGAGCGCGAGGCGCGCGAGCCGAGCCTCGGTGTAACGGTACGCAGCGGGAGAATCGGGATCGATCGAACCGAAGTTCCCGTGCCCGTCGACCAAGGGATAGCGCAGCGTGAAATCTTGTGCGAGGCGAACGAGCGCATCGTAAACCGACTGATCGCCGTGCGGATGGTAGCTCTTTAAGACTTCGCCGATGATACCGGCGCATTTGCGGTGCTGTTTGCTCGGGTCGAAGCCCATCTCGCGCATCGCATAAAGAATGCGGCGTTGGACGGGTTTGAGGCCGTCGCGAACGTCGGGCAACGCTCGCGAGGCGATGACCGACATCGCATAGGAGAGATAGCTCTCCTTCATCTCGTCTTCGACGTTGACCGTTTGAATGTGCTCGTTACTCAAGGCTTACGGTTGACTCCGGCGTGCAGATGCTAGAGTGACGTCGAAGACGCCACCGACACAATACCGTTATCTTCGCGGTTTACGTGCCTTCTTCCCAGGTTGGGAGATCGTCGAACTGAACGACCGGGGCAGGTTCGTCCTCGTCGAAATTCACGCGCGATCCGCCGTCGTCGGGGGGGCGCGGCGCGGCGGGAGCGGTCGCCGCGGCGATGTTTTCGGCACGATCGGACGGCTCTGGGGGCGTCGGCTGCGAGCGGGCCTCGATCTCGGCGAGATCGGCATGCAGGGCCTCACCGGCACGAGCGAAGTCTGCCTCGAGCGTCGTCAGCGCGCTCTCGAAGCTCTGGTGGAGCGCGCCCGAGAGATCCTCGCTCAGGACGCCCAGCCTTCGGCGGCGAAGGAAGCCGGAATAGTGAAGTTCACCGCGAGCGCCTTCGACGCCACCTCACGCGAGACTTGCCGCGACATCGCCGCATTCGATGCCTTCGCCGCTGCTTTCGCCGGGCATCTCTACGCGGGCGATGTCGTCGCACTGCACGGCCCGCTCGGCGCGGGCAAGACGCGCTTCGTGCGCGCGGTCGTCCGCGCGATTCAGGGGCACGAAGAAGTGGCGAGCCCGACGTTCACGCTGCGCCACCGTTACGAACGCGCCGGTCGCATTCCGATCGAGCACCTCGACGGGTATCGCATCGAAAGCCCCGGTGAGCTCGCCGAGAGCGGGCTCGAGGGAGCGTTCGACGGCAGTGCGATCGTGCTCGTCGAGTGGCCCGAGCACCTGGCTTCGCTCTTGCCGCAGCGCCTCTATCGCGTCGAGATCGCCGGCGCCGGGGACGAGCCGCGCACGCTCGTCGTCGAGCCGCCGAGATGAGGCTCCTCGCCGTCGATGCGGCGCTCGGAGCCTTCGCGTGCGCGCTGCTCGACGAGGATCGCGTGCTCGCAGAGCGTCGCGTCGATGCCAACCAAGCGCTCGAAGGGGGGCTCGCCGCGATCTCCGCGCTCTTCGACGAGGCGGCGGTCGCGCCGGGCGAGATCGACCGTATCGCCGTCGGCCTCGGCCCCGGCAGCTTTACCGGGCTGCGCGTCGCCTTAAGTTATGCGAAGGCGCTCGCGCTTGCGTGGAATCTCCCGTTGGTCGGCCTCTCCTCGTTCGACGTGCTCGAAGCCGGGGCGCGGCAGCTGCCGCGGCTGACGGTGGTCGAAGGGCGCCCCGGAATCATCTCGGCGCGCCTGTGCAGCGTCGCCGGCGAGCGACGCGCTTCGGGGGAGCTCGCCGCCACGCTCGCGGCGTTGCTGCCGCGGGCCCTCCCGGAGCCGTTGGCACTCGCCGGGGCGACGGCGGGCGTCGCGCCCCTGCTCGCCGAACGCGGGCAGCCCGTGTTCTCGTTACCAGCGGTTCCATCGCCCATCCTCGCGCTCGCGCGCCTCGCACGCGCCATGCCTGCCGCCGCCTCGCCGCACGCGCTCGTCGCCGATTACGGCGAAGCGCCCGCCGCGAAGATTCCGACGCGCGCGTGAAGCTCGATCTCGACCCCGCGCACGCTTCGGCGCCCGAGCCGCTGCTGATCGAAGCGATGCAATTAGAAGATATCAATGCCGTCACGCGTATCGAACTGCTCTCGTTCTCGACGCAGTGGCCGCACGATGCCTTCGCCAACGAACTGCGCTCCAATAAACTCGCTCATTATTTCGTCGGACGCGTCGGTTCGCGCATCGTCGCCTACGGCGGCATCTGGGTGATTCTCGAAGATTCGCACGTAACGACCATCGCGGTCGACCCGGATTTACGCGGCCGCCGGTACGGCGAGCGTTTGCTGTTGCATCTTCTCGACAAGGCGATCGAACTTGGAGCGGCATGGATGACTTTAGAGGTACGCGAGAGCAACGTCGGGGCGCAGCAACTCTATCAAAAATACGGTTTTACCACCGTCACCACGCGGAAATCGTACTATAGCGATAATAACGAAAGCGCGCTCGTCATGTGGGCGGGTAACCTTCAGGGCGAGCTCTATCGCGCGCGCTTGGATGCGCTGCGCGCGAAACTTCGATGAATCGCTACACGGAGATCGCGCGCGAGATGCGTTCGGCGATCAGTCAGAGAGATCGCGCCGACCACTGCATTCGCGTCGCGCGCTGCGCGGAGCTCTTAGCGATGCGGCACGGCCTCGATGCCGCGCGCGCGCGCACCGCAGGAATGTTGCACGATCTCGGGCGGCTGTGGTCCGCATCGCGCTTGCTCGAGGAGGCCGCCCGCCGCAACTATCCGGTCGATGATTTCGAGCGACGCAATCCCATCGTGCTGCACGCACCCTTGGGTGCGATGCTCGCGAGCGAACGCTTCGCGGTGCGCGATTCCGAGATCGCCGATGCCGTCGCCGCGCATACCCTCGGCGCCGCGCAGATGTCGCCGCTCGCCCGGGTGCTCTATCTCGCCGACGCACTCGAACCGAAACGCAATTTCGCCGAGCGCGGGCAGCTCTGGGAGCTGGCAATGCAGGATCTCGATGCGGCGATGTATGCTACGCTCGAACGGACGGTCGCGTATTCCCGCAGCCGAGGTTACGAGATCGCTCCGAGGACGAAAGCCGCATTGGATACGTTCTCACATATGAAAGGGAAGGTTTCCACTGTCAGCACTCATTGATATCGTCCGCGCCGCCGCGGAGGAGAAGAAGGGCGAGGAGTTCGAGGCGTTGGAGGTCGGCTCCAAGACGATCCTCGCCGACCATTTCGTGCTGGTCACCGGGCGCTCGAAGATCCAGACCCGCGCGATCGCCGACGCCATCGTCGAAGCGGTCGAGGCTTCGGGCGGGCGGGTCGCGCGCGTCGAAGGCTACGCCGAAGGGAGTTGGATCCTGCTCGATCTCGGCACGGCGATCGTCCACATCTTTACGCCGGAGCAGCGGACGTTCTACAATCTTGAGCGGCTCTGGGGAGAGCCTTTACCGACTAGTCGAGAGGAGCAAGCATGAGTACGCGCGCCCGCGTCGTTTACAAAACCAAGGCCGAGCGGCAACGTTTTTCGCAGTTGCTGCGCTTCGGGGTCTGGATATTCCTCGGGATCTTCATCTTCACGGTCGCCGGCGGCGTGCTTGCGATGAGCGTGCATCTCGGCGGAACGCCGTAAGCGAACGACGCGTTCGAAACACTCCCCCGAACCCCGCGGTAGTAGAACGCGGAGGAAGCAGTCACCCATGAACCTTTGCAGCCGATGGGCTCGTCTCTCCGCAACGCTCGCTGCGTTTGCAGCGCTCGCGTTTCCCGTCGCCGCGCGAGCGGCGAGTTTCGTGCACGACGGCGCGAATATGCTTTCGCCGACGGCGGCCGCGCGGCTCGACCGGAGTTTGAGCGCGTTTAACGCCGAGACCGGAAAACAGGTCGTGGTCGTCACCGTTCCTTCGCTCGGCGGCACCGGGCTCCACGCCGCGGCGCAGCAAGCGTTTTCGCAGTATGCCGTCAACGGCGTGATGATCTTCGTCGCGATGGCCGAGCATAAAGATATCATCGTGCCCGACGCCGCCGGCGTCCGCGCGGGCTGGTTCACCCCTTCGATCGTTGCGCCGATTCGGCAAGCGATGGAAGCACAATTTAAGGCAGCCGATTTTAACGGCGGCATCACCGATGCGGCGGGAACGCTCGTCGGGATCTATCGTTCGCATCTCGGCTCGCTGCAAAACGCGAATGCACCCGCGCGTTCCTACGGCGTGCCTGCGACGGTACCCGCAGCGGGTATCGCTTCACCGGTACAACACCGGAAAGGACCGAACGTCGTGTTTTGGTTGATCGTCTTTATCGTCGGCTTTCTCGTCTTGCGTTCGATTATGCGCGCCTCGGCGCAGCGCCCGCCCTACGGCCCGATGGCGGGCCCGATGGCCGGCGGCCCGCCCGCGGGCCCGGTCGCTCCAACCGGCGGCGCCCCAATGGGGCAGCCGATGGGCTACGGCGGGGGCGGCATGATGGGCGGCGGCCTTCTCAGCGGCCTGCTCGGCGGGCTCGGCGGCGCGTGGCTGGGGAACCAGCTCTTCGGCGGCGGCGGCATGATGGGCGGCGGGATGATGGGCGGCGGCTCCAACATCGCCGATGCCTCGCAGATGGGCGCACCCGACGCCGGCGGCTGGGGCGGCGATGCCGGCCAGGCCGATATGGGCGGCGCGAGCAGCGGTGATTTCGGCGGCGGCGGCTTCGGCGATATGGGTGGCGGCGGCTTCGGCGGCGGCGATATGGGCGGGGGCGGCGACTCCGGCGGCTGGTAACAGCGCGGGGGGGCGCGCGCGCTCACGCAGAATGCGCCCCCCATGCGACGTTTCATACTTTGCGCGCTTGCGCTGGCGCTCTTCGCGCCCTCGATCCCGCTCCCGGCGAAGGCCGCCGGGCAGATGCTCGCCTCGGTTCCTCAGTCCGCTTTCGGCGGGCTCTCTTGGCGCGAGGTCGGGCCGCTTCGCGGCGGTCGTGCGGTCGCCGTCACCGGCGTTCCGGGGCAGCCGAACCACTATTATTTCGGCGCGGTAGACGGCGGCGTCTGGGAGACCGAGGACGCCGGCCGCACGTGGAAACCGATCTTAGATAAAGAGAATATCGGATCGATCGGTGCGATCGCGGTCGCGCCGAGCGCGGTGCGAACCATTTACGTCGGTACCGGCGAGCCCGATATGCGCAGCGATATCGGCTACGGCAACGGCATGTACGTCTCGCACGACGGCGGCAAAACGTGGACGCATATCGGTCTGCGCGACACGCGACAGATCGCCGCAATCGTCGTCGATCCGCAGAATGCGAACGTCGTTTACGTCGCGGCACTCGGACACGCATACGGCCCGAATGCCGAGCGCGGCGTTTTCAAGAGCGTCGACGGCGGGAAAACCTGGCAAAAAATTCTCTACAAAAACGAGAACACCGGGGCGATCTCGCTCTCGATGGATCCGCAGAATCCGCAGGTGCTCTACGCGGCGCTCTGGCAGACGCGACGCCCGCCGTGGAACGTCTATCCGCCGAGCAACGGCCCCGGTTCGGGGCTCTACAAAAGCACCGACGGCGGCGCGCATTGGACGCAGTTACGCGCCGGGCTTCCGAGCACCGTCGGGCGCATCGGCGTCGCGGTCGCGCCGAGCGATCCGCAGATCGTCTACGCGCGGGTCGATAGCGATCGCGCGCACGGCGGCATCTATCGTTCCAACGACGGCGGCGCGCATTGGTTGAAGACCGACGGCGACATCCGTATCTGGAAACGCGGATGGTACTTCGGCGAGCTCGCGGTCGACCCGAAGAACCCCGATACGCTCTACACGATGGATACCTCAACCTATCGCTCGACCGACGGCGGCAAAACCTTCATTGCGATCAAAGGGCAACCCGGCGGCGACGACTATCATCAACTCTGGATATATCCGCAGGACCCCACGCACATGGTGCTCGGCGGCGACCAAGGCGTCGTCGTTACCGTCGATAATGCGAAGACCTGGAGCTCGTGGTATAACCAGCCGACGGCACAGGTCTATCACATTAGCGTCGACAACGCATTTCCGTATCACATCTACGGTTCGCAGCAAGATTCCGGCGCATTCTCATTATTGAGTCGGAGTAAATACGCGCATCTCAGCATGCGCGATTGGCAGCCGGTCGATGCGGGAAGCGAGAGCGGTTGGCTCATTCCCGATCCGCGCAAGATCGGTCGCGTCATCGCCGCTGCGCCGAGCGTACTCGCTCCGCCGACGATCGAAGATACGACGACGGGCTGGGAGCAGAACATCGACCCCGAGGCGGCGCATCCGCATCATTTTTGGCGCTACACGTGGACGTTGCCGCTCGCGCTCTCGAGCGTCGACCATCGCACGCTCTACTTCGGTACGCAACGAATTTTCCGCACGCGGAATTTCGGCTATAGCTGGCACATCGTCAGCCCCGACCTTACCCGCGCGCACGGCGACGACCACCCCGCCAATCTCGACCCCGCAACGCTCGCCGATAATATCGGGCTCAAGCGGCGCGGCGTCGTCTACGCCATCGCGCCCTCGCCGATTCGCGCGAATATCGTTTGGGCGGGAACCGACGACGGGCAGCTCTGGGTCACGACCGACGGCTGCAAACACTGGCGGAACGTCACGCCGAAAGCGCTCACGCCGTGGAGCAAAGTCGGCATCATTGCCGCGTCGCACTTCAACCCGCAGGTTGCGTACGTTGCGGTCGATCGCCATCGGCTCGACGATCTAACGCCGTATATCTATCGCACGACCGATGGCGGCAAGCATTGGACGAAGATCGTCAACGGCATTCCGCCGCACGACTTCGTGAACGTCGTTCGCGAAGATCCGCACCGCCCCGGCCTGCTCTACGCCGGCACCGAGCGCGGCATGTTTATATCGTTCGATAACGGAGATCGTTGGGAATCGTTTCAGCGGAATCTTCCGGTAACATCGGTTCGCGATATCGTCGTCAAGCATGGCGATATCATCATCGCTACCCACGGTCGCGGCGTCTACATCATGGACGACGTTGCGCGCCTGCGGGAAATCTCGGCTGCGAGTCTGAACGCACGGGCATATCTTTATACGCCGGCGGTTTCCTATCGCTTGAAACCGTACAACGACGAAGAGACGCCGATTCCATACGATGAGGCTCAACTCGACAATCCAACCTACGGCATGCAGATCGATTACGCGATCGGGAAGCAACCGACGACGCCGGTCGTTCTTGAAATTCGCGACGCGAAGGGAACGGTGTTACGGCGCTGGAGTTCGAGCCAGCACGTGACCGCGCCGAATCCGCAGAAGGTCGACATTCCGGCGTATTGGCTGCGCGCCATGCCGCTCCCGGGAATCTCCCTGGGGACGCACCGTTTTGCGTGGGATCTCCGCGCGGGAAGCCCGGGTGGGCCGATGGTTCCGCCGGGCACCTACCGCGTGGTGCTGAAGGTCGACGGAAAGACGTACGCACGAAACGCGACGTTGTTGCGCGATCCGCGGACGCATACCAGCAATGCGGAACTGCGCGCGCAGTTTGCCTTCGCGCAAACGCTCGATGCGACGATCCATCGCATCCGCGTCGCGCAATATGCGGCGCAGCGACTTCTCGACGGCGGCAAGCTCGATGCCTCTTCAAAACACGAGTTGCTAACGCAGGTAATCGGCGTTCCGCCGAAATCGAGCCCGGACGATTCGATCGGGAAAGCCTCGCTCGATTTCTCGAGCCTTGGGTTCCTAGCGAGTGCGTACGGCGGGCTTGCATCGGCGGTGGAATCGGGGCAAGGAACGTTCGCGGCGGCGCCGCGCAACGCACCCGATCCCGGGATCACTGCGACCATGCAGACGGCGAAACGCAAACTCGACGCGATCCTCGCCAAGACGCTGGCGCGGCTCGCCTCGCTCGAGCGGGGGCACTAACGCGGCGCCTCTGGGCGCCGCCATCTCGCCCCGAGTAGTGGGTTGCCATCCCGAGCAGCGGGTTGTCATCCCGAGCAGCGGGTTGTCATCCCGAGTAGCGGGTTGTCATCCCGAGTAGCGGGTTGTCATCCCGAGTAGCGCGCAGCGCGTATCGAGGGAGCGCATCCGCCTCGATACGGTTGCTTCGCAACCTACTCGGCGTGACAGCTGCGTGCGCCTCGATACGGTTGCTTCGCAACCTACTCGGCGTGACAGCTGCGTGCGCCTCGATGCGCTGCCTTCGGCAGCTACTCGGCGTGACAGCTGCGTGCGCCTCGATGCGCTGCCTTCGGCAGCTACTCGGCGTGACAAGCTCTGCTCGGCGTGACAAGCCCTGCTCGGCGTAAAAAAACGCCGGCACCGCAGAGACGTGCGGTGCCGGCGGGTGGCGTGCCGGTTGCTCCTACGGAGCGCTATACCACGCGTCGAGATCGCGTTGGTAATGCGCCAGGGACTGCGGGTTGAGGTAGATCATATGGCCGACGCGATAGTAGCGATAGGTGATATTTCGTTGTAGCGACGGCGGGATGCCGAGGTGCTCGAAGGTATAGAGCGCCGCTTCATACGGCGTTGCGAAGTCGTAGTATCCCATTGCGACGAAGACCTTCATGCTCGGTTCGTTGGTCATCGCAAAAGCGATATCGGGAGCCACGTTGGTCGGTTGCATGCCGTTATGCTTCCAGTTCCATCCGCCGCTCTTGGCGATAATATTGTACACGCCGCTCCGGTAAGGGATCGGCGGGTTATATTTCAGCGTCACGCGCAGATACTGGTTGACCGCCGCCGTGAACGGATCGTCGATTGCGGCATCGGTCGGGTCCCACGGAGCCGATGCCTGGTTCCCGTCGATGGTGGTGGTTTCGTAGCGCGAATCGAGGCGTCCGACGATCTTGCCGTTGTTGCGCAGCAGCTGATTCTCGAAGCGACCATACGGAATGCGAAGGTTGGCGTTGAGGATATACTGCAGCGAGAGCCCCGTATATTCGTGAATTTTGTTGGCGATTGCGATACGTTGCGATTGCGGTAAGGCGTCGCCTTGGGCGAGGGCGGTGAGATACGGGCCCATCGTAAAGCGTTCGACGCGAGCGAGGAACGGACGCAGGTGCGCGGGGCGGTTGGGAACCGCATGGTGATACCACGCGGTCGCCGCCTCGGTCGGGAAGTAGAGGACGAAGCCCCAATCGCCGCCGCCGACCGCTGCCGGAACGTAGCCGAAGTTGACGCTCCAGTCGAGGTTGAAGTTGAGAATCGAAGATTGAAAAACAACGCCGTTGAGGCCGACACCATCTTGTTGAAGGTCGGCTGCGAGAGCTGCGTCGCGCGTCGTGCCGTAGCTTTCGCCGAAGAGATATTTGGGCGAATTCCAACGCCCGAATTTACCGATATAGTTTTGCACGAACTGCGCGAAGGCGCGCGCATCTTGATCGACCCCGAAGAACATCTTCGGCTTTCCCGCGCCGACGATGCGACCGAAACCGCTATCGGGCATATCGATGAAAACCTCGTCGGTCTTATCGAGCAAGGTGTATCCGTTGGGAACGATGCGGTACGGCGGTGGGCCGGTAAGCGTTCCGCTTCCGGAAATAACTCGGACCGGCCCGAAGGAACCCATGTGGAGCCACATCGTCGAGCTGCCGGGGCCGCCATTGTAGAAGAAGGTGACCGGCCGGTTGTTCGGTTGCGCGCCGTCCTTCGTGTAGGCGACGTAGAAGATACGCGCCGTCGGCTGGTTCGCTTGGTTATGAAGCGTAATCGTACCGGCGCGCGCCGTGTAATGAATCGTCTGTCCGTGAACGACGACGCTCCCGTGGGTAATGGAATCGGGGAAGCGCGCCGGCACATGCATCGGCGGCTTTTTCGGCGGTACTTTTGCCGACGCAGCGAGGCCGGCGACTGGAAGTGAGATCGCAAGCGCGACGGCGCCCGCAAGCAAGCGAGTGATTCTCAAGATATTCCTCCTACAACCTCGTGCGTCGAGCTATGCAATCGACTGGATTTTTGGATCGCTACGGTAAAACTCGTCGATTGCCCCGGCATAGCGAGATTCGACAACGCGGCGTTTCACCTTCATCGAGGGCGAGAGTTCCCCCGATTCAATACTAAATTCGCGCGGAATAACGATCGCTCGCCGAATTTGTTCGAAGCTCCCTAAATCGGCAGTACGCTTGCGTACCTCGGCGGCATAAAACGCCTGGACATCGGCGCGCTTTGCAAGATCGTCAATGGATACGTCAGTGGGGAGCGGTAATTCGGCACGCAGGTTCTCCCAGTTGGGGCAAACGAGCGCGCCCGGATAGGGGCGGCCGTCGCCGAAGACCATCGCCTGTGCCACGAACATCGAGCGCTTGATCGCGCTCTCGACGCGCGCAGGTGCGACGAATTTTCCGGTCGCTGTTTTGAATACTTCCTTCTTACGATCGGTGATGGTGAGGTAGCCGTTCTCGTCAACCTCGCCGATATCGCCGGTATGAAACCATCCGCCTGCGAGCACGGCCTGCGTCGCCTCGGAGTCGTGATAATAGCCGAGCATTACATTCCGGCCGCGGGTAAGAATTTCGCCGTCGGCAGCGATACTCACCTCGACGCCGGGGATGACCGCGCCGACGCTGCCGTATTTGTTTTTCTCCGGGTAATTTACGGTGATGACCGGCGAGGTCTCGGTGAGGCCGTAACCTTGCATGATCGGCATACCGAGCCCCAGATAGGTCATCGCCACATCGACATGAAGCGCCGCGCTGCCGCTGCTAAAGAACTTCATCGCATCCAAACCGAGGCGCGTCCGCACTTTATCGAGCACCAACCGCTTGGCGGCCGCGTACTGCGCGGAGAGCAACGGGTTGGAACCGCCGAAAGTTTTCGCGCGCGCCCAATGCCGGGCGGTACGAAGTGCCCAAGGCACCAGACGCGCCTGAAACCCACCCGCGCGTAGCGCGTTTCCGTTGATTCCGGCGAGAACGCGGTCGAATATTCGCGGCACGCAAGTCATGTAATTCGGCCGCGCGTAAAGAAGATCGGCAGTTAAATCGTTCGCGTCGTGGCAAATAAAATAGGTCGGTTTCGCAAGTAAATAAATGAACATCATCGTCTGTTCGTAGATGTGCGAAAACGGCAGTACCGAAAGCACGCGATCTTGCGGCGTCAGGACGGCAAACGCTCCATACAATGAAGATTTTGCATCGAACGCGATGTTGTCGTGCGAGAGCATCACGCCCTTCGGGTTGCCGGTCGTGCCGCTCGTGTAAATGAGAATCGCCAGGTCGTCGGCGGCGAGCGAGGCATAATACGACGTCGGCAGCGAAGGGTCGGCGGCGCGCGCGCGCGCGCCACCGCTTTCAAATGCGGCAAGCGCGAAGGGGCCGCGCGATTCAAATACGATCGCGCGCGGCAAGACGGGAATCGCCGTTCCGAGCGTTTGCAACGTTGCCTCGGAGTCGACGAAGAGAAGCTTTGCTTCGGAGTGCTTGAGAATATAGGCGGTGATATCGCCGGCTTGCGTCGGATAGATCGGCACGACAATGCAGCCGCTCATAAGGATGCCGAAACTCGTCGCGATCCAGTCGACGGAATTATGCCCGATGAGGGCTACGCGATCGCCGCCTTGCAGGCCCGCTGCGCGAATCGCACACGCAATATTTTTCGCTCGTTCGAGCAACTCGGTACTGGAGATATCGGTCCACGTATCGCCCCTGCGTTCGGCTAAGGCGCGGTCGCGCGGCTCCGAAAGCACGCGCATAATGAGTTCTGGTAGCGTCTCGCGCTCCGACATCCAATCGATCATCGTAGAGAACTTTTTGCTCGCTCCGCCGCCTCTGACCTCTCCGCGGCGCGGAAGTTCAGACTAGACGTGAAGGTAGGGGCGTGCCTGCTCGAGGCGGGAGGGGCTCATTCCGGCGACATCGAGGAGTTGGTCGAGCGCGTCGAAGGGGCCGTCGCGCCGGCGCACGGCGATGATGCGCTCGGCGAGAATCGGCCCGATTCCCGGAACCTCGGCGAGGGCCCCTGCTGCGGCGGCGTTGAGATCGACGCGGGTACCGAGGAGCGCCGCACCCTTCTTGGTACGCTTGCTTTTCGCCGTGCGCGGTACGCGCAGCGTGCTGCGACGTCGCGCCGGCGCCCCGATCTTCGGGACGAGCACCTCCTCGCCGTCAACGAGCGGGGCCGCGAGATCGACGCGGTCGAGATCGGCGCCGGGGCGTGCGCCCCCGGCGGCGGCGAGCGCCGCCTCGGCGCGCTCCCCCGGCGGGAAGTGATAGAGGCCGGGGTGCGCGACCGCACCGGCGACATCGACGAGCAGCGTTGCCGGGGGCGGCGCATTGCGGCGCTTCGCCCTTCCCGGCGGCGCGCGCCGAACTCCGGAATGGGGTGAGGCGGCCGTGGCGACGACGAGGGGTGCCGGGGCGGGGTGGAAGGCGAGCACCGCGATGAGGAGCGCGGCGGCGGGCAGGGCGAGCCAACGTTTCATGCCGATCCTTCACGCGCAATCGCGCGCGGGAAAGCATGCTGCGACCCCTGCGGTGGGCAGGCTTGCTTTCGTTGCGTATGCTATGCAGATGGCCGCAGCATACGATTTCCAGGATATCGAGCAGCGCTGGCGCGAGCGTTGGGAGCGCGATGGGCTCGCCGTGGCGCGCCCCGATCCAACGCGCGAGAAGTATTACGTCCTCGAGATGCTGCCGTATCCGTCGGGCGATCTGCACGTCGGACATGCCAAAAATTACACGATCGGAGATGCAATCGCGCGATCGATGCGCATGTTGGGCTACAACGTGCTGCACCCGATGGGTTGGGATGCGTTCGGGCTGCCGGCGGAAAATGCGGCGATCCAGCGCGGCATCGCTCCGGCGACGTGGACGCTCTCCAATATCGCCAACATGCAGCGGCAATTGCGCCTGATGGGCACGAGCTACGATTGGTCGCGCGAGATCGCGACCTGCACCCCGGAATATTATCGATGGAATCAATGGCTTTTTTTGCAACTTTACGAACGTGGGCTCGCTTATAAACGCGAAGCGCCGGTCAACTGGTGTCCGAAAGACGCGACGGTGCTCGCCAACGAACAGGTGATCGACGGCTGCTGTTGGCGATGTAATACGCCGGTGCAACGGCGCAATCTCTCGCAGTGGTTCTTACGGATCACCGAATTTGCCGAACGACTGCTCGAAGGGCTCGAAGGGCTCGACGGATGGCCCGAACGGACGCGCACGATGCAGCGCAATTGGATCGGGAAAAGCGAAGGCGCGCAATTTTCATTTGCGATCGAGGGCGCGACGGAGAGCATCGAGGTCTTCACCACGCGCGTCGATACCGTCTTCGGGGTCACGTTTCTCGCGCTTGCGCCCGAGCACCCGGTGGTCGCGCGCATCAAAGAGCTTATCGCTCCGGAGAGCGCAGCGGCGATCGATCGCTTCACCGAGAGTCTGCGTTCGAAATCCGAACTCGAACGAACGAGTTTGATGGAGAAGCAGGGGCTTTTCACCGGTGCGTATGCGGTGCATCCGCTCTCCGGCGCGCGCGTACCGATTTGGGTGACCAACTACGTGCTCGCCGAATACGGAACCGGCGCGGTGATGGGTGTTCCCGCGCACGACGAACGCGATTTCGATTTCGCGCGCAAGCACGATCTGCCGATCGCGCGCGTCATCATCCCGACCGGTAGCGTGCCGACGGCCGACGCACCGATCGACGAAGCATTCGTCGATGACGGCGTACTCGTCGAGAGCGGCGCATTTTCGGGCATAACGAGCGCCGAGGCACGTCGCGCGATCGCGGAGGAACTTCAGCGGCGCGGCATCGGCAAGGCGACCACCACCTACCGGCTTCGCGATTGGTTGGTCTCGCGGCAACGCTATTGGGGCACGCCGATTCCGATCGTCTATTGCCAAGGGTGCGGTGAGGTTCCCGTCCCCGAGGAGCAACTGCCGATCTTGCTTCCTCCCGATGCGCCGATTACCGGCGAGGGTTCGCCGTTGGCACGCCTCCCGTCGTTTATCGAAACGACCTGTCCGAAGTGCGGTGCGCCGGCGCGGCGCGAGAGCGACACGATGGATACCTTCTTCGAATCGTCGTGGTACTATCTGCGCTATCTCGATCCGCACAACGAAAGCGCGCCCTGGGCGCGCGAAGCTGCCGATGCATGGATGAACGTCGATCAATATATCGGCGGCTCCGAACATGCGGTCTTGCACCTACTCTACTCGCGCTTTTTCTATAAGTTCTTTCACGATTGCGGCTGGGTGAGCGGCCCGGACGAACCGTTCGCGCGGCTCTTTCACCAGGGAATGCTGCTCGCCAACGGCGAGAAGATGTCGAAATCGCGCGGTAACGTCGTCGGCATCGACGAGACGGCAACGAAGAACGGCGTCGACGCGATGCGGTTGTTTTTGCTCTATGTGACGCCGCCCGAAGATACCAGCGATTGGACCGACGAAGGCATCACCGGTCGCGTGCGATTCGTCAACCGCGTCTGGCGAGCGTGCGAACCGCTTGCCGAGCGAGCGCGCAGCGTCGACGTGCGGGTTCTCCCGCTCTGCTCGACGCCCGAGGAGAAGGCATTGGTGCGGGCGGTTCATCTTGCGGCGCGTTCGCTGATTGAAGAGACGCTCTCGCGGCGCTTCCACTACAACACGACGATCGCGCGACTCGATGAGACGATCAATGCGCTTACGGCGGCGGTAAGTGTGAGACCCGATGCGCCCGCGACGCTTTACGCCGTGCATGCGGTGCCGCTCTTGCTCGCTCCGTTCGCGCCGCATATCGCCGACGAGCTTTGGTCGCGTTACGGCTACGAACGTTCGGTGCATCTCGAAGCCGCGCTCGCACCGCAGGACGCGGCACTCGCACTCGACGAGATTACGCTGGTCGTTCAGGTCAACGGCAAAGTGCGCGCGCGCATCGCCTGCTCGCCATCGATTGCGGAGCACGATGCGTTCGCGCTCGCGCAAACGGATCCGGCGGTGCGAGCGCATCTCGACGGCAAGGAGATTCGCAAACGGTTCTACGTCCCCGGGAAACTCGTCAACTTCGTCGTCGGCTAGCGCCCGTATCCCGCGCGTTTATAACGCCGAGTAGCCCTTGTCACGCCGAGTAGGGCGCGCAGCCCCCTGTCATCCCGAGTAGATGGGATGAGAAGGCCGGTCACCGAAGCGGTTTTCGAAAGAACACCCGCGTTGCGCACTCAGAGGTGCAAGGGAGACCGACCTTCATGGGCAAGCATAGCAAGAACGCAGC
>JAJZED010000023.1 GCA_021805775.1 bacterium | reverse complement strand
TCTACGCGGCGAACCGCGTCTTTCTTGAATTCTTCGCTATAGGTCCGATTCTGCGTTTCCATGACACCTCATTGGCCGGATATTCGCCGGCTCTATCCAAGTGTCCGGGAAACCGGGACAGCCTCATCTCGCATCAGTGCGGCGACGCCGCCGACGGAATAGTCCGATCTCACGCCAATAACCTTACGATCGTGGCGCTCAAAACCTCCTCATTCGGCTTTGAGCGTATGCTCTTCGACCCACGTGGAGAACTCCGCCTCGGTCGCCTCGCCGCTCGCTGCACTCATAATCGCCTCATAACACTGCGCATCCGACGCGCGCAACTCAAAACCATTGAGCGCGAGAAATAACTCGAGCAGCACCAGCCCGACCCGCTTGTTGCCGTCGACAAACGGATGATCGCGAATGACGCCGAGTGCGTAGAACGCGGCGAGCTTCGGAATCGAAGCATCGCTATCGTACGAAGCCGCGTTGCGCGGTCGCGCGAGTGCCGAATCCAACAACCCGAGATCGCGAATGCCGGCGGCGCCGCCGTGCTCGGCGATCTGTGCGTCGTGAATCGCGAGCACTACCTCGCGCGAAATCCAGCGAATTATTTTGCGAGCTCGCGCAGCACGTCGCGGCGCCGTTTCATAATCGCTTCCGCCGCAGCCATTTGTTCGGCAAATTCCGGATCGTAGGGCGTCAGCCGAAACCCGTCGGGCGATTCGGTGAGATAGAGCGTGTCGCCGACATCGGCGTGAAGCCGCGCGAGCGCTTCCTTCGGAATCACCGCACCGACCGAATTTCCGACCCGGGAGAGCTTTATCGTCGTCATAGCCGTGTCGTACTTACATTCGTACGAACATTCTCCCTCCGCTGCGACTCTTGCCTCACCCACTCGTAGCGGGTATAGTGGAGCCCAGTGGTGTAAAGTGGCGCCAAGGGGAGCATAGGTGCAGGGCGAGTTTCCGCGATTTACGGGGTCGGCCGAGCATACCCTCGACGAGAAGGGTCGCCTCGTCGTGCCCTCTCGCTTCCGCGAGCGCCTTGGGGCGGGCTTCGTCATCACGATCGCCCAGCCCGAGCCCTGCCTCGCCCTCTACCCCGCCCCCACCTGGGGCGCATTCTGCGCGCGGCTCGAAGCCGCGCCGCTCAAAGACGAACGCTTCCGGCGCCTCGTCCGCCATCTCTTCGCCCACACCGAAGAGGTCGCGTGCGATGCCCAGGGGCGCCTGCTCATCCCCGTCGCCCTGCGCTCCTACGCCGGCATCGCCCGCGACGCGATCAGCGTCGGCACACTGACCCGGGTCGAGATCTGGGCGAAGGAACGCTTCGCCGCGCACGCCGCCCCCGAGGGCGAGGTCGCCGATTTCATGGCCGAGCTCGGGCTCTACTAATGGAGCGCCACCATGCACGTCAGCGTCCTGCTCGCCGAATCGCTCGCCTACCTCAACGTGCGTCCCGGGGGCATCTACGTCGATGCGACCTTCGGGGCGGGCGGCCACTCGGCGGCGATGCTCGCCGCGCTGGGCTCGGGCAGACTGATCGCGTTCGATGCCGACCCAACGGCGCAAGCGCGAGCCGAAGCACTGCACGATCCGCGGCTCCACTTCGTGCACGCGAATTTTCGCGAGTTGGACGCGCACTTGGATGCGTTGGGAGTACCGGAGATCGACGGCATCCTCTTCGATTTGGGGGTCTCTTCCATGCAACTCGATGAACGCGAACGCGGCTTCTCCTTTTCGCAATCCGCGCCGCTGGATATGCGGATGAATCCTTACGCCGGGCGTAGCGCCTACGACGTGCTCGCGCATGCCGAAGAGAGCGAACTCGCCGATATCTTCTATCAGTACGGCGAGATTCGCGAATCGCGCCGACTCGCGCGCGCGCTCGTAGCACGTCGCGAAGCGGGCAAGCTCCCCGCCACCACCACGGAGTTCGCGGCGTTTATCTCCGGGCTCATGCAACGCAGCGGGCGGCGCGAACGCACTCACCCCGCCACGCGCGCGTTCCAAGCCTTACGCATCGCCGTCAACGACGAACTCGGTTCGCTCCACGAAGGGCTCGCTGCCGCAATCGCGCGTTTGCGCGCGGGGGGGCGCATCGTCGCGATCTCCTTTCACTCGCTCGAAGACCGCATCGTGAAACAAACTTTACGCGGTGACGAACGCCTTACCGTGCTTACGAAAAAACCGATCGTTGCCGACGAAGCAGAGTGCGCCGAAAACCCGCGCTCGCGAAGCGCAAAATTACGTGCTGCAGAAAAGAAGGCCGGCTGATGGTACAGATGCAACCGCGTCGTCGCGAAGAACCGCGCATACCCAATCCGCGCAGCGCGCGCAATGCCGCGCAACGCCGGGTCGTGCGCAATTCCCGCGCGCGCTATCGCCCCATCGTGCTCGCGCTCTCGGTTCTGCTTGCCGTACTCGTTCCCGTCACCGGCTACGTCATGCTCACCTCGTCGATGACGGGGCTGACCTATGCCGTAGAAAAAGCGCACGCGCGGCAGAAGCGTCTCCAAGATGAAACCCTGCGCTTAAAAGATCGCGTCGAACAGCTCTCCTCCGACGCGCGTTTAGCTCGCCTCGCCGCGCAACTGCACATGCACCCCGCCTCCACGGAGATTGCGGTGCAACTCTCGCCGCCGCAAACGCAGCAGCAACGCATCGCCTTCCTCTCCGGCCTCGCGCGGTGGTTCCACCCCGCCGCAGCCGGGAAACGGCGATCCTGAAACGCAATTTCGCGCGCACGGCGACCGATCGGGCGCGCTGGTTTTATATCGGCATCGTCTGCTTTGGGGTATTCCTGGCGGGAAAGCTTGCCGTCGTGCAGGCGATGCAGGGGCCTGGGCTCGCTCGCGATGCGCTCGCGCAGCGTTCCGATACGATCGATGTTTTTGCGCGGCGCGGCAGCATTCTCGATAGAAACGGTGCGGTGATCGCGCGCTCGCTCCCCTCGAAAAGCATCTACGCGGTTCCCCACGACATTAGCGACCCCGATACCGTCGCCCGAAAACTCGGCAAGATCGTCGGTAAGCTAAGCCCCGATACCATCGCTGCGCTCCACGATAAAAGCCTCTGGTTCATTTGGATCGCCCGCAAAGTCGATCATTCGGTTGCCGCGCGCGTTGCCGCCCTCAATTTAGTCGGCGTTGCCGAGCGTCGCGAAAAGACCGGGCGGCGCGTCTACGTCGACGGTCCGGAGTTCTCTTCGACGATCGGTTTCGTCGGTACCGACGAAAACGGTCTCGACGGGCTGGAATATAGCCTCAATCCGTGGCTGCAAGGGCGGTCGGGAAAGGAGACGCTCGAGACCGACGAGATGGGGCGCCCGTTGCCGTTCGGTCATCCGATCGTGCTCAAACGCGCCCGCCCCGGGTACGATGTCGAACTCACGCTCGACGCCTACCTGCAGTTCGTCACCGAACGCGCCCTGGAGAAGCAGGTAAAGAAATATCACGCAAGCTCCGGCGTGGCGATCGTCATGGACCCGAAAACCGGCGCGATTCTCGCCCTTGCGAATCTTCCCCATTTCGACCCCAACCACTTTTGGCGCTACACCAACGCGCAACGGCGCGACCGCGCGGTGGAAGACGCCTACGAACCCGGCTCTACTTTCAAACTCGTCACCGCCGCGGCGGCGATTCAATCGGGAAAAGTGACGCTCGCGTCGCGCTTTCCCGCGCGCGATCAAATCACCGTCGGCGGCCACACCATCCATAACGCCGACGATGGTTTCACCGCCGGCAGCCACGGCACCGAATCGCTCGAAAACATCATCGCTTATTCGCACAACGTCGGTGCCGCCGAAGTCGGCATGAGCATCGGCGCGCGCACCTTCTACAATATGGAACGCGCCGCGGGCTTCGGCGAACCGACGCAAATCGAACTTCCCGGCGAGAACCCCGGCATCGTCCCTAAACCCAGCCAATTCAGCGGCTCATCGTTGGCGACGATGTCCTTCGGCCAGGGCGTCGCGGTGACGCCGCTTGCGCTCACTCGTTACTATTGCGCCATCGCCAACGGCGGATTATTGCTGCGTCCGCACATCGTACACGCCATTCTCAAGCATAACGGCAAACTCGTCTATCGCTACCCGGTGCAGATCGAGCGGCGTATCTTTTCCGAGAAAACGGCATCGATACTACGCAAATTTTTGCGCGCGGTCGTACGCTACGGAACCGGCGATCCCGCCGCACAGATCCCCGGCTATACCACCGCCGGCAAAACCGGTACCGCGCAGATCGAAGAGAACGGCGTCTATCAGCCCGGTGCCTATGTCGCCTCATTTATCGGCATGATCCCCGCGCGCGATCCTCGCTTCGTTATTCTCGTGAAAGTCGATCGCCCGATCGGTTCGTATTACGGCTCGCAGGTCGCCGCACCGGCGTTCGATACCATCGCGCGCGCGGCGATGCTGCACGCGGGGTTGCTCCCGCAGGTTGTGGCGAAACGCCGATGACGACGCTGCGCGCGCTATACGAACGCCTCGGCCCCGAAGCTCATGTTATCGGGGACGCAACGACGCAAGTTCGCAGCATCGAGATCGATTCGCGCCGCGTCACCCCCGGCGCGCTTTTTGTTGCAATTCGCGGTTCGCACGCCGATGGGCATGCCTTTCTTGCCGACGCCATCGCACGCGGAGCCGCCGCGGTCGTCATCGAAGCGCGCGCGGAGATCGGATCGCTCTCGCTCCCGGCGATCCTCGTACACGATTCGCTGCAAGCGCTTTCGCCGATCTCCGCCGCTTTCTTCGGCGATCCGTCGCACGCGCTCTCGGTTATCGGCATCACCGGCACGAACGGGAAAACGACCACAACGCGCATGCTCGCCGCGATCTGCGCGGCGGCGGAGATTCCATGCGGAGTGATCGGTACCGTCGGCGCAGAGTTCGGTGCAAAGAGCCGGCCGCTTGCAAATACGACGCCGCTTCCGCACGAACTGCACGCATTGCTCGCTACGATGCGCGACGATGGCGCGCGTGCCGTCGCAATCGAAGTCAGCTCGCACGCGCTCGCGCTCGGGCGTGTGGAAGACGTTCGCTTCGCGGCCGCAGGGCTTACGAACATTACCCAGGATCATCTCGATTTCCACGGCAGCATCGATGCCTACGCCGCGGCGAAGCATCATCTCTTCGAACTCGCACCGGCCTGCGCGTTCGGGCTCGACGATCGTTGGGGCGCGCAGTGGTTTTCCGAGTTCGCGGCGCAACGCCGCTGCATCGGCTACGCGCTCGAAGGCCCTGCCGAGATTCGTCCGGAGGATATGCACCTCAGCCCGACCGGGGCGAGTTTCACCCTCGACGGCGTCGCGTTCGAACAGCATCTCCCCGGGCGTTTTAACGTCGAAAACGCCTTGCTCGCCGTCGCGCTCGCTCGTCTACTCGGCATCGAGACGCCCGTCGCGGCGCGCGGAATCGCCGCTCTGCAAGGCGTCCCGGGGCGCATGCAGCGCGTCGGGAGCGGCGATATCACCGTCATCGTCGATTACGCGCACACCCCCAACGCGCTCGAAAACGCACTACTCGCGCTCCGCGAGAACCTCCAGGGGCGGCTCGCGCTCGTCTTCGGTTGCGGCGGCGACCGCGATCGCAGCAAGCGCCGCGCGATGGGCGAGGTTGCCGCTCGACTCGCCGACCAAGTCTATCTCACCAACGACAATCCGCGCGGCGAGGAACCGCACGCGATTGTCGAGGAGATTCTCGCCGGTATGCCCCACCCGCCGGCCGCCATCGAACTCGACCGTCGCCGCGCCATCGAGCGCGCGGTTCTTCACGCCGCCGCCGGGGATACGGTGCTCGTCGCTGGAAAAGGGCACGAGAACTATCAAGTCGTCGGCGATCGGGTGCTTCCCTTCGACGACGTCGCCACGGCGGCCGATGCCTTGGCGCGAAGGAGGGTCGGCGCGTGAGGCGCTTTACAATCGAAGAGATCGTGCGCGCGACCGCAGCACTCCGCGTTCGCAATGACGCAACGCTCGCGCCGATGCGCATCGTCACCGATACGCGGGGCATAGAAGCCGGCGATGCGTTTTTAGCGCTGCGCGGCGAACGCTTCGACGGTCACGAATTCGTCACCGAAGCTTTTGCCAAAGGAGCGGCGCTCGCAATCGTCGATCGGGCGGTCGTTTCGATGGCGGATCGTCCGATCGTCGAAGTCGCCGACACGTTGCGGGCGTACATGGCGCTGGCGAGTGCGGCGCGCGCGCGCTTCGACGGCCACGTCATCGCGATCACCGGCAGCAGCGGAAAGACCACGACCAAGCATCTCCTTTCGCAGTTACTGCGCGCGCGGTACGGAACGCGCTTGCACGTTACGAGCGCAAACGAAAACAACGAAATCGGCGTCAGTAAGTTGTTGCTTGAATCTCACGACGACCACGATGTGATCATCGTCGAAATGGGAGCGCGCAAATATGGCGATATTCACACGCTTGTAGAAATAGCACAACCGCACTTCGGCCTGCTTACTAATGTCGGCGAAGCTCACCTCGAGATCGTCGGCTCGCGCGAGAGGCTTGCGGAAACGAAGTGGGGGCTTTTTTCTTCCGGCGCTTCGCCGTTGCTTAACGCTCGCGACCGCGTTTCACAGCACCGCGCGGCAACGCTGGGGCAGCTTCCCCATTGGTACGACGCGATGGACGAAGACCGCGACGATATCGTGCGCGCGCCGTTCACCGCCCTTATTCGCGACGAGATCGTCGTGCATCGCGAACTCAACGGCCGTCCGCGCCGCGCGCGAACCGAGCTCTTTTTGCCCGGCCATCACAATCGCGTGAATGCCGCCGGCGCCGCCGCCGCCGCAATCGAACTTGGGTTCCGGCTCGACGAACTCGCAGAGCTCATGCCGACGCTTACCCTGCCCGAGGGGCGCTACCAACGTCACGAGATTCCCGATTTCATCACCATCGTTTACGATGCATATAACGCGAACGCAAGTTCGATGCGCGCGGCGATCGATGCGTTCGGAAACGAAGATGGCTTGCGTCACATTGCGGTACTCTCGAGCATGGCCGAACTCGGCGACGAGTCAGAGCGCCTTCACGAACTTGTCGGCGAACACTTGCAGCCCGCGAAGATCGACGAAGTGCTCGTCGGCGGCGAATTTGCAGAAGCGTTGGAGCGCGGCGCGCTGCGCGCGGGTTTTTCGCGCGATCGCGTATGGCGTTTCGGCGATAACCACGCCGCCGCACTCTGGCTGCTCGAACGCACGAAAAGCGGCGATATCGTGTTGTTGAAGGGCTCGCGGCGCTATCATATGGAAGAAATTCTCGAAGAGGTCCTGACGGCGTGCGGAATCTAGCGGTGGCGAACGAAACGTTGCCGGTGGGGCTGGTGGCGATTCCGGTGCGCACGCGCCTGCTAAAAGAGGGCGACGATCTCGTCGCGATAGTGCGCGAAGCGGTGCGCGGCATCGCCGCACCCGGCGACGTGCTTGCCGTCTCTGAGACCGCTGTGGCGATCGCTCAGGGGGCGTTTGTTGCCGCCGAAGCGATTCGCCCGTCGAAGCTCGCCTTTGCGCTCGCGCGCAGAGCGCACCCGCTCGCGACGGTCAACCAGCCGGAGTCGATGCAACTGGTGATCGACGAGGTCGGCGTCCCGCGCGTGCTGCAGGCGGTCGCCGCGCAAATGCTCGGGTTGTTGGTCGGGAGGCGCGGCCGCTTCTACGAGATGCTCGGCGAGGCGATTACCGCAATCGACGGGTACACCGGGACGATGCCGCCCTACGAACGCGCGATCGTTCTTGCGCCGCGCGAACCCGATGCCGTCGCGGGGAAGATCGCCGCCGCGCTTCATTGCGGTTGCGCGATCGTCGACGTGAACGATTTACACCGCGCGAAAATTCTCGGTGCGTCGGCCGGTATCGCGCGCGATGCGACGGCGACGGCGTTATTGGAGAACCCGCACGGCAATGGCGACGAGCAGACGCCGATCGTGGTGCTAAAATGGCGCGGTGCTGGCGCGAATCCGCTCTACTTGCGAGAAGCCGCCGCATGTTGATTTGGTTTGGCGTGCCGCCGCAAGGGCTCGAGCTCCTGAAATGCGCGCTCTGGCCCGCGCTCGTCGGTTTCCTACTCGCCGCAATCGCCGGAGCGATCGCCTTGCCGTTGCTGCGTCGGCTCAAGCTGCGCCAACACGTCTACGAAGATGCACCGGCGAGCCACCAAGCGAAGGCGGGAACGCCGACGATGGGCGGCATCGTGTTCGCCGTCGCCGTGCTCCCACTCGCACTCGATCTTCAGGTGCCGATGCTCGGCGAATTCCTTATCCTCGTTCTCGGTTGCGCGGCGATCGGTGCCATCGACGATCTCATGGGCATCTTTCGCGGCAAGAACGCGGGCCTCAAGGCGCGCACGAAATTGCTTCTTACCGCCGTTATCGCACTGCTTTTTCTTACGCGGCTCGATAGCTCGTACGCGGAGTTTCCGCGACAAACGTTGCTCGCCGTCGGCACCTGGCACCTGACGGTGCCGTATCTCTGGTGGTTGCTGCTCGGCACGCTCGCGGTAACCGGAACGATTCACGCCGTCAACCTCACCGACGGCCTCGATGGGCTCGCCGCCGGTTCGATGGTAGCGCCGCTCGCGGCGTTCGCAGCGTTGGGTTTTGCGCACGTCCTGCCGCAACCGACGATGGTCGCGCTCTTGGGGTTGGGCGCTTGTCTAGCGTTTCTGCTCTACAATCGGCACCCCGCGAAGATGTTCATGGGCGATACGGGTTCGCTCGCGCTCGGTGCGCTGCTTGCCGGCGTCGCTATCGCCGAAGGCGAAATGCTCTTGCTGTTGCTCGTCGGCGGCATCTTCGCTGCCGAAGCGCTCTCGGTGATCGTGCAAGTGAGCTACTTTAAAATGACGGGCGGCAAGCGCATTTTCCGCATGAGCCCGCTGCACCACCATTTCGAGCTCGGCGGCATGAACGAACTCGAGGTTACGACGCGTTTTTGGGGCATCTCGTCGGTACTCTCGGCGCTCGGCTGGTGGATCGCAAAGTGACCGACACCGGCAAACGCGCACTTGTTATCGGGCTGGGGAGAAGCGGCATCGCCGTTTGCGAAGTTTTGCGCGAACGGAGTTGGGAGGTTTTTGCCACCGACGAATTTCCCGAACGCTCCGCCGAGGCCGTCGCGCACGTTGCATCGCTCGGCGTCACGTTCGTCCCGACGGAAAAATTGCAACAAACCTTACGCGGTAGCGAGCTGGCCGTGCTCTCGCCGGGAGTGCCGCCGAGCGCGCGCCCGGTCGCCATCGCGTGGGCGATGGGTTGCACGGTGATCGGTGAGACGGAGCTCGCTTGGCGCTTCGCGCGCGCGCCGATGCTTGCCGTCTCCGGAACGAAAGGCAAATCGACGACCAGCGCGTTGCTCGCGCACCTGTTGCGCGCCGCCGGGAAGAAGACGGCGCTCGGCGGTAACATCGGCCAACCGCTGATACGCGAGGTTCTTCCCGACGGGCTCGACGCGATCGTCGCGGAACTCTCGTCGTTCCAACTCGAAAGCATCGATCGCTTCCATGCACGCGTCGCCGTACTGCTCAATATCTCACCCGACCACCTCGATCGTTACGACTCGATGGACGAGTACGCGTCGGCGAAATATCGCATCGTCGATAATTCCGGAATCGACGATACGCTCGTTGCCAATCGCGACGACGAACGCATTTGGTGTTTTGCGCGTAGCAACGCGGCGAAAATATCGGTCATCGATTACTCGCTCGTCGATCCGTCGGCGCGCATAGCCGTAATCGGCGACCGAATCGTCGATACGCGGGCCGGCATGGATCTCGCCGCCGTCGGCGATGTGACGCTGATCGGGCGCCACAATCTCGCAAACGCGATGGCCGCGCTCGGCGCCGCGCTTGCGTTCGGCGTGGACCCGAAGCATTTTCCGGCGGCCTTGCGAAGCTTCACCGGCATTGCGCATCGTTTACAACCCGTCACGGAGATCGGCGGAGTGCGCTATATCGATGATTCGAAGGGTACGAATCCGGAAGCCGCGATCGCCGCGCTCGAGAGTTTCTCCAGCCCGGTTATCGCCATCGTCGGCGGACGCGCGAAGGGCACCGCGTTCGATGCCCTCGGCGATGCGCTCGCACGGCACGCGCGCGCGGTTCTAACGATCGGCGAAGCCGCTCGCGATATCGAGCTCGCCCTCGCCGGGCGCGTTCCAAGCGAAAATGTCGCGACGATGGCGGAGGCGGTCGAGCGCGCGAGCAAACTCGCCCGCACGGGCGATGTCGTGCTGCTGTCGCCGGCCTGCGCTTCCTTCGACATGTTTCGCTCCGCCGAACATCGGGGCGATGAATTTGCAGCCGCAGTTCGCGCGCTCGAAGGTGGTACCCGTGCGTAACGCCGCTCGCATCGCGCCGCCGCCGCGCCTTTCGCGCAAGCCGGAGCGTCGCACGCCGCGTTCGTACGAAAGCGCGCCGCCCGACGCCATACTCTTTATCAGCGTCGCATGCCTGGTCGCCATCGGCATGGTGATGGTCTTCTCGGCATCGAGCACGACGGCGTACGCCGTTCATCATGATGTCGCGTATTTCTTCAAGCGACAGTTGATGTGGCTGGGCGTCGGGTCGCTCGCCGCGTGGGGCGCCTTTCGTATCGACTATACGAAGCTGCGCGCATTCGCACCCGCACTTTTCATTCTCACGACGCTGGCGCTGGTGGCGGTGCTCGTGCCGCATCTCGGTGCGAGCGTGAACGGTTCGCGGCGCTGGCTGGGGATCTCATCGCTGAGCATCCAGCCCTCGGAGTTTGCCAAGCTGACGCTGGTCTTTTTCTTGGCGGTGCGGCTCGCCGATATGGGCGAGCGCATTCTTTCGTTCTCCCGCGGCGTGGTGCCGCTGCTCGTCGCGACGTTTTTAGTCGCCTTGCTCATTCAACGCGAACCCGATATGGGCACGGCGAGCATCATCGTGGCAATCGGTTTCGCCATGCTCTTCGTTGCCGGCGCGAGGATACCGCATTTGCTCGGCGGACTTCTCTTTACTGCGCCGGTAGTCGTCTATTCGATATTCGCGCATTCCTACCAGCGCGAACGTATCCTCGCCTTCTTAAATCCCTGGAAGGACCCGCTCAATTACGGGTTTCATATCGTGCAATCGCTCTATGCGCTCGGTTCGGGCGGGTGGTGGGGCGTCGGCCTCGGGGCGTCGCGTGAAAAATTTTTCTACCTCCCCGAACAATATACCGATTTCATTTTTTCGATCGTCGGTGAAGAGCTGGGCCTCATCGGCACGCTCACCGTCGTCGCACTTTTCATCGTCTTTGCAACGCGGGCGGTGAAGATCGCGATGCGCGCCGAAGACCGCTTCGGCTATTTTCTGGCTCTGGGTTGCACTGCGCTAATCGTGGTGCAAGCCTTCATCAACATCGGCGTGGTCACGTCGTCGTGGCCGGTTACCGGCGTCCCGCTGCCCTTCATCTCGTTCGGCGGCAGCGCGCTCGTCGTCGATCTTATCGCCGTTGCGTTAATCGCCAACGTCGGGCGCCGCCGTCGCATAGGAAGTTAGCGCATGCGCATCCTCTTCGCCGGAGGAGGCACGGGCGGACATATCTATCCGGCGGTTGCGATCGCCGATGCACTGCGCGACCGCGATGGAGCCGATGCACGAATCGCTTTCGTCGGTACGGCCGATCGGCTTGAAGCGCGGCTGGTTCCGCAAGCGGGATATCCTCTCCATTGCATCACCGCGCGGCCGCTGCGCCGCGAGAATCTGCTCGCGCTGCTGGGAACGAGCGTCGCCAATGGTTGGGGCGTGTTGCAAGCGTTCGCCGTGCTGATGCGCGAGCGCCCCGATACGATCGTCGCGACCGGCGGGTACGTCTGTTTTCCGCTCGTCGTTGCGGCGCGAATATTGCGCGCGCTGCGACTCTCGCGAACGAAGATCGCGCTTCTGGAACCCAACGCGCGCCCGGGCCTCACCAATCGTCTCCTCGCGCCCGTCGTGGACGAGATCTGGGGAGCGTTGCCGCAGGGCGACGCGCGCTTCGGAGATCGTTACGTTTGCACCGGAGTGCCGATTCGCAGCACGCTGCGCGCGTTGCCGCCTCGCGCCGCTGCGATGGAGCGGCTCGGGCTCGACCCGCAGCGTCGAACGCTGCTCGCAATGGGCGGCAGCCAGGGCGCGCGATCGCTCAACGACGCGCTCGTCGGTGCGATCGCCGCGGGAAAGCTCCCTTCCGGCTGGCAGGTGCTGCACCTCACCGGCGAGCGGGAGTACGAACGCGTGCGGTCGCGGTTGCCGGGGGCGCAGGGCGGCGGAATCCGTCCCTATCTCGACGATCCCGCCGATGCGTTCGCCGCCGCCGATTTGGTATTAGCGCGCGCGGGCGCTTCGACACTCGCCGAGTTGATCGCGCTCGGGTTGCCGTCGATTCTGGTTCCCTATCCCCACGCCGCCGAAGATCACCAAAGCGAGAATGCCCGTGCGCTCGAGGCCGCCGGTGCTGCCGTGGCGATCTCCGACGAACGGCTCGACGCCGGCTCGCTCGGCGCGCTCCTCGCCAAGCTCTGCGACCCCGCAGCGCTGGCACGGCTCCGCGCCGCGATTGCGACTTTTCGCACCCCGGACCCGACGGCGTTGATTCTTGCACGGATAGCGGCGCTCGCGGGGCGAAATACCCCATCGTGACCCGCAGCGTGCGCCGACACTTTATCGGCATCGGAGGAATCGGAATGAGCGCACTCGCGCGCATTCTGCTCGCGCGCGGTGCCAGCGTCGCAGGCTCCGATTTAAACGACAGCGATTTGCTCGAAGAACTTCGTTCGGAGGGCGCGCGCGTTTACGTCGGCCACGATGCCGATTCGCTTGGCGACGCCGAAGAAGTCATCGTGAGCTCGGCGATCGATCGCGATAATCCCGAGTTCTGCGAAGCGCGTCGCCGGAAACTTCCCGTGGTGCATCGCGGTGAGTTACTCGCCCGCTTGATCGACGGCCGTGACGGCATCGCCGTCTGCGGTACGCACGGAAAAACCACGACCACGGCGATGCTCCATGCGATCTTGCGAGCCGGAGAAATCGATGCCGGGCTCGTGCTCGGTGGAATCGACCCGCAGCTCGGTCGCAATGCCGTCGATGGAACTTCGCCCTGGTTCGTCTGTGAAGCCGACGAATCGGACGGCTCGTTTGCATTGTTGCAACCGCGCATCGCCACGATCAACAATATCGAGAACGATCATCTCAACTCCGACGACGAGTTGCCGCGCCTCGTTGATGCATTCCGCGAATTCCTCGGTCGCTTGCCGGCCGATGGGGCGGCGATTGTCGGAATCGACAACGCCAATTCGGCGTCGCTCGCAGCGCAACCGCGTGCGGCGCGCACGATCACCTTCGGCACGAGCGCACTCGCCGACGTCACTGCCTCCAACGTCGTATTCGCCGGCTTGAGCACGCAGTTCGATCTCGTTGTCGGCGGCGAACGGCGCGGCGTCGTCACGCTCAACGTCCCCGGAGCGATCAATCTTCTCAATGCACTAGCGGCAATCGCCGTCGCCGGCGAGGTCGGCGTGCCGTTCTCCGCTATCGTTGCCGGGCTGCGCGATTTTCGCGGCGTGCGGCGCCGATTCGATATTCTCGCGCGCGGGCAACGCCTCACCGTCGTGGACGATTACGCGCATCATCCAACTGCCGTACGCGCGACGATCGCGGCGGCGCGCAACTATCATGCCGGCCCGCTCGTCGTTGCGTTTCAGCCGCATCGCTATTCACGTACCGGCTATCTCGCGCGCGACTTTGCCGATGCCTTGCGTGGCGCCGACCGCGTCTATCTCACGCCGATCTACGCTGCCTCCGAAGCGCCGATTCCCGGCATCAGCGAACGCTCGATCGGCGACCGGCTCGGCGAGCACGGAGTCGACGTTCGATACGTCGCGCGCGTCGAAGAGCTCGTCGAGCGTATCGAAGAAGAGTCGTTGCCCGGAACGCTCGTGTTAATGTTGGGCGCGGGTTCGATTACGCGCAGCGCGGCGCGGCTCGCCGCACGCGCGATGCCGGCGGCGGCTCTGCGGTGAGCCTCACGACGGCAGCGAGTATGAAGTCGTTGCTCGACGAAGACGACCGCGCGATGCTGCAGGAGTTGCTGAGCGATCGAGTGACATTCGCCCAACCGCTCGCGCCTTTTACCTCGTGGAAGATCGGCGGTCCGGCCGATGCTTTCGCACAACTCGAGCGAGAGAACGAGCTTGCGGCCGTTCTCACGCACTGCGTGCGTCGTCGTTTGCCTTGGTTCGTCTTGGGGAGCGGCAGTAATTTGCTCGTCGGCGACGGCGGGATTCGCGGCATCGTGCTGCGGTTGGGCGGCGATTTTGCGCGCGTGGACGTGCGCGCGAGCGACGATACCGTTCGCGTGCTCGCGGGCGCATCGGCCTCCATGGCGGCGATTACCGCGCGTGCAGCGAGTGCCGGTGCCGTCGGCATCGCTTCGCTGGCCGGTATTCCGGGGACGCTCGGGGGATCGTTGCGGATGAACGCCGGAACCGATCGCGAGATGGGCGATTTCATCCGCGACGTGCGCGTGCAATCGCCGAGTCGGCCGGCCCCGCACTCCGTGGACATTCGATATTTTTATCGGCACACCAACCTCGCACGCGACGCGGTGGTGGTGGGGGCCGAACTCGTCTTCGCGCGCGGCGACGCACGGAGCGTGCGCGAGGAGATGCAGGCGCGCCTCGTCCGCCGTAAGCAGACGCAACCGGTCGCGCTGCCTAACGCAGGGTCGTGCTTTCGGAATCCGGAAAGCGAGAAGGCCGCACGCCTGATCGAGGCGGTAGGGGCAAAGGGTTGGCGTGAGGGCGACGCGGAAGTCTCGGAGCTTCACGCGAACTTTATTAATAATCTCGGCTCAGCGAGTGCCTGCGACGTCGCAACGCTGCTCGCACGCGTTCGGCGTGCGGTCTTCGAACGATTCGGAATTGGATTGGAGTTGGAGGTGCATCTCGTGGGAATTTTTGTCGACCGGCAATGGGATGGAGGCGATGGGCGAGTTGCGTAAGGCGCGCGTCGCGGTGGCGATGGGCGGAAAGAGCTCCGAACGCGAAATTTCCATCGCGAGCGGCACTCCGGTCGCGCAAACGCTAGCGACGCTCGGCTACGAAGTCCATTCCATCGATTACGACGAGCGCTTCATCGATGCCGTTCGCACCATCGCGCCCGACGTCGTCTTCAATGCGCTCCACGGTGCCGGCGGCGAGGACGGCGAGATGCAGGGCGTGCTCGAACATCTCGGGGTTGCCTACACCGGCAGCGGAATTGCTGCATGTGCGTTGGCGATGGATAAGCATCTCGTCAAAAAACTTTTCGCCGCCGAAGGGCTGCCGACTGCAGCCTGGGATCACTTCGATCTCGACGGTGGTGCGCTGCCGTTATTGCCCGGCTCCCTCGATCTGCCGTTGGTCGTGAAGCCGCGCTACGAAGGTTCTTCAATCGGCGTACGCATCGTTCGCACGCACGAACAATGGAGCGCGGCGGTGATCGAGCTTTCGCGTAACTACGGCTGCGTGCTCGCCGAAGAATTTATCGCCGGGCGCGAGTTTACGTGTGCGGTTCTCGGCGAAGAGGCGCTACCGGTCGTGGAAATCATCGCCAATCGCGATGGTTTCTATTCCACCGATGCAAAATACGAACCAGGCGGCAGCACGCATATCGCGCCGGCGAAAATAGACGCCGATCTTGCCTCCCGCATGCAGATGCTCGCGCTCTCCGCGCATCGCCTGTTGGGAATGCGGGACTACTCGCGGACCGATTTTCTCGTTAGCGAGCAGAACCGCCCGTATCTATTAGAAATCAACGCGTTGCCGGGGCTGACGACCACCTCGCTTTTGCCCGATGCCGCAGCCGCAGTTGGGATTGGTTTTGACGCGCTGGTAGAGCGAATCGTCGGCTACGCACTCGCCCGGGGGAGGCGCCGCAACGCAGCTTAGCGTTCCGCTTTCGATAAATGCGACGTTGGTCGCAACGCAGTCGCCGTTCGGTATGGGAACCTGCATGCCGGGGCACGAAGAGTTCCCCCACTAGATTCTATCGTTAAGATATCGACCGGAGGTATCGTGTCCAGTACGGGATTGATTGTCGACCGCGGCCTCGAAGGCGTCGTCGTCGGAAGCACCTTGCTCTCGAACGTCGAGGGCAAAATCGGTCGTCTCACCTACCGCGGTTACGATATCGACGATCTCGCTCCGAACGCAACCTTTGAAGAGATCGTGCATTTGCTGTTGTTCGGACACCTTCCGACCAGCGACGAACTCGACCATCTCAAACGCGAAATCAGCACGCGGCGCATGCTGCCCGAACCGTTGATCGACGGAATGCGTCGCTCGCCGAAAACCGCGTGGCCGATGGATGTCCTGCGGACGGTCGCCAGCGGTCTCGCGCTCTTCTCCCCGGTCAATCGCGTCGGCGAACACGTCTCCGACGCCCACACGGCGATTGAATTAATCGCAAAAATGCCGACCATCCTCGCCGCCTGGGACCGCATCCGTCGCGATCTCGACCCGATAGAACCACGCAACGACCTTTCGCAAGCGGCCAACTTTCTGTATATGCGTACCGGAAAAATGCCGGCGGAGATCGAGGCGAAAGCGCTCGATACCTATCTCGTTCTGCTCGCCGACCATTCGTATAACGCATCGACGTTCTCGGCGCGCGTCACCGCATCGACCCGGGCCGACATCTACGCCGCGGTCACCGCCGCACTCGCTACCCTCGAAGGGGATCTGCATGGCGGAGCGGCGAGCGCCGCCTTCAACACCTTGCTCTCGGTCGGGTCGCCCGATCGCGCGGAAATTTACGTGCGCGATGCTTTGGGCCGCGGCGAACGGATTATGGGCATGGGGCACCGCGAGTATCGAGTTCGCGACCCACGCGCTCGCCATCTCGAAGCGAAGGCAAAAGAACTATCGGCCTACCGCGGGGATTCGCGTTGGTACGAAATTGCGCGTGCGCTCGAAGAAGCGAGCAACAAGGTGCTCAAGGAAACGAAACCCGATAAGAGCATCTATGCGAACGTCGATTTCTACACCGCCCCTTTGCTTGCCGATCTCGGTATGCCGGGCGACGAATTTACCTGTATGTTCGCCTGCGGCCGTATCGCCGGCTGGAGCGCACACATTCTCGAACAACTCGGCGACAACCGTCTGATCCGCCCGCAGGCGACCTACGAAGGCCCGCCGCCCGGGCCGTTCGTGCCGATCGGGTCGCGGCAGACGACCGCGCGCTAATGCCATGAGCGCTTCGGCGCGCGCCGCGCGTGTGAAACGAGCGACGAAGGAGACCGAGATCGATCTCGAGGTCGATCTCGACGGCGGCGAAATTTCTATCGAAACCGGAGTCGATTTTTTCGACCACATGCTGCACGCGCTCGCTTTGCACGGTGGAATGGGCTTGAAATTGCGTGCGCGCGGCGACGGGATGGACAACCATCACCTCATCGAAGATGTAGGCATTGCGCTGGGCCGTGGATTCTACGAAGCGCTTGGCGAAAAGCGCGGGATAGCGCGTTTCGGTTCGATAATGTTGCCGCTCGACGATGCGTTGATCGCGGCGAGCATCGATATTTCCGGGCGTTCGTATCTCAATTTCCGGGTGGATTTTCTGCGAAACGATCTCGGAGAGATGCCGACCGAGATGGTCGGTGAATTTTTCCGCGCCCTTAGCGACCACGCGCGCATCACCGTCCACCTCATCGCCATGCACGGACACGTAGCGCACCACCTCTGCGAAGCGACGTTCAAAGCGTTCGCGCGCGCATTTGCCGCCGCAAAGAAAATTGAAGGCGACGCCGTCGCCTCGACTAAAGGGCTGCTGGAATAGGGATGCCCCGTCGAATCGTTGCTATCGACTACGGCGGCGGAAACATCGGTTCGTTGGTTGGAGCGCTGCGTCGGCGCGATATCGAACCGATTGTGACCGACGATCGCGATGCCGTGTTGCAAGCGGATGCCGCATTTTTTCCGGGGGACGGAGCCTTTGCCGCCACGATGGATGCGTTACGCGAACGCCGTCTCGATAGCGCGATTTATGAACGTATCGAGCGGGGACGGCCCTACTTCGGAATATGCGTGGGCATGCAGGTGCTCTTCGAACGTTCGAGTGAGTTCGGGGGGGCGCGCGGTCTCGGGATTCTTCGCGGCGAGGTCGGGCGCTTCGAAGGCGACGTGCGACTGCCGCATATGGGATGGAACCGCTTGGAACGCAACGTCGAACACCCCGTGCTCGCCGAACTCGGCGAAGAAGAGTACGCCTATTTTCTTCACTCGTATCGCGCGCTTCCCGGCGACGATTGTATCGCCACGGCGACGCATGGCGAGCGCTTTGCCGCCGTCGTCGCCCGCGGTGCCGCAGTAGGGACGCAATTTCATCCTGAGAAAAGCCAAAGGAGCGGAGAGAAAATTCTCACCGCATTTCTCGCCTCGCTGAACTAAATAGGAAAGGAAGCCCCGCAATGCTCGTCATTCCCGCCATCGATCTGCGTGCCGGCAAATGCGTGCGCATGGAGCAGGGAGATCCCACGCGCGAGACCGCCTACGACGACGATCCGGTCGCGCGCGCACGTACGTTTGTCGCACAGGGAGCGAAACGCTTGCACGTCGTCGATCTCGACGGCGCATTCGGATCCGGCGAGAATCTCGCGGCGATCGCCGCGATCGCTCGCGCCGTATCCGTGCCGATTCAGGTCGGCGGTGGAATCCGGAGCGCCGAACACGCTGCAGCGCGCTTCGAAGCAGGCGCTGCGGAAATTATCATCGGAACGCTTTTCGTCGAAGACGAACGCGTCGCGCGGCAGATCGTCGGCCGGTACGGAGAGAAAGTTATCGCCGGTGTCGACGCGCGCGGACGCGAGGTTGCCGTCCGCGGTTGGCAGGAACGAACCCCGGTCGACCGCGATGCGTTGGTGAAGCGCGTCGCTCACTGGGGAGTACGCCGGGTTATTTTCACCGAGATTCGTCGCGACGGCATGGGCGAAGGCTACGATCTCGACGCTTTGCGCGAAGTCGCAGAGGCGGCCGACGTGCTCGTGACCGCGAGCGGCGGAGCGCAGAACATCGCCGATTTACAGAAGCTTCGCGCCGCCGCCCCGCCCGCCGTCGATGCCTGCATCATCGGGAGCGCGCTCTATCGCGGGAGCATCGATCTCGCTGCGGCGATCGCTGCGATGGGATAGTCGGCGGCTACGCCTTCTGCGTACGCCGCCCGTTTGTCGAGACTCGGGCAATCGGCGAATGCGACCGTTCCGCCGATTCTAGAGCGTAGTACATTTACTGCGGCCTAGAACCGTTGGGGCGCTGCGGTCGCCTTCGGCTGAGGATGCGGCGTTGCGTGGTGATGCGTCGTCGTTGCGTGGTGATGCGTCGGCGCTGAGTGGTGCGTCGGCGCTGAGTGGTGCGTCGGCGCTGAGTGGTGCGTCGGCGCTGAGTGGTGCGTCGGCGCTGAGTGATGCGTCGGCGCGTGTGATGGACCGCTGGTATGCACCGTGTGGGTTACATGCCCCGGTGCATGCGGTATCGGTCGCTTGACGCCGCCACCGAAGTGCGGGTGCGTGACGACCGGATGCGTGACGACCGGATGCGTGACGACCGGATGCGTGACGACCGGATGCGTGACGACCGGGTGCGTGACGACCGGATGCGTGACGACCGGATGCGTGACGACCGGATGCGTGACGACCGGATGCGTGACGACCGGATGCGTGATGCGGACCGGTGAATGCGGTATCGGTCGCTTCACACCGCCGTCGAAGTGCGGCCGCAACGGTGCCGGCGTCCCACCGAGGATGCAGCGGCGCCCCGGCGGGCAATTCCCCGGTGATGGTGTGCGTCGGCCGATCGGCGGCGCGTACGTCGGTGCGGGTGACGGGAAGGGCGACGGGGAGGGCGATGGCATTGCCTGCCCACCGCGATGATGGTGGCGGTGATGATGGTGATGGTTCCAACCGTAGTAGTCGTTGCCGTAAACCGTTACAAAAATCGAAAACGGCGCCAAATACCGAACGCCGAGTGCATTGACGTAATAGCCTTGGATCGGACAGAATTGGGTGTCGCCGCTATATGGAAGTTGCACCCAACCGTCGTAGATCTGCGGTGTTGCGGGGTTGGAGTAGAGCGGGTAACTCCAGCCGTTGTAACAGGCTTGCGCGTATGCGTATCCGCCTGCCGGCGCGATCATCTCCACTTCCGTGGCGTCTCCCGATGAAAACGTCGTGCCGTCGAGAGAGTAAAATTGAATCTGGGGAAAACTTTGCTCGCTGGGAAGCGGCGCTTGCGCCGGGGTAGGCGTGGCGGGCGCACCGATGACGGTCGTGGTAAAAGCCCAGCGCTCGGCGATCGTCGCCCCATTATCAAGCGAGATCTCGGCGACGTGATTGCCCATAGCTAAAGGTGTGCGCGGTAAGTAGAGAATGCCGTTCTTCGTGCGCTGCGCGAGCATCGTCACGTCGGTACCGTCGAGAACTAGCCGAATAGCCGAGGACGCGACTTTCGGATCGTTAATATTCGCACCAACGACGGGAAACGCCGTTGCATTTGCGCTGTATGGAAGCGGCACCAAGCCGCTTATTCCCGGAGCGAGCGCGAGAGTTTTCGATGCGTTCGTCGGGACGAGAACCGCATGTTGCGCCGCGCTATAATGCACGCGCACCTTCATTGCGTCGGCGATAAAACGGAGTGGGGCATAGGTGCGTCCGCCGACGATGAGGGGTGCGACATCGAGAATGGATCTTTTCGGACCGATCCACGCCGTCCGCGAACCGACGCGCATGCGAATAGTCGGGCCGCTGGCCGGGTGAACGTCGATTTCGCGTAGCGAAGAAAGGTAATCGACGCGGCTGCCGAGGGCCTGCGAGAGGGCGCGCACGGGCAAAAGCGCGCGTTCTCGTACGACGATCGCGCGGTCGCGCAGGCTCGTGCCTCCGACGATGATTGCGAGAGTAGCAGGGTGAAGCATGGTTCCTACAACGTCGGTAAGCGGTGGCTTGTTACGCTAGCCGCGATTTTCGATGAGGGCGCGCGGCAAGGCTCCCGGAAGACGGGTCACGATCTCGTAGGAAATGGTTTGCGCCCAACGCGCCCAGTCGTCGGCAGCGATCTCCTCGCTTCCATCGCGTCCGATGAGCGTGACCTTCGTACCGACGGCGGCGGCGGGGGCGTGTGTCAGATCGAGAACGCAGGTGTTCATGGCGATCCTCCCGAGGATGGAGCAACGCGCACCGTCGGTGAGAAAGCTACCGCCGTTGGAGAGCAGCCTCGGGATGCCGTCGGCGTAGCCCACGGGCAGCACGCCGATTCGCATCGCGCGTGGTGCGTGAAACGTGCAGCCGTATCCGATCGCTTCACCCGCTTCAATCTCTCGCGTCACCACGAGTTGGGAACGATAGCTCAGAGCGGGGTGTAAGATGAGCCCGGAATCTCCCATCGCCGAACGCGTTTGCTCCGACGGCCAAATACCGTAGAGTGCGATGCCGAAGCGCGCGAGATCGAGCCGAGACTGCGGCCAGAGCATCGCCGCCGCCGAGGCGGCAATATGTTGTTGCGCCGCCGGGAAACGCGCTCGCAAACGTTCGCGCGCGATGGTAAAGCGTGCGAGCTGGTACTGCGTGTACGGCGAGTCGATCTCTTCGGCGGCGGCAAGGTGTGAAAAAACGCCGACGATCTCGATCTCGCGAACGCCGGCTACGGCATCCAGGAGCGCATCGCACGCCTCGGCCTCGATGCCGAAGCGGTTGAGGCCGGTGTTGATTTTTACGTGTACGCGAGCCGACCGCCCGCAACTGCGTGCGGCCGTTGCCACGTCGTGGAGATATGCGCGCTCGTCCCAGAGTGGGAGTTCGCAACCGTGCTCGATCGCGCTACGCAGTGCGGATGCGGGAACGGGCCCGAGAATAAGCAGAGGCGCGGTGATCCCGACGGCGCGCAAGGCGAGCGCTTCGTCGATCGTATAGACGCAGAGGTGGCTTGCGTGCGCTTCGATTGCACGGGCGACCTCGGCGGCTCCGTGCCCATAGGCATTTCCCTTAACGACGAACGCTGCATGCGTCGGCGCGACCAGCGAGCGAAGTGCTTCGGCGTTCGCGCGCAACGCCGCAAGCGAGATCTCCAGCGCGCCGTTCACGTTACGCTTGCGTGTCGGCGGAGGCGGGGGTCATCGCAGCGACGATCCACGCGATCGGTAGGCCGAAGAACACCATGTGCGCGAGCAGCTGGAAGATCAGATCGTTGGGGGTCTTCGGATTCTGTAATACGCCGGCGGCGAGCATGACGACATCCATCGCGAGATAGACGACGACGCCGTAAGCGAGCCCCGAAGGCAGCCAGCGTTTCGCGATAAAAGGCTGCGAAGCGGCGACCCAGGCGAACGCAACGCCCCACGCAAGCGAGACGAGCACGTGAACGATCGCGCCATAGAGCGGCGCGAGCGGGTTGGCGAGAATCGTCTTCCCCATCGCCGCCATCGCGACGAAGCTCCAGAGCTGCTGCATCGTTCCGCCCTGGGGCCGCACCTGGGTGACATAAAGAAAACCGTCGATTAATATCGCGCCGACGATGCCGGCGAGGATGCCGCGGGCGAGGATCGCGGGGTATTGGCGAGTGGTGGGAGGCATGCGGGCGCTCTTCTCCCGGGCGCTCGTTTGCTCCCACCAAGGCTGTTGGAGCGGCGCTCGCCGCCGAGGGGGCAGGAGTGCGCGAGGGCGAGCGCGTTTGAACGGATTACGTGCAAATGTTCGCAGCGCGGAGGCGCGAGGAGATCGACATGGCAAACCTTGAGGAACCCCAACCGACGAAGGTTACCCTAGAGCGACGCGAAGGCTACGAATTCATCGTGCGTGTCGAAGGGACGAGCGTACCGGAATTCTTCGCCGAGGAAGGCCCGCCGCTCGGCGAGGCACGCGGTCCGAGCCCCGATGCGATGCTCGGTGCTGCGGTCGGTAGCTGCTTGGCCTCGAGCCTGTTGTTTTGCGTGGGCAAAACGCATGCGACGGTCGATGGATTGCGCGCGAACGTCTCCATTCACAAGGCGCGAAACGAGCGCGGGCGGTTGCGAATCGGAGCGATCGAGGTCGAGCTTCACGCGGATATTCCCGAAGAGCAGCGCGAACGCTTCGAACGCTGTCGCTCGCTCTTCGAAGATTACTGCACCGTTACCGCGAGCGTGCGCCAGGGGATCGCCGTCGAGGTAAAGCTGACGACGTCGTAGCGATCGCGGGGCGCCCGAAGGCAACGAGGTGCGGCTCGCCCGCCAAAAAAGAGAACGCTTGCTTCCCGACGAAGGCACGGGCATCGAACGAAAGAGAGGTGCCTCGATGCAATGTCTCGCTTTCAAAAATCGCCTGCGCGCCGCCGTGCTTCTGGCGATCGCCGCGTACTTTACCACCGCTGCGCTGGCGGCAAAACCCGCCGCGACGAATTATCTCGAACGGGCGATGCCGCACCTCGTTGCGACGATGACGAATAATTTTGCGCCGTATCGCGGCAAACGCACCGAAGCCGACCAATTTTTCGATATGTATAATCTGCGCGTACTCTCGCTGCCGCACGCCGTTATCAGTCACAACTTTGCGGCTCCTTCGCAACGCGAGTATTGGTCGGTGCACTTCGTATGGTATTTCCCGCCGACGACGGATATCGCTCGTGCCTCCAACCTGGCCGAGAAGTATCTCGCTCCCTCGCTCAAGGGATTCAAGGGGATCGGCGCGCTCGATAAGCGCACCGGTGCGGTTATTACCACCTGGACGGCATCGAATAACCGCCGCGTCGTGGCGACGCCGTTCGTCGAAGCAGCCTCGGGCTCGAAGCCTGCCTCGGTCGGCGTCGCGGTCTCGGTTCGCCATTACGTTACCGCGCACCATCGTTACGCGCTCTATGCCTCGGGAATGACGCCATCGCAGCGCAAGGCTTTTCTCGGTGCTTTTGCGCGGCAGATCGCGGTCGGCATCAAGGAGGCGCCGACGAATTTTGCGGCGATTCGTGGTCGGCCGGTTCCCAATAGTGAGACGCTCGATTCCGAAGAATACTTTTCCGGAAAATACGCCACCGAATTTCAGCTCGGGCTTCCCTACTCAACCTGTAACGTCAGAGCCTCATTCTTTCACCCCAATACCGATTTGGATGATTCGAATTGGGCGTTGCAGTGCGAGTCGCCGACGAGCTTCGGAACCTCGATGCCGTATGCGGCGGTGAGGAAGGCGATCGTCGCCGATCTCCCGTCAACGTACGTGACGGCAGTCACCCATCTACGCGCTGCGACCCTGTTCTCCAAACATCGAGAGCGCTGGAATTCTCCCGACGGTACGCTTGCGGTGGTGCTGGAGAGTGCCGATGATTATGAAGTCAGTGGAGGCACCTACTACACCATATTAGTCGCTCACTTTATTCCGAACCAATAAGCCCTTCGTCGAGCTCGCGGCTCGGCAGCGGGTGCAGCAGCCCCACAAAAAGCCCGCACGATGCAGATCATCGGCGGGCTTTCTTGCTGGGAGCCGTACAGCGACGTCCTAGCGCGGCGGCTTTCCGTGGCCGTGCTTACCGTTGCCGTTGCCGTGGCTGTTACCGTTGCCGTTGCCGTTGCCGTGGCTTTGACCGTGGTTATCGGCTTTGTGGTTCCCGCGCATTGAAGCTGGCTCGCTTCCGTGGAGGGTTTTTGATTGGACATCATGCGGCCTGAGCCTCTCGCCGTTCGAACTCCATAGGTGAGATATTTCCGAGCGCCGTGTGTCGGCGCCGTGGGTTGTACCATC
>JAJZED010000022.1 GCA_021805775.1 bacterium | reverse complement strand
AAGCGTCCGATGCAGATCGTCGTCGCAGTCATGCACAAACTCCTGGTTATCGCCTATGGGGTCCTCAAATCCCAACGACCCTTCAACGCCCAAATGGCTTGACGATCAACACGGAATCTCGATACGGGCGCTAACGCGCCCTACTCGGCGTGACAAGCTGCGGCGCGCCTCGATACGGTTGCTTCGCAACCTACTCGGCGTGACAAGCTGCGGCGCGCCTCGATACGGTTGCTTCGCAACCTACTCGGCGTGACAAGCTGCGGCGCGCCTCGATACGGTTGCTTCGCAACCTACTCGGCGTGACAAGCTGCGGCGCGCCTCGATACGGTTGCTTCGCAACCTACTCGGCGTGACAAGCGCTACTCGGCGTGACCGCTAGAGCGCGGCGAAATACTCGTACGTTTCGCGCATGCCGTCGAGGAGATTCGTTTTCGCTGCCCACTGCAACGCTTCGCGCGCCAGCGCGGGATCGTAGCCGATATCGCGTGCATCGCCGGCGCGCCGTTCGGCACGGGTGATCGGCGCTTCGAAGCCGCTGATATCGACGAGGGCGCGATAGATATCGTTGACGCTGGTGCGCGCGCCGGTACCGATGACGAAACATTCGCCCGATCCGCGTTCGAGCGCGGCGAGATTCGCGCGGGCAACATCCTTCACGTAGACGTAATCTCGTGTCTGCTCGCCGTCCCAATCGATGCGCACGCCTTCCTTCTTGAGAAAGCGCCCGATGAAGATCGCAATGACACCGGCTTCGCCGTTGGGATCCTGGCGCGGCCCGTAGACGTTACCGTAGCGCAGTGCGGTGAAATCGAGTCCTTTTTCGGCGCGGTAAAATCGCAGGTAATGCTCGGTCACCATTTTGGTGATGCCGTAGGGTGAGACGGGGCGTTGCGGAGAGCTCTCGACGACCGGCACGTGCTCGGGGTTTCCGTAGGTCGCGGCGCTCGATGCGAAAATAACTTTCTTGACCCCGGTTTTTACCGCCGCGTCGAGTACGTTGAGCATTCCCATCACGTTGACGTCGGCATCGTATCGAGGATCGCGCGCGGAGATCGCGACGGAATGTTGCGCTGCGTGATGGCTAACGACCTCGGGCTTAAACTCGGCGAAAATCCGGCCGACGTTCTCATCGCGAATATCCATGTGCACGAACTCGGCCTTCGTCGGTAGGTTCGCCCGGCGCCCGCCGCCGTGCTCCCAGAGCGAATCGAGCGCGAGCACTTCGTGCCCCGCAGCGATATACGCATCGGCGATATGCGATCCGATGAACCCGGCGCCGCCGGTAATAATTACGCGCATTGCAATCCTCTTTCCGTAACGTTTACCCTTGCCATGCGTCGCCTTCGACGCAGAGGAACCTGAGGATGCAACGCCTCAGCCTTCCCGCGATTGCCGCTGCCTTTGCGTGTGGGGCGGCGCTCGTCGAACCGATCTCCACCGACGCGCGCGCGACCGTTATCGCGGCTACGGTTCTCGCCGTCATATTTCTACGGCGGCGAGGAACGCAGCGGGGGCTCTTTCTCACGTTGGGGGCAATCGCCCTGGTCGGCGCGTTCGATGCCCGGCTGCACGGCGCGTTCGATCGGCCGCTCGCGAGCGCGCGCACCGCGCGTTACGGAGCGATTGCGGGTAGCGCGGCCGCGCTTCCGGGCGGCGGCTGCCGTCTCGCACTACACCTCTCGGCGGGGCCGCGCGTCGAGGCAGTGCTCCGTCGGTGCGTTCCCGTCGGCAGTAGCCTCCTGCTGCGCGGGCGCTTGGAGCCCTTCGATGCGCCGCGCAATCGCGGCGATCCCGATCTGCGGGCGATCGAAGCCGAGCGCGGTTTCGCCGGGCAACTCGCCCACGCCGAAGTACTCGCCGTTCGCCGCACGTCGCCGCAGATTTCGTTCTTCGCGCGCGTGCATGCGTGGGCATCCACGCGGCTGCGCGCCTATTTTTCGCCGCTCGACGTTGCGCTGCTCTCCGGCGAGCTATGGGGGGCGCGCGACGAAATTCCCGAGGAGGTGCGCGCGGAGTTCGCCCGCACGGGGACGGTGCACGTGCTCGTAACGGCGGGCTTGCACCTCGGCGTCGTGCTCGCAATCATTCTCGCGCTTCTGCGCGCGCTGCCGCTGCCGCGTGTCGCCGTCGCGGGGCTCGCGTTGGCCGCACTCTGGAGTTTTGCACTCTTTGCCGGCGCGCATCTTCCGACGGAGCGCGCGGCGACGATGGCGAGTTTTGCGTTGCTCGCCTATGCCTGCGGGCGCAGCGCACTCTCCATTGACGCCTACGCAGCCGCGCTGTTGGCGATTCTCGCCCTGCAACCGGCAAGCATCGCCGGAGCATCGTTTGCGCTCTCGTTTTCTTGCGTCGGCGCGATTATCGCGTGCGCCCCGGCAATCGAGCCGCTGCTCGAACGGATTCCATTGCCGCGAATCGCGCGGGAGGCCCTGATGCTTACCGTAGCGACGCAACTCGGGACGTGGCCGGTGAGCGCTGCAGTATTCCTGCAGTTCGCTCCCTACGCGTTGCTCGCCAATCTCGCCGTCGTTCCGAGTGTCGGTGCGACGATGATCTGCGGAGTGCTGACGCTGCTCGCTACGCCCGTGCCGGCAGTCGCCGCAAGTTTCGCGAACCTCACGGCATGGTTGCTCGCCTGGCAGCTCTCCGCCGTTCAGTTTTTTGCGTCGCTTCCGGCAGCGAGCATCGTGATGACGCCCGCGCCGATTCCCTGCATCGCTGCTTACGACGGCGGGCTGTTGCTCGCGCTTCACGCGCTGAGAAACCGTAACTGGCGGGCTGCGTGCACGGCGTTCGCCGCCGCCTGTTGGTTCGTGCTTGCGCCGCCGCAGGGCATCGAAACGCGCTTGCACGTCTGGGCGATCGATGTCGGACAGGGGGAAGCGCTGCTGATACGCACGCCGGGCGGGCATGCATTCGTCGTCGATGCCGGTGGAAAAATGGAGCGCGGGAACGACCCGAATGCGCGCGCCGCCGCCGAACGGATCGGCGAACGCACGGTGCTGCCGTTCTTGTTACGGCGCGGCATTCACGCGCTCGATTTTGCGATGCTCTCGCACGCGCACGGCGACCATGCCGGCGGCATAGCCCCGCTTCTACGTGCGTTACGCGTCGGTGCGTTGGTGGACCCCGGCGAACGCTATAGCGGCCCGGCCTATCTCGATGCGCTGCGCTCCGCGCGCCGCCGCAATATTCCGGTCGTGCACCCGCACGCAGGCACGTGGTGGCGTTTCGACGACGGAACGAGCCTGCAATTCATCGGCCCGCCGGTACCGCATATTCGCGACGGAAAAAATCGCGTGAACGATAATTCGTTGGCGTTCGTGATGCGCTATCGCGCTTTCAGCGTGCTCTTTACCGGCGATGCAACGGCGACGATGGAACGGTGGTGGATGCGCGAAGGCGTCGATCTTCACGTCACGGTTCTCAAAGTCGGGCATCACGGCAGCCGCTTTGCTTCCTCGTCGGCGTTTCTCGCGATGGTGCGGCCGCGCATCGCGCTCATCTCGGTCGGACGCGATAATCGCTACGGGCAGCCGGCTCCCGAGGCACTCGCTCGGTTGCACGCGGTCGGCGCGCGCATCTTTCGCACCGATCGCGATGGTGAGATCGCGCTTAGCACCGACGGCACGCGGATTTGGGTGCGGCGACGCTTCGAGCGCCCTCCTTAGATGTGGCGCTCGACGAAGACCGCCATCCGGCGGCCGCTCTCGCCGTTGAGCGGCGCGACGATCACGCGGAATCCGCTGACGACGGCGGCGTTGGAGCCCGCGGTGCGGGTCGCACGCCAGCTCGAGGTCATCGCGCGGACGGCGCGATCGATGGGGCCGGGAAGTGCATCGGGGGTCGCATCGTCGCCGTAGAGCGAGCCGAAGGGGTCGACGGCGTTCGCCGGCCCAGCCATGACCACCCGATAGTCGTCGTCGAGGACGAAGCAGTAGGGAATCTCGGGCGCTCCGCCAGCCGCGGTAAGCGTGGGGGTGCTCGGTTGAGCGGCCTCGGTGGCGAGTGCGTACATGCTAAAATCCTCCATGCCCTAACGATAGCGCCCGAAGCCTCGCCCGCGCCTCCGGGAAAACCCCTGGTTTTTCGCGTATCGCTCCCCCCGTGGGAACGCTGATCGGACGCACGAAGGAACTCGACGGCATCGCCGCTGCTTTACAGGAGGCGCGGCGCCTGCAGGTGGCGCGGGCGTTTCGCCTGCTCGGGAGTTCGGGGATCGGCAAGAGTATCGTCGCCCGAGAGTCGGTTGAACGCGCTCGTACCGAGGGCTGGCTCGCGCTGCTCGAACCCGCCCATCGCATTCAAGCCCGTCTGCCGATGGCTGCGGCGCGTCGGATCGGTGCGGGAATTCTCGGCGCACTCGGCGAGCGCGGCGCACTTTTTGCCGTCGGGCTTCCCAGCGATTTTACGACCGAACGGGACGGCGCGAAGAATGAAGAAGCGCTCTACCGACTCATCGAAGCGGTGCTGCTCGATTATCCGCTTCTCCTCGCCGTCGACGACATGCAGTGGTGCGACCCCGAATCGCTCTCTTTGCTGCTGCGTCTGATCGAGCGCTTCGCCGACCGGCGATTTGTCCTGCTCGCGATCGAGCGTCTCGACGAACCCGGATGGGAAGGGCTCGCCCAGAGCGATGACTCCTTGGTTCTCGATGCGCTCCCGGAATCGGACGCACGCGCGCTCGCGCGATCGTTATTGCCCGGCGCGAGCGACGAGGCGATCGCCCGCGTCGCAGAGGTATCGGCGGGGCGCGCTATCGACATCGTTGCCATCGCCGAATCGTTTGCCACCGACGGCGGCGAGGGCACCGCGAGCGTCGCTGCCGGCTTGCGTGCGGTCGTCGCGCGCGATCTCGCGCTCGCGCCGCCGGAACAGCGCGAGTTTTTGCAGATACTCGCGTTGATGGAGGAGCCGATACCGCTGGCGCTTCTCCATCAACTGTGGAGCGAGGAGCGTTCCTTGCCGCTGTTGCAAGCGAGTTCCGGACGCTACCTCGTTGCGGCTTCCTCGGGCCTCGCTTTTCGGCACGCCGCCTTCGCCCAGGCAATTCGCGAGACGATTCCGATCGACGTTCCTTACCGCCGCCGCATCATCGCGGCGATCGCAAAGCTCGCCGCTCCCACGAGCGCCGATATCGAACAGGCGATCGCGCAAGCGCGCGCCTGCGGCGACGGAGCGTTGGAACGCGAGTATCTCCAGCGTCTCGCAGCGATTGCAGAGGCGACGCGCGATCTGTCGCTACAGGCAAGCGCGCTCGAACGTTTGCTGCCGCTGATCGAATCCGACGAAGCGGCTTTCCTTGCAACGAGTACGGTGCTATCGAGTCTCTATAATGGTTTCGGGGATGAACGGAAGAGTCTGCGCATCTCGAACGAGGCTCTCGCGCGAGTCGACGATCCATCGTGCGATCCCAAGGCCGCACAGCTTATCGCTTCGTTGCTGATGTCTACCTGGCACACCGGAGCACGCGAGCGCTTCGAGGAGCTCTGCGCGCGCTACGACGAACCGCAAGCTCACCCGGCGGTACGGGCGACCGTTACATTTAGTCGGATGGCAGCGGCGACCGGCGAATTCGACGAAGAGGCGTACCTCCGCGCGCGAGCCCAGCTCCCCGAAGCCATGCTGGCATCTCCACTTGCGGCGGCGCGCTTAAAAGCGCTCGATGCGATGGTGCTTCATCGGGGCGGGAGTACGCCGGCATCGCTTCCGATGCTTGCAGTCGACGACAGCGGCGCACCGCCCGTCGCCGCCTTCATGTCGGCGAATGTCGAGTTCCTTCGGGAAGTTTATACCGACGGTGTCAAGGAAGCGTACGCTCTCCCAAGAGCTCTCGCCGGGACCTTCCCCGCACTCTGCGCACGCGCGCTCGCCGAAATGGCGAACGGGCAATGCGACGACGCAATCGCGCAGGTTCACGATTCGCTGCTCGCTATTGCGGGAAGCTACGCCGGGCGCGCGCTCGTTGGGCTCGCCGCGAGCGCGGCGGCTGTCGGCGAGCGCGCCCTGCCGCGGCGATTGGAGGCGATCGTTGCAAGCGAGGGCATCCGTTTTCTCAACGAGGAGCAAAATTTCACGTTCGTTCCGATCGCCTGCGCATTTGCGGCGCTAACCGCAGCGAAAAATCGCGAGCCGGCGCGGGCGGTGCTCGAACGGGCGATTGCGGCGATGGAGCGCCGGCCGCTCCCACTCGACCTTTTCCCTATTCCGGTGGTTGCGAGCATCGCCGCGCAGCGGCTCGGCGACGTGGAACTGCTCGAACGTCTCGCCTCCGGTGCTCTGCGAATGGATCGTCAGCGGTGGTCGCAGGCGATGGCGCGGCTTGCACATCTCTATGCTTCGCGCGCCCTGCGCCGAAAAATCGACAGTGGAGACCGGGCGGCATTGCTTGACGAACTCAACGCGCTCGGCGCGCCGTACTTCTCCGCGCGGTTGCTCGGTGCTGCGACGCGCGACCAGGCCGCGTCCGACGGGCTCAAAGCGCTCTCGCGCCGCGAGCGCGAGATTGCCGGTCTCGTCGCCGAGGGGTTGAGCAATCGGGAGATCGCCGAGCGGCTGGTGCTGAGCGAGCGCACGGTGGAGGGGCATATCGCGAATGCCTTCGGGAAGACGGCGGCGAGCTCGCGCGCGCAGCTCGCCGCCTGGTACGTCCGTTCGTTTAGTGCTGCATAAGAAAAAAGAAGCCCACCGTTATCGGGGCATTGGCGTTGGCAGCCTGAATCTCCGCAACCGTTCCCGAGAGATACTCGGCGACGTGGTGCGCCATCGCGTGGAGATCCTCGGCCGTCGGCACTTGCGCGAGGCCGAGCGTCCGGGCGACGAGAGCGCCGATAGCGGCGGCGTCGTCTTTCGCGATCTTCATCCATTCGTCGAAAAGCGCGGGTGTGGTTTGGAGGGCGTACAGAAAACCGGCGGCAACCGCGCGGCGGGCTACGTCATTCATTCCGTTTCGATCCTTTCAGGTGCGAGGCAGCAATAGAAGTTCCCCGCCGCTCGATTCACGAACGGCGACCGCGCCCAACCTTCTTGCCCGCGTGAAACGTTCCCGCCGCTATCGGAGAATTGCAACGAGACGCAACGACTCGCGGTACTCGAACTCCCCGTTCGCAACGGCCGAAAAGACAATGTTGCGTAGCTCGGAGGTCAGCTCTTCGTCGAGCGAACCGAGAACGTAACGTCCGGAGATTGCTCGCCAGAGCGATTCTGCATCGAACGCTGCGCTCACCTCGAAATCGTCGAAACTCGGTAGCGCGGTAAAGCCGGCGCTCACGAGCAAATCGGCGATACCAAAACGTTCGAAGAGGGCGCGATTTCCAATTGAGAATGGCGTAAATTCCGGGTAGCGGATCGCAATTTTTCGCGTCAGCTTTCCCAGCAGATCGCTCAGGTGAGTTGAGTGCTTCGGCGGGCGCGGAAGCAAGAACGCAAAAGTTCCGCCCGGTGCAAGCACGCGATAGACCTCGCGCAGTGCCGATTCGACCTGCGGGATCAGCATGAACACTAAGTGCGCGGCGACGGCGGCGAAGGCTTCATCGGGGAACGGCAGCGCGGCAGCCGATGCGATGCGAAGGTCGGCGCCGCTCCCGGCAAGGCGCGTGGTTGCAAGCGCGAGTTCCTCCGCCGAGAGATCGATCCCCGCGAGTGCGGCGCGAGGGCTGCGCCATTTCAGCGCAACGAGAAGCTCTCCGTCACCGCAACCGATGTCGAGAACGCCGGCGGGCTCCGTCGCGGCGATACGGTCGGCGACAACCTCGTACGAGGTACGGCCTTCGGCCGTGCGCAAGCCGAGCATGACTTCGCTGGTTATGCCCGGCATACGATGGTGAAAAGCATTGAGGTATGCGATGCATTGCTCGTTCGTCGGCGTAACGCCGTGCAAGATCGCATCCATAAACGATTGTTCGCGCACGGTCATGCCACCGCGAACGGGTTGAGGAGTGCCCGCGCCCGCGCCCGCATCACGCCGTCGATCATAAAACTCTCCAACCCCGGCACGATCGCCCGCACGACCGAGATCGGGAGATCGGGCGGCGAGAGATCGACCGCGATGACGCTGGGAATGCCATAGTCGCGCAGGGCGACGAGCGTCGCACGCAGATCGGCGGCGAGATCGTCGCTGCTGCGGTCGGGAAGATCGGCGAGCGCGATGCGTTCGGCGGGGAGATCGAGATACCAGCGCCCCTTCGGTGCTTCGCCTAATCGCCGCGCGTGATCGCCCATGATTCCCTTCGGTTCGTCGGCGCGCAACATATCTTCGCGCGCCGCTTGAATGTCGACGACGCGGCTCTGCAATGCCTCGGTGAGCGCGCGCGCGAGCGCATGCGCCGGCGAGAGCGCGCAGCCCAGCCCCATGTGCGCCATCGGAATCGGCGCATCGGGCTCGGAGATCGAAGCGAGCACCGCGATCGGCAGCGGCGGTTCGTCGAGCGCGAATGCATGCACGGTAAGCCCGGCGCCGCGCAACTCGCGCACCAACCAATCGACGTTGCTTTCGCCGACCGGGAGTTCGATCTCGGGCATCAGCGCGCGCTCGGGTGCGTCGGGGCCGAGAAAGAACTTCGGCGCGAGCGAACAACGCACGTGTGCGAGCGCCCAGGAATGCCGTTCGATGAGTTCGCAGAGCGCGTGGTAGAGCGCTTCGGTCGAATTGTTTCCCGAGGCGAGCCCGTTGGTACTCGTCGTCGCGAAGAGTCTCTCTCCGAACCACGGGCACTCGACCATCGCGAGCGGCACCGGAATCGCATCCCCCGAGAGCAGTTCGGTGCCGAGCACGCAATCGACGACGAGATCGCGCGCCTCCGGGCGTAATCCGCATGCATCGAGATCGATGCGTTCTGCAACGTGGTGCAGCGATTCGCTGCGCCGCACGAGCGCGGCGCGCGCGCCGATCTGCCGTTCGCTCGCCTCCATCACCGCACTCGCGATCGCGCCTTCGCGGGTGATGCCCTTGCCGTTATAGACGCCGAGCAAATCGGGCGAATGCGGAACGAAGGCGCTGTAGGTAGGGATGCTCGTGCGGTCGAGCAGCGTCGTGTCGGCAACGCGCGTGATGCCGTACCGGCGCCGCAATTCGGGGAGCAGCGCGAGCGTCCGTGCAAACGGCACCGCCCGGTCGTAGGTGCCGGCGGCTTTCGGCATCGTCGCGGGCAGCGCGATCGGCGAGCTGTCGCGCGGAGTGAAGCTCGCGGCCATGAGGGCCGTCGGTGCGGCGCGTTCATCGCGCCGCCACGGGCGCGCCAACGCACGCTGCACGCTGCGCAGTGCGAAGCGCGCATCGTGTCGCTTCAAATCGCCCTCGCTGCGGGCGATCGTCAGCAGCGCCGCGCGCGATCGCGACGGTGCGTGCGCGACGCACTCTTCCCAACTGCGCTCCATGTAGTAGATCGTACGAGATCCGGCGATGAAACGTTGCGCCTCGTCGGCGCTCAAAAACTTGCGGCGCACGGCGAGCCAGGCGACGTAGCGGACGTTTACCAGTGGAACGGTCATCGCGAGGTGCGTCTGCGGGTGGGTGAGCAGTGCTACTTCATCGTCGCCGTCGATCGCCTCGATAGCGTACCAGCGCGCGATCGCTCCGAAAGTAACGAAACCGTAGGGCGCGCACTCGACGCCGCGCAGTGCGCCCATGCTCGATGCGCCGAACATGCGCGCATGCGCGAGCGCGGCGAAGCACTCTTTTGGCGACGGAGCGAGATCGTGGTGAAAAACGCCGTCGATCAGCAGCACGGCATCGTAGTCGCGCGCCGCGCGCTCGATATCGCCGCGCCCTGCGGGCGGAAGGTAGGTCGCGCCGGAAATAGCAACGCGGTCCTCGCTCGGAAGCGAGGGCCCGCAAAAAACAGCGAGCGTTTCACCCATTGCGCCGAATCGTTAGTGCGCGGGTTGGAAGAACCCTGGTGTTAGACCGGGGGCTCCTCGACGACGCGCTCGATCGCCGCGACCACGCGGTCGAAGCCTTTGCCGCCCGCTTGAAAATGGCGCAACTCGTGGTTGCGGTTGAAGACATAGAACGCCGGTACGAACTGGTTTTCGAATCGATCGACGAGCGTGTGCTCGTTATCGATCGCACATGGTTGCGTGAGTTGCATCTCACCGCGTGCGTCGGCTTCGACGGCGGCGAGATCGAGTTCGTTCTCGGAGCGCGGTTGATGGATTGCAACGAATGCCACGCCCAGCGGCGCAAAGCGGTCGCGCACGCGGGCGAATGCCTCGGCGCTTTCGTGGCAGAGGTGGCAGCTCAGCGACCAAAAGCTAACGACGACGGGCTTCCCGGCGAGTTCCGCGGCGCTCGGCGCGCCGCCCGCGCACCAGGTTGCAACCCCCTCCAACGATGGGAGAGGGTTGCGCATCCGGAGTGCCATTATGCTTTTTGCAACAGAGCTTTGCCGGGCTTCCATTCCGCCGGGCAGAGCCCACCGGTTTGCAGCGCCTGCAATACGCGAAGCGTCTCTTCAACGCTGCGACCGACGTTATCGTCGGTGACGACTGCGTACTTCAGCACGCCGTCGGGATCGATAATGAAGAGCCCGCGTTGCGCGACGCCGCTCTTCTCGTCGAGAACGCCGTACGCACGCGCGACCGATTTCGTGAAATCGGAGACGAGCGGGAACTGCGTGCCGGCGATGCCGTTCTTCTCACGCGGCGTGTTCAGCCATGCCCAGTGGCTGAAGACCGAGTCGGTCGAACAGCCGAGAATCTCGCAATCGAACTCTTGAAATTCAGAGGCGCGATCGGAGAGCGCGGTGATCTCCGTTGGGCAAACGAACGTGAAGTCGAGCGGATAGAAGAAGAAAACTAACCATTTGCCGCGATAGTCGCTTAACGCGATCTCTTTTCCGAGATCCTTCGCACTGGTCGCACCCTTGGTGCTGGCCAATGTGAACTCCGGGGCTGCTTTACCAACCTGAACCATACTCTGTGAATCTTCCTTACGCGCGAGCGGGATGGTGAGGATATTTTGCGGCCGACGAATCGGCCACCCGATATGACGCGCCCTCGCCTCGGGAGGTTGCAGCGGGCTCCGCCCTTCCTGTGGATGGTTCCAGGAAGAAAAAGTCGTGTATAATTGACTTTATGTCGTAAATACTATACATTATTCCAATGATTGACCGTACGAATGGGCGCCGCTACGCCCTGGAGCTCTCGGGCGCGCTCCTCTTTTATCTGCTCGGGCTCTTCGTGAGCCTCGCCCTCCTCGGGCGCCCGGAGCTCACCACGCTCGAACGCACGCTCGCCGCGCTGCTGCCGATTCCCGGCGTCATGCTGCTTTTCTGCGCGCTCGCCCGCCACGTCGCGCGTATCGACGAGCTGCAACGGCAGATTCTGCTCGAAGGCATGGCCGTCGCCGGGGGAATTACCGCGATGCTGGCGATCACGGCCACCATCGTTGAAAACGCCGGCATCGCCAGCCCGCCTTCGTGGGCCTGGTTCGTCTGCTTTATGGCGATATTGCCGATCGGCGCCGCGTACGCGCGTCGCCGCTACGAATGAAGAATCGCCTTCGCGTCTTGCGGGCGGAACGCGAGCTCACGCAGGCCGATCTCGCCGATCGCATCGGCGTCTCGCGCCAAACCATCGTCGCACTCGAAGCGGGAAAGTACGCACCCTCGCTGACGTTGGCGTTCAAACTCGCGAAATTGTTCTCCCAGCCGGTCGATTCTATTTTCGACCCGGATTCTATCGAGTAATGATGCAACGCGGTGGGCGGAGAGGGACGTAGCCGAGCGGATAGGTCGCTTGGCGGATGGCAGGATGCCGACGCCCGTATTATCATCGATTCCAATGCCTTATCTCATCGCGAGCACGTTGCTCGTCGGCACGCTCTGTTTCGCCCGCCTCGCGCCCTGCGTCGCGGCGGCGACGCCGATACCGAGCCCGACCCCGGCGGTGACTCTCAGCGGCGTCTATAGTATCGCGGCGTTCCACACCTACGGCATCAACCCCACAGGAGCGCTCGACAACGCGCATGGCGTCGATCGAGCGAACCGGGCAGATATTTCAAACCTGCTTGTGACGGTAAATGTTGAGAGCAAGAAATTTTCCTTCGGCGCGACGGCCGGGGCGTATGCCTTTCCGACGCTTGGCAGCGCGCTGAACCCCACGCTTCAGGCAGATGCAAATACCGCGCTCTTCGGTGCGTTGCCGCTTGCGAACGTTTCCTACGAACCTAATACGCACCTCGTTTTTCGCGTTGGTAAGCTTGCCACGCTCCTCGGCCAAGAATCGATCTTTACGTATCAAAATAACAATATCGAGCGCGGGATTGGGTGGGCGCTCGAGCCGACGATATCGCGGGGCGTTCGAGCGAGATACAACAACAAACGTTTGAGTATCGCGGTCGAAGATGACGACGGCTACTATTCGGGGCATTACGGCGCCCTCGCAAGTTCGCTCGGTTATGCATTTTCTTCGACGACGACGCTCTCATTCGCTGCGTTCGTTCCCCCGGTCGCAAGTGCGCCGAATATGACGACGACCGTCGCCAATAAAACCGAATACGATCTCATGTACGAAGCGCAATCGGGAAAATGGAGCCTGCAACCGTATTTGCTCTTCGTAAGGTCGCCGGCCTCGCGCGCGCTTGGGTACGCTCGCGCCGAGCGCGCCGTCGCTGCCGTCTTTCTGGGGAGCTATGCGGCGTCGCCCCGCTTCTCGTTTGGTTTTCGCTACGAGAACGCGCGCGACGCAAGTGCATTCGGCGACCTCGGAGCGAATGCGGACCTTCTAGGGTACGGCCCGGGAAGCGCGCTCCAAACCGTCACGCTGACGCCGACCTATCGCATCGGTAGGCTCTTCATTCGCGCGGAGCTCGCCTGCGCGAGGCTCGCCGCGTACGCGCCGGGGCTCGGGTTCGGCGTCGATGGAAACGGGCGAAACCAAACGCGCATTGCCGTCGAAATGGGAGTTCAACCATGATTCTCTACCTGCTTGCACTCGTCGCGCTCTCCGCTGCGTGTTTCGGGCTTGCCGAGCTTTACGTCCGCGCGACCGGGAGGCTGTAGCTCGCTCGTGATCGACGCAACGATTTGCCTCGCGCTCACGATCCTCGTTCTCGCGTATCTTTCGTACGCGATGTTGCGCCCCGAGCGCTTTTAGGATTTTGGCGATGAGTTTGACCGGTTGGCTACAGGCGGCGCTTGTGTTCGGCGCGCTGCTCGCGCTAACGAAGCCGCTGGGTTCCTATATGTTCGCGGTGTTTACCGGGAGGCGCACCCGCCTCTCGCCGGTGTTGGCGCCGGTTGAGGCGGCGATCTATCGCCTCGGCGGCGTCGGCGTCGACGACGAAATGTCGTGGCAGCGCTATACCTTTGCGATGCTCGCTTTCTCGGCGATAAGTTTCTTCTACTTGTTCGTCTTGTTACTGGTCCAGGGGTGGTTGCCGCTCAATCCGCAGCACTTTCCAAACCTATCACCGGGCTTAGCTTGGAACACTGCGATCAGTTTCCTTACCAACACGAACTGGCAATTTTATGCAGGCGAGAGCACGCTGAGCTATTTATCGCAAATGGCGGGGCTCGCATGGCACAATTTCGTCTCGGCCGGCGTCGGTATCGCCATCGCAATTGCGGTCGTACGCGGAATCACCGCAAAAACCGCGACGACGTTAGGAAGCTTTTGGGTCGATCTGACGCGCGCGTGCCTGTACGTCCTCCTGCCGATCTCCGCCGCGTTGGCAATCGTGTACGTCGCGCAAGGAATTCCGCAGAACTTTACTCCTTATCGCACGGTGGCGACGATAAGCGGCGGGAGACAGACGATTACGGGCGGGCCGATGGCATCGCAAGAAGCGATCAAGGATTTGGGCACAAATGGGGGCGGGTTCGTCAATGCAAATAGTGCCTCGCCCAACGAGAACCCGACACCGCTGACGAACGTACTCGAAGTCCTTTCGATTCTTCTCATCGGGGCGAGCCTTACGTATACGTACGGCAAGATGGCCGGCGACACCGGGCAGGGATGGGCGCTCTTTGCCGCGATGTCCGTTCTTTTTGTCATCGGCTTCGGCGTCATGTACCACGCAGAGGCGGCGGGCAATCCGTTGTTGCATCATCTCGGCGTTCGTGGTGGGAACATGGTAGGAAAAGAGAGCCGCTTTGGAATCGCCGGCTCGGCGCTCTTTGACGAAGCCTCCACCGCAACGTCTTGCGGCGCAGTGAACGCAATGCTCGATTCGTTTATGCCGCTTGGAGGTTTGGTGGCGATGGTAAACCTCCAACTCGGCGAAGTGGTCTTTGGCGGCGTCGGCAGCGGACTCTACGGCATGCTCGAGTTCGTCGTGCTTACAGTCTTTATTGCCGGGCTCATGGTGGGGCGAACTCCGGAGTTGCTCGGCAAAAAAATCGAGCGCCGCGAAGTCCAACTTGCGCTCCTAGCTTTTCTCGTCACGCCGTTAATGGTGCTCGTTCCGACGGCAATCGCGGTCTTGATCCCCGCTGGTACCGCGACGCTTGGAAATAGCGGGCCCCACGGGTTCTCTGAAATCCTTTATGCATTCACGTCGGCGAATGCAAATAACGGCAGCGCATTTGCGGGGCTCGGCGATAATCGCTTCTTCAATATCTCGACAGGAATCGTCATGTTTTTCGGACGGTTCTTTATGGCGATTCCCCTCCTCGCGCTCGCCGGTTCGCTCGCCGAGAAAAAGAAGGTCGTAGCGGGGCGGGGTACCTTCTCGACGAGTTCCACGACGTTTGTCGTCCTTTTGATCGGGACCATTCTTATCGTCGGGGCGCTCACATTCTTGCCCGTCGACGCACTGGGGCCGATCGCCGACCATTATTTGCTTCATTCCGGGAGAACGTTCTAATGCCGCATCGTCGTTCGTCGGCGCAGCACTCGCAGGTGCGCCCGCTCTTCGAGTACGCGATCGTTCGGCGCGCTTTTCTCGATGCTTTTGCAAAGCTCGATCCGCGCGTTCAACTGCGAAATCCGGTGATGTTTGTCGTGGCGGTCGGCGCGCTCCTAACGACTGCGTTCTGGCTCCGAGATTTCTTCACGCACGGCGGTGCCGTAGGTTTTGATTTTGCAATCGCCGCCTGGCTCTGGTTTACGGTGCTCTTCGCGAACTTTGCGGAGGCGGTTGCCGAAGGGCGCGGCAAAGCACAAGCCGAGCATCTGCGCCGCACGAAGAGCGACACGATCGCTCGCCGCCGCACTCCCGACGGCGCGATCGAAGAGATATCGGCGAGCCGGCTGCGGCGGGGCGACGTCGTGGTCGTCGATGCGGGCGAGATCGTTCCCGGCGACGGCGACATCGTCGAAGGCGCAGCGACGATCGATGAATCGGCGATCACGGGAGAATCGGCGCCGGTCGTTCGCGAAGCGGGGGGCGACCGAAGTGCGGTTACCGGCGGCACGCGCGTTCTCTCCGACTCCATCGTCGTGCGCATCGCAACGAATCCCGGCGAGAGCTTTCTCGACCGGATGATTGCGCTGGTTGAAGGTGCCCAACGGCAGAAAACCCCCAACGAGATAGCGCTTTCGATCTTACTCTCTGCGTTAACGATCGTCTTCGTGCTCGTCGTCGCAACGCTCTCGCCGTTTTTGTCTTTTACGGGTACGCACGCAAGCACCGTCGTGCTCGTGGCGCTGCTCGTCTGTTTGATTCCAACGACCATCGGCGGTTTATTGAGTGCAATCGGCATCGCCGGCATGGATCGCGTCATGCAGCGAAACGTTCTCGCCACAAGCGGCCGCGCGGTCGAGGCTTCGGGCGACGTCGATACGCTCTTGCTCGACAAAACCGGAACGATAACGTTGGGAAACCGCCAAGCCTCGGAGATTCTCGTCGCTCCCGGCTGTGACGCTGAAGCGGCCCGGCTGGCGGCCCTGCTCTCATCGCTCTCCGACGAAACCCCGGAAGGGCGTTCGTTGATTACCCTTGCGCGCAGCCTACTCGGTGAGGCTTCCGAAAATATACCCGAAGGCTCGACGTTCGTGCCGTTTAGCGCCTACACGCGAATGAGCGGTGTCGACCTACCCGACGGTCGAAAAATCCGCAAAGGTGCGCCCGATTCCGTAGTAACGTGGTGCAAGGAATTCGGCCCGGGCCGGAACCCGCTCGCCGGCGAGGTCGAGCGAGTAGCGCGTCGCGGTGAAACCCCGCTGCTGCTAGCCGTCGACGGAGAGATCGTCGCGCTCATCGCTCTCAAGGATATTCTGAAACCGATGATGAGCGAACGTTTCGCACGGCTCCGCGCTATGGGTATTCGCACGGTAATGATTACCGGCGATAACCCGCTGACGGCAGCTGCCATCGCTAAGGAGGCCGGCGTCGACGATTTTCTTGCCGAGGCAACGCCCGAAGCAAAAATGAACCTAATAAAACGCGAACAATCCGCCGGACGGCTCGTCGCAATGACCGGTGACGGCACCAACGATGCACCGGCGCTCGCACAGGCCGATGTTGGGGTGGCAATGAACTCCGGCACTCAGGCTGCGAAAGAGGCCGCGAACATGATCGACCTCGATTCCGATCCGACAAAATTGATCGAGGTCGTCGAAATCGGCAAACAATTACTTATGACGCGCGGCGCACTCACCACCTTCTCTATTGCAAATGATGTGGCGAAATATTTTGCGATTTTGCCCGCCCTCTTTATTTCATCGTACCCGGCGATGGCCGCGCTCAACATCATGCATCTTGCGACTCCTCAGAGCGCGATTCTTTCGGCGATCATCTTCAACGCGCTCATTATCATCGCGCTCATTCCATTGGCGATACGCGGAGTTCGCTACGAACCGCGGGGCGCTGCCGTTGCGTTACGTACGAACGTACTTATTTACGGCCTTGGCGGAGTCATCGTCCCGTTCGTCGGCATAAAAGCGATCGATCTCCTCTTGCAAGCACTTCATTTGGCGGGATAGGCGTATGTCGAAGCATTTTTGGACGGCCCTTCGTATGACGGCGATCTCCGTGGTAATCTTCGGATTTTGCTACCCCATAGCGATTTGGGGCATAGGCCGCGCAGCGTTTTCGTGGCAGAGCTCGGGTTCGTACGTGCGCGTCGGCGACCGCATCGTCGGGTCGGCGATTGTCGGGCAATTATGGCGTGGAGCGCGGTACTTCCACGGGCGCCCCTCGGCGGCGGGCAAAGAAGGCTACGATCCGACGGCGACGGGTGGATCGAATCTCGGTCCCGATTCCAAAATCTTGCTCGCGCGCGAGGTGAGATCGATCGCGCGATTGCAGCGCTCGAATCCCACCGTCGGGACTCCGCCGGTCGATCTGGTCACCGATAGCGGGAGCGGGATCGACCCCGATATATCGCCCGCCGACGCGCGTTATCAAGCTCCGCGTGTCGCGGCGGCGCGCAAACTCGCGTTAGATCGCGTGCTCGCTCTCATCTCGAAAGAGACGCATGGGCGAACGCTAGGAATCCTGGGCGAGCCGCGCATCAACGTTCTCGCACTGAATCTTGCGCTCGATCGGCTTCGCTAACGGCGCGTCAGGACGATAAGCTCGCGCGCACCGGCGTCGAGAACGCGGCGTGCGAACGCATTGCGTTGCGGCCAGCGCGGCTTGCGAAGCGTGCTCGCCACGGCGACGACGGTTTCGGGGACGAGTCGAGCCAGCTCGATAATTCGCCGCGGTGCGGTGGCGGTCGTCTCTTGCTGCCAACTCGCACTCTGTCGTTGCGCTTCCCGCTGCAGGGCGGCGATAAGCTCCGGATCGGCGGCATCGCGGGGCTCGAGGATCATCGCTACGGAAAACTCTACCCCCAAGCGCGCGGCGACCTGGCTACAGCGGCGGATTAACGCCTGGTCCTCACGGCGCGGCCCCACGCAGAGGAGGAGCCGTTCGAAGGGAACGCGGTGGCGTTCGCGGCTACGAGCGCGCGCGGCTTCACGAAGGGCGATCTCTCGAAGGGCGGTGAGATTTTCGACGCTAAAAAAACTTGCGAGCGCAAGTTCGGCTCGTTCGCGAGGATAAATTTTTCCGTCGCGCATGCGTTCGCGTAGCGTATGCGGTGAAACGTCGATGAGAATCACCTCGTCGGCCAGCGAGAGAATGCCGTCGGGAAGCGTCTCGCGGACGCGCGTTTTTGTCAGTCGAAAGATGGTGTCGTTGAGCCCATCGAGGTGCTGAACGTTGAGCGTCGTGACGACGTCGATCCCCGCGCGTAGAAGTGCGAGGACGTCTTCGTAACGTTTATGGGCGGAGAGGCTTGGGGCATTGGTATGAGCGAGCTCGTCGACGAGTGCGACCTGCGGATGGCGCGCGATCGTCGCATCGCGGTCGAGCTCTTCGTAACGAATGTCTTCTTTCGTCACGATTTTTCGTGGGAGCTCTGAAAGCCCCTCGAGCATGCGCTGGGTCTCCGGGCGTCCGTGGGTTTCGACGAACGCCGCTACGACATCGATGCCGTCATCGAGCAACTGGTGCGCCCGGTCGAGCATCGCGTACGTTTTGCCGGAACCTGCCGCTGCGCCAAGATAGACCGTCAGCCTGCCGTAGCGCTCGCTAGCGCCGCCGAGCTGTTCGTCGAGGCTCCGCGGCTCGACGGGATCTGCGAGGAACGACTGTTCCGGATCGATGACGAACACGTCGCGTTCGAGAGCGCGGTTGACGATGCGGCGCGCGAAAGTGCCCCGAGGCACGATCATTAATGACGCCCGCACGCGTTCGAGATCGATTGTGGCCGGGTCGATCGGCTCGCTCAACAACTCGGCGTTACTCCGTCGTGCCGCTTCGTGGAGATCGGCGATATCCGCCTCGCCGAGCGGCCGTACCTCCAGCGCTAAATCGAGGGCGTCGGCGACGGCCGCCGCGCGCTCGACGTAAACCTGCGCAGACGGCATCTGCGGGACGAATGCGACCGCCGTCGACACGCGTTCGGCGGAGACGCGAAGAACCGTGACCGTATCGACCGCGTGGAGCAACAGTTCGCGCAAAATTTGCAGCGATCGTTCGGAGAACGTTCGTTCGAGAGCGGTGTCGACATCGGCCTCGCGCACGATTTTTCCCGAACGCAATCGGCTACGCACCAAACGCGGAGAGACATCGAGGGCAATAACTTCATCGGCCGAGGCGAGAAAGCGGTCCGGTACCACCGCGCGCAATGGATATCCGGTCAACCGTTCGGCAATTGGGGCAACGCTTTCCAAGTGAGCGATATTGAGCGCGCAGAGCACGGAGATCCCCGCATCGCGCAGCGCCAACGCTTCTTCCCAGCGATTGGCGTACGGCGACCCGGCCAACGTTACGTGGGCGACTTCATCGAGCGCTAAGACGGCGGGTTTTCTCTCGAGCGCGGCGGCGAGGTCGAAATCTTCAAAACTCTTGCCGTTGCGATCGACTCGGCGTGGGGGAATGCGGGGAATTCCCTCGGCGAGCCAATCGAGATCGCTGCGCCCTTTGGTATCGATCCAACCAATCGCTGCATCGCGTCCCTGCGCGCGCATGCGGCGGATCTCGTCTATAAGGCGGCGCGTCTTGCCTGCCCCGGGTGCTGCGGCGAGAAAAATCACGAGGCGCGGGCGGCGTCCGTACTCTTCCAGCAGTGCCTCGGCGTTCTCGCGGCGCTCGTTGCTTTCCATCTCGATGTATCTCTTCCCATCTCAACGTGCGCTTCCCGCAGGGTGCGCCGGTCGAGCCGGGAACCGACTCCGCGTGCTCCCCGCGTTGCCTGCGCTTTGCTACCTGCTGATCGTCGCCGTCTGGCTACTCGATCTCCTCACGCCCCAGCTCTTTATTGCATCGATTCTTCTGAATATTCCAATTGCACTGAGCAGCCTCGCGCTCACCAGGCGGCTCACGATCGGCCTGGTTGTCGCCGCAGAGATCGCCAACGTTTTGGCGGCTTTCCTCAACGCGCTTCACGACCACGGGCGCTTCAATGTTATCGCGCTTGGGGATCGAGCGTTGCTCGCGGCATCTTTTCTGCTCGTCGGTTTTCTCGTCGTTAAAACCCAAGGCTTGGGGCGCAGCGCCGGCCTTTCGGAGGCACGAGCCGAGCAAATGCAACGCGAACGGAGCCTTCGAGTCGCGATGGAGCGCGTGCGCGAAAGCCTCAACCCTGAACTCGTCCGTCGGAGAACGCTGAACCAGGCACTGACGCTTTTCGCAGCAGATCGAGGCTTGCTCGTTCCCGATATCGCTGAAAATGATGAGTGGTACTATGCCGTCGCCAAATCGGCGCATGTGGAACATCGGCGCGATGCCCTTCCCCCCGAACTCCGCTCGCTGTTGGCTAAACGCCTCGACGGTGCGAGGCCGCTCGACGACGGCGACATCGTCGCCCGTTTTGCGTTGGAAAACATTGGTGCGCGCTACGGGGCAATCGCAGCCGGGGCCGGAGGACATGGCGCCGAGGCGCGCCTGCTCCTTTTGCGCGACGACCGGGCGTGGATTCGCGATGAAGCGCGGTTTCTACAAGCGTACTTCGAAAGCTGCTCGAATGCATTAGCGCAAGCGGAACTCTTCGTGCAAAACGTCGAACAATCGGCCGAATTGGCGCGTCGCAATCAACTTGCGGAGGAGCGTAGCGGCGTCATACGCGACCTGGTTTACGCACTCGCTCACGATTTGCGGACGCCGCTTGCAGCTGCCGACGTCACGATGCGCCAAGCGGATCGGGGTGCGTTTGGTGCGTTGCCCGAAGAATATCGCAAAGTATTAGCCGCGAGTTTGGAGTCGAACGCCGAATCGCAACGACTCGTCGACACGCTCTTAACGGTTGCGCGTTACGAGTCGGGCGATATGATGACGCTCGATGAGTCGGTCGATCTTCTGACGCTCGCTCGTGCGGTCTGCGACGAGCTCTCACCGATGGCCGGCGAGCGAGGTGTGAGGATCGAGGCTAAGGGCGAATCGGCCTTTGTGGTCGGTGATAAGCTCGAACTTCGGCGCGCGATTACCAACCTGGCGGCAAATGCCGTTGCGGCGAGCCCGCATTCCGGCACCGTCGATATTCGCGTCTCGGCCGATGGCGACCACGGCCGCACGGTGGTCGAAGATTCCGGATACGGAATCGCCCCGGGGGAACGGGGCGCGCTCTTTCAACGTTTCGGCGTCGGAAGGAGACGGCGGGGCAGCGGCACCGGCCTCGGCCTTTACGTTGTGCGATTGATTGCAGAGAAACACGGAGGTTCGGTGAGGTACGAACCGCGCGAGTGCGGCAGCCGTTTCGTCATCGAGATCCCGCAACACCGGCCGCAGGCGGATGAGGAAACGCGGTGAGCGCGCTACGCGTTGCCGTCGTTGAAGACCATGCGTTAACGCGCGTTGGGCTCTGCGCTACGCTTGTTGCTGCGGGCATGGAGGTGGTCGGAGAAGCCGGGGACGGCGCGACGGGGCGCGATCTCATTCTGCACACAAGCCCCGACGTTGCGGTTATCGATATCGGCCTGCCCGGCCTCGATGGGATCGAGCTTACGGAATCGCTGCGCGCGATGCAGTCGCCGACGCACATCGTGATTCTTACGATGGTCGACGAGGAGGCCAACGTGCTTGCCGCCATCGCGGCCGGGGCGGACGCTTACTGCCTCAAGTCCGGCGATCCGGAACGGCTCGTCGAAGCGATTCGCGTAGCGGCCGACGGCGGTGCGTATTTCGACCCGCGCATCGCACATATCGTGCTGCGGCAATTCACCGGCGATCGTGGGCGTCACGTTGGGTCGCCGTTGAGCCCTCGCGAGACCGAGATTCTCCGGTTGATCGCCGATGGGGTCGGCAATGCTGAGATCGCCGAACGATTGGTCGTCAGCCTTGGAACCGTCAAGAGCCACATCCGCGATACGCTCATCAAACTCTCAGCCGCCGACCGTACCCAGGCCGCAGTGATCGCCTTGCGCCGCGGTTTCATATAAAGAAACCACGCCCCCAATACCGAGGTCGTAGGTACAGGCCCCCCGCAACGGTAACGATGGTACGACGATGAGCGCAACGGAACTTCTCCCCCCGACGATCCCCGACGAGCTCCGCTCGCGCTTCGAGCGGGCCGAACGCGTCTTGCCGGCGATCGAGTGGCCGCTCTACGTCGATGATGTCGTCGCCATCGAGCGCCTCAAGCGAGAGCGCAACGCCGTCGTTTTAGCGCATAACTATCAGGTTCCCGAGATCTTCCATCTCGTTGCCGATATCGTCGGCGACTCGCTCGCGCTTGCGGTTGAAGCGGCGAAGACCGATGCCGAGACGATCGTCCTCTGCGGCGTGCACTTCATGGCCGAGACGGCAAAGCTCGTCAATCCCGAAAAACGCGTGCTCGTGCCCGATCTGCGCGCGGGCTGTTCGCTCGCCGAATCGATAACCGCCGCCGACGTTCGCTTGTTACGCGAGCGCTATCCCGGCGTTCCCGTCGTCACCTACGTCAACACTTCTGCCGAGGTAAAGGCGGAATCCGACGTCTGCGTGACCAGCGGCAATGCGTTACACGTCGTCGAGGCGCTCGGCGTACCGCGCATTATTTTTCTACCCGACGAATATCTCGCCAAATATGTCGCTTCGCAGACGACCGTAGAGATTATTGCGTGGAAAGGGCACTGCGAAGTCCACGAACGCTTCACGCCCGAAGAGATTCGCGCATTCCGTCGCGACGACCCGAACCTGCGCGTGCTGGCGCACCCCGAATGCCCGCCCGCCGTACTCGCCGAGGCCGATTTCGTCGGTTCGACGCAAGGAATGGTGGAGTTCGCCGAACGCGAATCGCGGCGCGGCACCGCAGAAGGCGTCACGCCGCGTATCGTAATGATTACGGAGTGTTCGATGGCCGATAACGTCGCCGGAAACGTTCGTAACGTCGAATTCGTGCGGCCCTGTAATCTCTGCCCGCACATGAAGCGCAACACGCTGGCGAAGGTGCGGCATAGTTTAGAGACGATGCAATACGAAGTGAGCGTCGATCCCGCCGTCGCCGTGCGGGCGCGCCGCGCCGTCGATCGCATGCTCGCCTACGGCCGCGCGCCGAAGTCGCCGTAATGCGCGAGCGCGACTACGACGTCGTCGTCGTCGGAGCCGGTATCGCCGGGTTGATGGCCGCGTATAAACTCGCTCCGCTGCGCGTCGCCGTGCTCTGCAAGCGTCCGCTGGGAACCGGCGCGGCGACCGATTGGGCGCAGGGTGGTATCGCCGCAGCGCTCGGAGGCGATGACTCGCCGGAGTTGCACGCGCAAGACACGCGCATCGCTGGAGCGGGCTTGAGCGACGAATCGATCGCGGAGATTCTTGCCAACGACGCTCCGGCGCGAATCGAGGAACTGCTCGAACTCGGCGCCGCATTCGACCGCACCGCCGACGGAGCGCTCGCACTCGGGCGTGAAGCCGCCCATCAACGGCGACGGATCGTCAAGGCTGGCGGCGATGCGACCGGGCACGAGATATTGCGCACGCTCATTGCGGCGGTCGGTTCCTCCGATCATGTCGATGTGATCGCCGATACCATCGTCGAAGATCTTCTCGTCGACGGCGAGCGCCGCGTCGCCGGAGTGGTCGTTCGTTCGCGCGACCTCGGTGAGAGATTCATCGTGCGCGCGCCGGCGACGGTGCTTGCGACCGGCGGCGTGGGCCGACTGTTTCGCGCGACCACCAACCCCGTCGACGCGAGCGGCGATGGTATCGCGATGGCCGCGCGCGCCGGCGCGATGCTCGCCGACATGGAGTTCGTGCAATTTCACCCGACCGCGCTTGCGATCGGTCGCGACCCGATGCCGCTGGTCACCGAGGCGATTCGGGGCGAAGGTGCGCTGCTGGTCAACGATCTCGGCGAGCGTTTTATGACCGCGATTCACGACGACGCCGAACTCGCACCGCGCGATGTGGTCGCGCGCGCGATCTTCGAACAGGAACGAGCGGGTCGCAGCGTTGGGCTCGATGCGCGCGATGCGATCGGCGAGAGTTTTCCCGAGCGCTTTCCGACGGTCTTCGCGTTCTGCACCTCGGCCGGCATCGATCCGCGCACCGCGCGCATACCGGTCGCACCCGCCGCTCACTATCACATGGGCGGCGTCGCCGTCGACGAATGGGGGCGCTCGTCGCTGCGCGGGCTCTGGGTCTGCGGTGAAGCGAGTGCGACCGGCGTTCACGGGGCGAATCGGCTCGCCAGCAATTCGCTGCTCGAAGCGATGGTCTACGCGTCGCGCGCCGCCGACGATATTCGCGGGGCCGCGCTCGAACCGACCGGGCCGACGCCGTTGCCGATTCCGCCGCACGATAGCTCGCCGCGGCTGGCACAAGCGGTTCTCGATCTCCGCAACGTGATGTACGCAGATGTCGGTTTGCTACGCGATGCCCGCGGGCTGCACAACGCGCTCGCCCGCATCGTCACGCTCTCATCGGAGTTTCCAAACGCGCTCGGCGAATTACGCAATCTGCTCGTCGTCGCGCACGCGATCGCCTCGGCGGCGCTCGCGCGAGAAGAGAGCCGCGGCAGCCATTTCCGGCTCGATTTTCCACGTTCGCTCGAAGCGTTTGCAAAGCGTTCGTTTACGAAGATGGAGAGCCATGCGTAAACCCCATCGCCTACTCGTCGAGCCGATCGTGCGCGGCGCGTTGCTCGAAGATATCGGTCGCGGCGGCGATCTCACCAGCGAGTCGATCTTTCCGGCCGGGCGCCGCGCGAGTGGAGCGATCGTCGCGCGAAAACCTGGAACGCTCGCCGGTATCGATGCCGCGCTGCTGGCGTTCGAACTCCTCGATCCGCGCATCGGCGCGATCGAGGCGCGTGAGGACGGCGCGCGTTTCGAGGCAGGCGCAACGCTCGCGCGCGTCGACTGCGATACTCGTGCGTTGCTCGCGGGCGAGCGAACGGCGCTCAATCTGCTGGGGCACCTTTGCGGCGTTGCGACGCTCGCACGAGCTTACGTCGACGCGGTCGCCGATACCAAGGCGCGCATCGTCTGCACGCGCAAGACGACGCCGGGTTTGCGCCTGCTGGAAAAATACGCCGTGCGCTGCGGCGGCGGCGAGAACCACCGCTTCGCGCTCGACGACGCCGTGTTGATTAAAGATAACCATATCGCGCTCGCCGGTTCGATTCACAACGCCGTTGCCGCCGTTCGCGCCGAGATCGGCCACATGGTGAAGGTGGAGGTGGAGGTCGATACGCTCGATCAGTTACGCGCGCTGCTCGCCGAACCGGTCGACGCGGTACTGCTCGATAACATGTCACCGGAGATGCTCCGCGAGGCGGTCGATATCGTCGACGGCCGCTTCGTCACCGAAGCGAGCGGAGGAGTCGATCTCGCTCGCGTCGCCGAGATAGCAAAAAGCGGCGTCGATCTCATCTCGGTCGGGCGCATCACGCACAGCGCGCCGAGTCTCGATATCGGCCTCGATATCGCTCCCTAACCGCGGCCGGCGCTACGTTGTCTCGCCGATTTGGTGTTGTTGCGCCGAGTAGGTGTTGTCACGCCGAGTAGGTTGCGAAGCAACCGTATCGAGGCGCACGCAGTTTGTCACGCCGAGTAGGTTGCGAAGCAACCGTATCGAGGCGCACGCAGTTTGTCACGCCGAGTAGGTTGCGAAGCAACCGTATCGAGGCGCACGCAGCTTGTCACGCCGAGTAGGTTGCGAAGCAACCGTATCGAGATTCCGTGTTGATCGTCAAGCCATTTGGGCGTTGAAGGGTCGTTGGGATTTGAGGACCCCATAGGCGATAACCAGGAGTTTGTGCATGA